>CALSTS010000003.1 GCA_943789335.1 uncultured Pseudomonadales bacterium | reverse complement strand
TATTGGCATGATTATGAAACCTTCGGTAGCGATCCTCGCCAAGATCGCGCCTGCCAGTTTGCTGGTGTGCGCACTGATGAGGCATTAAACATCATTGATGACCCATTGATTATCTATTGTCGAGCTGCATCTTGATGTACTGCCAAATCCGGAAGCATGCTTAATTACAGGGATCAGCTCCGCAGGAGGCGCTTGAAAAAGGCCTATCGGAGGCAGAGTTCTGCGCCCAAATTCATTGCTGAATTTTCAGAACCTCAACACCTGTGTGGCAGGCTTTAATAATTTACGCTTTGATGATGAAGTAACTCGCCATCTCTTATACCGCAGTTTCTATGACCCATATGAAAGGGAGTGGAAAAATGGCAATTCGCGCTGGGATATTATTGATTTGCTCAGGATGAGCTTATGCCTTGAGGCCGGAAGGGTTCAACTGGCCAACAAAAGTAGACGGCACGCCGAGTTTCAGGCTGGAAGAATTCACCAAAGCCAATAATATTGCACATGAGGGGGCCCATGATGCCTTGGCAGATGTTTATGCAACGATAGCCGTCGCGAAGTTAATTAAGGACAAGCAGCCAAAGTTGTATGACTATTATTATAATAAGCGTAGGAAGAACAGCATCCTTGCCTATGCTTAATTTGGCATCATCTCAGCCCTTGATACACATATCCTCGATGTACCCGGCTAGCAGAGGCTGTATGGCGGTAGTTATGCCAATTTTGATTGGACCCTAGCAACGCTAACGGCATCATTGTCTACGATTTGAGCGTAGACCCTAAAAGCTGGCTGGAAGAAAGCGTTGATGGATATTAGAGGAGCGGCTCTTTACGGCAAATGCTGAGCTTCCTGCCGGCGTGGAAAGAGTTGCTTTGAAAACTGATGCACATTAATAAATGTCCAGCACTAGCTCCTTTAAATGTGCTTAACCGATGACAATTACCGAAAGGTTTCAGATAGACCTCGAGCGCTGTGAGCTGCATCGGCAGCAAATTCTCGAGACAGCAGATCTGGAAGAAAAATTGGCTGCTGTTTTTAAACCAGATTTTAAGCCAGGAACGAGACCCAGATTTAATGCTCTATGGTGGCGGCTTTCTTTGATAGTCACGATAAAGCGCTGTGTGCCGAAATTCGGCAGCACATGCCTGAGGAATTAGGGCATCCAGCGTTTGGATTTCCATGACGGCCGCCTGCCCGAGATGCTGTTTCGGTATCGATGTCGCAATTATCCAGACCTGTTAGCTGAAGAAGAGTCGCAACGATGGCGTACAATATTGCCGAGAGAAACTATTGGAAGAGCCAAGCGGATGGAAGGATCTCGCGTTAAGGACAAGCTAATGAAACTATCTATCGAAAAAAGGAATGATGCAAATCCACAACAAGCGCTGTTGCTAGAACAGCTTAGCCAGTATATTAGAGCACTTTGTGCAGAGAGTTAGGGAATAGAAACCCGAATGAATCTAAAGGAAATCTATCACAAAACCGGCCCAGGCTTGGTAGTAGCGGCAACGGGTCTAGGCGGGGGTGATATTGTTGCAGCCTCCGCAGCAGGCGCGAATTACGGGACCACCCTGTTGTGGGCAGTTGTTATCGGCAGCGTGTTAAAATTTTGCCTTGAATGAAGGCATTGGACGCTGGCAACTGGTCACGGGCAGAACCTTACTAGAAGGCTGGATAGATGATCTGCCCAAGATTCTGACCTGGTATTTTACTGCATATTTGCTGTTTTGGACGGTCATGGTAGCCGCCGCCATGATGTCGGCAACAGGCATAGTCGCAAATACATTTTTCCCAAATATTTCAGTGCAAGCCTGGAGCATAATTCATGGCGTGATAGCGCTGGTTCTGGTTTGGAATGGTGGCTATTTCTTTCTAGAGCATATAATGAAAATATTTATTGGCGTGATGTTCGTCTGTATATTTTTCTGTGCCATGAATGCTTATGCCGCCTAGTCACAGAGTTACTCACAGGCATTTTTGTACCGAAACTCTACCTGAGTGGCAGCATGGTGTTTGTATTTGGGGTCATTGGTGGCGTTGGTGGCAGCGTTACTGTGATGAGCTACTCCTATTGGATGCAGGAGGCGGGCTGGCACGGCAAAGAAAAAATGGGCACGATGCGGCTTGATTTGGCCGTTGCTTATGGCCTAACCGGGCTATTTGGAATTGCGATTATACTGGTTGCTGCAGGGGCTAACGCGGAAGACTGCGACGGGGACGGGAATAGCCCTTACCATCGCGGAAGAATTAGTCCCCGGTATTAGGTGAGCCAGGTAAATGGATCTTTCCTAGTCGGGTTTTGGGGAGCCGCTTTCAGCTCAATAATTGGTGTCTGGCACGGCGTGCCCTATCTTTTTGCAAACTTTTTCTATCATGTAAGAGACCAGAAAAATTTACTGGAGTCTCCCGAAAGTATTGCTAAAACACCCGCTTACCGAGGGTACCTCATTTACTCTATGCTTTGTGCCTATGCTGCTGTTATTAATAGGAAGGGCCATTCTGGGTCATCATTATGTATTCGGTGACAGGCGCGTTTTTTATGCCACTTACTAGCAGGCTTATTGCTTTATATGAATAGCGCAAGGCGGTGGTTAGGTGAATATGTTAACAACTGGTATACCAAGGTTATGTTGGTCATATGTTTGTTGCTTTTTAGCATGCTTGTTGATCGTGGAAATCCAAGAACAATTTTTTTTCCTGATAAAAGCATTAATCTATGGATGACTGTTTAAGTGTTCTATAGCTGGGTATTTTGATGTCAAGGTATTTTCAAAAGAGTGACAAAGCCTTTTTCCTTTTAGGGCTGCACTGCTTTAAAATGCAGCTCAAAGTACGACAACGATAAAATCAAAGGCACCTTCTTACATATGCAAGATTTTGAAGATATCAGACCTTATCTTGACCATGAGGTAAGGCAAGTTGTTGATTCCTTGTTAGCTGATCCGGAATTTAGTGCTGCTATCGCAAGATACCGTTATCCTCGATGGCATTCCTGGTTTCCAGCCATAGTCAGCAAACTGGTGCAAAAATATTTGGCAAAAGAAACGGCTCATATTCAAAGTATCCATGATGTTCAGATAATTATTGAAAAATATCTTGATAATTTAATTGAAAAAACAACTACTAGCTTGACCGATTCCGGGCTGGATAAACTGGATTCATCGACATCCTATTTGTTTATCAGTAACCATAGGGATATCACCATGGATCCTGCTTTGGTTAATTACATGCTTTACCATCATGGTTTTGACACCTTACAGATTGCAATAGGTGATAATTTATTAAAAAGGCCTTTTTTATCAGATTTAATGCGGCTCAATAAGAGTTTTCTAGTGAAACGCGGATTACAAGGTCGAGAAAAGTTAAAAGAAAGTAAACGATTATCTGCGTTTATCCATTATTGTATCGATCAAGGTGAAAACGTCTGGCTGGCTCAACGTGAGGGGCGCGCTAAAAACGGCTTAGATAAAACCGAATCAGCAATCATAAAAATGTTTACATCTTTCTAAGCGAGATAAAAGTGAGAAAAACGCGCTGACTAAAGGGGTTAATGCCTTGCATATAGTGCCGGTCGCAATTTCTTATGGCCTGGACCCCTGTGATGAATATAAGGCAGCAGAGTTGTTTTCTTTAGATACAGTAGGCAAATTTGAAAAAGATGAAAATTCAGATATACAGAGTATATTGGCTGGCATGATAGGGGATAAAGGTGATATCCATGTCGCTTTTGGTGAACCTTTGCATTTTGATAATGAAGTGACTGAGGAAGAAGTTGCTGCTGTTATAGATGCTCAAATAATTGAAAATTATCATCTACACCCGAGTAATTATTTTGCTTTTTTTGAACTTAAACCAGATTTAGAAATAAACATCGACTTGTCAAAAGTGTTTAATAAGACTGAAGCTGAGATTGAACAATTGAAAGTTAATTTCGACGTTCGATTGGGACAAATTCCCGCCAAGTTACGGCCTTATTTATTAGCCATGTATGCAAATCCAGTTATTGCAAAATCTGTTTAAAAACCTCAGAGTCTGAAAGGGCCTTTTATGATTTCAGACCAAGTTAAACAGGACATTCAGTCCTATTATTCCCAATTTCTTCAGAACCGGAAACTAAAACCACGCTACGGCCAGAAACTGATGATAGCTGAAATAGCTAAGTCGCTTGCGGCTATCGAGTTAGATGAAGATGGTAAGCGTGACCCTGATTCTTCTGCACTTTGTGTTGTGGAAGCCGGTACAGGTACTGGCAAGACCATAGCTTATCTAATTGCAGTATTACCGATAGCTAAAGCTTTAGGTAAACAAGTCGTCATAGCAACGGCAACAGTAGCCTTACAAGAGCAGATAATGTTCAAGGATATTCCAGAATTAAAAGCTAATACTGATATGGATTTTTCCAGTCTAATAGCCAAGGGCAGGGGGCGTTATCTCTGTCTTTCTAAACTGGAAAATATCCTCAGAACTAATAGTAGTCAGGAGGCTATGCAAGACTTGTATGGCCTAGAGCTAGAAGACCCTTCAAAGCTGGATAAGCAAATATACCAGGATATGATGGATGCTTTGGATGGAAAACGTTGGCAAGGAGATAGAGATGACTGGCCCGAAACATTGGATAATCAACAATGGCGAGGAGTGTCAGTCGAGCATGGGCAATGTTCAGGTAGTCGCTGTTCAAACTTTAATTCTTGTTACTTTTTCAAAAGCCGCCAACTTCTTCAACAAAGTGAATGCATCATAGCCAATCAAGATTTGGTTTTGGCAGATTTAAGCTTGGGAGGAGGGGCAATTTTACCGCACCCTTCTGAGGTCATTTATATCTTTGATGAGGCTCATCATCTGTCGGCAAAAGGACTGTCTCATTTTTCTCATTTTGTGCAACTCAGGTCTTCCATTAATTGGTTGGATCAATCTAAGAAGCTAATTACTCGATTACAGCAACAAGCAGGCTCAGAACTAAAAGCTTTATTTGAAAAAGCTGATGCAGCAACTCTAGAAACAAGACATAAATTGAACGAAGCTTTTTTAATGTTTGAACAATACCACTCAGAGCAAATGCAGACGGACCTTAAACAGAGCCAGCATACTTTTGAAAGGGGAGTGGTAGATCCTGAATTACGTGAAATTTGCGGCATTCTATATTTGTGTTTCTCTCAGCTTGGCCAAGCTCTGGATAAAATTCTTAATCGAATCCGGCAGTGTATGGAAAATCAAGGTGGGGAAATTGATTCTGCTTTGGCTGAGTCTTGGTATCCAGGTCTAGGGAGCCTTCAAGCCCGGTGCGAAGCCAGTCTTATGCTCTGGTTTCACTATGCTAACCCAGATGCAAACAGCGATGTTCCACAGGCTCGTTGGCTGACTTTCAGTAAGATTCAAGACGAACTGGAGATCAGTTTATCATGTAGCCCAATATTGGCAGCAGAGGCTTTAACTGAAAAACTTTGGAATGAATGCTTTGCAGCGGTTCTGACTTCCGCGACCTTAAGCGCGCTTAATAGTTTTGATTTTTTAAGTATGCGGACGGGCTTACCCGAAGGAAGTAATTTTTGCCGTATTGGCAGTCCGTTTAATTTTGCGGAAGCAGGTGTTTTACGTATTCCGGAAAAAGGTTTTGATGCTGGCGACAGCTCAGCCCACACTCAAGCCATTATTAGCTGTCTACCTGATTTATTAGCTGATGATAAAGGAGGACTTGTTTTATTTAGTTCCAGAAGACAAATGCAGGATGTTTTAGATGGCCTGGAAAAAGATTTTAGAGAGAAAATACTGTCGCAAGATGATTATCCTAAGCAGCAACTAATTGCATTGCATAAAAGCAATATAGATGCAGGAGAAAGTAGTGCCATTTTTGGTTTGGCTAGTATGAGTGAGGGTATAGACTTGCCTGCTACATATTGTACTCACGTCATCATCGCAAAATTACCCTTTTCAGTGCCTGATGACCCTATAGATGTTACTTTGGGTCAGTGGATGAAAGATCAGGGCTTAAACCCTTTCTCTGAAATTTCTATCCCTGAGACAGCTATGAAACTGGTTCAAGCTAGTGGTCGCTTATTGAGAAGCGAGAGTGATACAGGGAAAATATCTATTTTAGATGAGCGTCTTTTAAACCGACGCTACGGAGCATTAATTCTTGACGCTCTACCTCCATACCGACGTGAAATATTTAAGGCTTAATTATTTGGTGTTGTTTTAAATAATCAAAAATATGTTGAGAGCTTTGTTCTGGTGTGTACGTGACAGGAATAATAATTTCAGCATTATCAGGCTCTTCATAAGGTGAGCTAATGCCCGTAAAGTTAGGAATTTCACCGCGTCTTGCTTTGGCATATAGTTGCTTAGGATCGCGCTCCTCACAAATTGCGAGAGGTGTATCGATATATATTTCTATAAAGTTTAATTCTGCGTCCTCATGAATTTTTCTAACCAGTTGCCTGTCCTGTTTGAAGGGAGAAATAAAACTGGAAAGTACGATTAAGCCAGCGTCCGCAAACAACTTTGAGACTTCACCGACTCGCCGGATATTTTCTTCACGATCTTCATCGCTAAATCCCAAATTGTTATTTAGGCCGTGACGTATATTATCGCCATCTAAGACATAACTTTTAAATTCAGCCTCTATTAGTTTATGTTCCAGCGTAAATGCCAGTGTGCTTTTGCCGGAACCACTCAGTCCAGTGAACCAAAGGGTGCAGCCCTGTTGTCCAAAGGCTTCATGGCGAAACTGGCGGCTGACTCTACTTTCATGCCAAACAATATTAGTACTGGTATGTTCAGATCCCATATTCATTGATTCAGCTCCTTGCTATAGCTATTTGGGGTGATCAATTTAACCTGAGTTAAGAAACTGACTACTTATGGTAATACTCTAACTTGAATAATCCGAACATCCTGTATAGGCCGATCTTGCTCATCAACCGGGGTAACAGCAATCTCATCGAGTATATCCATACCCTGACGGATTCTTCCGAACACCGTATGTTTTCCCGCTAGCCATTCGGTATCGATTAAATTAATAAAAAACTGGGAGCCATTAGAGTTAGGCCCAGCATTAGCCATGGCGATAACACCTCTTACTGGCATTCTGGAACTTAAAGTTTCAGTATATTCATAGCCTTGATTTTCATATACATCTTTAATCGTTAAGCTGTTGATATTTTCTTCTATAGTTGCATAATTATTTTCAAGGTCCTCTTGTGAGCTTATATTCATTTCTGCGAATAGCGGCTCAAGAATGACGGCCTGAAATTGAGTTTGAGAAGCTATTCTTAAAAATGGATGGGGTATACCTTCCTCGTCTATTGCTAGCATTCTATCTAGGCCTAGGCTGCGCGCATTAATTTCATCCTTGAATGAATAGCCGGGTGTTCCATTACCAATTCCTGTTGGGCTACCTCCTTGAATCATGAATCCATCAATGACCCGGTGAAATATTAAACCGTCATAAAAAGGGCGGCTGACCAAAGCACCTGTTTCGGGGTCTTCGAAGGGTTTTTCTCCTTGCGCTAGACCGATAAAATTAGCGACAGTTTCAGGGGCTTCCTTAGGAAATAGTTCCAGTATCATACTGCCCATTGAGGTCTGAATTTCGACTAGAAGATTATCTGGATCCTCACGCAATGAAGAAACATCTTGATTTTCTACTGGGTTAATTTGGGAAAAGGCTAATTGAGAACTGAAAAGTAACGCGAAAAGCACGTTGCTAAGAATATGTTTCATAAATAGTCCTGCGTCAATGAGTATCTAACAAGCGCTAACATACGACAGACGCATGACATTTTTCAAGGCTTTAGGAGCTTAATGCACGATTTTCGAGTCAGAGCCTTCTTCTAATTCCTGCTGCGTGATCTCAACCACAAAGCTTTTTTCTTGCAATTTTTTGCTGGACTCAAGCCGCTCTGCAGCTTCTTCTTTACGCAGCTTTTCTTCATCTTGAAATAATTCTGCGTTGAGCGACATTTGTCGATTCAAGTGTTGTTTTAATCTATCTACAACATGCGTCATGACTTCAAGCGTCTGACTTAGTTGCTCTAACGTGATGAGCGTCTGCTCGGAGTTTAACTCTACATCAGATTTATCACTCATAGTTGCGCTCCTTTTAAAGAAGTAGCTAAGAATATTAATCCCAGTTAAGTGCACCACCAGTTTGATACTCGATAACACGAGTTTCAAAAAAGTTCTTTTCTTTACGTAAATCCATAATTTCAGACATCCATGGGAAAGGATTTTGCGCGCCAGGAAATTGTTCCTTTAAGCCCAACTGATTTAGACGTCGGTTAGCGATGAATTTTAGATAATCTTCCATCATTGCAGCATTCATACCGAGTACGCCACGAGGCATAGTGTCGCGGGCATATTCAATTTCGAGCTGGGTAGCCTCCAGAATCATCTGAGCAGATTCTTCTTGCATGGTTTCATCCCAAAGCGATGGATTTTCCAGTTTAATCTGGTTAATCATATCGATGCCAAAGTTCAGGTGCATGGATTCATCACGCAGTATGTACTGAAATTGTTCTGAGGTACCGGTCATCTTATTGCGACGTCCCATCGATAAAATTTGTGTGAATCCGCAGTAGAAAAAGATGCCTTCCAGACAGCAATAGAAGGCAATCAGATTCTTTAACAACAAGCGGTCGGCTTCTGGTGTGCCAGTATTAAAAGTTGGGTCACAAATATCTTTAGTGTACTTTAATCCCCAGGAAGCTTTTTTCGCTACAGATGGGACTTCGTGGTACATATTAAAAATCTCACCTTCATCCATAGCTAGAGATTCAATGCAATACTGGTATGCATGAGTATGAATGGCTTCTTCGAAGGCCTGACGTAAAATGTATTGGCGGCATTCTGGGTTGGTTATCAGGCGATAAATAGCCAGTACCAGATTATTGGCAACTAATGAGTCGGCTGTAGCAAAGAAGCCTAGGTTACGCTTTACAATCAAACGTTCATCGGCTGTTAAGCCATCTTCTCGCTTCCAAAGAGCGACATCTGCATTCATGTTGATTTCTTGTGGCATCCAATGATTGGCGCAGCCATCAAGGTATTTTTGCCAAGCCCAGTCATACTTAAAAGGCACTAATTGGTTTAAATCAGCGCGGCAGTTGATCATGCGTTTATCATCAACTTTCACGCGTTCTGCAGAGCCTGCCAGTTCTGCTTTGGCAGCGGTAATATCTAAACTATCTATTGCTGCTTTCGCCTGCTCAATAGCATTTAGCTGATCTGGGCTTTGTTGTATTTCTTGGCTTGCTCCGCTGGTAGCTGCAGCACTCTCGATGTTCTCAATGCTCTCAATGCTCTCAATGTTCTCAATGCCCGAGTCAGCGTTTTCGGTTGTAGCTTCAGGTGAAGCAAGTTCTTCTGAAGCATGATTGGCTACAGAACTAGCAGCGTCGGAAGGTGCTGCATTTTCTTCGACATTAAACTCATCCCAGTTCAACATTGTTTATACCTCTTATTAAATTTCTTCTATATTTATTATTAATTATTGGCACGCTTCACAATCAGGATCGTCTATAGAACAAGCTTGCGGTACTTCGGCAGCAGCAGTAACAGCAGGTTCAAGACCAGACGAAACTGCATTTAAGGTGCCATTGCTCACAGTTGATTTTTCCGTGCTGGTAGCTGCCATAGCGCGTAGGTAATAAGTGGTTTTTAGACCGCGATACCATGCCATTCTGTAGGTAACATCCAATTTCTTACCATTTGCTTCAGCAATATAAAGATTCAGCGATTGCGCCTGGTCAATCCATTTCTGGCGACGACTGGCGGCATCGACTAACCAGCGAGGGTTAATTTCAAACGCGGTTGCATAAAGTGTTTTCAACTCTGCCGGTATACGATCGATTTTTTGCACGCTGCCTTCGTAATATTTCAGGTCATTGATCATGACGCTATCCCAAAGACCAGCCTGTTTTAGATCGTTAATCAGATAAGGGTTAACGACAGTAAATTCACCGGACAGGTTGGATTTCACGAAAAGGTTTTGATAAGTCGGCTCAATTGATTGAGATACCCCGGTGATATTAGCGATTGTTGCAGTAGGGGCTATCGCCATAACATTAGAATTGCGCATGCCTTTAGCTAGCACCTGTTGGCGCAAACTATCCCAGTCGAGGGTGCTGCTCATATCTACTTCTATATATTGATTGCCACGTTCTTCCACAAGCTTTTTGAGTGAGTCGATGGGTAAAACACCCTGACTCCACAATGAGCCTTCATAGGTTTCATAGGTGCCACGTTCTTCGGCAAGTAGAGTGGAGGCTTCAATGGCATGATAGCTAATGACTTCCATTGCACTGTCAGCAAAACTGAGGG
Organism: uncultured Pseudomonadales bacterium; assembly: GCA_943789335.1. Classification (GTDB taxonomy): domain Bacteria; phylum Pseudomonadota; class Gammaproteobacteria; order Pseudomonadales; family Pseudohongiellaceae; genus UBA5109. Next base: position 379,767 of record CALSTS010000003.1, on the reverse strand, counting down.
CGCCTTCTGAGCTGTATGGAATTTTCTGGATATATAGAGAGTCCTGGAATCCCATTATGCCCATGCCAACCGGGCGATGCTTCATATTTGAATTTTTCGCCTGAGGCACTGAGTAATAATTAATATCAATGACGTTATCTAGCATGCGAATAGCGGTATGGATGGTTTTTTTCAATTTAGCTCGATCCAGCCCGCGCTCAGTCACATGGTTAACCAGGTTAATTGAGCCTAGATTACAGACGGCAATTTCATCCTGACTAGTGTTGAGCGTAATTTCTGTGCATAGATTGGATGAATGCACAGTGCCAACATGTTGTTGCGGTGAGCGGATATTACATGGGTCCTTGAAAGTGACCCAAGGGTGGCCCGTTTCAAACAACATGGACAACATCTTGCGCCATAAGTCCTTTGCCTTCAGCGTTTTGTGAACATACATTTTTCCTTCGCTGGCTAGCTGTTCGTAGTGCTCATAACGTTCTTCAAAAGCCTTGCCATAAAGGTCATGCAGATCAGGAACTTCATTAGGCGAAAATAGCGTCCAGCTACCATCGTCGAAGACGCGTTTCATGAATAGATCAGGAATCCAATTAGCGCTATTCATATCGTGAGCGCGGCGACGGTCATCCCCAGTGTTTTTACGCAGTTCCAGGAATTCTTCAATATCAAGATGCCAGGTCTCCAAATAGGAACAGACGGCACCTTTACGTTTGCCGCCCTGATTAACCGCGACAGCTGTATCATTCACGACTTTAAGGAAAGGGACGACGCCCTGTGATTTCCCGTTAGTGCCTTTAATATACGCGCCTAGAGCTCGCACAGGAGTCCAGTCATTACCCAAACCACCAGCCCATTTTGAAAGCATGGCGTTGTCATGAATGGCGCCATAGATGCCGCTCAGATCGTCGGGCACAGTAGTTAAAAAGCACGAAGAAAGCTGGGGGCGTAAAGTGCCCGCATTAAATAGCTGTGGTGTTGACGTCATGTAATCGAAACTGGAAATCAAGTTGTAAAACTCAATGGCTTTTCCTTCACGATCTTCTTCATTTATAGCTAGGCCCATGGCAACGCGCATAAAGAAGATTTGTGGTAATTCAAAGCGAGTACCTTCACTTTGAATAAAGTAGCGGTCATAGAGGGTTTGTAAACCAAGATAGGTGAATTGTTCGTCACGTTCAGCAAGCAGTGCTTCACCTAGGCGGCCCAGATCAAACTCAAGCAGCTCAGGAGATAGCAGTTCGAGCTCCACACCTTTTTCTAAATAAGGTTTCAACACTGCAGCATAACGATTGTGCATTTCTGATTGTGTCGCGTTGTCCGTAATGTCTAGAAAACTCAGAGCTTCACTGCGCAGGCTGTCTAGCAGCAGGCGCGCAGCAACATAAGAGTAATTAGGCTCTTGTTCAACCAAAGTTCGAGCTGTCATTACCAGTGAAACGCGTACATCATTAATATTCACGCCGGAATAGAGATTTTTCAGAGTTTCGTTATAGATCTCCTCACCAGTAACATCTTCAAGACCTTCGCAAGCTTCACTGATCACAGTTTGTAAACGGGCGGTATCAAGTGGCTGGCTGGAGCCATCATCCATAGTCACTATGATGTCGGAAAGAGGTGCTGAGCTTTTGGGCTCTTGTTGGGCGCGTTGTTTAGCATGCTCAGCACGATAGATAACGTAGCTTCTTGCTACTTTATGTTCGCCTGAACGCATCAGCATCAACTCAACTTGATCCTGAATTTCTTCAATATGAATACTGCCACCAGAAGGCATACGTCTTCTGAAGGTTTCCGAAATTTCTTTAGACAGCTTAACAACGGTTTCATGAACACGTGATGATGCAGCTGCATTGCCTCCTTCTACAGCCAAATAGGCTTTGGTAATAGCGAGGGTAATTTTGCTGTCGTCATAACTGACAACTGAACCATTACGTTTAATTACTCGTAGTTGACCTGGTGCGGTTGCTTCTAGATTGGAATCCTGATTCGCATTAACAGGAACCGAGGCAGATGTTGAAGAGTCATTTGATGTCTCAGTTTGCATTGATGTAAAACTCCATAATTTGACGTTGTAGTTATTATTGTTTTTTAAATTCTTACCAGACATTTTGCTGTCTGGAAGTGGTACCTGAGTCTGTAAGCTATCGTTAAAACTATCTCTAAACTATCTCTAAACTATCTCAAACTATCTCTAAACTATCTCAGTGCACTTTGTTCTTTATGGGCCTTTCTTAAGGCTTTCTTAGTCCTTTTTTATGCCAAGGGTCTGTATAACTAGCTGCCTGACATAACCTGACATACAAAATACGCACTATATAAAGTACACACTATATATAGTGTTTTAACCAGAACTTAGAATTAACTTTTAGCCCTAGGTTTTAGTTTTATTAGTTGACTATGCCTGATTCACTAAGGATTTAATGCCAAAAAGCGACTTTAAGTCATTAAATCACAAGATATAGTGGATCACCACAGACAGCTCCCACTATATCAGGGATTTTTTCTTCTTGGCAAGCAAAAATGTTGTGTATTTTATGTGGATAACTTGTGGGTAGTTTTATTTTGTGTAGATATGCTTGAAAGCGCTATAAGTAGACGTTTATGTGTATTTATAGAAGCATAAGCGAAAGCTGCTTGATTTACAGTTTAAAAACCTCAATTTTTAGCAAGGGGCACTTTTTTGTATTGAAACCCTTAAATAAGCTAATACTACATGTAGTGTTGAATGCTTTAGCTAAAAAACATAAAAAGCCATAAAAAACCGTAAAAAAATACCGAAGAATCAGGCAGATAGAGCTTGTCGAGTTCAATACTAGGATGGTGAAAATTGTTATATTTAAATAAGAAGTTAGAGCAATTTTTCTCATGAAAGCACGCCAAAATGCACTAGAGAAAGATCTATAAAATCTAGCTAGGTGTCGTACAGGGCTTAAGCAAGATCAATAGCGGATGGAATTAGAACTTGGAAGCAATAGTGTATTTAACTGGCACTGTTTCCCATGAAATTTGCCACAAAACCATTTACAGGATGCTGACGAAGAGTTTCTGGGTCTGCCCATTGCTGTAAAACTCCGTTATCTAAAACACCAATTTCATCCGCTACAGTGAATGCCTCAGTCTGGTCGTGAGTAACCAGTATAGCGGTAATATTATTTTGCTTAAGAATGTCTCTCACTTCCAGGCTTAATGATCGGCGTAACTCTGTATCCAAATTGGAGAAGGGCTCATCCATTAATAAAATTACCGGATTAGGTGCCAGTGCTCGGGCCAGCGCGACACGTTGTTGTTGTCCGCCAGATAATTGGTGAGGATAGTAGCTGGCATAATCTTTTAATTTAATCATATCCAGCAAATCGGCAATTTTTGCAGTGCGTTCTGTTTTATCTTTATCCTGAATGCCAAACGCAATGTTGTCTTTTACAGTGAGATGTGGAAATAGGGCATAGTCCTGAAAAACCATGCCCACCTTTCTTTTTTCAGGAACTAGAGTGTCGTTTACTGTGCTGAGTATGTTGCCGGCTAGTTCAATTTCACCGCTATAAATGGGCTCAAAGCCAGCGATAGCACGCAAGGCAGTAGTTTTACCACAACCACTAGGGCCAAGCAGGCTGGCAATTTGTCCCTGCTTAACACTAAAGCTCAGCTCGGGAATGATGACTTTATCATCATAACGACAAGAGATTTGTTTTACATTCAGTAGAGTGCTCACAGATTTTCCACAGAATTTAATGAGGGCTTATTAAGAGCATAGCAGAAATTCTAGTAAAGCCTTCTGAGCATGTAAGCGATTTTCAGCTTCTTCCCAGACTAAGGAATTGGGATCATCAATTACTTCGGCACTGACTTCTTCACCTCTATGTGCTGGCAGGCAATGCAAGAAAATTGCATCACTATTAGCATGGCTCATCAGTTCTGAGCTTACTTCAAAATCGGCAAAATCAACAATTCGTTTTTGTTGTTCTTCTTCCTGCCCCATTGAAGCCCAGACGTCAGTAGTTACTAGAGAAGAATCAATCACAGCTTGTTGCGGGTCTCTGACTAGATGAACTCGGTCTTTATTAGCATCTAGCAGACTTTGCATAGGTTCATAACCTGGTGGACAGGCAATACATAGCTCAAAGTCCAATAGCTTGGCTGCGTTAATATAAGAGTTACACATATTATTGCCATCGCCTATCCAGCTGACTCTTTTACCCTGGATATTGCCGCGGCTTTCAAAATAGGTCTGCATATCTGCTAATAACTGACAGGGGTGATAGGAGTCAGTGAGCCCATTAATTACCGGAACAGAAGAGTTCTCTGCCAAACTTTCTACAGTTTCGTGTGAAAATGTTCTGACCATAATCGCATCCACCATGCGTGATAATACTCTGGCAGTGTCAGCAATTGGTTCGCCTCTACCAAGTTGAGAGTCTGCTGGTGAAAGAAAAATCGACGAACCACCAAATTGTGTCATGCCGGCTTCAAAAGACACTCTTGTGCGAGTGGAAGACTTTTCAAAAATCATTGCTAAGGATTTGTTTTTCAAAAACTCGTGCGTTGCACCTTCAGCAAGCATCTTCTTGAGCTCACTAGCGCGAGAAATAATTTGTAATAATTCCTGTGAATTTACATCCAACAGACTTCTAAAATGCCTAACGGTCATCACAAAACTTCCTGATTAGCTGACTAAGGGTATCAATGATCTGCTGGGTTTCAGCGTCATTAATTATCAAGGGGGGTAGCAAACGTACGACTTTATCCATTTGTACGGTTATTAATAAACCTTTGTCTCGCGCCAAGTTTACAAGTTCACTACAAGGGATTGAGAGTTCAATGCCTAACATTAAACCTAAGCCTCTTACTTCTTTAACAGCAGTTATATCGGCCAGATTACCCCGTAAACCTTTAAGTAAAGCTTCTCCTTGTAATGTGGCATTTTGCATTAGTTTTTCATCATGTATGGCTTGATTGACTGCAAGCCCAGCTGCGCTGGCTAAAGGGCTACCACCGAAAGTGCTGCCATGATGACCTGCTTGCATTACTGCAATAGCTCTACCGCCAATTAGACAAGCCCCCATAGGAAAGCCATTTCCCATGCCTTTGGCTGTTGTCAAAACATCTGGCTGAATCAAGCTGTGCTGAAAACTGAAATATTTCCCAGTTCTACCATTACCGGTTTGGACTTCATCCAGTATTAGTAAGAGATTGTTTTTGTCGCATAAGCTTTGTAGCGCTTCAAGATAACTAGTAGGGCAGGGATTTATTCCGCTCTCACCCTGTATCGGTTCAAGCATGATGGCAACAATGCCTGCATTCTCAACCAAGCATTTTTCAATAGCAGCCACATCATTTAAAGGTGCTCTGACAAAGCCTTCGAGCAAAGGAGCAAATCCTTCCTGGTGCTTAGAGTTATGCGTGGCGCTTAACGAGCCCATACTTCTGCCGTGAAAAGCGCCTTCCATCACAATAATTTGAGGCAAGCTTATACCTTTATTGTGTCCATATAATCTGGCAATTTTTATTGCAGCTTCATTTGCTTCAGTCCCTGAATTTGCGAAAAATACTTCTTGCATGCCAGATTCCTGACAAAGTGTTGCAGCGAACTTCTCCTGCAAAGGAATGTTATATAGATTGGAGGTATGTATGAGCTTTTGGCTTTGTTCAATTAAGGCCTTAGTAAAAGCTGGATGCTTATGGCCGAGTGGGCATACCGCAATGCCACTAATGGCATCAAGGTATTTATTTCCTTCAGTGTCATACAACCATACCCCTTCGCCATGATCGAATGCGATCGGGTATCTATTATAGGTCGGCATTATGTGGTTACTCTGCTTCATTGAACAAAATCAGCTCTTTTAGTGAAAAAGTATCATCAAGTTTGAATTAATTCAGCTTGTTAAACGCAAAAGGGCAGCGCGAGCTACCCTAATTAAAGGGCAATTCTAGCAGAAAATAGCCAGGGTTCCATTATTTATCATTCATTTGATCTGTATCGGGAAATAGCAATCTGACTCTTGTACTTTCCATATACAGTAATTTCCTAAGGCTAACGAAATATTCTGATGGGAGGGATAGCAATGATTCACAATGTAGGCACACAAGACAGGTTAATAAGAATTACTCTAGGCTTATTTTTTCTGATTATTGGGTTAAATACGGGCATTACTACCCTATGGGGGCTAATAGTTTCCATAGTCGGGCTAGTGGCTCTAGCAACTGGCTCAATCAGTTTTTGCCCGGCATATAAAATCACAGGCCTTAATAGCAAAGGGTCCGAATAGACTCATCACGTCCCGATAAACAGCTTGATTAAGCTGTTATAAATCGAATGCGGTATACTGCTTTGAATTTGTATCAAGGCAAGTATACCTGCATGAATATCCTTGTTTACTATGGAGCTGGTTATAGCGGCTCCCATTCACTTAAATATTTAAGATCTCAAAACCATCATTGTATTATCTTGGCAATCTTTCTAAAGGCTATAAATGGGATTATGAAAACAGCTAGCTTAGCTAGTGTCGTTACTTGTCGATCATGAATGCCATTGAGCTTAGTCTATTTGTAAGCCGTATGGAGGCAATCTGTGATGAGATGGGTAGCGTACTGAGACGCACTGCATTTTCACCAAACATTAAAGATCGGCTGGATTTCTCTTGTGCCTTATTTGACGCACAAGGTGAGCTTTGTGCACAGGCTGCTCATATACCTGTGCATCTTGGGAGTATGGCTTATGCTTTGTCAGATGTGGTGAGTCGTTTTGATTGGCTGGAAGGTGATATTGTTATCCTTAATGATCCTTATCTCGGCGGCACGCACCTTCCCGATGTCACAGTTATAGCGCCTGTTTTTTTTGACAATAAGTTGGCTGGTTTTGTTGTTAATCGTGCGCATCATGCCAATATTGGATCAGATTCCCCAGGTTCCATGCCTAATTCTAGTTCCCTAGAGGAAGAAGGGCTGGTGATTTCGCCACAATATCTTTATCGAAAAGGCGTACTGAACCAGGAACTCTTTTTGATATTAAAAAGCTTGCAGAAAGACACTGAAAACAATGAAGAAATTGGGGGTGACTTTTCTGCACAGCTTAGTGCCTTGTATTCAGGTAAACAGCGTTCACAAACCTTAATTAAAAGCTTGGGCTTGGAGAGGTTTCAGACAGCATTAGTTGCGCTCAATGATTATGGTGAAAACCTAGCAGCCTTTGCTTTGAAAAATATTCCAGCAGGAAGCTATTGTTTTGATGATGTGATGGACGATGATGGCCTGGGTAGTTTTAATCTGGCTATAAAACTAAAACTCTCGGTAAGTTCTGAGCAAATTATAGCGGATTTTCAAGGCACAGCTTCTCAGGTAAAAGGCAACATAAACTGCCCTTTATCAGTGACGGCTGCGGCTGTTTATTATGTGTTTCGTTGCTTGATGCCAGAACATACTCCAGCCTGTGCCGGAATATTCAGGCATATTTCTATCCGCGCGCCTGAATCCTGTTTGGTCAATGCGTCTTACCCAGCAGCAGTTGTGGCAGGAAATGTTGAAACTTCCAGTCGCATTGTTGATGTGGTGCTTGGCGCATTGTCTAAAGCGTTGCCAGATAAAATTCCTGCGGCTAGTCAGGGTAGTATGAATAATATTGCTATGGGTTATTACTCTGAAGATGAAAGCTGGGACTATTATGAAACTCTGGCGGGCGGTATGGGAGCAGGGCCGCATGGTGGTGGTTTAAGTGCGGTACATACACATATGACAAATACGCTAAATACTCCTATTGAAAGTCTTGAAATGCATTATCCGATACGTATTGCTTCTTATGCCATAAGGAAAAACAGTGGAGGTAAAGGCAAGCATCAAGGTGGTGACGGCTTAAGCAGAATTTATGAATTTTTAGAAGATACTAAGGTGAGTATTTTAAGTGAGCGAAGAACAACTATGCCCTGGGGACTTGCTGGCGGAGGGCATGCTAAGCCTGGTAGTAATTTTCTTGATGCCGAAGTATTGCCTGGCAAATGTTCATTTAAGGCTAAACAAGGACAGCTATTAACGATCAATACTCCAGGCGGTGGAGCTTGGGGCGAAAGCTAATATCTTCGTTGGCTAAAATCAGCTAAAATAGCGACAAATAATTTTTCTAGAACTGCATTTAACACAGACATGAGCGAAAGTATGAGTATTGAAGAAACTATTAAAGACCAAATTAACAGTAACCCTATCATTCTTTACATGAAAGGTGATCCTAATCAGCCTCAGTGTGGGTTTTCATCTCAAGCAACGCAAATGTTAATGGCTTGTGGTGAGCGTTTTGCCTATGTTGATATTTTATCTAATCCTGAAATTAGAGCTAACTTGCCGAAAATTTCTGATTGGCCGACTTTCCCGCAACTTTTTGTAGATGGTGAACTGGTTGGCGGTTGCGATATCATGACAGAAATGTATCAAAGTGGTGAACTTAAAACCTTACTTGCTGAAGTTTCTCCTACTGAAGCTGGAGAAGAAAAAGAAGCCGAGTAAGCTCGTCAGGAGCATAAAAGCTCTTTCTTTTTTAGTTGTTTTTTAACTTTCACAAATGACTTATGTCTGATTCATTACGTGGCGTTTTGTTTATGCTGCTGGCGACTTTTGTATTCGCCTTAATGACAGTATTTGTCAAACTTCTACCTAACATTCCGGTGCTCGAAATAATTTTTTTTCGGGCAATTTTTTCTATTGTTGTATGCTTATATAGTTTGCTTAAAGCCAGAATTCCAGTTTTTGGCAACAACAAAACAATTTTGGTTATTCGTGGTTTGGCTGGAGTTACGGCCTTATCTATGAATTATTATCTGATTCAAGTGGTGCCGTTGGCTGCTGCTTCTACCTTGACTTATTTGTCCCCTATTTTCACGACAATTCTTGGTATTTTCTTTGTGAAAGAGAAGGTAAGTCCCTTACAATTTTTATTTTTTGCATTGAGTTTTAGCGGTATTTTGGTGATACAGGGCTTTGATAATCGCATTTCTCTTTTTCATTTAATGGTCGGCATTTCTACTTCCATGGTAATGGGGCTGGCATACAATTGTGTGAGAAAACTAAGCTCCACTGAACATCCTTTAGTGATCATGTTTTACTTCCCACTATTATGTTTGCCTGTAACAGGGTTATGGATGATTTTTAACTGGAGTATGCCACTAGGTCGCGAATGGTTTTATTTGATAATGGTTGGGCTTACCAGTCAGGTGGCCCAATATTATTTAACACGTGCTTATCAAATAGCTGAAATTGCAACAGTGTCGATTATTAGCTACACCAGCATTATTTACACAATAACACTGGGTCTTATTTTTTTTGGTGAGAGTTTTAACAGTATGACTTATCTTGGCATGGCGCTGGTTTGTGCTGGTGTTATTATCAATGTGATTTATAAAACTAAAATTACACGACAAGAAAAAATGGAAGCAGTCTTATGAATGTTATGGTTGAAATTTCGATGTACCCCTTCAATGAAGATTTTAAGCCCTTAATAAAAAGTTTTATCGATAAGCTAAATACTTATACCGATTTAAAAATTTCAACCAGTGCCACTTCAACTAATGTATTTGGTGAATATCAGCACGTCATGCATGTCTTAGCTGAGATGTTGGCCTGGAGTTATGTGGAACATGGTAAGGCGGTTTTTGTCAGTAAGTTTATACCAGGCTACGTTGCTGAATGATTTTTCAAACTCTTGAAGTTTTAGGAGTCATCTTAGCTATTGCCTACCTTGTATTAGCTACTAAAGAAATAATTTGGTGCTGGTTATGTGCCTTTGTTAGCTCATCTATCTATGTCTATTTGTTTTGGCAAGTCGGCTTAGTGATGGAGTCCATGCTGAATGTCTTCTATATTTTTATGGCAGTTGCCGGTTGGTTGCATTGGCAATATGGTGGCAGTGAACATCATGGTTTAAAAATAAAAACACTTAAAGCCTGGCAGCATGTATTGATCGTGAGCTTGATTTTATTGTTAGCCTGGTTCAATGGCTGGGTTATGCAAACTTATACAGCTGCAGCCTGGCCTTACATTGACTCCTTTACTACCTGGGCCAGTGTACTGACGACATTTATGGTGATTTATAAAATTTTGGAAAATTGGCTATACTGGTTTGTGATAGATGGAATTTCTATCTATTTATATCTAGATAGAGGCCTTTATTTAACGGCTTTATTATTTCTAGCTTATGTCGGCATTGTGATTTTTGGCTTTATTAGCTGGCGCCGAACAATGTTGAAATATTAATTGACCCTTATTCAAGCTTGCAGCCTGTCTTAGGTATAAATGACCTTTTTAATTTCTACGCTTATTTCCTTGGTATATTCATAGTTGAAACATAGACCCTCACTGGAATTGGCGCTATTCTTGGCGTTCTTAGTTAAATGGGTTTGGAGAAAAAAAATGGTATTTTTGAATCAAATAAAGGGCTTAGTGTTACCGATAATTGCTCTTTTTGCAGCGCTTTTTGGAACTGTAGCGGCCAATGCAGAAGGTGAAGCTGGGATTATTTCTTTAAGAGGGCAGGGTCACTTTTATGTGGGTGGCGAAACCTATGAAGTTGCTGGCAACCCTATGGCAGGTCCATTTGGAGCGCCTGGCTTGGCCATGAAAAACCAGATGTATGTGGGTTATCAGTTAGCTGCTGATCGGCAACATCCATATCCGCTGATTTTGGTTCATGGTGGCGGTGGACAGGCCTCTGATTGGTTTAGTACCCCAGATGATAGAGATGGGTGGAGAGATTATTTCCTAGCAGCAGGTTTTGATGTCTACTGGATTGATCGCCCGGGTTATGGTCGTTCACCGACTAGTGCAGACTATGGCGAATTAGGTACCAATACCTCTTCAGGTTTAATTGGGTTCCTAGCAACGGCAGACAATTGGCCTGGCGATTTAAATGATATAAATGATCAAAGCATACTGAACTGGTTGGCAAGTTCACCTCCTGGTCCTTATGCCGGCAATGATATTGCCGCTGAAGATTTGTCGCTTTTGTTGGATCGAATTGGTCCATCCATCATCATTACACATTCTGCAGGTGGACCGACTGGTTGGTTAGCCGCTGATGATAATCCTGACAATGTTGCAGGCATCATTGCTATAGAAGCTGCTGGTAGCAATATGCTGGCTGATGATATGCGACCATCTATGAGTTTTAGCCCCGCTCTTCCAGCAAATTTTTCTGGTGTTGAAGGCGCTGATGGCTGCATGATGCAAGCTCAGGGCTCCACAAGCCAATTAAGCAGTTTGGCTGGAAAGCCTGTGGCAATGGTTGGTTCACAGCAGGGTTTAACTCAGGCCCTTGGTATGCAATGCGCAACTAATATTTTAGCTCAGGCTGGTGTAGATGCTAGTTTTGTTTATTTGCCTGATTTAGGGCTGGTTGGCAATGGGCATTTTATGATGGCTGAAACCAATAGTGGTGAAATAGTTGAAGTGATTATTGATCTCGCTATTGAGATGGAATAAGTAATATTTATTTATTGCTTAAAAGTTATAGCTTAAAAAAAACTCCCTATGGGTCTTACTATTCAATAGCATGAGATCTGTAGGGAGTTTTTGTATTTTGGGAATTTAAATTTTAGCTAAAAGTTTTATTCACCCATTTTTTCTGAAAGATAGTTTTGAATACCCATTTTTTCAATCAGGCTGATTTGAGTTTCTAGCCAGTCAACGTGTTCTTCTTCGGCATCCAGAATTTCCCGAAATAAATCACGTGATACGAAGTCTTTAACGTCCTCACAATATACGATTGCTTCACGTAAATCTGGAATAGCGCGCATTTCTAGTGCCAGGTCAGATTTCATCATTTCCTCAGTATCTTCACCAATATGCAGTTTGCCCAGGTCTTGCATGTTGGGGAGCCCCTCTAAAAACAAAATACGCTCTATTAACTGATCAGCATGTTTCATCTCATCAATTGATTCATGAAGAGTATAGTCTGCCAGTTCCTTTAAACCCCAGTCCTGTAGTATTTTAGCGTGTAGGAAATACTGATTAATTGCGACCAGTTCGTTGCCTAGTACTTTGTTGAGATGGGCTATAACTTGTTTGTCACCTTGCATTATTTACCTCCGTAACTGCATTAATGCGAAAACTAGCGATATTCTGGATAAGTACACCCTAAAAGTCTATAGCTAAGCTATTAATATATAAGGAAATATAATGAATAAGAATGCTTATTATTACGTTTCGCAATAAGAAAGAAAAATATAACTGAGCGTAGGAGCTTTAATTGCTTAAGCGGGGTGGAATGCTGCTTTTTTAGTTGTGGTTTCTACTATGGATTTCGCTTGTTGCATGCACTTTCCACATTGAGTAGAAACACCGAGATGTTTGCGCACTTCAGCAAAAGAGCTGGCGCCGCCGTTTATGGAATCTCTGATTTGGCGGTCAGTGACAGCCTTGCATAGACAAACATACATATTGATTAACTTATAGCTAATTAGCAACAGATGAGAATGCTAAGCTAAATGAGAATCATTGTCAAATAAGATTTATTATTTATTATTATATTTACTGCCAATTTCCCCAATCCTTAGAGCGTGATTTTTTGCAGTACCAAAATCTGTTTTTCCAGAACCTAATTTTGGAATTTCATCGACAAGAAAATAAGCACTTGGCAAGGAGAGAGAAGTTAGACCATTGTCTAGCAATTTGTCTCGAAGCTCCTTCTGATCAAGGCTTCGATTAGTTAAAACGATAATAGTTTCTCCTTTTTTGGGGTTTGGAATATTGACCGCAACGACTTCCAGTTCAATATCACCAACGACTTTGCGAATAGCTGCTTCGACCAGTCCAAGCGCGATCATTTCGCCGCCTATTTTGGCAAATCGGGAATAGCGATCTTGAATAAACAAAAAACCATCTTCATCCAGATAGCCTTTATCGCCACTGACATACCAGGTTTTATCATCAATCTCCGGTAAGGCTTGTTTAGTTTTTTCAGGGTTATTGAGATAACCTTGCATTACCTGGCCACCATGAATCAAAATCATGCCTGATTCACCAGCGGGCAGGAGTTCCAAGCTGTCAGGATCTACAATGATAATTTCAGTATCAGGAATCGGCATCCCAACTGAGTTGGGTTTATGGTTGATAATTATATTGCCATCATTATCAGTTTCATCTGGCATATTAACGCTGGCTACCGGCGCAGTTTCAGTGGCACCATAGCCTTCGTATATATACTTCTCGAACTTTGTGAAGAATTCTTCTCTTACTTCGGTCTGCAGTTTTTCTGCCCCGGCGATAACTAGACGTAAGGGCTCAAGCAATTCTTTGGTGACTTTTGGATTACGAATATACAAGCGATAGAATGTAGATGTGCCGAACATGATACTGATATTGTATTTTTTAATTGCATTAGCTGTTGCAACGGCATCAGTCGGATCGGCATGACAGACTATAGCAACGCCTTCGATCAAAGGCATAAACTCTGTGACAGTCAGTCCAAGTGCATGAAACAAAGGCAGGTTTGCCAGTATTACATCGTTAGGCTGAGCTTTTAAAATCACTTTAAACTGATCAATATTAGTCAGTAAATTTCTATGACTGAGTATGATGCCTTTTGGATCAGCTTCACTGCCACTTGAAAATAAAATGACAGCTGGTGTCTCAGTATTTACCCTTGTTAGGTAATGTTTTTTGATTGTTTTTGGTGATGAAAATTTACAACGAAGTAAAGTAAAAAGCTGTCGTAAAAATGAGGACGACTCACGAACTTTTTCCAGAATAACAATTTCGGCTGATTCTTCCAGCCAGCTAGTATCAATGCCACGAGCTTCTAAACGTTGCAGAAATCTTGATGAAGTATAAATGGTTTTTATATCGGCCTGCTGGATTGATGACTTAATGGCTTCTGTGCTGGCAGTGTAATTCAGATTTACCAGCGTTTTGCCTAACAATAATATTGCCATATTGCAGAGCATCGCCCCAGCGCTAGTGGGTAATAAAGTTGCAATATTTTGTTCTGGGCTTAATTTTTTTATTTGCCGCGCAAGAACGATGCTACCGGTCAATGCCCTGATAGGACTCAGTTTTGCACCTAAAGTATCAATAATTAAATATTCTTGCTCAAATGAGCTGTTCTTGGCGCTGTCTACCCAACGCTCACCAATTGTGTCAGCCAATAATGTGTTCAAGGCCAGCCCCCTAATTTCTTCCAGTGGTTAACAATGTAACAAAACAGGTCAGCTGTTTTTTCTGCATCATATTTTGCTGAATGTGCTTGTTCGTTGTCAAAATCCAGGCCTGCCGCTTCGCAAGCTCTCGAAAGCACTGTTTGACCAAAACTTAAGGCCGATAAACTAGCTGTATCAAGACTAGAAAAAGGATGAAAAGGATTGCGTTTTAGGCCATGGCGTTCACTTGCTGCACGAATAAAACCATGATCAAAATGCGCATTATGGGCAACTAGAATCGCGCGACTGCAGCCTTCGGCTTTCATCTTTTTACGAATGTGTTTAAACATATCTGAAAAGACGTCTTTTTCTGGATGAGCAATCCGCAAAGGATGAAATGGGTCGATACCTGTAAATTTTAATGATGCTTCGTCCAGATTTGCTCCCTCAAACGGCTGCACATGATAAGTGTGTGTTACTTCAGGCGTGAGATGGTCTCTATCATCCATACCAAGAATCACAGCAGAGACTTCAAGAATTGCGTCTGTTGCAGCGATGAAGCCAGCAGTTTCAATATCCAATACCACTGGCAGATAGCCACGGAAGCGGGAAGATAGAGGGGTATTGATTTTTACTTTTTTCTTATCAGTCACTTAATAGTGTTCCTATTAACTGTTATTAGTAACAGTCCATAGCAACTGTTCATTTGCGCGTAGAGGAGTAATTTGTTGATCGGCAAATTCGTAAAATTCAGGTACTTGCCAGCTGGTTTTAGATAAAGTTATGAGCTCAGTGTTTCGTGGCAATCCATAAAAATCCGCGCCATTAAAAGAGCTAAAAGCTTCCAGTTTATCCAGAGCATTTAAATCATCAAACACTTCAGCATAAAGCTCTAATGCGGCATGAGCACTAAAGCATCCTGCACAACCGCAAGCGTTTTCTTTTGTATTAGTCGCATGTGGTGCAGAGTCTGTTCCGAGAAAAAATTTGTTATTGCCGCTAGCTACGATTTCCAGCAAGGCTTGCTGATGCTCATTGCGTTTTAATATAGGTAGACAATAGTAGTGTGGTCGAATGCCGCCAACTAACATGTGATTGCGATTATAAAGTAAATGTTGGGGCGTAATAGTCGCTCCGATATTGTCAGAAGCAGTGCTAACGAACTCGACCGCCTGTTTTGTAGTGATGTGCTCAAGCACTACTTTCAAAGCAGGAAAGCGTGAGCAAATATTACTTAAAATTGTGTCAATAAAGACTTTTTCTCTGTCAAAAATATCAATGGAATTGTGCGTAACCTCGCCATGAATGAGCAGGGGTAAGCCAAGGTCGCTCATGGTTTCAAGGCAGGGGTAAATATTTTCTACAGCGGTAACGCCTGATTCAGAGTTTGTCGTAGCACCTGCTGGATAGAGTTTAACGCCAAATATTTGTCCACTGGCAACAGCTTTAGTGATTTCTTCAGGCGCAGTATTGTCAGTGAGATACAAGGTCATGAGTGGCTGAAAAGCAGAACCAGCAGGAATTTGTTCGAGAATTCGTTGACGATAGGCCAGCGCAGCTTCGGTAGTGGTGACAGCGGGTGATAGGTTTGGCATAACGATGGCACGTCCAAAATAGCGTGCTGTGTGAGGGACAGTATTCTTTAAGGCAGCACCATCACGTAAATGTAAATGCCAGTCATCAGGCCGGGTGATTGTGAGTTGCTGCATATGAATTTACCACTACTGTATTTGCTTGAAGTATAACAGTTTTTTACTTGGTATGGCTGGGTTGACTAGGTACAATAGCGACCCTTTTTTAGACGAACTTAAAACGAATTTAAACAAAGCAGCTTAGGAGTAAATGATGGCAGATATCAATAAGGTGGTTCTAGCCTATTCAGGCGGTCTGGATACCTCAGTTATTGTTAAATGGCTACAGGATACTTACCAATGTGAAGTGGTTACCTATACCGCTGACCTTGGTCAGGGTAAAGAAGTTGAGCCTGCTCGCGCCAAAGCTGAAGCGTTGGGAGTGAAAGAAATTTTCATCGAAGATATACGTGAAGAGTTTGTGCGTGATTATGTGTTTCCAATGTTTCGTGCCAATACTATTTACGAAGGTGAGTACTTATTAGGCACTTCCATTGCGCGTCCATTAATCGCCAAACGCTTGGTTGAAGTGGCTGCGGAAACCGGTGCAGATGCTATTTCACATGGCGCCACTGGTAAGGGCAACGATCAGGTGCGCTTTGAACTGGGTGCTTATGCTTTGTCACCAGGCATTCAGATTATTGCGCCTTGGCGTGAATGGGATTTGAATTCTCGAGAAAAACTCATGGCTTATTGTGCTGAACATAATATTGCCGTGGATCATGACAAAGGAAAAAAATCGCCTTATTCCATGGACGCTAATCTGCTGCATATTTCTTATGAAGGAGGTGTTCTGGAAGACCCGGCTGCAGAAGCAGAAGAAGATATGTGGCTATGGTCAGTATCACCTGAAAATGCACCAGATGAGCCCACTTATATTGAAATAGATTTTATACAAGGAGATGCAGTAGCACTTAATGGTGAAAAAATGTCAGCAGCAACTATTCTGGAAACTTTGAATAAGCTTGGTGGTGAGAATGGCATCGGCCGTGTTGATATTGTTGAAAACCGATATGTTGGCATGAAAGCCAGAGGATGTTATGAAACACCTGGCGGTACGATTTTGTTAAAAGCCCATCGAGCAATAGAGTCTATTACCTTGGATAGAGAAGCAGCGCATCTAAAAGATGAATTAATGCCGCGTTATGCTTCCCTGATATATAACGGCTACTGGTGGTCACCAGAAAGAGAGGCCTTACAAGCCTTGATTGATAACACGCAGCAAAGTGTTAACGGCAAAGTGCGGCTGAAACTCTACAAAGGTAATGTGATTGTTGCTGGCAGAGAATCCAAAGATTCTTTGTTCGATGAGAGCATGGCGACCTTTGAAGATGATGCGGGTGCTTATGATCAGGCAGATGCGGCTGGGTTTATTAAACTTAATGCCCTGAGACTTAGAACCTTAGCCGCTAATAAAAAGAAATAACTACTACACCTGCTACTACTTCGTTAAAAGTTGAATTTAATTCGGTCACTTACGCCTCGTATTGCCTTCGGTCGTGACTTTATTTTATATCCAATTGAATAGTCTTTTGGAAATTCCTCATACGCCTGCTTTCGGCCGAAAGCAGGCATTGACTAGTCAGTTGATCTGATGCTTGAACCTGAAATAGTATTATTGAGGTGGCCTAATATGGTGGACAACTTCGAAGAAATTCACAACTTCGATCATATCGTCACCTGTAAACTTTGTTGTCATACCATTTATTCGTTCACTGCCATTTATTAATGACACGATTTCTGCCATTGCAGGGTCTTCCCATCTAAGTTCAAGGCTTACTGGACTTTCCATCACATAAGGCTGAATATCATCACGCTGCCTAACACCGCGTTCCACGCCAGCCCGTATGAGTCTTCTAGCCTCTTCAGGATGAAGCATTTTTGCTGCATTAAACCCAAAGGATTCCTTGACTACAGCAACCTCTATTGCACCAAACTGACGTTGAGCATCACTGGTGATAACCTGATCTCCGGACAAGAAGACGACAGGAACCCCAAAGTGCCCAGCAATGGCGGCGGCAAAAGTGGCTTCTGATGACGGTTCTCCATTTAAAGTTAGCGATACACTGCCAGTAAATGTGTGGGCTAATATTCCGTAATCACCTTCTCTAGCATGATAGCCAACAAGCACAACAGCATCGAAGCTCTCATCAATACCATGCACCATGCCATCAGATCTAGGCCAAGAGCGAACTAGTTGCACTCTGGAATCTAGCAATTCAACATCAATATTTTGTGCATTTCCATGAGAGTCTCCCACAAGAACTTCGGTCGCACCTGCAGCAAAGGCTCCCTCAATCGCAGCATTGACTTCCATAGTCAGAATACGCCTGAACTTTTCATATTCTCTGCCATTACTAGAAACTTGACTACTGCTACTTGCTCCAGCAATACCTTCCATGTCTGCTGAGATATAAACTTTAAGCGAATCTTGAGCATAAGCACGCAAGGGTAGTAAAAGAATAAACAGGACCGCAGTAAACATAGAAAGATAGAACCGGTTTATATTTTTCATCTTTTTTATTTCCTTTTAAAGCTGTCAAAATTTTATTAATTAGAAAGTCACTTCCTATTTTTAGAGTTAAGCTAATGTCCGCTATTGGTCGATAGCAGAAGTTCAGTTTAGTTTCTTTTTGGCCATTAGCGGACATATTCTCTTTTTTAACTGAAGTAATACAGAGGTTAGCCTATACCCCTTAGCAAAATAAGACTGCAGCCTTTTCTAAATGGTTTAAAAACCTTTTTTCTCGAAGCCCCAATCCCGATCCTGACATAAACCACAATGTTCGCCCATGAACATCTGGGCTGCATGCTCATTATCACGAAGTTGCCATTCCAGCCAGTTCACGGCTACTTGCGCTGCCTGGCCGCCATTGGGTTCCCAGTAGGTTCCTCCATGTCCTTTGTTGATGTTCGCCACTGCAGCAGGAACATGATTAATTCTGGCATAGTCGTCCATGCCGTTTTCATAAGCAATATCTGTTTCACCACCGAGGATATAGATAACCGGGGTATGCAACTCCTCAAGAATACCCTTATCTATAGTCGAACCGGTCATGGTAGTCTGGCGGCCTATAATCAAGCCACTGTTCATAATGACCACAGTTGATACACGTGGGTCTTTGGCACTGATCAAGGCCTGTATGCCACCGCAGCTGTAGCCTGAGACAGCAATAGCTTCAAGGTCAATTAAACCGAAATAAGGGCTTCCAGGTCTGCTGTTTTCAGCCAAGGCCCAATCTATTGCTGCAATCAATTGATCCGGAGAAGTGGGTGGAGATCCAGTTTCTGTTGGACGAGGTATCGCATCCACTCCCGTGTAGATTTGTCCTGGCACAATAGTCAGATAACCATGTGATGCAACTTCCAGTGCATGAAATCGGCTGTGTGCTGCATCATCTGTACAACTACCATTACCGAATACATAAACACCCAGTTTCGTTTGTCCTAAGGTGCTCAGATCAGCCGGTCGATATACAACCTGATCGGGCAGATCAGCTTCGACTACTTTTGTTGCCGGGAATACTCCTGAGCCAGGGATGTCAGCGGCATTATTTCGGATATTATCGACTTCTTCAGACGTCATGCCTTCATTCTGCTGGGCCAATGCAAGCCCGGAAAGTAATACGGCTGTAACCAGGGACAAGCGATAGCAAAGTGTTGGTATTTTCATGTTGGACTCCAGGATTTTATTATTTTAATTAGTCTGCTTTGGGTCGATAGCAGACATTATTCATCCTTTTCTAATTGTTTATCAATTTTTCGTTTTGACCAAAATAAAGAAAATATTACGACAATCAAAACTACTAGCATTCCCACGGCTGTCCATACGTCCATTTTTCACTCCATTGATCCCCCTTTGGGGCGAGAGAAGACAGTATGAGCGTGATATTAGCTACATAGCAAGTAATGTCCGCTTTGGATAGAAAGCGGACATTCATGGTTTAGAATCAGCTAGTCGTTAGTTAAGCATTATGTAGCGGTGAAATTACTGATTCACCTAGAACTATTTGGAACAGTTAAAAACCTAGCTTTGCTTATTGCCTAGCTGAGCCAAATCTAAATACTTCATTGCCTTCTGCATCAAACTGAACGACAAATTCAACATTAGCTATATTGCCTACATTTCTGGCGAGTGCAGCATGGATTTCGACTGTATCGCCAGGTTTTAAGGTGTCTCTTCTGATGCCTTGGCGCATAAGCATTGATGCTGCTGCCATTTCAAAATTCCAGTGAAATATTTCGCCATTTTCAAGTACTTCATCGACAAGTAAACGCGCGTGAGGGTTGACCATTTGTAATTGTATGACTGTGCCAGAGACTATAACGGGTTTGTCGGGATCAAACTGGGCTAACCAATTATGGTGGGCGAATAGCGTCAGGGGCATTAAAAGAATGCTCATGGTAATGCCAGTTTTTATTAAGCTAGATTTCATAAAAGCCTCTGTTAAAAGTATTGGGAAGAATCTTCATTTTCACAAACCCATTCAATCAAACTATCTCCAGGCATAATCGTAAAATCAGCCCTTAGATCAAAGATTTCAGTATAGGCACCAGGATCATCAATGGTGATATCGAGCTCCATTCGACCATAGCTCACCCGATTAAAGCGCTCAGTAATAACTAGCTGCTCAGTCGTAGGGCTGCCATTAAAATCTAGCCAACCATCACCACGGAAGTTGTTCGTGGTCACAACAAGCGTGTCACCTTCCCAATGCCCCACTGAATAACCATACCAGGTTGGGATCGGGCCGCCCAAGGTGGGCAGGGGGCGGCCGTCCAGAAATATTTCTCGGACGCCGGAACTGGCTTCATAAAGAATGACTAACCTTTCAGGTGATTGAATAACTTCAAAGGGCTGTGGATGAGTATGAAATTGCATGTGGCCTAAGGGCAGGCAATAGCTGTCTGGATTTTCAATACCATGATTGGCGATGCGCTCTTCTCTCTTCTTTCTAGCCCAGGGTTGATAGGGCAGGCCATTTTCAAAACCAAAACCCTGGTCCCAAAATGTGGCATAGGGTGGTAAACCTGGAGGAGGTGTTTTGGGTTCGCCAACTGGTCTGCCTTGCACGCCTGATTGGTGAGGAAAAGGAAAATCCCAGGTGCCTGATAAATCAGGTTTGCCATCAAGCGTTCTAGGTGTGGAAGCGTCAAAGTCAGGACTGCCGTCTGGCAATAGCGGAATGCCTTCCATATGTAGAGGCCATTGAGCTAGGGTCGAGGAGGAAAGTGCCATTAAAACGGCTGAAGCAAAAAAAGAGATATACAAAGATTTAAATTTCATAAGCATAGTTAATATTTGTTATTTTGATAGCTCAAATGTAAATCTTACAGTGGGCACTTGTCAAAGGTCGATTCTTCTTGATGTCAAGCAAGTGAGCTAATCAATAATTTCTTTTACTATTTTTGGCACTTGTTTTGGATTGAAACTTTGAGTGTAAAGGATACAATGTTGCTCAAGAATTCGGTTGAATAATAAATATTAAAAGAGGCTTAACTATGAGCGATACAGATGATTCTGTTGATCAAATTGAAGCAGTTGCTGCTAATGGCCTGTTGCATAGAAGGGCGTTTTTAAAAACGGGTGCGCTTGTTACTGGTGGAGCAACCTTCCTCAGCGCCCAAGCTGCGCCACCTGAAGTTGATGCCTGGAGTACTGTTCCCGGCAGACCGCCTGAAGCTTATGGTAATCGATCTGATTTTGAATCTGATGTGCTTCGCACCCCTGGGTTTAGCCCGCCGGCTTTAGGTGCTGGAGCCTCTCGAACTCCACATGGCAGTTTGGAAGGAATGATTACGCCGAGTGCCTTGCATTTCGAAAGACATCATAACGGTATACCGAATATCGATCCTGACGAACATAGATTATTAATTCACGGTTTAGTAGATCGCCCGTTGATATTTGATCTAGAGACTTTAAGCCGATATCCACTAGTGTCACGAATTCAATTTTTGGAGTGTTCAGGTAATAGTCGTTTATTAGATGCGGATCAGCCTGTTGACGGTTCAGCACAAAGCATACATGGCCTACTTTCTTGTAGCGAATGGACTGGCGTGCCTTTATCAATCTTATTAGATGAAGCCGTTATTCAAACTGAAGGCATGTGGGTTTTGGCTGAAGGTGCAGACTCATCATTAATGACCAGAAGCATTCCAATGAGCAAAGTCAGAGATGATGCAATTATTGCGCTTTATCAAAATGGCGAAAGACTGCGCCCAGGTAATGGTTATCCTATGCGTCTATTTTTACCAGGCTGGGAAGGTAACACCAGCGTGAAATGGTTGCGCCGCATTAAAGTTACTGAAGCGCCCACAATGACCCGTGACGAAACGTCTAAGTATTCTGATTTACGGCCTGACGGCAGTGCGCAGTTATTTTCTTTTCAGATGGGCGTGAAATCTATTATTACGTCTCCTTCTGGCCAGCAAACCATGCGAGGCCCAGGTCTTTATCAGATATCAGGCTTGGCCTGGACAGGTGCTGGACGTATCAGCCGAGTTGAAGTATCGGCCGATGGAGGCAGGAGTTGGGGTGATGCTGAACTTTCTGGGCCGGTACTTTCCAAAGCCCTGACTCGATTCCGCATGCCATGGCGCTGGAATGGTGGCCCGGCCTTGATACAAAGTCGTGCCTATGATGAAACTGGTGCAGTTCAACCCACTCGCACAGCTCTAATCAGTCAGCGCGGGACTCAATATAATTATCACAATCATGCTATTCAGACCTGGCAAGTAAGTTCAAATGGGGAGGTGAGCAATGTTTATTCATAAAGTGCTTATGCGTAAATTCCTAGTCTTAATTTTATTGTTGTGTCCATTTGCTCTTGCGCAAGAAAGCCCCGGACTTGGTGTGCCGGCAAGCCCGGAAGAAGTTGCGGGTTGGGATATTAGCATTGGCCCGGAAGGTGAAAATTTACCAGCGGGTTCAGGAACTGTTGCACAGGGCGCATCAATTTATGCAGTCCAATGTTTTGCCTGTCATGGGCCTAATGGTGAAGGTGCTACTAATGATAGGTTAGCAGGAGGTCATGGTTCTTTGGAGACAGCTAATGCCAGAAAGACTGTCGGCAGTTATTGGCCTTATGCGACAACTGTATTTGATTATGTAAGACGCGCTATGCCTTTTCAACAGCCAGGGTCTTTAAACGACGGTGAAGTTTATGCATTGACTGCTTACTTGCTCAATATCAATGGAATAGTGGATGAAGCAACAGTATTAAATGCTGAAACACTTCCGACAATTGAAATGCCCAACCGAGATGGTTTTATTTGGTCTTCGGAAGTGCGATAAAGTGATCTTTTAGAAAATAACAAAGGCGGTTAGTAACCGCCTTTGTTGATCATTATAGTTTTTGCTTGGTGGGGTTTATTCGAATTGTTTAAACGCTACAGTATAAATAAATAAAGCACTTAATAAGTATAAAAACAGCACTAGATCATTGCTGGAATTTTATGATACTCAATCACTGCCTTCGGTAGTTATTCTGAAAACTCATCTATGTTTTTTTCGATCAACTTATCGGCCTTACTTAAAGCCAGCCTTGTAAAGACTGGGCCAATGATTTCAAAAAATATGGTTGAAAATATAACAATGGGAAGAATGTTATCGCGGTATTGTGGGAATTGATTAGTAGCGACCAAAGCCATACCAATGGCGACGCCAGCCTGAGGCAACAAGGCTAAACCCATCCAGTTTTTAGTAATCTTATTTGAATCGCTGATTAAGGCGCCTAAATAGGAACCAATGATTTTTCCGGCTGCTCTGAGGGCAATATAAAAACCTCCAGAAAATAAAACTAGCTGCACTGCGTCAAATTGGAGGCTCGCTCCAGCGAGGATAAAAAACACGATCATAAATGGCCATTCAATATCTTCAATCTCATGGAAACCATATTCATGATGTTCGGCAAAGTTTCTGATCATTGCCCCCATCACCATGGACGCTATTATGAAAGATACATCAAGCCATAAGGCTAAACCTCCGCAAAAAAGGACTAAGCCCAGGGCTTCAGCAAACATGGGGCGTCCAGGACGCAATCTGCCGCTAAGGTGAGCGGCAGGGTAGCCCAGGAAAGCCCCCAATAATACTGCTCCAATGATGTCCCAAAGGGCTGCTAATATACGGCTTTCTGTCCCATTTGATTGAACAAAAAAAGCCACTACGCTCAAACCGATACTGAAAATAACCAGACCCCAGACATCATCTAGGGCGACAATCGCTAGTAATTTTTTTGAAAAACTACTTTCACTACCGGATTCAATGACAAGGTCAACAGTCGCTCCAGGAGCAGTTGCGGCACTAATGCATGCAAGTAGAATGGCAATTTCTTTTGGTATGCCAATCATTAACAAGCCTCCACCGACGATAATAATAGCCCCCAACGCCGCAGTCATGGATATCCACATAATTGATTTGGCTGATCGTAAAATAAGTGATTTACTCAATTTCCCACCAATCAGAAAACCAACCATGATCAAGGTAATGTTTGAGACCAGTTCAAACAGAGTAGAGATGGAAGTAGGGATTAGGTTGAAAACTTCTTGGCCAATTAATATCCCCAAAATCAATAAGATTGTAATTCGTGGAAGAAAAGTTCTTTTCCCTAAAAAATCTGCAGCCATTCCGAGTAGTAAAATACTGCCGAGAGAGAGGATTATGTCTGTCGTTTCATTCATAGACTTTCTGCTTGTACTCGCAAAGATCTTCAATAATACAAGAGCCGCAACGGGGTTTTCTAGCGATACAGGTGTATCTGCCTTGTAGGATTAGCCAATGATGGGCATCCAAGAGAAATTCATCAGGGATAAATTTAACTAATCTTTTTTCAACTTCCAGCACGTTTTTTCCAGGCGCAATACCGGTTCGGTTAGACACCCTAAATATATGTGTATCCACTGCCATGGTTGGTTGGCGGAAAGCAGTATTTAGAATTACATTGGCGGTTTTTCTACCAACTCCGGGTAGTGCTTCAAGTGCTTCACGGTCTTCCGGCACTATGGAGTTATGTTTTTCTATTAAGATTTTGCAAGCAGCAATAATATTCTTGGCCTTATTATTAAAAAGCCCAATGGTTTTAATATATTTTTTTAAACCCTCGACGCCGAGTGCATATATAAGTTCTGGCGTATTGGCCACTGGAAATAATTTGTCGGTTGCTTTGTTTACTCCTACATCAGTTGATTGCGCCGATAGCGTCACTGCAACCAACAGCTCAAAAGCAGAAGAAAATTTTAATTCTGTTGTGGGGTTCGGATTTTCTGAACGCAAGCGGGTAAAAATTTCTGTACGTTTTTGTTTGTTCATTTTACGATTCTTTTAATAATATATATTTTCAGTTTAACTGATGTCTTCAGCTAAACTTGATGACGACGGATTGGGACTAAGGTTTTTTATATTTTTTTCAACTATTTGCTGATCAATAAAATTCTTCAGCGCCAATAGCAAGCCCATAAACAAAAATGCCCCGGGGGGTAGCAGGGCAAATAAGAAGCCCGGATAGTTTGGCAATATCGTAATTTCTAAATTTGTAGCCATCGGCAGCAGGATATCTAAATTAGCAAATAACTTGCCGGTCCCAAAAATCTCTCGCAGGGCACCTAAGAGAATAAGTACTGAGCTGAACCCAAGACCCATCATCAGGCCATCGAAAGCAGAAATTAGCGGAGAATTATTTGCCGCAAAAGTAACTGCACGTCCAAGTATTGCGCAGTTAGTAACGATTAAAGGGATGAAAATCCCAATGCTTAAATATAAGGAATAGGCATAGGCTTGCATCAATAATTCAGCGCAAGTGACAAAGCTGGCTATGATTAAAACGAACACAGGTAATCGAATGGCAGCGGTAATTTGATGCCGAATAAGTGAAACCATCAGATTGGAAAATATTAGAACCAGGGTTGTCACTAGAGCAAGGCCTAAGGCATTAACTACTGAAGAGCTCACGGCAAGCAAGGGGCATAAGCCCAAGAGCTGCACTAGTGCAGGATTGTTCTGCCAAAGCGCCTGAGCACTGATGTTTTTTAGCTTCTTATTCATAGAGGTCATCATAAAGATAACAATAATGATTTATTGTCTTCAAAAAACTCCAGAGCTTTAGCAGTTGCTAGAGTAACAGCTCGTGGCGTAATAGTGGCACCAGTGAACTGATCGAAATCTCCACCATTTTTTCTAACAGTCCAGCCTGCTAGCTCAGGATTATTTAAAGAACGATTGTTAAACGACAGTATCCAGTCTGATATACGTAAATCAACAAGGTCGCCAAGACCCGGAGTTTCACGATGAGCTGTAACCCTAAGGCCTGTAATTGCCCCATCAACCTTAATACCCACTAATAAACTAATATCACCGCTGTATCCGTCACGAGCTATGAGAGGCAAGATTAAACCACTCACCTGCATATTATTTCGTGCGACATAAGCGCTACTATTTTCACGTAGACCTAATAATTCCAGATTACTATATTCGTTACTTTCTATGTCTAGTATGAAGCTGTCTGAGGTTAAATCATTGTCATGCTGACTTGCCGGGAAAATAAGATTGAGTGCTTCGCGTTCTGCTACTAGTATTTGATTTGTTATACGAGCTTCAGTGATTGCAAACACCGCAGTTAATATTATTGCAGCAATTACGGCAAAGCCGGCAAGCCTAGTAGTATTTTGTACAATGGAATGTTGGAGTTCGCTAAGCATTACGTGAAGGTTTTGGCTGAGTGTAGTAATCAATAAATGGTGCTGCAAAATTTCCCAATAGAACGGCAAAGGCAATGCCATCAGGGTATGCGCCCCAGACTCGGATGATGTAAGTCACTATGCCTATAAGTGTGCCATAAATTAAGCGGCCTTTGGGTGTGGTTGAAGCAGTGACGGGGTCTGTTGCAATAAAAAAGGCACCGAGCATGGTGCCGCCACCAAATAAATGCATGAAAGGAGAGCCGCCACTAACTGAGCTGCCGCCGTCATAAAATAAGGCCGACATGAGTAACAGACTAGTCAGCATGGCAACTGGAATTTGCCAGCCAATGATACGTTTATATAAAAGTAGCAAACCACCCAATAAGAATCCGCCATTAACCCATTCCCAGCCAATGCCAGAAAGTGTTCCAAAAGCAGAGTTTTGTGACCAGAATTCACTGATCAGCATGCCAGCTCGCTCATTACGAAATAAATCTAAGGCAGTAGCTCCAGTATAAGCATCTAAATCTTGCTCAAGCCCTAAGGGAATTATCCAGTTAGTCATTTCTATTGGGAAAGCTATTAAGAGTACGGCATAAGCAACCATGGCAGGATTAAATAAATTTTGTCCAAGCCCTCCATATAAGTGCTTTGCAATTACAATGGCAAAAAAGATGCCGGTGAGACTCAACCACCAGGGTGAGCTTGGAGGAATACATAATCCAAGTAAGACAGCTGTGACCAATGCACTGTAATCTTTAAGATAAAAACCCAAATTACGTTTGCGAAAAACTAATACCAAGGCTTCAAATAGCAGTGCCCAAATACACAGCCAGATAATATTAATCAATGTGCCCCAGCCAAAAAAGACCGTCAGCGCTATCAGTCCAGGGATGCATGCGAGTAGGACCCAAAGCATAATCAACGATGTTGATAAGGCCTTAAGTCTATTGGGCAGCTTAATTTTTTTAACTGCCATTTTGAGCATCCTGAGTGTTTGTTTGTTTATTTTTTGCGCGTTCGAGTGCAGCCTGAATGAGGTCGTTCTGTTTTGATTTGGTTTGGACTAATTCTGCCCGAGCCTGCCGGCGCTCTTCTACAAGTGCTTCTTCCTTGGCTAGGCGCTGCTCGCGAAATTCAAAGCGTTGTCTAAGCAATTGGGCTTGTTGATGTTTGAGCTCCTGCTCATGGATAGCAGATTTTGCCGCTTGATAATATTGCACCAGAGGAATGTGACTCGGACAAACTGCGTGACAAAGGCCACACTCTATACAATCTAAAAGACGATGTTGCTTGGCTTTTTCATAGGCTTTGCCTTGTGAATACCAAAATAGCTGCTGTGGTAAGAGGTCAACCGGGCAGACATCTACGCATAAGCCACAACGAATACAAGCTTGCTCGCTTAAACTTTTTTCAGGCAGGCTTTTAGGTGATATCTGAGAGAGGGGTATTATATCTATGCAATCCACAGGACAGGGTGCCACACAGAGTTCACAGCCAGTGCACTCAGAGGTGATAACACTATGCATTTGTTGAGGGCCACCAAGGATGGCATCTACTGGGCAAGCTTGAATACAGAAGGTGCAGCCAATACATTCTTCTTCTCTGATAAGTGCCACTTTAGGGAGCTCTTTATAGTCTTCATAATCTTCTTGGCTATTTTGATGGTTTAACTTTAGAGGCTCCATGTCTAACAGGGTCGCGAGCTCTATAATGGTGTCTTCACCACCTGGTGGACAAAGGTTTATAGCTTCGCCAGTACTAATTGCTTCTGCGTATGGTTTGCAGCCAGGATAACCGCATTGTGCACACTGCGTTTGTGGGAGTAGGGCGTTAATTTGTTCTATAAGTGGACTGGACGAGACTTTGAACTTTTGTGCCGCAAAACCTAGTAATGCACCAAAAAATATAGCTATGAGCAGGAGCGCTATTAGGGGAGCCAATATAGATCCTAAGTTAGGCCCTAAGAGAGGGACTATGATGGTGTTCATTGTTACACCAATCCGGTGAAGCCCATAAAGGCGAGGGACATTAAAGCGGCTGTAATCATTGCAATGGAAGGCCCTTGAAAAGGAGCGGGGACATCAGCGAGGCTGAGTTTTTCTCTCAACGCAGCAAATAAAACCAAGACTAATGAAAAACCCAGGGCCGCACCAAAACCATAAAAAGCAGATTCAACAAAACTATTTCCGGCATTGATATTCAATAAAGCTACGCCCAATACTGCACAGTTTGTGGTAATTAAGGGCAGGAAAATACCCAGCACTTTATGTAGCAGAGGAGATGTTTTAAGCATCAAGATTTCAGTGAAGTTTACCAAGGCTGCTATGACAACGATAAAGGCAATAGTCCGTAGCCAGGTAATATCCAGAGGGATCAAGAGGTATTGATACACCAGATAAGACACCATAGAAGCAAGGGTCAATACAAAGGTTGTAGCCGCAGACATACCAATGGCAGTTTCAATCTTGTTGGAAGAGCCCATAAAAGGGCATAGCCCTAAAAATTGGACTAGCACAAAATTGTTTACCAAAATCGCGCTGATGAGGAGGATGATTATTTCACTCATAGCAGCATATAGTCTTATTTGCCTTGGATAAGTTCAATCATATAGCCATCAGGGTCTTTCACAAATGCAATCACGGTGCTGCCATGCATCATTGGCCCGGCTGGCCGAACAACTTCTCCGCCTTTAGCTGAAATTTCATCACAAGCCTTATAAGCATCATCAACTGCGATAGCGATATGGCCATAGGCATTTCCCATTTCATAGGAATCAGTTTCCCAGTTATGAGTAAGCTCAAGAACTGTATTAGAACTTTCATCGCCGTAGCCTAGAAATGCAAGAGTAAACTTTCCATCAGGAAAATCTTTTTTACGTAATATCTCCATACCAAAAATATGGCTATAAAAATTAATGGATTCGTCCAGATTCGTGACTCTAAGCATAGTGTGTAAAATGCGCATTTGAACCTCTAGTTAAATAAGTTGTGAATGAGTTCCTAGTGGAATTATGCCAACAATGAGAGACTTTCACCATGCTGGAATTACAAAGTAACGAAATACATCTCTGGTTGGTAGAAGACCAGCTCATAAGCGATCAAGGTTTACTTGATAAATATCAGGCCTTGCTTAACGCTGAAGAGCAAAAGCGATTTGAGCGTAAGATTTTCGCTAGGCATAAAAAGCAGTTTTTGGTAAGTCGGGCTTTATTAAGATCAGTGCTTGGAGATTACCTACAACAAGCGCCAGAAGATTTGGTTTTTGCAAAAAATGCTTATGGTAAACCCAGAATCGCTAGTTTTAAAAAATCATTGCCTATTAGTTTTAATCTCTCGCACACTAATGGTTTAAGTGTTCTAGCGGTGACTCTAGAAGATGATATTGGAGTGGATGCTGAATACCTTACTCGTAAGGTTGATATTCTTAAGCTGGCAAAGCGATATTTTTCAAAGCAGGAATTTCATGATTTATCAGCACTGAATGTCAAAGAGTTTAATCAACGTTTTTTTAATTTATGGACTTTGAAAGAAGCCTATATCAAAGCGTGTGGTATGGGGCTGGCGATTCCTCTAAAAGATTTCAGTTTTAACTTCAGTGGTAAAGGGCTTGATATCAGCTTTGATGAAGCGCGAGAAGATAACCCTGAACTCTGGCAATTTTGGCAATTTGTGTATAAATCAAAATTTGAAGTAGCTGCAGCTCTGAAACTGAATCAGAAACAAGCGCTAAAAAAAATTGTAAGCAAACAAGGCAAGCCGCTGGGTAAATTCTCGAAATTTGACATAAAAATGCTCAAGCACAGCGCTTAAAACGGCTAGAGAAGTAATAGTGTGATTTAGGCGGGTCACATTTCTTTGTCTTCAGTTTGGCAATTCCAGCAAACAGCAAACTGACCTGCATTTTCTTCACTACAGCTTGGGCAGATCCAGGGTTTTTGTTCTTTTTGATGCAACTGCTGCTCAATAATTTCTCTGGCGCGTTCATAATCACCATCCTCCTTAACCCAGAGTTCAAGTAAAGTATTGCCGATACCAAATTCTGCCCCCATGGTATTGCCAAAATCGTTTTTAATATGGCAATCGATATGATTCATAGCCAGTATATTCTTTACTGAATAAACCAATCCTCGGTTTTCGTGTTTATAGGTTAGGCGCATATATTCATAATAATAAGTTCTAGTTGATGGATGTTAAGTGCTTGTAAGTTAAAAATGTTAAGAGAGCTAAGCGAGTTTAGAGCCGCAGTAATAACAAGCACCCTTGTTAGCGGGTACTGTTCTGTTGCATGCACTACAAGTGGTCGTCTCGCCAGTGCGAGTTTCTATCTCATTTTTCTTTGCAGAAATTTTCTGTTGCAGCGCATTAACATCAAAATCATTATGCTCCGCTAATAACTCCCACAAAGTATCAGCGGTGAAGGCAAGCTCATTCACCTTTTTCTCTAGTTGAATAATTCTAAAGTTAGCGGTATCAATTTCTCTGGAGATTGAATTGTCAGTATTTTTATCTGTGTCTAAAAGCGAAAAAAAAGCCATAGGATTTATCTCTTATTCAAAATAGTAATCGCTATTTATGTTTGATATCACTTGGTCTTATTAATTGATTTAGCTTGCCAGATTGAAAAGTAATTTCATTAATTTCTGCCGGCAAGTCAATCTGAGCAAAACATGCAGTGGTCATAAGTTTATTATCTTTGGTATATATCAGTTCGTTTTCCAGACAAAGATATTCCAAAAGCTCATCAAGACCGGGGTTGTGCGCAACCAGCATGACCGTATCATATTTAGTCATAAACTTTATACATTCAGCCAGTAATACCTGGTGGTTGGCATGATATAACTCCTCTTCCCAGTATATATCCATGGAGTCAAAATCTAAGCTTAGGCATACATTCATAATAGTTTCTCTGGTTCGAGCAGAATGAGAACTAATTACGCAGTCGGGAATTAAATTATTAAGTTGCATCCATTCTCCTACTAACAAACTATCTCGCTGACCTCTATTATTTAGTGGTCGATCATGATCTGAAACGGGCACGTCCCAATTGGATTTAGCATGCCTGAGTAAATAGAGTTGCTTAGTCATTTACTCTTTGCCAAATAATAAGTTCATGATTGATCCACTGCTTAGATAAACATTTTTGTAGAGCGTGGCCGCCATAAAGCATTTGGAAATATCGACTTTTAAGAGAATGTTTGCCCAGAATTTTAATTAACAGACTTATGAAATAGTCACGAGGTCTGTTTAACTTTAGATAAGGGGTGAGGTTTTGGCTTTCAATTTTTTTAAACCCAGCTTGAGATGCATATTTCATTATTTGTTGATGGGACAAAAGAGAGCTAACTAACCAGCCATCTTTGAAACGATTTAACCAACGCTGTGCTTTCTTATTTTCTAGAAGGCTCTCGTCAGCTAAAAAATCATCACAAATGATTAAATATCCGCCGGGCTTAACTAAAGATGAAACTTGATGAAAGAATGCACCTGCACTTTGCGCATGGACAAAAGCCTCAATGGAAAATGCTAAGTCAGCTTTTTCCAGATTTTTTGGGAGTTTGCAAAAGTCACCCTGCAGGCACTGAAGTTTTTCTGAAAAGCCGTTTTTATTAATTCTATGCTTAGCAAGCTTGCATTGCTCTTCACTGATGGTGATACCAAGACCAGTTACTGAAATTTCAGATTCGATATAACAAAGACTAGATGCAACTCCACAACCTAAATCGACAATATGCGGAACTGAATCGCTGTGTAGCTTCAATAAAAGCTTACAAATCTGGTTATCGACGTAATGTAGGGCTTCATGGCGATCAGACACGCCATAAGCCCAGATTGAGCGATGGATGCTGCCTTCTGAGGAGTGGCCCAGCTTGAGAAAAAGCTCAGTGTTTTGATTATAAAAACTCTGAATTTTTTCACTTAAAGTGTGATTAGACATTTACGAGTTATATTACTCGAAGTTTGGCTAATATATAAACGTAAATGATCAAGAAATACTTAAGTTATTCTTGATCCGGCTTGGGCTCCTTTGTGGGGTTCTAGTAAATAAATATCTTTACCTTCACCTGCGGCAAGTATCATGCCTTCAGAAACACCAAATTTCATTTTACGGGGCTTTAGGTTAGCCACTAACACAGTGAACATGCCATTTAATCGCTCTGGCTCATAGGCAGATTTTATCCCAGAAAATACGGTGCGGATTTGTTGCTCACCTTCAGCATTCAAACCAAGATCAAGGACTATTTTGAGTAATTTGTCCGCGCCTTCAACATATTCAGCTTTAACAATTTGAGCGATACGCAAATCGACTTTGGCAAAGTCAGGGAATTCAATTTCTTCAGAGATAGGGTCCTTAGCTAGGGGGCTGTTTACTTTATCTGATTCATTCTCGCTAGTGCTATCTTCTGAATTTAAGCTATCTTTACTAGCTTCTACCATTGCATCAACCTTCGAGATTTCAACTCGTGTCATTAAGGGTTTGAAAGGATTAATTTGGTGATTTATTAACAAAGATTCGACATCCTGCCATTGTAGGGCTGGTACATTTAAGAATTCTTCCACTTGCTTGCTTAGATCAGGCAGCACAGGTTTAAGATAAATAACTAACAAACGAAATAAATTCAGGCCTGTAGAACAAATATTTTGTACCTCAATGGATTGAGGATTTTCCTTGGCAATTACCCAGGGTGTTTTTTCCGCAATATATTGATTGGCTTTATCGGCTAATGACATGATTACACGAATCGCCTTTGCAAATTCGCGTTTCTCATAAAGGTCAGCGATTTCTGCTGCGGCTTGCTGACATTCAGTTGTCAATTCTGGTTCAGAGATTTCTGCAGAAAGTTTGCCTGCGAAACCTTTATTGATAAATCCAGCACAACGACTGGCAATGTTCACCACTTTGCCAACAACATCTGAATTGACACGTTGTACGAAATCTTCCAAATTAAGATCAAGATCGTCAGGATTACTACCAAGTTTGCCAGCAAAGTAATAACGCAGATACTCAGGATTAAGAAATTGTTTGTAGGTTGCAGCCATAATAAATGTACCGCGTGATTTGGACATTTTTTGGCCGTTAACAGTAAGGAATCCGTTTACGGAAATACCCGTTGGGGTTCTGAATCCAGAAGTCTTTAGCATTGCAGGCCAAAACAAGGCATGGAAATTAATAATGTCTTTTCCAATAAAATGCCAAAGTTCATTGTTTGATTCGGCATCCCAGTAGTCTTCAAACTTCAGATCAGTGCGACTTTCACAAAGTTTTTGAAAGCTGGCCATATAACCAATAGGGGCATCTAACCAAACATAGAAATACTTGCCAGGCTCACCGGGTATTTCAAAGCCAAAATAAGGCGCATCACGACTAATATCCCATTCTTGCAAGCCGCTATCTAACCATTCAGCGAGCTTGTTGGCGACTTGATTTGGAAGAGTGCCGCTACGAGTCCAAGCTTTTAAGAAATCGCTAAAGTCTGGCAGAGTAAAAAAGAAATGAGTGGATTCTTTTTCAATTGGCTTAGCGCCTGAAATTGTCGAACGAGGATTGATTAAATCAGTAGCATTATAGGTAGAGCTACATACTTCGCAGTTGTCACCGAACTGGTCTTCAGCTTTGCATTTTGGGCATTGCCCTTTAATAAAACGGTCAGATAAAAACAAGCCTTTCTCTGGGTCATACAGCTGGGTAATGCTACGTTGGCTGATGTGCCCATTTGCTTTGCAACGCTCGTAGATGAGAGAAGAGAATGTTTTATTCTCTTCTGAATGAGTGCTGTGATAAATATCGAAGTCCACGAGAAAATCAGTGAAGTCACGTTGGTGCTCTAAATTTACAGCGTCAATAAACTCTTCAGGAGAAACGCCGGCTTTTTCTGCACTCAACATAATACCTGTGCCGTGGGCATCGTCAGCACAGACATAGATGCAGTTATTCCCCTGCATACGCTGGAAACGCACCCAGATATCAGCCTGAATGTAACCGAGCAGATGGCCTAGATGAATGGGGCCATTGGCATAGGGCAGGGCGTTAGTGACTAATATGTTTCGCTTGCTCAATGTTGATTCTCAATATACGTTAGTTAATGTTTAACTTAAGTGATTTTAGGCTTCGTTTAAGGCCAGTCAAATTTAATAATTTAAAATAAGCCTTCTATTTGACCTTTTGCATTGACCGAAATCCTCTCAGCAGAAGGTATTTTGGGCAAGCCTGGCATGATCATGATATCGCCACATACCGCAACAATAAATTCCGCACCTGCAGAAAGTCTCAATTCTTTTATGGGGACTACATGATTATTTGGCGCTCCCATCAATAAAGGATCTGTAGAAAAACTATATTGAGTTTTCGCCATGCAAACTGGGAAACCCGGATATTGTTGTTGGTAAGCATCAAATTGTTTACGTACTTTCATGTCGGCCACAATGTCAGAAGCTCCATAAATTTTCTGGGCAATACATTGTGCTTTCTTCCACAGAGTCATTTCATCATTGTACAAGTAATTGAAATTACCAATAGTGTTTTCAGCTATGTTCACAACTTCTTGTGCCAAGGCTTTTGCGCCAGCCCCACCTTGTGACCAATGCTGACATTTGAAAACACTGACACCTAGCTTTGCACAATGTTTAGTAATTAATTCTATTTCAGTATCCGTATCATCATCGAACACGTTTATAGCAACAGTTAGAGGGACTTCAAATTGTTGAATATTCTCTACATGGCGTTCCAAGTTGCATAGGCCTTTCTCCAGAGCCTCTAGATTTTCAGTTCTGAGTTGATCTTTAGCTGCGCCACCATGCATTTTAAGAGCACGTACTGTCGCGACAATAACAACGGCATCGGGTTTTAACTTTGCTTTGCGGCACTTTATATTAAAGAATTTTTCTGCCCCAAGGTCTGCTCCAAAGCCTGCTTCAGTAACCACATAATCAGCAAGATTTAAGGCTGACTGGGTTGATATGACCGAATTGCAGCCATGAGCAATATTGCCAAACGGGCCGCCGTGAATAAATGCTGGAGTACCTTCTAGTGTTTGAACCAGGTTAGGACGCAAGGCGTCTTTTAATAAGGCAGTCATTGCTCCGTCAGCTTTCAGGTCTCTGGCGGTGATTGCCTGTAAATCGCGGGTCGTACCAATAACAATATTAGCTAGTCGTTGCTGTAAATCTTCCAAATCATTAGCCAGACAGAGTATGGCCATTACTTCTGAAGCAACAGTAATATCGAAACCAGATTGCCGGGTAAAACCATTAGCTGGACCGCCAAGGCCTAAGGTGATGTCACGTAAAGCACGGTCATTCATGTCAACCACCCGACGCCAGGTTATGCGACGGCTATCGATGTCTAATTCATTTGACCAGTGAATATGGTTATCGATCATGGCTGCGAGTAAATTATGAGCCGCTGCAATTGCATGGAAATCACCGGTGAAATGCAGGTTTATTTCTTCCATCGGAACAACCTGAGCATATCCTCCACCTGCGGCACCGCCTTTCATGCCGAAACAGGGGCCAAGACTGGGTTCACGCAAACAGATTGCTGTTTTCTTGCCGATTTGGGTCAAGGCATCACCTAGACCAACAGTGGTAGTGGTTTTCCCCTCCCCAGCAGGTGTTGGGGAAATAGCAGTAACCAGAATCAGTTTGCCATCTTGGTTTTTTTGAGCAGACTTAATAAAGTCGTAGTCAAGTTTTGCCTTATGCGGGCCATATTGATGCAGAGCGGTTCCAGGGATATCCAATTTGGCTGCAATATCAACAATTGACTGCATTGCTGCAGCTTGTGCAATTTTAATGTCAGAAGTTTGGACCATAGATGGCTCTGCTATGATGATTATTGTAGCTTGGAGCTGGTAAAGGCGGCGATTCTAGCAGTTTTAAGAGTTTAATTTAAGTCAAAAAAAGATCATCAGTTCAGTTAATAAGCTTTTAATTTTGTATAATCTTTTTATCTGATGAAAAGGCGCGAATAATGCTTAAGTTTAGAAAGGCTCTATTTTTAATTTTATTTATTTTACCAGCGCTTGCAAGTGCTCAGTTGCCTTATGATCGGGATTATCCTGCGATTAATTATGCGGATTCTGCAACTTATGATGCGGCCAGTTTATTATTTGATGATATTGATGCTGGACGAATACAACTTGAATTTCGCGGCGAACGAGGTTATCTCGAGTCCTTATTAACGCTTCTGAACATTGATGATTCTTCTCAATTGTTGGTGTTTTCCAAAACAGCCCGTAAGAGTCGGTTTGTCGCGCCTGAAACACCTCGGGCACTGTATTTTAATGATGAAGTTTATATCGGATATATTCCGGATACGAATACACTGGAAATAGCCTCAATGGATCCTAACTTGGGTCCAGTATTTTTTGATATTCCGCAAGAAGCTGAAACTGAATTGGAATTAACCCGCCAAACCAGTCGATGTTTACGTTGTCATGACACTATGAGTAATACCGGCAGAGGAACTCCACGTTTTATGATGAGTTCTAGATTAGTCGACAGTAATGGGGAGATTGCTTCGCATGAAGTTAGTGTGATTATGCAAGACAGTACTCCTTTAAATCAGCGCTGGGGAGGTTGGTACGTTACGGGCCTTCATGGAGAACAAGAAACCATGGGCAATCTAATGTTTGAAGGTAGAGCCACTTCTGTGAGTGAAATTGATTTACTCGCTAACGGCAATAAAGCTGATTTGACAGAATGGGTTGATACCAGTCCTTACTTAACAGGGCACAGTGATATAGTTGCCTTGCTGGTTATCCAACACCAGATTGAAGTACAAAATACCATGACCAAAGCCTCCTGGGATTACCGTCAGTTAATGGCAGAACAAGGGACAGTAAGTGCTGAAAAATTAGCGGAATTTGCCTTGCCGGTTTTGGACGCTCTCTTTATGAAGAATGAAGCGTCCTTGGGTGACCAAATACAGGGTCTTTCTGGTTTCACTGAATATTTTCAGAATTTAGGTCCTTTCGATAACAGCACGCGTTCATTGCGAGAATTAGATTTAAAGCAGCGTGTTTTCAAATATCCTCTTAGTTATTTAATCTACACGGATGCTTTTGCGGCCTTACCCGAGGTCTTACATACTTATCTTGTTGATAACATATATCAGGTACTCAGTGCAGATGAAGATCATACTGATTATGCACATCTGGATGCTGCAACTCGTGCTGCAATTCTAGAAATCGTAAGCGTAACTGCTCCTGGTTTTTTTCTGTGATCGCTTTGCTTGATCGGGTAGAATGCCTGCTTTTCTTATAGGGGTAAGGATAAGATGCAGTTACTTGATGGCAAGGCAACTTCTGAACAACTAAAAGCTGAGATTGCTGAAAAAGTCGCTGCTATTAAAGCAGCAAATGGCAAGGTCCCGCATCTCGCAGCAGTAATTGTAGGCAATGATGGTGGTAGCCATACTTATGTCAATAATAAAGTCCTTACTTGTGAACAACTGGGCTTCGATTCCACCTTGATTACCCTTCCAGAAGAAACATCAGAAATAGAGTTGCTGCAAAAAGTTAATGAACTGAACAATAATGATGAAGTGGATGGTTTTATTGTGCAGGTTCCTTTGCCAAAGCACATTGACGAAAACACCATAACAGAAGCGATTAATCCTGATAAAGATGTTGATGGTTTTCATCCTGAAAACCTGGGACGTATGATGCTGGGTTTACCAACTTATATATCAGCGACACCAAATGGCATTCTGGAATTGTTAAAAAGGAACGGTATTAAGACTTCAGGCATGCATTGCGTGGTAGTAGGGCGAAGCAATATTGTTGGTACTCCCATGTCTATTTTAATGTCACGCAATGCTGAACCTGGAAATTGCACGGTCACGATGGTGCATAGCCGCACACAAAACATGCAAGAAATCTGTGCCAGTGCGGACATATTAATAGTGGCGATAGGAAAACCTGAATTTGTTAAAGCTGACATGGTAAAAACGGGCGCCATTGTTATTGATGTAGGCACCAGTAGAGTCCCTGATAGCTCAAAACCAAAAGGCTTTGCATTAAAAGGTGATGTGGATTTTGAAGACGTTAAAGACAAATGCAGTTTTATTACGCCGGTTCCAGGTGGTGTTGGGCCGATGACTATTGCCTCGTTAATGCAGAATACTTTGTTGGCACAAGAACGTAGAGCAGAGCGTAAGAATAAAAATTAAAATTCTGTTACGAAAATTTACTTATGTTTTTCGTAACTCGCCATAAAACCATCCATGGCGGCTCGTTGTCAGCATCCCTGCTGACAACGGTTACTAAAAACATAAGCAAGCTTTCGACCTTAGATTTTAGGTTTGCGGATAATACGAAAAATAAAAAAATATCAAATTGAGCAAATGCAATGACCGATACTACAAACAGCCTTAAAACCATTCATCAAAAAAGTTTCAGAGAAACAAGTGTTAAGTTTTGATGAAGCCAGTGAAGCTTTTGAAATTGTCATGAGTGGTGGCGCAACGTCTGCGCAGATTGCGGGTTTTCTCGTCGCTTTACGCATGCGTGGTGAAAATGTAGATGAACTCAGCGCGGCAGTGAATGTGATACGGGCTAAAGCCTTGGCAATTAAAGCACCTGCAGACGCTATGGATATTGTTGGTACTGGAGGAGATGGTACAGGGACTTTGAATATTTCAACTGCAACGGCAATTGTTGTCGCTGGATGTGGAGTGCCAGTGGCCAAACATGGCAATCGAGCTTTATCGTCTAAGTCCGGTGCAGCAGATGTCTTGGGAGAGCTGGGCATAAACCTTGATGCGCCTCTAGAAAAAATTGAACAAGCAATAACTGAAGCCAATATTGGGTTTATGCTTGCTCCACGTCATCATAGTTCATTTAAGTATGTAGGCCCGGTTCGGGTGGAGTTAGGTATACGTACCATGTTTAATATTTTGGGACCTCTATGCAACCCGGCAGGGGTGAAGCGTTATTTGTTAGGGGTTTACAGTAAAGAATGGGTAAAACCTATGGCTGAGGTGCTGGCTAAATTAGGTTGTGAGAAAGCCTGGGTAGTTCATGGTGCAGATGGTCTAGATGAATTAAGTACAACAGGTGAAAACTATGTCTGTGAAGTTAACGGAAAAGAAATAAAAGAACTAACTATCAGCCCAGAGGATGTGGGCCTGCCTCTGGCAACACTGGCACAACTCAAAGGCGGAGAAGCCTCCTATAATGCCGAACGTTTACGAGCCTTGCTTCAAGGCCAGAAAGACTCTTATCGGGATATAGTAATTTTCGGAGCTGCTGCTGCTTTATTAGTGGCTGACAAAGTTTCAAACTTACAAGAAGGCGTTCAACAGGCCTCACAGGCAATAGATAGTGGCAAGGCATCACAAGCTTTGGAAAAATTAATTAATATCTGCCAAAACTAAGTCAATTTTTTTGTAAACCTTTTACTTAAATCTACGTTAAAGCTAAATCCAGTAAGGGATGAAGTTTCTCTTTATTTCCACTTTTACAGTGTATTCTTGTCTGTTGGATAATAAAATTTAGATTTTAATTATAAAATGCTGTTATTAAAGGAAAAATATGACTTCTGATGGCGCTAATAATGCAGAGGACAACTTCGCTCCTCTGCGCAGAAAAAAAGGTAAGAAAGGCCTGTTAGGATTATTTATTGTTGTCATATTGGGCGCAGGTGCTAGTTATTATTGGCTAAATGATGATGAGGATCTTGTTGAAAATCAGCCTTTGCTGACGCCAGTTCAGATTGGAGACATTGAAAATACTATTGCGGCTACCGGAAGTCTTAAACCTTTTGAAATTGTTGAAGTCGGCGCTCAGGTCTCTGGGCAATTATTAAACCTATATGTTGAAGCTGGGGATGAAGTAGAAGAAGGACAATTACTGGCTGAAATATATGCCAATCAACAAGAACAACGCGTTGAGTCCAGCCGGGCAAATCTGGCTGGGCAGGAAGCCCAACTAGAATCCAGAAGTTCTGCTTTGCAATTAGCACAGGCAAACGCTGATCGTCAGCGCCGCTTAATGGCTGCTGATGCAACTAGTCAGCTAGATTTTGATAATGCAATGAATCAGCTGGCCGCTGCCCAGGCCAATCTAACGCAGGCCCAACGCCAGATAGATCAGAGCCGCGCTAATCTAGACATTGAAGAACAAGAGCTAGCGTTTACGCGCATTGTAGCGCCAATTTCTGGAACAGTTGTCTCAGTTAACATGACTGAAGGAAGGACTTTAAATGCTGTTCAGCAAGCGCCAACCATCTTAACTATCGCGGACCTATCACAAATGACGGTTGAAGCTGAAATATCAGAAGCGGATATAAGCAGTCTTAGTAATGGTATGGAGGTTTACTTTACGACTCTTGGCGGAGGCAATCGGCGTTGGAGCAGCACCTTAAGACAAATATTGCCACAACCGACTATTACCAACAACGTTGTGCTGTATACCGGCCTATTTGATATTGAAAATGAGGATTCGGCCTTATTACCGGAAATGACTGCACAGATTTATTTTGTTACTTCAGCTGCTAGAAATGTATTAACCGTTCCAATAGGAGCTCTGACCTTTCTAGAAGGTGGGCCAGCAAGTGCAGGTTCAGGCTTTAATGAAGTTATGGCCAATGCCGGAGGAGCGCAGAGGTGGATTTAATGGCCGCTTACCTGGAAGCGTGCACGATGGTCGCAAATTTCCCAGGCCCGCAACTCGTACAAAGCGGAGGGCAAGCAGCGATGCTGACGAATGATAGAGGAGCGGGTAGCCGTATAGCTACTGTCCAGGTTCAATTGAATGACGGCACGCTTGAAACCAAAGAAATCATTGTTGGCCTGAGCAGTCGCGTATCAGCAGAAGTGATATCAGGTTTGCAAGCAGGCGAATCCGTGGTCTCTGGAGTCATACAAGGAAATGTAAATGGTATCGATCGTGACCAATTAAGATCTGCGCTAGGCATCCCAGGCGGAAGAAGATAAGCATGACTGCCTCTATAATTGATGTCGCAGCAGGATCAAATGAGTCATTTGGGCAAGCTGAAGATGTCTCGGCAGAACAGGGCAAAAGCATTGCGATTCCGCTAATAGAACTAGAAGGTGTGATGCGTACCTTTACTACGGGTGGCGGCGTTGAAGTGCATGCATTACGAGGTATTGATTTAAAAATTTATCCGGGAGAATTTCTGGCCATTGTTGGACAGTCTGGTTCAGGAAAATCAACTTTAATGAATATTCTGGGCTGCCTGGATCGGCCGACTGCAGGGAAGTATTTGTTTGCTGGCAGGGATATAGAAAGTTTTGATGCTGACGGACTTGCCTGGTTGCGACGTGAAGCCTTTGGCTTTGTTTTCCAAAATTACAATTTGCTTGGAACAGAATCGGCACTAGAAAATGTCCAGGTGCCAGCGGTTTATGCAGGCTTGAATGCGCATGAACGTGAAATACGAGCAGAATCCTTATTAAGTGCACTTGGGCTTGGTGATCGCATGGATCATCGGCCTACCCAGTTGTCAGGTGGACAACAACAGAGGGTTTCTATCGCTAGAGCCATGATGAATGGAGGCAATATCATTCTAGCGGATGAGCCGACGGGAGCACTTGATACTCAAAGTGGTATTGAAGTAATGGAACTTCTGGAGGATTTGGCTAAAAAGGGTCACACGGTAATTCTGATCACACATGATAAAGAAGTTGCTGCCCATGCTGATCGCAGCATTGAATTTCTTGATGGAGAGATTGTCAGTGATTCAGGACCTAAACCGGAAAATGTTGACTCAAATAATAATGCTAAATTACGCGAGCTCTTCATGAGTCGAAAAGCTTCTTCAATGATGGCAGGAACGGGTGAAGCAATCAGAATGGCATTTCGTTCATTGAAGGCGAATATCTTCCGTACCATGCTGACTTTATTGGGTATTGTGATTGGGGTTTCTTCAGTGGTTGCCATGCTCGCTATTGGCGAAGGAGCTCAGCAGAATATTATTCAGATCATGAATCAATTAGGCACTAATGTTGTAACCATACGGCCGGAACGTTTGCCAGGTTCTTTTCGTAGCATGCCATCA
This sequence comes from uncultured Pseudomonadales bacterium, assembly GCA_943789335.1. Lineage (GTDB taxonomy): Bacteria > Pseudomonadota > Gammaproteobacteria > Pseudomonadales > Pseudohongiellaceae > UBA5109. Next base: position 337,338 of record CALSTS010000003.1, on the reverse strand, counting down.
ACCCTGACATTAGATGATGCAGTGGCAGTTGGAAGCAATGTTCCAAATATCTTGGCAGCCATTCCACAAATGCAAAGTCGTAACTCATCAGTTCGCTTTGGCAGAAATGATACACAAACCTCTGTCGTTGCTACTACTGGAGAAATGCCGGAAGTCGAGTCATGGCCGCTAGCGCAAGGCGTTTTTTTTACTAACCAAGATAGTGAAGATATAACCAGTGTTGCTGTGCTTGGTTCAGAAGCGCGAGCAGATCTTTTCCCCGATGGACAGGATCCACTCGGGGAATACATTTTAATCGGCAATATTCCTTTTCAGGTGATTGGAATTTTAACCTCAAAAGGCGCACAAGGTTTTAATAACCCTGATGATGCTATTTATATTCCATTTAGAACGGGTGCAGTTAGGGTGTTTGGAAAGGCTGAGGCTGATGAAATCAGGGTGCTGGTTGATGATATTGAACTGGTCGATCAGACAGAACAAAATATGCTTGAGTATTTGAGTGCATTACATGGCACACAAGACATGCGTGTTGATCAAAACACTTCCATGTTGGAATCTGCTTCTGAATCTCAAAAAACTTTTACTTTATTGCTGGGTTCGGTGGCCGCAATTTCGCTGTTGGTTGGAGGTATCGGCGTTATGAATATTATGCTGGTTTCTGTGACTGAGCGGACTCGCGAGATAGGTGTGCGTATGGCAACTGGCGCAAGGCAAAGCGATATTCTTTCGCAGTTTTTAGCCGAAGCCATTGTAGTTTCCTGTTTCGGTGGAGTTATTGGCGTTGCGTTGGGTGTTGCGGTTGGTCTTATATTGCAGAGGTTTGGCGTTTCAATTTATTTTTCTAGCACTCCGATGTTGCTGGCTTTCACCTGTTCGGTGAGCACTGGTTTGATTTTTGGGTTTGCCCCGGCCAAAAAAGCCTCGCAACTCGACCCGGTCGTAGCCTTGGCTAATGAATAGATATTTTGACGATCGAATTAATTGAGAAGAAACATGACTCAGATAGAGACACACAGTATTAATACCATATACAAGAATATGAAAAATTATCTATTTACTGGCGTTCTTGCTTTAGGCTTAAGTGCTTGTGTTTCTATTGATGTTCCAGAGTTAGCAGACACTGACGTTCCCGAGGAATGGCTTGGTCCGTTTGCTGAAGATGCAGAAGTTTGGCCTACATTAATCTGGTGGGAAAATTTTCAAGATGATGAACTTAATTCAATCGTGCAATCGGTTAAGCAGAACAATCTTGATCTGCAAAATAATCGTCGCAATTTGGAAGCAGCACAAATAGCTTTACGAGAAGCCGGGTTTAATTTATTGCCAATTCCTGCTGTTAGAATTGGGACTGGTGCACTTTATACTGATAATTTAGGCGCATCAGAGTCAGTTAACAGCCCTAATAGCCCAATTGATTTGACAGGTTCATTTACTTATACCGATATTATTAGCAAGCCGACAACCTTTGAAGGAGCTTTAGCTGATTTTCAATCGCGCCGTGCTCAGGTTGCCAATACTGCTTTAAATACCTTGGGAACGGCTGCATCAGCTTATTTCCAAATCTTGCTAATTCGTGATCAGATTTTAGCTGCGCAGCAAAATCTGGAGAATGCGGAAGCTATTGGAGAAATCACACAAGCCCGAGTTGATGCTGGAGTTGTTGTTCCAATTAATGCGCTGCAACAACAAATTGCCATAGAGCAGCAGCGTACTAATATCCAAAGTTTGCAGCAAAATGAATTGTCTGCACTGTCTTCACTCGCGCTTATTCTGGGGCGTACAGTACAGGAATTTGATATTGATGGAGACAGTCTGGAAGATATTCTGGTACCTGCATTGCGTCCTGGAATTCCTTCAGATTTATTACGCCGACGTCCCGATCTGGTACAGGCAGAAGCTGATTTGCAAAGAAGCGCCGTGCAGGTTGAATTGAGCCGTCTTAATTTCTTTCCTTCTATATCTTTAACAGGCAGCGCCAATGCTTCAAGCTCATCATTGAGCGATTTACTCTCCGCACCGGATGCCCTTATTAATTTAAGCGCTAATTTAAGTCAGCTTCTTTTAGATAACGGTGCCCGACAACGAGATCTTGACCAAAATCGCTTGGCTCTGGAAAACAGCTTGAACATCTATCGTAGATCAGTTTTAGGCGCATTCAATGAAGTCGAGGTTCTACTGAGTAATATCCAATTGCTAGATGAGTTAGGTATAGTTGCCCAACGTCTTCTGGCGCAAGCAGAAGAGTCATTTCGGCTTGCAGAGGTTCGTTATGCTGAAGGTGTTGCTGACTTTCAGACCGTGTTAACAGCACAAAACACTTTGTTTGCTCAGCGTATAGCGGTATTAAATAATAAAATCCAACAGCTCAATTCAATGGTAGGATTTTATCAAGCCTTGGGTGGTGGCTGGGATGCTGATGATGAGGCAACGATGTCAATTGCCAGTGAATAAGTCTAGTTAGCGCTTTTTATTCATAAATTCTTTCTGTTTTGCCTCTAAGTACCCTTAATTGATGGAATTTTTGGATAATTTTGTGTTCTAAATTTTGGACATTCATTGATTGGGCGTATATCCTCCATATTGTTTAAATTAATGCTTAATATTACCCCCAATTATGGTGTTATCTCGTAAATGATTAACGATATCACCCTCAAAGACCATACCCAAGAAAGGCGGATATTTCTGTCCCGCTTGCTTATCGGCGGAATAATTGCACTTCTCCTTGTTGCTTTCATTATTTCGCGGCTTATTTATTTACAAATATATCAATACGAGTTTTACTCAACAGCTTCAGATAATAATAGGATTTACAGTCAGTCTATCGCTCCCACTCGAGGACTAATCTACGACCGTAATGGTGTTTTATTGGCTGACAATAAACCCAGTTTTAATTTAACTGTAGTACAAGAAAATGTAAGAGATTTAGATGCAAGTATTGGCTTGATCCAAGGTTTGATTGAGCTTCCAGATGAAGAGGTTGCAGAGTTTAAACAACGCTTGCGCCGTCGAGGTGTCCCTTTTTCGTCGGTACCGTTAACTTTCGCTTTAAGCGAAGAAGAAATTGCCAGGCTGGCAGTTAATCAATATCGTTTGCCTGGTTTTCAAGTAGAAGCACAGCTTGTCAGATTTTACCCCTTGGGCGCTCCTATTGCCCATGCCTTAGGTTATCTCAGTAGTATTACCGAAGAAGAACTAAGAAGCCTTAATGCTGAAGAGTATCGAGGCACTCACCAGATTGGTAAAACCGGAATTGAAAGATTTTATGAGCCATTGCTGCATGGGCAGGTGGGTTATGAAACTGTTGAAAAAAATGCACGTGGTCAGATCATGGATGTACTTGATAGAACAGATCCGGTTCCTGGCGAAGACCTTATACTGCATCTTGACAGTAAACTGCAATTAGCTGCATGGGATGCTTTGGGAGATTATCGAGGTGGTGTTGTCGCCTTAGATGTTGAAACAGGCGGTGTTCTTGCCATGGTTAGCAAGCCGTCATTTGATCCTAACCTGTTTGTCGCCGGCATAAGTCAAACGGCATATTCCTTGTTAAATGACCCAATTGAAACTCCATTATTCAACCGCGCTTTAGCAAAATATGCCCCGGGTTCCACAATGAAACCTTTTATTGGTCTAGCCAGTCTAGACTATGGTGTAAGAACTAGAGACTATCAGATCCAGGATCCAGGCTATTTTATTTTACAGGGAGACTCCCATATCTATCATGATTGGACTTGGTGGGTGACAGAAACTGGTCATGATTTGGTTAACTTAGCCAAGGCTATATACCAATCTTGCGATATATATTTTTGGGATATGGCGATAGATCTTGGGATTGATCGTATGGCTGAATTTCTTGACCAATTTGGTTTTGGTAAAAACACTAGCATCGATATTTCTCAAGCCAGTCAGGGCACATTACCATCCAGAGATTGGAAAATGGAAACCTTAGGCCAACCCTGGTATCCAGGTGAAACATTAAATTCTGCTATCGGGCAGGGCTATACAGAAGCTACCCCCTTGCAGCTGGCAACAGCGACAATGGTATTAGCAAATAAGGGTCGCTGGAGACAACCAATTTTACTGAAGAGGGCGGGCTTATTGAGTGAAGATATCCAGCATGACAGTGCAATTCCTGACATAAGCCTGCAAAATCCTGATGACTGGGACTTCATACACCAGGCCATGCAGGATGTGGTGCATAAAGATGATGGAGGATATCGAAATAATGGTACAGCCTATCCTTATATTGCGATGCTGGAAAGAATGCCTTATCACATGGCTGGTAAATCAGGGACAGCTCAGATTATAGGTATGGCCGCAGATTTTGATAATGATCTAGAAGTGCCTGAACAGTTTCGAGACCATGCCTTGTTCATTTCCTTTGCACCAGTGGAAAATCCAACTATTGCACTTGCCGTATTTGTTGAGCATGGAGAAGGCGGAAGTGGTGTGGCCGGCCCGATAGCTAAAACAATAATGGATGCTTATTTGCTGGATGAGCAAGGTGACGTAAAACAAGAGTTTTTAGTGGAACCAGAAATTATTCCCGAACAACAACTTAGTTCAGTCGCTCCAAGTTTGGAGGCGTTGTGAGTTCTTCAGCATTTGTTAAACAGCTTAGCGGTGACTTTAATAATCTGGAAAAACGCTTAAGTATCTGGGAAAAATTAAATCTAGATCTTCCTTTGTTGTTCGCCATTGTGGTGCTGACAGGTTTTGGTTTGATGGTGTTATATAGTGCAACGGATGCTAATCAAGCTGATATGCGCCGACAGATTATTTTCATAGTCCTGGCTTTCATTGTTATGTTTATAGTCGCTCAAGTTGATGTTCGAGTCATGCGACGTTGGGCGCCACTAATGTATGTGATTAGTTTAAGTTTATTAGTGGTGGTTTTATTTTTTGGTTCGACCGCTAATGGAGCGCAGCGCTGGCTAGATCTTCCTGGTTTACCGCGCTTTCAACCTTCTGAAATCATGAAAATTGTCTTACCTTTAACCTTGGCTGCTTATTTCTCTAGGCGATCAATTCCCCCGCGATTTAAGCATATATTTTGGTCTTTGGTCTTGGTGGGTTTGCCTGCTGTTTTAATTGCAATGCAGCCTGATTTAGGAACAGCTCTGCTTATAGGTGTGTCTGGCATATTTGTTTTGTTATTGGCGGGCATAAGCTGGAAGTTAGTTGGTTCTGCGATTGGCGCTGGGGTCTTGTCCATTCCTGCAATGTGGATTTTTTATTTAAAGGATTACCAGCAACAACGAATTTTGACCTTTCTGAATCCCGAAAAAGACCCACTGGGTGCTGGTTGGAATATTATTCAATCAAAAACAGCAATAGGCTCAGGAGGACTTTATGGCAAAGGCTGGTTGAACGGTGTGCAATCTCGTCTGGATTTTTTACCTGAAGGGCAAACAGACTTTATTGTTGCGGTGTTAGCAGAAGAATTTGGTTTGGTTGGCGTCATGCTATTGTTAGTACTTTATCTTGCGATAATTTCTAGAGGCTTATATATAGCGGCAGTTTCAAATGATATGTTTACGCGTTTGCTAGCAGGTAGTATCACGCTCACATTCTTTGTTTATATTTTCGTTAATATTGGTATGGTCAGCGGAATTTTACCAGTCGTGGGTGTCCCTTTGCCTTTAGTAAGCTTGGGGGGAACTTCTATCGTTACTCTAATGCTGGGTTTTGGTATCCTAATGTCTATCCATAGTCATGGTAAGACTGCGTTTCGCTATGCTAATTAAGTTTATGTTGATTGATTCGATCTTGAGTAATGCAATGATAAGGATGGAAAAATAATCACCGCTAACCCTATGGCAGAATATCTTAATTACAAGTTAGCTTTCATTATTTCCCTGGCTGTTACCTTAACAGCTTGCGTATCTTCTACCCCTTCTAATACGAGTTCTGGTACTAATTCCGAAACTAATGCTGGCCGCTATGATATGCAGAACGATAGCCCCATATTAGAACCAATTGATATAGATATAATTCCAGACGTAATTCCAGAGCCCGTGAATAGAACCATGGCTGGCAACAGAAGCCCTTATCAGGTCAATGGACAAAGCTATACTGTGATGGATACTGAAGTCGGTTACCAAGAGAGTGGGAGCGCTTCTTGGTATGGACGAAAATTCCATGGGCACTTAACCTCCAATGGCGAAATTTATGACATGTTCACTTTTACAGCGGCTCATAAAAGTTTGCCTATACCCAGTTTTGCTAAAGTCACGAATCTAGATAATGGCGAAAGTATCGTCGTTAGAGTTAATGATCGAGGTCCTTTCCACGAAGACAGAATTATTGATTTATCATATGCTGCCGCAGCTAAATTAGGCTATGCTAACATTGGCACTGCAAGAGTACATATCGAATCGTTGACCCCCTGGTTAGAACAAGCACCAGAACAAACGGTAATGTTGGCTTCTAATGTGGATAGCAACACAATTGATCAGGAAGAAATTGCGGCCGAAAGACAGCGCATTGTAGAGGATGCAGGCCAGGAATATTTACAACTGGGCGCATTTAGTAATCTCACTAGCGCTGAGAATCTTCTTGCTGTCGTAAATGGATTAACTGAATTCCCCGCTTTTATTCGTAGTGAAGCCAGTCAAGGGTCGAATAATATTTTACATCGTGTGCGTTTAGGCCCACTAAATGAGACAATTCAGCTTGATAATTTAATACAAATAATTATTGATGCGGGGTTGGGAACACCCTTCCGGGTGAGGCAGTAAAAAGACTTGTTATAGCCACAGAAAAGCCAGGTTAATATGCGAACTTATTGTGCGAATATAGAGGAAGACCATGCAAGCAAAAGCTGTTAAACAATTTATGATAAAAGATAATGATATTTTCTATTATTGCTGTGTATTAGTGTGTGCTTTGCTATTTCTTACTGGCTCTAACGCTGTACTAGCGCAACAAGCCCGAATAATTCCAAGGGCACCTGATATTGCGGCGACATCCTATGTGCTCATGGACGCAACGACAGGCGATATTTTGGTTGAGTCAAATGCGGACATTCCTTTGCCTCCGGCCAGTCTTACTAAAATAATGACAGATTATGTTGTTGCGAGTGAGTTAGAAAACGGCAATATCACCCTAGATGAGGAAGTCTATATCAGTGTCAAAGCCTGGCAAATGGATGGATCTAAAATGTTTATCCAGGAAGGCACGACTGTTCGTTTGGAAGACCTCATTTATGGCATGGTTGTGCAGTCAGGCAATGATGCTAGTGTTGCTTTAGCTGAACATGTTGCAGGCAGTGAAGATGCCTTTGCAGACATGATGAATCAGCATGCTGAATTGCTTGGACTTGATAATTCTTACTTTGTAAATGCCCACGGCATGCCGGCAGATCAACATGTCATGTCGGCTAGAGACTTGGCTACCCTTGCTCAAGCATTGATTGAACGATTCCCAGATAATTACGAAATTTATAGTGTTCCTGAATTCACTTATAACGGTATTCGTCAGCCTAATCGTAATAGCCTTTTGTTTCAGGATAGGAATGTGGATGGCATGAAAACCGGCTTTACTGAAGCTGCTGGATATTGTCTGGTTGCATCTGCTACGCGTGATGGTATGCGCTTAATTGCTGTGGTAATGGGTACTGACAGTGTCAATGCCCGCGCTATCGAAGCACAAAAATTACTCACCTACGGTTTTCGTTTCTATGAAACTTATGAGCTTTTTACGGGCAATGAAGTGTTATCCAGCAATCAGGTTTGGTCGGGTAAAAGTAATTCTGTAGATATCGGAGTGCAAGAGCAGGTTTTTATTACTATCCCTAATAATAGTGGTGATGATTTAGTGACTGAGCTACAAATTGAAGAATCCCTAAAAGCGCCTATTAATGCAGGAGATATTCTTGGGCAGGTCACCATTAGCTTTGATGATCAAGTATATTATCAAGGTGAAGTCATTGCTTTGCAGACTATTGAAAGAGGCAGTTTGATCAAACGTATTATGGATTGGTTAACCTTATTCTTCATGGCCTTATTTAGTTAGAAAACATACACTATTTTGGACACTCTAGATATAGATGAAAACTCGGTAAAAATAGAGTTTCCTTGTGAATACCCAGTCAAAGTGATGGGAAAAAATGTTGCCAAATTCAGTGAAATGATACTGGAAATTATTCGCCTTCATGCCCCTGATTTAAGAGATGAAAATATCAGTTTCCGGCCCAGCCGGAATAATAATTACCTGGCAGTTAATGTCATTATTTATGCTACCGGTACCCAGCAACTCCAGGCCTTGTTTGATGATTTAAAGGCCAGTGGTTTGGTATCCATGGTTTTGTAATATTTGTGAGCACCTCCAAACAGACTATTGAAGCAGAGCACTGTAAGTTGCGCTTTTTAGGGATACAACCTTATGAGCTGATTTGGCAGAAAATGCTTGAATTTACGCTTAATAGAACTCCTTCTACCCCTGATGAGTTGTGGGTTCTCCAGCATGAGCCTGTGTTTACTTTGGGGCAGGCTGGCAAGCCAGAACATATACTAAATGCACATGATATTCCTGTCGTGAAGTCTGACAGAGGAGGGCAGGTAACTTACCATGGCCCTGGCCAATTGGTTATTTATTTATTGATAGATGTGCGTAGAAATAAGCTTGGTATTAGACAACTAGTAGACTTAATCGAAAATTCTATTATTTCAGTATTAGCATCTTATGGCATCAGAGGTGAAACAAAGCCTCGAGCACCGGGTGTTTATGTAGGCGAGAAAAAAATTGCAGCTTTAGGTTTGCGTATTAAACAAGGCTGTTCTTACCATGGACTAAGCTTCAATATCGATATGGATTTAACACCTTTTACTTATATCAATCCTTGCGGGTATGCTGGTTTGGAAACAACTCAGCTTATAGATCATGTTAATAGTATTGATACTATAGATACTATTAAGCACTCTGAACAAAATTTATTTCAGCAAGCGCAAGATAAGCTGCTCCATGTGTTACAGACAAATCTGATATAATTTCAAGCTGATTTATAGTGGGCGAACTAAGGTGTTGATTCTTACTCTCTGCTCATTCGCTCCATAGGATATAAAGTAAGTTTTTTAAGTGGCAACTAAATTGAAAAAAGTCGTTCAAGGTGAAAAATTACGTGGTGCCGATAAGGTAGCGCGTATTCCCGTTAAGGTTATTCCAACCACTGAATTGCCTCGCAAGCCCGAATGGATACGTGTCCGGATGGGCACTTCAGCGAAAGTGGAGCACATTAAAAGCACCTTAAGAAAACATAAATTAAGCTCTGTCTGCGAAGAAGCATCTTGTCCAAATTTGGGAGAGTGTTTCACCAGCGGCACTGCCACTTTTATGATTCTAGGTGATATTTGTACAAGACGTTGCCCTTTTTGTGATGTAGCGCATGGGCGACCCAACCCTCCAATGGAAAATGAGCCAACAGAACTTGCTGAAGCAATTGCTGAAATGCAATTAAACTATGTGGTTGTGACATCTGTCGATCGGGATGATTTAAGAGATGGCGGAGCTGAACATTTTTCGCGTTGTATTGCAGAAACCAGACGTTTAAATCCCAGAATTAAAATTGAAGTATTGGTGCCTGACTTTCGTGGACGTATGGATGTTGCCTTAGCAATTTTGACCGGCACAACACCAGATGTTTTTAACCATAATCTTGAAAGCATTCCGCGTCTTTATAAAAAAGTGAGACCTGGCTCTGATTATCAATGGTCATTAAATTTATTGAAAAAATATAAAGAGATGGCGCCACAAGTGATAACAAAGTCCGGAATTATGCTAGGTCTCGGTGAGACCAAAGAAGAAGTTATTCAGGTTATGGAAGATATGGCGGCACATAACATTGACATGGTTACCTTAGGTCAGTATCTGCAGCCGAGCCGGGAACATTTAGCTGTTGAACGTTTTGTACATCCGGATGAATTTGACGAGTATGCCCTTCTCGGCAAGGAAATGGGCTTTAGACATGTTGCTAGTGGTCCATTGGTCAGATCTTCATATCATGCAGATAAGCAGGCAGATTTAGATCAAATCTGAGCTAAAAGATTTGCATTAAATTTCTTACTGAAATCTATATAAATTATTTACTTATTGAAGTTTATATTTAGGCGCTCAGGTCTAAATTATCACCACTCATAGAAAGTATCATGCGAGAAAGCTCATCCCAGGTGTTGAGCTTATTTAAGCCTTTTACAGATTGATCGATTAAGCTGGCATCATTTAAAAAAGCCTGAAGTTGCGCCAAAGAATGATTGTTTAAGGCTGTCGATACTGGACCCATCTTATTGCGCCAAACACGTTCACTTTGCATAACAGCGCTAATACTTTGTCCATTTTCAAGCTGTAGCGCCATTTTGCAGAGTGAGCGAATTTCTTTGCAAATAAAATTTAGAATTTTAAGAGGATCCTCACTTTCAGCCTTTAGATGATAAAGAATATTTAGAGCTCGAGCAGAGTTACCCGCTATTGCGGTATCAATTAAGGTAAAAACATTAAAACGTGCGCTATCGGCTACTGCTCGAGCAACCATGCTGGCATCTAATTCCTTGTTGTCAGCAAGAATGCTCAGCTTATCTATTTCCTGTGCAGTCGCCAACAAGTTACCTTCAGTGCGCTGACAAAGTATGTCTATAGCTTGGCCATCGGCTGTTAGTCCATGACTTTTAAGACGTTGTCTGATCCAAGCTGCTAGGTTTTGCGAGTTAATGGGCCAAATCACAATAAAATAAGCTTCTGTTTCAATTTGTTTGAACCACTTAGTATTGGTTGCAGCTTTCTCAACCCTTGGGCTTGAGATTAGTAAGAGATTATCTTCAGATGGATTTGCCAGGTAAGCGTGTAATGCTTTTTTACCGGCATCATCAAGCTTGGCTGAATTTAGGCGCAGGTCGATGAGTTTTTTTTCAGCAAATAAAGACAGGCTATTGCTGGATTCAAGTAATATATTCCAATCAAAACCACTATGAACTGTATAGACTTCGCGTTCACTAAAGCCCTGTGCCTGTGCAAACTTTCTTATCTGGTCACAACTCTCTTGGACCAGCAAGGTTTCGTCCCCAGCAACCCAAATAACAGGCGGGATTTTATTAGTTAATTCTGAAAGAACTTGCTCTGGTTTTACTTGCACAAGAAATAAACGTTACATGCCTTCATCAAAAGATAAGGAAAAATCGACAACCACATTAGGGTTAATACTCGGTAGACCTGCAACTTCTCTTAATGCTTCAACACCTGCGGCCAGGCCAAAAAGTCCGGCACCGATAATAATTGGTTGTGCTGGTTGAATCTCAATTCTAGAGTCGGAAGTTTTACTCAAACGTAAATCTGCATTTAATTCAGCCGTCATGCCATGCAGAGATAAACTATAGTCGTAATTGGTAATGCTATAGCTTCCTGTAGCCAGATTGGCTAGAGCAGAGCTGTCTATTTCTATAGTAATAGACGCAGTAGGGTATTCTTGGATTTCAAATAAAATATCCCTAACACGTTGATCGCGAATTTCGATGGCAGTATCAACACTCGCAAGATCAATTTCTAAGGTGGCTGTACCGTCATCAGAAATAGCCCCGCTTAAGTTAGTAAAAGTGTTAATTTCAGAAATAGCCGCGGCTTTACTGGTGACATAATACAAACTGGAATCAGAATTGTTTAATTGCCACTCAGCATGTGCAGGTATACTAAGAAGTCCTAAAATTGTGCCGACTACTAGGAATTTAAGTGATAATTTCATGTTTAGCTCCAGTTTTTTATAGATATTGGTTTTGATTATTGCAAGGCCTATATCATAGGGCAATAGGCATCGAGTAATAGTCGCCGAAAGATTATTGGACCGTTTGAAGGCGTCTCATTATTTGTTCTGTTAATGCTTGGCGTAATTCATCAAGAACTAATTCAGCTTCATTGGTTTTAGCAGCAGCATTGTTAGGGTCAGCTTCATAGATTTGATCGACAGAAATTATCTCTCTTGCAATAATTGAGTCACCGTTATTCTCAAGCTGAAAAGATGCAGTAAGAGTTATTTCATACTCGCCAGCTCTGATATTACGATTTACGCTAATAATACGTTCACGGCTTTGTTCATCACCTAGAGTGAGTTTGTAAGCTGATGAATCCTCGATAATGTTTACTTGAGACGAAATGAGTCTACGTCTTAAAATCTGAGCAAGTTCATTACTGCTAGAATTAACAGGAAAGTTGCATTTGCTGAAGCTTGGGGCTTAATAGCGAGGAGTCATATCCTCGCATAGTAAAGCCGCAACTGCTTAAAAGCAGGAGCATCAGAATTGTCAGGATACTTTTGTTCATCTTTTACTTATCTTTTGCAGATCTTCTGCTCACATTAATTGGCGACGATATTGACCAGAGCGGCCAGGTACAACAATAACTTTCCGAATAGTCAGACCGGCAATATGTTTTTCAATGCTTTCGTCCGCTAATGCAGCGGCCTCAAGCTCTTGTTTGCTGCTAGTCAGCAGGCAATTCCAATTTGGCACGCAATTTCCCGTTGACCTGAGCGACGATAGTAAGCGTTGATTGTTGCAATGCTGATTCATCGAAATCAGGCCAAGAGGCATCAATAATCGCCTCAGAATTTCCAAGGTGTTGCCATAGCACGTGACAAAGGTGAGGGACAATCGGCGCTAACAACAAGACGATAGCTTCAAGGGCTTCCTGGATAACAGCTATATCTTGTTCATTATTCTCAGTTTGCTCACTGTACTTGAAAACGGCATTGAATAACTCCATTACAGCAGCAATCGCAGTATTAAAAACTTGCCGACGGGCATAATCATCAGACACTTTTTTAATGGTGCTATGGGTTTTTAGACGTAAGGCTTTTTGTTGATCATTCAGCGAGACAGGCTTCAGGTTTAACATCAGTTGCTGTAAATGGCGCAATCAGTTTCCATAAGCGTTTCAAGAAGCGATAAGCACCTTCCACACCGCTGTCTGACCATTCCAGGCTTTGATCCGGCGGTGAAGCGAACATCATAAATAGGCGTACAGTATCGGCACCATATTGCTCGATTAAGCCTTCTGGATCGACAGTATTGCCTTGAGATTTAGACATTTTACTGCCGTCTTTTAAAACCATGCCTTGGGTTAATAAGCGCTTAAAGGGCTCATCTGAATTTACCAAGCCTTCATCACGCATTAACTTATGAAAGAAGCGGGAATAAAGCAGATGCAAAATTGCATGCTCAATACCACCAATATATTGATCAACCGGCAGCCAGTAATCAGCCTGCTTGTTAAGCATGGCGGAATTTTCATCACGACAGGCAAAACGGGCGTAATACCATGAAGATTCCATAAAAGTATCAAAGGTATCGGTTTCACGTTCAGCTTTAGCATGACACCTGATGGGCAAGTTGTTTCATAAAATTCCGGCATCTTTTTAATGGGAGAACCGCTGCCATCAAATTCAACATCTGTAGGTAAAATCACCGGTAATTCGGATTCTGGTACAGGTACAGAGCCACATGATTCACATGTGATCATCGGAATGGGGGTGCCCCAATAACGTTGCCGACTCACGCCCCAATCGCGCAGAGCGATAATTTACCGTTTTACGGCCACTGCCTTTAGCACTAAAAAAGTCGACCAGTTTTTCGAATGCCTGCTCGAAATTCAGATCATTGAATTCAGCAGAAGAGATTAAGATGCCTTTGTCAGTAAAGGCCGCCTTGCTGATATCACATGTGGCATCATCTATCGGTTTGATAACCTGTTTAATCTTCAGGCCATAAGCCTTGGCGAACTCCCAGTCACGCTGGTCATGTGCGGGTACCGACATTACCGCGCCGGAGCCATAAGACATGAGTACAAAGTTTGCTACCCAAATTGGCAGCTCTTCGCCAGTTAATGGGTGTATAGCTTTGAAGCCGGTATCAATGCCGGTTTTATCCATGGTTGCCAATTCGGCCTCGGCTACTTTGATATTGTCTTGATCTTTAATATAAGCTTTGATTTCAGGGCTATGCTCAGCTGCTGCTAGCGCAAGTGGGTGCTGGGCGGCAACGGCAACATAGGTAACTCCCATAATTGTATCTGGACGCGTTGTATAGACACTCAGAGCATCATGGCCAGCAACCTCAAAGCTAAACTCCAGACCTTCAGAGCGGCCAATCCAGTTTTGCTGCATAACACGAACTTTTTCGGGCCATTCATCCAGCTTATTTAAATCGGTAAGTAACTCTTCAGCGTAATCGGTAATTTTAATAAACCACTGAGGGATTTTGCGGCGCTCAACCAATGCCCCTGAACGCCAACCACGCCCATCGATGACTTGCTCGTTCGCCAGTACCGTTTGATCAACAGGGTCCCAGTTTACTTCGGCTTCTTTTTTATAGACCAAATCTTTCTCAAACAATTTAATAAAGAACCATTGTTCCCAGCGGTAATAATCGGGGTGACAAGTGGCAATTTCACGACCCCAGTCATAGGCATAGCCTAGCTGCTGTAATTGAGTACGCATATAGTCAATGTTTTCATAAGTCCACTTTGCTGGAGCCACATTGTTTTTCATGGCAGCATTTTCTGCTGGCAAACCAAAGGCATCCCAGCCCATGGGCTGTAATACACTTTTGCCTAGCATGCGTTGGAAACGAGAGATCACATCGCCGATGGTATAATTACGTACATGGCCCATATGCAAACGACCGCTAGGGTAGGGGAACATGGACAAGCAATAAAATTTTTCCTTGTTTGAATCTTCCTCTACCTTAAAGCTCTGTTGTTCATCCCAAAACAGTTGTGCAGATTTTTCCACATCCTGGTGAAGATATTCTTCGGTAATTGCTTTATTCTCAGTGTTGTTTATGTCTACTGCCATGGTGGTTTAAGTCTATTTTTCAGGGCTTAAAAAAGATTGCATAGGATACCTCAGAAGGCATGTTAGCGGTAGCGTGAATTCAATGTATCATTGGTGAAAATATAAATATGAAGGTTAATTATCCAGTAATGACGACTGATAAAAATACTAAACATAAAGCGACGCAGCAGAAACTCAAAGAGAAGGTTGATAAAGGTATTGCCGCTGCAACTGTGCAAGTTGGTGTGTGTATTCTTCTGACTGGTGATGGCAAAGGTAAAAGTAGTTCGGCTTTTGGCATGGTTATTCGCAGCCTTGGTTATGGTCATAAGGTTGGTATAGTGCAATTCATTAAAGGTGAGCAATTGTCAGGTGAAGAGATCTATATTAAAGAAAAGTATCCTTCTCTGCCTTTTTATCAGATGGGAACAGGTTTTACCTGGGATACACAAGACAGGGAAGGGGATATAGTGGCGGCGCAGAGCACCTGGGTCGAGGCGGAGAAACTACTGCAAAATCCAGAGATTAATTTGGTAGTACTAGACGAGCTGACTTATATGCTGGCTTTTGACTACCTTTCGGAAGCTACAATAATTAATGCCATTAAAAATCGACCCGTGCAACAAAGTGTTGTCATTACCGGCAGGGGCGGAGGCTCGGTATTAAGAGAAATTGCTGATACGGTTTCGGAAGTTAAAAATATAAAACATGCTTATGACCTAGGTATTCAGGCTCAAAAAGGAGTGGATTTTTAAACATGCTAAATTCTATTAAGCCACCTGTAGATTTTATTCGTGATTTCATCAGACTTGAATCCTTTGGCGGTATTTTACTTTTCATATCCGCTATCGTTGCCATGATTGTGGCTAATTCACCTTTAGCGTCGCTTTATGATGCTTTATTGGATACCACCGTTGCTATCCAAGTTGGTTCATTCGAGATTAATAAAGCATTGCTGCTATGGATTAATGATGGCCTTATGGCAGTTTTCTTTTTCTGATAGGGCTGGAAATTAAACGCGAAATTGTTGAAGGTGAGCTCTCATCATTATCACAGGTGATTCTTCCAGGCATTGGCGCCTTAGGTGGCATAATCGGCCCAGCGACGGTTTATATTGTGTTTAACCTGGGTGATTCTTTAGCAATGAATGGCTGGGCTATCCCTGTGGCAACCGATATAGCCTTTGCTCTAGCCTTATTGGGATCTTTCGGTGCTAGGGTGCCCACGAGCCTTAAAGTATTTCTGTTAACGCTGGCGATTTTTGATGATTTAGCGGCAATAGTGATAATTGCCTTTTTCTACTCGGGAGATTTGTCTTTAACAGCCTTGTTAATTGCTTTAGCAGCACTGAGCATCGCCATTTTGATGAATAAAGTTTTGCAAGTAACAAATTCTTCAGCTTATATCTTGTTGGGTATAGTGCTGTGGGTGGCCGTTTTAAAATCAGGAGTTCATGCAACCTTGGCAGGTGTCTTAATCGCTTTTTGCATCCCAATGCGGGATGAAGAGGGTAACTCTCCGGTTAAAGCGCTAGAACATAATCTACATGGCCCAGTTGCTTATGTCATTTTACCGATGTTCGCATTTGCTAATGCGGGATTATCTATTGCGGGCATGTCACTTGCAGATATATTGCATCCCATTACCATGGGAGTCTGGGCCGGGTTAGTAATCGGCAAACCATTGGGGATCATGCTTTTTATTGGATTGGCGGTGGCTATTGGTATTGTTAAATTACCAAAAGGTATTAATTGGTCTCAACTTAGCGGGGTAGCGTTTGTTTGTGGCGTAGGCTTTACGATGAGTTTATTTATTGCGAGCTTGGCTTTTGAACATGCCAGTGGCAGTAATTTTGCGGGTGACCGTCTCGGAATAATCGTCGGCTCTATTGCGTCAGCATTGATTGGATTTTTTATATTGAAATTTACTTTGCCTCCACACTCGCTTATTTCATCCGCTATTGAAGATGCAAATGAAGCTCAAAGCGAGAGCGAAGGCAGTTTAAATTAACTTATTGCATCAGGCTTTTGTTATAAGTGATTTTCCAAACTCTTCCGTTAATAGAGTCAGATATATACAAAGAGCCATCAGCCCCTTGTGCTAGACCTACCGGTCGAGCATCAGATGTGAAGCCGTCGGTCTCCCCTCTAAAGCCGTCAGCAAAAATTTGGAAGGTAGCTTCCATTTCTTCGGCATCACCAGGAATAAAAGCAACATTAAAGCCATCTTGAACGATAGGAGCTCGATTCCAGCTACCGTGGAAGGCGACAAATGCACCATCTTGGTAAGATTCAGGGAACATGTCGCCTGTGTAGAAGATTAATTCATTTGGCGCCCAATGTCCGGGAAAAGAAATAATGGGTTCAGCGTATTGGCCTTGTGTCGCAACTGTTTGGCCATCACCACCATACTCAGGGTTAACCATGCGTTCTTGCCTTAAATTATCATAATAAGTAAATGGCCAACCAAATACCTGTCCTTCAGATGTCACTTTTAAAAATTCTTCTCCAGTACGCAAAGCATTATCTCTAGCGTTGTAGAATTCCGGGAAAAGCGTGTCTAGTTGATCGCGGCCGTGTTGCAGAAAATATAGCGCACCATGCTCATCATTCCAGCTCAGTGCGACAGTATTTCGAATGCCTGTCGCATAAACAACCCCATCGGATTGATCTTGGTTCAACTCATTAGCATTAAAGCGCCAGATGCCGCCATGTCTTTCCAGAATTGGGCAAGGGCGTAAGCCGGGTGAACCCATTGTTCTTGCTTCACGCATACAGGCATTTGAGGGGGCGCCGACAGCGACATAAATATTGCCTGCATTATCAAAAGTAAACGCTTTATCACCATGTTGTTGTTCGTTAGTAAAACCATCTACTACTATTTCAGGCTCTGAAGAAGGTACTAGCTCATTACCATCAAAATGGAATCGGTAAACAGTGGTTTTATCAGAGGCGTAAAGCATGCCATTATAAAATTCTATACCGGTGCCATTGATCTCACTGAAATTTCCTTTTCGAATTACGCCTGATCCGTCTATGTTTTTCCCTGGAGGAACTAATGGTCCGGGGGTGGTTCTTAATGCCTTGGTTTATGCGGTCACTTCAGGTGAGGGCATCGTTAAGGTTGTGGGTGAAGTTGGTAGTGGGAAGACCATGCTTTGCCGCATGCTGGAAGAGCGTCTGCCTGATGCTGTTGAAATCGTATATATTGCTAATCCCAGCCTTTCTGCTCGCGATATTATTTACGCCATAGCCTTTGAATTAGACCTTGAGGTCGATTCTTCAACTGAGCGCCTCATGGTCATGCACAAGTTGCAAGACTATCTAGTCAAGAAACACAGCGAAGGTGGCATAGTCGTTGTATTTATTGAAGAAGCACAGGGTATGCCTATTGAAACCCTTGAAGAAATTAGGCTGTTAAGCAACCTGGAAACACACCGCCATAAATTAATGCAGATTATTCTTTTTGGGCAACCTGAGTTAGATAAAAACCTGCAAGGTAAAAATATACGCCAGCTAAGAGAGAGGATAACCCACAGCTTTTATCTGGAACCAATGAGTCTTGAGCAAACCAGCGATTATCTGCATTATCGTATGCAAGCTGCAGGCTGTCCCTGGCCTCAGGTTTTTACTGCAAAAGCTGAAAAGCTGCTCAATAAAGCCTCTGAAGGTTTAACTCGACGAGTCAATATTTTGGCCGATAAATCTTTGATGGCGGCCTACGCCTCGTCAACAATTCAACCTGGCCATCAATTTGGAGCCATTCAGCAAAAAGTATTCCCACAGCATGTTAAAGCGGCGATAAAAGATAGTGGTTATGGTATGCGACACTTATTACCATGGACGGCTTTTTTTTCGGGTTTTGGTGTTTTGGTCATAGCTTTAGCCTTATTTTTCGGCATAAGTGCATTTCAGACTGAGCAGACTAATCAGGAATTAACCGAAATCACAGCGCAAGCTATTGAAACGATACAAGAATTGGCACCGGAAGTTGTTGTTATAGAAAGCGCTATTGAAACAGTTCAATTACCGCCCCAGGAACCAGTTGAAGAGCCGGTGGGGGTTGTTCAACAGTTGGTTGATGATAATGTCGACCCTAGACCTGAAGATCCAGTGCTAGAAAGCTCTGTCAGTGAGTTGCTAACTGATATTGATCCAACTGAAATAGCAATTACAAACCCTGAGATAACTTAGATATTAGAAACCGCAATAATAGAACCTCAAATAGAAGAAGCTCAAATTGAAGAGCTCATTGAGCCAATTCGAGTGGTAGATTCTGATGAGATCTTGGTTAGTGCAAGTCAAACACAAGCCATAGAAGAAATAGAAGAAACAGAACAAACAGAACAAATAGAACAAAGCGTTGATATGGTGCAAACAGAAGCACCAGTACTTGCTGATATCCAAAATCCGCCATCCGAGCAAGCTCCAGACAATATTACTATGGGAGTAGCAGGTTTTTCTGAGTTATCTGGTTTGATTGGTGTTAGAGCACGAGCAAGCGCTGAATGGTTGCAAAATATAGCGAGTAAAAACAGTTATACGGTACAAATGGCCGCTTTCCCTATCGCTGATCAGCCCATGTTAGAAGAATATCTACAGTTACTCTCTCTTACTGAATTGCTAAATGAGACCTACCTTTGCCTTATATCTAGAACTTCTAACAGGCCACAACAATGGTTAGTAATACATGGAGATTTTGATAGTGTCAGCCGCGCTCGGGATTATATTGAGAGCTTGCCCGCTTACAGTCGTCAATATGAGCCATTTGCCAGAAATTCAAACAGTATTGCTTGCCTTAGCGGTATTCCTGAAGGCTCATTATTAGCTTTTTAACACCAGTCTTTTATGTAGAGCTAATTTAATCCCAAAAAAAAGGCTGATAAATCAGCCCTTTTTTATATCTAAATAATTTAGATGATCTAGCTTAACGAGCAGAAATAGTACCGTAGTCCCAGTGTTCTGCAATCAGACCATTTTCAACGCGGAACATATCAAACCAGGTGGTAGTGTAAGTATCACCAGTATTTGGATTTTCCAATTCACGCTTAAATGCCATTGTTACGTAGCCAGCATCAGCAGTAATAGCAACTAGATCAGCAATATAAGGTAGTTCTTCTTGCTCACCTATACGACCAAAAACTTGCAGGATGGGCGCGCGGCCTGTTGCAAAGTTTGGATTATGTTGCATGTAATCTTCAGCCATCATTTCCATACCCGCATCTGTGTTACGAGCGACTAATACCTTGCGCCAGAAATCATATACCAGCTTTTTATCAGCAGCGTCTTGAGGGTTTGAATCTTGTAGCCATGCTTGTTGTTGATTGGCTGGAATAACTTCAACAGGTAACTGTGCAATTGCAGTCATGCTGAAGAGGCCTAGCAAGATGAGAGCGAATAGATTTTTCATTGTTTTTCTCCTATTTAGAAAACACAGAGGTTTATATAAAAATATATAAATTAGCCGGGCGATTATAGGCAGCTCAAGAGCTGATATTCAAGCGAGCTCTTTGCTAAAAGTAATATTGCATAATATTTGCACATAACATGTGATGTATTCTTATATATGACGCAAATAAAAAAAATAATAATAGAATGGATAGACGAATAAAAAAAAGAATAAAAACAAGAATTAAAAAAAACGGTTAGAACCAGCAAGCAAAAAATAAGGAGGCCTTGGCCTCCTTATTTTTTATCTATCAATCTAAAACTAACTAACTTTGCCTTTTCGGATCTGGTTTTATCTCCGGTTACCAGGAGGTATGCCGTCGCCTATACGTTCTTCATAGGTCATGTTTTCCATGCGCCAATCTTGAACGATATCCATATATTCAGGCATCATAGTAATACCGCCGCCACGACCCGCTTCAAAAGGAATACCATTTTCTTCAGAAAACTCTAGAGGAGCAGTATTTTGCCCTGGTAAATAATGAGGGATCTCACCAGGCTCTCTTTCAATTTCAATAGCATAACGGCAAGGGTAGGGATCCATAGAACTCTCTGTTCTGGTTGAAAAGCCGTTGGTCTTAATAAAAACATCATCTAGATAAACTGGGTCGGTGATCATCATGACGTGGGTCATGGTGTCGCCATGAGGGTAGAAATACTCCAACATGGTCGCCTGATCACTAAATGCCAAGCCATTTCTGCGCATCCAGCTATTTTTAATATGAGTAGTTTCAACCACTAGCGTATCGCCTTCAAAATGCCCAGTTGAGAAACCTCCCCAAGTATGTGGATACATTTCATCAGGGTGATCACGACCATCCATCCATATAACTCGTTTCTGTGCCTGCCAGGAAATATGTGTACGAATGGCTGTTAATTCCTGCGTTTCATCATCGATTACCTGCCAAACACGCAAGTTCCCAACACCTCTAAATCCATAAGTAGAAGGGTGAGGTTTGCATTGATGTTCAGGAACCGTGAGTAAGCTGGCAGTCCATGTATCGGCACGCATTCTGGCGGCATCATTGATTGGCAATCCGGCATAGTCACCTGCCATAGGACCTGGTCCACGTTCAAGCCGGTCTTCATGCATGATTGGGTTCCAGTGGCCATATATGTCGGCTTGGACACTGCCTGCACTGATTACCCCTAAAAGTCCTAGGGCTAATATGCTGGTGATTTTATTGAATGTAGGGCGCATAATCTTTTCCTCGGTATTATTACTTCCCAAATTGTCAAATCAATATAACACGCATATTTTAGTTTTTTAATCTTTATATAGGCTGGAGCTTAAGGTTTCACAATAGCTGCAAATTCTTTTTAATAGCTTGAAAAGCTAAATGAATACTCTACTCTGGCAAGTGTAGGTAAAGCCGTTGCCAATCAGGTAAGCTTAGATTATGGAAGTTATTGAAGTTTCATTGAACGCTCACGCCATTGCTGTCATGGTCTTGACGGTTATTGCCTTAGCGATGTTTACCAACAATAGGCTGCCAATGGAGACCTCCAGTTTGTTCATTCTGGTAATCCTCACGGTTGGCTTTTATCTATTTCCTTATTCTCATGATGGTATTGAATTAGATCCTCTCGAATTTTATTCAGGTTTTGGACACGAAGCACTGGTTGCCGTAACCGCTTTGATGATTATTGGTCATGGACTATCTAGAACAGGTGCTTTAGAGCCTGTTGGTAGGATGCTGGCTAAGCTTTGGACCATAGCGCCGGCACTCTCATTTCTAATGACACTTTTGGTGGGAGCGGTTTTGAGTGCTTTCGTCAATAATGTGCCGATTGTCATTTTACTCTTACCAATATTAATGAGCGTTTCATTACGCACAAAAACTTCACCTTCGGGTATTTTAATGCCAATGGGTTTTGCAACCTTGATCGGAGGCATGGGCACAACAATTGGCACGTCGACTAACTTGCTGGTGGTGTCAGTTGCCGTAAGTATGGGGATGCGGGAATTCTCTATGTTTGAATTTATTATGCCGGTGGCGATGAGTAGTGGTATTGCAATTTTATACTTATGGCTGATTGCACCCAGACTTTTACCTAAGCGTCCAGCTGATTTGTTCGATGCCGCGCCGCGTATTTTTTCTGCTGCGCTTTATATCTCTGAAGAGAGCAAAGCAAACGGTCTTACCATGGAAGAAGTTTTCAAAATAACTGATGATCAAATTAAGGTGAATTATATTCGAAGGGCTGGGGATGATCTTTTATCACAGCCTCAAACCAGCACCTTACTTCGTGCTGGCGATCAATTACTGGTAAAGGATACTGCTGAAAATTTAAAAGCATTTGAAAAACAATTGGGCACGGTTTTGTATGGTGGCAGTGAGCCAGTAGATGAAGATCACCCGCTTATGGCTGAAGATCAACAAATGGTGGAAGTGATCGTTACGCAAGGGTCGCCTTTGGAAAGAATCTCCCTCGCCCGCAGTCGATTCGCTGATCGTTATCAATTAATAACATTGGCAATTCATCGTGGCGGACTCTATGGACGAAACATGGTGTCGGATATCAGTAATACAAATTTACAGGTAGGCGATGTTTTATTAGTGCAAGGTGACAGCGGGAAGATTGCTGAAATGAAAAAGCGGGGAGATGTCGTGGTGATAGATTCGGCAACGGATATCCCACATAGTGAAAAAGCACCTTATGCATTAGCGATAATGATAGCAGTAGTTGTTGTCGCGGCTTTTGGGATTTTACCCATAGCCGTTTCTTCAGTTGCCGGCGTATTACTTTTGGCCTTAACAAAATGTTTAGCATGGAAAGAAATGGTACAGGCTCTAAATGCACAAATTATATTAATCGTAGCTGCCAGTTTAGCTTTAGGAGTAGCCTTGCTGGAGACTGGGGCTGCTGATGCTCTAGCAGCAGTGTTTGTTAACCTAACCATGGATAGTTCGGTGACAATAAAATTAAGTGCTCTGATGTTGTTAATGGCTATTCTTACCAATATTGTTTCGAACAATGCCGCCGCTGTAATTGGCACACCAATTGCGATAGGAATTGCTAATCAACTTGGTTTGCCAATGGAACCTTTTGTATTAGCAGTTTTGTTTGGGGCTAACATGAGTTATGCCACACCTATGGCATACAAAACTAATTTACTGGTAATGACTGTTGGTGGATATACATTCAGGGATTTTCTTAAAGTGGGTATTCCACTAACCTTGATTATGTGGCTAAGCTTAAGTTGGTTGATTCCGGTTTTTTATCAGATTTAATCATTGGAGAACTTACTAAGGCTGACTAGATTGCCGACCACCATCAGCAAACCTCCGAGCAAAAGAGAAATTTCAAATTCCTCTGCATATAAAGCTACTCCTACTAATGCGATTAAGGGTAATCGTAAAAAGTCGACGGTAACAACCATAGATACTTCTGCATACTGCATGGCTTTAGATAAGCAATAGTGTGCAGAAAGTGCCGTAAAGCCAATAATTACCAGCCAAAACCACTGTTGAAGAGTTGGCCATGTCCAGGTCGATATGGCTAGCACAAAACCGATCGGCAGTTGAATAAGGCTCATATAAAATAAAATTAAAACGGGTGATTCTGAAGAGCTTAGTGACTTTGTGCATACAAGCGTAACTGCAAAACAAACTGCTGCGCCGAGCACTATGAAGGAGGCTACATCAACGACTTCAATACCAGGTTTGGTAATCACTAGTACACCTAATAAGCCAAATATTACAGCTATTAGTTTTCGCGAAGTAATTTTTTCTCTTAGGAAAATCCCAGCAATGATTAATGTCCAGATTGGCGCTGTAAATTCAAGCGCAAATACTTCTGCAAGCGGTAACAAACCGATACCCACAAACCAGCCATATTGGCCGACAAAATGAAAAATATTTCTGGAAAAGTGGAGCTTTAATTTATCGGTGTGAATACTGAATTTTTGCTTTGAAAAATAAAGTATAAGGGAAATGTATACAACTCCAATGACGCTGCGGGAAAAAAGACTTTGGAAAATGGATATTTCACCACTTAACTCTCGGGCACCTACAGCCAATAAGCTAAAGGAACTTAAAGAACCGGCAAGCCAAGCTAATGCGAGCATAGATCCAATCGCTTACTAGGTGGTTTTAAGTTTTGGGTTGGGACCATATTGATTTTCATCTAATTGACCTTCCTGAGCCATAAATACCAATAAAACTATAATGCCAAGAATAGGAATTAAGCTAATAAGTAGCCACCAGCCACTTCTGTTAGTGTCATGCAATCTTCGTATTGCGACAGCCAAACCGGGAATCAAAACTGCCAAACTATAAATGCCACTAATGATTGCTGGTGCGCCGATAAGAATTTCAATAAGTGTAAGCACCAATGAGATGATGATGTTGAAAAGAACAAACATCCAGTATTCTTTTCGTTGCGCTCTACCGTTGAATACAGCATATTTTTTTAAAACTTCCAAATACCAATTCATAAAATCAACCTCTGCATCATCTTATTGATAATAAAAAATGTTATCAGTACTTTATATCTATTAAGGGCATGTTGTCGGAGCTGACAATGAACGCGGTTTAATAAGTTATTTGACATTACATACCTCTTTTATTCTTTCTGCCGGAACGCGTAATTGCTCGATTAGATATATTCTAAATGATTCTTCATAAGGCTGCTCGTCTGCCGCCTTTTGCATACAAAGAATCCAAGCTTCCATTTCATCGTATCCAATGGGCAAATGCTTATGTGCAGAAGGAATAGTGATGCTGCCATAATGTTCTGAATATAATTTTGGCCCTCCCAGCCAACCCGATAAAAAATACCTTAGCTTTTTTCTTGCTTCTGTGAGATCACTTGGGTGCATACTTCGTATTACTGTAGCTTCCGGAAGAGCTTCCATAAAATCGTAGAATGAATTAACAAGCTGAGTTATGCCGGATAGTCCGCCTGCTGCTTTATACGAATGATCTTCAATCCCATACTTTTTAGATTCAGAACTCATTGAACTTCCTGCGATTTCAAATAGGATTAAAGCTTTTAATCTTTAAGGGGTTTAAGTATTTGTAGCACGACAGATCAAATATCAATATTCAGTTATTTCCAGCTCATCCATCTCAAGAATAACCCGTAAAAAATTAAAGCCACTAAGTATGATTTCACCTTTATAACGATCTTCACCATTAGATGAAAATTCGAATTCATATACCCGACAGAGAAACTTGCGGCGTTTATTGTGCATTTTTTCCAGGCGCAAACCTTGGAATACTAAAGTCTGATCTAATAGTTGAACATTCCTTCCCTTGCAGTATTCTCTGGCATTACGAATAGCAAATGTTTTTTGTTCGCTAATGCGCCACCAATACATTACTAGCAAGATGAAAATAAAGAGAACAATGACGTCATAAATATCATACATAGTGTGGTATCTACTCCTGCTGGGATTTTATTCGTTTGAAGCCGGCAATTATTGCAAGAATTAATAAACTAAATAGCACTATTGGCCAGCTACCCCAGTAAGAGAATGGCGTTCTTCCACGAAAAATAGGCACTGTATTTTCTAGGGTCGCTATTTCAAATTGATTTGTCCGATCGACAATTTGGCCTTTCTCATTAATAAAAGCCGTTACGCCGTTGCTAGTAGCTCTAACCATGTAGCGACCATTTTCCAAGGCACGCATTGCTGCCATTTGTAAGTGCTGTAAGGGGCCAAAAGATGACCCAAACCAGGTGTCGTTACTGATAGTGACTAAGAAGTCTGCCATGTGTGCTTGTTTGCGAACAAAATCAGGATACACCACTTCGTAACAAATATAGGAAGCCATGGAAAATCCGGAAGCTTCTAAAAGAGCTTGATCATTTGGGCCAGCTGCTAGGGAAGACATAGGCAGAGAAAATATTTGTAAAACTGATTCCATAATGCCGGCGAACGGCACATATTCACCAAAGGGGACCAGCTTTTGTTTGTGATACACCCCAGAACCATTACCAAGTGCAGTCATACTGTTATAAATCTGCGAATCTTCTCGATACAAAATTCCCGTTACAAGACTGCTATTGTTTTCGCGAGCTAAACGATCGAAATAAGCCAGTTCTGCATCTGCACGTTGGTATAGCAAAGGAATTGCTGTTTCCGGCCATATGACAATATCATTTTCCCAAAGGGTAGTGCTGAGCCCATTATAAAGGTTTAGGCCTTCACCAATATAAGCAGGATCAAACTTAAGGTTCTGATCTAAATTAGCCTGCACTAAAGCAATGTCAGCACTATAGTTTTGTGCTTCTTCGACCCAGGTAAAAGAGCCTAGAAAAAAAATACTTATTCCGAGCAATAACAACTTTATTTCATAAAGCGCTAACTGCTTTGATAGCCATAGTTTTTCTTTGCGCCAAATTAGAAATATTTCATACAGCATGCCACTTGCTAGGGTGACAGCAAAGCTGATGCCGAGTACACCTAAAACTGGTGCCAGATTAGCCAGTAGAGTATTGATGTGTCCATAACCCAGATAGAGCCAGGGAAAGCCAGTAAACAGCCAGCTTCTAAGCCATTCAAATAAGACCCAACAGGCAGCGAAACCAAGTGCCCGTTGCAAACCTGCAAAATAGCGCTGATAAAACCAGCATTGCAGGGCAAACAGTAAGGCTAAAGCAGCGACAAAAACAGCGGTGAGAAAAGCTGCAAATATTCCTGAGGCGTTACCGTAAACATTAATACTGACATAGACCCAAGAGGCGCCTACGCCAAAGAAACCCAAACCAAACACCCAGCCTAATTTTGCCGCTTGAAGCGCTAAGGTTTTTTCAAGAATCAGCAGTAAAAAAAATACTGAAATGATTGCCGCGGGCCAGAAATCAATCGGGCTTAACGATAATGGAGCTAAGGCACCTGCCAGCAGGGCAGGTAGATAGGTTTTAATTGTTGAGATTTTACTCGCGCGCTGGCTCATCGCTATGATTCACTGACAGGCTAGAGCTGACTTCGATTAAACGGATTTGACGACCATCTGCATTTAGAATTTTAAATACATAGGGGCCAATACCAATACGTTCGTCTCGACTAGGAATATGGCCAAACTGATTTAATAATATACCGCCGATAGTGCCCATTTCTTCACTGGAAAAACTGCTATGGAAATACTCATTAAATTCATCTAAGGGCGTAATGGCTTTCACAATATAACTTTCACCGTCACTGGTTTTAATGTAGTCCTCATCATCAACATCATATTCATCTTCAATCTCGCCAACAATTTGTTCAAGAATATCTTCAATGGTAACAGCGCCAGCCAGACCTCCATATTCATCAATAACGATGGCCATGTGATTGCGATTTTCACGGAACTCCTTGAGTAGAACATTGAGGCGTTTATATTCAGGAATAAATGTCACTGGGCGGACTATGTCTTTGATGTTGAATCGCTTGCTATTATTTTTTTCCAGCAAGAGAGGTATTAGATCTTTAGCTAACAAAATTCCTATAACGTCGTCACTATTCTCACCAATTACCGGGAAACGGGAATGAGCAGCTTCAGTGACAATCTGCAGAATTTCTTCAAGTGATGATTTTGTACTGAGCATAGCGATTTGAGGGCGAGGAATCATAATTTCCCTGACCTGCATATCTGCTACTTGTAATGCTCCTTCGATAATACTTAAGGCGTCGCCATCAATTATCTGCTCTTCTTGAGCTAGACGTAACTGATCGATAAGGCTTTTTTTGTCGACAGCTTGGGCGCCAAAAAAGGCTTTAATTTTATCGATCCAAGACGAGAGTCTTGAATCGCTGCTAAATTGATCGTCTGCCATTTAAGCTAACTTTTCCTTTTTTCTTTAAACTTCTTTATAGGGTTGAGGATAGCCCAGTTTCAAAAGAATATTGCATTCCAGTGTTTCCATGGATTCAGCTTGTATATCGTCTTGATGGTCATGGCCTAGGAGATGCAACATGCCATGTATTGTCATATGTGCCCAATGTGCTTGTGCCGTTTTATGTTGTTCTTGAGCTTCACGAATAACCACTTGGCTACAAATAGCTAGGTCTCCCAGTAAATTCTGTTGTGCTTCTGGCAGGATATCGCTGTAAGTGAATGACAGAACATTAGTCGGGCCTTGTTTGTTGCGAAAATTTTGATTTAATTCTGCCGATTCATTTTCAGAAACCAAACGAATACCAAGTTCAAAAGCTTGCTCACTTTGTTTTAATTCCTTGAGCACAGCATCGCTCCATCCTTCAAATTCCGCTTGAGAAGGAACAGCAGGTTCAGCAGATTCGTTCACGAGTTCAACTATCACGCTCATTGACGCGTTCCTGATCATTATTTTCGTTTTGTTTTAGACTGGAGATGTTTTTTTTGTCATGTTCATCGTAGGCTTCAACAACACGCTGCACAATGGGATGACGCACCACATCTTTAGCATTGAAATATGAAAAACAAATGCCTTCGATGTTTTCAAGTATTGAACGGACATGTACCAGGCCAGAACGTTCACCTTTGGGTAGGTCGATCTGGGTAACATCGCCAGTTATTACCGCCGTAGAACCAAAGCCAATACGCGTCAGGAACATTTTCATCTGCGAAGCAGTAGTGTTTTGGCTTTCATCCAGAATAATAAAAGAATTATTAAGAGTGCGACCACGCATATAGGCTAATGGCGCAACTTCAATGATGCTGCGCTCGATTAGTTTTGCAACGCGTTCAAAGCCCAACATTTCATAGAGTGCGTCATAAAGTGGACGCAAATAAGGGTCTACTTTTTGGGCCAGATCGCCTGGAAGAAAACCCAGTTTTTCACCTGCTTCAACTGCCGGGCGTACTAATAAAATTCGACCAACTCGGTCATTAACTAAGGCTTCAACAGCACAGGCAACGGCCAGATAGGTTTTACCAGTACCGGCTGGACCGATGCCAAAATTAATATCATTGCGCATAATGGCGCGAACATACTCATTCTGGTGTTGACTGCGAGGCTTTATGGAACATTTGGGTGTTCTAATAAGCTGCACATCTTGATGTGGCTGGTCTTCCAATTCTTGCTCGGAGTTATCGTCATTCAGGTGCTCCTGAATGACTAAGTGAATCTGGTCAGGACTCAAGCTTCCATTATTATCAGTTAATAGATAAAGGCCTTCTAAGATTTGAGAAGCGATTGTTGCTGAATCCCCATGCAGGGTAAACACAGAACCTCGATTCTGTATCTTGACGTTTAACCTTTTTTCAATTTGATGGATATGCTCATTCAGACGGCCACAGAGGCTGGCCAGGCGTTGAGGATTTTCAGGTTCCAAGTGTAAGCTGTCAGTTTGATTGTCAGTAGTCAAAAGGGGACATTGCCTCCTGTATTACCCGCTTGCAGCCAGTATACCAAGGGTAAGGGGGATTGGTATTAAAAATTTATGAATGTTCGTAGGAAACTAGAGTCTTCATTCAGACAAGTTGGCCACGTAAAGAATTAGGTAGTGCTTCGGTAATCTTGACCTGAATGATTTGGCCTGACAAATCTTGCAGGTCAGCATTGAAATTAACGACACGATTATTTTCAGTGCGGCCTTGTAATTGACCAGGATCTTTTTTCGATGGACCTGTCACCAAAATAGGCACTTGGGTATTGATCATGGCTTCTGAAATGCTATTAGCATGTTGCAATATACGCGCCTGAAGAATTGCAAGTCTTTGTTTTTTAATGCTTTCAGGGGTTTCGTCCTTGAGGTCAGCAGCCGGGGTGCCGGGGCGGGCGCTGTAAATAAAACTAAAGGAATGATCGAAACCGATATCGGCAATTAGGTTCATTGTATCTTCGAAGTCCCGCTCAGTTTCACCAGGAAATCCGATAATAAAATCAGAAGAGATGCTGATATTTGGACGAATTACACGTAATTTACGGATAATCGATTTATATTCCAAAGCAGTGTGGTTACGTTTCATCATAGCCAGAATTCGGTCAGACCCACTCTGGACTGGCAAATGTAAATGGTTGACCAGTTCAGGAGTGGTTTCATAGGTATCTATTAGGTTCTGATTGAATTCCATTGGATGTGATGTGGTATAGCGGATACGGTCTATGCCCTCAATCGCCGAAATATAGGTAATGAGTGTAGCCAGATCAATCAGTTCACCTTCATGGCTGAGGCCGCGATAAGAGTTAACGTTTTGTCCTAATAAATTAAGTTCGCGAACGCCCTGCGAGGCCAGATGAACGGCTTCGGCTAATATATCATCCAGCGGTCGGCTGACTTCTTCGCCGCGAGTATATGGCACCACACAAAACGAGCAATATTTGCTACAACCTTCCTGTATCGTTAGAAAAGCCTGACATTCAGAGGCTGTAGGTTGTGGCAGGCGATCAAATTTTTCGATTTCCGGAAAACTGATGTCTACAACTGGGCTGCCTTCACGTTTGGTTTTTAATAAACCGGGTAAGCGATGTAGAGTTTGTGGACCGAATACGACATCAACAAAAGGTGCGCGCTTGCCAATCAGTTCACCTTCCTGAGAAGCAACACAACCGCCGACAGCAATTTTCAATTCAGGATTATTATCTTTCAATTTGCGCCAGCGACCTAACTGATGAAAGACCTTTTCTTGTGCTTTTTCACGTATAGAGCAGGTGTTAAGTAGCAGTACATCGGCATCCTCTGCATTGTCAGCAACAATCATTTCGTCGCTTTCTTTTAACAGATCGAGCATGCGCGCACTGTCATATTCATTCATCTGACAGCCGTGAGTTTTGATGAATACCTTTTTTGGCATAAACTGTTTTAGATAGGCATATTAAAGGGGCAGGCATTATAGCGATAAGACCTTGAAAAGGCGATGGTTATCCCCATCTATGTGAATATACCTTATATTGTTATTTGATTAATTAATTATTACCACCAACTTGAAAGAGAATTAATAAATTCATGGCTACTTCCACAAAACCTAAAGAAATATTTAAAATTACCTTTCTTAATAAAGGTGAGATCTATGAAGTGTTTGCTGAGCAGGTTTATCAGAGTGACCTTTGGGGCTTCATTGAAATTGAGGATTTTGTTTTCGGTGAACGCTCTCAGGTCGTAGTAGACCCTTCCGAAGAAAAATTAAAAACTGAATTTAGTGGCGTTAAACGTAGTTTTATCCCTGTACAGGCCATTATTCGTATTGATCAGGTTGAAAAAGAAGGTGTGGCAAAGATTTCGAATGGGGATAATATTGCGCCGTTTCCGTCAATTGTTACTCCCCCAGGCAAGCAGAGCCACTAATAATTTCTGGCTATTGCGCTCCTCATTACTGCGTTAAAAGTTAAATCCAGTTCAGTCACTTACTTATAGTAAGCTCATTCACTAGATTTAATTTTCGCCTTGTACTGAGTTCGCTCATACACGCCAGATTTATTTTATTTCGTTAATAACGTTATTAATTTATAGGTAGTGTGTCGTTCATATACGCCAGAGGAAATAATGAGGGTACTCAATTAGGATGCTCAAATAGGGTACTACTAGACTGCCCATAGCCAGCTTGGAAAAGTTAACAGAAAATAAAAATTAACTGAAAAAATTAAATTGGATGCTAGTTATTTATTAGATCCAAAGCATAAGTTCAATCGTAAAAAATCGTTATAAAAATTCAACTAAGATTCAATTAACAGTCCAAGGAGTTAGTAATGCCCATGCAAGAGACAGTGCCAAATGTAGTATTCAAAACCCGTGTTCGTGATGAAAGTGTAGAAGGGCCTAACCCATATCGGTGGCAGGACACCAGCAGTGATGATATTTTTGCTGGAAAAAAAGTTGTTGTGTTCTCTTTGCCAGGTGCATTTACACCTACCTGTTCTTCAAATCATCTGCCGCGATATGAAGAACTGTTTGAAGATTTTAGAGCTGAAGGAGTTGATGAAATTTACTGTATTTCTGTCAATGACGCTTTTGTGATGTTCCAGTGGTCACAACACGTTGGTGCAAAAAATGTAAAAATGCTACCTGATGGTAATGGCGAGTTCACACGTAAAATGGGCATGCTGGTAGACAAAAGTAACCTCGGTTTTGGCTTGCGCTCTTGGCGCTATTCCATGCTGGTTAACGATGGCAGCATTGAAAAAGCTTTTATAGAGCCTGAATTCGGAGACAACTGCCCCGTCGATCCCTTTGAAGTTTCTGATGCAGATACCATGCTTGCTTACCTCAAAGGAAGTGAATCAGCCGGAGTCTCTAAACCACTTCGAGAATTTGTCGGATAAACCTGAAAATACCTCAATTACTCAGCCCGTTTTTTGCTAAAATCTGCTGATGAGTTTTAATTCATCAACAGATGCTTCAGCCAATAAGACGGGCTCTCTTTTTGCTTATCCAAAATATTGGGCTGAGTGCTATGGCACTGCGCCATATCTACCTACGTCTCGCGAGGAGATGGATGTTCTAGGCTGGGACTCCTGTGACATTATTATTGTGACAGGTGATGCTTATGTTGATCACCCAAGTTTCGGGATGGCAGTTATCGGCCGATTTCTGGAATCCCAGGGTTTTCGTGTTGGCATAATTGCGCAACCACGATGGCAAAATCCCGAAGATTTTATGGCCTTAGGTAAACCTAATCTATGCTTTGGTATCACTGCCGGCAATATGGATTCCATGATCAATCGCTATACGGCTGATTTACGGATGCGTAATGATGATGCCTATACGCCTAATGATGAAGGCGGTAAACGTCCCGATAGAGCTGTAATTGTTTATGCGCAGAAATGTCGAGAAGCTTATAAAGATGTTCCATTATTAATAGGGGGTATTGAAGCCAGCCTCAGACGTATCGCCCAGTATGATTATTGGAGCGATAAAGTTCGTAAATCGGTTTTGATTGATTCCGCTGCAGATATTCTTTTATTTGGTAATGCTGAGAGAGCAATGGCTGAAGTTGCACATGGTTTAGCTAAGGGCCTCAGCGTTAAAGACATGAAAGATATTCGTGGCACCGCAGTACTAGTAGATAGTGTCCCAAACAGTTGGACCGAAATTGATTCTACCCGAATAGATTGGCCCAGCAAGATAGATCAAATGCCAAACCCCTATGAATATAGTAAGGATCAAGATACATCGACAAAAGAAAAACCAGCGGCAGACAATACACAACAAGCAGTGACAATTATCCCGCTGCCCTTACAAGCAAAGCATGAGCTGGATATTGAAAACACTTATGTTCGGCTACCGTCTTTTGAGAAGGTGAGTAAAGATCCTGTGCTTTATGCACATGCTTCACGTGTATTGCACCAGGAGGCTAGTCCACATAATGGTAGAACCTTGGTACAAAAACATGGCAGTAAAGAAATCTGGGTAAACCGGCCGCCCTTGCCGTTAAGCACTGAAGAAATCGATGCAGTATTTGATTTGTCTTACCAACGTAGACCTCATCCATCTTATGGTGACGCAAAAATTCCTGCTTATGACATGATTAAAACCTCAGTCAATATTATGCGAGGTTGTTTTGGTGGTTGTAGTTTTTGTTCAATCACTGAGCACGAAGGTAGGGTTATTCAAAGTCGTTCTGAGCAGTCAATCTTGAAAGAGATTGTAAAAATCAAAGAACAAGTGCCCGGCTTTACCGGTGTAATTTCTGATTTAGGTGGCCCAACAGCCAATATGTATGGGCTTAATTGTACTAGTAAAGAAATTGAAAAACGCTGCCGTCGACTCTCTTGTGTGTATCCAAGTATCTGTAAACATTTAAAAACAGATCATAAACAAACGACACAACTGTATCGCAAAGCACGCGAGATAAAAGGCATTAAAAAAATTCTAATTGCTTCAGGTTTACGTTATGACTTGGCATTAAGAGATAAAGAATATATTAAAGAGTTAGTGACACATCATGTTGGTGGCTATTTAAAAATTGCTCCGGAACATAGTGAAGATGCTCCGCTCCAGCAAATGATGAAACCTACCATTGCACATTATGAAGACTTCAAAAAACTGTTTGAGCAATTTTCAGCAGAGGCAGGAAAAAAACAATATTTAATTCCTTATTTTATTGCGGCACACCCAGGATCACGTGATGAAGATATGTTGCAACTGGCTCTATGGTTGAAGCAAAATAAATTCAAACCAGACCAGGTGCAGACTTTTTATCCTTCACCAATGGCATTAGCAACAGCTATGTATCATTCTGAGCACAATCCTTTAAAGAAACTTCGTTATAAAAATGAAAAGCTAGAAATCCCTAAAGAATTAGATCAGCGGCGTTTACAAAAAGCTTTTTTACGTTATCACGATGAAGCGAATTGGCCGATGCTGCGTGAGGCTTTAACTAGAATGGGAAGGAAAGATTTAATCGGCACGGGCAAAGATCATTTGGTGCCGCCTATCGAAAAAGGCAACAAGTATGCCCATAAGCGCAAGCAAGATTCCTATTCAGTTAGAAAGCGTCAAAATAAGCATTGATAATAGTTGTGAAATAGCTCACTTTTTTTTCTTGATGCTGATTTAACATTGCTTACATTCTTATTTGCATTAAAAGGGTGTAAGTATGGCAAAGCAATCAAAGGTTCCGGGCATAGAACGACGCGTCCTACCTCGTTGTCCAATCGATACTGAAGTAAACGTAACGATCAATTCTCAAGGGGCTGAAATGCAGTTCCTTACTAAGAGCGCAAATATATCTTTACGTGGAATTGAGCTGTCTTGCGACGATGGTTTGATCCAAGCAATTCTTGCACAAAAAACCTACCCGCATATCTGTAATATCAGTTTTAAACTTCCGGGTTATGTAAAAGCTTTTGAAGTAAAAACACAGGTAGTAACTCATCGGCGTTTATCGCAACAACATTATCAGCTAATTTTATTGTTTGTTAACTTGAGCAAGCGTGCTCAAGAAAAGTTGCTGAATGAGTTGGCTTCTTTTCGAGTGATGACAATCTATAAGGAAGAGAGAATTGCACTTGCTGTGTGACTAGATTTTTTATATATAAATTTTATTCTGAAATAAAGTTTTCGCTTTTTTTGAGCATGTTATTCGTAGCAAGCTGAACTTCAAAAAGAAATAACAAAAGTGCCAATACTAACCAGATCAGTGCAAGTACAAACATGCTGATGATGAGAAAAGCAATATCCAAGTCCCAATAATCACCAATAAAAAGTGACACAACTACAATACAAACCATTAAACCTGAAGCTGTGCACATTGCAACTGACCAGTTAATCAACCTGGATCGATGGCGCAATGTTTCATATTCAGCTTTGGTGATTCTTTTCACATCACCTTCCCCTAAACTAATAATTTTACTTTCTAGCACTCTACCACGGTCAACTATTCTACCAAGTCGACTGGACATGACATTGAGAAATCCGGCTATGCCAGCTAATAAAAATACAGGAGCAACAGCTATTTGAATAATTTCCGCGAGTGCAGTTATAGAAGATTCCATTTTTATTCCTAAGAAACGTATTGTTATTTTAAATTAGTATTTAAAATGATTTATTTTTTCTCGATCAGATCCAACAAGACTTTAGCAGCAATTCCAAAACTTTTTATTCTAGATTGGTGGTCATAGACATGACTCGCTAAAACTAATTCATCGACCTGCGTTCTATCGATAAATTGTTTTAACCAGACACGAACACTTTCTTCATTGCCTATTGCTGATTCACGTAACATGTAACGAGCTTCTGAAAGTTCACTTGGACTTAGGTCTGTTTCAAAATTTGCTGTCGGCGCTTTCAATGGCCCGGGTTTACCCTTTCTCAGTGTTGCAACATGCATTAATACAGATTTCATCAATACTTCTGCCTCTTCATCAGTGTCTGCCGCAAACACATTTACTGCGGCTGCAGCATAGGGCTTTGAATGTTGTTTTGAGGGTTTAAAAGTTTCTCGATAAACATACAGTGCCTGATCAAGTAATTCAGGGGCAAAGTGTGAGGCAAAAATATAAGGCTGACCAAGAGCAGCAGCTAATTGCGCACCAAAAAGACTGGAGCCAAGTAACCAAATAGGAACTTTCAAGCCCTGTCCAGGGATCGCCTGTATGCCTTGATCATTACCATCTTCGAAGAAGGCCATTAGCTCTAGCACATCCTGCGGGAAATCATTGGAAGCAGGCATGATATCTCTGCGCAGAGCTCGCATGGTCTGGCCATCAGTTCCGGGAGCTCTGCCAAGCCCTAGGTCTATTCTATTCGGGAATAAAGCAGCTAGTGTGCCATGTTGTTCAGCAATGATTAAAGGCACATGATTTGGCAACATAACCCCAGCAGCACCAAGCCGAATCGTTTCAGTTCCTGCTGCAACATAAGCAAGTGCTACAGAAGTGGCAGCACTGGCAATGACAGGCATATTATGATGCTCAGCCATCCAATAGCGTTTGTAACCTTGTTGTTCCGCATGTTGTGCCAGATCACGTGCATTGAGTAAGGCTTGACGAGCACTTCCACCTTCAATAATTGGGGCGAGATCCAGAAGTGAGAATGCTTTCATTTAATCCTTGCAAGGCTGGATAGCCAAAATCAGTTTAAAGTCTGTTTTATAAAACGCCATTCTAACAGAATGCGAAATCTGAAAAATAACAATAAATCTATGATCTAGCACCGATAAAGTGTTGGTGGCATTGACATGACGGGTCTATGACATAAGATTGTCATAAAGCAAGACCTTCTTATATGGACAATAGCTAAGAGCAATTGTTGATAGGAGGGTAAAGTGATGGAAATGAAATTAAAATCAAAAAAGATAAAAGAATTACGCAGGCAAAAGCTTTGGTCACAAGAAGAGCTAGCGGCAGCCTCTAGCTTAAGTTTACGAACGATACAAAGAATAGAAAAGGATGGGATTAGCTCAGTTGAATCTCTAAAGGCTTTAGCCTCGGTATTGGAAGTTAATGCGGATGATATTACGGCAAACGAGAAGAATGCTAGCTATCGACATACGCAGATAGGCTGGACAATGCTAACAATTTTTTCTTGTGCTTTATTTGTTGATATATTTTTTCCAGCGCCACCATATTTTTCACTAGTTATTATTTTGATAGCACTTGCTGTCTCGACTTTGACAATAAGCGTTAACGATAATGAACTTACTTGGTATTTCGGCCCAAGAATTATTAAAAAGAGTAAGCGTATAAATGAAATATCATCTTGTGAAATAGTAAATAATAAATGGTGGTGGGGCTGGGGGCTCCGTTTGCGTCCGCTAGCAGGTTACTGGCTATACAATGTTTCAGGGCTAGAGGCAGTAGAAGTAACCCTGAAAAGTGGAAATAAATTTCGTTTAGGTACTGATGAGCCTAATTATCTTTATCAAGCAATAAATAATGCTATAAAAGACAATGAGGATTAACTTAGCCGGCTGAACTAAATATTGGATATGCTTTAATCCAGCTCGATAAACAGTCAACCCAATCGTCATTGTTATTCAGGCAAGGGATGTAAGTTAATTTTTCACCGCCAGCAGCAAGAAACGTTTCACGCCCCTGCATATCAATTTCTTCCAGGGTTTCCAGACAGTCTGTGACAAAAGCCGGGCATAAAACCAGAATTTTTTTCTTACCTTTTTGAGCCAGCTTTTCTAAAGTTTGCTCAGTGCTAGGATCCAGCCATTTTGCGCGCCCCAGCCTGGACTGATAAGCCACAGAGTATTTATCTGCATCTAAACCAGCTTTTTGAACAAAGCATTCTGTTGTTCTAAGCACCTGATGGCGATAGCAAGTAGCGTGGGCGGGGGAGGGTGAAGTTAAAGAACAGCATGTTTCACTTTTCAGACAATGAGTGCCGCTAGGGTCAGCCACACTTAGATGTGATTCTGGTAGTCCATGATAACTAAATAAAACATGATCGTAGTCTTCAGACAATGCTGACTTAGCAGAATTTACCAGAGCATCAATGTAAGCTGGATTGTCATAAAAGGGTAAGAGTGCCTGTAGCTTGATAGCCAAATTATTGTCTCTAATGACCCGTTCTGCTTCTTTGATAGATGTGGTAACAGTGCTATCAGCATGATGTGGATAAAGAGGGATAAATAAAATTTCATCAATCCCTTGCATGCTAGCTAGATGCTTTATTTGCGATTCAATAGAAGGTTTGCCGTAACGCATCGCTATTGCAACAGGAATATCTACCTTAGGTTTTAAGGCATTGAGTAATTCATGTGAACGGTGCACGAGGGGCGAACCATCATCGGTCCAAACCGAGCGATAAGCTTCAGCAGATGAATAAGGACGCTTAGGCAATACAAAAAGGTTAACTATTAAAGCGCGCAGTGGCCAAGGTAATTGGATAACATAGGGATCCATTAAAAATTGTTTTAAATATTTTCTAACCTCGGGTACTTCCGGCGCATCAGGAGATCCGAGGTTGGCCAACAAGACTGCTCTGTTATTCATTTTATAAAGTTCTCTTTAGTTCTCTTTATTAGACGACTTTGTTTTAATCATGTGCATTGTAACTTTTTTAATACGGAAGTTTTATGGAAAACGGATCAGCACACCCATTTGCACGTTTAAGCCCAGATATGGTGATTGATGCTGTTGAGAGTACTGGCCTGGTTTCTGATGCCAGAGTTCTGGCATTAAACTCCTATGAAAATCGCGTTTATCAGGTTGGCATTGAAGAGTCTGAGCCGATCATCGTGAAATTTTACCGACCTCATCGATGGTCAACACCACAAATTCTGGAAGAACACGACTTTAGTCTGGAATTAGCCGATTTGGAAATTCCGATAGTGCCTCCTATAAAAAATGCCAAGGGAAAAACACTGCTAGAGTTTAATGGCTTTCGTTTTGCTATTTTTGAACGCAAGGGAGGTCACCCACCAGAGTTTGATAATCTTGATAATTTGTTGGTTATGGGCCGTTTTCTCGGGCGTATGCACCAAGTAGGCAGCTTGCATGACTTTCAAACCCGAAACACCCTAAGCATAGCGTTGTTTGCTGAAAAAAGTGCCAGCTTTCTGCTGGAACATGATTTTCTACCAGTTGATTTATTTAAGGCTTATGAATCACTTGCTAAAGATTTAATCGATCGTATGCATTCGATCATCAAGGAATCCATGCAGGCAAAATTAATTCGCACACATGGAGATTGCCATGTCGGTAATGTGTTGTGGCGCGATGACACGCCACACTTTGTAGATTTAGATGATTGTATGATGGCTCCTGCAATACAGGATATGTGGATGTTACTTTCAGGCTCTCGCGAACAGCGCTTACAACAACTGGCAGAGATAGTTGATGGCTATAATGAATTCTATCACTTTAATCCAAGTGAATTGCCCTTAATAGAAACTTATAGAACCTTGCGCTTAATGAACTACAGTGCTTGGTTGGCGCGACGCTGGGATGATCCCGCATTTCCAAAATGCTTTCCCTGGTTTAACACTGAAAATTATTGGGCGGGACACATTTTAGAACTCAGGGAACAATTAGCGGCATTAGATGAGCCACCTTTGGTAATTTATTGATTAAGGCTGGAAAGCTCTTAAGTCAGGTCTGCCAGAAAAATGATCCAAACAAATAAATATTGGACAAGCGGCAGGCTAAGATTTAAATTCTATTGTAACTATATCTAATCCAGCATTAATTAATGCTCTGCACCGGAGAATATTATGATAAGAAAGCCCCTTACTACTCCAATGCTCTTTGTATGCATTTTGTTCTTTGGTGCTGTTGGTCACCTGTCGGCTCAAGCTGAAACAATAGCGATTATTGGTACTGGCAACGTTGGCACTGCACTTGGGCAGCGTTTCACAGAAATCGGGCACACGGTAATCTATGGCTCGCGCAGCCCGATGCGTGAGGATGTACAAGACCTAGTTTTATTGTCAGGCCCTAACGCAAGCGCGACTACGCCGCAGGAAGCGGCACAACAAGCCAATATTATCGTCTTGGCTGTGCCTTGGGATGTTGTTGAAGAGGTAGTACAAGGATTGGGTAATTTGTCTGGGCGCCTCATAATTGATCCGACAAACCCGAGGGAAATAGCCGAAGATGGGCTTCGAGATTTCGCATTTCATGATTCAAACGCTGAACGTATTAAAGCGCAGGCTCCTGAGGCTTATGTCGTAAAAGCTTTTGGTTCGCTTGGAGATTACACGATGCTTGAGCCTGAACTCGCTGGCGGCCCAGTGAGTATTCCAATCGCGGGGGATGATGCTAATGCAAAAAGCGTTGTTGCAGAATTAATCTCTAATATTGGGTTTTATCCTGTAGATATTGGTCCGTTACGTTATGCTCACGTCATCGAAACTCTGCACTATTTGCGATACAACGCAGGGGTTTATAATGGGGCGCGGATTAATTTCTATTTACCAGCCGATGAGGCTGACCCAACTCGCTAAGTCACCCGTCGCTGATACCACACCGTTCTAATAAAAGGCTGGTGGGCGCAAGGTAAACGAAGTTCCAAGATGTCTGCCACTGAAAATTTGTTTCGTTTTATTTATGAGCCTTTTCGGCTTTGGTAATAAAGGGGAACTCTTTTTTATAGTTCTGCAATTGTTTGAGGTTTATTGAAGCTAGTTCTAGGTTTCGTAAATTATGAATTAGTTTTAAGGTTTTAAAACTATCAAACCAGTTATGCATATGCTTCATAAAACCAGCTTGATCTTTACTGTGTTGACGAGCATGCGCTATTGCTTCTTCCACTCCAATATTCATTAGACATTTATAAAGTAACTCATCATTTGCTAGCGCTTCCAGATCGCTGTCTTGCCAAAGAGTCGGCATAAAAAATAACCATTTTTTTAAATGTAAGAAGCAGTGGGGGTGATAAAAAAGGTAATCATCAGTGGGGTTCTCAAATTCACTTATTTTATTGATTGCTGGTCCAGTGCCAAATGGTGCACGGCTAGAAGTTCTGCCAGAAAGAGTGAGAACAGGCTTCGATAGAGCTTGAATATCGCCTATTTTTTTTAATTTGTTGAGCAAATAAAAGTCTTCTCCTGCCGCGCGTTTAGGGAAGCCTCGGGCCAGAGCATAATAGTTGTGATGTAAAAGCAGGGTGCTGCCGATAGTATGAAAAGCGTAAGGAGAAGCTGCCCACTTTAGCGCTTCCACATAATAATAAAGTGAATATTCATAAAGTTGGAGGCTAAGCTGTGATTTACTTTGGGAGTTAAACTTATGTTGAAAAGGGAAAAGCGCGGCCGCAGTTCCATTATTTACTTCCAGGCTCGCACTTAAGTAGTCAGCTGGTAAATCAACATCTGCATCGGTGTTATGAATCCAAGGCGAAAGAACTTTATTGTCATGAATTAATTGACAGGCCATATCGCAGGCTATTTTACGAGCAAGGCCTACCCCTTGCTTATCCGGGATAGAGTAATGTTCGAGTAATAAAAGATGTGAGCCACTATTATTTAATTGTCTTAGCTGGCAATTCTCACTCAGGTTATGTTGTAAAGAGAATTGTTGTTTGAAAAATTCAGCGAGTTTTTTGGTGCGTAATGAAGCTTCTGAATTGCTGGCGGATAGCGGACTGTTAAGCACTAAAATAACCAGCAAGTTATCTTTCATGCTTAAATTTTTTAATAAGAGGGGCAGGCTATCAGCTTCATCAAAAGCAGGTATGCAGATGACGTGTTGCCAATGATTCTCTAAATCTTGAACAAATGTGATTTCACTTTCGGCATAGTGTTGAAGATATTTGCCGATCGACATTCCTGGACTAACTCACTTGCATGGCAGGTGTGTTAATAGCTTTTTTACCTGATAGTAGTGATTTGAAATCTTCCAAAATGACATAAAGACAAGGAATTAGTAATAAAGTAATAACTGTAGCGAATAGTATGCCAAAAGCTAAAGACGCTGCCATAGGTATTAGGAAACGTGCCTGTAGGCTGGTTTCCAACATAATGGGTAAGAGCCCAATAAAGGTAGTTATTGATGTTAGCAGGATGGCTCTAAATCTGGCTGTACCAGCGTTGATGACAGAATCATTTAAAGACATTTTAGCTTTTGATCGATTAATAAAATCAATCAAAATGATGCTGTCATTTACCACAACACCAGACAGAGCAATGATGCCAAGAAATGATAAGAAATTTAGCGGCATATCAATAATTATATGTCCGACCATTGCACCGACGATGCCAAAAGGTATTACACCCATGATGATCAATGGTTGCATATAGGAACGCAGAGGTACGGCAAGCAGTGCATAAATACCAAATAATGCGAAGATCATTCCGCGGATCATGTCGCTTACCAAATCGCCAGTGACTGATAAGCCACCATCAGTTTGTAAGCTGACATTGGGATAACGAGCAAACAATTGGGGGAAAAAGTTTTCTTCTAAATCGCTAACAACTTCTGCTGGTTCGACTTGGGCTGCAATAATATCAGCATTAATGGCTACGGATCGTTCGCCATTAACTCGATTAACCTGAGCATAGCCCTGCTCCATATTGAAATCAGCGACTGATGAAAATGGTACGGCGTCGCCCTCGGTCGTTCTGATGTACATGCTTTCGAGGTCACCAATTGAAACTCGATCTGACTCGGGGTAACGAACCATGACACGTAATTCATCATCGCCGCGTTGTAATCTTTGTGCCTGCGCGCCATAAAAAGCACTGCGTACCTGCGACGAAATGTCGTTTAGATTCAATCCCATCACTTCTGCGCGGGGGAGGATCTGCAAGCGTAATTCATCCTTGTTGCTGACGGCGCCATTGGTAATATTTATTAGACCGGTATAAGTATAAAGTTGGGTTTCGAGTTCAATAGATGCAGCTGTGAGGGCTTCAGTATTAGTGCTGACTAATTGATAAGAAATTGCACTACCGCCAAAGCCATCAGAACTGGAAAAAACTATGTTTTTCATGCCTGGCATAACGCCGACAAAATCACGCATGGATTCTGTGATCAAATC
The DNA here is from genome assembly GCA_943789335.1 of uncultured Pseudomonadales bacterium. GTDB lineage: Bacteria > Pseudomonadota > Gammaproteobacteria > Pseudomonadales > Pseudohongiellaceae > UBA5109. The sequence goes on along the minus strand of CALSTS010000003.1, from coordinate 294,296 downwards.
AAGATCAACCTGGCCGGCGACATCTTTGTCCAGCTCTATGACCGCGAGGCCTGAAGCAGCTCCGGTTCCTACGACTAAAAGGTGATCTAGTACTTTAGTAGAAAGCTCTTCGGTTTCGGCATCGATGAATTCGAACTGGCCATTCAGCGATAAGGCTGCTTCTTCCATTTTGTTGATGGCATCTCGAGTTTGTTGTTCTGGACTACCCTCGACCATGGTGAGGTTGACCTGAATGAAATCGCTAGGGATTTCAGGCAGAAAAACCACTCTGATTATGCCTCCACCGATTAAGCCAACGCTTAATATCAGCATGCCAACAAAAGATGCCAGAGTGGTATAACGGTTTTTAATGCAGGTTTTTAAAAAAGGTGTGTAGTAACGAGTGACAATATAAGCAAGCCCTTTATTACAACGCTGCTGTAAGCGATGAAACCATCCATGCGGGTTTGATTTGCCAAAGTGAACCAAATGCGAAGGCAGAATCAGTTTAGACTCAACTAAAGAGAAAATAAGGCATAAGATAACAACGCCGCCAATTGCTGCTGTAAAGGCAGAAATAATGCCGCTAATCATCATTAAGGGAAGGAAGGCAACAATAGTTGTTAGAACCCCAAAGGTTGCTGGTTTGGCCACACGATTAGCGCCATGCACGACACTATCTATACTATGGCCATATTTGGTCATACTGTAATGTGCACTTTCTCCAATAATTATTGCGTCGTCTACAACTATTCCCAGCACCATAATAAAGCCGAACAGACTCATCAGGTTAATATCGATATTGATACTAGGCATCATAGCAACTGCGCCTAGGAAACAAATGGGGATACCAATAATGACCCAAAAGGCCAATCTGACTTCTAAAAATAAGGTCAATAAGAGGAAGACCAAAAGGGCTCCCATGAGCATGTTTTCGGTCATCATGTTGAGCCTGTCCTCAAGGTAGAATGAGGTATCTGCCCACAAATCTATATTAATACCTTCGGGCAGGGATTCACGGCGTTCTTCGACAAAATTTCTTATGGTTTCGGTAACTTGCAAGACGTTTTGATTGCTGAGAGTTTGAATGGCCAGTTCTACTGTGGGTTTGCCATCAAAACGGGCATAAGCCTCGGAATCCTCAAAGCCATCGATGACATTGGCTATATCTCCAACAGTGAGAATGGTGCCATCTTTTGTTGTCATAAGAACAATCTGATCGAAATCCTGATAGTTATAGGCTAGCGCTTGAGTTCTTACCAGAATTTCTCCGCCAGCGGTTTCTATTGATCCTGCAGGCAGATCTAAGGAAGAAAAACGAATTCGCTGAGCAATATCATCTAAAGTTAGGCCATATTTAAGCAGACTGTCCTCAGAGACCTCGATAGTAATTTCATAATTTCTGACGCCGTCGATGCGGACTGAATTAATATCAGGAAGTTCCAGCATTTCATTTCGAAGAGCCTGCGCCAGTTCTTTATGGCTCATGGGATCCATATCTCCGTATACAGCAAGGCGAATCGCATCCTGGCGGTTTATGATTCTTGAAACTCTGGCCGGTTCGGCTTGAACTGGAAAGGTTAGAATTGAGTCAACATTGACTTTGACTTCATTAAGCACTTCATTGATATCAAAGCTTTCATCGATTTCAAGGCTGACTACACCAGAGCCTTCATTGGCTCTTGAGCTAATGCGGTCTATACCATCGACACTTTCCAAAGCGCTTTCTATCGGGATTACAATGCCGCTTTCGACATCGGCAGGTGATGCTCCGGGAAGAACCATGGTAATCTGAATGACGGGGATAAACAGATCCGGGTTGGCTTTCTTGGTTATGTTATAAACAGAGAAAGAACCAGCAATGATGATGATGAACATCAGCAAATTTGCTGCCACATGGTTATGGGCAAACCAAGAGATGAGCCCTTTTTGTTCCTCCACTTCGGCCATTAGTTAGTTCTCCTTAATTAAGACGTTTAGTTAGTTAATAGCGTCTTGTGATACTTGCAGAACCCTTGTTTGTACTATCGTGCTGTTTAAAGGATTTTCCATGCGTGTAATGACAACTTTATCGCCAGTTTCAAATCCTGCGCTAATATAAACGTCGTCACCATTCGTCGTTATAAGATCTACAGCGCGCGAGCGTAGTCGATTTTCCTGGTCGGCAACCCAGATCATGTCGTTTGCCTGCAAGGTGTGACGCGGGAGAACAATTACATCTTGCATTAACTGACCCTGAATTTCAGCGTTCACATATGTGCCAATGCGCAAAGGTTCCTCATGTTCAGTGTTGTAAAGATTGTAGGGGTCACTGACTTGAACAACACTAAATAAGACTCTGGTGCGGGTGTCCAGCACGCCTTCTGTACGACTCAGATGGCCCGTCCAATGAAAGCTTCTGTCACCGATTTCACTGACTAAATCCACCTCTGGTCCCGAGTTATAGTAATCATCGTTGCCACTGAATTCCTGAATGCTAGAAGGCAAGTCTAGGTATTGGATTTTATTTTCAGGTATAGGCAGTCTTACCTCGGCGTAATCAACTGCAAATATTTCAGCGATAGCTGAACCGGTGCTAACAAACTGGCCTATGTCGGTACTTTTAGCAGATACCAGTCCATCATAGGGCGCCATTATTATTGTTTTGGATAAGTCAGCACGAGATTTTTCCAAATCGCTTTCAGCGGATGCAAGGCGCGCTTCAGCTTCTTCCAGTTGAGGTTTGCGTAGGTATAAATCTCTGGCACGGATTTGACTGCGCTGTTGTTCTGACATCCTATCCCATTCTCGTTGTGCCACATCGCCCTGACCACGCTCCTGCTCAAGCAGGCTGCGGGCAGTTGCAACTGAGGCTGCATCTCGGCTCACCGCTGCTCGATAGTTTTGATCATCTAGCTTTAACAAAACATCGCCGCTGCGGAAAAAACCGCCAGCGACAAAAGCCGGAGAGACTTCAATAACCCTGCCTGTAACTTCAGAAACAATGTTAGTTCGCGTACGTGGCTCAACGGTCCCTTGTGATGAAACAATAATATAAGTGTCCCGAACTTGTGGCAGTATTACCTCCACCAAGATGCTAGCTTCGGTCAAGGCCTCCTGGGCGGGCTGTTCCCGATTAGCAACAAGTGCCACAGTGGCTCCAATAGAGCCTATTATAATAATGATCGGTAAGAGTATTCTTAGAAGCATATTATTTTAGTCGTCCATAATTTGAAAAAGCTTTGCTTTAGTTCTGCATATTATATGCCAAGACTTATAAAACGCTTAAAAAACAGAGCTTGTAACGCGTTTAGGGTACTCGCTGCCAGAAATTACAGCAAATGATAGTGAATTCGTTTAGCTTAGTGTAATGCAGGTCTGTCTGGTAATAGTTGGATGATGTTGGCTTCAATATCCAATAGTTCAGCAAGTCTGGGAGATATCTTGGCGGGATCACAATGCTGTTCCGCTAATGACAAAAACAGTTGATAATGTTGATTTTCCGACTCGGTAATTGAACTATAAAAAGTCTTTAATCGCCCGTCTGGTAAGGCATTGGCAATCATGCCGAAACGCTCAGCTCCTCTTGCCTCAACAATACTGGCAATTAATAATCTATCTAATAAGTAAGCCTCGCTACCTTGCCCCATGGCTTTATGTAGCTGGTTAACATAATGATCTTTTTGGTCGGCTCCGGACGGCAATCCTCTGGCAATAAGTAATTCCATCACATCACGAAAGTGACTTAGCTCTTCAATTGCGAGGTCCAGCATGGCTTTAACCAATATAGGTTTGTCGGGGTAGTGGGAGATCATTGAAATTGCCATACCAGAGGCTTTTTTCTCACAACTGGCATGGTCAACCAAAAACTGGTCGAAATCGCCAAGCACCGTTTCCAGCCAGGACTGAGGGCTGCTCTGTTTTAGCTTAAAATCCATAAATGACTTAATTAGCCTGAGGCTGTGAAAGCGTAGAAAAGTCGTTTAACAAGGCCTTCCAATTTTTACGCTGGTTGCGCAAGCGAATTTTTAGTTCTTTATAACGCAGCGGTAAATGGGCTGCATCCATCTCATGGAGTTTATTTTGCAGTGTCTTTGATTTTCGCTCATACCACTGTTGCCTAAGCTCCGCCCAATGATTCAGAGTTTGTAATAGATTCTTATATTCTGACTCAAGTTGCTTGCGCCAATGAGCTGGATCGATGAGCTCTTCGCATTTAGCCATGGCACTGTGATATTGCACCTCCAAACGAGTCCGTTCTTGCCGCCAACTAGAACAGGCGCGTAAATCAGAGGTAAGCTTTAACCAGGAGCAGGCTTTAATAAACCATTTAGTCGGATCATAGTGATACCACTTGACCCCATTTCTATAATCCCAGGCAAAGGTATGATGATAGTTGTGATAACCCTCACCATAAGTTAATAGCGCAATTAAACTGTTATCACGTGCGGTCTGATTTGGGTCATATTGACGTGAACCCCATATGTGCGCGGCTGAATTAATTAAGTAGGTAAATTGTTGGCTAACTACTAGGCGCAAGAAGCCGAGTAATAATAATGCTCCCCATATGTCACTATTAATGTAACCGAGTAAAACTGGCAGACCTATATTCATGAGTAGTGTTAGTGGTAGATAATATTTTTTTTGCCAAACTAATATTGGCTCATTGAACAGGTCATCGACATTACTTAAATCATCTTTGACACTTTCATATTCTCGTATCATCCAGCCAAAATGGGAGTACCAGAATCCAAGTCCTGCTGAATAGGGGTCTTTAGCATTATCATCAACGTATAAGTGGTGTCGGCGGTGGTCTGAAGCCCAAACTATACAATGATTTTGTAAGGCGCAGGCTCCTCCTAAAGCAAACAATATCTTAAGAACAGGGTGAGCTTTATAAGCTTTGTGTGACCAGAGACGGTGGTAACCAGCGGTAATCGACATTTCACAAAAGGTAATAAGGACAAAAAACCATACCCATTCGAATAAATCATAACCATAGGTAAAACCGTACCAAGGCACTAGGCTTAAAGCGATCATTGGAGGTAGACCTAAAACCAGTAGATTGGTCCAGATAATAGGAGGCTTTTTTGAAGAAAATTGCATGCTTTCCTTAAAGTCGTGGTTTAATTATATATAGCGATTATTAAACAAAAATTACTCAAGAGTAAAACCTAAATAAGCAATTTGATGCCAAGAAATTTAATGAAGAGAACTTATGCAAGACGAAATCATAGAACTTCAAAGTAAACTTAGCTTCCAGGAACAGACGATTAATGAGTTAAACAATGCATTAGTCAGTCAACAGCAACAAATCGATCATTTGCAACAGAAAATTAAATTGCTTGAAGATAGCCTCACTGAAGTTGACGAGCAAGCCGGACTATTAACAGAGCAGGGGCAGCACGAAAAGCCGCCGCATTACTAATCTTCTACAATAAGAATTACGCCTATCATTGATGTTAGCTGGGCTTCTTTTTCAGCAGTTTATTTTTCAGCAGCTTATTTGTTAGCAGTTTATTTAATAGGGCTAACGTCTTCAGCCTGCAGCCCTTTATCGCCATTAGTGACAGCGAATTCAACTTTGTCGCCTTCTTGTAAAATGCGATGACCCTTGCCAACAATAGAGCGGAAATGTACAAATATATCCTCACCGCTTTCTCTAGTGACAAAACCATAGCCTTTACTGGCGCTAAACCATTTTACAGATCCAACCTCTTTAGGTCCGAGATCTTTTTTACGTTTTCTGCTGCGTCTTTGTTTCTTTTCTGAGGGAGCAGAGCGCGGACGAATGATCCAAAAGCTTGTCAGGCAGCCACTGATTAAAGCGATACAAAAATAGGCAATTATTGCAGGGAATAGGCTGTCAAAATTAACAAGATATGCAAACAAACTTAGAACTGCGGCAACAATAAATGAAGCAATAAAGATTTTAATATTCATAAGGAACCGTGTTTTTATTATAAAAAAAGATATTGTTAAAAAGATTGCAGTGCAAAAAAATTAAAAATGAACTAATGACTAAGCTAACTAATTAAGCTATCTAAAAGTGCACTGAAATCGCGCAGGGATAATAACATTAATACTGGATTAGGTTAAAGTTCCATAAAGGCTATATGTTAGAATAGTGCTGCTTTTCTATTGATTAAGGCCTCTTTATAGCCATGCTTTAAAGGTGACGGATGATTCACAGGAATTACAGAGTAATCTAGGAGCTAATTAGATGCCAAAAGCCAGTGATTTAAAGAAAGGGATGGTTGTAGAGATAAATGGCGTGCCTCATGCTGTAAAGCAATTAGAAGCAAAAAGTCCATCCTCACGTGGGGCATCAACCATATATAAAGTGCGTTTCACTAATTTGTTAAGTAAACAAAAACTGGATGAATCCTATAAAGGAGATGATTTGTTACAGGAAGCTGCTTGCATGCGAGTGCCGATACAGTTTTCTTATCAAGAAGGTGATAACACCATATTTATGAACTCAGAAGATTATTCACAATATGAAGTTAGTGCTAGTGAATTGGAAGATCAGCTTGGTTATATCACCGAAGCGACTGAAGGTATGGTTGCTCTGCTCATGGATGACAAATTACTTAGTATTGAATTGCCACAATCAGTGAATATGGAAATAATTGAAACACCACCGGCTATCAAAGGAGCATCTGCCTCAGCCAGGACAAAACCGGCTAAATTGATTAGCGGTATAGAGGTGCAGGTGCCGGAATATTTGGAGCAAGGTGAAACGATCAAAGTAAACACTGCAACAGGCAAATTCATGTCCCGCGCTTAAGTTAACTACTACGCTCGTGACCTTAATTGTCTGGAAAGTCTCTTACTAATACTTCGTTGAAAACAGAGTAAATTACTTTTTCTCATTGAAGCACGAACAAAAACTAGAGAGATTGAATTTTTTCTAGTTGCTCTTTTAGTTGATGAAGTGAATTCTCAGCTTTATCAAGTTTTTCTTTTTCTTTATTGACGACGGCTTCAGGAGCATTGGCAACAAACTTTTCATTGCCTAGTTTGCCAGAAAGTTTGCTGATCTCTTTTTCAAGTTTACCGATTTCCTTATTGAGCCGATCTTCTTCAGCGTTCACATCAATTAAGCCCGCCATAGGAACAAGAACTTCCATATCACCAACTAGTTGAGTTGAAGCAAGCGGAGCTTCTTCAGGTTTATCTAACCAGCTTATGGAATCAAGCTTGGCAAGTTTGGTCAAAAATTGAGTATTAGATTCCAGGTATTGTTGGTCTGTTGCTTTTCCTTTGCTTAGAATCACCGGTATAGCTTTGGCAGGAGAAATATTCATCTCGCCTCTTATATTTCTAATAGCAACAATCACGCCTTTAACCCATTCGATTTCTGCATCAACTCCAGCATCAATGACTGAGCTGTTTTGAACTGGATAAGGCTGTAGCATGATAGAGTCACCTTTGATATCTAGCATGGGGGCAACTTTGTGCCAAATTTCTTCAGTAATAAAAGGCAGGAAAGGGTGAGCCAGCCGCAGGCTTTGTTCGAGGATATTCAATAGAGTGAAGCGAGTGGCATTCTTCTGCGCATCTGTGGCATTGTCGTCCCAGAGAACAGGCTTGGATAACTCAAGATACCAATCACAATATTCGTTCCAAAAGAAATCATAAATTGCTTGGCTAACTAAATCGAAGCGATAAGTTTGCATGCCTTTTTCAACTTTTTGTAAGGTAAGTTGAAAAAAAGATTGAATCCATAAATCAGCTTGAGAAAAATCTTCTAATTGTTCGGGTTTATTTGGAATCTGTTCTTCGGTATTCATCAGCACATAGCGAGAAGCATTCCAGATTTTGTTACAGAAATTTCTATAACCTTCCATGCGCCCCATATCAAAATTGATATCTCGGCCAGTGCTGGCTAGAGAATAAAACGTATAACGCAGGGCATCAGTGCCATGTGCGGCAATACCTTCTGGGAAATTCTTGCGAGTGGATTTTTCAATTTTCTGAGCTAACTGAGGCTGCATCATGCTGTCGGTTTGTTTGGCTAGAAGAGCGTCGAGATTAATGCCGTCAATGAGATCGATAGGATCAAGCACATTACCCTTTGATTTCGACATTTTCTGACCTTCGCTGTCGCGAATCAGTCCGGTTATATAGACCTTCCTAAAAGGTATTTGGCCAGTAAATTTCAAGGTCATCATAATCATGCGGGCAACCCAGAAAAATATAATATCGAAACCGGTTACCAGAACATCGGTAGGGTGAAAAGTTTTTAATTCTTCAGTGTCATCTGGCCAACCCAGGGTCGAAAAAGTCCATAAAGCGGAAGAAAACCAAGTATCTAATACGTCAGGATCTTGAGTTAAATCAAGATCAGCTGCTAGCTTATATTTTGTTCTTACAGCCGCTTCGTCTGGGCCGACATAGATATTGCCGTCATTGTCATACCAAGCTGGGATGCGATGTCCCCACCAAAGTTGGCGACTAATACACCAGTCTTGAATATCACGCATCCAGGAAAAATAAGTGTTTTCCCAATTTTTCGGTACAAATTCAATATCGCCATTTTCAACTGCAGCAATCGCCGGTTTAGCCAACTCTTTTATCGCCACATACCATTGGTTAGTCAGATAAGGTTCTATCACTACACCACTGCGATCGCCGCGAGGCACCTTTAATTTATGCGGCTCGATTTTTTCTAACAGACCAGCCGCTTCTATATCAATAATGATTTTCTTGCGTGCATCAAAACGATCCATGCCCTGATAAGCCTTAGGCGCATTGTCATTTAGAGAGGCATCATTGGTAAGAATATTAATCAACGGTAAGTCGTGACGCTTGCCAAGTTCATAGTCGTTGTAATCATGTGCTGGTGTAATTTTTACACAGCCAGTACCAAATTCAGGATCGACATAGTCATCGGCAATAATGGGTATTTGTCGATTGCACAAAGGTAGTTCGACAAATTTACCAATCAGTTCTTTATATCTTTCGTCATCAGGATGTACCGCCAGAGCAGAATCACCCAGCATAGTTTCAGGACGAGTTGTAGCAATTACGACATAGTCTTTGCCATCGGCAGTTAAAGCGTTATTTGCCAGGGGGTAGCGAAAGTACCAAAACGAACCATTTTCTTCTTCATTAATAACTTCAAGATCAGAAATAGCCGTGTGTAATTTAGGATCCCAGTTGACCAAACGGTTACCACGATAAATTAAACCTTCGTCATAAAGACGAATAAACACTTCTTCAACAGCAGCAGAAAGGCCTTTGTCCATCGTGAAGCGTTCACGGGTCCAATCCACTGATACGCCAAGCCGACGCATTTGTCTGGTAATCGTGTTGCCTGATTGTTCTTTCCATTCCCAGACTTTGCCGACAAATTTTTCGCGACCCAGATCATGCTTACTTAAGTTTTTAGCTTGCAGTTGTCTTTCAACAACCATTTGGGTGGCGATGCCGGCATGGTCTGTCCCCACTTGCCAGAGAGTATTTTTACCTTGCATGCGCTGGTATCTGGTCATGGCATCCATAATGGATTGTTGAAAACCATGCCCCATGTGAAGGCTGCCGGTGACATTTGGTGGAGGAATCATGATGCAATAAGCATCACCTTCACCAGAAGGTGTGAAGTAACCACGCTCTTCCCAAGTCTTATACCAGGAGGCTTCAATTTGATGGGGTTGGTAGGTCTTTTCCATTGATGGCCATTACTGCTTATTGCTAGCGAGAAAGGCGCACATTATAGCGGGTTGATTGAATGACCCCAAGCAATCTAGAACAGAAATCAAGAATAAAATTTTCTATACCGCGGAGAACCAGATGAGAAAATTGACCCTAAGCTTTGATCATTGTCTAAACTTCTGATGAGATTTTAGATGGGTTTGAATAAGTCCCACTTTTTATGTGGCTTGAAAATGACCCAACAAGAGCGGAAAGAGAATAAGTCATTCACTTTTATTAATAAATTTAATGTCATATTAAAAGCCATCCAGATTTTTAGAAAATCATCACTTTCGGATTACTTTCATATCTTTAAAGATATGAAAGTATTGAGAGATTGGTTTTATAAGAATATTTTTTGTAGCTAAGAGATATCTGAATGGGAAATTAACAAGATATTATTGATTGGAAATCGGGCTGGCTTAGTTTAAAAAAGGATTTTATACTGCCCACCAATTTAGAACGTATATTAAAAACCAAGAGCTGGGAGTATCGAAGTCAATGCAGGAATATAACGCAGACATGAAGAAAATTGGATTTAGTGTAGTCTTAGCTACCTTAGTTTTGCTGGCTGTTCCGGTTGCGAGCGCGCAGTCCGACGCTCAAGTCCTCCAATCTGTTAGGGCGTGTCAGGCAGTGTCTGGGCTTTCAGAGCGACTAGCTTGTTATGATCGAGTTCTTCCCCCAGGGACCAGCACAGTTGGCACAGTTGCCACAGTTGCCACAGAAAGAGCAACAGAAACAATTGATAGAGGTGCTCCTGTGGCTTCGCGCGAACAAGAACTAGAAGCTACAGTCGCTGATCTTGAGCAGCGCTTGTTGGAAGAGAATCCAGATGAAATTCCAACGGCACGAATTATCGAAGTGCAACGCCCAACTGTGCGCTCATCTCGCTTAATTGCAGAAGATGGTCGAGTTTTTGTCGAGTCGAGTTCAACTACCATAGTACGCTGGCCAGATACGCCCTTTGATGTCAGTGTTAGCACGACTTTAACTGGTACTATTAACATCACTGCTATTGACGAAAGTCAATTAAATAGAGGGCAGGGAAGGGGTACTGGTCGGGGTGTTCGCGTGACCCTTGAACGCTAGTTTAAGTTTTAGTCTTAAGTAAGAATAAAACAGCAGAAATCTATAAGTCTTTAACTTAATCCATTAAGTCTTCAGTCAATGAAGCGACTGTTTCTGCTGCTAGCTTTATACCCTCAACCGGTAAGTTGAGATGATCGCAACCTGCGATCAAAGATTGAGCCTGTCGCAAAGCATTAATCATTTCTTCGCTCAATTCGAAACGCATAAAATGCACGCTAGATGTCTTTTCGTCATTTTCACGCTCTAGATCTTCATCGGCTATCGCATATACTTTTTCGAAACCTTCAACTTGCATCCAGACTTGGTCTTCAACACCGATGAGTTTTGTAAGTTCAACCTTTCTTAGTTCAACGTCGTCATATTCCAACATAAAAGTGGCTTTAAGGTTACTGCCATCAGGAATAAGTGGGTTATAGGCATCCAATTCATCCTGAATACCTTGTGCTTCAAACACTTTTTCAATACGCAGCATTTCCTGGATTTGATAACGAATAGTGAGTTCGTCTTCAAAATACAATCGCGCGTATTGGTTTAAGCTCACGTTTCGTGTCTTTTTGTGTTCGATAACCTGGGCTTTAAATTCTTGTCGTCGTGAAGAATATTCTTCCAACGATAATAAATCATTTTTGGTTAGGGTCATTGTTTTTCCTTAAATAAAATTTTATAGCGAATAGGCCATTCGAAGAAGTGTAATAGGATGCTCTGGTTTATCGACAGTTTCAGATAAATTAGCTATGTGGTTGGCAGCCATTGGGCAATCAGAAATAAAGTGGTCAGGATTTTTAGCGTCGACTTTTTTCACTACTGGTCGAGCAATTTTGACAGCATGTTGATGGGTTTCTACTTTAACGGCATAAGTACCGTCGTGACCCGAACAGCGTTCTTCAGTATTTATAGTGGTACCTGGCACTAGGTTTAAAATATCTCGGGCTTTTATTCCTATGTTCTGGACGCGAAGATGACAGGCAACATGATAAGAGACATCGCCAAGTTCAGTTTTAAAATCAGTTTTTAAAGCGTCTTCTTTATGTCGCAGATGTAGATATTCAAAAGGATCAAAAAAAGCTTTTTGAACTTTTATCACATCTTCATCATCGGGGAATAATAATGGTAATTCCTGTTTATACATTAATACACATGAAGGTACAGGCGCGATCAAATCATAGCCTTCGTCTACCAATTTGGCGAGAACAGGAATGTTAGCTTCTTTTGCTTTTGCAACAGAATCGAGGTCGCCAAGTTCAAGTTTTGGCATGCCGCAACATTGTTCTTTAGGCACTATATCGATTTGGATATCGTTATGTTGAAATACTTTGAATATATCTTCGCCAAGTTCTGGGCTATTGTAATTTCCGTAACAAGTAGCATACAAAGCGACCTTGCCTTTAGTTCGTCCAATAGCTTTACTGTCTATTGGCTGCCCCATCTTCTTAACTCGTTTGCGTAGGGTGTTGGCATGGTATTTAGGTACGGGTGCTGCATGATGAACACCGGCTGTTTTTTCAAGCACCTTGCGAAATGCCTTGTTAGCGTTAAGTGCATTAACAGTAACATCGACTAAAGGAATGCTTGCCATTTTGCCGACACGATTTGTATCTGAAAGTATTTTATTTCTAAATGAAGTGCCTTCTTTTTTAAATTCTACTGCCTTGGCACGAAGCATCAAATGTGGGAAATCTACATTCCATTCATGAGGAGGAACATAGGGGCATTTAGCCATGTAACACATGTCACACATATAACATTGGTCGACTACTTTTTTATAATCTGCTTTATCGACCCCATCGACTTCAAAGGTCTCTGATTCATCGACTAAATCAAATAGGGTAGGAAAAGCATTACATAAACTTACACAACGTCGACAGCCATGACAAATGTCAAAGACTCGTTCAAGTTCTTGGTTGAGATTTTCTGTGTCCCAAAAGCTTTCGGACTTCCAATCAATAGGGTGTCGAGTTGGTGCTTCCAGACTGCCTTCTTTCCTAGCGTCCTTAGCAATGATTGAATCGCTCATGTGCAAGACCTACAGTGAAATGTTAGATAATAGTTAGATGGTTTTAAAGTACTGAATGATGAGAGCCAGAAGGCTCTCAACAATCAGTAAATATATTAAGCGTCTAAGTTGTCTAACGCTTTTTGGAAACGATTCGCATGGCTTCTTTCAGCTTTTGCCAAAGTTTCGAACCAGTCAGCAATTTCATCATGCCCTTCATCACGAGCAGACTTTGCCATGCCAGGATACATGTCAGTGTATTCATGTGTTTCACCAGCGATGGATGCTTTAAGATTGTCTGAAGTACCGCCTATTGGAAGTCCAGTAGCAGGATCGCCCACTTCTTCCAAATATTCCAAATGGCCGTGAGCGTGGCCAGTTTCACCTTCAGCAGTTGAACGGAATACCGCAGCAACATCATTGTAGCCTTCAACATCGGCTTTAGAGGCGAAATAAAGATAGCGACGATTGGCTTGAGATTCCCCAGCGAAGGCATCTTTCAAGTTTTGTTCTGTTTTACTTCCTTTTAGTGACATAGGTTTGTCCTCTATTGTTTTGAAAGTTTAGTTTCAGTTGGTTTAAGGCAATGGAGTTAAATTCTCCATGCTTAGTTAATGGTTAAATCCAAGAACTTGATTGATTATGCATGAGGAGTTTATTATCTGTCCAATGGATAAAATTATAATTACTAATCGATTTTAGCGATGGCAAACCCTCCTACTTTAAAACAGTTAAAATACTTATGCGCTGTGGCTGAGCTTAAACATTTCAGTCAGGCAGCCAAGTCATGTTTTGTTTCGCAATCAACTCTTAGTGCGGGTATCAGTGAGCTCGAACAAAGTTTAGGCGTCACTTTAATAGATCGCAGTCAAAAGCAGGTCAGCCTGACCGCTATTGGCCGTGAGGTCAGAGAAAGGGCAGCCTCTATTCTGACCGAAGCGGATGATTTGGTGGCCGTAGCAGAATCTGCCCATGAGCCTTTTTCAACCGAAATGCGCTTGGGCGTTATCCCAACAATTGCTCCCTTTTTATTGCCTGATATCTTAAAAGCACTCAGGCAGCGCCACCCTAAATTTAAGCTTTATATTCGCGAAGACCAAAGCGGCAATCTTCTCAATGATCTAAGTACAGGACAGTTGGATCTATTGCTTTTAGCACTGCCATATCCCGCCGAGGGCGTCACTAATAAGCATTTATTCTATGATGAGCTCTTACTGGCCTGTAATAAAGGTAGTGATTATTCTCGCAATCAAAAGTTAACAACCAAGGCGCTAAAAAATACTGATCTATTGTTGCTAGAAGAGGGGCACTGCCTGCGCGATCACGTGTTGGAAGCCTGTGAATTAATCAATAGTGATATTAAGGTGCCTTATTATGCGACCAGTTTGAATACGGTTATCCAAATGGTGGCAAATGACATTGGAATCAGTATCCTGCCTAAAATGGCCGTGGACGCTAAAATATTGCGAGGGACGACTGTAGAAACTCATCCCTTTGTTGATAAAAAAGTTCAGCGTTCCATCGGCTTAATGTGGCGTAATAGCTCTCCTCGACAAGCGGAGTTTATGCAAGTTGGTGATTTGATCAATGAATGTATGGCCGCTAATAACTAGATGCTTATACTAGAGTAAGCTTGTCTGATGGATCTATAGTTCTTGCTTAGCTGGAAATTTTCCACGCTGATACTTTATGCAAGATTCGAGATAAACTTGTAAAGCTACATCATCAGTTTAATAATGACTTACAACAATAGCAGCACTGAAAATAAAAAATTTACTTATCTGGCGGGCGTGTTTATGACAAGAATTATAAAAAACTTATGTTTCCTAGGTATTTTTAATAGCTTTTCTAATGGCTTTTTTAAAAATAACCGATGTAAATTCATACTATTTCTTTGTGGGGTTTTGCTAGCTGTATCGGCTAATGCTCAAGGTACACGCTTACTCAGGCAACCTTCTATCAGTGACACTCATATTGCCTTTGTTTATGGTGGAGATCTTTGGGTGACTGAGCTTGGGCAAACACAAGCAGTGCGAATTACCAGTACAGCTGCAGTTGAGAGTGACCCCCAATTCTCGCCAGATGGACAAACTATTGCGTTTACGTCGAACCGTTCTGGTACTGCTAGTGTGTATACCGTTGCAGTGGATGGAGGGCCCGTCACTAGGCTCACCTGGCATCCCTCCCCTGTTACTACACACGGCTGGACTCCTGATAGTAAAAGGGTTTTATATGCTTCTAGTCGTGAAACAGCGCCTTTAGCAATTAATCGACTTTGGACAGTTTCTGTGGATGGTGGTGCTCCAAGTTTATTATCTGAACAATGGGGAAATAACGGTTCTTTCTCAACAGATGGCGAGCAAATAATCCTAGATAGAATGACACGGCGTGATGTCGAATGGCGCGCTTATAGAGGCGGCCAAAATACCCCCTTAGTTATTCTAGATTTAGATAATAATTCTGAAATCCAGTTACCTAACGATGGATCAATAGATATAGAACCTGTGTGGATCGGAGATAACATTTATTTTCTATCCGATCGCGATTGGACCTCTAATATCTGGTCTTATGCGACAAACACTGGCTCACTTACACAGCTAACAGAATTTTCAGACAGTGATATAAAACAACTCTCTGGTAATGGGCAATTACTGACTTTCGAACACGATGGATATCTTTACACCCTAGACCCAGCTTCTAATGAAATTGCTCAATTAGAAATTGATGTTATTGGTGATTTTCCATGGGCTGAAACTAGATGGGAGGATGTTAGCGCTAATGCTGGATCTGCCTCATTATCTCCTACCGGACAAAGAGCTATCATGTCTGCTCGCGGAGAAATATTTACTGTTCCTATAGAAAATGGTGATACACGCAATATCACCCAAAGCTCTGGGGCCGCTGACCGCGCTCCTTTGTGGTCTCCCCAAGGCGACAAAATAGCCTGGTTTTCTGATAACAATGGCGAGTTCTATCAACTGATGATCGCTAGCCAAGATGGAAGTTCAGATCTTGAAACTATTTCTATTGGTGAGTCAAAAATGGCTTGGGAACCAACTTGGTCACCAGACGGTCAATTAATAGCATTTGTTGATGATGATGTTCGAATTCGAGTGCTGGATCTAGGCAGCAATGAAATCATGACAGTTGATGTTGGGGGCACAAATATAGAGAGAGGCTTTAATGGTTTGACCTGGTCACCTGACTCAAATTGGTTGGCTTATTCGAAAGCTGGAAGTAACAGCTTTAAACGTATTATTGTCTGGTCGCGAGAAAATAATGAAGTGAGCCCTTTGACCAATGCCTTTGCTGATGCTTTTGCGCCATCTTGGGACAGCAATGGCAAACACTTATACTTTCTTGCCAGCACAGACTTTGCTCTAGGTTCTAGCTGGGCTAGTACTAGTGCCATGACATCCCAGCCTATCTATTCCGCCTATGTAATCAACCTTGCTGAGGCCGCTGATTCTCCTTTCAAACCGCTAAGTGATGAAGAAGCACTAGATATAGACTCTACCGATGAGGATGAAGCAGAAGCCACAGAGGTTTCAGTCACCATTGATATTGCCGGAATTGAACGTAGGACATTGGCACTGCCTCTTCCTGGACGTAATTATACAATGACTGTTAGTGGGCCCCCTGGCACTGTTTTTATAGGAGAAATTGAGCCTGAATCGGGTGCAAATTTCTTTGAAGGGAATAACGGAGCAATCAGTCTATTAAAGTTCAATATGGAAGAAAGAGCAGCTCAATCATTCGTTCAAGGCGTAAGTAATGTTTCTGTTTCAGCTAATGGAAAAAAACTATTAGTTAAAAATGGAAATAACTGGCAAGTTCTTGATACAGAATTTCAAGCAGGCTACACCGGAGAAAATGCAAATAATGCTGCGAACATAAACCTTAGCCTAACAATGAGGCTAAATAGAACGGACGAATGGAAACAAATGTTTGAAGAAGCTTGGCGTTATGAAAGAGATTATTTTTATGACCCAAATATGCATGGCCGTGATTGGAATGACGTCTATCGTCGTTATTCTCCTCTCGTTCCTTTTATTAAACATCGTTCTGACTTGACCTATATTTTAGACCAAGTTAATGGCGAGTTATCAGTAGGTCATAGTTTTGTTTTCGGTGGAGATTACCCTGCAACTGAGCCAGCCAATACTGGCTTACTAGGTGCCGATCTAGTTGCCGAAAGAAATCGCTGGAGGATTGCTCGCATATATACCTCAGAAAGCTGGAATCCTGGACTTACTGGCCCTCTTGATCAACCAGGGCTAGATATTCAAGAAGGTTATTATTTAGTAGGCATCAACGGCAGAGAATTGAGTGCGGATGAAAACCCCTATGCTTTACTAGAAGGGACTGCGGATCAACAAACAGTTTTACATATTAATGATTCGCCGAATTTTGATAATGCTTGGCAAGAAACTGTCGTTCCAATAAGTAGTGAAAGCTCCTTAAGACAACGCACCTGGGTCGAAGATAATAGGCGCATGGTTGATGAGCTCTCTGATGGAAAATTAGGCTATGTTTGGGTACCAAATACTGCCACTAACGGCTATGTCTCTTTCAACCGCTACTTTTTTGCGCAACAGGATAAAGCTGGCGCTGTAATAGATGATAGATTTAACAGTGGTGGTTCATTAGATGATTATATGGTCGACTTAATGACAAGAAGTTTAAGAGTCAGTTTAACCAATGAAGTCCCTAATGGAGCGCCAATCAGATTGCCAGCCGGCATACTCGGCCCTAAGGTAATGTTAATTAATGAAATGGCGATGTCAGGAGGAGACTTCTTTCCTTGGATTTTTCAGCGGCAACAAATAGGTCCTCTTATTGGCAAACGTTCCTGGGGCGGACTTGTAAAATCTTCAGTACACTTCAGCTTGATCGATGGTGGTGCGTTAACTGCGCCCGACAATGCTGTCTTTGATCCATTTAATAATGAATGGGTCGCTGAGAATAAAGGAGTAACGCCTGACATAGAAATTTACCAAGATGCTCAATCATTAAGTAATGGCGAAGACCCTCAACTAGAGGGGGCTGTAATCGAAGCATTGAGATTATTAGAAGAAGCCGGCGAACTAAATGTCCAGCCTCCACCGTTTCCAACTCCAGCGGCTCAGTAGGCTAAATAATTAATGCCTAAATAATAGTTAAATTTTTATCTGTAGGGGATGCCTGCTTTAGCCCTAAAGTGGGCGTTCCTTTCATTAGATAAAAGCCTTTGAACTCTTGATTGAATTAATATCTCGCTTCTCTGCTAAAAGGTAAGATAGTATGAGCTAAGCTTAACTGGAGAATAAAAATGAAATATTCAAAGAAATATTCAAATAAGTGGTTAACAAGTTTTGCGATTTGCACAATGACTTTCTTCACTGCCTTCATGCTTGTTATTCGACCGAGTGTTGGTCAAGAAAGTGAGGAAATGGAATTCACTAATCTACAGCTTCTTCCTGAAGACATTGGTGAGGAACGACTGATTGGTATTATGAATAGCTGGGAAGAGGCGCTTGATGTTGGTTGTGATCACTGTCATGAAGCCTATGGTCGAGATGATCCGAGAAATGATTTTGCCTCAGATTCAAAACTACCAAAATTAATCACTAGGGTAATGATGCAGAATTTATTTCAGTTTAATCAGGCTTTAACTCCGGAAGCGCTTGAAAAGCCAGCAGATGAAATTGAAAGAGCTCAATGCTCCACCTGCCATCAAGGTAATACTATCCCCCCGGTTTTTGAAGCGCCGGCTGAATAAGTAAGGCTGGCTAAACGTTAATTACCAGCTGTAGCCAAATTCAATTTCAAATTGGTGCATGTCTAATTCTATAGACTGAGTCGGGTCAAAACTGTTTGGTCCCTGTATGGTGTTTTTAGGCGCATACATTATAGATAAGCTATATTCTCTGCCACTGCTGACGCGATGCGTAAATCCGGCAGTCAAATGTTGCTCGATTACGCCTGGCGCCATCATATTGAATAAAACCTGATCTGTTTGGACAGGTTGATCGCCATAGCTATAGCCAGTGCGAAAAGTCCAATCTGCCAGATTACTAAACTGCCATTCATAGCCAATTTTATGAGTGGTCATATTCTTCCATCCAAAGCCAGCTCCAGAGTTGCCACCAAGGCAGGAGTTTAGTGAAGTCCCACCGACAGTAGGGCAAGAAAAAATGGGCTGGATAGGATTGCCTACTGAATTAACAGAACTAAAACTGGTATGCTCAATGTCGTAGTGCAGTGACTTAACAGGAGAAAGCTTAAAGCTTATTCCTGCCCTGATACTTGAAGGGATATCAAAGTCTCCCTGTTCAGCAAAAAGATCACTGTAATCATCAAACTCTGACATGAATATTTTACTTTGATAGCTCAGTGCTAAATTAACGGCATCAGTGGCTTCCCATATGAAGCCAAGCTTGAGCCCTGCGCCATAGCTATAATCCCGGTCGTTATTAGTTAGGTTCGTCGGCAACACAGTTCCGCCAGAAGCAGCGAAAGTTTGTGTATAAGGTGCAAAACTGCCAAAACCTTTTGCTTCAAAGGCTTGTGCACTGAGTACAAGAGCAGCACCCCAACTAAGTTTACCGTTTGTTTGACCATAGGAAAGATCCAAAAAAGCTTGGGTAAGATCTACACCAGCATCTCCATTACCATAAGAGCCTGATAGCGTTGAAACAGGAGCCGGACCAATGCCGTCTGGATCAAATATGGCAGAACCTGTTTGGTAGTTGGTGTTCATCCCGCCGCGGCCATAGAATGAAATGCCCAAAGCTGAATTTTCTTTATAGCTCCATGTCCGGGCAATATAGGGGATTAAAAAGTAGTTGCTTTCACTTTTAACTGTCCCAGGGGCAATGGTAAATGCGCCGCCTTGACCGTTTGCCTGACTAGTAGAGGCTGTATATGAGCGCCTCGGTGAAAATAAACCTAGACCAAACTCAAAATGATCGGCCATTATTATAGTGGCAGCTGGATTGATAGAAGTCGCGATGGCTTCACTGGGTAATGCAGTGCCAGCACCCGCCATGCCTTTATTTTTGACGCCAAGGCCATGAGTGAAATAACCGTTAGTGGCTAGAGCAGTTTGACTGCTAATTAAAAAAATAGAGAGGCCGAGAGAACAGACTTTAAATCGTTTCATAGTATTGGTTTCGTCAAAAAGCGCGGAAGTGTAGGTGGGACGGCTGCCTTAGTCAAATAAATTTTGACTAAACATCATGCGTATCTAGGTCATAGGCTGCTTCTTTGTAATACTTCCAGCGTTCACGACCCTTAGCTTTATCGTCTTCACTGTCAGGAATGATTTCGACAATGCGGGAAAATTCAGCATGAAATGTAGGAATGCCCTGACTTAAATTTATAAGCACATCGAAACCTTGTTGATATTTTTCAGCATAGCTAATCACTATGCTGACATCTTCATCAAGTTCCGTATCAATGACACAATGCGGCAGAAAGCTTTCCGGCCGATAACTCCAGAGTAAGTCATCAAGGTAATTAGCTTGTTCTTCAGAATCTGTATGAATATAGGCTTTCAGGTTTTGCGAAAGTATTTTTTCACAAAGACGGCAAGCCAAAACATATTGCTCAGTGCTTTGACCTTGCTTCAGTAAATAAAAGTTAACCTTCGGCATCAGGCGTTTAGCAAATATTCCATTAATAAGGGCACCGGTCTGCCAGTTGCGCCTTTTTGCTTGCCTTGATCCCATGCAGTGCCGGCTATATCAAGATGTGCCCATTTGTAGTCTTTGGTGAATCGAGCAAGAAAACAGCCAGCGGTTATGGTTCCGGCTCTAGGGCCACCAATATTGGCGATATCGGCAAAGTTACTGTCGATTAAACTTTGATACTCATCCCATAAAGGCAGGCGCCAGGCAGGGTCAAGTGAATCCAGGCCGCATTGATAAAGTTTGTCAGCTAAATCATCATCATTACTTAATAGGCCAGTCATCACATTACCAAAGGTTGCTACACAAGCCCCGGTTAAGGTGGCGATATCGATAACCGTTTTTGGTTTAAAGCGTTTGGCATATGTCAGTGCATCACATAACACCAGACGACCTTCAGCATCAGTGTTTAACACTTCAATGGTTTGACCAGACATGCTGGTAATTACATCACCGGGCTTGGTAGCTCGGCCGCTAGGCATATTTTCTGCACTAGCGACGATAGCAACCACATTAATTTTTGGTTTCAGTTCACATAAAGCGTGCATGGTGCCAAGCACACTAGCGGCACCACACATATCAAATTTCATTTCATCCATGCCAGCACCAGCTTTTAAACTTATGCCTCCGGTATCAAAGGTAATACCTTTGCCTACAATCACATTGGGTTTGGTGTTGGCGCTGCCACCCTGATACTCCATGACAATCAAGACAGAAGGTTGATCGCTACCATTGCCGACAGACAGCAGGGAGTGCATACCTAGGCGTTTCATCTGGGCCTCTGACAGTACTTTAGTTTTTAGAAGTTTATGTTTTTTAGCTAAAGCTTGAGCATGGTCTCCTAAATAGCTAGGGGTGCATATATTGGCAGGCAGGTTGCCCAAATTGCGCGCAGTGTTCATACCTATTCCGATAGCAGAACCTATATCCAGCCCTTTTTTTGCCTGGGATCGCTCACTGGTAGTACATGCAAGAGCCAGACGTTTTACTTTTTGGGGAGGCTTTGCTTTAGAAACAGTTTCTTTATAGCGATATTCTGCATGAGTGAATATTTTCGCAACCTGAATAGCTTTTCGCTCAATACTGGTTTTTTCAATTGGCAGGCTACTTAAACCCATTACAGCATCTTCTAGCGAATATCGATTTAGCTGCATGACTGCTAAACGTAAAATCTCGGTGAATCTTTTTATTGTCAGATCACTTTTCTTGCCGCAACCTAATAACAGGATGCGCTTAGCTTTTATGCCGTCAACATTATGCAAAAGCAAGGTTTCCATGGCTTTGCCGCTTATGTCGCCGGCTTTAATGACTTTAGAAATTGCTTTACCAGAGGCTTTGTCGACAGTAGCGGTAGCTTCAGGCATGTTGCCATTTAGATATACACCAAGAATTAAACAGGATGTTGGAGTATTGCTGAGTACGGTAGTTTTTGTTGAAAATTGCATGTTATTCCTTTTATTCGCGCTTATTTTAAATGCTGTCTTTGTATTCGTCAGGAGAAAGCAAAGTAGATGAGTAAATGTAGAGATTTAGATAAAAAAAATCTACCTGTATTGTTGTAAAACGTAAAAGTAGCTGTCTAATACCGTATACAATAGAATCTGATCATGATTATAGCTCGTTACCTTACCAAACAAATTTTGCTGCTAACTTTGGCATTGACCTTTGTCTTGCTGGCAGTTGCTGTTTTGATTCGCTTGCTGAATTATTTAGGTGATGCTACTGAAGGAAATATTGATCCATCGGTCTTACTTTTGCTGATGTCTTATCGATTACCTGAATTTGTTCAATTAATTTTGCCCTTAGCTTTGCTATTAGCCGTATTGTTGGCCTATGGCCGGATGTATGCTGATAATGAAATGACGGTGCTGATTGCATCTGGCCTGAGCAAACTACGCTTGCTGGCTTATACATTACTCAGTGCTTCTGTGATTGCCGTTTTGATTGCCTACCTTAGTCTTTCATTAACACCTTGGGGGTTAATGAACAGTGAAACTTTGTTGGAACAACAAAAAGATCTCAATGAATTTGATGTGATGGTGCCGGGGATTTTTCAGGACATATCTAATGGTGCCCGGACAACTTACGCCGAGAGTATTGAAGGCACTGAAATAGAAAATGTCTTCATGCATGAAACTGAAGCGGATAGGTTAATCGTTGCTGATTCTGCAAGTTTGATTCAAGTCGAAGGTGCAGAAGATGAACTGCAACAAGAGGAAGCCCAAGAGAGGCTGGTGCTTTTTGCTGATGGGTCTCTGAGTGAGGGCATGGCAACAGGAAGCTTTTTCTCATTAACTAATTTTGGTGAACTTGCCATACGCATTACTCAGAGAGAAATCAGTATTGATTTAGATCTGGAAGAGCAGGCTTTAAGTACGACAGATCTTTTCGCTGCACCAAACAGCTCGACAATTGCGGAATTACAATGGCGACTTTCACTCATCATCATCATTCCGATTTTATGTTTGCTGGCTATACCTTTAAGTAAAGTGAATCCACGTCAGGGACGCTTTGCCAAATTAGCTCCTGCGGTCTTGCTATATATAATTTATTTTGCATTGTTACTGGCCAGTAGAGACTGGATAGCAGATGGAGTTCTACCGGCAGCAATTGGATTATGGTGGGTACATGTTTTATTTCTTATCTTAGGCATATTAATGTTTCAAGAAAAACTGCCTGAACTTATTACACTGCGGCGGTCGAAATCTCATGCAAAAATTTGACGCTTATATCCGTAACTCGGTGTTAATGGCAATGTTGTTGGTACTTCTTGTACTGGCAGGCTTGGACTTTCTATTTACAATTTTTGATGAGTTGGGCGGTACTAATGAGCGTTACCAAACGGCAGATGCTTTGCAGTATGTTTTACTGACTTTCCCCAGACATGTCTATGACCTCTTGCCTATGACGGCCTTAATGGGGGCTTTAATTGGTTTGAGCGTGCTGGCTTCCAGTAATGAGTTAGTTGTGATGCAGGCTGCTGGGGTTAAAACTGAAAGGATTGTATGGGCAGTAATGAAGCCGGCAATGCTTGTCATGCTGCTAGGCTTGATTCTAGGTGAATATATAACACCACCATTGGACTTACGGGCCGAGGTAAATAAAACAGTAGCCAACAGTGATGAAGTCGTGCTGTCAAATTTTGGAAATTGGCAGCGTGACGGTAATGAATTTTTGCATTTTAATGCCATAGAGCCTGGTGGCGTGTTGCATGGTGTCAGCATTTATAGTTTTAATGAAGAGCAAAAATTAAACGAAAATATTATTGCCGAAAGTGCGCGTTATGAAAATGACAATTGGGTTCTTGAAAACGTTCGCAGAACATTATTTACGCAAACTGATGAGGGACTGCAAACTGAATTAACAGTATTGGCAGAATTAGGCTGGGATGTGGATCTTTCTCCAGAAATTTTGCAGTTAATGATTGTAGACTCAGACTCTTTGGCCATTTCAGACTTGTACTTCTATGCGCGTCGATTTAGTGAGCAGGGTCAGGATGCTAATGCTTATTTAATGAATTTTTGGGAAAAAGCACTGCAACCACTCACAACGGCTGTTTTAGTATTGGTAGCAATTTCATTTATTTTTGGCCCCCTACGTGAAGCAACAATGGGATCTAGAGTATTTACTGCAGTGAGCTTTGGACTTTTATTTATTATCTTGCAGGAGCTTTTCTCAACGATTGGTTTGGTCTATCAATTAAACCCTTTTCTTGCCGTATTGACGCCTATCCTATTGAGCGGGCTACTGGGAGTGTATTTACTTAAGAAAGCCGCATAGTTAATTCGATTAAATTATTGGGTCTTTTTATCCCAAGAATCTAAAACCACAATAGAGCGTGACAAAAGATCCGGCAAAGTTAGTTTTTCTGTATTAAAAAACAAATAAAAATACCCTGCACCAAAAAGTACAAATGAAAAAGGTGCCGTGATACAACGAATCAAACTTTGTTTATAAGAAATAGCTGAAGCATCTGAATTTTGTACACGTATCTTCCAAGCCTGCATTCCTAGTGTTTGGCCACTGTGAGTCCAAAACCAAGCGAAAAACAGATAAGCGCTTAATAACATAGAAGAGAAAAGCGTAATTCGATAGTAAGGATCCATCACCACATGGTCATTTTCAACAATCTGCGCCTGATCAATTCCAAACGCCGAGAGCACAATAAAACCCACGACCATCCAGATGGCAATAATAACAATACTGTCATAAACCATTGCGGCTAATCTGCGCCACAAGGCGGCATCTTTAACTATTATTGTTTCATTACTTTCTGTCATGAGGTCGGCATTGTACTGTATTTGCAATGATAAGTTTTAGTTTGACGGCACCTAGTATTCAGCAAAAGCATTAAAAGTAATGCTTATAGTTTTATTAAATAGCTTGACTTAATATAATTTTGAAAGTACTTTATTTAACAAAGTACTTTAAGAAGTTGCAAGGCCAAAGTTTTAGTCAAAAACAAGGAGACTAAGATGTTAAATATTTCGATTATTGGTTGGTTACACACCTTAACGTGTATTTTTGCCATGATTGCAGGTGGAGTAGCACTATTCGCTATAAAGGGGTCGGTAGATCATAAGAAGTGGGGGCATTGGTATATTTATGTCATGGCTGTCACCAATTTATCTGCCTTACTTATTTATCCAGAAGGGCAATTTAATGTATTCCACTGGATGGCGGTCGGAACCTTAGCTGCTCTGTCACTTGGGTGGTATGCAGCACCACGACAAGGTAGTGCTGGCTGGGCGAATACGCATTTAAGCTGCATGCTGTGGAGTTATTACATGCTTTATGGCGGCTTAATTAATGAAGCTTTCCTAAGAGTGGCAGTATTAAGAGAGTTTTCCCCATTTTTTGGATCTGACGGCAGGCTTTTTGGGATGATACAAATGCTGGTCATGTTGTTTTTTATAGTGTTGTGGATTAAATTTTTAATCAGAACAACTCGTCTATATAAACAATCTAAATCTGCTAGACAAGCAGCATAGTTTAGCTGGAAGTTAATTTTATTATTTAGAAAAGGATCTTGTCATGAACGAAGAATTAACAGGGCAAAGCGTTGAACAGTTATCAAGTGCTCAACAAGATTTAGCCATAATTAAAAAAATGATGCTTGAAGCTCAAAACTCGGCTGCGCTGGATGGCCGGTTTTTGATTTTATGGGGGGTCGTTCTGGCTCTTCCGCAACTTTATATTTTTATTCGATCAAGTTTCTTAGGTGTAGCAGCCGATGCGGGGTCGATTGTTGTTTGGTTTGTTGCATTAGGTATAGGGATATGTGGCTCAATAATTTTAGCGTATTTACAAACACGAGGAGCGGTTAATTCAGGCGCTCGCACATACGCATCTATCTGGATTGGCTTTTGCTTAACCATGTGCTTGTTGCTTATTCTAGCAGTGTCAGGGAATCAAGAGGTTTTATATAGTCTGGCAATTGTGGCGCCGGCAATGACGGGTCTAGCTTTTTTTGCGACAGCAGCCATCATTAATTTGGGATGGCTACGGTGGATAGCGCTAGGTTGGTGGCTGACAGCGATTCTAGTGGCCTTGCTTGATAGTTATATCTACGTAGGTCTTATTTACTCATTAGCATACTTATCTTTGATGGCTGGGCCAGGTATAGCGATTGCTCGTTTAGGCAATAGGGCCTGATTGATGCCAAAGATTGCATTAGGACCACTTGACGAGCTTATTCATCCACAAGCCAGATTAGCGATTATGGCTTATTTGAATGGCATTGAAGGTGCAAGTTTTACTACTTTACGTGATGCCTTGGATGTTACTGATGGTAACCTCAGTGTTCATATCAGACGTTTGCAAGATGCAGGTTATATTGATGTAAACAAAACCTTTGTCGATCGCAAACCCAAGACCTTCGTTTGTATAACAAAAAAAGGGCAAAAAGCCTTTATCAATTATCTTGTGACTTTAGAAAAATTACTTGAAAGAAAATAAATGCTGATAGTTCTGGCTGGAAACTTTTTTAATCTGCGAAAAATTAGCAATACTTGACTTTTAATGTGTTATTCACGATTATCGCCCCCTATGAGCACAACATTGATTAGCAAAATCATTATTATTCGACACCAGAAGGTGGGTTGAATCTGTTTGCATGTGCTAACGATTTTAAAAACCCGCCTCCAGGCGGGTTTTTGCATTTTAGGGTTTAGATTATGAGTAAGTTACCGGACAATGTTGCATTAATGGACACCACGCTGAGAGATGGAGAGCAGACTCAGGGTGTGTCTTTTTCGGCTGGGGAAAAGCTTAATATTGCGCAGGCTTTGTTGGAATCTCTTAAAGTGGATCGCATTGAAGTTGCTTCAGCACGAGTGTCGGAAGGCGAAAAAGATGCTGTGCGCAGTATTAATGAGTGGGCGGCGCAACATGGATATCTAGAAAAGGTAGAAGTTCTAGGCTTTGTCGACTATAAGCTGAGCATAGACTGGATACTTGATTGTGGCGGCCGTGTGCTGAATCTATTAACCAAAGGTAGTGAAAATCATTGTACTAATCAGCTCGGCAAAACCTTAGAGCAGCATGCCGATGATATTAAGAAGACTGTTGCTTACGCCAAAGAAAGAGGCATTAAGGTGAATGCTTATCTGGAAGATTGGTCAAACGGTTATAAAGACAATAAGGATTATGTGTTTGGATTGATGTCGTTAATAAAAGACAGTGGTATTGAGCATTTCATGTTGCCAGATACTTTAGGCGTTATGAGCCCGGCTGAAGTCACTGAAGCCTTAACAGATATGCAGGCAGCCTTTCCTGATCAATTGTTTGATTTCCATCCGCATAATGACTACGGCTTGGCTGTGGCAAACTGTATGGCGGCGGTTACAACCGGTATTCGCAATTTACACTGTACGGTCAATTGTTTGGGAGAAAGAGCGGGGAATGTTTCGCTGGCTGAGTTAGCTGTTGTATTAAAAGACAAGATGGGAATTAACACGTCCATTGATGAAACGCACTTAGCTGATGTGAGCAAATTGGTAGAGCGATTTTCAGGAAAGTGGATTTCAGCCAATATGCCTATTATTGGGGAAGATGTTTTTACTCAAACATCTGGCATTCATGCAGACGGCGATGTCAAAGGGGGGCTGTACGAAACACAACTTAGTCCAGAACGTTTTGATCGTAGCCGCACTTATGCTTTGGGTAAACTTAGTGGTAAGGCTTCAGTGCTAAAAAATATTGAAGATTTAGGTATTTCATTATCGCCGGAAAATCTGAAAAAAGTTTTAGAAAGAGTGGTAAAACTTGGCGATTCAAAAGAAGTCATTACTGCTGATGATCTTCCTTTTATTATTGCTGACGTTCTCGAAAGTAGTGATTATCATCATATTCGATTGCAAGATTGTCAGATCAACAGTGTATTTGGAGATAAGTCAGAAGTGAAATTGTCTTTAAATATTAATGGCGCTGATTACGAAGGTACAGGGCATGGCAACGGAGGTTTTTCAGCTTTCATGGATGCTTTGCAAAAAATAATGGAAGAAGTAGATTTCCAGCTGCCTGAGCTGCTCGATTATGCTGTTCGAATTCCTAAGGGAGGTAAGGTAGGAGCTCTAACAGAATGTACCATTACCTGGGATAGTGAAGGTGCACGAGGGCGAAAATTAAGAACTCGTGGGGTTAATGCGAATCAAGTTTATGCGGCGGTGATTGCAACGCTTCGTATGGTCAACACTTTGTTGCATGCTAAAAATAATGGCGATTAATCTTTTGCCTCCATATTTCGTTAAAAATCTACTCGGTCGGTCTCAAGCTTTATTGTATGCTTCCTCTTTGAGTGTTTTTTTTGCTTCTGCTGAAAGCAAAATTATTAATCGTTAAAATGTTGAAGATAGGCCAAAAGAAAGAAGCATTAAGAAAGTATGATTTTGTTATGCGTTTGGTAAGTGAGATGCAAGATGTAGTTCGCTCTCACGAATAAAATTAAAAAAATTAGATGCTAAAATGTGAGAGAACTAAAGTTTGTTCTCGCGAATAAAACAAAAATATTAAATATCAAAAAGAGCTATTCAAAATGATCGATTTACGAAGCGATACAGTAACCCGACCTACTCAGGAAATGCGCGAAGTTATGGCTAAGGCTGAAGTAGGGGATGATGTTTGGGGGGATGATCCTACTGTTAAACAATTAGAAGCATTAGCAGCAGAGCAGACGGGTATGGAAGCCGCTATATTTGCCGCCAGTGGCACACAAACAAATTTAATTGCACTTATGTGCCATTGTCAGCGCGGTGATGAATACCTGGTTGGGCAAACCGCGCATACGTATAAATATGAAGGTGGAGGTGCAGCTGTATTAGGCAGCATCCAACCGCAGCCGATTAATAATGAGGCAGATGGCAGTATATCTCTTGAAAATATATTGGCGTCTATAAAACCTGATGATATCCACTTTGCCAAGTCGCGATTATTGTGTCTTGAGAATACAACTGGAGGAAAAATACTGCCTCTAGATTACATAGAAGCAGCCACTAATCTAGCAAGTGATCATGGTTTATTAAATCATCTTGATGGCGCTCGTGTTTACAATGCAGCCGTTAAACTTGGTATTGATGTTAAGGAAATTGTTAAGTATTTTGACTCAGTATCTATTTGCCTTTCCAAGGGCTTAGGTGCACCAGTTGGCTCGGTATTATGTGGTAGCAAAGACTTAATTGAAGAAGCGCATCGTTGGCGCAAAATGCTGGGCGGAGGAATGCGTCAAGCTGGCATTATTGCCGCAGCAGGGATTTATGTTTTAGAGAACAATGTTCAGAGATTAGAAGAAGATCATGAAAACGCAGCCATGCTTGGGCAAGAATTAACGAATATTCCACAATTAGAAGTTGACCTGGAATATTTGCATACCAATATGGTTTTTCTGAAATCCAGTGAAGGTGATTTTACTGCGTTGTCTAAGCATTTAGAGCAAAAAAATATTTTGATTGATGCACGCTATACGGCAAGACTGGTTTGCCATTTGGATATTAGTCGTGAGGATATCCAGACCACGATTGCTGCAATAAAAGAATTCTATGCGTAGTTAAAAATAAAATTTTTTTGTATATTCGAATGATGCTGTATTGCCAGCTACTTATAATCGATGCCTTAAACTTTTCTCCCGAGAATATAAAATGAATTTTGAAACCTTAGAATTTGAGGTTAAAGATAATATTGGTATTTTGAGCATTTCTCGACCCAATGCGCTCAATGCTTTGAATGCTAAGGTGATAAATGAGCTAGGACTTTTTTTTGAAAGTTTGGATGCAACTGTACAGTGTTTAATTCTGACAGGTAGTGGAGAAAAAGCGTTTGTTGCGGGTGCTGACATTAAAGAAATGGCTTCAATTGAAAAGAATGCTGGTGAAGCTTTTGCTAAACGCGGACAGACTGTTTTCCAATTGATAGAAAATTCACCAATACCTGTAATAGCCGCAGTAAATGGCTTTGCCTTAGGCGGCGGTTTGGAGTTGGCTATGGCATGTGATTTTATTATAGCTAGTCAGAATGCAAAATTTGGTTTGCCTGAAGTAAGTCTTGGCTTGATCCCTGGTCTTGGCGGAACTCAGCGTTTATCCCGCTATATAGGTAAAGCAAAAGCGCGCTTAATGGTAACAACAGGCGATATCTACTCGGCACAGAAAGCCTATGACTGGGGTTTGGTTGCTGAAGTAGTTGAAGCGGAGGAATTAAAAGAAAAATGTTTGGAGATGGCGGCTAGTATTACTAAACGCAGCCCTCTCGCTGTGCGATTAGCTAAGAAATCTGTGACGGATGGCTTTGAACTCAGTCAAGACGATGGCATGCAACTTGAGGCCCAACTCTTTGGAGAAGCGTTTGCTTCAGAAGATAAAGTGGAGGGTGTGAATGCCTTTATAGAAAAACGTAAGCCAAACTTTACTGGCAAGTAAGCCCTGAATATTGGCTGTCTTATTTTTATTAATTAGTCCGGCGAACTGTGTTGATCATAACTGGCTGAGTCAGTATTTGATCTAAAGTGTATTCCGAGTCGCTCGGCCCGTCAGCAGGAAGACTTTGGATGTTTCGAACGACGTCCATTCCAGTAACAACTTTTCCAAAAGCAGCAAAACCCTGATTATCAGCATTTCTTTCGCCACCAAAGTCGAGGCTGGGTTGATTCCCTAAAATAATAAAAAACTCAGTACTTGCTGTACCAACTGCACCTCTCGCCATAGAAATTACGCCATCAGTATGCAGGATGCCAGTTTGCTCTGTGGTTTCATGTTCAATGCTGTCAAATTCATTGGATCTATCTCCAAGCCCGCCTTGGATGACTTCGATTAATGGAGCGCCTTTATCATTTTCATAACTCACAACACGATAGAAAGCCCCTCCATCTAAGTGCCTTTTGTCAATTAAGCTTAGAAAATTTCCGGCTGTAATTGGCGCATTATTGGTATAAAGATCTATTTCAATATCACCTTCACTGGTCGACATGAGCACACGTACTTGAGCGTTTACGCTGGCAGAAAACAGTAAAAGTAATGTAGCGACAGTAATAGTAAATTTATACATAGTATTTGCTAGGATAATAAACTTCTTCCTTGCCTATAAAGTTTATAGAAAGATTTTACGGTTCTCTTTACTGCTCTCTTCACTGTTGTCTAGGAGGAGGTGGGGTCCAGTCGCAATCTTCACAATCTGGCGATTTACCACTTTGCGCTAGAACCTCGAAAATGAAATCCCGCCAAACGGCATTGGGTTGCCATACCGTATTCATATCGGCCTTGGCTTCAGCTATTGAAACATCTTCATAAATTACACGATATAAAAAACTGAATGCTGTTGCACGAGCATTGACCTGACAATGCAGTAAGGTTTTTTTACCGGTATTGCGCTGCATAGAATCGGCAAAGGCATAAAAATCATCGGGCAGAGGATTATCAAAAGAGACAGGCACATGCATATATTCCATACCTAAGCTTTTTACCAGCTGATCAGCATCAGAAAGCGCATTTTGATTGTCAGTAAATGCAATATAAACCACTCGTTCAAAGCCGTTATCAGCAATAGTCTGAAATTGGTCGCGAGTGGGTTGACCCGCACTGGCAAAGCTAGAGCTATATTGGAGGAAATTAGTAATCTCAGCTAAAGCTGGATCAACTTCTTCGAGTGCATAACCCAATATAGAGAAAGTCGAGATTAATGTTATTAAAAGAGATTTATAGAGTGATCTCATAGTTGCATCCTTTATTACTTTCTTAGTAATTTTTTTAAATTTAAACAAAAAGCGAATAATGAATATACCTAAGTATCATTTTAATAACTATATAGTTGGATTAGAAACGTCGCCGCTTAGAGTCAAATTTTTGAAATTATTTATTCTGTCATTACTGCCTGCAGCTTATCTGGATCACGCCAGCGGTTGGAACCAAGTCGGTAAATAAAAACGCTGGCTAATCCTAATATCATGATGACAAAGCCTATCCATGAAAAGCGTGGTCCAAAAGCAAAGACTTTAATAATCAAAAATTGAATTACCAGCATAGCCCAATGCATAGATGTCGATGCCCACATCACCCAGCGTGTGTCTCCAGCTCCTCGTAAAACCCCAGTTGCTACTTGCAGCATGCCTTCACATAGTACATAGCAACTCAAGCCCACCATCATGTATCGACTTAAACTTCTAATTGCATCGGCGTCTTCTTCATAAAAAATAAATATTTCCACCAGCACATCGCGGAACACCAGAAAATTTAATGCTAGAAATAAAGAATAACCAACTCCCAAAATATAACCGGCAGTCGTTACTTCGTTGGCTTTGTGCATATCTCCAGCGCCAACGAAACGACCGATCATGCTCATGACAGCAATATTCAAGCCGAGTAATGGAACAAAAGAGAGAATGTCCCAATTAAACACAATGGTTGCTGATGCCGCCTCAACAATTCCGTACGACTGAAACATTAATAAGAACAGATTGAAGGCAGCCACATTGAGAAACATCTCTAGGCCAGAAGGGAAGCCCAGGCGTAAGTATCTGCCAGTTATGCCGCGGTCAAACACAAAGGAAGAGTTAATTTTAAAGAGCTCACGGTTTTCTTTAGCAAGATAGAACAGCAGATAAATGACAATAGTAAACACAGTGCTTATGACAGTGCCGTAGGCGGCACCAGCAATACCAAGAGTAGGCAGTCCGGCTTTGCCAAATATTAAACACCAGCTTAGAGGAATATTTAAAAGTATCCCTAATACATCACACACCATGACAACGCGCGTTCGGCCGATACCGGAAAAAAAACGTGGACAAGCAAACCTTTATCAAGATGGTCACACTACAAAACATCAAAATTGTGTAGTAGGTTTTTCTCTAACTCCACTTGGTCGGGAGCGTGCCCCATGCCCGCAAAAATATTACGCATGGCAAAGCCAACTAGGATTAACAACGGGGTAGAGGCCAAGGCCATAATGATGCCCTGGGTAATCACACGGGAACATTTATGTAATTCTTGAGCGCCTAAATATTGAGCCACTAAGGCTGTAGCGTAGGCGAGAATGCCATTTAACAAGGAAATTGAAAAAAACCAGGCGACACCACCACCTAAGGCTGCGGCCATATGCACAGGGCCCAGCTGGGCCAGGAAATAGCGATCAGTAAAGATCATGAGCGCAAATGCCCCTTGGGAAACCACCATTGGAGCAGACATCCTGAGTAAGACTGACAGAGTCTTGGAATTGTATTGCCAGTCCTTCAGGTTCATCTTTGTCTAATATCTTTAAGCGACAGGGAAGGGCGCATTGTACGCATGCCATTTGAAAATGACTATGGCATCAAGGGGGGCATGAAAGTGGCCGTTTTGGTATGCTCTACAAGCGAAGCTAGTCGTGAGCTATTAATAGAAATTTAAAGGTATTGGAAAGTGTTAAGAATGCAAAATAGAAGAAGAATGAGCTGATAAATTGCAAAGCGGAGCTGCCATTTTGCTGAAAGTGTAGTAGAGTTTAACCCTTAATAATATAAGGGTTATTTATCTTGTTAAGGCTATCTCGGCTCTAAGGAGCGCTAGAAAACTTTCTTAAATATAAGAATAACTAAGAACAACTAAGAGTAACTAAGAGGGGAAGAGAAGCATTATGAAAATTGAATTAAAAAAAATGTATTGTGATTGCGCTGACGGCATTGAGCTTTGGCTCTAGTCGGTATCGCGTCGGCCCATCACAGCTTTGCCATGTTCGACAGAGATACAGAAGTCGTAGTGAGTGGTGAAGTGGTACGCTGGGCATTTAACAGCCCACACGTTGCCATTTATATAAGAAATGCTGAAGATGGAGAAGTCTGGGCTTTTGAAGGTGGAGCGCCTCCCGGGTTGGTGACAGATGATCCACCATGAATGGCTTTACTTTTCAGCCCGGAGATCCAGTTGAACTAGTCGTTTGCCCCTTACGTGATGGTCGTCGCGGTGGTGCTATAGGGATCGTTATCAAAGATGATATTTGGTATACACCTAATGATGGTGGTTGTGGCCCAAACTTTGATGCATGGGTGATTGGAAGCGTAAAGGCTATATGTCTAAGCAGGCAGCACTGGATGCGGGGAGACTTTGCCTGAATAAACTGAATAAAAGCTAAATGAATGAATAAAAAAAGGGCTTCTATAGAAGCCCTTTTTTTATTCTGTTGTTTTGTTGGCATCTCAAGATTATGAGCTAATTGGCATACCGAGAGTTCTTCAGCAACCATGTCACCAAAATCACTGGTGCTCACCAGTTTGACATCACCACCTGGCTTAGAAAGATCAGGAGTAGAAAAGCCTTTAGCGAAAAACACTTTGCATTGCTTGCCATAAATTTTTAGCTTCAGCGTCCATGTTAAAGCTCATTTCAAGCATCATCGCGACAGAACCAATCATGGAATAGGGGTTAGCTATGTTTTGACCAGCAATGTCAGGTGCTGAGCCATGTGATGGTTCGTAATATGCTTTATCTGGTCCTATACAGGCAGAAGGCATTAAGCCTAGAGATCCTAAAATACCACCGCCTTGGTCTGATAGAATGTCGCCAAACATATTTTCCATGACCATCACATCGAACATGCCGGGATTCAGGCATAAATAAGTCGCTGCTGCATCGACCAGAATATTAATGACTTCTACGTCAGGAAAATCTTGTCCAACTTCAAGACAAACTTCATTCCATAGTACTGAAGATTTAAGCACATTACTTTTGTGAATATTGTGTAGTACTTTTTTACGTTTCTGCGCTGTTTGGAAAGCAACCTTCATAATACGCTTGATCTGGTCTTCGTTATATTCCAAGGTCTCACTGACATAACGACGGCCATCTTCATTAATGCCAGTTTCTTTATGGCCAAAATATAAACCGCCCACGAGTTCGCGGATAATCATGATGTCGATACCTTCACCGATGATTTCAGGTTTCAAGGGTGAGAAATGAGCCAGACCTTTGGGTAAATAAACTGGGCGAAAATTCGCATAAGTGTTGTAGCGACGGCGCATTGGTAACAGGGCACCACGCTCAGGTTGCAAATCGACAGGTATTTTCTTGGACTCTTCATGATTAAGACCAATCGGGCCTTTCAGAATAGCATCGGCTTCGTCACAAATAGCTCTTAGTTGAATCCGGGAAAGGGTGGCCAGTCTCAAAATAAGCATTGGCGCCAAAGGCCGCATGGTTTAGTTCGAAATTTACATTATTACGTTCGGCTACCAGGTTCAAGAATTTTTACCGCTTCGAGCATTATTTCTGGACCGATACCATCACCATCGAGCAGGGCTATTTTGTAAGAGCTCATGTATTACCTTATGTTTAATTATGAGTTTTTAAATTATGGAGTAAAACTACAAAGGGCGCCTAATTTAACATTTCGGTAAAAGTGAGTAAATTGGAATTTTTGGGTCCTAAAAAGATCTCTTTTACATTTTATTTTCCAATTAATCGCCTCTTTTTTTAAAATTCTTAACTTTTTCTTACAAAAAAGAGCTGATTTAGAGTTTTCTGCGGTACTCATCTTGCTCAGGAAATTATAAAATTACATACCAAATTAATTAGTCGGCATTTACCCAATTCCGGCTATTTTTGTAAGAAAACTACCTTAACTTTGGAGCAATATATGGTCTCTTACCAGGAGCACACATCGAACACCCAACTTATTGATTGGATTAAGGAAATTGAAGCGCTTTGCCAGCCTGAAGAGGTCTATTTGTGTGATGGTTCGCAAGCCGAGTATGACCGATTATGCCAAGATCTAGTTGATCAGGGTACTTTTATCAAACTTAATGAAGACTTGCGTCCGGGTTCCTTCCTTTGTCGTTCAGATCCGCGCGATGTTGCCAGAGTAGAAGACCGCACATTCATCTGTTCTGAAAAAGAAGAAGATGCCGGTGTGACGAATAACTGGATGGAGCCAAGCGTCATGCGTAATACGCTGGCTGGCCTATTCAAAGGCTGTATGAAAGGCAGAACCATGTATGTTATTCCGTTCAGCATGGGGCCTCTAGGCTCAGATATTGCTCAGATTGGTGTACAGATTTCTGACAGTCCTTATGTGGTTGTCAATATGCGCATCATGGCTCGCATTGGTCAGAAAGTTCTGGATGTTCTTGGTAATAAACCATTCATTAAATGTTTGCACTCAGTTGGTTCGCCATTAGCAGAAGGTCAGGCAGATGTGGCATGGCCTTGTAATGTAGACAATCGATATATCGTGCATTACCCAGAAAGTCGTGAAGTAGCTTCTTTTGGTTCGGGTTATGGCGGTAATGCCTTGTTGGGTAAGAAATGCGTAGCATTGCGCATTGCGTCTGTTATGGCTCGCGATGAAGGTTGGTTAGCAGAACACATGCTGATCGTAGGTGTTGAATCACCAGATGGCGAAAAAACCTATCTTGCAGGTGCCTTTCCGAGCGCTTGCGGAAAAACTAACCTGGCGATGGTCATTCCTCCAGAAGGTTATGAAGGCTGGAAAGTCTGGACTGTCGGAGACGATATTGCCTGGATTAAACCAGGCGCCGATGGTCGCATGTATGCCATTAATCCAGAAGCAGGATACTTTGGTGTAGCACCGGGCACTTCTTATGACTCGAATCCGTCCGCAATGGAGACCATCACTACAGAATACAATTTTCACCAATGTCGCCTTAACGGATGACGGGGATATCTGGTGGGAAGGCATGACGAAAGAAGCGCC
This sequence comes from uncultured Pseudomonadales bacterium, assembly GCA_943789335.1. GTDB lineage: Bacteria > Pseudomonadota > Gammaproteobacteria > Pseudomonadales > Pseudohongiellaceae > UBA5109. The sequence continues at coordinate 257,717 of CALSTS010000003.1, read as the reverse complement.
TGAAGCATCTTATTGATTGGAAAGGAAATGATTGGACGCCAGAGAGTGGAAGTCCTGCGGCACATCCAAATGCACGCTTTACTGCTCCAGCTTCACAATGCCCAAGTGTTGATCCCAGATTGGGAAAATCCCTTAGGTGTACCAATTGAAGCCTTTATCTTTGGTGGCCGTTTGAGCACAACTTTCCCATTGGTTTATCAAAGCCGAGATTGGGCGCATGGTGTTTACATGGCTGCAACTCTGGGCTCAGAAGCAACTGCAGCAGCCGACAATCAGGCCGCGATACGTCGCGACCCTATGGCGATGTTGCCTTTCTGTGGCTACAACATGGGAGATTATTGGGCGCACTGGTTGAGTATGGAAAACAAAGTTGAACAGCTACCACAAATATTCCGGGTAAACTGGTTCCGTAAATCAGCTGATGGTAAGTGGTTGTGGCCAGGTTTTGGTCAGAATATGCGAGTTCTGCAATGGGTTGTAAACCGTGTTAAAGGGCGAGTATCCGGTGCAGAAACGCCATTTGGTGAAGTGCCTTTATACGATGATCTCAATTGGAAAGGTCTGGTTTATGATGAAGATACCTTTAAAGAACTAATGGCAATTGACACTGAGAACAGTATTCGAGAATTTGAAGATCAGCTTAACCTGTTTAATAAGATAGGTGACAGCTTGCCGGAAGAAATGGAAAACCAGCGTCAAATAATGCTGGGTTTGCTATCGCCAGAAAGAGGACATCATCGGCAGCTTAAAAAGCAATGGTTGATAATCTCAGCTAAGACAAGCTTGTAAGAATTACTTGGCAGAAAAACAGTCTTAAAGAACCGGTATTGAACTGATCAATACCGGTTTTTTTTGTGTCAGTTATAAAGCAGGCATAAGAAAAATACTAGTCAGCTTATGAAAGGCGCTTTATGGCCTTTTTTACGAACCCAGTTTAAGGAATTTAATAATTCTTTCTTTTCGAGCCAACCAACGAAGTAACAGGAATTTACCCGGAAAATCCAGCAGGACTAATCCAGCCAGAATAGTGAGTATGCCCTGTCCTGGCAGCACCAACATAAGTATTCCCATAAAAAATAATATAAAACCGAGTAAGTTTTTTAGCAACAGGACTAGCATCTCTTAATAGGTATCCAGATTTGTTCCAGTGCATGGGGTGCCTTTGTTTTTCGACAAAATAATCTTCAGGAATAGTCAGTATTAATATCGGTAAAAGAATCAGGCTAAATACAAAAGTGAGCAGGGACAGCAATGTAAAGAAAAAAAACCGTCTCGCTGCTTAAATTAAACGCTGATAAGAAATTATCCATTTGAGTTGATCTTGTGCAAGATTCTAATCATTCTCTTATTCTACCATTGTGAATGGTGGGCGGTGCTATTAAGAATTATATAGAGCTGTTAGTCTGATCAATATATTTAGCAGGAAAAACGTGTGTTCTGGAAATCACATAGAAAGTTTAATGCGGCTACTTTTGCAGATTATATTCATGCGAGGCTGTCGTTTGTTCTGAAGGCCACCCTAGTTGTTGGCTCTATTTCTATGTTCTGGCAGGGACAGTATCAGTCGGCGGTTGAAACATTGGTGATTTTAGTGATTGCTATGCTGCCCATTCTGTTGGGAAAGAAATTCTCTATGAGAATACCGCATGGCTTTGAAACCTTAGCAGTTGTTTTTGTGTTCATGTCGTTATTTCTTGGAGAAGTTTACAGCTACTACACCATATACTGGTGGTGGGATTTAATCTTACATAGTGGTTCTGCATTTTTACTAGGAATCTTAGGGTTTCTATTGGTCTTTGTGTTAAATGAAAAAGAAGATGTTGATCTAGATTTGAATCCAAATTTTGTTGCTTTATTTGCCTTTATGTTTGCGATGGGTATTGGGGCTATTTGGGAGATAGTTGAGTTTTCGATGGATCAAATATTTGGACTGAATATGCAAAAAAGTGGTTTGCTCGATACGATGTGGGATCTCATTGTCAATGCTATAGGAGCGCTGATTATTTCATTTTTGGGGTGGGGTTATATCAAAACACGGGAAGTTGATTCGTTTTTGGAACGCTGGATTGAAGAATTTATGAACAAAAATCCGCAGATGTTTGAAAAGAAGAACTCTTTAAACAGTGAAGAGTAGGTTCTTGTTCTAATCAAATTTTGTATTTTTAGTAAGCAAGCAGTTGTGATGTTTAATACCTATGCCTAAGTACCGTATTCTTACACTAAATATTCATAAAGGTTTTTCCATGGGTAATCGCCGTTTTACTCTGGAAAGAATTCGGACATGTTTACGTGAATCAAAAGCAAATGTTGTATTTCTACAGGAAGTTGTAGGAGAGAACGAAAAACACCGTAAAAAAATATCGTCTTGGCCGGACAGTAACCAAATGGAATTTTTGGCGGATTCAGTATGGGAGCATTTTGCTTATGGTAAAAATGCTATTTATCAACATGGCCATCATGGCAATGCTATCTTAAGTGAAATACCTTTTCTGCAATGGGAAAATATTAATATTTCCTGCCTATCGTTTTCACAGCGCGGAATTTTGCATGGTAGGACAAGTGAGAATGTACATTTATTGTGTGTACATATGGGATTGTTTGAAAAAGAAAGGCGCATACAAATTAAGCAAATTGTTGAGTATATTCAAGCTAATATACCCTCACATGAGCCCTTGATTCTGGCAGGTGACTTTAATGATTGGCGCTTACGATGCCATCATTATATTCAACAGGAATTACAGTTAACTGAAGCGCATTTAACAGCACAAGGCGCTTTGGCAAGAACCTATCCTGCGCGTTTTCCATTATTAAGAATGGACAGGATTTATCTAAGAGGCTTTGAGGTGAAACAGAGTCAAATATTAGCCGGCAAAGACTGGCAATTGATGTCAGACCATCGGGCTTTATTAACTGAGTTAGAGTTGAAATAGACCTAGACCTAGAACCAGAATTGAAATTCAAAACTAGAAAGCTTATTGCCTAGATGCTTTACACACCTGGCTCTAAAATAGTTACCCTTTTTTTCTGATCGTGTTGTTTCTCCCAATTAAAATTACAGTTTTAAAGGGGAATGCTTGAACAGTGTATAAATCAGAGCTATCGTTAGATTGAAATGTTTATCTATTTTAAAACTTTCAATGTTTTAAGTAAGTACGGAGCTATAACAAGGACTAAATTCTCATGATAATCAAAATAGCATATGGAGCAGGAATCATACTGTCAGTATTGTTAATCCTGTTGTCCAGTTTGATGTTTTTTATGGCAAGGCAATCAAAATCAATTACAAATTCAGGTTTGATAAATGAGCAATTACAGGCCTGTCCTGATGGGCCTCGTTGTGTGAACAGTCTTGCTACTAACGAAATGCATTCGATTGCCGCTTTTGAAGTGCCGCAAGGAATGCCCGATCCTGTGGGCACTATGACGGCGATTATCAATAATTTTCCCAGAACAGAAATTATTGTTCAAAATGAAAGCTACCTGCATGCGGCCTTCAGTAGTGCACTGTTTGGCTTTGTCGATGATCTTGAAGTGCTAAAAGATGGTGACTATCTTCAGGTGCGTTCTGTGTCTCGAGTTGGTAGAGGGGATATGGGCGCAAATAGAAAGCGTGTTGATGCATTACATGAATCTTGGCGACAAGCTATATTATTACCATAGGATGTATAAATTGAAATTAACAAAGCTTGTAATAAGCTAGATGGTTAATTCTTATATAAGGGTGGCAAATTATACTGTAGTTTTTTTCGCCGTTTTAATTTTCTATTATTGTGAAGGCTATCCACAATTTGAAAAAAATTGTTGAAATCAAAAGATTTGGCATTGTCCTCGGCGTAAAGGCAGGTTTGTAAATTTTTAATCAAAGGGCTTAATGATTTCTGGTTAAGTTCATCTTCATACTTATCTTTAGACGCTTCTACAAATTCTGCACCAAACTTATCAATAATTTTATCGTAATTGTATAAAGCGGAGTCCTGGAAGTAAGCCTGCCCCCAAAGCAAGAAATAATGCGCTGTTGCTTTGATATCTTGTTGTTCACAAGCCTGCTTCAGGTGTTTATAACTGGTATTGATATTTAGAGGCTTATTAACTAATGAGTTTTTTGCATTATCTTTTTTAAACCTCAGTTTTCGAATGAACTTTTGTAATTTTTGCCAGAGTAAAAATGTTGCCGGGGCAAAAAACAAAGTAGATATCAGCAAGATTACCCCAATAAAAAGTAATAAATTTAGATTAATCGAAGACCAGAAATTGTTTGTGTTGGCTGCGCGGCCAATTAAGCTCGATTCAGTTTCAAGATGTTCGCCATCGACTGTAAGTATATCCAGCTCTTGAGAGGGCAAGCTGGCATACTCCAGCTGGTTAGTGACAGTATTCCACCAGGGAATTTCCACAGCCGGTAAAATGAACCTACCTGCTTCAGTTGCAACCAAAGTGATATTCTGTGTGTGTCCAGATCGAACACCAGTGTTTTCGGTAATATCAATTTGTTGTGCTTCTGCCGGATAGAAGCGCAGTATAGAATCGGCAGTGAAATCAAGGTTAACCAGCATAGAGGCGTATAGTTCTTCTGCATCGAATTGAATTGTGCGTACAACTGAATCTCCAATTCGCATATCTTCCAAAGACCGACTCCAACTTTCAGAAATTTTTACGCTACTACTGGGCAACCAAATTGGGTTAGGGTAAGAACTAGGAACAGGCAATACTGATATTTGATGCTCTTGACTAACGCGCTCTATGGTTTGGCGCAAAGTAGTGGTTTGTAAATTGGGATTGTTACGTGTGGCGCGGGTTTGCGTGAAAGCCCGAAACCGTATTGGAGCAATAGTAAATTCCCCACTGTTTTGTGGGAAAATCACGAAGCGACTTTCATTAACAGTGTACAGAATGCCATTTACGGTTTCTGTATAGTTTAGGTCTTCTCCCAGTTTATTGTAGGCAGCATCAGACATCTCCAGACTGGAGAAAGAGGCACCACGCTCAAAAGCTAATCTGTAATAAAGTTTGATGCTGTAGATCAACGATTCCTGGACATAAACTTGAGTTTTAGTCACAGAGGTTTGCAGAAAAACATCATTATTTTCCGCAGTGCTTATATTTTCTGGAGGAGAGTTTTCTATGTCTCTTTGAGCCCAGGTTTGGCCTGGAAATGCTATTAGAACTAGTAAGGCTACAGCATAAAAATATGCGCCAAGGTTTGGCCTCACCATAGCTGCTGATTATTTTTGAGAGCTAGTAGGTCAGAGTCTAGTGCACTGTCTGTTCTTCGCTGCAATTCAAATTTATTTTTTAATAAAGTACCGGGGTCATCTTTTATGCGCCCCAGCCATTGCTGCATTGAAAGCTCTTGTTCAAGCCCGGCATTGAATTCCTGTTCTTCGGCTGAGCCAGGGTCTTCAAGCTGGCTGTTACCATTATTACCATCGGCTTCCTGACTTTCTTGCTGGCTGATGCTCTCAGAAGTATCTTTTTGGTTTTGTTCATTTTCCTGACCATTGGTTGAGCCTGTAATTTCCTGACTCTCATCTTTTTCTAGTGATTCAGCGTCTTCACCTTCTTCGCGTTCCATTTCAATATCCATGCCGGGATCATCAGTAAGTCTTGCTTGAAGGGCGGCAACAACTTCAAGATTATTAGCTGCAGCTAAATGACTAGGATCAATAGTTAAAACTCTACGATAAATATCGATAGCTTCATTAAGGCGGTAGAGCATAGCCAGGGCATTGCCTCGGTTGTAGAGAGAATTGATATCATTAAGTTCAGCTAAGTCTGATAATGATGCTTCATAATCACCCTGACGGTAATTTGCAGCAGCACGCCATGCGGTATCTTCAAACAAAAAAGCTGCATTTTGATAATTTTCTTGAGTAAAAGCTTGTTCGGCCTGTTGATTTACATTCGACCAAAAGCTTGTCCACTCCCAAGCAAATACAGGCGAAGAAAAGCCGAATGCCAAAATGAACAAGCAAAAAGTACGATATGTAAAAGTCAGTATTGGCAAGATTGGCCTATAAGCGCTTTTAAAGTTTTAGGATACCCCGGCATTATACGAGGTGGTCTAATCTAAGCAAATGCTTAGCAAGTGTAGACGTTGATTAAGTAAGGAATGTGGAAAAACATGCTAAGTCTTTAAGCTAAAAGGATTCCGGTTGCTTTTGATAGGCTGAGCAGGTATTTTTTTTAGCTTTATTTGGGCGTGTAGTCTTATTTTCTCTGTGCTTCCCATCACTAGTATACATATGCTTATAAAACGGAAGGTAAAGGAAGTTCGGAATGAATGAAACAAGTGATGATGGCGGCGTAGGCAGGTCAACTTACCTCTTCTTAATTGTTTTATTTATTGGCAGTGGCGCTTCGGCACTGATCTATGAATTAGTCTGGTATCAATTAATTGGCTTGGTAATCGGGGTTTCATCAATATCCTTAGGCATTTTACTGGCCGTTTTTATGGGCGGCATGTGTCTGGGTAGTTTATTGCTACCACGTTGGGTTTCATCAGAGCATCATCCATTAAAGATATACGCTTTGTTAGAAATAGGCATCGCCATATTTGGTGTTGTATTGCTCTATGGGATGCCATTACTGCGCAATCTCTATTTTGGGACAGCAGCTGAAGGTTTGTTGGATTATCTTTTACGTGGAATGTTTGCCGGTATATGTCTGTTACCACCAACTATATTAATGGGCGCCACTTTGCCGGCTATTGCACGGTGGGTGAAATCTACACCAAATGGGGTGTCCTGGTTGGGCTTGTTTTATGGGGGGAATATCGCAGGAGCTGTGATGGGCACTATGCTGGCTGGGTTTTATTTACTGCGCATATACGATATTGAAGTGGCTACTTATGTGGCAGTCGCTTTCAACATATTGGTTGCCTCAACTGCGCTGCTGATCACTCGCCAAGTAGCTTATAAGAAAGGCCTTAGCAAAGAACATTTTTATATCATCAAAGAAGCTTGGCCAGTCTATGTCGCCGCAATGTTGTCAGGCGCTACTGCTTTAGCAGCCGAAGTGCTATGGACTCGTCATTTATCTTTATTTATTGGTGCGACAGTCTATGGCTTTGCACTTATCCTCTCGGTATTCCTTATTGGCTTGGGTTTGGGTAGCACCTTTGGTTCGAAACTGGCATTGCATCTAAAGAATCCCAAAATTGCATTAGCCATCTGCCAGTTACTGTTGTGTGTTTTGATGGCGTGGGCGGTATATCTAGTGACACAAAACTTACCCTATTGGTTTATTGATATCGATGGCAATCAGCCCTGGCAGCGTTTACAGGTCGATTTTTGGCGTTGCATGATAGCGATGTTTCCGGCAGCAGTTTTGTGGGGGGCGAGTTTCCCTTTAGCTTTAGCATCTGTCGCTTCTGAGGAAAAAGACAGTGCAAGTCTGATAGGCGGTATTTATGCCGCTAATACCTTCGGCGCCATTATTGGTTCTTTGGCTGGAGGCTTTATTTTGGTGCCTTGGGTTGGTAGCCAACTGACTCAACAACTTATTATTCTGGTGTCTGCAGCGTCAGCCTTGGTGCTTCTTATTTTCGGTGTAGACAGTATTAAATCTGGCAGCAAGAGAATGTTAAGCAGTGCTGTTGTTGTAGCCATAGCGACGGTTTCAGTTTTTAGTGTGCCACCCATTTTAGAAGAAGTGATTGCTTATGGGCGTTATTTACCCGCTTTTGGCCGTGGAGTGAATGTTATATACGCTGGGGAAGGTCTGACAGCGTCAATTGCTGTTAGCCAAGAAGGTGATGGCATATTAAATTATCACAACTCTGGCAAGATTCAGGCTTCAAGTTATCCTCAAGATATGCGTTTGCAACGTATGCTGGGGCATCTAACAACCTTAATCCCAGCAAACCAGAACGATTTTTTAGTGATTGGCTTAGGCGCAGGCGTTACAGCCGGTGCAGTAGCAATAGACCCCAATGCAGGGAAGGTGACAATTGCTGAATTAGAGCCATTAGTACCAGAAGTTATTTCAAGGTATTTCAGTGAGTTCAATTTTGATGTTGTTAATAACCCAGTAGTAGATATTCATATTGATGATGGAAGGCATTTTTTACAGACCACGGAAATGACTTTTGACGGCATTACTTCAGATCCTCTGGACCCTTGGGTTAAAGGAGCCGCTGCTCTTTACACCGAAGAGTTCTGGACATTGGCTAAATCAAAGTTAAACCCTGGAGGAGTTGTCACGGTATTTGTGCAACTTTATGAAAGTACCGAAGAAGCTGTAAAAAGTGAAATTGGCACTTTTATGAAAGTTTTTCCGAATGGAGCAGTTTTCGCTAATACTCAAACTGGTACAGGTTATGATCTGGTGTTAGTTGGCTTGGCGGATGAAGACCGCATTGATGTTAGTCGTATGATTGAACGTTTTGAGCATCCACGTTATGCGCAAGTAAGAGCTTCAATGGCTGAAGTCAGGCTGGAAAATGTGACAGATTTACTAAGCACTTTTGCCGGTCAGCCTGAGGACTTATCCCATTGGCTAGAAGGTGCTGAGATCAATATCGATAAGAATATGAGATTGCAATATCTTGCAGGCATGGGCCTTAATCTTTATGAAAATATAGCTATTTACAATTCTATGTTAGAGCAAGGCATTTCCTATCCTGAAAATTTATTTATCGGTGATGAAGAAGTCTTGCAAGAGCTAGAAGATAAAATTACGCGTCGGCAAGGTAGATTTTAATTCTGTTTGAGCAAGCTCAAGGAAAACCATATTTTTTGCATAAGGTAAGGATAAAATAGTGCTAAAATTAACGGAATTGCATTGATAAAAGAACTGAGTGTCTAAATTGCTATTAAAATTTTACAAAAATGAAGTAGTTAAAATCAAATTTATTGAAAAAAGAGGTTAGAAATGAATATAAACATTAAGAAAATCGCTCACTTATTTGTGATTCCTTTGTCAATAATTTGTATGCAGTCATTACATGCTCAGCCAATTATGGTTCCCGGCTTTATGGGTATTGAAAGCTCTTATATTGAAGCGCCAGAAGAAGGGTCTGATTCAACTACGGCCTATTTCACCATCTCAAATTTTCATTATGAACCCATTTTAATACTTAGCGCGAATGGTGATAGCTTTGAAAGTGCTGCCTTAAATAATGCCGATCATGGAACAGTTGAATCTATTTTAATTGAGCCTGGCCAGCGTTTAGTCATGCAGCCGGGTGGCGTTCATGTGCATTTAAGTGAAATAGATGCAACGATGTTCGATGAAGATTCTTATGACATTACTTTGTTGGTGCGACGCGGGCTTGAGCCGATGGAAGAAGTAGAGGCGGTTCAGGAATTAGGCGCCATGTCTGGTGTGCGTAGTCGAGAAGCAGGCATTCCTAATGAGCAAGAGTTTGTAGTTAACGTTCCTGTTAAACATTAATACCGAGCTAGGTTTTAGACTATTCCTTTAATAGCTTGCGAGAAAGTATAAAAAGTATAAAAAGTTAGTAGAAAGCCTTTAAAGTAGTCACTTTAGAGGCTTTTTTTAGCATTCGACATTGCACTGTTACTCTTAACTAATTGATTTATATATTCATAAGAGAGATCTTCTTTTAAGAAAAATTAATAAATAGTTAAATTTCCTATTTATAAGTACTATTAGTTCGTAGAGTTTACGTTTTTCTGTTTTATCAAGAATAAAGAGGTGAGAAATGAAGCCAAGCATAAAGAAAATTAACCGCACTATTATCATGCTTTTGACGTTGTTATTTGTTCAGACAGCTGCGTATGCACAGCCAATTATGATTCCTGGTTTTATGGGTATTGAAAGCTCATATATGGAAGCTCCAATGGCAGACTCAGAGTCAACAAGTGCTTATTTCACTATAGCTAATTTGCATTATGAGCCGATAGTGTTGCTGGGTGCTAGTGGCGACATGTTTGAAAATGCTGTTTTTGTTGGATCAGATAATGAAGAGTTAGAACAAGTTATTATTCAACCAGGTGGACGTCTTGTTATGGAGCCAAATGGGGTGCATTTGAAAATAAATGATGTTGAAGCTTCAAGCGCGAATGAACATTTTCAGGAGCTGACTTTATTGGTTCGTCGTGGACTAGAGCCTCTAGATGAAGTGGATGAGCAACGCAGAGATGCTAATAATGGCCAACGTGGTCGGGAAGCAGGCGTTCCTAATGAACATAGATTTGTCGTTAATGTTCCGCTTACAAATTAAATTTATAGTTGGTCAAGCTTTTTAAGTGGTAAAGCAATTAGAGCAATATAGACTACTTTATTTTACACCTATATTTTTCATAGTTTGATAGTATAGAGCCTTTGAAGCAGCAACTTTAAAGGCTCTTTTTTTTGTATTTACTCCCTCCTGAATTATTGATTTTACTTGTTGCTGTGGCCCTCTTTACCGGTTTTGTAAAAGCTGGCATGCCTGCTTTAGGTGGGCTCATATCTGCTGTTGTCGCCTTGGTTTTTAGCCCTCGAGAAGCCTTGGGAATTTGTTTAATTTATTTATTGGTTGGAGATGTTATAGCGGTTAGTTTTTACTGGCGGCTTGCTCACCTTAGTGAGCTAAAAAAAATGATACTGCCTGTATTTACAGGAATTGCAGCAGGTGGGGTAATGCTGAGTTTTCTAGATGATAATAATCTTGGTCTAGCAATTGGGCTGATGGTGATTTTTCTGGTTTCTTTGGAGCCCCTAAGGCCAAAGCTAACTGAACTGGCAATCTACTACCCTAGAAGTGTTAGAACTGGCTCTGGTATTTTTGCAGGTATTTCTACGACCATTGGTAATGCCGCAGGACCCATTACCGCTTTATATTTTTTGTTGCTTAAATTGGATAAGAGAACCTTCGTTGGCACCAGTAGTATTTTCTTTTTAACAGTAAATACTACTAAGATCCCAATTTTTTATTATCAGGATTTATTTACTCTCGCTTATTTCCCTTCAATTGCGATAACCGCTCCGCTGGTCTATGTTGGTGCTTTGTTTGGCAGAAGTTTTTTGAATTGGGTATCGCAAGTTTGGTTTACTCGTATTATCCTAACGGGCACGACCATTGCAGGTCTTTGGTTAATTATTCGATATTTCCTTTAGTGGAATTTCAACCTAGAAAAAATGGTGAAGCTGGTGATTGGCAATGTTTAGAATATTTTTTTCTTTTAGTTTCATTTTCTCAAATTTATTTTTAGTATCTTGTGCGGTTAATCCGGTTACTGGACAGAATGAGTTTTCATTACTATCTCGTCAAGATGAAATCTCAATTGGTAATGAACAATACGGACCTTCCCAGCAAAGTCAGGGTGGCGAATATAAAGTTGACCCTGAATTAAGCGCCTATGTGAATCAGGTAGGACAGAGACTGGCTTCAGTTGGTAGAAGAGATTATGACCTGCCTTATGAGTTTGTAGTGTTAAATAATTCTGTGCCGAATGCCTGGGCACTTCCCGGCGGCAAGATAGCCATTAATCGAGGGTTATTGCTTGAGTTAAATAGCGAAGCTGAATTGGCTGCAGTGCTTGGGCATGAGGTTGTGCATGCTGCTGCCAGACACGGTGCTGCAGCCATGGCTAGAGGAAGTCTTTTGCAGGGTGTTTTAACAGTGGGCGCCATTGCTAGTCAGGACAGTGCTTATTCTGACTATATTGTTGGTGCGGGCCAGCTAGGAGCACAGTTAATTAGCCAACGTTATGGTCGAGATGCTGAACGTGATTCGGATACTTTCGGTATCAGGTATATGCTAGAAGCTGGCTATGACCCTCGGGAAGCGGTCAGCTTACAAGAAACATTTGTACGCCTTTCAGAAGGTCGGGAATCGGGTTGGATCGATGGCTTGTTCTCAAGTCATCCGCCTTCACAGGAGCGTGTAGATAATAATCAAGCGCTGGTAAATGAATTAATGCCTGTCTTACAAGGGCGTGACCTGGAAGTAGGTGAAGCTAGATATGCGCAGGCTATTGCAGGTATTAAAGCTGACCAGGGAGCCTATCAGCTCTTCACAGAAGCTGAACGAGCGATTGCAGATGATGATTTAGAAATAGCCATGTTAAACCTCGATGAAGCAATATCTATGGTGCCTAATGAAGCCAGGTTCTCTGGATTGAAAGCAGATATTCTGTTGTATCAACAGCGCTACCGAGAAGCCATTACGACCTACAATCAGGCCATCGACAAAGATGATAGTTATTTTGATTATTATTTAGGCAGGGGTGTGGCTTATTCCAGAATTGGCGACCAAAGCCTAGCTCAGGTTGATCTAGAACGGAGTGTGGACCTACTGCCGACAGCCACAGCCATGAATGAATTAGGCAAAATCTCACTTAATAATAATGATAGAGCTATGGCCAAACAATATTTCCAAGCTGCTGCTGGCGGTGGTGGTGTCGTTGGTAATGAAGCTGCTCTGGCATTCACGCGATTAGATATTACAGATTCACCAGGCTCTTATGTTCAAGTTCAGGCATATACTGATGGTGATGGTCGGATACTAACAAGAGTAACGAATCGTGCTGGTATACCCTTACAAAACATTCAATTGGAAATTACAGCTGTAATTGCGGAGCAACTTGCTGAACGACTATTAAGCCTTGGGAATTTGGAGGTAAACCAGACTATAGAGCTAAATTCAGGTTTGCGAGCTGCTGATGGCGTCCAGGTGAGTCCAAATCAAATGCGTGTAAGAGTTATTTCAGCCCAGCCTCAATAAAGATTAATCACTGTTAAATCCATAGCATTTAAGCAGGAGGGTCGTCCCACGCCAAAGGTAAATCAGATAAATTCCTGTCACTATTTAAAATAAATACTTCTGATTGCGCAGCGGCTTCACCTTCATCGTTTTGACCATTTCCATTTAAATCACTGCTCACGCTGATGTGATAATTACCAGCTGCTAGATTGGTAAAGCTAAAGTTATATACGTTATTGTTGAAACTGGATTCGATGCGTACCGAATTATTATTATCTGTATTAATTAGGTCTACTAGTAGCGGTCCAACTTGATAGCGCTGAGTTGGTGAATTCACTTGAAGTATGACTTCAATATTTAATACGTTTGCGCTGCTGTTAAAACTGAGTGTCTCATTATATAAGCCTTCAGCAAGGCCAAGCCGATCTATATTCAAACGCCAGTTTTCAACTCCTGATATTTGGCCTAATGAAGTGACGTCCAACCATGCTGCATCATAATCAATACTGTTTATGGTTATAGCATCGTTACCAATTGTCCTGGTCTCAAAGACTATTTCACTGAGATCTGGGCTGAATTCAAAGCTTGAAATTGATGAGCTTAGATATGAATTAAGTATGGGATTACTGCTTAAACTAGCTAGGGCTGTTGTAACCGCCTTACGAGCATTAATCAGACCGTGTCCATATAAATTGTCAGCACCACTTATGCGTATGTCGTCCGTTAATAAGCCAGAGATGAGCATTTGCTCTATTTCATCGGCACTTAAATTAGGGTTCACCGCTAGCATTAAGGCAAAAACGCCGCTGACATGTGGTGTCGCCATAGATGTTCCAAAACGGTAGTTATAAATATAATTTAATCCACCTGATCCTGAGACAGCAGATAAACTTAAAATGGCATCAACAAAGCCATTGTTATCGAAATCAACGTCATCACGCCCACCAGGTGCGGCGACATCAATGGCATTTCCAAAGTTTGAGTATTCAGCCAATTCTTTGTTCAGGTCGACAGCACTGACAGCGATAACGTCATTGCAATTTGAAGGGATAAAACGATTAGAATTGTTTGAATCGTTGCCTGCCGCTGCGACAACAAGAATATTTCTTTGTCGAACTTCCCTTAAAAGATCTCTGTAGCTTGAAGGGCAATAGCCAGTGCCACCTACACTCAAATTGATAATATTGGCTGGACGTTGGGGTAGTAAACCAGAATCGTTACTCATGCCTGATGCATAACGAATCGCTTGAGTAGCATCATATAGATTGCCGCCAGATGATCCGAGGACACGAAGAGGCATAATGCTGGTTTGCCAACTAATACTGCTCGTCCCTATGCCATTGTTGCTTTCTCCGGCAATGATGCCAGCAACATGACTGCCGTGAAAGGATGAGCCTAAATCTTCTGCGTCAGGGTCAATGCCGTCACCATCTAATGCATTATTGATATCACTGATAAAGTCATAACCTGCTATTAAATTACCTGCTAAATCTGGATGTTGAAATAGTGCGCCGGAATCAACAACTGCTACGATAATATCGCTTGACCCGGTTGTAATGTCCCATGCTGCGGGCAATTCAATTAAAGGATAATTCCATTGTTGATTATATTGTAGGTCGTTAGGTACTGCAGTTCCCACAATAATAAGGTTAGGCTCGGCAAATCGAACTTGTGAATCGCTATTCATCAACTTGATAGCAATGAGTGTTTCGTATTTTTCCTCGGTCTCCTTATTGTTAAATTGATGTCTTTGGTGGATTTTATTCGGATCAACAATATCCGGGTATTGAAAAGAAGCTTGTTGAAAAAAGTCGTAGCCGCCGTAACTCATTCGCATAGGTCGATCAGTTTGCCCGGCCATTAGGCTTAAGCCTAAACGGCTCAAAGTTGAATCTGGATTTTTAGCTTGCTGTTTATACGTTTCAGGCTGGCGGTAGCTAAGAATTAATTCGTTGGGTATAAAATCATCACTTAAACGCAAACCAGAGCTATCTATATTGACAGTCTGTTCTGTTCTCAAGGTGTAGTGAGAACCACCACTAAATGCTTCGACCAAGAGTTGGAAATGACCCTCAAAGGGGTAATGTTTCACTAGCACTTGTAGAGACAGAAGAATCAAGCACAATTTGTCCTGTGCTATCCAGCAGATATAAATCCAGGTCAGCATTCGCTGAGTCATAAATGTCTAAGACAATGGATTGACCAGCATAAAGATAAATACTGAAATAATCTGAAGTGTCACCTGACTCAAATAAGGGGCCATTAGGACCTTGCATGGCTTGGTTGACATACCCGCCGAGTACGGAAAAACTTGGAATAACCTGCGCTCCACTAGGAGAGTTGTTGGAAATATTTGGATTATTAGTATTGTTAATATCGCTATCTACAATAGAGCCAGCGCTAACAACTATACTGCCTTGCACCGAAAATGCAGATAAAGTAGCTGTAGACGTGTTCCCTCCGCCATCACCACCACAGGCACTTTGCAAAACTATCATAAAGACTATAACGCAGTATTTGTGCGATTTATGGCTAAGTATGTTTTTACAGCTTGCCATTGCCGAACGACCTTTGGATTGTAGAGCATTAGATTCTAGAGAGTCAGAGCATTAGGGTAAAGATAGGAATCTGAATAAGTCATTAACCAGATAGAAAAGGTCATTAACAGGCAAGAAAGTTTTTAAGCACAGAGGCTATAGCTTTGCGGGTGAAACTAGAAAACAGACTTAATTATAATATAAGAACCAAGTCTGCTTTTTCGTATGTAGCCGGAAATAAAATAGAACGTTTTTTAACGAGGACGAGTTAGATAAGCGATTACATTTTCTAGATCGGCTTCACTGACTTCAGTCTTACGGGTAATTGGCATGCCATATAAGCCGTTTCTGACGACGGTACTAATGTAGATAGGTTGAAGGTCAACTCTATCTTCCAGTACTGGCGGTAAATCGCCTTTGTACTTTATCATCAGCGCGGATGTGCCAGGTAAAGCATGTGCACCAAAACCACCAAAGACCCCGCCAGCGACTCGGCCATGGCAAGGTTCACACCATTTATCAAACACTGACTTTACCGCTGGCCTCTGCAGGGACTGAGCTCCTGCGCTTGCGCAGCGCCAGCAACTGAAAACAATAAGACACATAAAACAGTTAATTTACTCATCCTCGGTTATTCCTCATGTTTGCAGGCCAGATGCCATAACGTCCAGGTGAAATAATGCCATTCGGGTCAATGGCGTCCTTCAGTTTTTCCTGATATTTCAGTAAAGCACCATCATTAAAGCTGTATTTGCTCACCGCGCGCTCCTGAAAGGCTGGAGCTAGTCCGGTAAGTGCCCATGCCTAGTTCGGCAGCTGTTATCCAGACATCTTTCATACAGAGCTCCGCGAGAGCAGCATTCTTAGCAGGGTCTCTCCAGGTTGGAAGTGCTAACACTATCGCCACACAATACGCCCTCGAATAAAACAGCGACAGGAGCCGTGAAGGGGTGAGGTGCATGGCGGGACACCCGAGATTCTATGAAAAGCCTCGGCCAAGGCTGCGAGCAGCAGTATGAAGACCTTCGGCGGTTCTAGGCAGCCATAGTGAACAAATCCGCATGGCCATCCGGTGGATCAGCATCAGTTCATAGGGTTCCTGCGCTACGATATGGAAAATCTCCAGATTAGGAATACCCAAACGGGCTTTGTCCGGCTAAGGCAGGGATGTCTTCATCAGGGATTGGCAAGTTGTGAAAGTGCCTCATCCTGGAAAGCTGACGCCTGGAATATTGTCACTGAAACGGCGTTGTATTGCCGCCCAGGTTGCGCGGACGACTTCTTCCGGGCCATATAAGTTGAAATTCAGCAACTGACCAGGCATGGTTTGCCTTGCGCAGTGACAAACTGCTTCGAGTTGCTCGACTGAAGGCCAGCCATTTTGCATAAGCTCCGCAATAGGGGCTGGCATCAAATCAGCTGCCACCGCCAACGGGGCTGGCCCAGAACTTGGCATGCCCACTAACAAAGAGTCTTCCAGATAGTTGACCTCATCAATCAGTGCTTGCAGGTCTTGATAACGCGGAGCGGTCACCGTGCCATGTCATGAAACGTTTCAGGCATAGGCATCAGCTTCACGCCCATTTTAGTGACGACGCCGAAATTAGATTGTGCGAAATAGGCCGTCGATAGATGGGCCAACACCGTAATGGAAATCCTGCCAGGCATCAGAGCCGGGAATGGCGCCAGCCCCTGTGCGAATAAGCTCGCCTTCAGCAGAGACAATCTCCAAGTCCACAAGTGCGAAGCGAAGTGGTCGCGATAAGGCCCCATGGTATAACCGACACCATGGTCGAGGCTGTTGCCCATTGGGCTGCCCCAACCGGGATCAGGAACATCCAGCATAAGGTTAAGGCCGTTTTCGCGAATGTATTTGAAGAGATCAAAATAAGACACGCCGGGTTCGACCAAAGCATAGTTTCTTTTATCATTGACTTCTATGATGCGATTCATGCGCTTAAGGTCGAGCACCACGCTGCCTGTTAAGGTAGGAGCCGCGCCACCATAAGTCAGATTTCTGCCAGTAGAAATTGGGTATAAAGGTATAAGGTAGCGATTAGCGATACGGACAATTTCTTGTACTTCTTCTACACTGTCTGGCGCAACGGCTGCGGAAGCGATTCGTTCTTCGTCTTCACCCCAAAAGGGAGAATAAGAATCACGATATAAAGCAACGTCAGCATCTGAGCTGAATACCCAGTCTGTACCGACCACAGCTTCGAATTCGCCTAGAGCTGAATCAAATTCTGCCTGGCTTAAATTTGGAGGTAGTGCCATTTTGTTTTCCTCTTAGTGTTCTTTATATGCTTTTATATTCTTTATAAAATGCTTTTAGGATTTAAATTTTAGCTGATCACCCAAGTGACCAAGGCTGTTTTATTCAAAGGTGCGTTTGGACCTGTTAATTTTTGTGCTGAAATGTCAGGTGACTGATCAGCTAAAAATAGCTGAGAAAGCTCAGCCATTTTGCTTCCAAAACCAGCTGTATGACCTAAATTTTCTAGCGAAGAATTCGCCAAAGTAGAGCCAAAGAGTTGATGCTCAACCTTACCATCTTGATCAATCAAGTGATCAACTCGCAAACTTACTTTCATGCCAACATCACGCGCTAATTCTTCTAAACAAAATAGATCTAGACGACTAGTGAGTCCGATTATTGGACTACGATGAGAAATAAGTTGGTTTCGCAGCTTGCCATACCAGAGCCCACTTAGGTCACCCTGAATATCCTTGGCTGAGATATTTGAGTTTGAGGAGAGTTGCATTGTGTTAGCAAAAGCCAGGCTTTCGGAATAAACACTATCGTAAACAGCTTGCACAGGAAGTAATGAGGTTTTATTGGAGTAGAAAGCACGTGCTTGTAAGGGTAAATTCACTAAGCCACTTAGTGCGCCAACAGCTCCAAGTTTCAAGGTTGTTCTGCGGTTAATCATATTTATTATTTAACCCTTTATTAGGAAAATTATTAGCAGTTAACTCTACAACAAACGGCTTAAACTTTGAAGCGTAGAGACCTAAATATTAACTAAAAAGGAGATAAATCGTTGGAATGTCAATTTCAGTTCAATGCAATTAAACCTTTTACTAAAAAGAGCACAATATGCTTAAAAATCACATAACATTTCTTAAAGCATTAAGCTTAGATTGATAAAGAGTTTTGGTAGAAGTGTCGATCACATTGTCCAATGCTCTGTTGAACGCTCTTTCAGCTCGATTAAGATCACCTAATTGGTAATAACTTAATGCAATACCCAAGTATGCTTCATGCAGGTAGGGTGCAATATCCACGGCACGGCTGTAATACCGGAAAGCGCCATTAAAGTCATCGGTCTCATAGGAATTTCTAGCGACATTAAACCAATGAACAGGGCTGGGGTCGTCCATGTTCGATAGCCTACGATTAACGACATTCGCTTCATCTAGGCGACCTTGCGAGGTCAATAGGATGTGATAGTTTTTCATTAAGGTTAATTTATCTTCAGACTTTTCAATGCCGTAAAGATATATTTCTTCAGCCTTGGCAATTTCCCCAATGCGTTTATAACTGACTGCCATCATATTAAAAGCATCAGCACTGAAAGGGTCATATTGCATGGATTCCAGCGTGTACCAATAAGCGTCTGAATAATTTTCTTCATTAAGTTTCTGAGCGGCAATATTGCGATAATACATTGCGATATATTCTTCATTGGAGACGTTTCCCTACAAAAGTACCGCTTTCAGCTTGGAAATAATCTATTTTTATGCCTGATGGTGCTGCTGACTCATGATCTTGAGGTTTATAGATCAGACTTCTTATATGAACTCCTCTATTAGCAACTGAACCACTTAAGCGATAAATAGGAGAAGAGTCGATCAATTCATATTCAATTTGAATGTTTGCTAAATTGGCCAATGCGGTAGTGACCACTGCCAGAGACATACAGTTTCCGCGATTGTTAGCTAAGGCTTCTGAAGCAGTATAAGTTTCATATTCATAAAGGAAGTTGTTGTTGGAAAGGTAGTTAGCTAAGCGTTGATGATGATCAATTAGCTGGTTAGCTGGTTAGCTGGTTAGCTGGGTCGTTGAAATAAGTTAAAAATTCATTTTCTTGTTCAGTGCTTAATTGATGGATGTCATTTAAAGCCGCCATTTCTGGCCGTGCAGAAAATATATTTGGAAATTCAGGTCTGGATTCGAGATTGGCTTCAGTAGCTGTTTGCTCAATAGATGTGCAGGCGGCTAGCAGAGATATTAGTGAATAAAGTAAAAATAGCTGTAATAGTTTGAAATTTATAGAGTTTATTTTCATTGAAATCAAGCTCCCTAATTAGTGGTAGTGCTTAATAGTGTAAAATACCCCGATCTGATTATTATCCTTGTATCCTTAGTAGACCCTTAACACGACAGAATGTTTCACTTCTGTATTGAGAAATATCAGTGAATGTTCTGCTAAGTTTTAAAAGTAATATTAAATATTACTATTAATCAACAAGATGCGACATTTATCGATCAGCAGAGTGCCTGCAAACTTAGTCTTTTTAATATCACTTGTGATATTTCTAACTACATTTATTAATATAAACTGATATTAGATAGAAATCTTAGAGTGATAATAAAGCTAAGTTAGAAAGTAAAATTGTAAAAAAACGCTTAAGCTTTTAATTGAGCTTTTTAAAGCTTTTTGGGGAGCATCCTGTCACAGACTTAAAATCCTTAATGAAATGCGACTGATCAAAATAACCGAGCTGGTAGGTTAGTTCAATTAGAGATTTTTTATACCCTTCGTCAAAAAGTTTTAAAGTAGTATTTATCCGGACGATTTTGCAATATTGACTAGGAGATATCCCGACCTCTTCTTTAAATCGCTTCCTAAATTGAGCGTTACTTAAGCCAATTTTCTTTGCCAATTCACCTACTTCAACAAAACCTTTTGAAGCTAGAATTATCATAATTGCATTATCAATTATAGAAGTGTTTTGCTGAATAAGTTTTTGTAGTAAAAAGTCTTCAATTAGACTTATTTTATTAATATTTTCTTTTTCAGTAGTAATTTTATGGGATAGCTCCATGGCGCCATTTCCCCAAATATCTAGAATATCAACAATATTATTTTGAAAGCTATGCAATTTGTACGGGATGAAATATTTGGCTGTGTTTGGTTTAAACGCTACAGCTATACAAAAGTTATTCTTCCCGTTAGTTCTTACAGTATAAGATTTGTTATGAAGACCGCCAATGAAGTTTTTAGGTCTGCTTTGCCAGCCTAAACTGTAAGAAGTGTTGTGTTGAAAATTAGTGTTACTTTGAAAAACAATTTCAAAAATACCTTTCGGGTATAATTGGGTATCAATGTTTTCACCAAACCGATAAATACTGTAGTTAGCTACATACTTGCTTAGTAGGTTTGGTGGATATTCTCTGATATTCAGCATGTTTTATATATTAATTTGCAAAGTTCTTTATTCATACTATCTGAATCTTTCAAGAAGTAAATTAAAGCGATAGGTTAATTGCAGCTATAGTAGAAGGAAGCCCAATATCTACAAGAGCCCCAGAGAACTCTAGTTTTAATCCTATAAGTGTAGTTGAGGGTCTTGGTATCGAGCTTTTAGGCTATTGTTTAAAAGAGGGAGGCAGCTCCTTAATAGGTTAACAGCTAGATTCTTTATTTTGTTAAGTAATTGATTATACTGTGTTTCAAATACTCCATTTTTCTAAGCAAGTTAATAATAAAAATACGCTTGTCTGTATACATCTAAGTGATGAAGTTCTGGTTTTTTTAAGGAGATTATTATGAAAAGTTTTTCATGCTCAATGGCTCTAATGATATTTGGTTCAACAATAGCTATGTCAGTTGCGGCACAGTCAGTTGACGAACTAATTGCAGAAGCCGTCAGACCTTTACCAGAAGATTTGCGCGCTGAAGCAACTGTTTATACCTATGATGCTGCTGGTGATCGGGTTGTATTAAGGCAAGGTACAAATCAGGTTGAATGTGTGCCCAAAAACCCTGATACAGGGTTTATTCGTTGTAATGCGACTTCAAATGCTGCTCGTATGGATTACACAGCTAAACTTCGTGCACAAGGTATATCGGGCGCAGAGTTAAACGAGGCTTTGGTAGAAGCTGTCAATGGAGGAATAATTGATGATATGGTTTTCGGGTCTATACGTTATCGCTTATATGACGACGATGACAATATTAAACTGCTATGGATAGTGCAGGTGCCCTATGCGATGCCTGGTGATTTAGGCATGCCAACTGAGAATCAATTCCAAAATTCACTTGCTGGTCAGGGCACTCCCTGGTTAATGCAGCAAGGCACAGCTAATGCACATGTGATGATTCCAATTAATGGTACTGGCTCTTCAAATACGGGTGGAATGACAACAAGGATGAATACCATGGCAATAATGGACCTTGTCGAGCAAGCAACCTTGCCATTACCGGAAGAATTCCGCGCGCAAGCAACTGTCGTTCGATACGATGAAGAGACAGGAGCCCGTCAGGTCTTAAGACAAGGATCAAATATGATGGAGTGCCAGCCACGCGCTGCAACAGGTTTCACGCGTTGTTACCATCAGATTGTAGGTGGTGAACAAGATATGAGAGCGAGATTACAAGCTGAAGGAATGTCAGATGACAATATCCAGACAGCAGTTGCTGAAGCCATATCCAGTGGAGATATTGGCGCAGCTCCCCTTGGCTCAATGATGTATCGTTTATATGAGCAAGACGACCGCCTTAAATTACTTTGGGTGATCCGATTACCAAGTGCAACTCCGGATCAAACAGGTATGTCCTTAGGCAGTCAACGTGATAATTCTTTAGCGGGTAGAGGTAGGCCTTGGATGATGCGAGCGGGCTCACCTGCAGCGCACTTAATGATTCCAATTAATGGCACTGAACTTTCAAACTAAGAAATTCTCTCTTAAAGGCTTTGTGCAAGACCAAAGGTTCGAATTCTGTCCAAAGCAGACGTTAATTTTTTATAGTCGAATGAAGAAAGCGCTATTTTACTATCAGTTATAGTCTGTTTAAATTAGTGATATCAATTCCCTGCCCCAGATTCTTATATTCCAGAATATTTTTTTATTATCAGTAAAGAGAACAGAAGTAATGATAAACACTAAATTATCCATCCTCTTATCTATTGCCTTGCTTGCTATGACTAGCTTGCTTTTTGCTCAGAGTAATGGTGTTGAGATGAGGAATTTTGAATGGCCTAGTTATGGCGCAGATACTGGTCACACTCGCTATGCTCCTTTGGACCAAATTAACGCAGACAACTTTTCTGATCTTCAAGTTGCCTGGCGTTTCAAAACTGACAATATGGGGCCACAACCAGAGTTTAATTTCCAAAGCACTCCACTGATGGTTAATGGCGTACTTTACACTACAGGTGGAACAAGGCGTGCTGTAACTGCACTTGATGCTGAAACTGGTGAGCAATATTGGCTTTATAGTTTAGATGAGGGTGAGCGATCATCTAATGCTCCACGCAGGTTGTCTGGTCGAGGTTTAGCGTACTGGACAGATGGGGCAGAGGAGCGAATTTTATATGTGACGCCAGGCTATCAATTAATTGCTTTAAATGCTGCAACAGGCCGCCCAATTTCAGATTTTGGCGTCAATGGCATTATCGATCTACGAGATACCTTAGATCAAAACGTCAATTATGAGACTGATCATATTGGCTTACACTCCCCACCTGCTATTGCCAAGAATGTAGTTGTAGTGGGAGCAGCTCATAGCCCATTTGCACCACCTGATCAGAAATCCAATGTGAACGGTTATGTGCGAGGCTTTGATGTGGTTACTGGAGAATTGCTCTGGACTTTCCATACTGTTCCCCAACCTGGAGAGGCTGGTTATGAGACCTGGCTTGAAGGCTCGGCTCAGCGGGCGGGAGGCAATTCGGGTGTTTGGGCAACTATTTCGATTGATGAAGACCTGGAGTTGGTTTATTTGCCGGTGGAGTCTCCTTATAGTGACATGTATGGAGGCTTAAGGCCTGGCGATAATTTATTTGGTGAATCCCTGGTTGCGGTTGATCTTAATACCGGTGAGCGCGTCTGGCATTATCAATTATCCCACCATGCTTTATGGGATCACGATATTCCTACAGCACCAATATTTGTGAATGCGGTCAAAGATGGGAGAGTCGTCAAGGCCGTGGCGCAGCCTACCAAGCAGGGTTTTCTTTTCGTTTTCGATCGTGCGACGGGTGAACCAGTTTGGCCAATAGAAGAGCAAGCTGTGCCAGCAGGGGATGTGCCTGGCGAGTGGTATTCACCAACACAGCCAATCCCAAGCATTAAGTACGGTCATCAGGGGGTAAGCTTGAACGATCTGATTGATTTTACACCTGAACTGCGAGCTGAAGCTGAACGCCTGGTTGAGTCCCATCGAATGGGGCCTATCTATACGCCACCAATACTGGGCAACCCAGATGGACCGATCAGCACCCTGTCTGTCATGGGAGGTAGCAACTGGCCTGGGGGTGCTTATGATCCCGAAACTAATATTGTATATGTGACGGCCGGAGTCCGCATGTTAGGTATTACAATTTGTGAATATGAGCGGGGTTCTGAATTACCCTATGGCATTTGTTTTGGTGAGGACTTAGGTATTTTTGGCGCTCCGTCTCTTAGCGTCCAAGGCTTGCCTTTACTCAAGCCTCCTTATGGAACTATAGCCGCGATTGATATGACAAATGGGCAAGTGCTTTGGGAGATACCGAATGGTGAAACGCCTGAGGAAGTTAAAAATCATCCAGCTCTAGAGGGCTTAGATATTGGGCGAACCGGGCGGCAGGGAACGCCTGGTGCATTGGCAACTAAGAGTCTTCTAATTGCAGCAGAACCAGGATTTGGGCCAACTCCGAATGGGAGGCGTGGGTCAATGCTACGAGCATATGATAAAGCCACAGGCGTTGAAGTCGCGGCACTCCAGCTTCCAGCGCCGCAAAGCGGTTCGCCGATGACCTATATGGTCAATGGTACTCAATACCTTGTTATAGCAGTTAGTGGTTCTGGCTATTCTGGTGAGTTGATAGCTTTTAAGGTGCCTGAAGAGGGGAGTGAATCTATCTCGGTAAACGCAATCGATAATGATATTGCTCTACTCCAGATCTTAGAAGGGAGAAATATTTGGCAGGGGGTATACACGAATGATCAGGCCCTTCGAGGTAACAGCATTTACACAGAGAACTGTATCGATTGTCATGGCGCTGCACTACAAGGTTTAGAGATGGCACCGGCACTGACTGGATTTACCTTTAATTCAAACTGGAATGGACAGACGCTCGGAGCTATGCAAGAAAGTATGACTAATATGCCACCGACTACACCAGGTAGTTTGACTTCGAGTCAAACACTTGATGTTATTGCTTACATTTTAAGTGAGGGAAATTTCCCCGCTGGTAATGCTGATCTGGGTAACTCTGCTGCGCTAGAGCAGATTTATTTCAGTAGTACAAACCCCATAAACCAATAAACTCCTTGATTGGTCTTTTGTTAGTTGCATTAGTTGCCGGAATCTTTAACCTTAAGGATAAAATAAGTAATTGTTTCACCCTCAGCAACTGAAACAGTATGTGGAGAATTGACTGGAATATGCACAATATCACCTTCGCTGATCAATTGATCTGTACCGCCCACGATAGATGAACCGCGAAACTCACCTGGCGAAACTTCCGTTACCTCTGTAAGTGCCCCTCCAACAGTCAGAATACCCTGTCCATCAGAGACCATGTAAACGTCCACCCATTCTGCATGTGCCTCATACAGAGACGACCCAGGCTCTCTGTAAACCATTGCGGCAAAATAATTATCGTAATCAATGATCCTATCTGCAACAGCACTATGGTTGTTGCCCACCTGCTCAGCCAGCATAGTTTTATAGCGATCCAGGTCGTCTTTACTCCAGTAAGTAGCTTGCTGGCTGTTTTCCGCTGCGCTAAGTGTTAAAGGTAGAAAAAGGATGAAAGTTCTGAATATTTTAAATTGCATGTTAAATCTCCAGATGTTGAATTATTGTTATTCTACTTGTGTGAATAGCGAAAGCGAATGTCTTGGCCCAGTTTGTCGCTAAAGTGGCTAACAGTGTTGTTAAGATTTTCTGTTTAAAATGAAAAAATTACGAATGACTAACTAGGTTTCTCGATAGTCTGCTTTCTATCGAAATAGGACATTAGCGCTTTTTTATCACTATTTAGCTCACTCTCATCATAGTAAGCAGGTCAGGGTTATGGATATAATGGACACAGGAGTTATTTAATGAAGATACAATTTTACAGTTTGACCAACACTAAAAATGCCATTGAGACGGTTGACGCCGGAGCTGATTTAATTGGGCTAGTGGTAAAAGGTGGCATACCTGTTCCAGAGGAAATTAGCGTTGCCCAGGCGCGCGATATCTTTGCTGCCATTGATGGGCGTGCACTAGGTATTGCCCTATCATTATCTACGGACCCCGACACGATTTGTGAAATGGCTAATGAAGTTAAGCCACACGCAGTTCACCTTGCGGCCAGAAATTTGACTACCGAAGACCTGGCAAAGGTTCGTGAAAGTCTGAGTGGAATTAAGATAATGGCAGCCATTCCCGTGAATGCCCCAAGTGCTGTTGACGTTGCAATTGAGCGCTCCGCTTTTGCTGATTACCTATTACTTGATTCAGTGGCAGATAGCGAGAGCACTATTACTGGAGTAACCGGCATGACTCATGATTGGTCCATCAGCCGGAAAATCGTCGAGTCGGTTTCGATACCGGTTATTCTTGCTGGTGGGCTGTCGGCAGACAATGTCGCCGAAGCCATTGAAGCAGTGCGACCCTGGGGAGTCGATTCCTATACCCATACCAATCACCCTGGTGATCGCATGAACAAAGATTTAACACAGGTTCGCGCCTTTGTTAGTAATGCTCGAAACGCAGCAGCCCGTCTGGGGCTCTGAGAGACTGTCGGACTCAGGTGTCCGACAGTGTTTCAGATAGGCCTAACCTTGCAACCAGCCCTCAGTTTGAAAAGGTGTTTCGACACCATTCTCCTTAATTCGTGCGCCAACGTTATCAACAGCGGTTTCAATGATGCGGCTGTCGGCAATTCCTTTTGACTTCAGATACTTGATTACTCGGTTATAGGTATCATCGTCGCGAGTTAAAGCAAAAAGAATCGGCCCCACAGAACTCATTCCTGTGATCTCAACACCGATTTCGCGCAAAGCACTGAGATATCCGTAAACTGGCGCGCCAAAGGATCCATGAGTTTCACATTCAGCGCGTTTGGAACCTAAAAAACAAAGGTCAAACATTGAATCACCAATAGTTTTTAGATCACCCTTTATCATTGCTGGCAACATGTCACACAGAAGAATTTGCGATTTAACACCGGATTGCAAGGAATCAAGGTAGCGACCGCGACGCAACAGCAATTCAGCTTCTGATGCCGCAGCAGTATCCACACCAGTAAACTCGTCTTCAAGGGTTGGTACATCCGGGATAAAAGCGATACATTTGGTATCCTCAAGCGGTATGCGATAAGCCATCTCCAGATCATCTGTACCTAAGACCCAGCCTCCATTAATACTAGCCATGGCGCCCATCCCTGTTTCAAAGCCTGGCAGTAAATATTTATCACCCATGGGGCTTTCCTCGCAGTAGTTGTAACCAATAATCCTGCGTAATTCACGACCGTTAAAAGGTCTCCCTAAGACTTCATTCATCCCAATAGCCATGGCCACCATTGAGCCGATCGAAGAACCCATGCCGATATGGCGCCGTTCATGGTCATGCAATTCAATCTCGAAACCACCGGGATAATTCAGTAGTTGCTTGAAAAGTTGGCCGTAGTGTTGCATTAACAAAGTGCGTTCACCCTTAACAACAATTTCAGGATTTTTCGTAGAACGTACTTTAGCGTGCATATACACTTCGATGGCAAAACCGAGACCACCGCCACCAGGCTTGTTGAGATTAAAACGATTCATATCAAGAACGGTAGGGTGCAAGCGTGAAGGGACCGTGACTTCTACTTCTCGGCTTTCCACTTCACCTACACTACGTGGTTCTAGCCCAAAGCTTTCCAGCGGGCGGATAAATTCTTTCTGTCCTGGTTCAAACTCTTCTAGAACAGTGTTGATTTTGTCAAAAGGCCCACCAATGATCTCGATATTAATTGATTGCTTTGGCGCTATTTCATCGTTTTGCGGCTTATCATCTGTCGTCATACTTTTTTCCTCTTTGAAAATTAGGTGCAAAAAAATATCAAAACTAATTGTTAGCAAACGCACTGTCAAACTTTAGTAGTGCAAGCTGCGGGCGACTGGCCTATACCAATCTAGTAATAAAAAGTCTTGAAATCGATTTGGACTATTTTTTAGTTTTAGTGAAGATAGCAGGAGACTTGAGTTAAGTGCAACGTATGAGGGTAGTCTTGCCACTAACATTGATGGAGATAAAAAAAGTAAAAATACTGCTAACTCTTGAGCCGTTTACCTATTTTGAATTAGACTTTTCGGTTAATTAGAAAATCTTATTTTTCTTTCAAAACTTAAGTCCAGTTTCTAAGAATTTCGAATCTCTCCAAGCGTACTTTTTATCAGGCTTTATTGCTAGCTTGTGCAGTTGCTTGTACATTATTGATTCAGCTTGGCAAGAGAGGTTAGAAATGAGTCAACAAAAAAGCAGAAAGTTCGTAACGACAGCATTAGCGCTACTGGTTATTGTTGCTTGCTCACCTGAACCTTCCATCAACAATGAATCTCTTGTTGCTGGTTCAATTGACTATAATATTACCCTTGCGGACTATCAACGGGCGGAACAATTCTTATCTGTGAATACTGCTGATTTAGTTCAGAACAATATACTTGCTCAATACTGGCAGGAAAATGACCGGTTAATCTATCGGCGTTCTACAGAAGAAGGTTCAGAGTATGTAATTGTTGATGTGGATGCAGAGGAGCTGGGAAAAAATATTTTATTTGATTCCTTACGTCTTGCCGCGGCATTGGCTGACTTTACCGATGAAGAGCTTGAATCTAACGACTTAAACCTATCCAGACTTGTCCTATCCAGTGATGGTAATCGACTTGAATTTAATTTTGATGACGCGAGTTTTGACCTCGATCTAACAAGCTATGTGCTCAATAAAATTGCAGATAACCTTGGCAATGAGTATGTCTCTCCAGATGGCAATTTGGCAGCTTATATTGATGGCCATAATCTTTGGCTAAGAAACACAACTAGTGATCAACTCACCCAGCTTACATTCGATGGTGAAGAAAATTATGGCTACGCTACTAATAATGCAGGCTGGCTAAGAGATGATGGCCCCGTATTACTTTGGTCCCCGGACTCCAGTAAAATAGCCACATTTCGACACGATGGCAGAAACGTTGGAGAAATGTATCTGTACTCTACTCAGGTTGGTCACGTTGAACTCGATGCCTGGAAATATCCGCTTCCCGGCGATGACAACATTTTTATGATTGAAAGAATTGTTATTCATCTCCCAGACCCGTCAAAAGCAGCTCAATCAGAAGAAGGTAATGAACAGCAAGGAGATGAACAGCCAAGAATAGTTAGATTAAATATGCCACCTGACCCCCACAGATCCACTACTAGTGATCATATAGCAGGCAGGAGAGGAAATTTTCTGGACGTCGAGTGGAGTGAAGACAGTGAAAATTTATCTTTTGTTTCCTCTTCAAGAGATCATAAGATAGCGCATTTACAAGTTGCTAACCCTCAAACTGGTGAAGTAAGGCCGGTGTTTCGCGAAGAAGTTGAAACTTATTATGAGTCTGGCTATAGCACCGCAAACTGGCGTGTTTTTCCTGACCGAAATGAGTTCATTTGGTTTAGCGAGCAGGATAATTGGGGGCATTTATATTTGCATGATTTACAAAGCGGCGAATTAAAGCAACGGATAACACAAGGCAGTTGGTCAGTCCTGCAGATTCAGCAAGTGGATATAGATAACGAGAAAATCTATTTTATTGGATCAAATCGGGAAAGTGGCGATCCTTATTTCCAGTACCTTTACAGCGTTAATTTTGACGGAACGGGTTTAATAAACCTTACTCCTGAAATAGCCAATCATGTGGTTAATTGGTCCGAGTCCGCAAATTACTTTACTGATATTTTTTCAACACCAACTACTGCACCTGTTTCAGTGCTGCGCGATAAGGTAGGCCAAGTGATGCTGACCTTAGAACTAACAGATATTTCAGCACTTTTGGCTAGCGCTTGGGTTGCGCCAGAACCATTCACAGTGAAAGCACGCGATCAAATAACGGATATTTTTGGCTTGCTATATAAACCCTCAAACTTCGATGAAAGCAAGTCTTATCCGATTCTTAATTATCTTTATCCGGGTCCACAAAGCGGCAGCGTAGGCAGTCGCTCATTCAGAGCATCAAGAAATGATAAACAATCGCTAGCTGAGCTTGGTTTTATTGTAGTGGAACTGGACGCTATGGGTACGCCCGGGAGGTCAAAATCATTTCATGATGCTTATTATGGTGATATGGGGGATAACGGACTGCCTGATCAAATCGCCGGCATTCGTCAATTAGCATCAGAAAATTCATGGATGGATTTAGATAGGGTTGGTATATGGGGGCATTCTGGCGGTGGTTTTGCTTCAACAGCGGGAATTCTACGCTATCCAGAGTTTTACAAAGTCGCAGTATCAGGTGCTGGTAATCATGATAATCGAAATTATGAAGATGATTGGGGAGAAAAGTGGCAGGGTTTATTAGAAACCTTCCCAGAAACGAATGCAGACAATAGTGAGTCCGTTGAGCCAGTTTTGAATACAAATTATGACGACCAAGCTAACCAGCTTTTAGCTGAGAACCTACAAGGGAAGTTGCTGCTTGCCCACGGCATGCTTGATACTAATGTACATCCTTCTAATACGCTGCTGGTTGTGGATGCATTAATAGACGCAGATAAAGATTTCGACTTAGTGGTTTTACCCAATGCAAGTCATGGCTTCGGTAACCAGCGGTATTTTATGAAACGACGTTGGGATTATTTTGTAGAACATCTCAAAGGCAGTCAGCCGCCAGCAGATTTTAAGTTTGCCGAAAATGTACGTTAACTTGCTAAAAACTATTTTATGGCAATGCGCCATAGCGCGTATGACTAAGCCTTGCTCGCTCCGCCGGATCATCAGACTTAGTAATAATAAAAAAATGATCATAGCCTGTCGCATCATCGATAGCCGGTAATTCAGGCGTATTAAGCGCCTGACCAATGAGCTGATACAAAGGGTTATGAGTAACCACTAAAACTTCTTTGCCTGACCAATTATTGTTAATTTCGTCTGCCACACCCTGTATGTATTGCTCCACGCCAAGCTCTTGTATGGGAATAATAATTAACTGCAAATTCAGGTAATCAGCTAAAGGCTGGGCAGTTAACTGCGTGCGCTGCAAGTCGCTGACGATAATTGCATCAATAGAAGCTTCTTTTAATGCCTCTTTTAAGTCTTGTGCTCGAGTAAACCCAGCTCTGGTTAAGCTTGGGTCTGGATTTTCCTCATCAACTTTTTCGGCATGTCTCACCATGTAAATTGTAGTTGGATTATCTATAGAGCTACAGGAACACAAAATAAGCACCATAGAAATAGTTAAAATTAGTTTCATAAGAAATCCTAGCACCCATCATCTGAATTTAGACAATCAACATGAGATGGTTTTTCGCCTTCAAGTAATTCGTTAAACCATGTGATGAAAGATGTTTCGCCAACTTGTTCTTGATAAAATTTATCAAATCGTAAAATAGTGTGAGTATCTCCGTCAGCCAGGAAATGACTCACTTGGATATTGTTGCCATCAAGATCCGAATAAGTCCGGCGGAGATCATCGCTCAAAAGGCCGCTATCCCCCAATAAGCGTCGAAAACTTTTCTGCACCTGATCATCGTCAGTGTCATATAAAGAAAATCTGATACGCGATGTATTTTCATTTTGTTGCATGGAATAAAAATCATAAAAAAGTGCTTGGCTTAAATCAATATTAGGATAAAGCCCAGTAGGTAGAGCGTCAGCAACACCCACATGCGCCATTACTGAAGGGATGGCTTGTGAACGATAGCCTGCTCCCCCACCAGCGTATTGAATTACGTCAGCTTCAGGAAAAATGTTTGCGACTTCACCAGCATAAACTGGCGAAGCTAATGCTCCAGCACTGGCACCAGCCACCATAATTTTGGCTGGTGATAAATTTTCCTTAACCCAATTTAAAGCAGACCTTGCATTGGCAGCCCCTTGATGTCGGGTTGAAAATTCATAGCCGTCATCAGCCACATAATTCTGATTTAAAGTGCCAAGGTGAACATCTCCAGTACAATAAGACACAAAAACCATAGACCAATCTGCAAGAGGATTGTTTGGGTTGTCTAAATCAAACACACCTTGGTGCATGTTTGGATCATTGTGCGGCAAGTCAGCACGTTGCACGAAGATATTATCGCCTTGACGATCATCACAAGTTTGTGAACTAAAACAAGCACCACCGCCGTTTAAAAAAATGAACAACTTATCTTGCTCACCGGGTTTGACATGGAAGCTATAGGGACTGCCATCAGAACATACTGTATCACCGCCGGGTTGAATGCTTTGCCAGCTTTGTTCAACTGCCATTGTGGTGCTTGAGTCATTAAGAGCTTGGGTGCTGGGCTCTGAATTACAGGCAGAGATCAGCAGTACTAACACTAAGTAAAATAATGAATGTTTCATAGACTGTTTGTAGCTTTGTTTATGAGAGTTGCAATCATTATGGACTCGCTATTTAGGCTGAGCAAGCTGTGCTTGTTGTTAGTGACTTTTGCGCAGCCAACGCCGTAGCACTCGATTCCACCACATGGTAGAGCCGCTTGCGAACATGATTGCAGGTGCTAAGCCGAAAAGCGCCCATATTGCTTTGACAGATTGATCGCAAATTCCCGGGCCGCTGCAAGCAATACCAATGCCATTGATGCGACCAAAGTGCAAAAAGGCAAGCCAATAAAGTGCTTTATCAACGAATCGAGAGCCTGCATTTTCATCGGTCATAGGCTGTAGTCGATCGCCAAGATCATGAAAGAAATCGGGAAAACAAAGGTAAGCGCCGCTGAATGCAAAAACGATGATAAATAAGGAGCTCCAAATACCTACCATGCTATGGATATCCCAGATTTGTCGCTTCCAGCCAATGCCTGTTTGTAATTTCAAACTTCGCTTCCAACGCTTAAGGCCTGGCCACCAGATTACCAGACCTGTAAAGACGATTAAGAGCACTGCAATAGCGCCTATTCCATTAACTTTTCGGCCAGTTTGGCCAAATAGAAAACTTTCATGCAGATTGATTAAGTTAATGACGAGATTTTGGCCGGTCCTAGCTGCGCTACCGATATCATTGCCATTATAGGGGTCAAAGAAACGTTTTTTAGTCTGCCCATCTTGTTCAAGCCAGATCTCTATAGCCATAGTAGGGTCTCCAGAGCGGTTTATGCGAGTGACTGCATAACCCTGGTTGGAAAGCCGTACTCTTTCCAGTAACAAGTCATCACTTAATACTGCTTCCGAGCTGATTGAGACGGCAGGGTCGGGTGTGGCCAACACATAAAGTTCGTTCCGATAAACAAGCACGCTGCCAGTAAGGCTGATAAAAAAGATATAGAGACCAAGACTAATCCCGCTCCATAAATGTATCTGAAATAGACATTTCCTCAGTGGTATTCTTTGCGGGTGGCGTAACCAGCTTTTGTTCATTTGTTTCTCAATAAAAAAATCTCAATAAAATTTGTATGTAGTTTAGTTAAAAGATTATAAAGAATGATTATAAGTTAGCATTAGAATGTATGTCATAAATTGACTCTCAAGCAAATACAAAACATCTCGTGAATTATCTAAGTGTAATGAAGTCAAAAAATATCATATTGATTTAAAATAACAATTTAATTGCTTGCCGTTAATGACGAGCCGTTAATTATGTTGATAGTTCTTTGCCCTGGCTCATGGATAGGTTTACCCTAGATATATTCGGAAAAATTTTATATTGATAGATTAAAAGTGGAGCAAAAAAAAATGAAAAAAATAATGTATTCACTACTGGCATTTTCAATATTGATCCCAGTTGCCGGTTTTGCACAACAACAAGAAAATTACGATTACTGGCAGCATCAACGCGAGATGGTCGAAAGAGGGCAGCAAGCTATATTTATGTGTAATGGCCTGTTCACATCTAAGCGTACTCTTGAGCAGGTTTTTGATCATGAACTGGCTTTTCTAAGTAACCCGCTTGGAACTGCTGCTGGTGGAGACTATAACGTCGATTGGAATCAACGTGCTGTGGAAATAGGCGCCCTTGGGGCGGTACCAGTCATGCGTGCTGCTTACCGTGAAGGTCTAGGTTGCGTGAGTATGCCGCCGGATCAAAATCTAGATGATATTGGTGATTTGCCTGAATTAATTATGTCACCAGTCCCAGGTGATGCCGCAGATATTCCCTGGCCTGATGGTGACCTGATTGAAAATACATTTTTGCCGTCCAACGTTAATGCAAGAGCCTTAGAAAATGCTTCTGATTGGGCTTTTAATAGAGATACTCCGGAACAAGATACGCTGAGTTTACTTGTTGTATATAAGGGCCAAGTTATTCATGAACGTTATGCTCCAGGTGTTGATATGACTACTCGAACCCGCACATGGTCAACAGTAAAGAGTATTGCTGCGACTTTGATTGGTATGTTGGTTGATCAAGGCAAGCTGTCCCTAGATGGGCCCCTTGCAATCGATTGGTTGCCAGAACTTTCTTCTCCTGAATCAGACCCTCGCAATAACATAACGCTTCGACATTTGCTTAATATGTCCAGTGGGCTTAAGTCACCAGACAACGATAGGCTGGAGTATGCAACTGGATCAGGCTTGTCATATTGGGCCGGATCAAGCTCTGTCGTTGGAGCACGAAGCAGAGCATTAATTCGCGAACCTGGTACGCGTTGGGACTATGAAAATTACGATACCTTGCTTGCTGTATATGCTATGAAACGCGCGCTTGAAGATGAACAAAGCTATGCTGAATTCCCACGAAGGGCGCTCTTCGACAAAATCGGCATGCGTAATACCTTGGTCGGTAGTGATCGCTTTGGGGACTATATTTTAAGTAGCCAAACGTATACCAATGCTCGTGACCTGGCACGTTTTGGCTTACTTTATTTGAATAATGGTATGTGGAATGGTGAACGTCTAATCTCTGAAGACTGGATTGATTTTGTAAGTACTCCTGCACCGGCAACCGTTGGACGTGGAGGCCAATATGGTGGTCAATTTTGGCTTGTGCCTGAAGGAAGAACGGATGTGCCAAGAAATGCCTACTCTACCAACGGGAACAGAGGTCAATTTACTGTTGTAGTGCCTTCTCATGATTTAGTAATCGTCCGAAGAGGCCTGGATTATGGCAGGCAAGGTTTCAATCAGTGGGATTTAACTCGTGAAGTTCTGAAGGCGATTGAATAAAAAATAAGAAATGAAATTTCTTTTAATATTTATATTAGCGTGCCATTGTTTGCCGGTTTCAGCAGAAACAATCACAATAGCGGTAGCGTCTAACTTTCGATCTGCAATGAATGAACTTATCAATGAATTTGAAGCAGATAGCGAACATGAAGTGCTGGTGTCTTATGGCTCATCTGGCAGATTTTTTGCGCAGATTAATAATGGTGCGCCATTTGATGCTTTTTTTTCGGCTGATCAGGATAAGCCAGCTCTGCTTGAGGCAGGTGGAGAATCGGACAGTAGCAGGTTTACCTATGCTATTGGCGCCCTGGCCTTATGGTCTAAATCACCTGGTTTGCCATTAGCAGAGGGTGAGTTATTACGACAAGGTAGTTTTAATAAATTGTCGATAGCTAATCCTAGACTGGCACCTTATGGTGTAGCCGCATTGGAAGTGTTGGCGTCTCTTGGTTTGCAAGAAAGCACCAGAGAATTTTTGGTGCAAGGTGAGAATATCACTCAAGCATTTCAGTTTGTTGATTCTGGAAACGCTGAACTTGGATTTGTAGCTCTGTCACAAATTATGCAAGCAGGAGTGGTGGAAGAAGCGCTAGATGAAGCGCTAGAAGCGTTAATAGAAGGCTCGGTTTGGCTGGTTCCTTCAGAATTACATAGCCCCATCAGACAAGATGCGCTTCTTTTAAAACGAGGTGAAAATAAACAGGCTGCCATAGACTTTCTAGATTTTGTGCAAAGCGACAAAGCTAAAAAGATTATTCAAACCTATGGCTACCGATTTGAATAAGTTTAAAAGAGCTACAACTCACTCTTGAGGCCTTGAAGTGTGACCAAAATTTATCGCTTTAACATTTAAATTAACCGGGCCTCTAAGCTTGATGTTTGTATATACAATGTAATTATAAATACAATAACTCTAATGATTTTATGCACATAGCGAAATTTTGTAATAATAATGATTAAGAAGTTTAAATAACTAGTTATTTTAAACTTTTCATAAGCATAACCGATTGATATATAAGGTAAATTAAAATATTTTAAATTCATGTTTTTTTTGAAAATGTAGTGTTGCCATATTGACAAAAGTAAATTCAGCAAGTTCCACACAGATTTATCCACAAGCAGTCTCAACAGGGTTTCTCTTGTGGATAAGTTTTTACAAGTTCCATTTTATGGCACTTGTGTAAGTTAAAGGGAATCAAGTAATCTCGTTTATCTTTCTTTGGGAGAATTAATGTGAGCGAATACAGCGAATTAGAATTATCAGTTCGGGATTACGAGTGTGATCTGCAAGGTGTTGTGAATAATGCGGTGTATCAGAATTATCTTGAACACGCTCGACATGAATATTTAAAGAGTCACAAGGTAGATTTTGCTGCTTTAGCTAAGAATGGAATCAATCTGGTCGTTATTAGAGCTGAACTGGATTATAAGGGTTCACTAACAAGTGGAGATTCATTTATCGTTCGTACCCGCTTTGCCAGGAAGTCTCGTTTAAAGTTTCTTTTTATTCAGGAAATACATCGACAGGGCGACGAGAGAACCCTATTAAGTGCCGAAATCACCGGCACGGCCGTCAATACCGAGGGCAAACCATTTATACCTAATGAGCTAACTCATTTGTTGGAATAAAATATTTTTCATTTGAATTAACCCTTTTTCCTCATATTCACGTTTATAAGCCTGAAAACCAATTTTATTCAGAGCTTAAGAGCCTAAACAGGAGCGTGATATGAAACATCTAAAACTTAAACCTACTTTATTATCTGTACTAATCGCAGGAGTGGTTTTGACCGCCTGTAATTCTGGTCAGGAATCCGTTGTCGAAAATGCAGGTGCAATTCCAACGCAGTTACCACTTATTGATAGTGAACCATCAGGCAGGGTTAACGAAAATCAACAAAGAGTCATACAGGAAGCTGCGATATCAGAAAGTAGAGAGGCTGAAATGGATCTTGAGATTGCTGTGATGAGTCCGCCAGTTATGATGCCTGGTACCAGGATTGGTATATCTCAAGACCTGATGTACTTGCCAGAGGCCGGTACAGAAAATTACGCAGAATTTGATGATAGTGGTATACAAATAGTCATTGAGAATGCAGTTTCTACCTTCAGCATTGATGTTGATACGGGGGCTTACAGTAATGTAAGGCGCATGTTGAACCAGGGTTATTTACCTCCAGCTGATGCTGTAAGAGCGGAAGAGCTGATTAATTACTTTTCTTATAATTACCCTATTACTGATTCAAATGTCCCATTTAGTGTTATGACAGAAGTATCTACTAGTCCTTGGAATACGGGTAAGCATTTATTACATATTGGAATCAAAGCGAATGAGCCGACATCTACTGATGAGTTGCATACTAATTTGGTTTTTCTAGTAGATGTATCAGGCTCGATGGCGAGCCCCGATAAACTAGATCTGTTGAAAAACTCTTTAAAAATGCTGAGTCGACAATTGAGTGCCCAAGATAGTGTCTCCTTGGTGGTTTATGCAGGCGCTTCTGGCGTCGTATTGGAGCCCACTGCGGGAAATGAAACCCGAGAGATCAGTGCTGCGCTAGATCGATTACAAGCCGGTGGCAGTACCAATGGCGCTGCGGGTATTCAATTAGCTTATGCCATGGCAGAGCAAGCCTTTATAGAAGATGGTATTAATCGCGTTATTCTTGCAACGGATGGAGATTTTAATGTTGGGATGTCTAGTGTTGATGCTTTAAAGGATTTGATTGAGGAAAAAAGAGAATCAGGAATTAGTCTGACCACCTTAGGATTCGGCACAGGCAATTATAATGATCATATGATGGAACAGCTGGCTGATGCGGGTAATGGTAATTATGCCTATATAGACAATATTAATGAGGCGCGCAAAGTATTGGTAGATGAAATGAGTTCCACTTTGCAAACAGTTGCCAAGGACGTGAAAATTCAAATTGAATTTAATCCGTCAGTGGTAGCAGAGTATCGTCTTGTGGGTTATGAGAATCGCGAACTGGCCCGAGAGGATTTTAATAATGATCAAGTTGATGCAGGAGAAATAGGTGCCGGACATACAGTCACGGCCATTTATGAGATTGCATTGCTTGGTAGTGAAAGCCTAAGTATGGACTCCTTAAGATACAATCAGGAAAGTGCAGTGGGGTCTGGAAATGTTGATGAGCTAGGATTTTTGAAGCTGCGATACAAAGAGCCAGATTCAGATGAAAGCATCTTGTTGGAGCGAGCACTTTTAGCTTCAGATATTTCTGAAGATTTTACAAATACGTCGGATAATTATCGTTTTTCTGCAGCTGTTGCAGGGCTTGCACAATTACTTAGAGGCAGTGATCAAGCTGGCACATTAGACTATGATACAGTGATCAACTTAGCGCAAAGTGCAAAAGGTGAAGACGAGTTTGGCTATCGGAGTGAATTCATACAGCTAGTGAGAAGCGCCCAAGCATTAAGCTTGAATTGAAAACTACTGCACTTGGTTTCTCTTCGTTATGCGAACATTTTAAAATACTCATTTACAGTCTAGTAAACTCCGTTTTTAAAATGTTCGCATGCCTTGGTTAACCAGGGTTCGTGACGTTTACTGATTAAGTCTAGATAGCAGTCTACATTAATAATAGGAAAAGAGAGATTAAGTAATATTGTGGGTCTTGTGAGTTTTCAAAAATTTATTGATAAAGACGAACAGCTAATGCTGGCTTACGCTAAAGGTGACAGCGCTGCATTTGAAACACTTTATCGTAAACATAAAGATGCGCTTTATCGTTTTTTTCTTCGTCAGTGTGGTAATCAGGCGCTGGCTGAGGAGTTATACCAGGATGTCTGGCTCCGAGTGATCAAAGCTAGAGACAGCTACGAGCAAAAAGCAAAATTTACGACCTGGTTATATCGTATCGCTCATAATATTTTGATTGACCATTTTCGAAAACCTAAGACAGAAACGGATGATGAAAATGATGCTGAAAATATTCCGGACAATGCGGCTAATGACCCTGAAGTAATTTTAAGTGGTCAGGAAAAAATTGAACGCTTCAGAGTGCAATTGAAGAACTTACCTAAAGATCAGCTTGATGTTTTCCTACTTAAAGAAGAGGCGGGTTTAAGTATAGAGGAGATAGCGTTTACTGTAGGAGAAAGTAAGGAAGCAGTGAAAAGTCGTTTGCGCTATGCAGTAAAAAAATTAAGGCAATCGTTGAAGAATGAAGATATTACAGAGAATGTCATTGGTGATGTATGAAAGATTCACAAGATAACGATTTACAAGAAAAAGAATTACATGATTATTTAAGTGGTAGCGATGGGATTTCTGCAGCTTATCAGGCTCTTCCAGCTGACCGAGTTCCGCAAGACGAAAAGCCATCTGCAGTGCTTGATGAATCTATTTTGCAAACTGCGCGAGAATCCGTTGCAGGCAGTTCAACGCAGAAAAAAGGCATACATCTGCAAGCTTATTCAATTGCCGCGAGTGTTTGTGTTGCTGTTTTGGTTGTGTCTTTGTTTTTAAATAATGAAACGGAATTAACGGGAACTGATTTTGAAGCACTTTCTATTCCTGTATCAGATGCGCCTATGGCGGAAATAATGAGTGCTGATGCTGCGCCTGCCTCTGAGATGGATATCTCCAATGCAAATGCTGTCTCTGAACAGTTAGCGCCAGCAGCAACTAGGATAGCTTTACCAGCTCCTCTAACTGAAGCAGCTGAGCAAGAAGCAGAGGCTTTTTCAAATGCTATTGAGTTAAGCATAGAAACAACAGCTCAGGAATCACAAAGGGCTGCTGAACCTGAATCGCAAGAAGAATTGCTAGAACTGGCGAGTGGGGTGCAGACAGAAGAAATAATTGAGTTTGCATTTGTGTACCGTCAGAATGTTGAAACATGGCTGCTTGAGATTCAACGTCTGAGTGATATTGAAAATCAAATAGAACTTGTAGAAGAACGACGATTATTTACAGAAAGTTATCCAAATGTAGATATTGATTCTGCGCTAATAGAAATACAAAATTCAAACTAAGGAGAAATAAATGGCACTACCTAAAATCGGCAACATGGCCCCAGCATTCAGTTTGGAAGACCAACATGGCGTTAAACAAAGTTTAAGTGACTATAAAGGCCGAATTGTTGTTTTATACTTTTATCCAAAAGCAATGACACCAGGGTGCACTATTCAAGCACATGGCCTTCGCGATAGTGAAAAAGAACTTAAGAATTTAGGTGTCGAAGTCTTGGGGGTGAGCATTGATTCGGCAAAACGCCTAGCAAAATTTGCAGAACGAGATGGTTTGAATTTCACCTTACTATCGGATGAGGACCATGCCATAGCAGATAAATATGGGGTTTGGGGCTTGAAGAAATTCATGGGTAAAGAGTATATGGGGATTAATCGTATGACCTTCATTGTAGGTGCAGATGGCAAGCTCAAGCACATCATGGAAAAAGTCAAAACCAAATCGCATCATGAAGATGTTATTAAGTACATTAAAGAGAATTTCTAAAATTTAGATTTATGCAGCTCTTTTATAAGCAATATTCCAATGTCGGTAAGCCTTTAATTATTTTACATGGCATGTTTGGTCAGCAGGCTAATTGGAGTGGTGTTGCCAAAGCTTTTTCTGAAAAGTATGCAGTCTATAGTTTTGATGCACGTAACCACGGGCAGTCTCCGCATGCAAGTACGATGCCTTACTCTAAAATGGCAGAAGATATAGCGCAAACTATGGATACCATCGGCCTTTCAAAGGCTGATTTTATTGGTCATTCAATGGGTGGGAAAATAGCCATGCAGTTTGCGCTAAACTTTCCTGAACGAGTGAATAAATTAGTCGTGGTTGATATTGCACCTGTGAATTACGAAAGCGGTCCTAATCAGGAGCTGAGCGCTCTGCAAAAAATTAACCTGGATAGCTTAAGCAATCGCCAACAAGCAGATCTTGTTTTGCAGAATAATGGAGTGAACAATAAAGCAATTAGAGATTTCTTGTTAACTAATCTTAAAAGAAATAGTGAAGGAAAATTTGAATGGCGGATGAATTTGTCAGTGATAGCTAAAGATTATCCCTTATTAAAAAGTTGGGGTGAAGATACATTTAGGCAGTCAGAATTCATGGGGCAAACACTTTTTATAAAAGGGGAAAAATCTGATTATTTATTGCCGAAATATACGGACCAAACTCTTGCGTTTTTTCCCAAGGCTAAAGTCAAAGTGATAAGCGAAGCGGGGCACTGGGTGCACAATGAAAATCCCGAACAGTTTTTTAAAGTTGTGCAAAAATTTCTGATGGAGTAGATGAGATGGAGTAAACGAATAGTACTAGATTGAGTAGAGCTAGATAGCGCAGGCTTAGAAAGTGAAGAAGTATGTCGGTTATTGCAAACGACAGTTTTTAGAAAATTGGGCTTTAAGAAATTCCATCTGGTCGGCTCGAATCCTTGAGCTATTCATTAGGGCTAAATATTCTGCGGCGTTGGGCTCAAAAGGCAGCATTAATAATTCCATATGGGCTTCTTCAGGTGTTCGGTTCTGTTTGAAATGGTTGCAGCGCCGACAAGCGGCTACAACATTGGTCCAGATATTAAGGCCGCCGCGCGAGGTAGGCATAATGTGGTCACAACTTAAGTCTTTATCAAGATGCTCCTTACCACAATACATGCATAAGTTTTGATCTCGACGAAATAAAATTTTATTGGTCAGAGCTGATTTTTTTGAATAATTATGATGCACGTCTCCTGCGCAGGCTATGATGCTTTGCAGATCAATATAGCTGCGTTCACCGCTTAAACGAGAGGTTCCGCCCCAGACAGTTTTGATAGTATCACCAAGAGTCCAGGTGACGAGTTCGCGAGCGTAGAGGGTAGTAGCTTCCTGCCAGGTAAGCCATTCAATTGGATTACCAGCAAGATTCAAGCGGAGAACCTGAGAGCGACTGTCGTCAAATTCCATAGTTAAATTAAGACCTTTTCCACGACGAGAGTACACTACATAGAATTATAATTTGGGTCAATAGCGAGTAGGTCTATTCGCCGAATAATTTTGCCTATTGCAGTTAAAACAAATTAAATACCTGGTTGATACATCAAATAGACATACGTTTTTATTCTGGGTATTCTTGCGCAACTGATAAAGTCTATAAATGGCAGGTATAAGGATAATGATAACAAAACAGTTCGTTTTAAAAGCCAACATGCTGGTATTTTTAGCATTAGGTATTCAAGCACTGAGTTTTGCTCAAATGGAAACCCTTACGGATAGAAGAATAGGCGATCCTGAAGTTGAATCTCCACCCCGAAATTTCGCAACAGCTGAAGAGCATTATAATTTTTTACTTGACGAAGCTGATGGCGGAACCCAGCATACTATGGCAACGATTCCGGTGTGGGATGGTCTTTGGAGTGCAGGCTATAACAGCATGCCTTCTTTATTTTTGGACGGAGGTTCAATGGCCGTTGCCATGTCCCCTGGAGGCGCTGTTAAGGAAGGCGTTTTAACACCTGCTTATGAAGCGCAATTCAGAGCGCGCCGGGCAGAGATCGAAGAATATGGTGAACAACTTTATGATCGCTTGACCACATGTCAGTACCCGGGTACTGCTCGATGGCTATGGGAGCCATATGTAAAAGAGTTTGCTAATACTCCAACTCAAACATGGATGCTGAATGATTTAATGAATGAAACTCGTCGTGTGTATATCAATGCTGAGCATGTCAATATTGATGGCAAACATTCGGCAACTGGAGATAGCATTGGATTCTGGGATAATGACAAATTAATCATCTGGACAAAATGGATCAACCCTGCAGATTATCTGCGTGGTATGCCTCTCACCAGCAATCAATTGGAGATGGTTGAGAGCTGGCAAGTACAACTAAATGCAGAAGGAGTGCGCCAGTTAATCACCCAGGTGACGTTTTATGATCCGTTGGTTTGCAATCCCCTCAGTCTGCTGTCTACGTGCATACATCAAGCCCTGAATTAGCTGAGTTTGGCGCCCGTATTCGTAACTGGGAATGTACAACTAGTAGTAACTCCTATCAGGATGAAACCGGCAGAACTTTTTTCTATTTGCCAGGTGATCCGGAATATAAAGATCCGCGAGGTTTTACTGATTTCCCAGATATTCCCGGGCAGTCCCTTAACCCAATGGGCCAGTAGACAATAGCTTTTAAAAACAATTTTCGAGGACACTGAAATGAAAAAATTAATATTAACCATTGGAACTGTTTTAGTAGTTAGCTTTTTAGCGATGACTCAAACCGTTACAGCACATCACTCCTTTGCAATGTTTGATGCGTCAAAAGAACAAATCGTTATTGGTCGTGTACAGCGTTGGGCATTCAATAATCCACATACCTGGCTCTATATAGAAGTTGAAGATGAGCAAGGCAATACTCAAACCTGGGGTTTCGAAGGTGCCGCTCAGGTGCATGCTATGCGCCAAGGGGTAAATGGAACAACTTTTACACCAGGAGAAATGGTGAAAGTATTATGTTGCCACTTAATTCAGGAGAGCCAGCAGGCGCCATGTGTTTTGTACAAAAAGAAGATGGCTCCATTGCTCGGCCTAATGATGGCGTTTGTAATTCAGAAGAAAGAGCTGCAGTCTGGCAGGAAAATGGTTGGATGGATTCAGATAACCTGACTATTTTTGAGAAAGAACCAGACTTTATGTGATATTGAATAAGCTCACTTGAATACATGGCAAAGATGGGTCTCGGCTCCCAAGACCCATTTACTTAATAAAACTTTATTCCAAATTCATCTTTGGGCAGGCATTGCGCTTGGTCTTTATATTCTGATGATTAGTGTTAGTGGTGCAGTTTATCTGCTTGAAGAATGATCTTGATCGTTACTTTGTCCCGGGCAATGTGCAACCGACTGCAGCTGGCCATTACCTGATGATGAACTGGAAGCACGAATAGAAGAAGTTTACAGTGATTCTGAAGTGTTTATGTTTACGGCATCATCTAATCCTGAGCGTGCAGTTCTTGTTGTGCTTAGACAAGATGGTAACAGAGAATCGTTACTTTGATCAATATCGAGGGCTAGACCGAGGGAAGTTCATTGCCCTGGCAGGCTAAAGCTTATCGCTGGCTTATCGATTTCCATGATGATCTGTTTATTGAGAATGGTGGGCGACAAATTAATGGCTGGGGAGCGGTTGTATTTTTGGTCATGATGCTGAGTGGTTTGTTTATCTGGTGGCGCGGCAAAGCGCAATGGCGCCAGGGTCTGTATCTCAGCAATAAAAGTCCGCGAGGCACGCTTTGGCAATTGCAT
Organism: uncultured Pseudomonadales bacterium; assembly: GCA_943789335.1. GTDB lineage: Bacteria > Pseudomonadota > Gammaproteobacteria > Pseudomonadales > Pseudohongiellaceae > UBA5109. The sequence continues at coordinate 213,770 of CALSTS010000003.1, read as the reverse complement.
AGTGTATTTGGGTTTTGGTGTTTATTTTTTATGTTTGCCTGGGGGATCAGTGGAATGCTGATAGCCATTCCAGATACCTTTCGAACTGTCACTGATACCTTGGGTTTAAGTAATATTCTCAACATGGGTTTAATCGGAATGCCTGACTCAGAGATTCAAGCCATGTTGGATTCAGGCGAGTTGAAGCCGAATGCTTTTATAATGAATCTAGGAGAAATTAGAGCTGACAGAAGCTCAGGTTTTTTAGACTTTATGGTCGATATTCATTTTGGGCGCTTTGAGGCAGCATGGACTAAATGGGCTTTATTTTATTAGCTTAATTCCCGCAGCCATGTTTATTACGGGATTTATTCTCTGGTGGAAGCGGGTGGTTACTCGCACTTATCGAAAAGTTACTAATAACAGTTAAGATCATTCTAGCTTCTGCATTCTAATTTTCTAAATGAATTGAACTGCAGGATAGAAATGAAGTAGTTTAGGCTTTGCCTATTGGGTATTTACAGTAAAGCTGGTGCGTAGTAAGAATTGTGCCGGTTCAAATTCACTAGTAAATATAAAAATAATAAAAAGGAGTCACTATGAATAAGAAATCGTTAATTCTTGCAGTACTTGCTCTCACAGGAGTTGTTAGCTCAGCAACAACCTTGGCTCAACCGCCATCTGGTGAACCAAGTTTTTTTATTACAGCTACAGGTTCTGGCAATGGCGCAGATTTAGGTGGTTTGGCTGGCGCGGATGCTATTTGCCAAAGTCAGGCGGATGCGGCAGGTCTTGATAAAACTTTCCATGCCTACTTAAGCACGCAGGGTCGAAATGCGGTTAATGCACGGGATAGAATTGGTGAAGGTCCCTGGTTCAATGCTAATGGTTACCGTGTTGCGGCAAGTGTGGATGATCTTCACAGCGCCAATCATCGAATAAATGGCTGATCACTGGCTTAACTGCTACTGGCAATAAGGTCCCTGGCACTGGGTCTTCCCCTAACCGGCACGACATCCTGACAGGTTCTCAGGTGGATGGCACGGCTTACCCAGCGGGTGAGGATATGACCTGCAGCAACTGGACCAGCAGTGATGAAGGTAAAGCAAGAGTTGGGCATCATGATTTCGCTAATTACAATTCTGCGCATGATAGTCGAGGTTGCAGCGGGCCGGCTTTAGTCAGTTCCGGTGGAGATGGTTTGTTTTATTGTTTTGCACTTTAAACCTTAAGCTACAAACTTAAAGTAATACAAAGCAGTTGCTTCAGCAAATGGAGCGCTGCTTTTTTATTGCGTCTATAAAATTTTGATTCATTAAAACCTTGAACACCCCTAAAAAAATTATCTTCTGGTTAAAAACACCAAAATTTTGGTGATATTCCCTTATTCGTAAATAAATATGAGTTTGAGTAATTGTAACTACTTGAAATTATTGATTATTAATTTATGGCATAGAGTTTGCAAACTATTTGTTAAGTTAGAGCGTCTTATTAACTAGCTTAATAATCTTTACATTAACCAATAGGCAAGCATTATGAAAAAAGTAATAAGTGTCCTGATATTAATAGCAGTAAGTGTTTTCACTGTATTCCCAGTGAATGCAGCAGATAGGGTGTTGAGAGTGCATACCTTTGAACTTGATGACTTTGATGAAATAGAAATAAATAATTCGGTTGGTTCGATCGATCTACGATTAGTCGAAGGTAATGAGATTAGAGTAGAAGTTGATATTGAAGCACAAGATAGATATTTTGGACGTGAAGTTGATGTGGATGACATCGAGGTAGGTGTCAGAATGCGGGGAGATAAGTTAATTCTGACTATTGATGAAGATAAGATCAAAGCTCATTGGTATATTGAAATGCCAGCAGTAGCCAATATTGAAATAGATATGGGGGTTGGGGAAATAGATGTGGAAATCGAAGCAAGTAATCTTGAGGTAAATCTGGGCGTCGGTGAAGTAGATATTATTGCTCCTTTACTTACAGTAGGTGAAATAGATTTATCAGCAGGTGTTGGTGATACTAATATAAGAGGAACATCTGAAGTCGATAACTCTCGAACGGTTGTTGCTTCAGAAAGCGAAGGTTATGGAGATGGAGAATTTTCTATAGACGTAGATGTCGGTGTTGGAGATGTTACAGTCGAATTGATCTAATAATTATGCAGTTCAGCGTTGATTCAGATTGAACTGTTTTTGTTAAGTTTCAATTCAGTCACTAAAGATTAAAGTGCTCCCCATATTCATTTTGGGATTTGCAAGAAATGGGGAGCGCCATGAGTTTAAAATTTATATTTGCCGTTTTACTGGTTTCCATATTTATAAGTGGCTGTGGAGGTGGTGGCGGAGCAAGTAATGCTGTTGCAAATTTAACTAATACTGCACAGTTAAGCGAAACTGCAGTTGTTACAACATTTGATTTAACAACAGTTACCGAAGTAGACCTCACCGAGCAAAATTTTGTGGCCTATGTCGCTCAGGCACCACAAGCATGGCAGGATGTCGTCGGCCCCATAAATAATGCCCGCGCCACCTTAGGACGAGTCTTGTTCTATGATCCCCGGTTATCCAGCAACAATGAAGTTTCATGTGCTACTTGCCATGCACAAGAAGCCGCCTTTAGTGACCCCAGGAGTAACAACACGACAAGTCAGGGTGTTAATGGCCGTACTGCTAAAAATTCGCCCCAATTAACTAACGTTGCTTTGCATCCTGGCGGCAGAATGTTCTGGGATGAACGTGCTGAACATTTGGTTGATCAGGCCGATGATCCGATTCAGGATGCGAATGAAATGAATGAAACTTTCCCGGCACTGTTAGTTGAGTTGGCTGACGTTATTTATTATGAGCAGCTTTTTATTAATGCTTTTGAAAATACACCGGGCAACAATATAACCCAAATACGCCTGCAAGAAGCCATCGCGGAGTTTGAAAAAACTCTACTCAGTTTCAACTCGCCGTTTGATAATAACAACTTAAACCAACAGGCCCAGAATGGTCTAAATGAATTTAACGCTAATAATAATGAGTGCAGTAACTGCCATGGTCAGGCTGAGACTGGAGCTACGTTTAATATGGTGGTTGATGCAGGTATTGCAGCCGGTGGCGGTATTGGTGCTTTCCCACAAGGTATAGATATTGGTTTAAATCAGGATGATATCGATACTACCTCATTTAAAACGATGTCATTGCGTAATGTTGAAGTAAGCGCGCCCTTTACACATCTGGGGCAACTGGCAACGCTAAACGACCTTATGGATTTTTATGCCGATGCACCAGGAACTGGTCCGATAGATAGGCCAACAACAGACCCGCGCGTTCAAAACATTGGACTGAACAATCAGGATAGGCAAGAGATCATTGCTTTCTTAGAATCACTGACGGATCAAAGTTTTTTAACTAACCCTTTATTTTCAAACCCATTCAATAACTAGTTAAGTTAAAGATATAACCCAGTTAGTGCCATGTAAATTCTAAAGCTTAAGCATTTAAAATTTACCTAAAAAGTGTTGAGTTCTAATGAACTGAACAAAGTGGCTTAACCACTTTTTTTGATTCATTTTTATAATGAGGCTTTAAGTCTTATCGAGTGCTGTCTGATTATGCAGATTCAATTGCGCTACATACTGATTATTTAGTTAGATAAACTTATTTACCTGAAGGTGAAGAGCAGGAGCTTGTTAAAGAATATATTGAATTCCTAATATTAAAAAACCTGCCTTTTTGAAATAAATTCCTTTAGCTGTGTCAAGTCAGCTTCAATTTCTTCGGCGCTTAGTATGTCTGTTACAGGCACAATTTCAGCAAAGCCATTAACTATTTCAATAGTTCGCTCATTATCAAACCATAATTCATAAAGCTCTGCACGAGCGCGCTCTATTCCCCCAGCAAAGACTTCACTGCTAGTGAAATAATCCTTGAGGGAGTTTGTGCCAAACATCCTACGTCTGTCTTCCGACATGGTTCCCCCACCATTAGCATCGAAGCCAAAGACGATGCCTTGATTAATGCCAATTTGGTGAAGTGCTAGATTTAAATCCCAACTGACAACTGTGAATTTTTCATCCTCAATATCATACCAAAGTAAGAAGTTATGTCCTGGACCTGACATATCGTCAAAGTTAGTGAATAATCTATGAGTCGCTATGTATTTTGCAAAACTCGGAATATCTACCCAATCTGCGAGCTCAACATTAAATTCTTCTTGCGTCACAGTATCTAGCCATCTTAATAAGCCTATTAATGGGCTAAGATCTCTCACCCCTATAGCACTCACTTGAACAAAGTCTTCTTCGTAATCAAGAGGGTCTTCACCGTAATAAATAAACGCATTAGAACTACGAGATTTATAGAGTACTCCTTCTCCACGTCCCAGACCTATTGCATAGCCTTGATCAGGGTTTTCAATAACCAGGCGGGTTGACGAAGGAGAATCATTCACTTGGAAAGTCACGAAAGAATATTTTTGCGAAAGTTGTCCTGAATCAGCAATCAGCTGCAAGGCAAGCGCCTCATGGGCAGTTGTCCCGCCAGACCAGGATGAGCGAATCGCGAGCTCTGTATGCCCTTGATACACACGGCCTTCCGAAAATTCGGCAAAACTTAATACTAAAGGTAAAGTCGCGGGATTCTCAAAGGTGGCTATACCAAAATTGATGCCAGCAAAGCCTCCTCGTCCATTAAGTGGGAATAAGGTAGAGTTACCTTTTAAACGAATTCCCACAGAAGGAATAAAAGTACCATCGATTATGGCATCAGCTTCAACCCAGGCTTTTTCCCCGTATGCTCTGAATTCATCTTGCATCATTTGATACTGGGAATCAGTCATTGTAAGGCTAACGGAATGAGGCTGACTCTGATCAAAGAAATCGATAGTGCCTTCAATATATTGGGATGTTCCTGTGACTAAGGTGCCTCCCGAGGTGAATACCGTCGGACGAATCTGGACAGAGCCAAGAAAAATACCCAGTACAACAAGTATGGTAATTGACAGATAAATAACCTCAATGTTCTGTCGAATTTTCACCGGCACTAATCTTTGCCATAAGGAGCGTTTGATATTCACTGTCATTATTGTTTGTATACCTTAGCTTTTAAGCCATTTTAGTAGATGTATATAATGAATGTCTTTATAGCATTTTAAATAGTTTGCTGTAAACCGAAACACAACTTTCACCAAATTATTCTTTGTCCAACAAGGTTATCAATGAAGACGTATCCCAACGACTACCACCGTTAGCTTGGATTTGTTCATAATAACCATCAACAATCTTGGTGAGAGGCAAAGAAGCACCATTTTTTTCAGCTTCTTGCATAGCGATACCTAAGTCTTTGCGCATCCAGTCGACGGCAAAACCAAATTCAAATTCATCAGCTGCCATTGTTTTGTAGCGATTTTCCATTTGCCAGGATTGCGCTGCGCCTTTGCTAATTACTGAGATTATTTTTTCTATATCAAGGTCGGCATGCTTAGCAAAGTGGATGCCTTCAGACAGGCCTTGTACAACTCCAGCGATACAAAGTTGGTTAACCATTTTGCAAAGTTGACCATAGCCGCTGGGGCCAATTAACTGCACATTGGCAGCGAATGCCTCAATCACCGGCTTGGCTTTATTGAAAGCTGTCTCATCACCGCCCATCATAACCGTCAGCTTACCGTTTTCTGCGCCAGCCTGGCCGCCTGATACTGGTGCATCCAGAAACGTAAAACCTGACTGGCTCGCTATATCACTTAGCTCTCTGGCAATTTCAGCTGAAGTTGTCGTGTTATCGATAAAAATAGCACCGGGTTTTATATTGGTAAATGCACCATCGGGGTCAGTTGTGACTGAACGCAGATCATCATCATTACCAACGCAGGAAAATATAAAATCCGCTTCTTCGGTAGCAGCAGCTGGAGTGGCTGCAGTATTGCCAGAATAGGTATTTGCCCAAGTGACAGCTTTGTCAGATGTGCGGTTGTATACAGTAACCTGATGCCCAGCATTGGCTAAATGACCAGCCATTGGATACCCCATTACGCCAAGACCTATAAATGCTACTTTGTGTCCCATTACTGCCCCTTGAAAAATCATATTGAAAACGGCAAATATAAGGTAAGTCTACATGCTTTGCTAGTTACGGTTCTTAGTATGCTTAAGGTACAATTCGCATCTATATAAGATTTTGAAAAGTAACAGGATAGAAAAATGCTCAAATTGGCGAAAGTTTTATTATTAATGTCGTTAATTTTCCCTTGGCCTGCCTTTGCCGCGGACGATGATGAAATAGGTTGCCTGCGAGGTGATTGCATTTCGGATTATGGCATCCTTGTTGAAGAGACTGAACGTGGTCTGACGCGTTACCGTGGTGAGTTCCGCCAAGGCCAATATCATGGTAGCGGGCGTATAGAGTATCTAGATGGTAGTGAAATATACAAAGGCAATTGGATGTTGGGTAAAAAACAAGGTCGTGGAATCTTATGGAGCCGCAGCGTTGGTTGGAGTAGCACCAATAATATTTATGATGTCTATATTGGAAACTGGCGCAATGATCGCCGTAATGGTGACGGTACTCAGGCATTTATGATTAGAGATTGGGTCGAAGATCGAAATTCTGAAAACTGGTTGATCAATAATTCTGAAAATTACACTGGTGGATTTCGTAACGATATCTTTACTGGGCAGGGTACTTATCGTTGGGCCGATGGTACAAAATATACAGGTGGCTGGGCCGCTGGCAAAAAGCATGGTAGAGGCTATTTTGATTTTGGTACCGGAGTTCGTTCCGAGCGTATTTTTGAATTTGATGTACAAGTGGATTTTTAATGGAACTGGAAAATCTCAGGCGTGAGTATTTATTGGGTGGGTTAAATAGAGAAAATCTATTAGCTGACCCGATTAAACAGTTTGAACTTTGGTTGCAGCAAGCCATTGATTTGGAAATTCATGACCCAACGGCAATGGTCATTGCGACAGTTGCAGAAGATGGACAACCATCGCAACGAATAGTCTTGTTAAAACATCTTGATGATAAAGGCTTTGTTTTCTTCACAAATTTCGGTAGCCGCAAAGCCAAGGAGATTGCCGAAAATTCAAAGGTTAGTCTGCATTTTCCTTGGAATGATATTGATCGTCAGGTAAAACTTCAGGGCAAGGCTCAAAAAATATCCACGAAAGAGTCTCTCAAATATTTTTTAAGTCGGCCGCGTGAAAGCCAATTAGCAGCATGGGCTTCAGAACAGAGTATGCCTTTAACTTCCAAGCAGGTTCTGTTAACTCAGGTCGCACATATGAAAGAAAAATTTTCTAAAGGGGAAGTGCCTTTACCTGATTTTTGGGGAGGCATCAGAGTGACGCCAAATTTGATTGAGTTTTGGCAGGGTGGTGAAAACCGCCTGCATGATCGTTTCGAATATAGTTTGCAAGAAGACGCTAGTTGGAAGATCCAACGACTAGCCCCATAAATATTCCTCGTTTTTCTTAAGGCAAAATATATAAGAGAAGCAGAGGCAAGGTCAGAAAAGATAACAGAGTCGAAAGCACAACTGTTCCAGCCACTTCTTCTGGACTACGGTTATTTTGCGCAGCAAAAAGATACGAGAAAACGGCAATTGGCATGGTGCATTGCAAGATAACAACACCTCTTGCTGCACCTTCCAATCCAAGCAATGCAGAAATACAAACTCCAACTATAAAGCCTACTATTAAACGAAAAACTGACAACGAAAGGCTGAGTCTCAAGCTGGTAATTTTGAATTGAGCCAGGGAAACACCGAGTGCTATCAGCATCATGGGAATCGAAATACCGCCCAGAATTTCTGCGGAGTTATATAGCCAGGCAGGGGCTTTAATGCCATTAAAAACCATTATCAAGGTGATGATTACTGCTAAGAAAATCGGATTACGAATCAGGTTGTTAAAAGAAAGATGTCCGGCTGATATAGATATGCCAATGCTAAAATGTAAAACCACATTAACAGTAAAATAGGTTATTCCTAAAGCCAGCCCCTCATCACCAAATGCCAGCAAGCAAAGTGGTAATCCCATATTGCCGCAGTTAGGAAACATTTGGGATGGTAAAAAAGCATGTAAGTCGATTTTTAAAAGTTTGAGTACAGGCCAGGCAATAATGCCAAAAGACATTGTTGTCAAAAATGCTGCTAGCAATAATTCCAGAAAGGCTGCTCTATCAATATCTACTTCCATGAAAGTAGCAAAAATTAAGCAAGGAGTACTGATATAAACAATTATTTTGGACGCAAATGCAGTCTCAAATGGTTGATCTAATCTCACCCATAAGTAGCCGATAACTGCACAAATAAATACAGGAGCAATAATCGAAAAAATTTCATAGTACATATAATGAATAATACATAGATAATTAAGACTAGGGTTTATTCAGACCAGGGCGCTAGTTTTTTATCGGTTAATACTTTTTTTAATCGAGCATATTGAGGTAAGCCGTCTTTGTATGGTGGGTAATCCTCGCCTTGAATCAATGGCGAAAAATATTCTTTAGCTGCTGCGGTAATGCCAAAGCCATCTTCTGTAATAAATTCTGGCGGCATCATTTTTTCTACATTGGCAACATCTGACAGCTTGGCTTCACCCACACGCCAGGTATAAGGCGAATTACTTTCTCGTACAATAGTTGGCATCACAGCATTTTTCCCAGCTAAGGCATACTCCAACGCGGCTTTACCCATGGCATAAGCTTGTTCGACATCAGTCGCTGAAGCAATGTGTCTTGCGGCGCGTTGTAGATAATCAGATACAGCCCAGTGATATTTGTAACCGAGTTCATCTTTAATCATGTTTGCCAGAGTCGGCGCTACACCGCCAAGTTGAACATGTCCGAAAGCATCTTTGTTGCCGGCATCTGCCAGGAAAGTGCCATCTCCATAATGCGCACCCTCAGACACTACGATGGCACAATAACCAAATGCCTCTACACAACTTTTAACTTTTTGCATAAAAGCCGTTTTATCAAAAGCTACTTCAGGGAACACAATAATATGCGGTGCATCGCCTTCCTGTTCAGCAGCAAGTCCTGCTGCACCGGCAATCCATCCTGCATGGCGACCCATAACTTCCATGACAAATACCTTGGTTGAACTTTCACACATGGAAGCTACGTCGAGTCCAGCTTCACGAATAGATACCGCAACATATTTTGCGACAGAGCCAAATCCGGGGCAGTTATCAGTGACAGGTAAATCATTATCAACTGTTTTGGGTATGCCAATGCAAGTCAAGGGGTAATCAATTTCCCGGCTTAGTTGAGAGACTTTGTTTGCGGTGTCTTGAGAATCGCCACCGCCGTTATAAAAAAAGTAGCGAATGTTGTGGGCTTTAAAAACCTCAATCAAGCGTTCGTATTCAGCACGATTTTCTTCAATGCTTTTTAATTTGTAGCGGCAAGAACCAAAGGCTCCGGCAGGGGTGTGGCGTAAGGCAGCGATGCTGGCATCAGACTCTAGACTAGTATCAATGAGTTCTTCACGTAAGGCACCAATAATGCCGAATTTTCCAGCGTAAACTTTTCCTGCCTCAGGGTGAGCACGAGCTGCTTCTATTAAGCCACAGGCTGAAGCATTAATGACAGAAGTGACGCCGCCTGATTGCGCATAAAATATATTGTTGGCCATTCAGTGTTTTCCAGTTATTTCTTGCTTAGACAAAAGCCATATTGTTGATATTTTGTATCCATTGCAGTGCCAAGTAAGAGAATGTTTAAGAATAAAATAAAGAATTTAAATCGACCTGGTGAATTAACGCCGGCAAGTTTTACGATGTTGAATTCATGCTCATCAAAGCATCGGCGCATACTTTTCCTCGTAAAAAATCGAAGGTGAGTTCGGTCGAGTACTCCAGCATCTTCATAGGGCCAGTCTTTTTTGAAGATAAGGCTGCGCATAACGGGGTAATAACGAACATTTGGCAAACTGCCAATCAAGTGCCCTTGAGGCGCCATTTTATGCTTTATTTGCTCGAAAAAACGGTCATGATCAGGCATGTGTTCAATTACGTCATTACAGATAATTAGATCAAAATAATCATTAGGCAATTCATTAATGCAGTCATCAAAAAGGCATTCAAAAAGTTGATGAGCCTTGTCTTTAGCAACAACAGCAGCATTTTTATTAGGCTCAATACCCCATATTTCAAGAGCCTCATCTTGTTTTAGTAAATTCCAAAAATTACCTTCGCCGCAGCCAATTTCCAATACTGTCAGGTATTTTTCAGGCAGGAAGGGAATAAGATCTTCACGGTTGTTTTGATAATATTCTGCACTTTCGCTCATGGAAAAAGATCAGGCTATGAATAAAAAATTTATTATACGACAACGGCGCTATTAATTAATCTCATTTGCAATTAAAGATATGAAAAATGAGAAAGGGTGGTGAATTTATTCACAATTATAAAAGGCCAAGCTCATAAGGAAAATCAAACATTCATACGTTAGAATGTACCAATGCATATTCATATTCTCGGTATTTGTGGCACTTTCATGGGAAGTTTGGCGATTTTGGCCAAGCAGCTTGGGTATCAAGTAAGCGGCTCTGATCAGCATGTGTACCCTCCAATGAGCACTCAACTGGAAGAACAGGGTATTAAATTGAGTGAGGGCTATGATCCCGCCCATCTGCAAGATAGTCCTGACATGATTGTTGTTGGTAATACCTGTTCTCGAGGCAATCCAGCTGTTGAGTATGTATTAAATGAAGGGTTGCCATATTGTTCGGGCCCGCAGTGGTTGGCAGAACACGTATTGCAGGATCGTTGGGTGCTTGCAGTAGCCGGGACTCATGGTAAAACCACTACCTCAACAATGTTGAGCTGGATTCTGGAATATGCCGGCTTACAACCAGGTTTTTTGATCGGCGGAGTGCCTAAGAATTTTGATGCTTCAGCTCGACTTGGTGAGCAAGCCTATTTTGTTATAGAAGCCGATGAATATGATTCAGCGTTTTTCGACAAACGGTCAAAGTTTATTCATTACAAACCACGAACAGTAATAATGGGCAACCTGGAATTTGACCATGCTGACATATTTCCAACTCTTGAAGCTATCCAAACCCAGTTTCACCATTTAGTAAAACTTATTCCACAAAATGGCTTAATCATTTCACCTAAAGGCAATGCCAATCTATCTGCTGTTTTTGAAAAAGGCAGCTGGGCTCCACATGAATCTTTTTCTATCGGGGAAAATCTACGTTCAGACTGGCAGGTTAAATTGTTGCAAGATGATGGTTCTTGCTTTCAAGTGAAACACGAAAATCAGGAAGTAGAAGTAAGCTGGCCTTTGTTAGGCCAGCATAACGTGCAGAATGCGGTTGCTGCTATTGCGGCAGCTGCTCATGTTGGTGTTAGTTTGCAACAAAGTTGTGATGCGCTCGCAGAATTTTCCGGCGTAAAGCGACGCATGGAAGAATTGGGAAATATTGCTGGTGTTCGAGTCTATGATGACTTTGCACACCACCCAACTGCGATAAAAACAACACTCGATGGTAAACGTGCAGCGCTTAATGCTAATGCTAAGGAAAAAGAGGAGCGCCTGATTGCTGTTGTTGAGGCGCGCTCGAACACGATGAAAATGGGTTATCACCAGAATACTCTGGCGGAATCATTAAATGCTGCGGATAAAGTTTATTGGTATAAAAATGCTGACACAAAATTGGATTTAGATGCGATCGCATCATCCTGCGATGCAGACTTCATTGTGCTGGAAACAGTTGAGAAACTTATAGAGACTTTAGTTAAGGAAAGCCAAGCTGGCGATCATATTGTGATAATGAGTAATGGTGGGTTTGAAGGTTTTCACCAGAGGCTTTGTACAGCACTAAAGAATTAAGAACTTATCATGGAAACTATCCCGCTCTTTCCGCTTAATTCTATTATTTTTCCCAAAGGTAGAATTTCATTACAGATATTTGAATCTCGTTATGTCGATTTGATACGTCAATGCCTGAAACAACAGGTAGGTTTTGGAGTGGTGCTTATAGAGGAGGGGAATGAAGTTGCTCATAAAGGGCAGAAGCTGGATATTCACCGAGTAGGGACTTACTGCGAAATTGTTGACTGGAATGAATTACCTAACAGTTTGTTAGGAATTACGGTCGAAGGAAAAAGTACTTTTTCTATCATCGACTCTTGGCGCGAAAAAAATAATTTATGCATGGCAGAGGTAAGTTTTCGGTCAGATGACTCAACTAACGCTGAGCCAATAGAAGTCGGCGATGAATTTCAGGAATATGTTGAATTATTAAAAGGTTTAGCTGTGCATCCTATGGTGGAAGATCTAAATATTGAAATCAGTTTTGAGAACTTAAGAGAAATTGCCTGGTGTTTAGCTGAATTACTGCCAGTCAGTAACAAAGAAAAACAGTCAATTCTAGAGTTAAGAGACCCAATAAGCCGTTTAGAGCAAATAGAGTTGTATATAGCGGCCATGAATCATTAGTAGTTTTTGGCTTGTTGTGTTTGCTCACGGCTGCCCCTAAGTTCCATATTCAATAGCTAAAGTAAATTTCAAAATATTGTACTAGCGATTTCTTATGAATTGGCATTAGCTAAGGCATTGCTGCATAATTTACGCTTTATTTTTTAGGGTGATCAGGAGTAGGGCGATGCAGGAACTTATAAATGCACTAAGTAATCCTGGGGCTATGAGTTCAGCACAATGGTTAATCTTAGGCATAGGTGCGTTTATTGTATTAGGCTCCCTTTACTTCATCCTGAAGTTATTCAAGCTTATAAGAAGCATAGGCAAAACAAGCTATAAACCTAATATTGGTTTGTCGAGACATCCCTATCAAGGACAGCCTGTTTCCAAAAGCACTAGCGAGCCAGGTGAGAGCGATGAGAGTGATGAGAGTGATGAGAGCAGTAAAGACGAGACTGCTAACAATGACGCTATAAATGAAAGTGACGCCAAAACAGAATAATGCTGAGCAATACTGCTCCCCAAGTAAAATAAAGCGCATTAGATACCACCATAGATGTATCTTATAGAATGTCTTAAAGAGTGCCTTAGATTAACTTATTATGAATACTGTTCTAGCTCATAAATCGCCTATTGGCCTGCTTATTGTATTGATGCTGGTGCTGCTAGGCTTATCCCCAGCGCAGGCAATCATCATTCGCCATGATCAATTAGATTCCCGTTATGTGGTTTATGCCCAGCAGTACCCTCAACTATTTTATTTATATACGCGTTTTAATAATAAGATTTGTGTAGCGACCTTGATTAGTGAGCAATGGGCTATTACAGCTGGGCATTGCACTGAGGAAACACCGCTTGGTGAAATGCTTAATGCAGGTCAGGCCTATCAAGTGAGCCTAGATGATAAGGATTACATCGTTACTGAACTTGTTGTACATCCAGCATATAAACACCCTCGGCAGATCGAAGCAGTCGATTTGGCATTAATTAAATTGGACAGACCTGTGAGTAGCATCAGACCAGTCAGTCTTTATCATGAGCTGGATGAATTAGATAAAATTGTTTCATTTGTAGGTTGGGGTTTTACCGGAATGGGAACGCCAGGCATCATTGATAATGATGGCAAGATGCGCAGGGCACAGAACACGGTTATGAATGCAGGAAAATGGTTGGAATTCATTTTTGACGACCCTAGAGATGCCAACTCAGGCGCATTACCGCTTGAAGGCGTGCCAGGGCTGGGTGATTCTGGAGGCCCAGCTTTAGTGGAAACGACTCAAGGCATGATGATCATGGGTGTCGCTCTAGGTGAAATAAATAACCCCAATGCTCCACAGCAGGGTGCTTATGGATCTATTTCTCTCTATGAACGAGTATCTACACACTACTCATGGATCCTTCAGGTCATTGGAGAGTAGGAATAAAACACTTGCTTATACGTTTTAACTAATTTAAATTATATTTTAATTAGTTAAAAGCTATCATGATTTATCTAAAACCTCTTAATACTCAAAAGCCGGGGTCGTGAGGAAGTAAGTATGGAACCTAAAGACAAGAATAAGCAGCCCTCCATTCGACAATTAGAATATTTCGTTAATATTGCCATGTCTTCTAACTTTAGGAAGGCTGCTCAAAAACTTAATATCAGTCAACCGACATTAACTAGTCAAATAGCTACTCTAGAAGATGCTCTAGGGGTTAAGTTGTTTGAGCGCTCTCGTGCAGGGACGTTGTTGTCGCCCGCCGGGCGAGAATTACTGCCGGTGGTCAGACAATTACTCGAACAGTTTCAGCAAGTGATTGATCTGGCTGATAGTAGTAATAAAGAACTCAGTGGCACTTTCAAGATTGGAGTATCACCCACTATAGGACCTTACTTATTCTCAAAGGTCTTGATAGAACTTCACAAACGTTATCCAGCCTTGCAATTACATGTGCGTGAAGGTGTACCACAAGAGCTTGAGGAGGGTTTGGATAAAGGCGATTACGATTTCATTCTCACGATGTTGCCGATGCATTCTAGTGAGAATCGAGTTAGACCACTTTTTATAGAGCCAATATCCATTGTACTTTCTCATGATCATCCGCTAGCAGGGAAAGAAATCTTGGAAGGCAAAGATTTGTATAATCAGGAAGTGCTAACCATGGATGAAAGGCATCATTTACATAGACAAATTGCCACCTTATGTGAGCGTTATACTGCTCATGCTCAACAAAAATTTGCCAGCAACAGTCTAAACACACTGAAACAAATGGTGATTATGAACATGGGTATTGCATTTATGCCCGGTTTATATGTTCATGCCAGTATTAGCGAAGATGACAGAATCAAAGTGTTAGATTTGCAAGATGAAAAAATTAATCGAACTCATGTTGCTTCATGGCGTAAAAATGCGCCGTCCCGTCATCTTTTTCAAAAAATTTCTTATGATATAAAAGCGATAGCTATGGATATTTTTGGCGACATCCTGGAAGAAGTAAATACGGAAGATGTTTAAATAGTGAATATCCTTATGATTTCAATTGTACAAAATAGTTTTCAAAGAGCTTAGGCTAGAGGGCATTATGTGGAGTTTAATTGGTGGTATTTTTATTGGCTTGGCCGCGACACTTTTGCTGTTATTTAATGGCAGGATAGCAGGCATAAGCGGCATCTTATCCGGAGTTATGTTTCCGGCTAAAGGGGATACCTTCTGGCGAGTTGCCTTTATAGCGGGTTTGCTTGGTGGGGGCCTTTTAGCGCCATTAGTTTTTCAGCGGCCTTTTGTTTTTGAAATGCAGGCGTCATTACCTGTAATCATTGTAGGCGGTTTTCTTGTGGGTCTTGGCACACGAATGGGCAGTGGCTGTACAAGTGGTCATTCAGTTTGTGGTATCGCTCGATTTTCCTGGCGCTCTATTACAGCCACAATAATATTTATGTTAACAGCCATCATTACAGTGGCACTTATCCGACATGTTTTTTAGGCTATAAAAATGACAAATGTTAAAGTAGAAAAAGTGATCGCTTACAGTATGGCCGCATTTTTGACAGGCTTGTTGTTTGGTGTTGGATTGACCATTTCGGAAATGGTCAATCCTGAAAAAATTCTGTCGTTTTTGGATATCTTTGGTGTTTGGGATCCGGCGCTAATCTTAGTCATGTTGGGCGCATTATTGATAACTATTCCAGGCTTTCAATTAATAAAGCGTAAAGACCAACCTTTTTTTGCCCTTAAATATTTATTGCCAGAAAAAACAGTAATAGATAAAAAACTTGTTACGGGAGCTGCTTTATTTGGAATTGGCTGGGGCTTAGTGGGCCTTTGCCCTGGTCCAGCTTTAACGGGATTAGTTACGCTAGAAACAGATATTATTGTTTTCTTATTAGCTATGTTGGCTGGCATGATGGCTTTTAATTGGCTGCCTAAAAGTACTTAACTGACATCCAAAATAATTTGCTAATAGCATTAAGATTAACGCGCCATATTTAAAATATTAGGAAGGGAATTGATGAGCAATAAATTAAATATTCATATTGATCAGGATAGAAAGCCTGAAGTTAAAGCGCTTAATGATGATTTTAGAGTTTTAGTTATACCCCAAAATATCCTAGTTCCAATCCCTGTGCAATTATCAATACCGTCTTGAATGTTGATTGCCCATTGGGAGCTGTATCTTATGTAAGCGGCGAAAAAATAATATGGTTTAATTAAAAGCACCGATAAATACTTTTATTAAAGCCCACTTTTGATAAAAAATGAGCAGTACTTTTGAATATTAAAATTGAAAATATATTTCCCTGCTTGCAGTGGTTAAAAGGCTATCAATACTCACATTTTACTAGTGATCTGATAGCGGCAGTGATTGTGACGATTATGTTGATCCCGCAGTCATTGGCCTATGCCTTATTGGCAGGGGCACCTCCCCAGCTTGGATTGTATGCCAGCATTCTACCGCTCATGGTTTATGCAATTTTTGGTACCAGTAGAACACTTTCAGTCGGCCCGGTAGCAATAGCATCACTTATGACAGCGGCGGCCATACAAAACCTCGGGATAGAAAATGAAATTGATTACATAAACGCTGCCATTATGCTTGCTTTCTTATCAGGCATGTTTTTAGTGCTAATGGGTTTTCTCAAGTTAGGCTTTTTGGCTAATTTTTTATCGCACCCTGTGGTGTCTGGGTTTATTACAGCCTCAGGTATTATCATAGGGCTTAGTCAGTTTAGACACATACTTGGCATTCAAGCCAGTGGCGATAATGTACTGGAGTTAGTTGAAACAATAATGCTAAATATCCAATCAGCTAACACTACAACTATGATGCTTGGCATTCCGGTTTTGCTATTTTTATTCTGGTCAAGAAGTGGACTGATACGCTTACTCAACTATTTTTCAGCTCCGCAAAAAATAATTAAGTTATTACCAAAAGTTGCACCAGTTCTTGTTGTAATTCTGACCTGCACTCTTGCTTATCAATTTAATTTGGAAGCCTCAGGATTGGCAATTGTTGGGGAAATACCGAGAGGCTTGCCATCACTTGCATTGCCAGTTTTTAGTAATGGTAATTGGATTGATTTTATCCTGCCAGCAATCTTTATTTCGATAATTGGATATGTGGAATCTGTGTCCATTGGCCGCACTTTAGGTGCAAAAAAGCGACAGAAGATAGATTCTAATCAGGAATTGATAGGCTTGGGCACTGCCAATATCGCATCTGCTTATTCCGGAGGTATTCCAGTTACTGGAGGAATAGGACGCTCTATTGTGAATTATAATTCCGGTGCTGAAACGCCTCTAGCTGGGTTTATGACGGCAATAGGAATTGCCTTGGCTGCCATGACTCTCACGGGTTTATTGTCTTATTTGCCTACTGCTACCTTGGCCGCCACGATTATTGTGGCAGTTAGTAATTTGATTGATTTTTCAATTCTGAAAAAGACCTGGAATTATTCTCGGTCTGATTTTATTGCCGTTTTATTAACGATAGTGATTACTCTCCTTAGTGGTGTCGAAATAGGTGTGCTTTCTGGTGTGGCGATTTCGATATTTCTGCATTTATATAAAACCACTAAGCCGCATATAGCAGAAGTCGGTCAGATAGCAGGCACGGAACATTACAGAAATATAAACAGGCATAAGGTAATTACCTACCCTGAAATACTGACATTAAGAGTCGATGAGAGTTTATATTTTCCAAATGCTAGTTATTTGGAAGATCAGATTTTACAACGGATTGCGGAACGAGAAGAATTGAAACATATTGTTTTAATGTGTCCAGCTATCAATGAAATTGATATCAGCGCACTGGAAGTTCTGGAATCCATTAATCAGTATCTAATTGAATTAGATATTGGTTTTCATTTTTCTGAAGTAAAAGGGCCAGTAATGGATCATCTAAAAAAATCTGATTTTCTAGAGCATCTTAATGGAAAGATATTTCTGTCTCAGCATCAAGCAATAGAAGGCATACTTCATAGCAATTACCAAAATGCCAAAGAAAAGCCGGGTTTTTAGACTTCCAGATTTAAAGGGTTTTTCTTGAGAGTATTTCCTCAAGAATTTTTTAATTCTAATTTATCTCGGAGAAAGGAATATTCTCAATTCTATATTTTTCCCAATCATCATAGTCAAAATGCCACCACTCAAATTCATAGACGGTGAAACCATGGGCTTCCATCTTGGATCTTAGTAAATCGCGCATTTCTCTCTGATCACTTGTTCCTCCTTCGTAATCAGGATAAGAACGCTCAGTCATCTCATCATAAACGCCGGTCATTTCTATTTCTTCGCCTGTTACAAGGTCATATAAACTCAGATCGATTGCGCAACCTCTATTATGTCGTGAGCCTTGTTTGGGGTCGGCAACAAATATTTTGTCTTCATCTGGGGTTATATCCCAAAAAGTTTTTGTCACACTCCATGGGCGGTAGCCATCGAAAATCATTAGTCCGAATCCTAGCGGCTTAAGCTCACTATTTATTTCAGCCAAGGCTTCAGCTGCAGGGCGCTGTAAAAATGCCCTTGCTTCAGTATAAACAGGTCTTCCGACTAGGTTATTGTCTGTTGCATACCTTATATCTAGTTTAAAGGTTGGATCGAGAGTGATTAATTCAACCAGGTCAGACTCATTGAATTCACCCTCTTCTTTTGGCGGTCCCTGCGTGCAGCTTGTTAGGATTAAAAAACTGAATGCAATAACAATTGTTTGCAGGTTAAGGTGTTTGTTGTAAAGAGTCATGGAATCTTATTCCTACTTTTTTAATTAAAATTTAAAAGAGGAAGGCAGTACTTTCTCTTTTGACACCGGTCCCTAAAACCAAGATCTTTTTCTGCTTAGCTGGAGGCATAGGTTTTATGCTTGTGCTATTTCTTTCAATTGCTCTAAAAGGTCTCGATCAAGGCTTATCAGGTTTTTGTCTAGTTTGGACTGAGCCTCCGCATTGCCTCTTTCTCCAGGTAGAAAGATCTGTTGGTTATCTGTAGCAAGACGACCTGTTTTAAGACGTCCTAACAAAGTATCTACTCTGTTTAAAAATTCCCCTAGTCCACCCATAGTATTAGGATTGATGGCAATGACAAGATTGCCATTATTTTTGCCTACGTCCTCATCACCATAAATTGTCGCACCCAGTAGTGGCCCAGTCAGGATTTCAACCATCAACGCTAAACCTGACCCCTTATGCCCACTAAAAGCTTTGATAGCCCCTTTTAATGCTGCAGCTGGATTGCTAGTGGCAGTTCCATCCTGATCATAGGCGACATCATCTGGGATGCTTTCGTTTCGGCGATCTGCCTGGATCAAACCAAAGTAGGCCATGGCAGCTGTAGCCATATCCAGAACAACCGGTCCATTTTTGCTCGGTACACCAATAGCAATTGGGTTTGTTCCAAGGACTGGGTCAATACCTCCGGAAATTGCCACCGCTTTGGGCGACCCAGCCATAATGATGCCAATCAGATTTTCGTTAGCAATATGCTCTGCGTAATAACCGATAGCTCCTGTCGAGGTCGACGTATGACTGGTTCCAACTATGCCCATGCCATAAGTATTTGCCAGATCACAGGCTTCTTCCATTGCCTGTTTAACCACCACCATACCCACATTACCATTACCTTTGATATGGGCCGCACAAGGCATACGTTTGGTGATCTCAATAGGTTGAGAGTCGGGACTTGGTACCACATTACGGCCCACAATTTTAACCAGACCTTGATTGTTTCCACGTAATTCTGCGTACATTAAAATATCTTTGACCGTCGCTATATCAGTTTCCGGCACGCCAATGGCATGTAAGCTTTTTTCAACGATTGAATTTAATTCATCAATGGCTATGTCTATCTTACTTGTATTTTCTGTCACTTTTATTTGCCTCATTTAAAGAACAATAACTCAGAATTATATTAACGAATTTATCTTTTAATAGCAGAGCAATTTCAATATTTCTTAATCTCGGTCTCAAACATTACTAGAAAGGTATTGAAAAGTTAAAGCCCTAAATCGAAAAACTCTATTATTTATTCTACTATATTGCAGTTACGTTTTCCCAAGATGCAAAGATGTATAATCAAAAACATCGATAATTTTCTGTATATCCTAAATACGTAAACGTCCGCTTTTGACCGAAAACGGGCATAAGGTAAAGAAAGCTTTTAAAAATAATATTAGGAAATAAAAAAGCAGCCCTTGGGCTGCTTTTTTACCTAATTGCTAATTTATTTTTAACCTTGCGTGCGTTCAAATTCCTTCATGAACTCAGCTAGTTTTTCACAACCAGCCAAAGGCATAGCATTGTAGATTGATGCCCTGACGCCACCGACATTACGATGGCCTTTGAGTGCATATAAGCCAATGTCGCCGGCTTGTTTTAAAAATGCAGCAGTTGATTCATCATCAGGCAAAGTGAAAGTCACATTCATGTTGGAGCGGTGATCAACATGCGCAGTACCAGAATAATAAGAGCTTTGATCGATAACATCATAAAGCGTAGCCGCTTTAACTCGGTTAACTTTTTCTATGGCCGCAATACCACCCTGATCTTTCAGCCATTGCATAACCAGACTCATGGTATAGATTGCAAAGGTGTTAATTGTATTCGCCATAGAGTGTGATTTTTCGTAAACGGCATAATCAAGTAGCGAAGGAGTCTTTTCCATAGCATGACCAATCAGGTCTTCACGAATAATTACAGCGGCGGTACCTGATGGCCCAAGATTTTTTTGCATGCCAGCGAACATTACGCCGATTTTTGAAAAGTCCACTACATGAGAAAACATATCAGAAGTGGCATCAATAACCAGCGGCGTATCACCTGTATCAGGGTATTCACTATAGCGAGTACCGTAAATAGTGTTATTGCTGGTGATGTAGGCATAGGAAGCATCATCAGGAATCATATCTTTTGTTAGTGCTGGAATACGGTCGTAGTCTGTATCAGCGCTAGACGTCGCAATGATAATTTCACCGTAGCGAGCAGCTTCTTTATTAGCCAATTTGGAAAAATTACCTGACTCACTATAAATCGCTTTATGTGCGGGTTTTAGTCCAAGCAAGTTAAGCGGAACTCCGGCAAACTGCATTTGAGCGCCACCATGGGTATAAAGAATTTTATAATTTTGGGGCAGGTCTGCTAGCTCTCGAATTAATTCATCACAGTTATTAATTACAGCTTCAAA
The DNA here is from genome assembly GCA_943789335.1 of uncultured Pseudomonadales bacterium. GTDB lineage: Bacteria > Pseudomonadota > Gammaproteobacteria > Pseudomonadales > Pseudohongiellaceae > UBA5109. The sequence continues at coordinate 192,703 of CALSTS010000003.1, read as the reverse complement.
CTCTTTCGAACGATGACTGATTTCAATGAGGGAAACTCCCATCCCCTGGAAATCTAGAAACTCTTCCTGAATTTGTTGCATTACTGGAACTGGCAACATCGCGGGTCCTGCACCAAAGTTGTATACCTGCTTAGTCATTTATTTGTCCGATTTGTTTAATAGTTAATTGTTAACTGTAAATTAAAAACTGCTTAGACTATCCACGCTTTTGTGACATTTTCAATATCTTGGATATCAGCAATAGTAGCGTCATCAGGACGACTTTCAATGTCGATCAAGTTATAAGCTATATCGCCACGGCTTTTATTTGATAATTCCAATACGTTAATGTTCTTCTCCGCAAGCACTGAGGTGATTTTACCCAGCATGCCAGGAATATTTTCATTAACGATAGCCAGTCGAACAGCACCATTTCTATCCATGGATATCTGTGGGAAGTTAACCGAGTTCTTGATATTGCCGTTTTCCAGAAAATCGCTAATCTGATCAACAGCCATCACTGCGCAGTTATCTTCAGCTTCTTCAGTACTGGCGCCAATATGAGGCATCAGTATAGCTTTCTCATGATTGAGTAATTCTTGAGTTGGAAAGTCACATACATACTTTCTAACTTTATCGCTATCAAGTCCTTGCAAGATTGCTTTAGTGTTTACGATCGCATCGCGAGAAAAGTTCAGTAATACCGCGCCAGATTTAAAATAGTTAACAGCTTTTTCGTCAATAAGATTGCGAGTGCTGTCTAGCATCGGTAAATGCAGGCTGACAAAGTCAGATTTAGCCAGTAAAGCAGGCATGCTTTCTTGCTTTTCTACTTGGTTAGACAGGCGCCAGGCAGCTTCAATAGAAATAGCGGGGTCATAACCGATTACTTTCATACCAAGTTCAATGGCTGCATTTGCCACCATGGCACCAATCGCGCCCAGACCAACTACGCCCAACGTTTTGCCAGCGAGCTCTGAACCTTTGAAGTTTTTCTTGCCTGCTTCAACTTGCGGCCCTAGTCCACTTAAATCTTCTTGCTCAGATAGAGAATTGACCCAGTTTATTCCCGGAACAATTCCACGTGAGGCAAGTAACATGCCGCAGATCACAAGTTCTTTTACTGCGTTAGCATTAGCACCAGGTGTGTTAAACACCACAATGCCTTGTTTGGTGTAATCATCAACAGGGACATTGTTAACACCGGCACCAGCTCGACCAACGGCCTTTAGGCTAGGGGTGACATTGTCCATGGATAGTTTGAAACTGCGAAGGATAATTGCATCAGCATCTTCAATCTCAGATGAAACTTCGTAATCTGAACTTGAGAAACGTGACAGTCCTTTATCAGAAATTTGGTTAAAGGTCTGAATTTTATACATCTTTTGGATATTCCTTTGCTGCTATTTCTGGTCAAATAGTAGGCCAGATTTAGGATTGGTTTTTGATTGGGGGTCTCCCTCAAAAAGGAGCCGCATTTATACAAGGAAATAGGTAAAATTTCCAGTGAAAGCCCGTGTATTTTTCAATAAGTTGTAGAAATATCAAGAGGGTTGAACATTGACTAACAAAAAACCAGTTTGGAGCTTGTATTTAATAAAAACAGCTCACCGAAAAATTTATACCGGAATAAGCACAGATGTTAAACGCCGTTTTCAAGAACATCAAGACGGAGGCAGGCTTGCCGCCAAATTTTTGCGAGGGAAGGGACCGCTTAGTCTCGAATTTTTTACTAAAGTCGGTGATCGCTCCGAAGCTTCAAGGCTGGAATACAGAATTAAGAACTTAACACGAACTGAAAAAGAAAAAATTATAAGCGGAGAGCTATCTATTCCAGACTTATAAGCTGGCTCTTTACTCTGTTTAGAACAATAATCAGGTATAATCGCGCTCTTTTTAATGCAATGGAAATGAAAATGTCTGATATCAAGGGCCTGATGCAGCAACTAGGGGAAAACGCCCGAACTGCATCCCGAGAAATGGCTGCCGCATCTACAGACGCAAAGAATCAAGCTTTGCTCTATACGGCAGAGGCAATCGCAGCAAATCGAAAGCAACTCATAAGCGCCAATGCTGAAGATTTAGCTGCGGGCAAGGCTAAAGGTTTAACTGCCGCTATGTTAGATAGGCTGGAATTCACGCCTGCGCGCATTGACAATATGATTGAAGGTTTACAACAAGTGGCCGCTTTGGTTGATCCTGTCGGTGAAATAAACGACTTGCGCTATATGCCTAGCGGTATTCAGGTAGGTCGCATGCGTGTGCCCTTAGGTGTTATTGGAATCATCTATGAATCTCGGCCCAATGTGACAGCTGAAGCCGCCAGTTTATGTTTGAAATCGGGAAATGCCACAATTTTGCGTGGGGGATCAGAAGCTATTCACTCTAATCAGGCTATTGCTGTTTGTATTAGCGAAGGTCTGAGCAAGGCTGGATTACCTGCTACAGCCGTTCAAGTTGTTGAAACGACAGACCGAGAAGCTGTCGGTTGCATGATTACTATGCCGGAATATATTGATGTCATTGTACCTCGTGGCGGCAAAGGCCTTATTGAGAGAGTGAGTCAAGACGCTCGAGTACCTGTGATCAAACATCTGGACGGCATTTGTCATGTTTATGTTGATGATGGAGCTGATATGGCCAAAGCCGTCAATATTGCGCTGAACGCCAAGACAAATCGCTATGGAGTCTGTAACGCAATGGAAACCTTGTTAGTAGCGGAGTCCGTGGCTGAAGAATTCTTACCACAAATTATGCAGGTCTATGATGAAAAGGAAGTTGAACTTAGAGGTTGTGAGAAGACGCTAGGAGTTCTTGCTGGCATTAAGGCTGCAACGGGCGAGGATTGGGAAACTGAATATTTAGCACCAATATTGTCCATTAAAGTTGTCAGTGGTCTGGATGAAGCTATTGAACATATTAATACGCATGGATCACAACACACGGATACAATTGTGTCGGAAGATTATGCAAGAGGTATGCGCTTTCTACGAGAAGTGGATTCGAGTTCGGTGATGATCAATGTATCGACGCGCTTTGCCGATGGTTTTGAGTATGGGCTTGGCGCGGAAATAGGCATTTCGACCGATAAAATCCATGCCAGAGGTCCAGTTGGTTTAGAAGGGCTGACCTCTCAGAAATATATAGTCCTTGGCGATGGACACATCCGAAAGTAGATGGCCAAAACTGAAATTAAAAGCAAAATTAGAAGTATTGGCATCTTGGGTGGCATGTTTGATCCGGTTCATTTCGGTCACTTAAGTACAGCTTTGGCTGCACAGCAAGATTTTTCATTAGATGAAGTTCGCCTGATCCCTTGTCACCACCCAGTTCATAAAGACGAGCCGGAGGTGGCTGCGCCACATCGTATTGCCATGCTGCATAAAGCGACCAAGCCTGAAAAGCGCTTAGTGGTCGATGTGCGTGAATGTATGAGACCTGGTCCGTCTTATATGATTAAGACCCTTGAATCATTGCGTACTGAATATCCGAATGACAGATTGTTTTTACTTTTAGGTGCTGATGCGTTTAACACATTGGATAGTTGGAAGCAGTGGCATAGATTATTTGAGCTTGCACATATTATTGTGATTTCTCGCCCCGGCTGGGATGTTGATCCGTCCCAAGCTATACAAGAATATTGCGCTGATAGAACGGTTTCCAGTTTCTCTGAAATAGGCAAAAACAAAAATGGCAAAGTATTGATTTACAGTTTTACACCTTTAGAGATAGCTTCAAGTGAAATCAGGAAATTATTAAAAGACAATAAATCGGTTCGCTATTTAATTCCAAATAAAGTTATTAAATATATTAAGAAACATCAACTCTATAATTGAGGATAAGCGATTGAAGGCAGATGAATTAAAAGCACTAGCATATAAAAGCCTGGAAGATTTAAAAGGTCAGGATATTGTTTGTCTTGATGTTAAAGGTCTCACTTCAGTTTGTGATTACATGTTAGTCGTCACAGGTACTTCCAATCGCCATTTAAAATCTTTGACGGACGAGCTCAGCAAAAAGGTAAAACAGAGTGGCGCGAAGGTTTACAGCATGGAAGGGCAGAATCAATCGGAATGGGTATTGGTCGATCTTGGGGATATCATCGTGCATGCCATGCTGGCTTCTGCCCGGAAGCTTTATGATCTTGAGTCGCTTTGGAGTATTACGGCAGAACGTACAGAAAATGAAGAATAAAAAATGAAAATTCGGCTTATTGCAGTTGGCAATAAGATGCCAAACTGGGTTGAATCAGGTGTCGCCGAATATCAAAAACGCTTGCCCTCAGATTTCAGTCTATCAATAACTGAAATACCTCTAGCCAATCGAAGTAAAAATTCTCCAGTTGCTGCAGCAATGGAAAAAGAAGCTAAAGCACTCAAGGAAGCCTGCGGTAAAAACGATTTTATTGTTGCTTTAGATGTTAAAGGACAGAGTTTAAGTACCGAAAAACTAGCCGAAAAATTTAATAAAGTTAGAGAGGATGGTCGAAATATTTCCTTACTTATTGGCGGGCCGGATGGCATAACGAACGAATGTCTAGAGGCTGCAGATGCTCGTTGGTCATTATCAGCCCTGACTTTCCCCCACCCCATTGTGCGAGTAGTCTTAGTCGAACAGGTATACCGTGTATGGTCTATCTTAAATAATCACCCTTACCACCGATCTTAAGCTAGCCTGTTATATTCAGAAAAATTAAATTTATTGATTTTGAACAAAATAAATCTTTATAAAACTCATAGAATGTAAATAATGAAGCTAAGAGTTTAATTTTCAAAGGCATGTAATGAATGCGACTGATGAACAGGCAATTCTAAAAGTAAGAGGCCTTAGCAAGGTTTATCAAATGGGAGAGTTGATTGTTAATGCACTTAACAATGTCTCATTAGATTTATACGCAGGTGAATTGGCAGTTATCCTCGGGGCTTCGGGTAGTGGTAAATCTACCTTGCTCAATATTATGGGCGGATTAGATATAGCAAGTAGTGGCGAGTTATTTTATAAAGAAGAAAATCTTTCACAGGTTTCTGAACGGCAATTAACAAATTTTCGCCGTATGCATGTCGGCTTTGTTTTTCAGTTTTACAATTTAATTCCTAGTCTTACAGCTAACGAAAACGTAGCGCTGGTTACTGATATTGCTCCAGACGCGATGGCACCAGAAGCGGATGGGACTATTTACCGATTGTTTGAAGAAAATGAGAGGGTGCTTGCTGCAGGAACACCCTTATTGGAGATCAGTAACGAAGATGAACTGGAAATAGTTGTCGATTTGTTGACTCAGGATGCAGTAAAAGTAAAAACGGGCGACCGCATGCTGATTACCGGTTGGGGAGGGGATAATGTACTTGAGGCTTTAATTAGTTATATCGAACCAGAAGCCTTCACAAAATTTTCCGCCTTAGGTGTTGAAGAACAACGGGTTAATGTTATCGCTAATTTTATCGATACACCTGCCATACTTGGGGCTGAATACCGAATTGAAGCCAGTGTCATTATTTGGCAAGAAGATGATGTTTTATTAATTCCTACCAGTGCAATTTTCCAGCGCAATAATGCCTGGTATACCTTCGTGGCTGAAGACGGTAAGGCCATCTTAAAACAGGTGGCCATTGGTAATCGTAATCAGGAATTTGCTGAAGTAACGGGATTGTTGGAAGCAGGGGAAACAATCATTCTGTTTCCCTCAGATTTAATAGAGCAGGGTGTAAAGCTTAGCTTTTAGACTTGCCTATAACAAGCTAAAGAATTCTTGTAAGCGCAAACCATTAGCCCCTAGATCACCACGTCCGACGCGAGAAAGTGAACGCGCATCTACGCGGGTTTGATTACCTTCTGCCTGAATGCGGACGACAACATCGTCTTTAAAACGAAACCAAAAAGTTGAAGCTACTGCTTCGATGCGGCCCTCTTCAGGAACCGCTGCGGTTATTTCCAGTCCCATTGTGTTAAGTGCTGACAAGGCACGATCATAGACTTCCTGTGGGCCGGCATCGATAAGCTGAGGGACGAGATCCGGAAAAGCCTCACGTTGTTGCTGTACATGCTCTTCAAGGCTTAAACCTTCAACAATGCCATATTCCATTGGGTTTACAGCTTCAGCACGAAGAAGAGCGTTTGCAACGTAGACAGGGGGATTCTCTACATCGGTAGAAACGTCATGAATAACTGGGTAGGCTAAGCGAGCTTGCACAGTACTGGGGATATACCAGGCAAGAAAGGCAGATAAAGTGCCAACAACTGCAAAAGTGCATAGTTTAGCGGTATTTTCTGCCTTAGATTTAACTGCCAAAATGACTACAGCAAGCAAACCAATTGCACATGCAGCAGCTATCCAGTGAGTAAAAGGATCAAGCGTGATTAATATCTGGAAGCCAGTTCCAAATACCCAGAGACCAAGCCAAGTTCCAGCAGGAGCGGCTAAAATGATAAGCCCTACAATCAGGCCAAGGGCTAAAACAGCAATGGCTATCCAGTCCAGGTAGGTCTTTGTAGAAGTGTTGTCAGTCATGGCTTTATCCCCTGCATTTCAGATTAGTTGGTTGTTATGATGTAACACTATAATTCATAGCATTAATTGACGCTAGCCTGATTTAAATTAGGTATATTTTTATTTAAACAAGGTGAATCGCTTTTGGTTTAGATTTCTAACTAGTTGGGCTTGATGTCTATCAAACAGTTTTTTTAAACTGCTTCCAACTTAAGTTAAAAGCATCTACATTTGCTACTCAAGACTAATTTGTCTAAATAGGCTACTAACAAAAAGTAGAAAAAAATGATTTTACAGCATCCTATGTTAATGATTCTATTAAGAAAAATACTAGTAATGATGGTTTGGGTATTCACTTTTCCCGCCTGGGCTCAAAATCCATTAGCAGAAAGCTTATTGAACGCCTCTCCAGAAACTATAAGAGCCAATCCTGAGCTGCTGTCTTACATGAATTCTATTGCAGAAACTGCGATTACTGAGAACTGTGCCAGTTGTCATGGCGCTGATCTTACCGGTTCTGGAGCCGTGCCTAATTTGGTTGACTACGAATGGATATGGGGTATTGATGGTTTTGAAATGACCGCAGTCGAATCTGTCATGGAGATAATGCAAACCATTCTTTACGGTGTCAGAAATACTGACTGCGCAGAAGAAATTAAAATGTTTGGCGGCTGTCCTGACACTCGTTATTCAGAAATGCCGGCATATGGGAATCAAGGTTACGATGAAAACAAACTTAACAATATGGTTGATTATGTACTGTCCTTAAGTGGTGAAGATGTGAACCCTTTTGCGGTTGAGGCCGCTTCAGGAGATTGGCCTGTTTGTGTGGAATGTCATGATGTAGATGGTACTGGCTATACCCCCTTTGGAGGGCCGGATTTAACCGATGATATTTGGCTTTTTGGCTCCAGCGGTCCGGAGATTTATGATGTTTTGGCTAATGGACGAATGGGGGTTTGCCCCGCTTGGGCTGAAGAGCTGGATGCCACAACAATTAAAGCGCTGGCTGTTTATATATATAACAAGGCAAATGGCTATTAATTAGGTTTTACAATAGCCTGTAAAACCTCGCACTCCCTTATCTTTCTTGCTATGATGCGCCGCTTTTCGTGGATAACTGGTTGTTCAGGCGCACATGAAAGCATTCTATAAAGACTTCAAGCTAGGCATTCTTGGCGGCGGGCAATTAGGCCGCATGTTGATTCAAGCATGCTCCAACTTTGATATACATAGTTCTGTGCTGGATCCTTCCTCGAACGCCCCATGTCAGGGAATAGCCAATGAGTTTCATCAAGGAGCGCTTGATGATTTTGATGTGGTTTATAACTTTGGCAAGCAAGTCGATTTGCTTACGATAGAAATTGAAAATGTAAATGTCGCTGCCCTGTTTCTTCTTGAAAAAGAAGGTTTAACAGTTTATCCACAACCTCATGTTATAGAGATTATTCAAGACAAACGTAAACAGAAACAGTTTTATCTTGATCATGCTATTCCAACTGCCGAGTTTGTGCTGATCAATAATCGCGATGAGATTTATCAACACGAACACTTTTTACCAGCCTTTAATAAAATAGGGTTCGGCGGTTATGATGGTGGTGGTGTAGTCAGCCTTAAAAGTCTCGCTGATGTAGATAAGGCCTTTGATGCCCCGGGCTTATTAGAAAAAGCGGTAGAACTCGAATGTGAGATATCTGTTATTGCCGGACGTAATGCCAGTGGGGAGATTTCGGCATTTCCTATTGTCGAGTGTATTTTTCATCCAGAACACAATTTGGTTGATTACTTAATTTCGCCTAGTGTTCTTTCTGATGAGATTCAAAATAAAGCCAAAGATATAGCCTGTGATCTGATAACAAAACTCGATATGGTCGGAATTCTCGCGGTTGAAATGTTTGTCACACCAAATGGCGAGATTTTGGTTAATGAAGCGGCACCTAGGCCTCATAATAGTGGACACCAAACCATTAACGCCAACATTACATCGCAATACGAACAATTATTAAGAGCAATTTTAAATTTGCCTCTAGGTTCAACGGCAATTAATAAACCTTCTGCCATGGTGAATTTGCTGGGGGAAGAGGGCTATACTGGTCCTGTATATTATTCAGGATTGAATGAGTTGTTAAATATTCCAGGAGCAAATTTGTTTCTTTATGGAAAAGCGGAAACTCGACCTCATCGGAAAATGGGGCATATCACTATAGTCGATGAAGACAAAGAGCAGTTAATCAATAAGATTGCACAAGTTAAACAAACGATAAAGGCCGTGAGCCAAAATTAAGAGGAATTCTCGCAATGAGTAAGCCGGCAAATAACAGCCCAAAAGTTGGCATTATTATGGGAAGCAGTTCAGACCTGAGTGTGATGCAGCAGGCTGCTGATATGTTGAATGAATTTGCTATTGATAGTGAATTGTCTGTGGTGTCTGCTCATCGCACACCAGAAGCCATGATGGAATATGCAGCTTCTGCAAGAGGTAGAGGGTTAGTAGTCATCATTGCTGGTGCCGGTGGTGCAGCACATTTACCCGGCATGGTGGCGTCTGTTACAACATTGCCGGTAATTGGCGTTCCCATAAAATCTTCAAATTCCATTGATGGTTGGGATTCGGTCTTGTCAATTTTACAAATGCCGGCAGGTATTCCAGTAGCCACCGTAGCACTTGATGGTGCTAAGAATGCAGGTATATTAGCCGCCGAAATCATCGGTGCTTTTGATGGTGAAGTTGCTGATAAGCTTTCGACTTATAAGGACTCACTGAAGAATAAAGTTCAACGCATGAACGAAAAGCTATAATCATAAGTAATACAAACAAACTAATATTTTTTCAGTTTTAGTCTAAGTAAGTTCCAGTCTTTGTTTCTTATTGATATAATTTAACCCGTTCCTTCCAAACGTTTTTTCTTATAATTATTTAGCGGATATAAAGATGTTTCAGTCTATCGAACGGCGTCCTCCTGATCCCATTTTGGGACTTACAGCAACATTTAAAAAAGATACCAACCCAAACAAAGTCGATTTGGGCGCTGGGGTTTATAAAAACGAGAGTGGCAATACGCCTATTATCTCTGCTATAAAAAAAGCAGAACAAAAACTTTGGGAAACTGAAGATTCAAAATCTTATATCGCGCAGGCTGGACCTGAAGGCTTTAATCGTCATATGGCCAGTATGGTCCTTGGTGAAAATAGTGCGGCTATAAATGATCAAAGGGCTTGCAGTGTATTGACCCCTGGGGGCTCTGGCGCCTTACGTGTAATTGCAGAATTTGTCTCAGCTAATTTTCCGAACACTCGAACCTGGATTAGCTCGCCAACTTGGGCTAATCATATACCTTTACTTGGTTCTGCGGGCTTAAATTTAGTTGAATACCCTTACTACAACTATGACAAGCATGAAATTGATATTGATCAGATGATGGATACGCTGAAACAAGCGACCGCTGGTGATTTAGTGTTGGTTCATGGCTGTTGTCATAACCCCTGTGGTGGTGATTTAAGTAAAGAGCAATGGCAGGCCTTTGCTGAAGCAGCTGAAAAACAGGGGTTTACCCCCTTTGTTGATCTCGCTTACCAGGGCTTAGGTGATGGTCTGGAAGAAGATGTTTATGGTGTTCGTTTACTGACAGAAAAACTACCTGAAGTCATTATTGCTTCATCTTGCTCTAAAAACTTTGGTTTATATCGAGAAAGAACCGGTGCGGTTATTATGCTTGGAGAATCAGCTGACCAGATAAGCGCTTCAGCATCACAGCTGTTATCAACTGCCAGACAGATTTATTCGATGCCACCTTCTCATGGGGCTGCAATGGTCGAAATGGTATTGTCTGAACCCGAACTAAAACAAGAATGGCTGCTGGAATTGACAGAAATGCGTGAGCGCATAAATGGTTTACGTAGCCAGTTGGTTGCAAAATTTAAAGAGATCGGTGTAGATCAAGATTTCTCCTTCATTGAAAGAGAAAAAGGCATGTTTTCTTTTCTGGGTTTAAGTCCTGAGCAGGTTCAGACATTAGGCGATGACTATAGTATCTATATGGTTAAATCGAGCCGCATCAATGTTGCGGGAATTAGTAACAGCAATATCGATTATCTGGCGGAGTCTATTGCTAAGGTACTTTAAGAAAAAAGTACTTTATGGCGTCTAAGGTCTTTTAATAAATCCTTACAATCGTTAGCTCGTTTTAATGAACTTAGAACCTAAAATTCCGAGAATATTTAACGACTATTTCCGAATCTGTCGGATTGAGTTCCCTGAATGCTCCGATGCTGGAATCAAAGTTGTAGTTGATCACCAGATAAAGGTTTTCTCCAGCGCGCGGGTTCCAGCGTAGGCGACTGTTAAGCCCTAACGAGCCTGATCGGTTGTCATACTGCAATAAGTTCACCCAAGACCATTCAACATTAAAAGCGTACCTGGCATTTAGTCGGATTAGACGAGTGACAAAATCTCCTGCCGGTAAGGATGCATCTGTATAGTTATAAGAAAGGTCTACAGATAGATTTCGATTGGGGTTCCAACCAAAACCAGCATTGATGACCTGACTTTTACCATCGTAGAATGCACCTTCACGGTAAGTTAGGTTGGGCGAAAGGGTGCGATTTCTACTAGATCTCATCATGATCTGAGCATAATTAAAGGAATATTCTCCAGCGGGGATGATAACCCCTGGTTGAATTTCAAAAGGTTGCGTTAAACCTTCTTTATCATTTTGCACCATGAGGGAAAGCTAGATCTCCCCGATTAGTATCAAAGGCAATTGGGTTAAACTGCACAAACTGACTTTGCATCTCTCCCGTCTCAGAATCTCTTATGTAATCTCCCCTAAGAACCCATGTCAGATTACGAATAAAAGGGTGCGAATCCAGAAAATAACGATAATTGGATGAAAATGCCGCTCTTTCTATCCCTCTTCTGTTAGCGAAACCAAGGCTCGGGTTGTATTCATCGCCGACATAGTTGTAATCAAGTTCAAGACTGGCGCCTGTGCCTTGTGTTGAGTAATTGATATTGGCGTTATAAGCCTTATCATCACCGTCCATATTCTCTGTATCAGACTGTTGATACCACAGGTCGCTGGTGAGTGTATGAGTATTGGAAAATTGAGTGTTGCGATAGGTGAAATCGACACCCATCAGGGAGTTCTCAGTGACACTATTGGGATTGCCATCGGTAAAAATGGCTCCGATTTTTGATTCGGAAAGTATATTAGATGTAATACGACCGACGAATACATCCTGACCATCCAGGCCGACGCGATCACCTTGCTGTATAGCTAAAGCTCCTAAACTGAGGTTGCCAACACGACCGGCCAATTTGCCGCCAACATCTATATCAACTGGCTCTCCGGTAGCGGGATTCAGCCCGATACGCCTTGAATAAAAAGGAATACCGTTATTAATCTTGGCACCAGGTGGGCCATTACCCCCGCCAGATCCTCCAATATTACCAAAACTAAATATTTCGGAGTCCTGTAGGAAAAAGTCTCTTTTTTCAGGGAAAAACAAAGAGAATCGAGTTAAATTTACCTGTCTGTCGTCCACTTCAGTGGCTGAAAAATCAGTATTTAAGGTCAATACGCCAGTCAGATTGGGAGTGAATTTATAAAAAACATCTAATGAAGGATCTGTTCGGTCATTCGTGCTGTTAGCAGCATGATCTTCTGCTTGAGCAATGGTTAAGGAAGGGACTATATCCAGCCCTAAACCCTGCTGAATTTCATTGATGCCGACTACCTGCCCTGCAGTTGCAGGATTGGTGCTGCGATTAAAGGATGACCAATAAATTCTCTCGTTATATCGAGCAATGGAGCGGCCTAGATTGAGTCCCCATTCATCTGTGTTTGGATCAAAGTTTAAGGTGGTAAAAGGGATGATCATTTCTGTGGTCCAGCCCTGCTCATCAATTCTTGACTCTACTTCCCAGATACCACTCCAATCATTATTGTATTTACTAGCGCTTTCCCAGACACCTTCACTACGGACGCCATTTGGATTAGTCTGGAAATAAAATGCGGTTCTGTCGTTGTTGAAGGTGTCTAACAAAATATCTGCCGTGTCGTCTCCAAAGACATTCTGACCTTGAATTAACTGCCTGGCTCTTATCTGCGAAGGGTCGCTGTCATAAAGCCTAGCAGCCATATAAAAATTATTATTGTCATAGGCAATGTAATACACACTTGGCTCTGAGGGTTCACCATGATCAACAGGTTGTACCTGATGGAAATCTGTAATCATCCTGGCTTCTTGCCAAATAGGGTCGTCCAGAACGCCATCTAATACAGGTGCAAGATTGGTTTTTCTGACATCTGCGATTTTTACGTCTGATGTCTGCATGCCTGAATCACTAGGCGTTTCAGTTTGTGCCATTGAAAAAAATGGGACAATCAACAAACAAAGTGAGATGAGGATATTGAATGCGCGCAATTTTTAGTTTCTCTTAGATATACTATATGGCATGAGTTGGCGAATTATAAAGACTTGTAGGACTTGGAGTAGCTTTGAAAAAAGAAAAACCCGATATTCCTTAATATATCCTTATTTAACAAAAGGTTATTTTTATCTAAAAAAGCAGGGATTAAAGGCTTGTGCAGTTATCTTATGCCAGCCTATATTTAAAATCCGCGGCTACATTACCTTGTTTACAAAAGGAGAGGTCATTGCATGCATCAATGCACTGTAGTTAGGCTGAAAAACGACTTCAGTTCCTACTGCGAGGTCATTCGCTTCGGACTGAACGATAAGGTGATCACTGCTGCTGCCAATAATTTTGATCCCAGCAGGAGGCCTGATGCCATTAGGGTCGATATCTTGACGGCCAATTGCCAGAATCGCCTGAGAAATATTACCTTGGTCCTTAAACAGCATTTGTTCGCCAAAAGCATTCTGGGCTATCTTACCCCAGGGTTGAGATGGTTTGATCTTAGACTCGATAACTTCTACGACAAGCTTAAAGGCATCAGTATGAAGACCTTCAATTGGACGACGATTTAATGTTTCCAGGCCAAGTAGAATTGATTCCCCCAGACGAAGATTATTTACTCTACCGAGGTCTGTACTACCCATTGCCCAATCAAGGTTGGCTGAGTTGCCCCCGGAAACAATGTCAAATTTTACGCCAAATTTAGATTCCAGCGAATCTGCTAAATCAGATAGCTTTGACATATTAATATTGTCTGGAGAAACACCGCTACGGCAGGCAAGGTTGGTGCCTATGCCTTTTAATATTATTCCCGGTAAGCCAAGAGTACTTTGAACGACAGACTCCATATCATCTGGCATGATGCCTTCGCGCAGATCTCCCAGTTCTACCATCAAAACGACTCCATGCCTGTGTCTCGTTTTTTGAGCAGCAATAGATAGTTTTCTGATGACAGCGAGTTCAGTGTTGAAGCTCATATCAGCGTAGGCCACAACCTTATCTACCTGACTCAGCATAGGTGAACGTATTAAGCTCATTGACGCCTTGATTTGTCCATGTCGCATCTTTTCAATGTTGCTGATACGAGAATCACCCAGGCTTTTTATTCCTGCACGAATAAAACAATTGGCCACTTCTTGCGAGCCTAGTACTGACTTGGTGATAGCACTAACAGAGATACCACGTTTTTTGAGTCGTTTTACTAGAATACCGGCATTGTGCTGAATCTTGGTGAGGTCAATTTCTAGTCGCGGTGCACTCATTGTGCATGCGCAAGTAATTTCTCCCCTAGTTCTGGAAATGCACGCATCACCATTTCTATCAGTCTTTCAGGAGCGCATTTTAAGGCATCGTCAACCGGTATGCCGAGTTCAAGTTCATAGCTAGAGATAGCATTACTGACTTCAGCATCAGTCATATTCTCATGATTAATAGTAAGAGCGATTACTTTAGTATCCGCGAAAGTTTCTAAAAGGTTTATTTCAGACGATGGTGTTGGCATTGCCATTTTGTCAAAGTCACAACGAAAATCACGCTTCGGGGCATGTTGTAAAACAATAGCATCGGGACAACAACCGCGAAGGATAAATGATGAAGACGTAAAAGCTGGGTGACTTAATGAGCCTTGCCCCTCGATGAAGATGACGTCAGGTTTTTCGTTCTCAAATGCTTCAACAATGGTTGCTTCTAACTCCCCAGCGCAGAATTGTGAGGGGATGGCATCTATTGCAACGCCATAACGTGCTCCCTGAATTAAGCCGGTCTGGCCAGTGCCAATCAATACTGCTTTTAAGCCGATATCATTGAAAGCACGTGTCAGAATAGTGGCAGTCGTACGTTTTCCAATTGCGCAGTCTGTGCCAAGTATTGCGATGCGCGGGCAGGTAACCTCGGAAATACGACCACTGAATATGTGAAGGTCTTTCTTATCACGAGGCTTACGAATATCTAGAATTTCCACATCGCTCACTAAACAAGCAGCTTTAAAAACCGGATCATCATTCAGAAATTCATGTAGGCCATTAACGATATTCATTCCATGGTTCATAGCTTCAAGAATGAGAGCGCGTTCGTGCTTAGATAACATGCCGCTAGATGGTGCCATTCCAAAAATAAAGTAATCAGGGGTAGTGCCGGCTTGATCCAATGAGTCTGATAGATTACGGCAAATAGGGATATCGCTGGCTACATTATCAAGCACCATACCGCTATCGAGGTCAGCTTTTTTACTGTCTATAACAGACAGAATTTTATATTTTTCTGAATGGCGGATTAGTCCATTGGCGGTTTTTCCATCAATGTCGCCAAAATTTGCTTCGCAATAAATGATGGCTTTTGGAATTTTTTTTGCTTTGCTATGTAGTTTAAGAATGCTTGGAATCGGCACTTTACCGAGTGGTGAGTTGGTTACAGACGACAGTGGTGGTGTATACGTAATTGACATGTAAGACCTTGAGTAATCTCAGAGGAGGCGACAGGATCTTTACAACCAGGATTGGCGGTTTGTCAACGGAAGGCCCCGCTAAGTAGCGGAAAGGGGTGTATTATAGCACACTCGGGCCCTTAAAAGGGTTTGCTCCACAATGTCCGTTTTCTATTCACAGTGACATTAGCTTTTATTGCTGGATTCTTAGTTAGATTCTTTCAATAAGAGTTATTGAGGAGGAGATACCCTGTACTCATCAATTTGTTTTGTAATTTCTTGTTCATTAATCGATAACAATCCGAGCACATGTCGACTGATTAATAAACTGGATTCCAGTAATTCAGGATATACATGATCAGCACCAAGTAATAACAATTCATCTAAACCGTGATGATCCTGACAACGCACAATAATTGGTACATTGGTATTGCGTTGTCGAATACCCCCTATGGCAGCCTTACCTTCCTCCAGAGATTTGAACGTGAGGACTACCAAGCGCGCTGAATCTAGATGGCAGTGATTTAGAATTTCGACATTGTTGCTGTCCCCATAAATAATATTTTTGCCTTGATTTCGGTATTTATCAACTAAATCAATATTAGTTTCGATGGCAATATAGGAGAAATCATTGTTTTCTAAGAAAGTTGATAAAGTGGACCCAAGCCTGCCAAATCCGCCGATAATGACATGGTTTTCTAGGTGGAGCTGAATTGGAACTTTTTTTGATTCAGAGGGTTTTCCCTGTAATATTTTTTTGCTTATCCAATTGGCATGTCTAATTAAAAAAGGGCTGGCAACCATGCTAAAAGTGATGATTAAAATAATGAAGGACGCCTGTTCTGTTGTAACAATGCCATTAATCTTGGCTAATGCCATTAGCGCAAGACCAAATTCACCAGCCTGAGCCAAGTTCAGCCCAACACTTAATGCGTCATGGCTGCTATATCTCAATAGACGGACAACGGAGGCCACTAATATGAATTTTATGCCGATTAAGCAAAGAGTAAAAAATAATATCCGCGGCCAATAAATCAACAATAAAGAGACATCCAGCCCCATCCCAATAGTGACAAAAAATAGACCAAGCAAGATGTCCTTGAAAGGCCTAATATCAATTTCCACTTGATATTTAAAGGGGCCTTCACCCAACATCATTCCGGTAACAAATGCACCTAATGCCATCGAAAGATGAAAACTATGAGTTAACCAAGCTGCGAGTAAGACAATCACTAAGGTGCTTAAGACGAATATTTCATTCGATTTACTCTTGGCTACTTCAGTATAAATAATAGGCAGAATCCATTTTCCTGTGACCAAAAGAATCACTAGCAATATTACAGCACTGAATGCAGCGCTCATCAGACTGCTCGCCAGAGAAACATCTTGAGTGCCACCAAGTACAGGCACCAGGACTAAAAACACGACGGCTACTATATCTTGAAATAACAATACGCCCACTTAAAGTTGACCGTGCAAGTTATGCAACTGACGATTGGCGAGTAGTTCACGCGTAACAATAGCGGTAGACGAAAGAGCTAATGTTCCTGCAATCATGATTGCAGTAGAAAAGTTTGATTCCCATAGATATACCGCCGTTGCAAACACCAGAGTGCAGGCTGTAACTTGAAAGCCTCCCACACCAAAAACGGCAAAACGCATAGCCATCATTTTTTTTTTAGGTTAAATTCTAGACCGAGGTTGAATAAGAGGAATACAACGCCGAATTCAGCCAACAAAGTAAATTGTTGTGGATTATCTATAAAACCCAGTATATGAGGCCCAACCAAAACACCACTTGCCATATAAGCAACAATAGTTGCCATACCCAGTCGTCGAAAAATAACGGCGCCTATCAGCGAAAAAGTTAGGATGATGAGGTATTGCTGGAATAATTCTTCAGACATTAATATTACCTAGGATGTCAATAATGTTGTTATATGCTAACAATCGAAGAGATAGAAGTTTTATGTAGTCAACCTTGCGAGACTTCTATATTTTTCTTGCAAGGGTTTTCCTATCACTTTAATTTTATAAATTATTCTAATTCGAATCATTTTCTTTGTGCTTTTGATAGAGCCATTTTGGAAAGCAGCAAAGAAAGAAATAAAAAGAGACTTAATTTTATGTTTGCATTGAATAGAAAGCGAACATTAGCAATAATCGAAATTTAATTGCCTGTATAGCTACAACCGCTAGTACAGGTTTCGCAAATTACAATTTTGCTTAAGGGTAAAAGTGCTTGAAGCTTATCCCAAATCCATCGTGCTAGATTTTCACTGGTGGGATTTTCAAGGCCGGAGATATCATTTAAATAATAATGATCTAGTTCTTTAATGACAGGCCGTACAATTTTTTTAATATCTGCAAAATCCATGACCCATCCAAGTTTGTCATCGAGCTCTCCGGAAACGTGGATCTCTACTCGATAGGAATGCCCATGCAAACGACCACACTTATGCCCTGCGGGAACATTTGGCAGTAGGTGAGCAGATTCGAATGTGAATTCTTTATAAATTTCCATAATTAACTTCAGTCATCAATCTAAGGCGGCGCAAAGTGTAGCGATTGCCTGTCTATCTGTACAGGGATTAACATGCACTTTATTTAATATTGCTTATAATGCCAATGGATTAAATGAATATGAATTGTAATGCCATTTAGCAAGTTAATACTTCGTCTATTAAGCAGAGCCAAGCTGCAGCTGCTAAGAGGTGCGCGTTTGCCCCTTACTCTGGGTTTGCTGGCGATGCTGCTAACCTTGTGGATTCATATTGATGCACCTGCTTCAGTCTCTATTTTCATAGACCGTCTCGACAATATTGTTTATGACCAGCGTTTTAATCTTTTTATGCCATCAGGGGGCGATGGAGAACATAAAATTGTTATTGTTGATTATGATTAAAAAAGTCTCGATGCGGAAGGGCAGTGGCCCTGGTCGCGTTTTAAAATAGGCGATATGGTCGAAAATCTGGCTGATGCTGGTGCCTTGGTAATCGGTTTTGATGTCACTTTCCCAGAGCCTTCAAGAAACTTGGCGCTTGAATTGGAAGAAAGGCTGAGAAGTGAAAGCCAACTCTTAATTAATGACCTAGTAAGAGTGCAACAAGCTCTGGATGCAGATGCTTATTTTGCTGAAAAATTACAATCTACTGATGTGGCTTTGGGTATGTCTTTTCGGCCCTCGGAGGCGCTCAGATACGGCACTTTACCAGGCCAGATAACAGAAATTGATGACGGCAACGTTGGTTTCGCAACCTTGATTACCATGCAAGGTTATGAAGCTAATATCGCTATGTTGCAAGATGCCGCATTTGGGGGAGGTTTTTTTGACACCATTCCTGATATTGATGGAATAATTCGATCTACCCCCTTGGTATTAAATTTCCAAAATCAGATTTATCCCTCGTTAGCTCTAGAGATGGCGGGTTTATATTACTTTGAAGATAATTTTACTATCAAAACTGAAGCCGATAATTTTGGTAACTTCAGAAGACTTACCGGCATTAATATGGGGCAAATTACAATCCCCACAACGGCTGACGGTAGGGTATTAATTCCATATATAGGGCGCTCAGAGCTAGGGCAGAGCGGTACTTTTCCATATATTTCTGCAACTGATGTATTACAAGATACCTTAAGTGATATTGAAAGAGAGCAGCTTGAAAACAGTTTAGTATTGATCGGCACTACAGCTACAGGCTTGTTTGATCTTCGAGCTACTCCCATGGAAGCGGTTTATCCGGGTGTAGAAGTGCACGCTAATGTGCTTAATGCCTTATTAAATGCATCGCCTAGTGTGACTATTGATCAGCTTAACTCAAATGAGGGCTCTACTATAGGGAACATATTTTCTGAATTTACTTTTACTCAGGACAATCCATTTCCAAGTAGACCAGATTGGGTTAATGGGGCTGTAACGGTTGCTATTTTTATTATTGGTTTATTCTTATCGTTAATTTATCCACGCTTGGGGCCTGGCTTGCTGGGCCTTTCCAGTTTGACATTTATGCTGGGTCTGGTTGCCCTAAATTTCAAACTTTGGATTGATTACAAGCTCGATATTTCATTGGTTATTTTACTGTTTTTGATTTTACTCATTATAGTAATCAATATGACATATGGTTTTTTAATGGAAAGCATGAATCGCAGGGTGATCAAAATGATGTTCGATCAATATGTACCTCCTGCGCATATTGATGCCATGCTGGATGATCCGGATAACTATAATTTTGACGGGGAGAGTAAGGAATTAAGTGTATTATTTTTCAGATATTCGAGGTTTTACTTCAATTTCTGAAGTCTTGTCAGCTCATGAATTAAAAATATTCTTAAATGATTTCTTTACCCCAATTACCGGCATTATCTTTGAAAATAATGGCACCATTGACAAATATGTTGGCGATATGGTGATGGCATTTTGGGGCTCCCCCTTAACGGATACTGAGCATCGTAAACATGCAGTTTTAGCTGGTCTTAAAATGCTAGAAAAAACCGAAGAACTCACAAAAGAGTTTATTGAAAGAGGTTTGCCAGAAGTAAATGTTGGTATTGGCATAAATTCTGGCCTCATGAATGTTGGAGATATGGGTTCAACTTATCGGCGTTCCTATACCGTACTTGGTGATGCTGTAAATCTGGGATCACGCATGGAGAGTATTACAAAGTTTTATGGTGTAAAGTTCCTAATAGGCGAAGAAACCTATGATCATATTGACGGTATTCTTTGTCGGCTAATAGACAAGGTTCAGGTTAAAGGAAAAGAGCAACCAGTCAGGATTTATGAGCCACTTTGCCAAGAGCAAGAGGCGACCCCGGAACAGCTTAAATTGGTTGAAGAATACCATAATGCTCATGAGCATTATGTGAAACAAGAGCGGGTTAAAGCACAAGCATGTTTTAAAGCTTTAGAAGAACAAGAGGCAAATAAACTGCTGTATACAGTGTATCTGGAACGTATTGAGAACCTAAGAAATCAGGAGTTACCAGCAGACTGGGATGGCACCTTCCGCCATACTGCTAAATAGAATTGACATGCTGCTTCAAGTCGGTAAAATGCGCAGCCTTGACGCTTTGGGTGATTAGCTCAGTTGGGAGAGCGTCGCCCTTACAAGGCGAATGTCGGGGGTTCAAATCCCTCATCACCCACCAAGGTGTCAGTTGTTTCTTTTGTGTCGCGGACCGGTAGTTCAGCTGGTTAGAATGCCGGCCTGTCACGCCGGAGGTCGCGGGTTCGAGTCCCGTCCGGTCCGCCAACAAGATCTTTTAAAATCAATAACTTAGTTAAATTAACTCTTTTTTGCCCGGTCTATGCCCGGTTAAGCTCCCGATATCGAATCGGGATTTGTCTTTGTTCTTGGCATAACCATCGATCCATTCTGAATACACTCTCAAAAACATTTCCGCACTATGCCCAAGCTGGTTAGCTGCGTCTGCAGGATCTATTCCCGCCGATAGCAATTCTGCTGCTGCTCTAGCAACTTCCTCATGTGTAGCGAACCATACACCTGGCTTTGATCGAATGTACTGTATTAACTCTTCAAGCATTGCGATTCTTGAACGATGGCCAATAATTTGAGGATGCATCGTTAATAAAAACATGCCTCCTTCCTCATAAGCCATATCAAATTCTGCAGACCAGATTTCTAAGACGTCACTAGGTGTAATGTGAGGGCGTATTGTGCTGGTGCGATCCATACCAAAATATGGATAATCATCCATTATCTATTCAACAGAAAGTTCCACTATACCTGTTCTTTCTCCGCTGGAAAGCAACTCGTAAGGACTGTCATCAGCCATTTGGCTGCTGTCATACAATAACCCTGCCTGCCTTATAAGTTCTAAAGTGTTTTCACTATATTCCCAAGAGCCTGTCCTTATCCCAACTGGTCGTTTACCTGCTATTCGTTCAAGAGTATCGAAGGAATTAGCGTTAACTCGGAGTTGTTAAGATTTTGTACTTTCAAAGCCTGTTTTATAGATTCAGTTGCAATTGCAAGTACTTGATATTTGTTTTTTGCTAACACTGCGACATCGATAATTTCACCAACAGGCTTATTTTCAACGGTTCTTATAAGCATATTTTTTTCAGGGCTGGATTCAGCGCTTATTTCTAGTAAGTAAAGTCGCTTCTTAGCTTTGCCACGATAGTGCATTCGAGCCACAATTTCTTGACCTGTATAACAGCCTTTGGTGAAGCTTATATGACCTAGCTGGTCGTAGTTTAATTCTTGAGGCGTATAAAGCGCAGAAGCTTCCGATTGTAATCTATACAAGCCAATGGATTGATCTAGCAGTCTCCAATCTTCTAGCTTACCCTCAGCTAGATCAAGGTCAGTTTTAGATTGAACAGAGAGAGGGGATGTACTGTCCTGCCATAATTCAAAGCGCAGATTTACAGGGTCAGCGAGTCTTAAATAGTTTCCGTCACTTGCTTCAATTTGATTAGCCTGTGATGGGATTTTAGCAAAATGTTTTATAAGGTAAGCTTGAGCTTCTGAGCCAATCAAGCCGATCCGATTAAAAACTTCATTCTTGATAGCAATTTTAGTTTTATAAAACACACTGTATTTTTTTAGATGTTGTTCGGCAAAATCAGCAACACCAGCTTCCATTTCAAGGTAGAATACCTCAGTTATTTTCCAGAGGGTGAAGCTTGCAATTACACGACCCTTATTGTCACATAAGCATCCGGGGCAGCTGTCTAGCTCTGAAATAGCACTGAGATCACAACTTAATTGCCCCTGGAGAAAACGCTCACTATCAATTCCGCTAACAACAAGCAGTTCACGATGGTTTAAATCTACATAATAATTATCCATTGCAAGTGATTATACGGGCCAGAGCTCAGCTAACAAAGTTAAAATAATGAATGAAGTAGAATTAAAAAAAATGTGGTGGCACAGTCGAAGAGGCATGCTGGAATTAGATTTACTATTGCTCCCTTTTGCGACGGATAAACTGGCTCAGCTAGACGATAGCCAGCAAAAAATATATCAGCGGTTGTTAGAGCAAGAAGATCAGGATTTATTTAGCTGGCTTATCGAAAAAGAAGTAGCGCCTGACTCAGAATTAATTCAAATGATTCAAATGATTTTGGCAAACAATGACAGCCAAATAAAAAAATGAGTTAAAAATTCTTAGGGTTTAAAATCGTATCAGAGCTGTTTTCAAGTTGTTCCGGGTAATCTAAAGTATAGTGCAAGCCTCGACTTTCCTTTCTATCTATTGCTGATTTAATAATAAGCTCCGCAACCAAAGATAGATTTCTAAGCTCTAATAAATTTTTACTGATTTTGTAATTGCCATAATAGTCTTGTATTTCATTTCTCAAAAGTTCAATACGATTAGCTGCTCTTTGTAAACGCTTGTCGGTTCTAACAATGCCGACGTAATCCCACATTAGGCGTCTAATTTCGTCCCAGTTATGAGAAATCACGACGTCCTCATCTGAATCTGTCACTCGGCTCTCGTCCCAAACAGGCGGCTTAGAATTGAACTCAGTGCTATCCAGTATTTGTTCAATATGTTCTGCTGCAGAAAATGCAAATACAAAGCATTCCAGTAATGAGTTGCTGGCCATTCTATTAGCGCCATGCAAGCCAGTGAAGCTGGTTTCACCTATAGCATATAGGTTGGTGACGTCAGTTTTGCCATTTTTATCTACAATAATGCCCCCGCAACTATAATGTGCAGCAGGAACCACTGGGATCTTTTCAGTGCATATATCGATGCCATATTTTAAGCATTTCTTTTGAATGCTGGGAAAATGCTCTTGAATAAATTCCGGAGATTTATGCGTAATGTCGAGATATACACAATCACAGCCTAATCGTTTCATCTCAGAGTCAATGGCGCGTGCAACTATATCCCTTGGCGCTAGTTCAGCTCTTTCATCATAAGCGGGCATAAAACGTTGGCCGTCGGGTAAGCGCAATATTCCACCTTCACCTCGTATGGCTTCGGTAATCAAAAATGATTTGGCGTGAGGGTGGTAAAGGCAGGTAGGATGAAACTGATTAAACTCGAGATTAGCTACACGGCAACCAGCGCGCCAAGCCATCGCAATACCGTCGCCGCTAGCACCATCCGGGTTCGAGGTATATAAATACGCTTTGCTGGCTCCCCGGTAGCCAGCACAACAAATCTTGCATTATATGTGCTGATAGCCCCAGTATTTTCATCAAGTATATAAGCACCAATACACTGGTCGCTTTTATCGTCCGATTTTCCGCTAGTAATTAAATCAATCGCAACAGTATTAGTTAGTACCGTTATGTTCGCATTAGCGAGTACTTTTTCTGAAAGACTTTTAAATATGGCTTTTCCGGTTGCATCGGCGCTATGAATAACCCGGCGGTGGCTGTGGCCACCTTCTTGGGTTAAATGGAAATCTGAAAATATAGAAAAATTGTTAGAGCTTATTTCACCGGTTTTATTCGGGTTATCGCGCTGACTGAAAGCAACACCTTGTTGCATTAGCCATTCTATGCATTCTGGCCCACGACTTACGGCATATTCCACAATATCTTTATGGCAAAGACCAGCTCCAGCAAGCAAAGTGTCTTCAACATGAGAAATTTCACTATCCTGAGTGTCCAATACTGCGGCAATACCACCTTGTGCATAATAGGTGCTGCCTTGATGTAGGGAACTTTTTGATAAGATAGTGACCTTAGTAAATTCAGCTATTTTGAGTGCTAAGCTAAGACCTGCTGCTCCACCACCTATGACAAGCACATCATGATTGCTGTATGCTGATGAAGAATATGTTTTTTTCATTCTATATATAATTGTAAGCTTTTAAGCATTCTACCTATTTGGCTCTGGTAAGTAATTAAAAAGGGATAGCTCAGTTGACTAAAGGCAAGTCCAAACAAACCGATCAACAATTGGTTGATCAAGTTTTCAAAGGTAATAAACATGCCTTTGATCTTTTGGTATTGCGTTATCAACATAGAATATTAGCCTTGGTATCTCGGTTTATTCGTGACCAGAGCGAAGTTGAAGATGTATGCCAGGAAGCTTTTATCAAAGCCTATAGAGCGCTGCCTAAATTCCGCGGTGATAGCGCTTTTTATACATGGCTTTACCGAATAGCAATAAATACAGCTAAAAACCATATGGTGACTAAGGGAAGAAGGCCGCCAGGTACTGATGTTGATTTGGGGGATGCGGATTTAGCAGAGTTGCCAGCCGAGCTGGTAGACAATGGCAGTCCTGAAGAAAATCTATCTAGTAATGAATTGCACCTTCTTATTAACAATGCGATTGAAGAGCTCCCGGAAGATTTAAGAACTGCGTTTACTTTACGTGAATTTGGCGGTTTGAGTTATGAAGAAATAACACAAATTATGGATTGCCCAGTAGGAACTGTGAGATCGAGGATATTTCGAGCTAGGGAAGCGTTGGACGCTGTTATCAGTCCCTTTATAAAAAGTGGTTACGTGAACCTAGAGAAGCCTAAAGATAGCCGGAAAAGCGATTTGAAGAATAAATAATGCTAATTTTGGAATTTTTTCAAAAAATTGTTGTCTAGTTGTTAGAGCTTTTCCTTTCAGAGCAAGAATTAGTTGGAAAAGGCAATTTGAAATCAGTCGATATTAGATAGAATTAGATAGAATTAGATAGAATTAGATAGTAGAAGCTGAAAAGCTGAAAATTGAATAAAGCGAAAAAGAATATGAGTAAAGGTAAAGAAAAGCTTGGAGAGTCGTTGTCAGCGTTAATGGACAATGAGGCGAGTGAATTTGAATTTCGCCGTATTCTTAAAGAATCTGAAGAAAATGTTGACATAAAGTTAAAATGGGAACGTTTTCATATGCTTAGCGCCGTTATCAAGGGAGAACTAGATAGCAGAATTAATGCAGGCTTTGCTGTCATGCAAGGAGAATCAGATAAATCTGGAGTAAAACGTCCTGATTTGTTATCTCGTATTAATGCTGAGTTAGATGGTATCGACAGAATAAATGGTAAAGACGGTTTTGACGGTTTAGGCGATAAAGCTGATAGCTCAAGTCCTTCAAACTCAAAAGCTCACTCAGGCAGAGGAAATGCCGAAAACAATAATCACTCAGGCACTTTTAAGCGTTTTGGGCAGGGTGCTATCGCGGCATCAGTAGCTGCCATAGTACTAATCGCCGGAGGTGTTCTGAACCCCTCGGCTCCTTTGGATCCTGAAATGCAATTAGCAGGGCAGTCAGAAATTTTGGAGGATAGCGTGCCCGAATTTAATGATGCCTATTCCCCTTCAGAATTTAACCGTGTTCCGCAATTAAATACTGCACTTGCTGGCACTGAGTCTACGGATGAAGCTGCTCGCGTTCGCCTTAGACAAGCTGTTTTCCAGGAATTTGTTGGAGAGCCTCAAGAGTCATTGGAGTTGCCCGTCAACTTCAACGTCATCATAGAAGAAGAGTAAAGCTTTAGTAATGAGTTAAATCGGCATTACTCTAATTTCTAAATCACTTTTTTCTGGCATACTTAGCTTATTTGAATAAGCGACATCGTCAATATGCTTAGCGAGATAGTCAAAGTTTCTGCAGTCGAACCGGAATTTGTAAGACTTCAACCATTTAATCATGGCACCTGTACAAGCTGTTCGCTTAAACCGACATGTGGCCAATATTTATTGAATTCACTCCATTTAAACCGGGAAGTAGCATTTCCATCGAGGCTTGTGCCAAAAGAAATGGATGTTAAATCATTGAAAAAGGGCACCCAGATCCAAATTAATATAGAAGCTAGTAAGTTAGTGCAATTAGCATTGCTGCTGTATTTGTTGCCCATAATTAGTATATTGTTTGTTGCTCTAATTGCTGACTTGGCTGGTTTTAGCGAGATGCTTATTTTGGCTTTGGTTGTAATTGTTCTATCCTTTAGCATGAGAATGATACACCGTTATTTAAAAAGCCATGTTGGTTTGGAAGAGATCAATTTGAGTTTGATTCCAGATGGCCGCTAGCCTTATAAATGCAAAAGTATTTGTTTGCTCATTTATAATAATTGCTGCTGAAGTAAAAAAACACGCAAATTAAAAGGTAAATATAAAAGAAAATGAACATGTCTAGACTATTATTTTTAACGCTGCTGCGATATGTAACATTATTCTCAGCCTTTTTGTTGTCGGCCCAAACTTATGCGCAATTTTTACCTGACTTTACCCAGCTGGTTGAGCAAAGTGCACCTGCGATTGTAAATGTAAGAATTCGCAGCACTATTGCTGGCGATAACAGCTTTGATGATTTCGATGGGGATCGAGAGGAGTTAGAAGAGTTTCTAGAATTTTTTGGCGATCGTTTCCCTGATGGTTTTGATATGGGAGAGCGTCAGAGCGCATCTCTTGGCTCAGGCTTTATTATTTCTGAAGATGGCTACATTGTTACCAATCATCATGTGATCGATGGTGCCGATGAAATTACGATCACTTTAAACGATCAACGCCAATACACTGCTGAAATTATAGGTTCTGATCCACGCTCAGATTTAGCACTTATAAAAATTGAAGCTGAAGGTTTGCCCACTGTACCTTTTGGCGATGTCGAAGATGTGAAGGTCGGGCAATGGGTCTTAGCAATTGGTTCCCCCTTTAATTTAAGTCACTCTGTTGCGACAGGGATAGTTAGCTTTGTTGGCAGAAGCCTGCCTTCCCAGATTACGGGACAAGGAAATTATGTATCATTTATTCAAACAGATGTGGCTATTAACCCAGGACATTCTGGAGGCCCTCTATTTAATTTAGCCGGTGAAGTGATCGGAGTTAACTCTCAAATATATTCTAATTCAGGCGGCTCCATTGGTTTATCTTTTGCGATACCTGTAGATATAGCGGCTAACGTTGTCAGCCAATTAATGCAATCTGGGAATGTTTCCAGGGGTTGGATGGGCGTAGCAATTGCTGATGTTACTCAAGAACAGGCTAATACTTATAACTTGCCAACACCGAAAGGGGCTTTTGTAAATGATGTTTTACCAGGCGGTCCGGCTGAAACTGCTGGCTTCAGAGCCGAAGATATTATACTTAGCTATGATGGTGATGAAATTAGAAATAGCGCTGATTTGCCTTACCATGTTGGTCTTTCATTACCCGGCAGCGAAGTAAATGTTGAGTTGATCCGAAATGGCCGGCTCGAAAACATTCGCATGCTAGTTGGCGACTTGGACGCTGCATCCAACCAACAGCAAATTCAATTAGGAGTGATTGAGCCGATTGAAAACTCCCTGGGTTTGTCTGTGACTGAATTATCAGAAACAGAGAAACAACGACTTGGACTTGACCATGGCCTTAGGGTCAGTGAAGTAACAGGAGCAGTTGCTGTGAAGGCTGGTTTGCAAAAGGGTGATATTATTTTGAGCCTTAATGGTAGAGACCTAGACTCCGTTAACGACCTAACGGAAATTAATGCTAGTTTGCCAGCCGATAGTCCTCTTCCTTTGCTAGTTGAACGAGATGGCCAACAATCATTTTTCACCATAATGTTGGACGGATAAGCAATTAAATATCAATGCTTCCACTTTGTTAATTTCAACAAGGTGTTCTTCATGTTATGGCCGAGTTACTGTAGACTTGCGGACTTTTTCAACTAGAGTGAATCTCCTTAGTGAGTGACTTAAGCCACATCCGGAATTTTTCTATCATTGCCCATATTGACCATGGCAAATCAACCATCGCAGATCGTTTTATACAGGATTGTGGGGGCTTGACTGAGCGCGAGATGTCAAATCAGGTGCTTGATTCTATGGATATTGAAAAAGAGCGTGGTATTACTATCAAAGCTCAAAGCGTGACACTCGATTACAAATCCAAGAATGGTCGAACCTATCAATTGAATTTCATCGATACTCCTGGACATGTTGATTTTAGTTATGAAGTATCTCGATCGCTTGCTGCATGTGAAGGTGCATTGCTGGTTGTAGATGCTGCGCAAGGAGTTGAGGCTCAATCTGTTGCAAATTGCTATACGGCTATCGAGCAGGGGTTAGAAGTGATACCTGTTCTCAATAAAATGGACTTGCCCCAGGCAGAACCAGATCGAGTTAAACAAGAAATTGAAGAAATTATTGGGCTTGATGCTCAGGATGCTGTGCTTGCTAGTGCAAAAAGCGGGGAAGGAATTACTGATATTCTGGAAAATATTATTAAATTGGTCCCGCCTCCTGAAGGTGAGATAGGAAATGATTTACAAGCGTTGATAGTTGATTCCTGGTTCGATAACTATTTAGGCGTTGTTTCTCTTGTAAGAGTTCGTCAAGGGAGTATCCGCAAAGGCGATAAAATTATTGCTAAATCTACAGGTAAAACACATGTGGTGGATAATGTTGGAATATTTAGCCCCAAACGAACTCCCACAGATGTATTAAAAGCTGGAGAAGTAGGCTTTATTGAAGCTGGGATAAAAGAAATTAAGGGCGCGCCAGTGGGTGATACCATCACCCATGCAAAAACACCAGATGTTGCAGCACTCCCAGGCTTTAAGCGAGTTCAAGCGCAAGTTTATGCGGGGATGTTCCCTATTTCAGCTGACGATTATGAGAATTTCCGTGATGCTCTTGAGAAACTAACGCTTAACGATGCTGCTTTAATATATGAACCTGAAAATTCAGATGCTTTAGGTGTAGGTTTCCGCTGCGGTTTTCTGGGTATGCTGCATATGGAAATCGTACAGGAAAGACTTGAACGGGAATACGATCTTGACTTGATAACCTCTGCTCCGACAGTGGTATTTGAAGTCTTGACCAAAACGGGTGAAGTCATCAAGGTAGATAGTCCTTCGCGCTTACCAGCAATGACGAGTATAGAAGAAATGCGAGAACCCATTGTCGAAGCAAATATTCTGGTGCCGCAAGAGTATGTTGGAAATGTCATTACACTGTGCGTGGAAAAAAGAGGCGTTCAAAAAGACATGCAGTTTGCTGGCAGTCAGGTCTCTATTCGCTATGAATTGCCGATGAATGAAGTAGTATTAGACTTTTTTGATCGATTGAAATCAGTGAGTCGAGGTTATGCATCATTGGATTATAATTTTATTCGATTTCAGGTGGCTAAACTGGTTAGGCTGGATGTCTTAATTAATGGTGATCCCGTAGATGCATTAGCGGTTATTGTGCACAGAGATCAAGCGCAAACGAAAGGCAGATTATTAACTGATAAAATGAAAGAATTGATACCTCGTCAACTATATGACGTTGCAATTCAAGCCGCAATTGGTGGGCAAATTGTCGCTAGAAGCACTGTAAAAGCCCTACGTAAAAACGTGACAGCAAAATGTTATGGTGGGGATATTACTCGTAAGAAAAAACTATTGGAAAAACAAAAGGCAGGAAAGAAACGCATGAAAAAAGTTGGAAATATCGAAGTTCCCCAAGAAGCATTCCTTGCTGTGCTTAGGGTGGATTCGTGATGAACATAGATTATTCTCTAGTTCTTTTCCTTTTAGTTTTAGTTAGTGGTGTTATATGGCTAATTGATGCGGTTTTTTTTGCAAAAAGTCGAACGCAAAAATTTCGTTCGTATCTAAAGGAACATAAAATTCAAGTCAAAGATTTATCAGCGTATGAAAATAACACTGAAGAAATTAACAAAACTACCTTTAATCAAAAAATCCAACAGAAATTAGATACAGCATTTAACTTTAGAAAAGATCCAGGGCTGGTTGAGTACAGTAAATCTTTTTTCCCAATTCTACTTGCCGTGTTGGTTTTTAGGTCTTTTTTGATTGAACCGTTTCAGATACCTACTGGCTCTATGATTCCAAGTTTGAATGTAGGTGACTACATTCTCGTTAATAAATATTCTTATGGTATTCGTTTGCCGGTCATTGGAACAAAAGTTATTGATATAGGAGAACCCCAACGTGGTGATGTCATGGTATTCATACCCCCGCATGATCCAGTGTATTATGTGAAAAGAGTTGCAGGCCTTCCAGGTGAACATATTCGATATGCAGATAAAAAGCTTTATATTGACGGTGTTGAACAGACTCAAGAATTTGTTGATATGACGCAAGATGGGTTCAGAAATGTGAATCATTTCCTAGAGCAGCTAGGCGATGTGGAACATGATATATATGTATCCCCACCTTCTCCTTTTGGAGAGCCTAGATATGATTGGATGCGGCCGGAAGGTAGAGTTGTTCCGGAGGGCCATTATTTCATGATGGGAGATAATCGAGATAATAGTCTAGATAGTCGGAGCTGGGGGGTCGTACCTGAGGAAAATATTGTCGGCAAAGCAATTGCCGTGTGGATGCATAAAGAGTCAGGAATGAATCTACCAACATTCAGTCAGAATCGATTAATTAATCCTTAATGTAAAGAGGTATCAAATGAACTTAACAAATAATTTTTACAAGTTTAATCCATTGCGGCGACAAAAAGGCGCATCGGTTTTTGCTATCATTATTTTATTGGTTATGGTGGGAATGTTTCTATTATCTGCGCTAAAGGTTGCCCCATCCTATATGGATAACAACGTCATTGTTAATGCTATGGACGGAATGATAAATAACAATGACTTCGAGTCGATGAGTATTGCAAAAGTCCGTTCTAATCTGCAAAGGTCATTGGTGACTAATAATATTAGAGAATTTGATTCGTCCAGCGGCGTGCTCACTAGAGAAGGCAATAATAATTTTGTAGATATTAATTACGAATCGCGGGTTCCTTTATTTTATAATATAGATATTGTTGTGACCTTTGAAAACAGATTTGATAAGAACTAGTGGCAAGCACTTCTGGCAAAATATCCCACCTTTTTAAAGATAAGGCTTTATTAAAGCTCGCTTTAAGTCATCGTAGTCATGGCAAGATTAACAATGAACGTCTGGAGTTTCTCGGCGATTCCATTCTAGGTTTTATTATTGCTGAAGTTCTTTACCAGCGCTTTCCACAAGCCAGCGAGGGAGAATTAAGCCGTTTACGTGCGGGGTTTGTAAAAAAAAACACCTTGGCGGATATTGCTCGTGAGCTTTCACTTGGTGAGCTTTTAATTCTGGGTAGCGGAGAATCACAAAGTGGTGGCGCTAATAGAGATTCAATATTGGCTGATGCATTAGAAGCGGTGGTTAGTGCAATCTACCTTGACGCTGGTTTAGCGGCCTGCCGTAAAGAAGTAGTCTCCTGGTTTTCCTTAAGGCTCCAACAATTGGAATCCAATGAAGCAATTCCACAGAAAGATGCTAAGACACGCTTGCAAGAATATTTACAGTCTAAGCAACTGTCTTTACCTGAATATGTTGTATCCGAGCTTGACGGTAAAGATCATGAGCAACAGTTTACTGTTAGTTGCAAAGTGGATTTGTTTAAAAAAGAATTTAAAGGACATGGAACCAGTCGCAGAGAGGCAGAACAACAAGCAGCAACGGTAATACTCGAAAAACTTGGCATATAAGCAAATATTAGACGGACAATTTAAATTAAGTGAGTCAATCGAATAAAAACATAACTGAAAACCACTGTGGGCTAGTCGCTATAGTTGGCAGACCAAATGTTGGCAAATCAACGCTGCTTAATCACATTCTAGGCCAAAAGATCAGCATAACGTCTCGTAAGCCTCAAACTACCCGACACCGACTATTGGGCATAAAAACGACTGATAATGCTCAAATCGTTTTTGTAGATACGCCTGGTTTACATTTAGGCGTAGATAAAGCACTGAATCGTTATATGAATAAAACGGTAAGCTCTGTCATCAGAGACGTTGACCTGATTCTATTTATGATTGATGCGAATAAATGGACTCCAGAAGACGAAAAAGTGCTGGAAAATATTCGTAACAGCAGCGCGCCGGCTATCTTATTAATTAATAAAATAGATAAAATTAATGATAAAGAGGACCTGCTGCCTTTCATGGAAAAGTTAATGGCAATACATGAATTTAATGAAATAATTCCTATCTCGGCATTAAAGAGTAAAGGTATAGATCAGCTTGAGTCCCTTGTCATAAAAACACTGCCTACAGGCACATATTTATTTCCTGAAGACCAACTTACCGATAAAAATTCTCGTTTTCTTGCGGCCGAATTCGTTCGAGAGAAAATTACTCGGCAAACGGGAGACGAATTACCTTATGAAGTGAATGTTGAGATAGAAGAATTTAAAACCATAGACGGAGTCCTTCATATCAGCGCATTGATATTAGTTGAAAGAGAGGGGCAGAAAAAAATTCTTATAGGTAAGAATGGCTCTAGTTTGAAATTAATTGGAACCGAAGCGCGTAAGGAAATGGAGCTGCTTTTTAACGCTAAAGTCATGCTTAACTTATGGGTTAAAGTTAAGAGTGGTTGGTCCGATGATGAGCGCGCCTTAAGAAGTTTAGGCTATATTGATCAGTAGGAAAGAGCAGGATAAACACTGATGGTTAATTCTATACAGTCCCAGCCTGCTTATTTATTGCATAGCAGGCCTTATCGTGACACCAGCCTATTAGTAGACTTCATTACTCAGGATTTTGGCAGAATTAGCGCTGTTGCAAAAGGCGTAAGAAATCCAAAATCTAAAAACAGAGCCGTATTGCAACCATTCATCCCTCTGCTGGTTAATTTAACAGGGAAAAATGAATTAAAGACGCTAGGGCAATTTGAAGCACAATCTAATAGCGTTGCTCTTAAGCATAAAACGCTATTTGCAGCCTTGTATTTAAATGAGCTGCTAGTGAGATTGATTCATAAACAAGAAGCTGATGCTGAAATTTATTCTTTGTATGAAGTGACATTATCTGATCTTTCAAAGCAAACCGAAATAGAGCCGATTTTAAGAAAATTTGAACTTAATTTACTTGATTTATTAGGTTA
The DNA here is from genome assembly GCA_943789335.1 of uncultured Pseudomonadales bacterium. GTDB lineage: Bacteria > Pseudomonadota > Gammaproteobacteria > Pseudomonadales > Pseudohongiellaceae > UBA5109. The sequence goes on along the minus strand of CALSTS010000003.1, from coordinate 159,605 downwards.
CGGAATTGATTTTAGTGTGCTGACAGAAAGGCCAGTAGATAATTGTTGGTATCATTTTCATTATGATAGTGGTTTTGAGCAGGTTGATGGAGCAAGTAATAAACTTGAAAAATATTTTTCGAGTGTTACTTTGCATCAAATAGCTAAAAAGAATTTTATAGATTTGGAAACTCAAAAAGCTGCTAAACGTTTGTTACGAGCGGCACTTTCAGCGCATTTGGGGGATAAACCACTCTCAAGTAGGAGTTTATTTCGAAAAAACATAGGATAGCCACACTTTTACCTTTTTCCTTAAGCTTGCTTCAAGGTAAAATTTTACTTTCTCATTTGCAGTTTCAAGCATAGTCTTAATCATGTCGATTCCAACTAGAGATTCATCAATGTTTCCAACTATAGAAAGCACCATAGGTAATACCCCGCTTGTGCGCTTACAAAGGTTGCCGGGTCAAACCTCAAATACAATTCTAGTTAAGCTGGAAGGTAATAACCCGGCTGGCTCTGTCAAAGACAGGCCTGCTCTGAGCATGATTTTAAAAGCTGAAGGCCGCTGTGATATCAAGCCGGGAGATACACTGATTGAAGCAACTAGCGGTAATACAGGTATTGCTTTGGCTATGGTTGCCGCCATCAGAGGGTATAAATTGACTTTAATAATGCCTTCTAACTCGACCCAGGAGCGCAAAGATTCAATGACTGCGTATGGGGCCACCTTAATAGAAGTGACTGAGGAAGAAGGCATGGAGGGCGCCAGGGATCTAGCGCTAAATATGCAATCTCAAGGTAAAGGAATTGTACTGGATCAATTCGGCAATCCTGATAACTATGTGGCTCACTACGAAGGGACTGGTCCTGAAATTTGGCGTGATACCAAGGGCGAAATAACTCACTTTGTCAGCTCAATGGGAACAACGGGTACCATTATGGGCGTTTCAAGATTCTTAAAGGAACAGAATTCTAATATTAAAATTGTTGGTTTGCAGCCCCAGGAAGATTCTCGTATTCCTGGTATCAGACGATGGCCTGAAGCATATTTACCTAAAATATTTGAGCGCGAACGTGTTGACCAAATAATTGATATTAGCCAGCATGATGCTGAAGTCACTATGCGCGCTTTAGCTAAAAAAGAAGGAATACATTGCGGTGTCTCTTCCGGTGGTGCGGTTTTCGCAGCATTGCAGCTCTCCAAATTGCTGGAAAATGCAATAATTGTTGCCATTATTTGTGACAGAGGTGATCGTTATCTTTCTAGTGGTGTATTTACCCCCGAATAATTAAAGGAAAACTCAAAAAGCCATGCGTCGAAGAAGACGGCAAAAGCTGCCAAAGGATCCTGTTGTCCTGGATATTGAAAAGCTCAGCCATGAAGGAAGAGGAATAGCACATCTAGAAGGAAAGGTAATCTTTGTTGATGAAGCTTTGCCTGGAGAACAGGTTTCGGCCGTTTATACACAAAAACGCGAATCTTTTGATCAAGCAAAAACCTTAGAAATAATAACTGCGTCTAAAGAGCGGGTTGAGCCTCCTTGTCGATATGCCACAATCTGTGGAGGTTGTAGTCTGCAACATTTTAACTCTGAGTCGCAGCTATTATTTAAAGCTTCTGTCTTAGACGAATTGCTGGTGCAAAGTCTATCGGGCAATAATTACAAAAGAATGCCGCCTATTACTGGCCCTCATTTTGCCTATAGACGTAAAGCCAGATTGGCCGTGCGTTATGTTCATAAGAAAGAGCAAGTTTTGGTTGGATTCAGAGAAAAAAACAGCAGTTTTATTACTAACATGGATAGCTGTGAAGTACTTGACCCTCAAGTGAGTAATTTATTGCCCGCATTAAGTAAATTAATCGCTTCATTAGCCGCATATAAACATATTCCACAAATTGAAGTGGCCGTCGGAGATGAGCAGGTAAGTGCTAATTCTATGGCCTTAGTCTTTAGACATTTATTACCCTTGGATGCTGATGATCTAGAGAAAATGACTGAATTTGCTGAAAGCCATAAGTTTGATTTATATCTGCAAAGCGGTGGTCCCGATACCGTTGCCAAGTACTATCCAAAAACAGAGATAGATAGATTGTTTTACGACTTGCCAGATTTTCAATTAAACATGGCTTTTCACCCAATGGATTTCACTCAGGTCAATGCGCAGATTAACCGTAAGATGATTAACAAGGCTATAGAACTATTAGAAATAAACGCGGAAGACAAAATATTAGATTTGTTCTGTGGTTTAGGAAATTTTTCTTTACCGCTGGCTACCAAAGCAAAGTTAGTACTTGGGGTAGAAGGCAGTGAAGCTATGGTGGATAGGGGGCAAGAGAATGCCCTTCGTATGAAATTGGATAATCTGGAATTTAGCAGTGCTGATTTAACAGAAAATCTTGATACCAAGCATTGGTCGAGCTATGGGTTTACTAAAGTGTTAATCGACCCGCCCCGATCTGGCGCCATTGAGATACTGCCGGCTGTGGCTGCGCTGCAACCAGAAAAAATTGTTTATATTTCCTGTAATCCTATAACTCTGGCAAGAGATGCCGCTTGTTTGAAAGAGCTGGGCTACCATTTAGAGGCCGCTGGTGTAATGGATATGTTTCCGCAAACAACGCATGTTGAGTCCATAGCTTTATTCAATAAGGCATAATCAGACCGTATTAAAAGGAATGTTTGGAAGATAAATGCAAAGTAGCAGCGAAAAAATTACTGAACTATTAAAAGTGATGTCTTTACTAAGAGATAAAGAGTATGGCTGTGCCTGGGATTTAAAACAAAGCTTTAAATCTATTGCTCCACATACACTTGAAGAATGCTACGAAGTTATAGAGTGTATTGAACAGGAAGATATACAGCACTTACCGGAAGAATTAGGTGATCTACTATTCCAGGTGGTTTTTTATGCGCAGATGGCTAATGAAGAGAACTTATTCACTTTTGATGATATCTGTAGCGCAATAATCAATAAGCTTCTTACAAGACATCCGCATGTCTTTCCAGATGCTACGATTGAAAGTTTTGGTAAAGAGAATAATCTAACGCCTGAGCAAGTTGAGGCTAACTGGGAAAAAATAAAACAGGAAGAAAGGCAAAAGCAAGTTAGCGGGAGCATCCCTAGTCTGTTGAATGATATTCCCCAGGCTCTGCCGGCATTGCTGCGAGCAAAAAAGATACAAAGCCGAGCTGCGACAGGAGGATTTGACTGGAAAGAAGCAAAAAGTGTTATAAAAAAAATATATGAAGAACTTGAAGAGTTGGACGAGGCAATGCTAGCTAAGGATCAAATGCATATAGAAGAGGAGTTCGGAGATTTATTATTTAGTGTAGTAAATTTATCTCGACACTTAAAACTTAATCCTGAATCAAGTTTGCGTGCTGCAAATAGTAAGTTCAGTCAGCGTTTTAAATTAATAGAAAGTATGCTGCGAGAAAAAAAATTAGAAATGAAAAGTTTAACGATTAATGAGCTAGAGTTATATTGGGAACTGGCTAAAAAAGAATTGGCTAAAAGGTCTTAAACTTGTGGATGCAATAGCAAATGTGTAATGTATTGAGCTTTATTTGGGGGATGCAATGAAAATTATTCTTTTAGGCGCGCCAGGTGCGGGCAAAGGCACACAGGCTCAATTTATCGTAGATACCTTTGCCATTCCGCAGATTTCAACTGGAGATATGCTGCGTGCGGCAGTTAAAGATGGCACTGAGCTAGGCTTGCAAGTTAAATCGGTAATGGAAAGCGGCGGATTGGTAACTGACGAGATCATTATTGCATTGGTTAAAGAAAGAATTACACAAGATGATTGTGCAAATGGGTTTCTTTTTGATGGCTTTCCCAGAACCATTCCTCAGGCTGAAGCATTGATTGAAGCTGGGGTTGATATAGAGCATGTGCTTGAAATTAATGTGTCTGATGAGGAAATCGTGAAACGCTTAAGCGGTAGACGAGTTCACCCAGAATCGGGCAGAATATACCATCTGCAACATAATCCACCGCAAAGCGCAGGTGTTGATGATCTGACTGGAGAAGCTTTAATTCAAAGGGAAGATGATAAAGAAGATACCGTCAGAAAAAGGCTTGAGGTTTATCATCAACAAACGTTGCCTTTGGTTGACTTCTATCAGTCTATCGAAAAACAAAGTGGTTCTGTTAAATTTTCCCAAATTAATGGGGTAGGTGATATCGCTGAAATTAAGCAGCAATTATTGGCAGTGTTGAGCTAAAAATATTAAATTATTTTGTACTAATTCAATAAGTAACTGGTATTTGAATTAAGATTTTTTTATTGTGTTTTTTCTAAATAGAAATTTAACTTAAATGTTTATCCTTAATATTAAGGGTAAATTAGATTAATAAAACTATTCTCTTTTTTTAATTTTTTAAAATAATAAGTTCATTCTTACTTTTCGATTCTTTTTTATTGTTTTTTATGAAAAAAATAACTATAGCTTTTTTATAAAAAGTTGTAAAAAACAAAAAAACTGTGATATGTTGCGCTCGAAAGTGAAGCAATAACAACAACCTAAAATTAAAGTAGTTAAATTTTACGTTCTAGGAGAAAAATTATGGCTACAGCCCAAGCTAAACAAGCAGCACCTGTTGCTACAAAACCGGCTAAAAGAAAATCCGTATCTGCTACAAGTAAAGCGAAATCCACTTTAGGAAAAGCGCAACGAGAAGTAGCTAAACAGAACAATGCAATCAGTAATGCTAAAAAGAAAGTTGCTGCTGCAAAAAGTAAAAAAGCTGCTGCTACTGCAAGGGCGCAAGTTAGAAAATTAACAACTAAACTTGTTTCTGCTAAAGCGAAACAATTAAAAGCAAAACAATCGATGTTAACGGCTTCAGCTATAGATGCTACGAAAGCTAAAGCTGCAGCACAGGCTAAAGCCGTTGCCAGCTATAAGAAAGCCCTAGAAAAGAAAGCTGCTTCTGAGCTTAAGAAAAGTATCAAAAAAGCTGAAGCTGCTATAAAGAAACAACAGGCTAAAGGTATTGCTAAGAAAGTAGCTGCTAAACTTAAAAAAGAAGCTGTAAAAGTAAAAGCTGCTGAGAAAAAATTAGCTGCTAAAGCCAGAGCTGCAGCAACTAAATTGGCTACAAAAGCTAGGGCAGCTGAGAAAAAAGCAGCCGCCAAAGCAGCCGCCAAAGCAAGAATAGCTGCTAGAAAAGCTGCAGCTAAAATTAAAAAAGCAGCTTCTAAGAAAAAAGCACCTGCCAAACGCAAAGTAGCCGCTAAAAAAGCCCCGGCTAAGCGCAAAGTAGCCGCTAAAAAAGCTCCGGCTAAGAAGAAAGCCGCTAAAAAAGCACCTGCCAAACGCAAAGTAGCCGCTAAAAAAGCCCCGGCTAAGAAGAAAGCCGCTAAAAAAGCACCTGCCAAACGCAAAGTAGCCGCTAAAAAAGCCCCGGCTAAGAAGAAAGCCGCTAAAAAAGCACCTGCCAAACGCAAAGTAGCCGCTAAAAAAGCCCCGGCTAAGAAGAAAGCAGCTAAAAAAGCCCCGGCTAAGCGCAAAGTAGCGGCTAAAAAAGCTCCTGCTAAGAAGAAAGTCGCTAAAAAAGCACCCGCTAAGCGCAAAGTAGCTACAAAAAAAGCTCCAGCGAAACGAAAACCTGCTCGCAAAGCTAAAAAGAAATAATTAATTTTCTTAAAATGTAAAATCAATCCCTCGCAGTTTCGGCTGCGGGGGATTTTTTTGTAAATTTACTATGCTATGTCAATAATTCTAGCCCTAGATAGTTCAACTGAAGCCTGTTCATGTGCTCTTGCTATCGATGGCAAAATTTTCGAAAAATTTGAAGTCTTGCCGAGGTTGCATACTCAGTATATTCTTCCGATGATTCAAAGTTTAATGGCAGAACATGAGCTCAATTTCACTGAGCTTGATGCTATAGCTGTTGGTGCTGGTCCTGGCTCATTTACCGGGCTAAGAATTGCAGCGGGCGTTGCACAAGGCATTGCTTTTGGCGCTGAGTTGGCATTAATTCCGATTTCAACTTTAGCGGCCCTAGCTCAACCAAGTATAAAATCCGAACCGCAGTATGTTCTTAGCTGTCTAGATGCCCGTATTAATGAAGTTTATTGGGCTGTTTATTCTAAAGCTGACAATAAAATCGAGTTAGTAGGAGAAGAACAGCTATGTAAGCCTGAGCTGATTGATGTTGAATTAACTGGATCTTGCTATGGAGTAGGTAATGGAATGAATTTCCTAACTCAGATGCCAGAGTATATACAGTCGATAATTACTGCATATGATAGTGACGTATACCCGCGTGCAGCAGCGATGGCCGAATTAGCCATTGGGTATTTAGCACAGGGTATGACTATGAAACCTGAAGATTTTTCACCTACTTATTTGCGTAACAAAGTGACACAAAATTAACATGGTAGCTTTCGATTTTATCCGAGCTTCTTGCCTTGCCCTGATACAGGGTGTTACAGAATTTCTTCCAATTTCTAGTTCAGCACATTTAATTTTCCCTTCTGCAATGTTTGGCTGGGAAGACCAAGGACTTGCTTTTGATGTGGCTGTGCACTTTGGTAGTTTGTTTGCAGTCATACTGTATTTTAGAAAAGATATTTATCAAATTTTACATGCTTGGAGCATGAATATCATAAAAGGCCAGGCAAGTGATGAAGCACGCCTAGGTTGGATGATAATTCTTGCTACCTGCCCAATAGTTATTGCGGGTTTATTTTTAAGAGACATCGTTGATTCGTATTTTCGTAGCTCGACCGTGATTGCAAGCACTACAATTATTTTTGCCCTGTTATTATGGTATGCAGATAAAAATTCTACAGTTGAAAAAGGGCTTAATAAGCTCAGCTGGCACGCTTTTCTGTTTATAGGTATAGGGCAAGTTTTGGCCTTAATACCAGGTACATCTCGTTCAGGTGTGACAATGACAGCGGGTTTATTTTGTAATCTCAAACGAAAAGAAGCGGCACGCTTGTCATTTTTATTATCAATTCCTGCTGTAGCAGGTGCGACCTTACTGTCAGTAATTGATCTATTAGAGGAGAGTGCGGTTAACTGGCTGGAATTAGCGTATGGGATGCTCCTATCTGCATTGTTTTCATATTTTTGTATTCACTTTTTTTTAAAGTTGGTAACCGGTTTGGGCTTTCTGCCTTTTGTGATTTATCGCTTATTCTTGGGCGCTGTTTTATTTATATTCTTTGTTTAAAAAAAATCATCAACCTGCTGCCTTCTGCGGACGGTTTAAAAAGAGTTATAACTTTTTAAGTGTTGTTTCATATATGGATTGCCTGATAAAGTTAAAAATAATGATCTGTAGTAATTAAGCCCTATTTGGATAATTTATGTCGGTAGCTGATAACAGGACGATAGAAGGTTGGCGTAGCAGGCTGCCAGAAAGTGTCCGCCCTTATGTTGAAGCCGGCCCTCTTGCTGCCTTTTTTCTGGGCGTTTCATCAGCTTTTCCTTATGCGTTGATTGGCGCAACACTGACTACACGCTTAGCTCAAGATGGCATCACAAAAAGTGCCGTCACTGCTTTTGCCTTAACTTTCCTAGCCTATAATTTTAAATTTCTGTGGGCGCCGATCGTAGATAACATGAAATTACCCGGTATTGGCCGTTTTGGACAAAGACGTTCATGGCTTTGGCTAATTAGTTTGTTTGTAATCTGTGCAGTTGTTTTTTTAGGCGTTGCCGATCCTAATCAAGCATTGTTTACAGTAGCTATTGCAGCAATCACTTTAGGGGTTGCAGGTGCAACCCTCGATATAATTGTCGATGCTTATCGTATCGAGTTATTAGAGCCTCACCAACTTGGGACCGGTTCTGGTATGAATCAATACGGCTGGCGAATTGGCGCAGCAACAACAGGTGCTTTGGCTCTTATTCTTGCCAGCAGTTTCGGTTGGACTTTTGCTTATATTGCTTGTGCAGTTTTTGTCTTACCAGCTATTTTAGTTAGCGTATTTATGGGGGAACCTCATCGTCGTAGAGAACCGGTTGCGACTAAGGGCATCGCAGATGCCTTTGTTGAATATTTTAGCCCACTTGTTGAATTTATTAAGCGGCAAGGTGCCTGGCTAGTTCTTCTTTTTGTATTGATTCACAAAATTGGAGATACGTTAGCCAATCTTACCCTGCGTCTTTTGTTTGATGATTTAGGTTTCAGTAACGAAGAAATTGCTTTTTACGATGTGGGTTTTGGCTTTATTGCATTTCTGGTAGGTATTTTTATAGGCGGTATTATGTATGTGCGTATGGGCTTAAAGCATGCAGTGCTAGTCAGTTTGATTCTGATGGCGGTGTCTAATTTCAGCTTTGCTGCTTTGGCTTTAGTTGGGCACAGTAACATTGGTATGGCTGGTGCTGTGGGGTTTGAGAATTTTGCCAGTGGTATCGGTGGGGTTACGGTAGTAGCCTATCTGTCAGCCCTCTGTAATTTACGTTTTACCGCGACGCAATATGCTTTACTTTCAGCACTGGCAAGTATCGCTGGTAGATTTATTACAGGCACCACTGCAGGTGGGCTCATCGAGTCGTTGGGATATGTGAATTTTTATTTGCTTACGACATTTGTGGCCTTTCCCGGCGTAATACTGTTTTGGTACATGATTCGTAAGGGCTTAACAGATGTTTCTCTTGGAGACGCAGCTACAAAACAATAAAAAGCTATATTTCCGCCATAATTTATCCTCTGCTTTAACAGAATCACCTGATCTAATGGTTTCATCAAATTATTATCCCGTCTTGAGGTGAGCCATGACTTTTAAAGAGAAAAAAATACCTAAGCATTTAATTATTCAAGATGATTATCAATATCAACAGCGTTCAAAGATCAATATGCTTAAGATTGTGATGTATTCGCTGCTGTTTTTTTGTCTGAGTTATTCTGTTGTTTTAATAACTCCTTGAAATCTTTATTGTTCGAATAATCGGAGTTAGTTTACGCTCTTTGAGCATCGCTGCTTGATTCCCCCTCTTTAATTCCAGATAATGCTCAGTCTTGATTAATGGCAGAGATTTGGCGCTTTAGCGCTTAAAATTTCAAGATTTATGGTATCTCTTGTCGGTCCCCTCGCAATGCTCGGTTGTGAACCCCGTCAGGCCCGGAAGGGAGCAGCGGCAACAGCTTTTGCATGTGCCGGGGTGTGGCTGGCAGGGGGTACCTCCATACATTAATAATAAATTAATAGTAAATTGTAAAAATCAGGCCAATGTCCTATCAGGTTCTAGCAAGAAAGTGGCGCCCTCGCAGCTTTAAAGAAATGGCTGGGCAGGGTCATGTGCTCAAAACGCTTATAAATGCTCTTGATAATGATCGCTTACACCATGCATATTTATTTACTGGTACGCGGGGCGTAGGTAAAACCACTATTGCCCGAATACTTGCGCGCTGCTTGAATTGTGAAGAAGGTGTTAGTTCAGAGCCTTGTGGAAAGTGTAGTGCGTGCCTAGAAATAGAAGAAGGCCGCTTTATTGATTTGATTGAGGTTGACGCGGCTTCTCGTACTAAAGTCGAAGATACCCGAGAGCTGCTAGATAACGTCCAATATGCGCCCAGTCGAGGGCGTTATAAGGTTTATCTCATTGATGAAGTTCATATGCTTTCCGGGCATAGCTTTAACGCCTTGCTAAAAACGCTGGAAGAACCACCTCCTCATGTAAAATTCCTGCTAGCGACGACTGACCCACAAAAATTACCGGTAACTGTGTTGTCTCGTTGTTTGCAATTTAGTCTGAAAAACCTTAGCCCTGAAATGATAATGAATCATCTTAAGTTCATTATGGAGCAGGAAAAAATTGAATTTGAAGAAGAAGCCCTTTGGCAGATAGGGCGTGCTGCAAAAGGTAGTGTAAGAGATGCCTTAACCTTGTTAGATCAAGCAATTTCTTTTTGTAATGGTAAGCTTAGTGATGCGGAGATCAGCAGCTTTCTCGGCACCATTGATCAGAATATATTGTATCAACTAGTAGACGCCCTCATTGCTGAAGACGCTCTCGCAATATTGGAATTAATTAATACAGTTTCAGATCAAGCGCCTGATTTCGCCTCAATACTTGAAGCACTTTTATCTTATTTACATCGTGTTGCGGTTGCGCAGGTTGTTCCTGAAGGACTGGATAATAGTCAAGGTGATAAAAAGCAGATTCTAGAGCATGCCGCAGCCATGCCAGCTGAGAACGTTCAGCTCTATTATCAAATGGCTTTAAAAAGCCGGGAAGAATTGCCGCTAGCAGTTGATGATCGTTCAGGCATTGAAATGGCATTACTGCGTATGTTGGCATTCACTCCAAAAGGAGTGCCGAATAAACCTGAAATAGCTTTGGCTAAAGCTAATACTGCTGAAGTGGTATTAAATTCAAAAGATGATGTGATAAGTGAGAATATTAGTATTGATAATGGCTCTGATGAAGAGCAACTAGCCGAAGCTGAAGACGAAAAAAAAAAGAGTTTAGAAAGCGTTGAGGAAAAAATTCAAGCTGATATAAACGCAAAAACTAATACTGAAACAATAATTACTGAAGCAGTTAGTGAAAATTCAGAACCTGAAAATGAAATTCAAAATGAAAGTGACTCGACAGCAGCTCAGGTGCCTGAATTCGAGAATAGTGAAGAAAAACTGAGTCTGAGCGCATTAAAGCCTGAACAATGGATTTCACTATTTTATAAGCTCAATCTATCAGGTATAACACGCAGTATTGCAGCCCATTGCCTGCTTTTAGACGTGAGTGAGAATATAATTACTCTGGGGCTAGATGTTAACCATTCTAAAATATTAAATGAAGGGCACCAGGAACAGATTGAAAAAGCTATGTCGGATTACTTTTCTAGCAATATTAGTCTTAAAATTTCTCAGAGCGAGTTAGACTCAGATCTAGAAACACCGGCTACATACCGGCTTCGAAAACAGCAAGAAAGACAGCATATAGCTGAAGAAGTTTTTAAAAATGATGATTATGTAAAAACAATAATGGAGCGTTTTGAAGGTAGTATTTTGCCGGACAGTATCGAACCACTAACGCCAGAAGATTACTAATAGACTATATTCAATGAGGTCCCAATGACAGATATAGCCGGCTTGATGCAACAAGCCAAAAAAATGCAGGAACAAATGCAAAAGGCGCAGGAAGAACTAGCGAAGCTGGAGTGCACCGGCGAGGCTGGAGCAGGTCTGGTAAAAGTCACGATGAATGGTAAACATGAAGTAAAGAATGTCGAGATTGACCAAAGTTTACTAGAAGAAGACAAGGGAATTATTGAAGATCTGATTGCGGCAGCTATTAATTCAGCTGTTAAGAAAATTGCTGAAAATAATCAGAATCAGCTTTCAGGAATGACAGCTGGCTTAAATTTGCCTGAAGGTTTTAAGCTACCTTTCTAACACTTATTTATTACTCATGAATTACAGTCCTTTAATTGATCAATTAATAAAAGCGTTTCAGCGCTTACCAGGCGTAGGCCCGAAATCTGCTCAGCGAATGGTGCTACATTTTTTAGAGAAAGACCGTGATGGTGGTAGGCATCTTGCCAAAGCTTTAGACGCAGCTATTGAAGGAGTGGGGCAATGCCAGCGGTGTCGAACATTATCGGAAGACGCAGTCTGTCATATTTGTAGTGACCTTAAACGCGATCAGAGTTTACTTTGCGTTGTTGAAACGCCCGCTGATGTATATGCTGTTGAGCAATCCAGCTCTTTCAGAGGCTATTATTTTGTTTTGATGGGGCACTTGTCACCAATAGATGGCATAGGACCTGATGAAATTGGAATCAGAGATTTACTTAACTTAGTCAGACAGTCAGACATCAATGAAGTGATTTTAGCGACCAACCCAACGGTGGAAGGTGAGGCAACGGCTTATTTTATTGCTGAGCAACTCAAAATTCCAGAATTAGATAATCGACAATTAAAAGTAAGCCGTATTGCTCATGGCATACCGCTTGGTGGTGAGCTCGAATATATAGATGGCGGCACCCTTTTACATTCCTTCGCAGGCAGACAGGCAATCAGTGATAATTAATCCTTTGTCTAAAAGGCAGTTGAAATAAGTGGATAGTCAGGAAAGCTATAACACTGATTATGTTCTGATCACTGATGATGAAGCATTAAATAAATGCTGTGAGTCTTGGCAAAGTCACACTCACCTAGCTCTCGATACAGAGTTTATGCGTACTGACAGCTTTTATCCAAAAGTGGCCTTATTTCAGGTCAATGATGGTAAAAAAAATTATCTGATAGATCCTCTAAGTATTAGCGACTGGGTGAAGTTTCAAGCCTTAATGCTAGCGCCTGAAATTACAAAAATATTTCATTCATGCTCTGAAGATATACTGGTTTTTATTTATCAGTTTGGCATATTGCCATCGCCTATATTTGATACTCAGGTTGCAAATGCATTTTTAAATCAGGGATTTGCATTAAGTTATCAAAATATGATTTCGGAACAATTTGGTATTAATTTACCTAAAGGCGAAACGCGATCAAATTGGTTGCAAAGACCTTTAAGTGAACAACAATTAGACTATGCGGCCTTAGATGTTGCTTATTTACCTGAAATTTATTCACGTCAGAAAGAAAAATTAGCAGGAATGAATAAGCTGGCCTGGGTGGAAGAAGATTGCCAACGGCTTTTAAGCAACTACCAAGAAGAGTTGGAACAAGACTTTTCTCAGACCTATCGAAATATAAGTGCTGCTTGGCAGTTAGATGAAAAACAACTCTATATATTAAAGGCTTTAGCCGAGTGGCGTGAAAAGCGAGCCAGGCAAAGAGATAAACCAAGGAATTGGATTATAAAAGATAAAGAATTAGTCTCTATTGCGAAGATTATCCCAAAAAATATTGCTCAACTAGGTCAAATTGAAGGCCTAAATGCTAATTTTATTCATTATGAAGGCCTAGCTTTACTTGAAGTGATGCAGAAAAAATTAAATCAAGCTAATGCTTGCCTGCCAAAGCAGATAGCAAGGCCACTGAGTAACGCACAGAAAAAGGAATTTAAGAAGGCCCAACTGTTAGTTGAAAAAAAAGCAGTAGAATTAAATCTACCAACTGAGATTCTGGGAAGGAAACGTACTTTGCTAAGCTTGTACCAATCAATTCTTGAACTCAAGGATACGACTTCTAATGAACCCATTGATGTCGGCAAGATTAGATTACCTGACGAATTGCAGGGCTGGCGCAATGAAATTTTAGTAAAAGAACTTATAGAATTAATGCAATGAAACCTATGCTTTGTACAATTTATAGAGGGTCTCGTGAAAATGAGTTATATCTTTATGTCGCCAAAGGACATGATCTCTCACAACTACCAACAGAGCTTATGACGAGAATAGGTGAAGTAAAAGAAGTGATGACTTTGGCTTTAGATATCAATAGAAAGCTTGCGCGGGTTAAGACGGAGAATGTACTGGCTGATATTAAGGAAAAGGGCTATTTTCTTCAGCTACCACCTAATATAGACCCAGCGGTATTTACCTATGGTGAATAATGTCGACTGAAGATAAATTTTGGCAAAACAAGACACTAGCGCAGATGAACACTAAGGAGTGGGAACAGTTATGCGATGGTTGCGGTAAGTGTTGTTTGCATAAGCTTGAAGATGAAAGTAGTGGAGAAATTGCTTATACGCGGGTAATTTGTCGTTACTTTGATGAGAGTAGCTGTCGCTGCCAAGTGTATGCTAATCGTCAAAGCCTAGTTCCTACTTGCGTTATACTCAAACCAGATAATTTGAAAGATTTGCCGTGGATGCCATCGACTTGCGCTTACAGGCTTGTATATGAGGGAAAAAATCTTCCTGATTGGCATCCATTAATCAGCGGCAATCGTGATGCTATTGAGGAAGCTGGAATTACAGTTTCAGGCAAGGTAATCTCTGAAGAATATGTTCATGAAGATGGTTATGACGAACATCTTGTGACATGGGTTGAATAAAACCGAAAATTTATATCATACAATTTAATTTACAAATGAAATGTTCAGATAAAATGTTCAGATAAAATGTTCAGATGAAATGTTCAGATGAAATGTTCAGATGAAATATTGGAATGAAAGATAAGTATGGAAACTGTTGATTACATTCTTGCATGGTTGGCTTATCTCATTGCTTCATTGGCTATGTCTTTTTTATTGTGGAAGGTGGTTAAGAAGATTTTCTGGGTTGATTTAGCCTATATTATGCAAGTTACCTTTATGGCAATAGTATTTACGCCATGGTATGTAGAAGCCGATGGTAATGTGCTGGCTCCAGCTATCATAATATTTGTAATGGACATTGTGACGATAGAAACTGTTGCGGGCATCAGGTCGTTGGTTCCCATAGCTATGGCAATATTACTATCAACAATTATTACAATGGTAGGCATAGCAACTTATCGAGTTCGTAAAGTCAGGCGGTTGCTAAGTATTAAAAAACACCGCATGGCAAGAAAAGCTGCATAAGACAGCTTTTAAGTATTCCCTTGTTATTATCGCTTGAATATATTTCATGCCAATAAAATTACCGATTAGTTATCCTCAAGAGCTTCCTCTTAGTCAGAAAGTCAGTGAGATAAAACAAGCTCTGGAGCAAAACCAGGTATTGATAGTTGGTGGTGAAACGGGTTCAGGCAAAACCACTCAACTACCTAAGATATGTCTCGACTTAGGAAGAGGGCAGCAAGGCCTTATTGCCCATACTCAACCACGTAGGTTAGCCGCCAGAAGCGTTTGCCAGCGTATTGCTGATGAACTTAAAGTAGAAGTTGGTAAGGAAGTGGGTTACCAGGTACGTTTTCAAAACATTACAAGTGATATCAGCTGTATAAAATTAATGACTGATGGCATTTTGTTGGCAGAAATTCAGCAAGATCCACTCTTAAAGCAATACGATACCGTGATCATTGATGAAGCTCATGAGCGTAGCTTAAACATAGATTTTTTGTTGGGACATTTAAAAAATCTTCTTCCTCTTAGACCTGATCTGAAATTAATTATTACATCAGCGACTATTGATTTAGATAAATTTTCTGCTCATTTTAATCAGGCGCCAATAATTGAAGTATCAGGAAGAACTTTCCCGGTAGATACCTTTTATCGTCCACAACTGGAAGCTGAAGATAAAGACCTAGCTGAGAATATTATTGCTGCAATCAGGGAGTTGTTCGAATTAGAACAAAAACAGCAAAAAGGTCACAAAAACAGGAAAGGAGATGTTCTGGTATTTTTAAGTGGAGAGCGTGAAATTCGAGATATTGCCCAAGCTTTGCGCAAAGAAAAATTTAGTAATACTGAAATCCTGCCACTATATGCCAGGTTGAGCAATAAAGAACAGAATAGAGTATTTCAAGCACATACGGGGCGTCGGATTGTGCTGTCTACAAATGTTGCCGAAACCTCTATTACAGTACCTGGAATTACCAGTGTTATTGATCCAGGGACAGCTCGCTTGAGTCGTTATAGCGTGCGTAGCAAAATTCAGCGCTTGCCAATTGAAGCAATTTCGCAAGCCAGTGCAAACCAAAGAGCTGGGCGCTGCGGTCGTATTGCGCCAGGAATATGCATTCGTCTCTATAGTGAAGATGATTTCCAACAAAGACCTGAATTTACAGATACTGAAATAACACGCACCAATCTCGCTTCCGTAATTTTGCAGATGCTTAATATGGACCTTGGAGATATCGATAGTTTTCCGTTTTTAGACAAGCCTGAAACAAAAGCCATTAATGATGGAATTAAAGTTTTGCAGGAACTGGGAGCTGTTACTGATTCTGGTGAATTGAATAAAACCGGAAAAATCATGGCAGATATGCCTGTAGACCCAAGATATGCGCGAATGTTGATGGAAGCTTCGACAAGAGCTTGTCTACAAGAGGTTCTAGTCATTGTAAGCGCAATGAGCATACAAGACCCTAGAGAGCGCCCCTTAGATAAGCAACAAGCTGCCGATGAAAAGCATCGTCTATTTCAGCATCCTCAATCTGATTTTCTAAGTTTTTTGCAACTCTGGCAGAACTTTGAAGATGAACGTCAATTGTTAACACAAAATCAATTAAGAAAGTTTTGTCAGCGACATTTTTTATCTTATGTGCGAATGCGAGAATGGCGCGAGATTCATCGGCAATTACACCTGCAATGTCGCAAGCTAGGTTTAAAAGAAAACAGAGAACCTGCTAACGAGGAGAATATTCATCAATCAATACTGAGGGGCTTAATAGTACAAGTTGCTCGGCATCATGAAGAGCTGGAGTATATCGGAACCAGGAATCGGAAATTTCAAATTTTTCCAGGATCCAGTTTATTTAAAAAGAAATGTAAATGGATACTAGCAGCGAGAATTAGTTGAGACCAGTAAATTGTATTCCAGGATTAATTGTCAAATAAAACCGGAATGGGTTGAGTCACAAGCTGTTAGTCTACTTAATCATGAATATTTTGAGCCTCACTGGGAAAAGCGTCGAGGACAGGTAATGGCGTTTGAGAAAGTCTCTTTATATGGATTAACGCTGATCGAAAAGCGCAAGGTCGCCTTTAATAAAATTGATCCTGTAGTCAGTCGTGAGTTGTTCATTAGAAGTGCATTGGTAGCTCTGGATATTAGAACTCGAGCAGATTTTTTTCATCATAACCGGCAACTTATTGAAAAAGTATCCCAGGCCGAAGAGAAAACGCGTAGAAGAGATATTTTGATAGAAGAAGAGACCCTGTTTGAATTTTATGACTTGTTATTACCTGCGCATATTTACAGCACCAGAAACCTGGAAAGCTGGTACAACAAGTTGGACAAAAAGCAAAAAGCTGCTTTATTTCTAACGGAACAAGATTTGATCAATGCCCGCAGTAGTGAATTTGATCTGAATGAATTTCCAGATCAATTAAATACCACTTTTATGTCATTAAAGCTGGACTATAAATTTGCGCCGGGAAAAACTTCAGATGGCATCTCGGTTGATGTGCCAGTGTCAGCATTAAAGCAGTTAAAAGAAGAAGATTTAGATTGGCTGGTGCCTGGTATGTTGCGCGAAAAATGCATTGCTTTAGCAAAGGCTTTGCCTAAGCCCTTACGTAGGTTACTAGTGCCCATTCCTGACCTAGTGGATGAAATACTACCGGCCTTAAAATCCGAGTCGACAGGTAACTTACGCTACTTACTTGCGCAAAAATTAACTGCTAAGACAGGTGTGCCAATTGACCCTAACTATTGGCTTAATTATAAGCTGGATGAACATCTACAAATGCATATACGAGTTGTGGATGAAGTGGGGAGTTTACTGGGAACTGGCAGAGACCTAGAAGTATTGCAGAAACAGTTTGCTGAAGAAATCCAACGCAATATGCAACGGTACTCAGAAAGTTCAATTGATCGTAGTGGAATTACAGAGTGGGATTTTGCAGAACTTGAGGAAGTACATGAAGTTCAACATGCGGACATTAAGCTGCTTACCTATCCTGCATTAGTCGATGAAATTGACAGTGTATCTTTGACTCTGTGCGATAACTTGCCTTTAGCCAAGCAAGAGACCATCTGGGGGATAGTGCGTTTGTTGATGTTAAATAGCTCTCAGCAAGTAAAATATCTAAAAAAAATCCTGTTAAATAACACCCAAAACAACTTACTTTTAAGTCATTTAGGTACTAAAGATGAAATTTTGCTTCAGCTTATTCGAGCCGCTTATCGAAATTGTTTTATTAATGAAGAAAATTTACCCAGAACAAAAAGCGCTTTTAATGAAATGTATGAAAGCAATAAAGGGGAGCTTATAAATTGCGCTGAAAAACTAGAATCCAAGCTCTATGATATTTTTATACATTATCATCAGGTAAAAAAATTATTAACCAAGTTTTCAAGCCTTAAAGATCAGGCTATTTATAACGATGTCAAAGTGCAGTTAGAGGAACTCTTGCATGCAGATTTTATATGTGACAGTCCTGAGGAGTATTTTTTAGAAATTCCCCGCTATTTAAAAGCAATTAAGGAAAGAATGGTGAAATACCCTCGGCAAATCGAAAAAGATAAGCTTTGGACGAAGATGCTTCAACAATATTATTCTCAATATAGTCAGCAATATGAGGAACTGGTAACACAAAATATGGTTTCTACTGAGCTTGAAAAATATCGTTGGTTGTTAGAGGAATATCGGGTCTCTTTATTTGCTCAATCTATGGGGACAAGAGAACCTATATCTGACAAACGCTTAAAAAGATTCTGGCAGGATAAGGTACTGAAGACTAATATTTAATTAATATTTTAACCCCAAGAAAAAACTGTCCTTCTTCTAAATCAAAAATCCGTGTTATTTCTGTCATAGCCTGATATTCGTTTTTGTTAGTTTGGCCATCATGAATTTTTACTTTACATTCAGTTCCCATTGGAATGACTTGGTCAGTCATGATGCCCATTCCATTTTTGCTTATATTGACACAAAGTGCCTCACATATTTTTTGAGGACGACCATAGTACAAAGTGACGGCAGTATTTACCTTGGCACGTTCAAATTCTCGTTGATCATGAAAACGAGTCATGGTGTGGTAAGTACCTCTGAGAAGATCACGCATTTTAACCATTGATTGTTGCCCCATTATGAGTAAATTAATATTACTGAGCAAATTTTTATTAGGTCCTAGTATGCACTATGTAAAATTTAAATTATGTGAAGCAATTAACGAACTTTTGTTGCAGCAATTTACGGAACGGAGTAAGGTATAAGTGTTTTTAATTTAGTCAAATAAATCCACTGACTCCTAATAAATTTTGTCAGGATCACAACTCAGTGGTGGGGTATTCACGAACCGGAACTACCTTTTTGTATAAGAATAATGGAAAAAGGGGATAACAGCACTGTCTTGGTAATTGACGATGATTTGATCGTCAGGGATAGTATTGCCGCTTTTTTATCAGAGCTCGCTTATCGAGTAGTGGTGGCTTCGGATACTAAGGAAGGTATGGAGGCATATCATTCATCCTCTCCTGATTTAATCATCTGTGACATGAACCTGAAGGGTGATTGTGCGCTGGATTTTTTAAAAGCAATCTTTCAAGAAGTGGCTTCTCAGCCAGTAATAGTCCTTTCTAATAAAAAAGTACTTGATGATGTCGTTGAAGCAATGAAGCTTGGGGCTAGTGATTATCTTATCAAGCCAGTCACCGAGCTAATTCTATTGCAGCTCTCAATCAATAGCAGCCTGAAGAAGGCGCAAATTCTTAAAGAAAATGAAGCTTATCGCAAGAAGCTGGAAAATATTAATCACGAATTAGAATATAACCTAGAATTGTTTGAAACTGATCAGCAAGCTGGCAGATTAGTGCAGATAAGTATGTCGCCGAATCCGCCGCAAGTAATTGCTGGCTATGAAATTAATCATCGAGTGGTTCCCTCTTTATACTTAAGTGGCGATTCAATTGATTATGCAGCAGTATCAAAATACAACGTTTTATTCTATCTAGCAGATGTTTCTGGTCACGGTTCTTCTTCGGCTTTTATAACTATATTTTTACGTTTCCGTACTGAACAAATGCTTAGAGAGCAAAGTCAGGTGCCTTTTATAAAAAAACTAACTCCTGCTGTAATTCTAAGCAGATTAAACAAAGATCTGATCGAAGCAGGTCTTGATAAGCATATAACCATGTTTGTTGGCTTATTGAATCGTAAAGATAATACACTTACCTATAGTGTCGCCGCGCACCATCCGCTACCAGTGATTTATAAAGAAGGCAAAGCAAGTTTCATTGACGTGCAGAAAAGCAGTTTCCCAGTAGGCTTGTTACCTGAAGCAGAATATTTTGAAGAAAGCATTCCTTTTGAGAAAGCTTCTCTAACTTTATGTTCTGACGGCATTCTCGAAGTATTGCCACAGCCAAGTCTGGCAGAGAAAGAAAAACGAATTATTGAAGTGGTAGAGCAAAGTGGTGGAGAATTCCAGGCTATTCGAGAAACATTTAATCTTAAAAATCTTAGTAATATTCCAGATGATATTGCGGTGATGAATATTAGTGACCTGTAATTGATAAAGGCTTGAAAAAGAGTAGGCTTAGTTTGTAATGAAGTCAGGAAAAATATTAGCAACTGAACTAAATAAGATACCTGTTCTTAAATTGGTAGGAGATGTGCGTGTCTTAATGAGTTCTACTATCGATAATTATTTCACCAATCTTTATAGCAGGGCTATTGTTGAGGCTATGATTGTTGATCTTACTGAAACAACAGGCATTGATAGCACAGCCTTAGGCTTGCTTGCCAAAATGGCAATACAGCTACGTAATCGCTTTAATGTAAAACCAAGCATAATCTCAACTAATCCAGATATTACGAAAATTATTAAAGGAATGAGTTTTGGCATTATTTTCGATATTGTTGAAGAGCCGCTTGAAGCAGACGTAAAGTTTGGTGAACTGAATCATGTCAGTGAACCTGAAAATGTAATAAAACAAAAAGTGATTGTCGCTCATCAGGCCTTAATGGCCCTAAGCCAAGATAATAAGTTGGAATTTCAGGATTTGGTAAGCGCGCTAAAAAATAATTAAAGATTTTTTACCGTCAGTTTGGTTTTGATGAAATCACTATGAGAGACGTATAATAGCTCCGCGACTTTTCTAATTAAGTGCTCCTCATATCGATCCAGGTCTCCATCCGCAAAAGCCACTTCCCACATATTCTGAATTAAGGTTATTTTTGCTGGGTATTCGTAAGCTTCATTGATGAGACTGGTAAATTGATAGAGAGAAGTTGAATCATCCGCTTCTTGCTGAGCCAGTTCAAAAAGCTCTTCTAGAGTATCTTCAGGTAAGTCAAATTTACTTTGTAAAATACTGGATATCTTTTTGGTTTCAGTATCATCGATAGTGTAATCAGCTTTAGAAAGCTCGATCATCAACGCTGCGCATGCCATATGTATCCTGTCGGTAGTGGCATCGCCAGTGTCGCTTTCTAGAGTGGGGTTTAAGTATTTTTCAAAAAAAATGCTGATATTTTGTAGCATATTATTTCCTGCTTAGTGTTGTACTAGTTGCATAGCATGTTTGAGTACCGTTAAGTCTGCTCCGGGTTTGTACGGCATTTTCACTAAGATAACGGCGAAATTTTTTGCCTCCGGGCTGGCTTTGGAATAAGCCGAGTATATGTCGAGTAATATGTCGTAATGCCGTTCCCTGTCTTAGTTCTTCATCGACATATGGTAAAAAATGTTCAAGAATATTTAAACGCTCTGGTACTGGATCTTGGGAATGAAAGAATTCTTGGTCCACAGTAGATAAGACATAAGGGCGCTGATAAGCTTCGCGCCCTAACATTACCCCATCGACATGATTCAGATGTTCATGTGCTTCAGCTAAATTTTTAATACCACCATTAATAATGATTTCTAGTTCTGGGAAATTACGTTTAATTTCATAGACGCGTTGGTAATTTAGCGGTGGAATTTCGCGATTTTGCTTAGGGCTCAAACCCTTAAGAACTGCAATACGCGCATGTAAAATAAAACATGAACAACCAGCTGAGTGAACGATAGAGATAAAGTCTGCTAATTCGCCATAGGTATCCATGTTGTCTATACCAACACGGCTTTTAACGGTGATAGGTATTTGGACAGAATTTTTCATGGCAGCTACACATTCAGCCACCAGTTCTGATTCAGCCATTAAACAAGCACCCATTTTGCCATTTTGGACACGGTCACTTGGGCAGCCAACATTTAAATTTATTTCTATATAACCAGCATCTTCCGCCATTTTGGCGCATTCAGAAAGCTCTTGCGGTTTGCTTCCTCCCAACTGAATAGCCACAGGTTGTTCTTCTGCATTAAATTTTAGAAAACGTTCTTTGTCACCATGAATAAGAGCGCCACTGGTCACCATTTCTGTATATAAGATGGCGTTTTTGCTCAATAGGCGTAGAAAATAACGACAGTGCCGATCAGTCCAGTCCATCATAGGGGCAACACAAAAAGTATGTAATGGTTCGTGCATGAATCTAGTGTAATTCTTCGGTTTCTATTAGTGTGCCTTGATTATAAAGTTTACACAGTAGACTAATACAGTCCTGATTAGACTGGTAGGCAAGGCAATTTACCAAGCTAGTATTTTTATCACAGAGCTTTGCCAATAGGGCGGTAGAGTCCTCATTATTTTGATCCACAGAAAAGGCTTCTCCATCTGCAAACAGATAAAGAGTTTCATTTTTTTGGTAAAACGCTAGGCGTGCTGCAGGGTGCTTTTCTAAGGTAAGACCATTAGCCAGAGCTTCTGCGAAGATTTCAGGTGTGAATTCAATCTCGGGAGAATAACTCAGTTCTGGGTATTTTCGTTGTGTCATGTGCCGACCAAACCATTGTTCAATTTCTTGTTCGTTCTGCAATAGATCTAATAATAATGACTTCATACGAAGAACACTTTCTTCACTTATTTCGGCTGTATTGTTTTGTAAGTTTAAATCTGAGTCTTTATAACGCTGGTCTTCTGTGACTTCCGCGCATAGGCTTGCAGCATATTGACTAATAATTTCGCTATAGGAAGGAGCTCGAAATCCGATAGAATAACTCAATGAGTCATTAAGTGAAGTGCCTTGATGAGCTATTCCGGGTGGAATATAAAGAGCATCACCGCTTTCCAATGTAAACTCTTCAGTGACATAAAACTCTTGCAGAATTTTTAGTTCACTATCTTTCCTTAAGTTACTGAGATGATCGCAGCGCTGGCCAAGTTGCCAATGCCGTTGCCCTTGGCCTTGTATGATTATCACATCGTAATAATCAAAATGCGGTCCAATGCCAGCTTTTTCGGTAGCATAGCTCACCATGACATCATCTAATCGCCAATCAGGGATGAATTTAATCCCTGCTAAGAGCTTTTTTACCTTAGGAAGCCATTGATCAACTGCTTGAACCAGCAAGCTCCAATGTTCATTTGGGAGAGAAGTGAAATCTTGTTCTGAGAAAGGACCGTTTTGTAAGCGCCAGGTATCTTTTTCATTAAAGACCAGTCTTGATTCGACTTCTTCCTCGCAAGCCAACCCAGCTAATTCTTCTGGGCTAATAGGGTCCCTAAAATCTAAAAAAGCATTTTTGATGAGCAATGGCTTTTTTTGCCAATATTCACTAAGAAACTTTTCCGAACTAAGGTTTTTAGGAAGCATTACACGTTCAAGGCTTGAGTCGAAGCATTCCCAATATAAGTTCCAGGCCTAAGCTTTTTAAGCTCTTGTTTGACGCTATCGGGTAAATCAAGGGTTTCAACAAATTCAGCCAACACTTCAGCGTTAATTTTTTGGCCTCGAGTTAATGCTTTGAGTTTTTCATAAGGCTCAGGAATATCATAACGGCGCATTACCGTTTGAATGGCTTCGGCCAGAACTTCCCAGCTTTCATCTAAATCTTGAGCGAGAACATCAGCATCCAGCATCAGTTTGGAAATGCCTTTTAGTGCCGCTTGATATGCAATTGTGCCATGGGCAAATCCCACTCCTATATTACGCAGGACAGTTGAATCTGTTAGATCTCTCTGCCATCTTGAAATAGGTAGTTTCTCTGCAAGATGGTGCATAATGGCATTGGCAATACCCAGATTGCCTTCAGAGTTTTCAAAATCTATAGGGTTTACCTTGTGCGGCATGGTAGAAGAGCCAACTTCCCCAGCAACCAGTCTTTGTTTGAAATAGCCCTGTGAAATATAGCCCCAAACGTCTCGATTAAAATCAATCAAAATAGTATTGAAGCGGCTAGCCGCAGAAAATAGTTCGGCTATATAATCATGGGGTTCTATCTGAGTAGTATAAGGGTTCCAGCTTAGACCAAGTTTGCTTACGAACTCATTTGCATTAGCTGCCCAGTCGACTTCAGGGTATGCGACCATGTGGGCATTATAATTTCCTACTGCCCCGTTAATTTTACCTAGAAGTTCAGCCTGTCCAATTTGTAAATATTGGCGATCGAGTCTGGCGACTGTGTTGGCAAATTCTTTTCCTATCGTTGTTGGAGTGGCTGTTTGGCCATGGGTTCGAGAAAGTAGGGGGGTATCTGCATATTCATGGGCTTTTTCACGAATGGCATCAATGAGTTGTTTTAATTCGGGAAGCAGGCACTTAGAACGATAATCTTTAAGCATTAAGCCGTACGATAAATTGTTGATGTCTTCAGACGTGCAGGCGAAATGTACAAATTCTTTTATTGGAGCTAACTCATTGTTTTCACTTAGCTTATCCTTTATGAAATATTCAACAGCTTTGACGTCATGATTAGTGACTGCTTCGGTATCTTTGATTGCTTGTGCATCATTCTCATCAAAATTATCAATTAAACTCTCTATAAAGCTATCTGCTGCCTCAGTGAAACTTGGCACTTCATTGATGCCTGGGTTTACAGCTAATTGTTGTAACCAGCGTAGTTCTACGATTACGCGATAGCGAATAAGGGCGTATTCACTAAAGTAATCATTCAGTTGTTTGGTTTTGTTATTGTAACGGCCATCTATTGGAGATATTGCGTTGAGGCTTGTCAGAGGCATATAGGCTAAACCTGTCTATTTCTAAAGCGGCATAATACATTATTTAAAACAAAATTAGCAGTGGTCAGCTTGGCATATGTTTGACATATGAATATTTATTTGTATACTCCTATATAAGTGACATAGAGGGAGCTTCCATGCCTACCAAAGCAAAAATATTTATCAATGGCCGTAATCAGGCTGTACGCATACCACGAGAACTTGAATTTAAAGGTGTCGATGCCGTAAGCATTGAAAAACAAGGGAATTCTCTCTTACTTAGTCCGGTACGAAGTACCTGGAGTTCGTTTCAAAATGAAGATAGGGCTGATGATGATTTTATGCGTATTCGCCCACGTTTAATTAAATCTACTTAACACTTAAACAGGTCTTTTATGCTGATATTACTAGGTCCAGACGTTTGTCGCCAAATAATGCTTACGCAGGATGAGGCGGTTCTGAATTTACTGGAATCCTGGTCAGCTCGTAGTGATGAAATTATGCTGTCCGCGGTTACTTATGCTGAACTGGTTGCAGGAGCTCTAAATACCACGGAGAAAGCCAAGCATATGAATTTGGTTAAGTCATTCTGTGAACGTCTAGATGCCATAGTGCCTTGGGATGAGAATGCAGTAGATAAATACACTGAAATCCAAATGCAGGCCATAGCTGAAGGAACTATCACCAATATGAACAATGCTATGTTAGCGGCACACGCAATTTGTTTAGACGCTAGTCTTTTGTGCTCAAATGGGAAAAGTTTTGAAGATATTGGAGGCTTGAAACTACTTGTGCTGGATGAATCGGGTCAATTGGAAGGCAGTAATAATTAATCTGTTTGATTCATGAAAAATAAGCTAAAAAAAAAGGGCAGCGTAAGCTGCCCTTTTTTTATCTAGATTACTACTTAAATGTTTATGCTATAGGGCCGCTTTCATCAATAGCAGCAGCATGTTGAGATTTAATAGGCGCTGTTTCTTTCAAGAAGAGAGACACAAGGAAACCAAAAACCATACCACCTAAGGCGACATATAGAGGACCTGCTAAGCCCATGGCTGGTACTACATAAGAACCAATAATGGGTCCGAGACCACCACCAAATATCTCACCAACACCTACTACGATGCCGATAGATGCAGCAACTAGGCCAACTGGTGCAGACTCAGTTGCGATTGGTCCCGTAATTAAGGCAATGTTACCGAAGCAGAAGAATGAGGAGAGAAAAAGAGGTACAAACAGTGCCCCAACTCCTGCTCCAATCTGAAGGAACCAGTACAAGCAAACCGCCGCCGCAGCGAAACCGATAATACATACGGGTTTTCTGCCTAGTTTGTCAGAAAGGCCAGTCCAGCCGAATTGACCGAAGAATCCACCAAAACCAACAGCAGAGGTAACAAGGCCCATTTCTGCCAGGCTTAAGCCAATAACATTTTCCAGATAAACCGGCATGAAAGCAGCAAGGGTAAATAAGCCACACATTGCACCCAAAAGCGCAATCGTTGCTACTACAACGTTATAACTCTTAAGTGGTCCAGCATAGCTGACTATCAATTGACCTAGGCTGAGTTCGTCTGTTTCTTCTGAAACACCCAAGGCTGCAGCACCCATAGTGTCTTTAGGTTCTTTCAATACTTTCCATAAAAGAACGAGAACAATGAAACCGGGAGCGGCTATCAGAACAAAAACCATACGCCAGCTAAGACCCATGCCCAGTAATTGAGTGGCAATAATAGGTGCCAAACCTAATCCCATAAGGGAAACACCACATTGCTGCAGGCCTTGATTAAGCCCACGACGGCTTGGTTTTGAAGCCACAGCTACTGCGGTAAATGAGGTCGGAGTATAAGCCCCTTCAGTAACGCCTAGTAAAGTACGGATAACTATAAAAGCTGTCATGCCTCCGGCTAAACCGGTTAAACCGCCCATGAGAGAGAACATAATGACGGAAGTCAGAATAATTTTTCTGTGCCCCCATCTATCTGCCAATCGGCCAAAAACGATGGCAAACACACCCCAGGCTATACCTGTCAAACCTGCAAGGTTACCAATTGCCCCTGGGTCAAGACTTAGATCAGCAGCAATCGTATTCCAAAGCGCGCCAATGACAAAACGATCCATCCCAACCAGAGCAAAAGCAAGAGCGAGTAGTAAAACTACTTTCCACTCATAATTTGTATCCCAGTTATTATTATTATCTTGCATCAAACTGTCCCCTATCTAAACTAGAAATGAAGCGTCGATAATAAACGCCATTGCCAGAAAAGTCTACGACCTATGTCTTATTAGACTATCGAATTTAAATACGGCTAATTAATTTGAAATTCCTTTCAAAAGCCACTGTATATCACGAGAAATATTTCGGCGTTTAAGCATAAAATGCCAACGTCGACCACCTAGTTGATGCCATAGTACTGCCGATCTTATGCCAGCAAGTAAAGTTGCTCGTATAGTGTTTGCGATAGCAGTGTTTTTTAAATATTGAGGCTTGCCAGAGACCTGAATTCGAAAAGATAGTGTACTTATAGTCTCTTGGTAAAGGTTGGCAAGCTGATTAATAATCTCGGGATTTTCAGCAAGCTGCATATTGGAGTCTTTATTTTCTCGTTCAGAGTTTTCTATGCCTTTAGCAATTTTTCCTAACATGCCTTGTTGCTTCCCAAGTCTGGCCTCTAAATAAATCAGACCTATAAGGTAACGCATCAGTTCTGGGCTTTTTAAAGAGCTTTCTTTAGTAACAAATATTTCTTCTAATACTTGCAGCCCCAGTTTTAATTTATCGACATCACCATATACTTCTATAGTTGAGGCCGGGTTGGTGATAAATAAACTTTCCAAGCAAGTGCTTAGCTTGTCTTGTGCAGCTAAACCATGTTGAGCTAATTGATCAACAAGAAAAGCTGCTTGAGCAATGCCAGCAAGCGCGAGTGTTTGTTGTATTTTGTTGTCCATAATGCGTATTAATTTTTAAAAGACTTTTCTATTACTCCTCCACCAAGACAGACATCATCTTGATAGAGCACGACAAATTGCCCAGGTGTTACGCTACGTTGAGCTTCTTCAAAGGTCACTCGATAAACAGAGTCTTCCTTAAGAATTGTACAAGCTTGATCTTGTTGCCGATAACGGACCTTGGCATGACATTGCAGCGGTAGAGACGGTTCAACTTGATTGATCCAGCTTATTTCGGAGCATGTGAGTTGATTGGAAAAAAGCAGGGGATTCTCGTTGCCCTGCACAACCACTAAGACATTCCTATCGAGATCTTTGCCTGCGACATACCAGGGAGCTTCCTGTTGATCTTTAATTCCGCCGATTCCAAGACCTTGCCTTTGACCCAGTGTGTGGTACATCAGCCCTTTGTGTTGGCCGAGGACATTTCCATCAGCATCTTCAATATTGCCAGGCTGCCCTGGTAAGTATGTTTCCAGAAAATCATTGAATCGACGTTCGCCGATAAAACATATGCCAGTGCTGTCTTTTTTATCATGGGTTAGCAAGTCATGTTTTTCAGCAAGTGCTCGGACTTCCGGTTTTTCAAGTTCCCCAACAGGAAATAATGTCTGAGCGAGCTGCTTTTCTTGTACTGCACATAGAAAATAGCTTTGGTCTTTATTGCCATCGAGACCTTTTAATAAAGCGGTTCTACCATCGGCATTTTTTTTTCTTACATAGTGACCTGTCGCAATCAGGTCTGCTCCAAGTTGCTTGGCATAGTCGAGAAAAGCTTTAAATTTAATTTCACGGTTACACAACACATCAGGATTGGGCGTACGGCCGGCTTTATACTCATGTAAGAAATGTTCGAAGACATTGTCCCAATATTCGGCGGCAAAATTAGCATTGTGTAATGTTATGCCAAGTTTGTTACAGACTGCCTGCGCATCTGCCAGGTCTTCTTTGGCAGTACAATATTCTGTGCCGTCATCTTCTTCCCAATTTTTCATGAACAGGCCTTCTACTTGATAACCTTGCTCAAGTAGTAAAAGGGCCGCTACAGAGGAATCAACTCCGCCGGACATGCCAACAATAACCTTTCATATCTTTGTTAGTGTCTCGATTATTCATGATGATAAATAAGAGAAAGAGGGTAACGCTGCCCAGCTAAATAATCTTGTAAAACTTTTACAACGATAGGACTACGGGATTTAAAGTTTGGGGCTAATATCTCTTCTGCACTTAGCCAGTGTGCGGCGATAATATCTTTATCAAGAGCTAGTTCTGGGCGATGTTGAACCGGTGAAGAAATAAAGCAATGTCTAATATAAGTTACGTCATTACTGGGAGAATGATATTGATAGGTGCCAAGGAAGGCATCAAGTTCAACCTCCCAGGCAGTTTCTTCCAAAGTTTCACGCAGAGCAGCGGCATAGAGGGTTTCATTTTCATCTAGATGACCTGCGGGTTGATTAAATACAACTTGATCCTGGTCTTTTTCTTCGACCATTAGGAAGCGACCATTGTCTTCTACAATGCATGCTACTGTTGTATGTGGGTGCCAGCTCATAAGCGAGGCATCCTACCCGAAATTGGGGGCTACATAAACGTTAAACTAATGCGATAATCTTTCTTTATCAGTGAATAACAATAAATAGACGAGTTATAACAAAATGAGTGATCTGACACATCTTGATTCGAAAGGCCGGGCGCAAATGGTCGATGTAGGAGAAAAAGAGATTAGCCAGCGCGTTGCAACAGCAGAAGCCATTGTGAATATGCAGCCGGAAACCTTGGCTATGATCGCAGAAGGTAAGCATAAAAAAGGTGATGTGTTTGCTGTAGCTCGCATTGCTGGAATTCAAGCGGCTAAGAAATGTCCTGAATTAATCCCCTTATGCCATCCACTTATGTTGAGTTCAATAAATGTTGAATTAGAAGCTGATGAAGCAAATAGTCGGGTGAAAATTAGCACAACGTGCAAACTTGCAGGTCAAACTGGCGTTGAAATGGAAGCGCTTACGGCGGCATCAGTTGCCGCATTAACTATTTATGATATGTGCAAAGCCGTTGATAAAGGTATGACAATTTCTCAGATCCAGCTAGTTGAAAAACAAGGTGGGAAATCTGGACATTGGAGCCGAAAGTAATAGGAGGAAAATAAATGGTTACTGTTCATTATTTTGCCAGTATTCGTGAAAAACTAGGTTTGTCTTCTGAGCAAGTTGAGTTGCCAACTCAAGTAGATACGGTTGACGCTTTGGCCGCGTTACTGATTGAACAACATGGCTCTGCTTGGGAAAGCGTGTTAAAAAAGTCTTCAGTCTTGGTTGCAGTCAATCAATCTGTGGCTAGTTTTACTTCCTCTGTTACTAATGAGGATGAAATTGCTTTCTTCCCTCCAGTGACGGGTGGCTAAGCCGCGAACAAGCTTATAACTAAAGATGAGTCAGTAATGCGTTCACTAAAAATTTCTATTCAGCAGCAAGACTTTAGTATTGATGATGAATGCGCTGCTATGAGAGCAGGGCATAAGGATATAGGTGCACTTGCTACCTTTACAGGCTTGGTGAGAGAGTTAGATGATATGGGTACTGCAAGTTCAGCTCGGCAGAGCGTTTCATCTCTCTATCTTGAACATTACCCTGGTATGACTGAAAAAAATCTGCAGGAAATTGCTGAAGAGGCTGATCAACGTTGGCCTTTACTTGATGTCGTTATTATTCATCGTATCGGTGAGTTAAAAGTGTCAGAACAAATCGTTTTTGTTGGGGTGAGTAGCATGCATCGTGAAGCAGCTTTTGCAGCTTGTGCTTTTATAATGGACTATTTAAAAACCAAGGCGGCTTTTTGGAAGAAGAGCAATTCTGGTGAAGGCAAAGAGAATGATGGGCATTGGGTTGAAGCAAAAAAATCTGACACAAAAGCGACTGAAAAGTGGGCAGAAACTAAACAGAAGCGCTAGAATACGCGCTTTTTTCAAGGAAGGTTGAAATGCTTGAAGTAAACAGTTTGTTACAGCAAATAAAAGATAACCTGGAACGTATTTCGGTTCTCAGGGGGTATCTTTGACTTCGAGCAAAAACAAGAGCGCTTAACAGAAGTAGAACTTGAATTAGGTGAATCTGCGGTCTGGGAAAAACCTGAATATGCGCAAGAGCTCGGCAAAGAGCGTTCAAGTCTTCAGGCTATAGTCCACACCATACTCGAGCTTGAGCAAAACTATGCTGACATTGATAGCATTATTGAACTTGCCAAGGAAGAAGAAGATAAAGAGTTGCTGGACGAGGCCTTATTGGATTTAGCAAGGGCTGAAACTTCTTTAGAGCAACTGGAAAAGCGCCGTATGTTTTCCGGCGAAATGGATGCCAACAACGCCTATCTGGATATTCAATCAGGCTCCGGGGGTACTGAAGCTCAGGACTGGGCAGAAATGATTATGCGTATGTATTTGCGCTGGGGCGAACAAAAAGGTTTTAAAACCGAACTAGTTGAGTCAACACCAGGAGAAGGTGCTGGTATTAAAGGTGCAACGCTTTATTTTGAAGGGGAATTTGCTTTTGGTTGGTTACGAACTGAAACGGGAGTGCATCGCTTAGTCAGAAAATCTCCCTTTGATTCAGGTAATCGACGACATACTTCATTTGCGTCAGTCTTTGTTTCACCAGAAATAGATGATGATATTGATATTGATCTGGATATGAGTCAGGTAAGAGTTGATACTTACCGATCAAGTGGCGCTGGAGGGCAGCATGTCAATACCACTGATTCTGCTGTACGTTTAACTCATGAGCCTAGCGGAATCGTAGTGCAGTGTCAGAACCAACGCTCTCAACATAAAAATAAAGAAACCGCTATTAAGCAGTTAAAAGCCAAGCTCTACGAAATGGAAATGCTGAAAAAGCGTGAAAGTTTACAAGCTGTAGAAGATACTAAAGCTGATATTGGCTGGGGTAGTCAGATTCGATCTTATGTGTTGGATGCTTCGAGGATAAAAGATTTACGTACTAATGTAGAAACATCAAATCCTGGCGCAGTATTGGATGGCGATCTTGACCAGTTTATGGAAGCTAGCCTGAAAATGGGGCTCTAAAAAGAAACTAATTAATATTAATTAAACGCACTGAGAAGTTAACAATGAGTGATAACGAAACAAACGAAAATACGCTTGATGAAAATAAACTAATTCATCAGCGCCGTGAAAAGCTTAATGAAATACGACAGCAGGGGATAGCATTTCCGAATGATTTTCGTCGCACTGCTTTTGCTAATGATCTGCACTCAAAATATGACGAGCAAAGTAAAGAAGACATAGAAGAAGTTCATTCTATCGTCAGTGTTGCGGGTAGAGTGATTCGTATGCGTGGCCCTTTTATAGTTTTACTGGATGGCAGTGGGCAAATACAACTCTATGTAAACTTTAAAGGTTTTGACGAAGATAAGAATAAAGAAATTAAAAGTTGGGACCTTGGTGACATTGTTGCTGCCACAGGAGAGGTGTTTAAAACGGGTAAAGGCGAATTATCTGTGCGAGTCAGTGAAATTCGCTTATTAACGAAATCATTAAGGCCATTGCCAGATAAACATAAAGGCTTGAGTGATACTGAAGTGCGTTATCGCCAGCGTTATGTTGATCTGATTGCCAATGAGGAAGTAAGAGAAACATTTATCGTTCGTTCTAAAATTATTAATGCTATTAGACGTTTCATGGATGCAGATGATTTCATGGAAGTGGAAACCCCGATGCTACAAATGATTCCGGGTGGGGCTACTGCTCGTCCGTTTGTCACTTATCACAATGCTTTAGATCAGGATATGTATTTACGTATTGCTCCAGAACTATATCTGAAAAGGTTGGTGGTAGGTGGGTTTGAAAGAGTTTATGAGATTAATCGAAACTTTCGTAATGAAGGTTTATCAACTCGACATAATCCTGAATTCACCATGCTAGAGTTTTATCAGGCTTATACAGATTATCATCATTTAATGGATTTTACGGAAAACATGCTGCGCCATATTGCTGAAGAAGTGATAGGCGAAACGACGATTAATTATCAAGATATTGCACTGGATTTCGCCGAGCCCTTTAGCAGAATGACAGTGCTAGATTCCATTCTGAATAATGTAGAAGGGGTGACTGAAAAAGAACTGACAGATATTGCTAGCCTTACAAAACTGGCTGAAAAGTTTGGTATTGAGGTGAAAGAATCGTGGGGTGTCGGAAAAATACAAATGGAAATATTTGATGAAAAAGTTGAGCATTTATTGCAGCAACCGACGTTTATTACGGAATACCCGACTGAAGTTTCACCGCTGGCACGTTGTAATGACTCCAACCCTGAAATTACAGACCGCTTTGAATTGTTTATTGCCGGGAAGGAAATTGCCAATGGCTTTTCTGAATTAAATGATTCTGAAGATCAAGCTAAACGTTTCCATGCACAGGTTGCGGAGAAGGATGCTGGGGATATTGAAGCCATGCACTTTGATAGTGATTATATTACTGCGCTTGAGTACGGTTTGCCTCCAGCAGCTGGGGAAGGTATCGGGATAGATCGATTAGTGATGCTATATACTGATTCAGCATCTATCCGCGATGTGCTTTTGTTCCCGCATATGCGCCCTCAACATGGCTGAAGGCTTGCAAAAAAAGATTGAGCAGAAAGCGCAAACTAAGATACAACTGGAAGAGTCCTGGTTAGCTGAACTTGCAGATGAATTTGATCAGGCTTACATGCAAAACTTAAGAGCTTTTTTACAACAAGAAAAAGCCGCACATAAACAAATCTTTCCACCTGGACATTTAATATTTGATGCCCTTAATAGAACTCCTTTAGGGCAGGTTAAGGTCATTATATTAGGACAAGATCCTTATCACGGGCCTAGGCAAGCGCATGGACTGTGTTTTTCTGTATTACCCGGTGTGCCAATACCTCCATCATTAATGAATATATATAAAGAGCTTGCAGCAGATATTGGGATTACGCCTGCCCACCATGGTTGCTTAACGTACTGGGCGGAGCAAGGGGTGCTGTTACTTAATTCTGTGCTTACGGTTGAACAAGCTCTTGCTGCTTCTCACCAGGGTAAAGGATGGGAGCACTTTACTGACAAAGTCATTAGCATTCTTAATGAAAAAAAATCAGGGTTGGTTTTTTTACTTTGGGGTAGCTACGCGCAAAAGAAAGGTCAATTTATCGATAGAAATAAACATCTGGTTTTGCAATCGCCACATCCTTCACCTTTATCGGCGCATCGGGGCTTCCTAGGTAACAAACATTTCTCCCAGACAAATGCTTATTTGAAAAAGCACGGGAAGCAAATTATTGATTGGAAGGTTCCAGAGTTAAGTTGACGTCAGTAGCACAGACTAGAAAAAAACCTCGAGGTTTGGAGGTCTAGGCCGCTTCATTTTTGACGATCACCCATACTTGCGAAGTATTTATCCCCTTTGGCTAATTTTATCTATTATCGACTGAGGGTCTACTTTCAGACATGATCCTGTCGAGTGATTTTTGTGCCTGTTTGGGGTAGATCAAATCTTTTTCTTCTAGCATTTCACATTGATCCTTAACCATCTGATTTATAGTAACGGGGTAGTGTTTACAATCCTCTGGTCGATCTTCGTAAATATCACAGATGTACTGATTCTCATTCGGCAAATGTCGTAACCATGGGCACCGCTCCATTTGTTTGCCAGTGGCGGGGTTCATCCAGATATTTCCATTACTGACATAACTAAAAATATTTGGCCTAAATGCTTCCCAATATTCTATTTCGCTTTTCAACGCAGATAGTCCGCCATTACTATAATTCACGCAACACTTCCCACATTGATTGCATTCTTTCATGGCAAATTATCTCATTCAGAAATAGATACTTAACAGTATCTATAAACGCTCTGTGTCTTTGCGCTTACTATTATAAGGTTTATATATAAAATTCAACTAATCCAGAGAATCTGCTTTGTGGCCTGGCCCTAGTATCGCCAGCCAACACAGGGTCGCCAGAGGAAATTAACGCCTATCATTAATAGGTACCAACTCAGTTGATCATGCTTGAGCTAATCGTTATGTTGCGACAAATTTAAATTAGTTTATTTCCTCCATTCCCCGACCTGAAATCCCTGTGCTTGCATATCGATTGCGTACACAGCGGTTTGTACACCTAGTGTTATAGAGAACAAGGAGCGCTTGTCGGCCCCACCAAAATGTAAGCCATGGGTGCCAGGCGGTGCTGGGAAGTATCCAAGAAATTCACCATTATCTGGATCAATGACCCAGGCGCCATTGTCAGGAGTGAAGATACGGCCTTCAGTATCGACCTGCATGCCGTCCCTACCTGCCCAGGCGAATTGGCGTTCATTGGTCAATGAGCCATCAGGCTGAATATCAAAAGCAACAATGCCGCCTGTGGGTTCCGGTGCGCCTGCTGGTAATGCTAGGTTCGCCGGTGGTGTTGCGCCAGGGAGTCGACCAGTGACATATAAAGTGTTGCCATCAGGGCTCACAGCAATCCCGTTACCGCGAACTTGTCCATAACGTCCACTGACAACGCCTGCAGCATTCGCATAATAAACGCCACCCATTGTCATGTACATACCGCCTTTTTGATCAGCAACTAGATCGTTAAGTACTCCAGGGCCAAGACACTCGAGAGGTTCGCCATTCATCGTGTTGGTGAACAGACGGCGTGGTTCTACCTGCCAAATACCGCGGTTCAGTGCTCGTTCACCCACATAGAGGGTGCCATCAGGTGTCAATGCCATCGCCCCGCTGGTATAAGTATCCGTGGCGATTACCTCAACACTGCCATCGAGACCTATCTCTATAATCTGATTCAGGTCATTCATTGCCATCAGAATGCCTTTATCTGTTGCGATAGGACTGTCGGTATTATTCCCACTGCCCTCCCAGATACGCCGCCAGCGTTGCCCTGCTGCAATAATACCTGGAATGACCTCAACAGGAGCATTTTCAAATATCACTGGCTGTCCGGCACCAGGTATAACTCGGATACCTCCGCTACCTCCTACGGGTTCGGCTGGATTACTGCAATTACTCAGTACAAATGCTTCGCGATTAGGATCATTTCCGGCCTGGACGCTGGGAGTACGAATCGGGTCTACCATTTGCTGTTGAGCAATGACTGCCAGGGGAGTGATGATTAAGACTGTGGATATGAGTACATTATTGATTTTCATAATTTTCTTCCAAAGAAAATAGTTACTCTACAAACTTCTGCATAATTTATAAGGCTGTAAGCATTATGAATCTGCATGTACACAGACTCAAGCTAATGTCCGTTTTGTATAGATAGCGGATATTATTAAAGGATTCAATCTGTTATTAACAGTACTCCTAGCCCTCGGCTTTCTTAGCACGTGCCGCGGCTGCTCTTTTTTTGCGGGCAGCGGCTGCTCTTCTAGCTGCGCTAGCGGCTTCAGCTTTTACTTTTTTCTCCCAACTTTTTTCAAATGCTTCTAGTGCTTTAGCTCGGGCTGTGAGTTTCTTCTGAAAGGGTTTGGCAGTTTTCAGCTTGCTCTGGGATGTTGCCATAATGGCTTTTGCTTCATGCAGCGAATTTCCCAATAAGGCAGCTGCGGCTTTGGCTTTCACAACTTCATTGTGCGCCTTCTTTGAGCCTGATTTTTTAGCCGCTAGGGCAACTTTAATCACCTGTTTTTTTGCCCTGAGGAGTTTTGACTGAGCAGATTTCACTGCCCTTGAAGCCTTGTTAAACTCTTTCTGATGGCTCGCCAGGTAATTGTCTTTGGATTTGACAATTTTTTTATGCAAGGATTGAAAATTCGATTCGAGTTCCTCGACAAGATGCATTTCTTTCTTTTTAGCCATGATAACGCTCCTTTAAATGTATATGTTTACAAGAAAACACAATAGTAATAGAAAAATATAGTAGCACGCACTTACACGGTTAATATCCACTATTGGACGAAAACGATCTTTTAATGATTTCAGAAAGGAATCGATGTCGTTTATATAGTCTTTTTGATGGTTTCATAAGTTGAATATATCAATTTATCGAGTTAACTTGTCAGTGCCTATTTACGAGTATTCAATGCGAAAACGAGTATGATCAAAAAACTGTCTGGATTCCTGCTTGCGATAACGCTGGCGTTTTTGGCGATTGCTATGTTCGGCAGCACTACTGAAGTGAACACCGACCTGGTGATCGCAGAGATGTTGGGCAACGAAGAAATGCTCGAGCGCGGCAAGTATCTGGCAACAGTCGGCAACTGTGCCGCATGCCATACCTCGCCTGGCGGTAGTGATATGGCGGGCGGCGTCGCGTTTGCAACACAGTTCGGCACAATCTACTCGACAAATATTACTCCGGATGCAGATAACGGCATCGGGAACTGGTCGTTTGAAGATTTCCTGGCATCGATGAGGCATGGCGTGCGACCAAACGGACAGCATCTGTATCCCGCGTTTCCGTATACCGCATTCACAAAGCTAACCGATACCGACACTGCAGCTATATTTCTGTACTTGATGAGCTTACCGCCCGTTCGCCAGGCTACGCCGAACAACGAACTGGGTTTTCCGTTCAATCAGCGCTGGCTGATGACGATCTGGAAGGCGCTGTACTTTGAGCCCGGCATTTATGAACCTGATGAATCCAATTCAGAGGACTGGAATCGTGGCGCTTACCTGGTTGAAGCCCTGGCTCATTGCAGTGCTTGTCATTCGCCCAGAAATTTCCTTGGTGCTGAAGAAACAAACCTGACAATGGCTGGCGGAGTCTATTCAGATGAGGTGTCCGGCGGTGCAGTTCGCGAATGGTTTGCACCAAACCTCAGATCGAACGATGCCGGTCTTGGCTAC
Organism: uncultured Pseudomonadales bacterium; assembly: GCA_943789335.1. Lineage (GTDB taxonomy): Bacteria > Pseudomonadota > Gammaproteobacteria > Pseudomonadales > Pseudohongiellaceae > UBA5109. The sequence goes on along the minus strand of CALSTS010000003.1, from coordinate 122,404 downwards.
TGGACGCACGAGCAGCTGACTGATTACCTGAAGACAGGGAAAAACTCACTGGTCGAAACTTTTGGGCCAATGAACGAAGTCATTATGAAAAGCACACGGCATCTGGACATCGAAGATGTCGATGCAATGACAACTTACCTGAAGAGTCTTCCGCCCGTGGAAGAGGCTTCCCGGGAAGTCGCAGGCAATCTTACAATGGGACGCGGCCGCACAGTTTATAATCTTCATTGTGGGACATGTCACTTACCGACGGGTCTGGGTGACATGGAGATGGCACCGCGACTAGCCAGCGGCAGCCTGGTGGTGCTGGCTGAGAATCCTGCTTCGCTGATCAACGTCATCCTCTACGGTCCGGAACGCTCGGAGTTGCCTGACAGCTGGTATGACAAAATGGGAGAGTTTCAGTATCTGCTGGATGACGATGAGATCGCTGCAGTGGCCACTTTTGTACGTCAGTCATGGGAGAACCCAGGAGGGATCGTGACTGCCGAAGATGTTGCAAGGCAAAGATGACAATGGAAAAGCGTATGGGTGACTATCATGATTAACAGAATTCTGCTGACTGCAATTACGAGCCTGCTGTTGCTGGTGGGTTGCGACGATGGTCTTGTCGAACCGGTCGAACCGGTCGAACCGGAGGGCAGTAGTTCGCCGCGCCGAGTTCGTGCACTTACGGCCGAGCAATATTCGAACTCTATCGCTCAGATTTTTGGGACAGATGTGAGCGGCGCCGTGCTACCGCCGCTGCCTCAATTCGCCAGAGTCGATGGTCTGCTCTCGTCGGGCGCAGCTTCGGTGGGCCTAACCTCGGATCAGATCGAACAAATTCAGCAAGCGGGCGCTGCAATTGCAACACGCGTGGTTGACTCGGCGCACCGTGATTTCCTAATCCCATGTATACCCGTGTCGGCATTGGAGCCAGATTCCAGCTGCGCTGGAACGTTTTTGCGCGCGACAGCTCGTCTCTTGCATCGGCGCCCAGCGGACGAAACCAAAATCTTTGAGTTAGTCGCAGTCGCAGATGCCGGGGCTGAGGCCAGCAAAGATTTCTATTCCGGCCTGGCAGTTGCGCTGGAAGTCCTGTTATTTAGTCCTGAGTTTATTTTTATCAGCGAAATCACCGAACCTGATCCTGACAATCCTGGTTACGAGCGACTTGATGCTTTTGCTTTGGCATCACGGCTTAGTTTCTTTCTTTGGAATTCTACTCCCGACAACGAACTATTAACGGCCGCGGAAAACGGTCAGCTGCTAACGCCCGAGGGTCTGCAGAGCAGCGTTGAAAGACTGCTCGCCAGCTCAAAGCTGGAAAACGGCATGCGAGCATTTTTCGACGACATGATGGCCTTCGATGAATTCGACAGCCTGGCCAAAGATCCCTTGGCTTACCCGATGGTCACGGGCGGCACTCTAACAGATGCGCGAGAACAGACATTGATGACGATAGTCGATCATCTGTTGCGGAAGAATCTTGATTATCGGGATCTGTTCACGACGCGTAGCACCTTTATGTCACCGAACCTTTCGGCCTTGTATGGCGTGGCGAGCACCCCCAACTGGGTACCGTTTGAGTTCGAGGAGTCAGGGATTCGTCGAGGCATCCTCACACACTTCAGTTTTCTCGCCGCGCATTCCCATCCAGTACGCAGCTCACCTACTTTGCGGGGCAAGGCATTACGGGAGCTGTTGCTCTGCCAGAAGGTACCTTCCGCTCCGCCAAACGTTGATTTTTCAGCGCTCGAAGAAGCTGGTGATGGGCTATCCGCTCGTGAGCGGCTAGAAGTTCACAGCACCAATCCGGTCTGTGCCGGCTGCCACCTGGTTATGGACCCGATCGGGCTCGCGCTCGAGAATTTCGATGGAGCAGGACGTTTCCGAGTTACCGAAAACGGAGCCCAGCTTAATGTCAGCGGTGAACTGGATGGCGTTTTCTATGACGATATCCAAGGGCTGACGACCGCGGTGCGGAATCATCCCAAATTACCATCCTGCCTGGTCGAGAGACTTTATGCGTACGGAACTGGCGGGCCTTTGTCGCTAAGATTTGACCGGGCTACCTTGAATTATCTGGAAGATCGGTTTATCGTCAATGACTATAAATTGCGGTCGCTGTTGCGTGATATTGCATTGAGTAATGCGTTTTCGCGCGTCCGGCCTGACATCGAGGAGGTGTTACTATGAGCAAGCATTCGAGACGTAAGTTTCTGCGAGGCGTTCTAAATGGTGGTGTCGTCTCCGTCGGGCTGCCGCTGCTGAACTGTTTTCTCAATGAAAATGGTTCTGCGTTGGCGAACGGAGCACCTATTCCGCAGCGCTTCGGAACCTGGCAATGGGGAATGGGTATGAATAAGGCTCTGTTCGTACCAAAGCAAACAGGTATGAATTTCGACCTGCCACCGGAAATAGCAATGCTGGCGCCCGTACAGCAGCACATCAACCTCTTCACTAATTTCGATGTCTATCGGGACGATGCCCCCAATGTCTGCCATCACACGGGTTGGGTACTGATGCGCACCGGCATAGCGCCGAGGAATGACACTGATTTGCCGGGTGAGACGATCGACGTAGCGCTTGCGCGGCAAATCGGCAAACAGACGCGATACCTTTCTCTGAGTGCAGCAGCTACTGGCGATGCGCGTGACAGCTACAGCTATGAAGATGGCTCTTCGATCAACACGCCAGAGTGGTCGCCACTGAGGTTCTATCATCGACTGTTCGGGAATGATTTTCAGGATCCGAATGCTGAGACCTTCACTCCGGATCCTCGGATCATGGTCCGTAAGAGTGCTCTTTCCGCGGTGCTCGACGACACAAGGAAACTAAACAACCAGCTTGGCGCAGAGGACCGGGCGCGGCTTGATCAGTACATGACCGGAATTCGCGACCTCGAGCGTCGCTTCGATCTGCAGCTGACACGGCCGGAACCCCGTGATGCATGCGTTATAGCTGATCCGCCTCGCGATCTGTCGAATGGAACGAGCGCAGACCTTGTTTCTCAGCGACATCGGATGTTTGTGGATCTGCTGCTGATTGCCATGGCCTGTGACCAGACTCGAGTCACCAACCTTAATTACACTTCGCCGTTCGCTGGTACGACGAAACCGGGATATGACAAACCGCACCACACGGCAACGCACGAAGAGCCTTTTGACGAGGAGCTTCAATGTCAGCCGAATTGTTCGTGGTACACGCAGCGCGCCATGGATGAGTGGGCCTATTACGTGCAGGCGCTTGCTAATTTCAAGGAAGGCGACGGATCGCTGCTCGACAATTCTTTGATATATGCAACAACGGACCAGTCATACGCCAAGATACACTCCATAGAAGGTCTCCCGATGTTCACAGCAGGTAATGCTGGTGGCCTAGTCAAGACTGGTATGCATATAGACGGTGCAGGCGACAAAGCATGCAGGCTTGGGTATACCTTGCAGCGCCTGTTTGGACTCGAGATCGATGCCTGGGGAAGCAAGAGCAACAGAACATCGAGTGAAATCCGTGAAATCATCGCTTAGCTTTATCTCAGTGACTATATTGTCTTGCATGGCGACCGTTGCCCATGCGCAGGATCTCACAGAAGCCTGGATGAATGAGCCCATGCCAGCAGGTTTTCAGATTATGTCGACCGAAATCGCAGGACCGACATTCACGGATGCAGATGGTCGCACCTTCTATGTATGGCCGTTGAAGGCGTTGCGAGCCGGTATCACCGGCGACGCGCCAGGCCAATCGAACTGCAAAAATGAAAAACTCACTTTGACGGCCGGACTCATGAGTCCCTATCCCCCGGGTTTAGCCTTGCCCAATGCAGAAACGCGACCTACTTGCACTGACATATGGCCACCAATGCTTGCGGCAGAAAATGCGCAGGAGGTTGGTAACTGGTCGATCATTCAGCGCGACGACGGTACTCAGCAATGGGGGTACAAGGATCAGGCCGTTTATACCTACACCAGAGACCCGGCTCCAGGTGATGTATTCGGGACGGATATCGAGGAACTTTCAGGATCTCTCGACAGGCCTGCTTATAGGAGGTCGATCGGCCCGATGCCTTTAGTCCCTCCGGGGTTTGCAGTTGCGCCTGGGGTCATGGGCATGGGCCGAACGTTAACGACTGACGAAGGGTGGTCTATCTATGTTAATGAACAGGACACTGAGGAATCGACCATCTGCCATGATGAATGTACCCTTACCTGGCTTCCTATTCTCGCACCTGCCTTAGCAATACCGCAGGGCGAATGGGGAATGTTCGAACGATCGCCCGGTGTGTATCAATGGACATTTCGGGGTAAGCCACTTTACCAATATGAGCCGGATCCGAAAACACAGGGTGTGGAAGGGGCTGATGTCCCAGGCTGGAGCAATGTATATACTCAGGAAGCGCCGGCATACCCTGAGAGTTTCACCATTCAGACGGGCTTCGTCGGGGACGTCCTGGCGGACTCAAGAGGCATGACGATCTACACCTATAATTGCACTGAAGATACAGTCGATCAGTTACGCTGTGATCACCCGGATGACACACAGGTCTATCGGAAAGCCATGTGTGGCGCCGGGGATCAGGGAAAGTGCCTCGAAAACTGGCCCTATGTGGAAGCAATGCCGGGCGAGGAGAGCCGCAGCCGCAGCTGGAGTATTGTTTCCATAGATCCTAGCACTGGCCATTACGCCAATCCGGATCAGCAGAATTCAATCCGGGTCTGGGCCTGGCGCGCCAGGCCGGTATACACCTTCTCGGATGATCAGCAGCCGGGTGATACCTATGGTTCGGATGTGGGTGAAGTGCGCGGCCAGAAGAACGGCCTACAGGCTTTCATTTTACGAAATTATTTTTAGGGGGTGGGGCTGTGAGTGACATATTAAAGATAAGCCGTTGTTCTTTTCTGATCGCTGGTTTGCTGATAACAACAGTCAATGCTGTTGCTCAGGAAGATGCCACCGCCACAAGGTATCAAGACGTACCAGCGATGGCGCCGGTCGACGGGACAATCGGCTACGCCATCACCGGAATATTCGAAGCTATTTATCAAACACCTGGCGGTATAGCAGAGTGTCCTGAAGGAATGAATCTGGGGCCGCGGGAACGTTTTGTGGCGCTTTACCCTGAAGGTACGCATCGGCCGCTTGTCGAGACACAGCTCAATAGTGAAATTCGAATGTGGCATCCGAGTCCGGACGACCCTGAGGAGTTCCAATATCTGGAGGCCCAGGGGCCAACAGCGCTGGGACTCAACCTTGATGGAGAAATCAGTCCGAACGATTTCACTCACCCGGATGGCACCGAAGGCATAGATAACCAGATTTACCGGCTCGTTGGATGCCTCGGGGGATACAGGGGTCCTGATGGTCTCTATTCCTTTGCTTATCGTCAAGAAACACGTAGACGGGACAATCGTTTGCTTATCGAAATCACCGGTGTCGATGATCTATCGAATGATGATGAGGTAATTGTCAATCTCTATCGAGGGCGCGATGATATGATCACCAATGCAAAAGGTGGGCAGAATTATGTGGCTGGTGGTTCTCAACGAATCGATACACGAATGGGATCAAGAACGACACAGCAGACCCGCGGAAGAATCGTCGATGGCGTACTGACAACAGAACCGATTCCGGAATTCCTTATTTCATACAATTTCCTGAACACCATTAGTGTGCAGAAATTTCGCGATTTCCGGCTGCAGCTGAGGCTGACGCCTACTAGTGCCGAAGGCCTGAGTGGGGGCTATGTACAAACTGAAGCCTGGATGACGCATGTGAACAGAAACATATCATCACACCATCTAGCTGCAGGTCAGACACCCACAGCCCAGATGAATCAGGTGATTCGACGACTCGCCGATGCTTACCCTGATCCCGAGACCGGGGAGAATACACATATCTCACATGCGTACGAAATCGAGGCGATTCAGGTGTTCATCATTCATCCTGATGAAGAGCCAGGCGCCGCAAATCCGAATTGATAGACGAATAAAGCGTCCTGAGCACCAAAGAACGTCGTGATGCAAATGGTGAAATTGTCGATGGTATTTATCGAATAGACCCGAAGGTACTGACAAATTAACTTCCTAAATTATTTTGATAAATACACAGATCGTCTGCTTTCTATCCAAAGTGGACATTAGTCCTTCTAGCGCATTTAAATTAAATCTCAGATAGAATCAGAGCAAAATAAGAATCGGCTTTTATATACCTAGTTTATGAAAAAGCTACTGTTAATAGTCTTACTTCTACTACCGAGCTTCAGTCATGCTGATATTTTTGCTTTTGTGGGTTCGCCATTATCGATTGAGTTACTTGATCGCTCTTGTGCAGATTTTATAGAACAATCAGAGGATAGCGAATTTGAAACAATATGCATGACTAGAGTATTTAATCTGAAATATAGCGTTGGTGAAGTGCTTTATGGCTCACTTTCTGATCAATCAATTGAATTTATAGGTTTTTATCATTCCTGGGGGATGCCCTTCTACACTACTTTTGAACCTGCACTAATTATTTTAGAAACTTATAAGGAAGATCTTCTTCTTGTAAGAATCGATAATCTTGTTACAAAAAATGGCCAATGGTGGGTGTGCGAAGAGGTTCCAGAGGATGAATTTGCTGATTGTACAATTGGGAGGCTTGCTAATGAAATCATCGCACAAGAAATTAATGGCCCATAACCTATATTTCGATAATGGCCACATGTCCTTTATCGACCCAAAGCAAACGTTAAGTAAGTGGGATAACTGATATTTCAATAGCTATTAAAAGGACAAGGGTATGGATGAGGCTATAGTTAAAGCAAAAAAACTTATTGTTGACTCAGAAAAGGACTATTCAGAAAAGAATTTAGATTCAATTTTATCGAATATATCTGATGATGCTTCTATAATATTTGTTCCAGAGGCTCAAGGACCAATTACTAAAAATAGGTAAGGTGAGGCTTTAAAAAATGCTTTTGAGAATGGGCGAATTGAGCTCGAGCATGTTTTTACAAATGAAAAAAATATCTCAGGAGTAATTTTCTTTGAAGGAAGGCTAACTAGAAAATATATAAAAAATAATGAAGATAAAAACAGCAGCACCCATAATTTTTCAATAGTTTGTTCAGAGAAGGGTGGCGCTTATAAAATTGAGAAACTTTTGATTTTAAAAGATTTATAACTTAAGTTTTCTTAGCTAATACTCTTAGGTCGTTTAACACTAATGTCTGCTTTCGACCCAAAGCAGACCTAAGCCTTACTTAGAAAACTCTCTTAATTATAGAGATATATTTCAAAGGATAATTTTAATAGGAAGAACTCGATGTTGTTAGAACAGATCTATTTCATTGCTGAGATAATTAGTGCTATAGCTGTTATTTTGTCATTGGTTTATGTTGGTTATCAAATTAAACTGAACACCGCTGAAAAAAGAGTAGACAGTGTCCAGTCCATTATTTCAGGATGGAATAGACTGACTTTAATCTATATTGAAAATGAAAAGGTTGGGGAAGCTTGGCGCAAAGTAATGGGTCGAGAGGAACTCAACAATACGCAACTTAATCTTATGGCACATATTATATTTGCCCATTTGATGTTACTTGAAGAAGTTTATAACAAATATCAAGCGGGTTACCTTGATGATGAATTCTTAAATGCCAGGATAAAAGTGATTCAATTTTTACTACTTAATACACCTCAAGTTAGAGAACTCGGTGCGGGAATGATACGAGGGGGCATCTTCACTCAGTCATTCGTTAATTGGCTCGAAATTGAATTACAGAAATCTAAAATGTACGATGAGACTCCTGAATTGGTTAAATCATAAGATTTGTAAAATTGATTTCTTAGCAGGTTTTTCTTAAGGCTCCACCCACCAGCAAACAGTTTGACGGTTTCTCTAAGTTCCGCTTAATACACTCTGTATTTTAGATGTATCCCTAGCTTGAATGATCAAATATTGAAAGTTAACTTGTCAGTATCGATATAAGGTATTCTAATAATTTTAAACCTGTCTCCGATAAGGAAATCAAAGTGAAAGTCACAAAGTTAATCGTTGTCTTTTTTTTTAGTCTGCTAATTTCATCGAATACGGTAGCTCAGAATACCAAAATCATGGTAGCTGCAGATGTTGAAATTAATGCCGATGCGGCTGCCACACATCAGTATTTTTTAGATTTTTTTATGGCCTATGATTCCCGTGACTATGAAAGGTTTGAGAGTTTGCTCATGCCAAGTGCAATTTTTGTCAGCAGCAATGGCTCAATGTCAGACATATATCAAATGCAAGAGAACATGCGTGTAATGGCTGCAGATGAATCAAGAAGCCGCGAGCTCTCAGATTTTGAAATAAATCGAGTGGGTGATGTGACTATTGTCGGTCTATCAAATCATGTCATTTATAAACAGAATAATCGTCAATACAGAGATGCACTATTTAATGAGACTTGGATACTCCAGAATACTGCTTCAGGCTTAAGGCTATTACGCGCTCACTATACAATTATCCTCGGAGAATGAAGTTAGAGTCTTTTGCTTATTTTTAGAAACTGGCAAATAAGGGGTGCTGACAAGTTAACTCCCTAAAGTTGATAATTCAGCACTCTGTATGGCTTTATTTAATAGATATATAGATGAGTTTAGCTAATGTCTGCTATTGGCCTAAAAATGATGGTAAAAACACATAAATTATTCCACCCATTTTTTTCGGGTAACTAATCCTTGAAATTTCCACAAATCGGACCAGCTTTTCTTGTTACTGCCGCCTTCATTGGCCCTGGCACAGTTATTACTGCAAGTTTAGCCGGCGCAAACTACGGTTACGCCTTACTCTGGGCTTTATTATTTTCAACTGTTGCTACCATGGTCCTGCAAGAAATGTCGGCCAGATTAGGCATTATTACCCAGCAGGGTTTAGGGGAGAATATTCGTAGCCAGTTAAGTAATCCATTTGCGCGCAGCTTAGGAGTTTTATTAGTTGTTTCAGCGATAGTCATTGGCAATGCAGCTTACCAAGGGGGGAATATTTCTGCTGCAGGTCTTGGTGTTTCAGCAATTGTGCCAAGTTTACCTGCAAATATTTGGCCTTTTTTAATAGGTGTTATGGCATTTCTACTTCTCTGGACTGGCAGTTACAAGGTGATAGAAAAGACATTAATTACATTGGTTGCATTGATGAGTTTTGCGTTTGTTATTACGATGATAATGACGAAGCCTGATATTGTTTCATTAATAACTGGTCTATTAACACCTAAAATACCAGCGGGCGCTACTCTTACAGTTATTGCTCTTATTGGAACAACAGTCGTACCTTATAATTTATTTCTGCATGCATCTACTATTCACGAAAAATGGAAATCAGAAAAGTATTTGCCGAATGCCCGTAAAGACTTGTATATTTCAGTGCCCTTAGGCGCTTTAATATCAATGGCAATTTTATCCACTGGAGCTACCGCATTCTTCGGCTCACAAGTCAGTATTTCTTCTGCTGCTGATTTAGCTCCTTCACTCGAACCTATGTTTGGCCCTTTTTCTGGCATATTAATGGCCACGGGTTTGTTTGCTGCAGGAATATCTTCCGCCGTTACTGCACCACTAGCCACGGCCTATGCTCTTAGAGGAATTTTGGGGCATTCTACACGGTCTGGTGTAAGCGCTTTATCTGACATAAAGTTTAAATTTATTTGGATAACAATACTTGTTTTAGGAGTAGCTGTTGCAAGTTCTGGTTACAGACCTATCAGTATCATTTGGTTCGCTCAAGTAGCCAATGGAATTTTATTGCCCATTATCACAATTTTTTTATTGTGGATAATGAATACCAAGGTGCTTGGACAATACAAGAATTCTTTAATACAAAACTTGCTTGGAGGGGCTGTATTCCTGGTCACTCTTTTGCTTAGCGGAAGAAGCTTAATGTCAGCTTTTGGCTTGTTATAGTTCAAAAAGTTATTAACTTGGGATAACTCTGTTATTAGGAAAAAAGAATAGTTTTCTCAACAGTCTCCACACCCCAGCAATTTTTTTGTTACTCGTGGCCTCTGAGGCTGCAAGCACACATTGAAAAGTTTGCAAGGGTTTAAATCTTCGAATACCTCCTTACATCGCCAAACCATTTTGTTTAGGCTGACCATTTTGATGAGTTGTTGATTTCTTTAAAAGTAAAGTGAGCTAAATCAATATAGACATGAAATTTAAACTGGTTGCCGACGACGTCCCAGTTCCGATAAAGCAATGCCACCTAAAACCAGAGCAAGTGAAAAGGCATGATACTGCTGAAAGCGTTCCTGTAAAAAAATAACGGCCATGATTGCTGAAAATACCGGTACCAAATTGATAAATACACCGGCACGGTTCGGGCCAATCAAGGCAACGCTTTGAATGAAAAATATTTGAGCAATCAACGATGGCAGAATTGTCACTAATAGCGCAATCAACCAACCATTGCTGGTGGGGGCCTGCCAACCCTGTTGTAGAACTTCGAAAGCGAGCAGCGGCAAGGAAAATATCCAGGCCGCGATAGACATAACTGTAAATAAACTTATTGCACTAGCTTTGGGACGACGACTTAAAGCAACCGAATAAACCGCGTACAGGAAACAAGCAATTATAATGTATAAATCACCCCGATTAATCGACAAGTCTTGCAGTTCACGCCAATTGCCTCCTGAAGCAATAATCATGACGCCGACAAGTGTAATCAAAATACCAATAGCCTGCACTGGAGTGACACCCTTTCGCAAAACCAGCCAGCTACAAAGTAAAACAAATACCGGAATCGAACCTTGTAAAATTCCAATATTAAGAGCGCTGGTATGATGGCCTGCGAGGTAGAACAGGTAATTGAATAGGGTAAAACCCAAGCTGCCTATAATCGTCAAAAACAACAAGTGTTGACGAAGGATTGGCCAATCACGGACAAGATGTTTTCGAGTGAAAACTAACAAAATAGCGATGACACCGAGCCAGCGAAACATAACCAGTTGCATAGGCGAAATTTCACCGACTGCGAGTCGGCTGAAAATGGTATTAAGTCCCCAGCACCAGGTTGTAAAAACGAGCAATCCGTACGCGCGTAAGTGGGTCCGATCGCTCATGCTTAGCTTCCTTAGTTGCTTTGTGATTTAAGATGAATGGACTCAACCCTACTGAATAGAGATGAAATTATTTCCCACTTTATTCTTCCAAATTACTGAATCTGGGGGGTATTTATTTCTGTAAACTGAGTTTGAACTCTACACATTATAACGAGTTGTCTGTATGACCCCAAGTAGACTATCCCCTTGATAAGGAAAATAAAGTTATATCAAGGCAGGGTCTCAGCCCAGAGGTTCAAACCAGTGCGTATGTTGCTTACTAGAAAATCAATCTGCTCTTTACTGATAATTAATGGAGGAGAAAGAAAAATAGTTGAATGAATAGGGCGGATAATAATGCCTAAATCTAGACAGAAATCTCGCAAGACTTCACAAGATACATCTGGATCTGAAATTTTCTCCATTGTGTTTGAGTCTTTCACTAACTCTATGCCTGCGAATAATCCCAATGACCTTACTTCACCGACCAGTGGGTGGTCGTTAAGTGTAGCGAGCTGTTCGGCAAAATAGGGGCCGGTACTTTCACGTACTTGTTGAATAATATTTTCTTCTTCCATGATGCGGATATTTTCCAATGCTATTGCACAGGCAACTGGATGTCCTGAATAAGTGAATCCATGGTAAAACTCACCACCTTTTTCAATTAAAGTATTGCTGATTCTGTCATTAACCATTACGGCTGATAAAGGAATGTAGCCGGAAGTTATACCTTTGGCAGTGCATATAATGTCTACGTGATTAATATCATAGGTATCTGCTGCGAACCAGTTGCCCGTGCGGCCAAAGCCACTGATTACTTCATCTAAAACTAACAAGACATCGTACTTTTTACATATTTTCTGAATTTTGTTCCAATATCCGGCAGGTGGAATTTTGCCGCCTCCAGCTCCTTGAATAGGTTCTCCAAAAAATGCGGCAACGTTATCTGCACCCAGTTCAATAATTTTTTCTTCGAGCCAAGTTGCAGCAAGGTTAGCAAAATCTTCTTCAGTCATGTCGCGCCCGTATTCAAATTTATATGGCGCCTTAATATGTACGATGCCTTCTAGTTGAGCGGCCTGGGCGTGAATAGGAGGCATCCCTGACAGAGCGCCTGCAGCAACTGTGCTGCCGTGATAGGCATCATCACGACTAATAATAATATGCTTTTGGGGTTTGCCTTCTAGCGCCCAAAATTGTCGTACCATACGCAGGGCAGTGTCATTGGCTTCAGAGCCGGAATTGGCAAAAAAAACGTGATTAAGCCCTTTGGGGCTTAGTTTGGTAAGCTTTTCAGCAAGAGCAATAGCTTGGGTATTAGTGCAATTAAAAAAGCTGTTGAAAAAGCTTAATTCGCTTATTTGTCTGGCTGCAACATCAGCCAACTCTTTGCGGCCATAGCCAATATTAACGCACGCTAAACCTGCCATGCCATCAAGAAAGCGCTTGCCATCATTATCGAATACATAACATCCTTCACCCTTGACTATTATTGATGATTTAATATCTCGAAGATTTTTATAATCAGTAAAGGGGTGGAGAAAATTATCTAAATCGGCTTGCTGCCATTCTTGGGTATTTCGCATCATTTTTTTCCTGAGTGTAACTATTAACTTTCAGCAGCTAGTGACACTATTTAACTATCTTATTACTAATGATGTCGACAATAATGTTGTTATCAGATTTAAAGTTGTATTAAGGCTATATTTAAATGAATCAAAAAAACCAAAACATCGACATTAACAGCACTATGGCTGTCACCTCAGCTATTCTTATTAGTGTTATTGGGCCGTCCGTTTTTATAGTTCAGCCCGGATTTGTGCAGGGTTTGGTAGAGCTACTTAACTTTACAGAGCAGGAAGCGGGCTATGTGGCTGCGGCCGAGATGTGGGGTATAGCGATCACCACGGTCTTTCTAACCTTTCTTACAGGGCGCCTAAATTGGCATCACCTCATTTCTATCTCTGCAGTACTGATGATTGCGGGCAACCTTTCATCATTGTTGTTTAGTGACCCACTGATGTTTGCGATTACACGTGTATTGGTAGGTATTGGCGCTGGAACTATGATCTCACTGGGGTTTACCATCCTCGGTTTAACGTCAAACCCAGGTAAGAACTTCGCCTATATGGTGATGTGGGTGCTGCTCTATGGTGGCATTGTGCTGATATTGCTACCAACGGCCTTTGAATTAATAGGCATGGACGGGCTGTTAGTTTTCTTTGCTTTTTTTGCCAGCCTCACTTTTTTGTTTGTGCGTTATTTACCAAGTTCTGGAAAAGAGCATGCAAATTTAGAAGCCGACAGTATTACTGCCCCGACATTCTATAGAGTAATGGCCGTAATCAGTGTGTTTGTATTTTTCATGGGCATAGGCGCGATCTGGACTTACTTATTTTTAATTGGAATGGGCAGTGGTGGTACTGAACAGCAAATAGCAAATGCACTAACCTTATGTCAGTTTATGGGCGCTGCCGGAGCCTTTACGGCGGTTTTAGTTGGTAATAAACACGGCAGGATTAGGCCTTTGATTGTGGGTGTATTTGGATGTTTAGTTGCTATGTATATGTTGTTCGGTGCAATAGGCTTGTTTGTTTATACCCTTGCAGTTTGTATATTTAACTATGCCTACAATATGACTCACCCTTATCTTTATGCTGCATTGTCTAGTATTGATCGCTCTGGCTTTGTTATTCGCTATGCCGTAGCCGGTCAGATGTTAGGTACAGCCATTGGTCCTACTATAGCTGCATCTGTGGTTGAGCCGGGAATGTTCACTAACGTTATAACTGTCAGCATTTTCTTTTTTGCGCTGACAATGCTTTTTATAATCCCACCATTAATTAATCATCGTCGCGCAGTTAAACAGCTGAGCTGAATTAGCTGCTTTAGTTAGAAAAGGACGAACTATTAATGCTACTTTATTCTAAGTATTTTGTTGAATGTTTTTAAAATAATACTGCCATAAAGATAAATATTATTTTCCTGATATTTGCTGATGATATTAAGCTTTAGGCTTATTCGTCGTGGTACTCGGATATGGAGAAACAATGAAAAACGTTATTATTTTGGTTGATGTCCAGAATGTTTATTACACAACAAAGCAAGCTCATAATTGTAATTTCGACTACAACGAGTTTTGGGCAGAAGTGACGAAAAATAGAAACGTCATCAAAGCTATTGCCTATACCACTGACCGGGGCGACGAAAAACAAAGACAATTTCAAAATATTCTTAGAGCTATAGGCTTTGAGGTAAAACTAAAACCGTATATACAAAGGTCAGATGGTTCTGCCAAAGGCGATTGGGATGTTGGGATTACCCTTGATGCAATGGAATACGCAAAAGAAGCAGATGTAGTGGTACTAGCTTCGGGGGATGGCGATTTCGATTTGTTAGTGACGAAAATTCAAACGGATTATAAAATTCCGGTAGAAGTCTATGGCGTTCGTCTTCTTACTGCCAACTCATTAATCAAAGCAGCATCAAAATATGTCGCCATCGAAAACAAATTGTTATTAAGATAGCCAAAAAAACACTAGCATAGTGTAGGATTTTTATTCCTAGAATAGTGAAATAAAGCTAAAGGAGGTCTTTTTAGCACCACTTCCCTTGTACCATATATTTGGATTGATGATTAATTTCTTTAGTAGCGTTATAAAAGGCGCGCACAGTGTTTTGCTTACCAACCCAACGGACCGGGATGCTTTATTCGAGGCTTTTAATATATGGCCTATTAGCCTTATGCCGGGTGTCAATACGCTCTACAACGGCTGGCCGCAAATGGAAGGTTTTGCTCAGTTACCTTTTCAATTTAAACATTGCATTGGTGGTGGCGCCGCAGTACAACGTCCGGTGGCTGAAAGGTGGTTACAAGTTACCGGCACGTCAATTTCAGAAGGCTACGGCTTATCGGAAACGTCGCCAATATTGACCATAAATAAAGCTGATACTGAGGAATATACTGGATCGATCGGCTTACCTTTACCCTCTACAGATATATCCCTTCGTGATGAGAATGGTAATGAAGTAGGCATTGGTGAGCCTGGAGAACTGTGCGCCAAAGGCCCCCAAGTGATGTTGGGCTATTGGAATCGAGAAGATGTGAACAAGGAATTTTTTACTGAAGATGGTTTTTTTCGGACTGGCGACATGGCGACAGTTGATGAAAAAGGCTACTTCCGAATTGTAGACCGCAAGAAAGATATGATTCTTGTATCCGGCTTTAATGTTTTCCCCAACGAAGTTGAAGAAGTTGTCGCAGCTTGTGAGGGTGTGCTTGAAAATGCCTGTATTGGTATACCGCATGAACTTACCGGTGAGTCGGTCAAGATTTTTGTTGTTAAAATGCCGGGTGTGGACTTAGACGAAGAACAAATCATAGACTATTGCAGAGACAAACTTACCGCATACAAGATGCCAAAGTATGTTGAGTTTTTAGACGAATTACCAAAATCAACTGTGGGTAAGATATTGAGAAGGGAATTACGCGGCGATTAATCAGGGTTCGCGCTTTCCCCTTGCACTTTGATTATTATAAAAGCTAAAAACTAAAACTAAAATCTGATATCTTTGCGGTCAATTTTCGAATTGCTAGGAACAGTTATAACTATACGACCGTAAAGATTATTGTTTGGAGATAAAAATGGATTTAAAAAAACTTTTATTCTGTCTGTTAATTTATTCAGTTATGAGCTGCGAAGTAATTGCTCAGGTTGATATAGCAGGTCCTTGGGGAACTCGCCGACATGAGGATGATGTGGAGCGCGGTGGCGGGCCTGAGGTTGGGGATTATACCGGGCTGCCCATAACAGATGCTGCACGTTTTCAGGCAGATACCTGGACAGCGACTAAATGGTCTGTATTAGAGCATCAGTGTGAGCCTCATCCGGCAGATTATGGACCCAGCTTCAGCAGTATGCTGATTTATAGAGATATCAATGAAAGCACTTGGCAAACCAATGCTTATAAGCTGGTGATGGGCTGGATGACTCCCATCAGGACAATTTGGTTGGATGGTCGCCCTCATCCATCCGAATATGCTCCACATACTTGGCAAGGTTTTTCGACAGGAGTATGGCATGGAGACATGTTAGTCGTCACAACAACTCATATAAAAGAAGGCTGGACGCGGCGTAATGGTCTACAACGCAGTGACCAAGCTACGCTTACAGAATATTTTATGCGTAATGGCAATATTCTGACTTGGGTCAGCATCATTGATGATCCGATCTACCTGACAGAACCGCTAATCAGAAGCAGAGATTTTGAAATCGAACTGGGTTATCAGATGATTCCTTATGATTGCTCATATCGTGATGAAGTTGGACTAGCTCCCGATTTTGTGCCGCATATTTTACCCGGGCAAAATGAATATTTAACCGAGTTTTCTGAGCGCTATAACATTCCTTTTGAGGCGACTCGCGGCGGTGCTGAATCGACTTATCCAGAATATATGAATGTTATTAAAGAGCTGTCAGAGTAATTGTCTGTAAGGATAGGAATTTATTCATGTTGAATTTTATGAAACAAAATACAAAACTAATTAGCAAAAAAGATACGACAAAAACACTTGGTAATTTTCTGCTGTTGATGACTTTGTTAGTAAGTCTGAACGTGTCCGCACAAAATGACGATTTCGAACTGGAGTTATTACACGTGCAGGGTAATGTTTATCTTGTTGCAGGTGGCGGTGGAAATACAGCCTTGCTGGTAGGTGAGCAAGGAGTGCTTGTTGTCGATACCAAGTTGAAAGCCGCCAGCGATGAGCTGATTGCTCTGATTGAAGAAAACTTTGATGTGCCTATTCATTGGATCGTAAACACCCATGGGCACCTTGACCATATTGGTGGTAATGCTGAAGTGGCTGCCGCAGGAAATATTCTTGGTTCAAGTAATTCTGGAGGCCGGGCCGTCACTGATCCGGCTGAAATTTACGCCCATATCGAGGTAATGATTCCATTGGTGACTGCCGATGAAGTTGATCTGGATGCTGTGCCGGGTAATACCTATACAGCTGGGTCAATGGAATTCTATGCCAATGGCGAATCAGTACAGTTAATACACCAGCCCGCCGCACATACGAGGGGAGACAGTCTGGTATTTTTCCGTCAATCCAATGTTCTGGTGGCCGGCGATATATTTACAATACAGCGCTACCCTTTTATTGATGTGGCAAATGGTGGTTCAGTTAGAGGCCTTATTGATGCCTTAAATAATATGCTGACGATTATTATCCCGAACACCAACCAACAGGGAGGCACCTATGTCATTCCTGGACACGGCAGGATCACCGATGAATATGAAGTGGTTAACTACCGGGATATGCTCACCATTATTTATGAAAGGATCGAAGATGCGATAGCGCGTGGTTTAAGTCTGGAAGAGGTAAAAACCGCGCGTTTAAGCCGTGAATATGATCCCTTGTACGGTTCAGATACAGGTTTCTGGACGTCTGAGCAGTTTATCGAAACCATTTATGCAGAATTGAGCCAATAAGAATTATAGCTAAAGAATTATAGGTAAAGCGTACCGTTTTACTGGAGGAAGCAATGAAAAAGATAATAAATTTTAAAACGATAGGATCATTTTTTTTGGTATTTTTGTCAGTGATTTCTGTCAACGCTTTAGCTCAACGTGGAGGTCCTTCAGGCCCAGCTCCTTCCTCGCAGGAAGCAGCTGCTTTTGATATGACAGGCTACTGGGTATCAGTTGTTACTGAAGATTGGCGCTGGCGCATGATGGTTGCAGAACCAGGTGATACAGATAATGGCACGCCTCTTAATCAGGCAGGCAGAGAATTAGCCGAAGCCTGGAGGCCGGATGATAATGAAGTGGAATCCTGTCTGGCGTTTGGTGGCGCTGGCATTTTGCGCTATCCGGGGCGTCTACATATTAGCTGGGCAGATGAAGAAACCTTGCGTATAGATTTTAGTGCCGGTGAGCAAACTCGTCTGTTGCATTTCAACGATGAAGCTTCTACAACAAATGCAACTTCAAGTTTGCAGGGTTATACAACTGCAAGCTGGCATAAAGAACGCCAGACACGTGGGATGGGTTTTGGTCCGCAGGTCACAAGTTTTGAAGGTGGTAATTTAAAAGCATATACCCGAAATCTGATGCCGGCTTTTTTACAACGTAATGGAGTGCCGTATAGTGATCAGACAACTATTGAAGATTATTACAAAGTTATTGATGCCCCAAACGGAGATCGTTGGTTAATCATTACTAGTGTAGTCAGTGATCCTGTTTATTTGCGTCAGAACTGGATTACCAGCACCAATTTTAAATATGAAGCGAATGGTGATAATTGGGATCCGATTGATTGTCGCTAAACTAATATTAAATTTGTTGAAATTTTGTGGAATTAGGGAAAATTAAAAGACCATGACTCTCTTTTAATCAGGCTTTAAGTAAGAAGTGTATTTTATATGCTGCACTGTACACAAAGAACGCTTTTAAAACTTAATAAAAAATACTAATACAAAAATGAGGTTTTAATAATGAAAATAAATAATCTGTTTATTGTAATTCCTATAATTTTATTGCTTTGTTCCTGCGCTCCAGAAACTGAAATGCCAGTACAGGCAACGGTTCCCATGTCAGACAGTTCTGCAATGGCGGCAGCAAGCCCCGCAACCAGTGTGATGGATTCCGCTGCCAGTGGAAATGTTCCTGGTAGCACTGCACAAGAAGCTATCGTAGCGGTGGCGGAAGCCATGGGTGGTGTTGAGCGTATTAGTGCTGTGCGCAATATCACCATGATGGGTTACGCACATTATGCGTATCAGAATGGTGGCGGGAATATCACCGCTTTACCAAATGCCCCCCAGAAATATATTCAGGCCAATGATTTACGCCGTATCTACGATCTTGAAAATAATCGGTACTACCAACAGGAACGCAACAACGACCTGTTTCCTTTTGCGATTTACCGAGGCCATGACTTTGCACTGAGACGGCAAATACTGGATGGCAGCCTTGATGGTGACGTGGCTTATAACCTCAACGAAGCGGGTGTCGCAAGTAGACGCAGCGAAGCAGAGGTTCGTGATCTACGCATGTGGATGTACACCAACCCGCTAGTGACTGTTCGAGCTGCACTTGAATCAGATGACAGGGTCAGTAATCGTCGTGAGGAAGGCGGATTGACACTGGTTGATATTACCCTCGATGAAGGTGATCAGCTG
Organism: uncultured Pseudomonadales bacterium; assembly: GCA_943789335.1. Taxonomy (GTDB): domain Bacteria; phylum Pseudomonadota; class Gammaproteobacteria; order Pseudomonadales; family Pseudohongiellaceae; genus UBA5109. The sequence continues at coordinate 103,177 of CALSTS010000003.1, read as the reverse complement.
ACTTTGGCAATTCGTCCACCAATGAATTTGCCCGCCTGGATTAGCTGGGCAGGTCCAGATCAAAATCTGGGTGAAGTCACTTATACAACGCATTACAGTGGCTTCGTTCCTTATGATGGGGTCTATCTCCCCTTGGGTTACAACAGCAAACTGGATTGGCGCAATACTGAATATTTGAAAATGTGGGTAGATGGCTATTATGTAGACAGTGATATTCAGGATTTATCATCACCGGCGTCCGTTCTGGCTCAGGAGATACCAGGAGGCTTTAATCCGGATTCACTGGAAATCGAAGCAGTTGCTCGAGGTATCTGGCGTATTACCGGTGGCACGATGGTTATAGAATTTGCCGATCACATGACCCTTTATGAAGTTGGTGGTGGTATCGATCGCGTTCGTGCTGTAGTGGCTTTGGCAAGAACAATTGTTCCTGAAAAGCCGGTCACTGAAGTGATAGTGTCACATCATCATTTTGATCACACCCGTGGTTTACGGCAAGGAGTGGCAGAAGGACTCACGGTTATTTCACGGCGTAATAATGGCGTAATTTTTGAAGAGATGGTCTCACATCCGGCACCGAACTTTCCGGATGACCTAGAACGTAATGGCGAGCAGCTGGAATTTATTCCTGTGGATGACAGTATGATTCTTGAAGACGAAACCATGCGCGTTGAGCTCTACCATACGATCAACAATAACCATACCGCTGATAATTTATTTGCCTATATTCCCGAGCATAAAATGATTATCGAAGCTGATGTTGCGACAGCGGCGGAAGATCTGCAATGGTGGGGTGACAGTTGGCTAGATAACATTGCCTATCGTGGACTTGATGTTGAGATCAATGTGCCTGTGCATATGAGCGTCATGACTTATGATGAGGTCATTGACATGGTCAATCCTGGTATTCAGCGCGTAAAAGACTGGTGCGGGGAACGTGAAGAAAGTGGTAACTTTTTTGCGGGTTGTCCGGCATTTTTACGTTAATTTGCTTGTGAATAATTTTTAATAATACGTTTGTACCGGAAAAATTCACAGGCCTTCCCTGTGAATTTTTTTATCCCTGGAGAAAAGTATTATGTTCAAAATTAAATCTATTTCTCAGTTATTAGTTTTAGTTACTGGCTTGGTCTGTTCACCGGCATTGATGGCTCAGAATTCTGTAACTGTTGATTCAACAGGAACTAAATTTGCTCTGACCGGAGGCACTTTAATCGATGGCTCTGGGGCGGCACCATTAGACAATGCGATCCTGTTAATCAATAACGGTGTAATCGAGGCAGTCGGTCAGCTTGGAAGTTTAGCCATACCTACAGACTATGCAGTCATTTCAACAGAAGGCAGAACGATGATGCCGGGGTTATGGGATATGCATGTGCATTTACTGTACGCGGGGCATACAAATTTTCCTTATTGGCATCAAACTTATACTGATCAATTTGCTGAGACCATTATGCCGGCAACGGCCTTACAGTTGCTGCAGTCTGGTGTCACCAGTGCTCGTGATCTGGGCGCACCGCCGGAAGCGATTTTTCAAATAAGACAACAAATTGCTAGTAATGAAATTCCTGGCCCAACACTGTATGCCTCTGGGCCGCAGCTGGCCTCACCTTTCCCTGAATGGGCGCAATATTACCGACGCAATATTTCCGGCACAGCTAATGCGATGGCCGAAGCAAGGGCTTTAGTCGAGCTTGAAGCGGACATACTGAAGATAAGTGGGGCAGAGCAGCTTAGTATTGACGATGTTCGTACTGTGACTGATATAGCTCATGCTCAAGGCTTACTGGTGACCGCTCATGGCAGAACCGATGCGGAAATAGAAATTGGCCTTGCGGGTAATATTGACGAATTTCAACATATCGGCGCAGCCAGTGATGAATTCCCGGACAGTGTGATGAGTTTGATAAGGGCCCGTTTAGCCAGTGGTAACGAACTCTACTGGACCCCAACAGTCGGCATTCAACTCCGAGCGGGTAGGGCTATAGAAGATCTGGAATTGCTCGACGATCCTGAAAATTACTTGGGATTACCTCAAGCTATTATTGAAGACATACAAACTGCCTTGCAAAGCTATAATCCCAGAGTCACTTCAATTGATACAGTCAAACGTAAAATCACCCAGTTGCAAGAAGCGGGCGTAACACTCTTGGTCGGCACGGATGGTGGCCTGAGCGGAAATCCACATGCGCAAGCCATGTGGCAGGAAATGCTGACCTGGGTTAATGTCCTGGGTATTGACCCGATGCAAACGATTTATGCAGCGACAGCATTACCTGCTCAGCTTATGGGCGTTGATGATTTAGTCGGTACTCTGACGGCCGGAAAGCTAGCGGATGTGATAGTAGTTCATGGAAACCCTTTGCAAAACATGAGTGTATTACAAGACCCGGAAATGGTGTTTAAGCATGGTGTTCGGTTTTAAGCTTCGAGATTTTTCTTTTTTACAAATCGTTTCTTATCTAAGTGTTTCATATTTAGCTAGAGGTGGTAGCGCGTTTGTAAGTGAATGTTTGTTCGCCTTATACTCTAGCTCGAAAAAAAATCGGAGATGAAAAAATGAAAAAAACATTAGTATTACCATCGATACTCGGAATGATGCTTATGTCTTCGCTTACCTTTGCTCAAGGAGTCTCAAGCCAAGTTATCTTACCACTTTCATCGGCAAAGCTTATCGCCGAGGCAGCACTGGAAGCCTGCACTTCTCAGGGATTCCATACTTCAGTAGCGGTGATAGACCGTTCGGGTAATCTGCTGGTCGTGTTACGTGATGAGCTGGCACATCCATTGACCATCGAAATGGCTCAAAGTAAAGCGCAGACAGCGGTGCTATTTCGTCGCACGACATTCGAGTTTCAGGAAGACACAGCAGCAGATCCGATGGGAGGCGCGCAACGTGATGTTCCAGGGATTCTCGCGCTCGGCGGTGGCGTGCCCATTCGGTACAATGGTGAGATTATCGGCGCCGTAGCGAGTTCGGGGTCAAGCCAGCCAATGGACGATGAATGTGCAAAGGCTGGACTTGCGGTGGCTGAGGAGCTGCTGAATTAGGGTGGTGACAGTATCATGACACTGGTAAATTGATGCTCTTGTCGATAAATCCTAAAATTTTAGTTTTTTGACCTGCTAACTTAACCTGATTACGCCCATTTTCTTGGCTGCATACATGGCATCATCGCAAGCTTTTATGAGCTTTTCAGAATCGTCACAATGTTCTGAGTAAGTGGATAGACACAAGCTGATGCTTGCTTTAATACTTTTACCTTCAAAATTGATTGTATGAGACTCGGTATTCCTGTGAATGCGTTCGATCAAATCAAGCGCCTTTTCATGATCAAGCTCAGGCGGTTATCGATAGAGGAGCTGCATTGTTTGCTGCCATAATATGCAAAATACATCAATAATTGAAAAAAATTTGAAATCCTGCATATATAAAAATATCTTTGTTGATAATTTGAAATATACTTAATCTATTTAATATTTCAGAGCTATCTTTCTAAAAATTCAATATATCGACAGAACAAGTACGTGTTTTTTGGAAAAGCTTTTTATATGATGAATAACTTGTGAATCCGCATTTATTCTCTTGTGAAAAATTATAAAATTCTCCTGATTTTTTCTGCAGGGAGGGGTGTGTCTGTGTGGTAAAGTTATTATTTATGTAAATGTAGGAGTTAGAATTCATATTCCAGTTTGCAATTATAAGGCAATCATTGAATACATGCCTGATAAGTTTTAAATTGCCCTATTATTTTTTTCGTTCGTTTTCGATATATATAGTTCAAATAAATTTTATAAAATATCGCTTGTAATTTTGAAAATAAACTCCAGCTAAAAGAGGTTTCGGATATCGGCGTACATATTGTATAGGGTTGCTATTCCCCAAAACTTTTATCGCCTTAAATACTCAATAACTTCAAAGATAATTTAATTTCAAAAATATTAATTATAATTCAATAGAAATAAACACAAATATGACGACAGATTATAATCAGAGCCAAGGGGTGGCTATAAACAATATTTTGTTTAATAAGCTTTTCCCCTTTCATGTTCTCTTTGATAAAAGCTACTCAATCATTTCTTCAGGAGTAAGTTTGTTGAAGGTGATGCCGGATATTTATCAAAAAGATATAAGAGAATTATTTGAAGTAGTTCTACCTAAAAATATTGAATTAAATGTTGATAAAATATTTGATGATTATAAAAATATTGACTTCTATATTCTAAAAAATAAATCTTCATTACTGCAAATGCGCGTAATATTTGAATATATTCCTGAAGATGATATTTACGCTATTATTGGTATTCCTTGGGTAACTTCAGCTGAAGAATTGAAAGATCTAAAGTTAGATCTATCTGATTTTTCTAGTCATGATTCTATGGGTGACATGTTGATGGCTCTTCAGTTGCAAAAACAAACATTTTCCGATTTGCAAGAATATGGAGTCATGCTTGATAAAAAGAAAACTCAATTAGAGGAAGCAGTTAAATTATTAGATACAAGTGAAAAATCTCTACAGACTCTACTGGACAGTACTTGTCTTGGTATATTGATGACAGACCTAAATGGTAATATTAATATCTGGAATGAGGGAGTCCAGAATATAACAGGTATTAAAATTGATGATTATGATAAAAAAAATCTTTGCGATCTTTTTCAGTTAGAAGGAATATATGACAACCAAAATCTAATCAGTGGTCAGAGATATGAAACAAAAATAATAAATACTAACGATAAAGTAAATGAAAATATTATCAAATTAACAATTTCCCCAATAACAGACTTGAACAATAGTGTTAAAAGTTACTGTCATGTTTTTCGAGATATAACTAATGAATTAAAACTTGAATCTATTATGAGAGAAAATGAAAAATCAATGGCAGTCAGTTTGTTGACTGGCCAAATTGCACACCAAATTAATGATTTACTACAAGGAATTCACACTAATGTTGATGAAGCAATTGATTATATTGCAGCCGATCTGGTTAAAGATGAAACAGGGTCAATAAAAACAATTTTAAAAAATATTGATGAGCAATCAACGTTAATTAGTAAGATTACAAATTCAATGCTTTCCTTCAGTGGTCAGCAATACCTCTCCAAGAAAAATTATGACATTAATGAACTTATTTATAATGTGATTCATCAAGATGATTATCAAGATATTGATAAATCTATAATTACACTAAATTTAAGTCATTTACCTTTAATAATGGAAGGTGATAAAAAAGCATTTCCCACTTGCCTTATTAATATTTTAAAAAATAGTTCAGAAGCGTTAGTAAATACAAAAAGCCCCTCCATCAAAATTGACACTTATGTTGCTCTTGAACAAGAATTAATAGATGAAGATATTAAAACCTCTGATTATATTTGTATTCGCATAAAAGATAATGGAAAAGGAATAAAAACAGATAATCTGAATCTTATATTTGACCCTTTTTATACGACTAAAATAAAGACTACTCAAGGAATGGGGCTTTCTTTTGTACAAGGATACATTAGGCAAATTGGAGGCCATTTAAGAGTGAATTCATCGTATGGATTAGGCACAACAGTCTATTTTTATATACCTCTATCCACAAACATTAATCAAAATACTTTCGATCTTTAATGTAGGGTTAAAATTATGTATGGAATGGTAAATAAAGCTATTCAACAAATGGTTACACGAGATCACGGTGAAGATGCGTGGGAAGCTATCAAAAATGCAGCAAACGTTAAAGAGGATCTTTTTTTAAGTAATACATCTTACCCTGATAGCATAACTTATGATCTTGTCGATGCGTCAAGTAAATACCTAAATATTGACGCCGAACTAATTCTAATAGAATTTGGAAAATTTTGGGTGTTGGTAACAGCCATGGAAGGTTATGGTGGACTAATGCGCGCAGGAGGCAATAATCTTAAAGAATTCTTATTAAACCTACCAAATTTTCATACAAGAGTAAGTATGGTATTTCCTGAGCTCATCCCTCCGACTTTTGAAGTTCATAATATCGCTGTTAACAGTCTTGATTTACATTACATAACACATAGACCAGGGCTTCAAAATTTTGTTGTTGGACTTATCAAAGGGCTCTCTACAATGTATGAGGTGGAAACTGAAATAACTCTAATTGCAAATAGGGATCCAGATACAGGAAAAGGCCCAGATGTTTTCCGCATCGTATGGTAAATATTATTATGACTAGTACTACTAGATCTCATTATTTGTTAAATCAAAAGCTCGTTAACCAAACATTTCCCTTCATATACTTTTAATCGAGATCTTATTGTCTTGCGAACCTGAAACTCTCAGGAGAAATTATTAGTAGGGTTTTGTTGCATTAAAACTTGATAACGAATTTAAAATTAAACATTCCAAATGCTTTCAACTTAAATATATGAAAAAAATATATATAGTAATTCTTAATGGTGTTATTTTTACTTTTAGCTCCTTGCCGCTGGCATCTGCTGAAGGCATCAGTTTCGAAACGCAAATATTGCCGATTCTTAAAAATAAATGCAGTGAATGTCATGGTGATGAGAATCCTGAAGTGATGCTGACAGTTGTTAACTATGAAGAACTTATGCAGGGCTCTGAATTTGGCATAATCATTAATCCTAGTGATCCAGCAACGAGTTATATGCTTGAGATGATTGAAACGGGAGAAATGCCGCAGGATGGAGAAGCAGTAACTAGTGAAGAACTATCGCTAATAAAAGAATGGATTGAAGAGGGCGCTCTTAACAATTAAAGAAGCAATTACTAAACGACTAATAAAAATGACAAACTAGATTCTAGTTGCTACTTTCTGCTTTTCACTTTTCACTTTTCACTTTTCACTTAACACTTTAAGTAGATATAAGGGAATAAATATCATGATAAAACAGTTTGCCTTTCTGACTATCATTCTACTAACAGCCACAACTGTAAATCAGCCGCTGTACGCTCACCATTCACGAGCAATGTTTCAGCTTGATAACTCGATAGAACTACAAGGCACAATATCTAATTTTCTGTGGCGCAACCCGCATGTGTTTATCGTGGTAGATGCTGTTAATGCACAAGGAGAAACTGAACAGTGGACCTTGGAGTCACATTCCGTTTCAGGTTTACTAGGTAATGGCTGGCAACAAGATTCTTTAGCGCCCGGTGATCAAGTTCGCGTTGTGGCAAACCCGTCGACAGATGAGAGCAAAAATTTCGCCCTGCTTGACTATTTAGTTCTAGGTGACGGAAAGTTATTTTATTCGTTCAGGGAGCCCGAAGGCGTCGATGGCATTGTCCCAGATGTCCCTGATCGGCGCGCTCAACTAGGCTCAACTGATTTCTCAGCAACGTGGACTCGGATGTCGACAGTCTCTCCTGAGGCGGCTCTACGAGCTGCGCTCGTTGGCTCAGGTTTTGATGCGCCGACTGAATTACCTCTCACTGAGCTTGGTCGGGCGCAAGTTTCCAATTTCGATCTAAATGATGATCCCTACTTAAGCTGTATTCCTCTGTCAGTGCCAAGGATTATTACCTGGCCTTATGCGCAACGCTGGGTTTGGTCCGATAATGCATTGTTGATGGAAAAAGAAATGTCGCCTCAGACACGTATGATTCATTTTGATCAGGCGTCGCCACCGTCTGACTATACCCCTAATGAACTTGGCTATTCTTATGGGCGTATTGACGAAGATGGCAGCTTGATTATTGAAACGAGCGGATTCGCTCAAACTCCTTGGGGGATTACCAGAGGGCTCGATTCAAGTACCGAAAAACATATTACCGAAGTTTATAAATTAGAAAACGATGGTTTTGAAATGAGTTTTACTTATACCTTAACCGACCCTGTGTATCTTACAGAATCTCGGGTTGAGGCGGGTCGTTACAGGGCAATCCGAGATCATGAGTTTACATCAGAACTCTGTGACCTGGATGCAGCTAACAGACATCTTGAATTTGAATAGGTTTAACATTCAACATTCAACTTTCAACTTTCAATTTCCAACTTCATCCCAAGCATGTGGAATCGGATGAGGTTCTAAATTATTTAGTATTTCACATTGATTCTTGCTTATAAAATCAGACACCTTGTGAACTCTTTTTCGAAGCATTTCAATGGATCTGAGTTTTCTTAATACTCGATTCTGTTTTATTTTTTGCTTAAGAATTTCAGCCTGTAGGGCTGCTATAGCCTGAGTATCTTCAGAGGCTGATGCACTCGTATAAACAACAGCCAGTAAAGACACTAAATTCTCTATACGTTGTCCAAATGCAAGCATGGGAATTTGTGCTTTAGTTAAGTTTAATTGATAAAAAATATTCAAGCCAAGATAAGTCCACTTTTGGTCACGCAGGCGTGCTTCGGCATACTTTGCATATGCCTGCAAAGGTGCGGGAATGTTTGCGTAGCGAGTGCGCCAGGAAGCAGGCAGCAGGCGTTTAGGAAGTGTAATGATATCTATAAAAACATGTTTGCTAATCCAGTAAAGTAGTCGCCATAAATCTTTATTAATCAATAAATTTAACATTGCTTTAATACTGCGCCCGGGATATTTGAAAAAAGAGTTGAGGCCTAAGCTCAGCATGCGTTTATCTTCGGGAACGGCATTGCCACTGGAATCAGAATTAACCTTATCCAATACGCTTAAAATACCTGCCATATATGAGCTTACGAAATCAGATGTAATTTCTCTTACCATGCCAAGTGTTATCAAATCATTTTCTCCTTCAACAATACTGAAAGCATGAGCAGTCGCTCGGGTTGCGCTTACAGGGGACTCTTTATTTAAACTACGTCCTCCTATAACACGCTCAGCGCAGCTTAAGGAATCAAGCAAGGACTTGGCTGCCGCAGCCTTGGTAAGGTCTTTAAGGCCAGCTAAATTAATATGCTGCTGGTTTTGCTGCAAGGATAAATGACACAGAGAACGTGACTGTAAAGCGCCACCAAGAATCTTGGCAATAGAAAGCCTGGGCAACTCGTGATTAATAACGCGACCACCAACACCATCTCGTTGCTTGGCATAATTAACTGCCTCACTGGCGTACAAACGCTGAAACCCAGCTGACATGGCGGATAACATACAGCGCCCCATGGCCAGGCTGTAAAACAACACTTCCAATCCGTCTGCATTAATATGCTGAGACTTTGAAATCGGAAAATTGTCGAAACTTAGACGAGAATTTATATTCGTTTGAAAAGCTTCTGTGCCAGAAGACTGGCAATAAAAACTATAATCATTATGTTCATTTTTTGGTTTATCACTTGTTGGCAATTCTATGATGAATAAACCTAACTCACGCGATTCTTTGCCTAGCTTGGCAACCACCGCCATTAAACCGCCATGGGTGGCGCTGGTTATATAGAGCTTGCTGCTGTCGCCATGTGCAAACAATCGCCAGCAATCATTTGTTTGGTCAAGCTCCACATAGGCGCTGACTTTTTTAGCGTTGACTCCGACCTTCACTTCAGTGAGGCCAAATGCCATTAAGCGTCCTTCAGCAAGCAGGGGGAGGAAGAGAGACTTTTGTTCATCACTGCCATAGCCAATCAAACCTCCAGCACCTATTGTCAACTGGCCAGAAATTTCTACCGCTAAACCGCCTAAACCATTTGCAGCAATACTTTCTTCTAGTTGTGCAAGCTCCCGGTAATTTGATTCCAGTCCGCCATATTCTTTTGGAATAGTGTAGCCATAAACCTTATGCTCATTTACCGTTTGACGCAGTTCATCGGATAACTTTCCATCGGCGGTAAACGCCTTGCCTTGAGACAGACATGACTTTGCAGATGCTATGATCTGTTCATTACGGGCAATGCTTTTTGCATCAACCGACTCGATAATCATTTCTGAACAAGCAGGTTGTGGCCCATATATAAGGCGTTGAACTAGACCTGTTGAGCGTTTGCCGCCTCGTATATCCGCGGCTCTTTCTGCAACTTCTATATCCGCTAATTCTTTTGCATAAGCTTGATTACCTGTTGAACGTAAAGCTTTGACGCTCATTGATTCGTTGGAATCTTCGGTTTTCTTTTCACTCATAGCAGCTTCCTCTTAATCTTTTTTTCTTGGTTTTTTGAACTCTCTTTAGATAAGAATTAATAAGTTAAAAATTAATTAGCTTGACAGAAAATCATTCTATAATATTATTGCTATATTATATAGCAATCATGCATTGCCTTTAAAACAATATTTGAAATAAAAAAATGAAGATATGAGAAATAATTCAAAGCCACGTCAAATATTAGATACTGTTAATCCTTTGGAACCCTATTTGGGTTATCATTTACGTCGTATTTCAGCTGCTTCTATGGCTAGTTTGACACTGTTACTGAATGAATTAGATATTCGTCCCAGTGAAGCGACTGTTATCTTGTTTGTACAGGCAACACCTGGTGTTAGGCAAAGTTTGATAGGTAAGCACCTAGGTATTCGCCGGGCTAATATGGCGCCTTTAATTGCTGGTCTTGAATCGAAAAGCTTGTGCAGGAAAGAGGCCCTAGATGGTCGTTCTTCAGGTATCCAGTTGACTAAAGCCGGTGTTAAATGTGCTGCTAAAATTGAAGTCAAAATAAGAGAAAACGAAGAACGCTGCTTTGGACAACTAACTGTCCGGGATCGAAAAGCACTAATGAAAATAATAAGCACTATAAATCTGGAATTGATAAGCCTCGAATGATAATTATCGAAGCAAATAGCATCTTAGTTATACCGAGCAAATATTGTTATGCTGTCTGAAAGCAAGGCTATGAATTTTCTAAAAGAACCAATAGAAAGTCATATAGGCTATCAGTTACGACGAGCTGCAATGTTGATACAAGCAGACCTCACCACTGTATTAAAAGAGTTAGAGCTAATTCCTAGTGCTGCTTCTATTTTGCTAGTGCTGGCAAATAACAAAGATGTTATTCAGATGGAGCTTTCACATCTGCTGGGCATAAAAAGAACTAACATTTCGCCGATGGTAGTCAGCTTGGAGAAACGGGGACTTTTATCTCGGTCTTCGCTGGATGGCAGATCTCAATATGTGAAATTAACGGATAAGGGGATAAAGCTCTTGCCCGAGATTTTGCTTTGTCTTGAACAACATGCAAAGAATTGTTTTTTCCATCTTTCAGGCAAGGATATTTCGACGCTTAATAAGGCCTTAAAAATCACTCAGAGCTTGCTTGATCCAAAAGTGATTAATTCTGAACAAGCCGCAGAGAATCAGCAGTTAAGTTTTCTGATCGTTCGCACGTCATCACTAGCCATGAGTAAACTTGTTAAAGACTTGGCCGCTTTGGATTTGATTCCGACTAATGCCTCGGCAATGATAATGATCTTTAATAATCCGGGGATTAATCAAAGCAATTTAGGGCAAAGCCTTGGAATAAAAAGAGCAAATATTTCTACATTAATTAGTGAGCTAAAAACTCGAAAACTAGTGGATATTCAGACTAGAGGTAGAGCGCAGGAATTGCGATTGAGTGAAGCAGGATACTCATTGGTTAAGCAAATAGCACAAATTCTAGAAAAGCATGAGACTTATTGTTTTGCGCATATAGAGAAACCAAAAAATTTAATCCGCTCATTGCTTACTATCCGCGATCAACTAGCCTAAAAAATAACAAGCAGATTAAAACCAATAAGCTCTAAGCAGAAACTTTCTTTCCTGTCCGCAAACTCTTTAACAAGCCGGGGGGCTTTAGTTTTAGTCTATTATGCAGCAGCAGGCTCAGCACCACGATACACCTTGTAGCCTAATATAATCAGGGAAATTGCACCGATAAGTGCGCCACTGGCCATGAATACAGCGACCGCTTGTAAACCCAGTCCAGCCTGAAACATAAAGCCTGCAACGATTGGCGATAAAAATGCGCCACCACGACCAACCCCGATAACGAAGCCTGTTGCTGTCGCACGAACATGCGTGGGGAACGATGTTGCTATAAGGGCATAAAGACCCACAACGCCGGCATTAGTGAAAAACCCTGCCGATGCTGCGGCGATGGAAAGCGTGCCTAGTTCGGTAAATCCACTACCAAAAATGATTATCATTGGTACCGAAATAAACATTCCTCCGATGGTTAATTTTCGGATACTGTATTTCAAAGCGATCAAGCCCAGAAGGCCGCCGCCAATGGCTCCACCAATATTGGCCCAAACCAGCACGCCAGCTGCTGCGCTTGGAGCAAAGCCCATATCTACTACAATGACAGGAGCCCATTTAAGAATGAAATAGAAAGTCGCCAGGTGGGTGAAATAGGCAATTGTAATCAAGACAGTCTTGGCAAGCAGTGCTGGGCTGAAAATATCACTCACAGAATAGGCTTTTTCAGCTGCGGTTAGCTCCGGGAGTGCTGGGATTGAACTAAAGCCCATACGTTTAAAGGTGCGATTGATCGATTCAAGCGCTCCCTTCGGTTGTTTATCGGTTAAAAAGGCAGGTGACTCAGGCACAAAAAACCAGACCAGAGGGATGAAGCAGGCAGTGACAATGGCGCCAAATTCAAAGACGATCCGCCAGTCATTATTAACGAGCAGGCCAGCGATTATCGCACCGCCCGCTGTGGCGCCAATAGGATAACCAATCGCCATGAGTGAAATGCACAGGGTGCGCCGCCGCTTGTTGGCAAATTCTGCGACGGTGGCATTGGTTGCTGCCAACATCCCGCCAATACCAAGCCCTGTAAGAATCCGCCAAATCGACAATTCCAGAACGGAATTAGCTGTTGAAGCCATCCCCATACCAACAACCATTAGGCCGAGGCAGATTAAAATGGTATGCCGGCGTCCTATTTTATCGGCAAGTCCACCAAGGGTTATTGCGCCGACACCCATGCCTAATAATTCCATGGACAACACTATGCCAATAGCGCCAGGCTGAATGCCCCAGTCGGCAACAATGCCTGGTGATGCAAAGGCAATTGACAATATGTCGAAACCATCCAGTGCATTGAGACCGATGGTGATGGCAACAGCAATAATCTGCATTACAGACATAGGGCTGTCGTTCATAATGGTTCTGGGATCTTGGCTCATGATTGTCTTTCTCCAGCTAGACTAGCTTGTTGTTATTATATTTTTTCCAAAAGGGCAGATTTAACAATTTTGCCATTGGCATTTCTAGGTAAAGCGTCCAGCAGACTAACATACTTGGGTAATTTGAATCGAGCCAGTTTGCCGTCGAGGTTTTGAATAAAAGAGTCGGCATCAGCGTCGGATTTCGGGTCAGCAAGTACGACAAATAAATGCCCAACTTCGCCCCATTTTTCATCTGGCCTGCCGATGACCGCGCATTCCTTAATTGCAGGATCATGTGCTAGCAAAGATTCAATTTCTCCAGGGTAAACATTTTCGCCGCCTGAAATAAACATGTCTTTTAGCCGATCTACAATCCAGAAATAGCCTTCTTCATCGCAGCGGGCAATATCGCCTGTACAAAACCAGCCATCTTCTGTGAAAACCTTGGTGTTTTCTTCTGGTCTGCGCCAATAGCCTGAAGTGACATTGGGGCCTTTTAACTGCAGTTCACCTGATGCCCCAGCCTGACAAGCTTCACCGTCGCTATCAACAATGCGGGCTTTTACTCTTGATGTAGTAATCCCGGTCGAACCGGGTCGAGCTGCAATCAGATCAATATCAGGAGGCATGCCAAATACTGTTCCGGCTTCACTCATACCAAAGCCATTGGCGACCGCTACGCCATCCTTAACCCAGCCCTGAATCTTAGCTTCCGCATAGGGCGCGCCACCGGTGAAAATCGCCGTAAGCCCTTTGAGTTTGTCAGGTGTGTAGGCAGGTTCTGCTTTTATTAAATCCGCCATCACAGGCACACAGAAATAGTGGGAGACCTTTAATTTGGAATCGGCCAAGCGCTCAAGCGTCCGAGCGGGGTCAAAGCCATCGGAAACAACAAAGCTGGCACCTTGTAACATCGCTGGTCGTATTGCGGTAATAAGACCAATAATGTGGAACATCGGGGCATCACTCATTACCACGCTGTTACTGCTGAACTTGCCAACAAGGCTAAAATTAATAGCTGTTTCGGTCAGATTGTTCTCGCTGAGGAGGGCGCCTTTAGGTTTTCCGGAAGTGCCCGAGGTATATAAAATTAAAGACGGTAAATCGCTGTCTATGAAGTGATAGGGCATAGCGTCGAGCGTAGCGGACTGTTGCAGGAAGCTTTCAAGGTCAATTCCTTGCAGACCGGCAGTTTCTAATAAGTCATCACCAATAATGAGTTTAGGCTCAGCATCTGCAATTAATGAATTAATTTCAGTTGTGGTGAGGCGCCAGTTGAGAGGGACATAAATGGCGCCAATACGCGCACAGGCTAGATGAAGGGCAATCAACTCTACGCGGTTTTTAGCAAGACAGACAAGTCGATCACCTTGCTGGATTCCATGTTTTTTTAAAGCCGAAGCACATTGCCCACAACTTAGGTCTAGTTCAGCATAAGTCCAATGTCTCTTTCTAGGTAAATCAATGGCAACGACTTCATCTGCTCTGAAACGAGCATGGAAGCCGAGTAGATCTGCTGCACCATTCATTTGATGTGCTCCTTAATCAGGATTTTTTCTGTTTAGAAACATCATAAGTGCCAAGACCGGGCTTATAGGACTTCTCATCAATAAACTGGCGGATACCTTCTTTGCGGCCTTCATTGTCGTAACTATTTGCAGCTTCCTGAGCTCGAACCAGATAATCTTCAGCATTGTCATAGGTCATTTCTTTAACACGACGAACAGCATCTTTGGTAGCTTTCAGAGCAACTGGATTCTTTTGCAGCAATACATTACATAATTCTGTGACCCTGGTTTTTAGCTGATCTGCTGGAACGGCTTCGTTAATCAGTTTCCATTCAGCGGCTTTTTTAGCGTCAATATTTTCACCAGTGAGAGCGTGGTACATTGCATCACGCATAGGCATGAGATCAATCGCTACTTTAGTTGCTCCGCCACCAGGCAAAATGCCCCAGTTAATTTCACTCAAGCCAAATTTTGCATCTTCCGAAGCAATCGCTAAATCACAGGAATATAGAGGTCCGTAACCGCCACCGAAACACCAGCCATTGACCATGGCTATAGTCGGTTTTTGATACCAACGCAGTCGACGCCACCAGCCATATGATTCCCTTTGGGCTTTGCGTATACCAGCGAGTCCGGTAGCTTCAGTTTCACGAAAGTATTCTTTGAGATCCATACCAGCTGTCCAGGCAGTGCCTTCGCCTGTCAATACGAGAACACCCACATCATCACTATGCTCCAGTTCATCTAGCACTTCCATCATTCGGCGATTGAGCTCGGGGCTCATTGCATTACGCTTTTCTGGACGATTGAAACTAACCCAAGCTATTCGCTTTTCAATGACATAAGTAACGGTATCTGAAGACATAAAACACACCTAAAGTAATTTAATAATTATTGTTATTTAGCATAACATTCGATATAGTCATTTTCAATAAGACAAAGTAATTATTTTAGATAGAATAGATTGTCTTAAGCTGGGACCAAATACATAATTTTAGAGGTTGCAAATGGATATAATAAAAAAATCTTACATAGTTCAAAATTTAAAAATATTTTTAATTATTCCCTTCCTACTTTTAATAGCAGCCTGTAGTGGAGATGATTCTGCTGTTGACGCCCCAACAGTAGAAGTAACTTCGAGTAATGAAATGCCAAGTGCAATGTCTGCAGCAATCTCTCAAGTCACTGGGAGCAGTTTACTGAATTGCGAAGCATTAAGTTCTCAGTTTTCTTTTAATCAGACAGTGATTACCAGCGTCACAGCAATTCCTGCCGGCCCCGTAGCTGAAGGCAGAGGCAGAAGTAGTGAAGCGGCTGCACACTGTCTCATAACCGGGAAAATGAATGAACGAGTAAGCCCAATCGATAACAACACTTACGCTATCGGTTTTGAAATGCGCTTGCCTGAAGATTGGAATGGACGGTTTTTTTACCATGCTAACGGAGGTGTCGATGGATTTGTTAATACAGCATCAGGCAATCTGGGTGGTGGTCAAACGACAACAGCTTTGCAATTAGGATATGCGGTGATCAATTCGGATGCAGGACACCAGGGCCCAGCACCTTTCTTTGGTATTGATCCTCAGGCGCGAATTGATTATGGCTACAATGCTGTTGCAAGCTTGACCCCTATGGCTAAAACCTTAATTACAGAAGCTTATGGGAAAGGCCCGGATCGATCTTATTTTGCCGGATGTTCAAATGGTGGACGTCATGGCATGGTTGCCGCGGCTCGATTCGCCGATCAGTATGATGGAATTCTTGCTGGCAATCCCGGCTTTAACCTTCCCCAAGCGGCAGTTGCACAACTTTATGCTGTTCAGCAATTTTCATTAGTCGCGACCTCATTAAATGAAAATGGCGACCCGGATATCAGCAGCGCTTTCACCCAAGCAGAAAGAGACCTGATAGCCAGCAGTGTGCTTGAACGTTGTGACGGCTTGGATGGCTTAACTGATGGAATAGTTGGCGATACCATGTCTTGTCGGGCAGCTTTTGAACTAGAAAGGGATGTGCCAAGCTGTACTGCAGATAGAGACGGTAGTTGTTTAACTGACGATCAGAGAACAGTGCTTAGTAATATTATGAGCGGTGCTCGTAATTCAGCTGGAGAGCCAATATATACCAGTTTCCCCTATGATCCAGGTATGGCTGGGCAGAGTTGGGCTGGCTGGAAATTTAACTCTTCACAAAGCCAGAATCGTGACCCTGGTGCAACGGCTGCAATTTTCACTACGCCGCCTTTCGATATAGATATGTTTAGAGAACAAGGTGGATATCAGTTTGCGATGAATTTTGATATGGATACCGATGCGCCTAAAATCTATGGCACGAACGAGCTTTATACAGAGTCTCCAATGTCTTTTATGACGCCGCCTAACCCAAATAACATGGCGACCTTACGAGATAATGGTTCTAAATTAATGGTTTATCACGGCATGGCAGATGGCGTATTTTCGCCTGACGATACTATCCGCTGGTATTCAGCGCTAGATGCTCAAAATGCAGGTAATGCGGATGAATTTGCCAGACTGTATCTGGTGCCCGGAATGGGCCATTGTTCAAGCGGCCCCAGTACTGATCAATTTAATATGTTCGAGGCCTTGGTAGCCTGGGTTGAACAGGGTGAAACCCCTGATCGTGTCATCGCTTCAGCCCGTGGCAATAATGCTGAAATACCAGCAGATTGGTCGCCTGAGCGCACACGCCCTTTATGTGCTTTCCCTGAAGTTGCCAGATATAACGGTAGCGGAGATATTGAAAATGCTGCTAACTTTAGCTGTGTAGCTCCTTGATAAGTGCTGGTTTAAATATAAGTCTGAGGAAAATGATGAATAAACTGAAATCGATTACCCTGCTGCTAAGTTTAGTGAACAGCTTTTTTATTGCCAGTATACAGGCGCAGGACATACCTGCTGCTCCGGAACTAAGTTTTGCGTTTGAAGTCTTGGTAGAGGTCGCTGATCCGACAGTGGTTGGCCTGCTGCCGAATGGCACCAGACGTATTGTGGATATTCTGGGTGGTAGTTTCGAAGGTCCTGGAATCCAAGGTCGAGTTGTACCTGGCGGTGCTGACTGGCAGATTATCCGTGAAGATGGTTTTACTGACATTGATGCCCGTTATACCTTGGAAACTGATTCAGGTGATTTAATTTACGTGTCTAATGTCGGCATCAGGCATGCGCCACCTGAGGTGATTAGCCGTCTTAATGCTGGAGAAGTGGTGGACCAGTCGCAAATATATTTTCGCGCTATCCCCAAGTTTGAAACCAGTGCGCCAGAACTTGAATGGCTAATGAGATCTATCTTTGTTGCAACCGGTGAACGCTATCCTAATGGTGTGGTTATTCGTTTTTGGCGCCTGCACTAAAAGCCAACAATAACTCTGAATTCTATTTCATTATTTGATATTAAAAAAAAAGAGAGAACTATTATGAGTGATGATAAAAAATCAGCCCTGAGCTTTAATCGAAGAGATATGCTGCTGGGTGCCGCAGGCCTGACTCTGGCTGCCGGAGCAGTTAAAGCGCAGCAAGTGTCACCCCCACTGGTACCTCAAATTCCATTTAATTACCCCGAAACAGAATTCGTCTATGAAGCGATTGTTGATATAGAACCCGGCATAGATTTAGGTGAAGGGCCCGTTGGTCAAAGAGCCATGGTGCCGATTACCGGAGGCACATTTGAAGGGCCCAATATTCGCGGGACGGTGCTTGCTGGCGGCGCAGACAGGCAACTGTTGAGAGGAGACGGGGTTCGAACCCTTGATGCCTTATATGAATTACAAACCGATGATGGTGCAATATTCACCGTGCGTAATCAGGTTATTATTTCCCCTCAAGCTGAACAACCTAGATTCTCTTTTATACATATAACTGCGCCAGAAGAATATGGCTGGCTTAACCAGTCTATCCATGTTGGTACGCTGGACAGTTTACGCCCGGAAAGGGATGCTGTCTTGATCAGAGTCTTCAGGCTTATATAGGGCTTGCTTGTTAATTTATTAACTAGCCTCTTTGCATAATTATCGCAATGTGGTGGTGCAGGCAAAGGAGTCGGCAGAGCTCGGATCTGGTCCTATATATCGGGATACTGCAGGCCACTGACAAAGTTTTCTTGTGAAACCCCGTAATGCTTCAGGCGCTTCCTGATTGTCTTCTCGAACAATCGCTGTGATTGTTCCGGGTGCTATACCATTTTCGACCCACTCAGTTATCTTGGATAAGGGGTCAAACTGGTCTGCGGCACTGCCGCCAGGTCCGTGGGGCATTCCCGGGACACTGTAGAGGACCGCAAAATCATTTGCATCAGGCTTGTTCTCAGTCAGGTTTTCATACCAGTTTACTGTATCTAAAAAAGAGAAAACCGGATCTGATACGCCATGAAAAATAAGCAGTTTTCCACCTTCAGCATCTAAAGTGGCAAGCGTGGGCGACTCGGCATCAGGTGGGGTCATTAACTGCATGGCTGATTCCGGATACTGATCCGATGTGGCATTAATTTTGGGCGCGTCGAGATCGAAATCAAAATCCATCAGGTATTGTTCCAGGTTTTCTGAACTACCACCCAAAGAGGTTGGAGGAGTTGTAAAGACCTGAGCCAATGATCCTGCACCCATAACAGCAATGATAGGCTGCCCGTCCCAGGGTGGGATGCCTGATTCCAGTTTCCATGCACGCCAGTTACCTGATGCCAGGCCGGTATCCCAGGCCCATTCACTGTAGAGCTGTTCACCAGCACTGTTTTTGGGGCCGCTCAGAATTTGAGCCAGGACATTCACTTTTTCTGCGGGTAAACAGGAATCTGTCACGTTTGCCGAACAGCTCATAATAGAGGGTTCAAAAGTGCTCTGACAGGCAAGCGTATCAAAGATGAGCCCGTCCTCGATGCCATCCAGGCGATCACAGGAAGCCAGAACATGATCGGCAACAATGGCGAGTTCTTCTCTGGAAAAGGCTTGCTGTAAAGTGGAGCCTACGCTTCTGAAGGCCTGTACATCCCAGGCGTGCTGAATCCCTGCTTTTGGCAAATTAAAGCCGGGATAACCAGCGACAAGACCATCGAACTGATCGCCCATGCGGCTGGCCGCGATCATGGCATGCCGTCCACCGTTGGATGAACCCATACCATAAGTAAATTGAATGGGTGCCTGGTAATAGGCTTCGGTGAGTTCCATCGCTGCGGGATGCAATGCAACAACTGCATCGTAGCCATAATCTTTACGTGATTCGAACTCAAGACCAAAGATATTCGCACCAGCGAGGCCCGATTCGGGATGAGCAGAACCGTCATGACCTGCATCACTGGACACGACAGCAAAACCTCGCGCAAGTGCGCTGTCATTTTCTGCAAAAACACCTAGTCTTCCCAATGCTGGCACTACAGCACCATCATTACCGCCATTGAATTGATGTAAAAAAACGTCCGGACCAGTCATCAGGTAAACGCAATTCAAATGAAATAGCATATGAGTTGCCGTCTTCACCGGTTCTTTGCTGAATTTGTCCTTGGACAATACAGTGATTAACCGGGATTTCGTCACTGGCAGCGGTTGACTGAGCATCAGTAATTGTTATGCCAGCGGGAGTTACTTGTTCAATTTGTTGACAGCTTACAGCTTCTGAAGCAACGACTGTCATTTCCTCTCCGGCATCATTTGCAACTTGTGCGTCACATGCCATCAAAGTGATACCAGAAGTTAGTATCAGAACTGATTTAAAATTATTTGCTGGTTTCATTTTATTCTGCCTTAAATTCAATATTTATTTACTTATTAAGTTAACTTTTTAAATCAAAAAACACTATTAATTTTTTTTAAAAGTTGCAACTGCCTTTTTCATGATGCAAAGCTAAAAAACCTGACATAACGATAATTCTTTGTCGGCAGTGCACTAATTATGCAATGAAAGTGTCGATGTCCTATGGAGTGAACCTTGCTATAGTTGATAATGACAAGTTTATTTAACAATCACTTTCGCTGGTAGCTTCCCCAATTAGAAACGTCCCAGGTATTTAATGGCGATGCTAATTGTCCAGGATCAAAAAAATTCATTTCACCTAAATCTATTGTTGATGCTGTTGCAATTTGATTGCCCAGGTGTAAGAGCGCTGCAACAGAGGTGTCGCCCCATTCTCCTGAATCTAATCGATCAATTAAAGGGTGAAACCTACGGCTTTCTCAAGACTGGAATGTCTGGCATGACCGGCAATGTCTGTCCAGATTAAACGGAAGAGATGATCAGTTCCGGCATTTCTTAAGGTGTCTAAGTAGGCCAATTTGTCAGCAGCCGGATCCACCACATCATCGTTATCAAGATTCATCAGAGGATCTTGAATTCGCCCCGTGTAGGTCATCATCGGTTCAATACGTCGTATGGCACCGGCATTGGCACTAATGCGTGGAGTATTGGCAAGTAGTTCGAGATCTCCTGCTAAACTTAGTCCAGCCGAATTATATAAAGCCTCAACCATCTCTCTACGGCCAGAACGATTTAACAAATCCTCATAATCCGAATCGGTATTCCAGGAAACATTGCCACGAGCTATTCTCTCTATTCCGCCTCGCACCGGTACAGCGGTTGCGAAGGCAATATTCTCTGCAATTTGATTGAGTTGTTCTTCAAAATCATCCTGGGCAGGTTTTGGCTTGCTGGGAGTTGCCCATAGAGCGAATTGTTGCATGGAAGCAGCGAATGCCAGTCTGGCACGACCTTGAG
The DNA here is from genome assembly GCA_943789335.1 of uncultured Pseudomonadales bacterium. Classification (GTDB taxonomy): domain Bacteria; phylum Pseudomonadota; class Gammaproteobacteria; order Pseudomonadales; family Pseudohongiellaceae; genus UBA5109. The sequence goes on along the minus strand of CALSTS010000003.1, from coordinate 81,971 downwards.
GCGTGGAATTGGCTTCATCAACAAGCTCAATCAGGGCAGCGTTCTCAACTTGCACATCAATATTAACCAGCGCTAGCGGGGAATCCGGATTAACCAGATTTTTTAGCACAAACAAAGAATTCAATTTGTTGTTGAGAACGGCAATTTCACCACCACCACCGCCGGCATTCATAAAGCCACCATCATAAATGTCCGGGTAAAGCTCAAGATTCATACGAACAACAAAAGCACCACGCGAAGTGCCAAGTGCTAGCGTGCGTTCCGGTTCATTCCATCTTTGAATAAAGTGCTGACGAACATCCATTAAATAATCAGCCGCCTGGATAAAATCATAGCTGACTGGTTCGCGTGTAATACCGCCTATAGCAAAACCCTGGGAGTACAACCAGTCATTGAAGGTGCTGTTTCGTCTAACGGGTTGGCCAGCGCCTGGCCGGAGAAAACCCGCCGCATCAAGATCCAATAGCAGCGTTCCGTTCCAATTCTCAGGTTTAGTAGCGACCCAGAATGTGCCATCGTTAAACATGCCAGAAATCTCATCGACGGACTCTTGCGCAAATACCGGGGAAAGATTAAAGAAAACGAAACTAAAGAGTATTACTAGCACTATTGATAAGGATTTGTTTTTCATATTTCACCTAAGTTATCTATGAGAGTTAAAGTTTACTCTGCCAAAATATCTTCTTCTCGTAATGAGCCCGGAAGGCCTTGCTGATTAAAAACATTATCACGATTGCCTTCAGCACAGAAATATTCTCGAATACCCCATTCATTTTTCAGGTTAAAGTAATACTTCCTCCATATAGGTCTCGTGAAATACTCCTCGTCTTCATACTTCATTATGAGTTGGAGTGTCACGCCATCTTCAATAAGGCTATACCACTCGGTCAGATGAGCTTTTTGTGAGACCGGAAGGCCATTGGCCGCTAACCATGCTTTGCCATTGAAATTCTGGGTATCAACCACTAAGGTATCTTCTTCCCAGAAAGCTGTGGCGTGCCCCATAAAACGCTGATCTTCAATGGGATCAGGATGCTCACGCCCATCGGTATAGATAATTCTAAAAACGTATCATATTCAAATAGTTGTGCTACACGGCCTTCATTTTGAATAATTTCTATTGGATAGGGCCCACCCAAATGGCGTGGAATTGATGGCAGGCACATGGCACTGGGGTCATAGGCAGGTCTTACAGATGAAATTGCCGCCAGGCCGCTATCGTTAAGATAGTCTCCAGGTTCCAGCAGGTTGAAGTCTTCGTCACGATTGCCACGGAGACTTCGATTAGATACAACCCATAATCCGGTCAAATCACTAAGATTTTCTGACTCTGATGCGGCGAAAGCAGAATAGCCGCCCGGATTGGCCATCATAACTATCATCATCACTAAAGCTTTTTTAAATAAACGAGTCTTCATCGTGGACCTTCTTCTGCAGTATCTACAGCAGTGGGCGTGTCAGCATTGATAATTGTGCCATCGGCTTTCTCTACTGTAATAATAGCTCCACCGGGATCACCATTTCTCAATGGATAGATTGTTAGAGTCACTTTTTCTCCTGGTAACAGTCTATTTCGTGTCCAGTCTCGACGTACAAGTACATTTGGACTGCGACCTTCTATGCTCCATTCGATTACTTCGCCGGTCTGTTCATCCGTCACAAGTAATTGTATCCAGGTATGAGGGTTCACCCATTGGAACTCTCTTACTTCACCGGATATATTAATCGGGTTTCCCCTGTCAAACATCTCAAAACTATGATGAGCAATACCTGTCAGGGGTAAGCAGATCGTAAAAAAAAGAATACATTTACAAAAATATTTCATAATTAAATTTCCTAGTTTTGTTTCGCTAATTTGATCAAATACTTTGTTGTCTAAAGCAAAAGTGTAAGTAGAGAAAACATCAAAGAAAAGATGAGTAAACTAATGGGCCTGCTATTCATTTTTTAGAATCTCTTGGTGGTGGGGGTAAAAGTATTTTAGTTTATGTTGTCTACAAGTCCGCCAGTACGTTGGCCATCTTCATCAGGAGCATCACGATTATTTTCTTCGCAGTGATATTCCCGAATACGCCAGGTTGGTCTTTTGGAATAAACTATTTCTTGAACCAAGGGTTCTATGAATGCGAGGGGGTCTGAGATAACCATCTCAACATTTATTGTATCGTCATCAACGAACTGCCAGCGTTCAACAATGTGCATTTCTTCACTATGGGGTAAGCCTCTACCTACAGTAGTGATTGTATTAAGACCAATGGTATCAATTACAAAAGTATCACCTTCCCACCAGCCAATTGAATCTCCCTGATAGGAGGGATCAAGCTCATCAAAAGGCAAATGTTCATTACGATCAAGATAAACACGCCTTACCTGACTTTCAGTTTCATAAATAATGGTCACACGACCGGAGGTGAGCAAAATTTCAAAGGGGGTAGGGGTAGGTCATAATGCGAGGCATGCCTTGCCATCCACAAGCAGCGGTCCCTATAGCTAACTGTGACAGACGCTGCTGTTCTCTATCGTAGATGAGCCTGTACTCATCAGTTAGAATTTCAGCTCCAACAGCGCTAGGAGGAGAGGCGTTTGGGGTATTCGGGTCAAGTCTGGTGAGTCCAGCTCGTTTAAGTCGTTCATCAAGTGTGTTGTCATTCATCCATACACCAGAGAGGTCTCTGTTGCTCTCTTGAAACTGAGCAAAAGCGGTGTAATTAAATAGAATGACTAATGACAAAAAGCAAGTAAGTGAGATTTTTTTTAGCCATGATAGTAAAGTACCGTTCCATCTTCTTTATGAATCTCGAGGAATGTTCCACCAGCATTACCATCTTTAAGAGGATAAATGAGCACCCGAACTTTCTCTCCTTCTACCAAAGAAGTCCGCTTCCAACCATTTCGCGAAAGAATGTTTGGACTGCCACCTTCTAGGCTCCATTCAACTTCTTCCAATATCTCACCATTCTCATCTCGACCTTCTACAAGAACATGAATGAAAGTATGTGGATTGGTCCATTGAAAAAGCGTAATTGTTCCATCAAGCCACATTTCCGATTGGTCATCGAACATGGCAAAAGAGTGGTGTGCATTTATTGGTAAAGAAGTAGAAAAATTTAAAAATATTACCGCAATGACAATACGCAAATTTATCATTGTACCAGCTCCATTGTTATTGTTGTTATAGGTTCATTATATGACATATAGGTTGTAAGACTAAACAAATGTTATTTTAACTTACCACTTACATATTTGAATGCTTATTGATAAGGACTAGGTCCAGGGATATGATGAAACACAGTTATATTGTAAAAAACTTGTAAGTCTACAGTTGCAGTAACTTACCATATAATTTTGATGGCTTGAAAATCACTGGCAGTTATCACAGAAGATCTTTAGATTTGTGGTTTTTTTAATTTATCTCGATAAAACGTTAATATGAAATATTCTGAGCAAAGTAATAAAGAGCAAGACTACGATCCTACTAAAGTTGAAACTTTTGACAGTGTTTATGAGGATTTTGCACATCTTCGTAGCAAATGCCCTGTTGCACACAGCAACGAATTTGATGGGTTTTGGGCTCTGGCTAAATATGAAGATGTAAAATCGGTTTTGGATCAACCCATAGCGTTTACTACCATGTATAAAAATGTCGTCCCGGTGATGTCATTAACATCCCGTCGACCGCCTTTACATCTTGATCCTCCAGAACATACGCCTTATCGAAGGGCGCTTGACCGTGTGCTGAGCAAAGGCCGGGTAAGTGATATGGAACCTTTTATTCGCGAAAGCGCATCAAGATTAATGATGGTGCTTGTTAAAAAAGGTGAGGGAGATTTGGTTAGTGAATATTCTCGTCGCCTGCCGGTGGAAGTTTTTGGGCGGTGGTTCAGTTTGAATGTGGATCAAATAGATGTTTTACAGGCTACCTCCCAGGCTTATGTTGATGCCTGGGAAGCAGCAGACCTCAAAGGTGTGCAGGCTGCTGGTATGAATCTTACTAGGATGGCAGAAGACCTTGTCGCTCAGCGTAAAAAAGCTCCGCTAGATATTGAAAAAGATCCAGTGAGTTCTCTACTGGAAACAACTCACGAAGGTAAACCATTTCCTTTAGATAAAATTGTGGCATGTGTTCGGCAGATACTGGTTGTTGGCTTGGTAGCGCCGCCAATTGTTATAGGAAGTGTTGCAGTGCATTTATCTCGGGATACTAACTTGCAACAAAAACTTCGGACTGAACCAGAGCTTATTCCTGCTGCCGTAGAAGAATTTCTGAGGTTATATACGCCTTATAGAGGGTTTGCCAGGACCTCTAGAGAAACAGTATCCATTGGTGGCAAAGAAATCACACCTGATGAGCCAATTGCACTTTTATATGCCTCTGCTAACAGAGATGAAGATGTCTTTGAAAGTCCCGATGAATTTCAGCTACATCGTCCAAATATTGCTAAACATTTAGCCTTTGGGCGTGGGCCACACAATTGTGCGGGTAGATTACTAGCAATGTCTGAATTAACAATTGCTGTTGAAGAATTATTAAAGATGACTCAAGGCTTTGACGTTTGTGGAAAAATCAAAATGTCTGGAATGCCTGAAGTCGGTCCTATTTCAGTACCGATGACGTTTATTTCAGTTTGATCAGAACTTTCCGAGCTGATTAGCTATAAAAAAATAATAAGGAGAGCTGATTGATACTTTTTAGATTCTTACCACTCTTCCTAATCCAGAAGTGTAACTCTTTCTCTTATGGGCTTAAAAACATTCTGATGCGAGGGTATAGTGCAGTTTTGGTGGTTGCTCTGCTTATACTTCTATCAGCCTGTAATAACGGAGGCGGAAGTAGCATTGATGACAATGACAGATTAGTTGTTGCTATGCCCACTTTTGGCGAATTTACCTTTTTGCCATGGAACGGTAGTACCGGACGCAAGCTGTATCTCGATCCTATCTATAGTTATCTCTTATACATAGACCCTGAAAATGGGGAACTGCTCCCGGGTATTGCGCAGAGCTGGGAAGTATCTGAGGACGGAAAAACACACACACTCCATTTACGTCAGGGCCTTCAATTCCAGCAAGGCTGGGGAGAAATTACTTCTACAGATATCCAATTCAGCATTGAGCAGATGATTGCTCCCGAAGCAATTGCCGGACCTTCTTCAGTTTTGCGGCGTACTATTCAGGAGGTGCGCGCGCCTGACCCTTACAAAGTTGAAATTGAGCTGTCGATTCCTGATGTGGATTTTATCAGAGGCTATTTATCCAACGGGCAAAGTCTCATGATCGTCTCAAAATCCTACTTTGAAGCAGTGGGGCAGGAACAGGCAAATAACCAGCCCATCGGGTCGGGGGCCTATGAAATATCTGAATATGATAAAGACGTATCAATCACTCTCAGGCTTAGAGGAGATCGTGAGAATTTATGGCGCACGTCCCCGGACTTTCAGGAAATACATTTTCTGGCTGCGCCTGAAGAATTCACTCGTGTTGCGATGTTAAAAACCGGTGAGGCCGACTTGGCGCCCGTTAACTTTGATTCCATAAATGTCATTGAGCGCTCAGATCTACAGGTTACCTTCGTCCCAAGAAACTGGACACCAGTAGTTCGTCTAGGAGGTTTGACTGAAAGATACAATAACCCTGAAGTGCCATGGTCAAACCAACTGGTTCGTCTAGCAATGAACTATGCTATTGATAAGCAAGTCATCATCGATTCAATATTTCATGGTAGGGGAGTTGTTGCTGGTACCGATACGCCATCGCGCGGCTTGGTAAACATAGAGGGTTTTGCCTACGATCCGGATAAAGCCAAAGAACTTTTGCGTGAAGCAGGATACCCTCAGGGGTTCTCCATGCGTTTAAAAACATTCACGACCAGCCCCGGTGCAGAATTGCCTATTGTTGCTCAAGCTGTAGCGCTCTATTGGGAAGCCGTTGGAATTAATGTCAGTATCGAGCCTACTAATTGGGCAGGTCTGCGTAGTGCTTGGATTACAGGAAATGCAACTGATGTCGCCTGGACACACAGAGGATTTCCTTTCACAACGCCTTTGGCAGGGCTGCAAACTTCAAATTATTCAGATAGTTTGTTCTCGACCTTCGCCGACAATATCACTGATGATTATCTTGATCGTATTGGCGAGGAGTTGGATCCAGGTCAGCGTCAAGAATTGGTGATGGAGTTGGCAAATTATCTACGGGATATGGGTTCTATTGTTTTTATTGGTCACATTGATGAACCTTATGGTGCTAGCAAAAAAGTAGGGCACTGGCCGACCATTAATGAACAAACTACTAATTTAGACCTGATTGAACGGGCTAATCTGGACTAGATTTATGACTGGCTATCTCATTAAACGCTTGGTTGAACTTATGGTTGCACTGCTCATCATGAGCTTATTGGTGTTTAGTTTGGCGCGTCTCACTGGTGACCCGGTAGCATTACTGTTAAGTGACTACGCAACAGAAGAAGAACGTACTACTCTGACTCAACAACTCGGATTGGATAAGCCTCTGACGGAACAGTATGTAATATTTATCACTGCTGCACTGCAGGGTGATTTCGGTAATTCGATAAGCGGCAACCAACAACCAGCCATGGAACTTGTATTAGAGCGTTTGCCGGCCTCACTGATGTTGGCATCAGCAGCAATGATAATTAGTTTACTGGCAGGCGTCCCTATGGGCGTAATTGCGGCAGCCCGAAGGGGAAGTAAAACAGACATTCTAATTCGGGTTTTCACCCTTCTAGGGCAATCTATACCTGTCTTTTGGTTAGGTATGGTGTTTATCTATTTCTTCAGTGTGCAATTGGGCTGGCTACCGACGTCAGGTTATGGAAGTTTGGTTCATTTGATACTACCTGCAACATCGATGGCGCTTTTCACTATTGCAGCTATAACCAGACTGACTCGAGTCAGCATGATTGATGCGCTTTCAAGTGAATACATCAAACTTGCCAGAATTAAAGGATTGCCAGAGCGGGTAATTATATGGAAACACGCCTTACGCAATAGCCTGATACCTTTGGTGACTTACATGGGAACGTTTTTTGCGATGATGATTACAGGCGCGGTTGTTGTAGAAACAGTTTTTTCCTGGCCGGGCATTGGACGCCTAGCTTATCAATCAATTCTGGATAGGGATTTCCCTGTAATGCAGGCGGTAGTGTTGACCACTACTGTGCTGTTTATGTTAGCCAATTTCGCCGTTGACCTGGTTTACGTTTGGATTGACCCGAGGATAGAACGATGATCCTGTTCAGGCAAAGGCCAGCCTTAGTTATTTCAGCCGGAATTTGTATACTGCTTATTTGTATCGCCCTCATCGCTCCCTGGTTAGCGCCTTACGATCCGACAGCGGGAAATCTTCTGGATCGTTTAATGCCACCCTTCTGGCAAGAAGGCGGCTCACTGCAATATTTGCTTGGCACTGATGTTTTAGGCAGGGATATTCTTAGCCGCCTACTTTATGGTGCGCGTATATCTTTAGCCGTATGCCTTATTTCAATTGCCATCGCTGCGGTCATTGGTTCTACTCTCGGGATTATTGCTGGCTACATGGGTGGATGGGTTGAATCGATCATTATGCGTCTGGTGGATATTGCTGTGTCATTGCCAGCAATTCTTCTAGCCTTGCTATTCGGCGTACTCTTCGGTCCGAGCTTTAGCAATATTATTATCATCATAGGTTTTTTGCTGTGGTCACAGTTTGCTCGCATGGCCAGGGGAGAAACGCTCAAGGTCAAGCAAAACGACTATATAGATTTGGCCAGAACAGCAGGCTGTTCATCACTCGATATTATGTTCCGGCATGTGCTACCCAACGTGGCCGCTTCACTGATTATTTTAGCCACGTTACAAGTAGGTACCGTGATCATTATTGAAGCATCTCTGAGCTTTTTAGGGGTAGGGGTTCCACCACCAACTGCAGCCTGGGGTTCAATGATTGCCGAAGGTCGCTCTTATGTGATCTCTGCATGGTGGATTGCGATGTTCCCTGGGATGGCGATCATGTTCACGGTGATTGCAGCAAATGTTTTAGGTGATGAACTGACGGACTTAATTAACCCGGCACTTCGGAATGAAATAGGTATTTAGATGAACCAGCTAAATACCTCAAACGCTCTGTTAGAAATTCTCGACCTTAAAGTAGGGATTAAGCGTGAAGAAAGGGTAATTAATATTCTTGATGGTGTCAGTTTTTCCATCAAAGAAGGCGAGTCTCTGGGCATCGTAGGAGAGTCTGGATCCGGTAAATCCACCATGGGACTATCAGTTCTGCGATTAACTCCCCATTCCACGCATCCTCATACAAGCGGTCAAATACTTTTTAAGGGACGCGATATTCTGGCTATGGACGACACGGAGCTTCAGAAACTGAGAGGAAAGGAAATATCCATGATTCTTCAGGACCCCATGACTTCTCTGAATCCGGTTTTCCGGATTGGTGACCAGGTTGCTGAGGCAATTGAATCTATTGGCAGCCTTAGTGACAAGGATAAAGCTGACAGGGTTATTAATGCACTTGAACGAGTGCAGATTCCTGCACCGGAAACTCGCGTCGATGCCTGGCCTCATCAATTAAGTGGCGGCATGAAACAGCGCGTTGTTGGCGCTATTGCACTGGCATCCCAGCCAAAGCTGCTGATTGCTGATGAACCTACCACAGCACTCGATGTCACTATCCAGGCTCAATATCTACAATTACTCAAAGATCTGCAGCAAGAGTTCAATATGGCCTTGATGTTTATCACGCATGATTTTGGTGTGGTGGCACGTATGTGTGATCGTGTTTGCGTTATGTACGCCGGTCAAATTGTTGAAACTGCTTCGGTACATACAATATTTGATCAACCTGCTCATTGGTACACAGAAGCCTTGATTGGCGGAGTACCAAGTCTTGATGGCAAACTGGATAAACTGGTTTCAATACCTGGTGCTCCACCAAAACTTGGCGAAACGACACAGGGTTGTCGCTTCAGTGCTAGATGTCCTAACTCGAAAGATAAATGTCAAATCCGTGAGCCTGATGTAATGCATATATCTGATACGCATGAAGTAAAGTGTTGGTATCCACGTGAGTAGTAAACCTATCGCGAAGCACAATCTTCAAGCTAAGCAGCTTGAAAAATATTTTTCCATCAGTCGTGGAATGGGAAAGACTCCGCTTTTGGTCAAGGCAGTCGACGGAGTTTCACTGCAGCTTAGTCAAGGTGAAACCCTAGGACTGGTTGGAGAATCTGGTTGCGGCAAAACAACTGTTAGCCGAATGCTGCTAGCGCTTGAGAAGCCCAGTGGAGGACAGGTTCTATATAATGACAAAGATTTATATTCACTCCCTAAAACAGATCTCCGGACATTTCATAAAACCGTGCAACCGGTCTTTCAAAATCCTTTTTCGTCATTGAACCCACGTATGCGAGTTAAGCAGATTGTCGGTGAACCGCTGCGCGCGCTTACCAACATGCAACTAAGTGAGCGCAATGCCAGAGTAATACATGCTTTGGAAACAGTAGGTCTGGATGGCAAAGATGCTCAAAAATTTCCTCATGAATTCAGTGGGGGACAGCGTCAGCGTATCGCCATTGCTCGAGCACTGGCGTCTAAGCCTGCCATTATTATCCTCGATGAAGCAGTGTCATCTCAGGATATTTCCATTCAGGCGCAAATTTTAAATCTGTTGAAAGACTTACAGGATAGTGCTGACTTAGGTTATCTATTTGTCTCCCATGACCTGGCAACAGTGCGTTATATGTGCCATAAAATAGCGGTGATGTATCTTGGCCGAGTCGTTGAATGGGCAGAGAGTGACATGTTTTACCAAAATCCGCTCCATCCTTACAGTCAAGCTTTACTATCAGCATGCCTGACACTGGATCCTCGGCAGGAAAAACAACGCATGATACTTAAAGGAGATGTAGCAAGTCCTCTTAATCCACCTTCTGGATGCAGGTTTCATACACGCTGCCCAAATGCCAAGCCAGAGTGCAAGGCAGTGGATCCAATACCTGTTGAAGTTGAGCCGGGGCACTGGGTTGCTTGTATTCTTTATCAATAAATTAAAAAAATATATCAAAGGCAGGATATAGTAATTGTTCAATCTGTGAGTATGGGGTAACTTGTCGACCCATTAATTAATGTCGATGCAATAAGATTTTATTTCTAATTTTTTATCAAGGAGTTCTTTAAAGTTTATGTCTGATTTATCTATTCCAGAGTCGGTAAGCGACGCTGTTGTTAACTTTATCCAGCAAGCCCAGTATAAAGACTTTCCTGAAGAAGCCGTGACTCTTGCCAAGCGCTGTATTATTGATGGTTTAGGTGTCATGTTGGCAGGCTCAACTCAGCCAGCAGGACAAATCCTGCATGATTATTTAATTGGCACAGATACTCGCTCAGATGCCACAGCTTTTGGTACAAGCCCCTTCAAAACCAGTGCGGCATCAGCAGCATTATTTAATGGTACCAGCGGTCATGCCTTGGATTGGGATGATACACAGCTTGCTACCAGCGCAGATCGTATTTTTGGTTTACTCACTCACCCGACTATCCCGCCTTTAGTAACAGCATTAGCCATTGGTGAGAAAGAAAATATTTCCGGCGAACAGTTTTTAGAAGCCTTCCTTATCGGTTTTGAAGTCGAATGCAAAATTTCTGAAGCTATTCATCCAGATCATTATAAGAAAGGCTTTCATTCGTCAGCAACAGTTGGAACCTTCGGGGCAGCGACGGTAGCGGCCAAGTTACTGGGTCTAAATAAAACACAAACCGCCCATATGCTAGCTATTGCGGCCAGTTCTGCATCAGGTATTCGGGTTAATTTTGGCAGCATGACTAAACCCTTGCATGTTGGCCGTGCAGCACAAAATGGCGTTGTTGCCAGTGAGTTAGCAGCTCATGGTTTTACCGGTGGCGATAAAGCTCTCGATCCGCCTTGGGGCTTTTTCCAAACCTTTAGTCATGGTGGCGGCTTCGATGCCGATCGCATTGTCGGCAAGTTAGGCAAGCCAATGACTATTGTGTCTCCGGGTGTATCAATTAAACCTTATCCTTGTGGTGTACTGGGTCATCCAACCATGGATGCCATGCGCAAGCTTGTTATAGACAATGATGTCTCAGCTGAAGACATTGTGGCAATTCGTGTTCGTGCTGGTTCAAATATCCTTAACCCTTTACGTTATCCTATCGCTAATAATGAGCTTGAAGCAAAATTTTGCCCAGCGTTCATGGTGAGTGCTATTGCCTTGCGACGTAAAGCCGGTATCCATGAATTTAATGATGATTTTGTGTGCAGTGAAGCCGTTCAAACGCTGATGCAAAAAGTAGAATGTGTACTTGATCCCGACATTGAAGCCCAGGGTTGGGAGAAAATCAGAAGTACGGTTGAAGTTGACCTGTCTGATGGACGTACCTTGATCCAAAAAGCCGATGAGCGTTATCGGGGTGGACCAGATTTACCCTTTACCCGAGATGATCTGATGGAAAAATTCAAAGACTGTGCTGCCTTGGTTCTTACTGAGGCGCAAATTATTGAGGTTTTTACTTTGGTAGAGTCTCTGGATAAGTGCGAGGATATCTCTATGCTCGTTAATAGTTTGTTGCCAAGTTCGGAAGGATCTTCTTAATGAGTCTTGCCTGGTTATCTATCGGAGCATTGGTATTAGCCGTCACGCTGAGTTGTACGACTACAGTCAATATCGGCGTTCTCTCAATGTCGCTGGCCCTTATCATCGGTGTATTTTTTGGCGATATGTCGCCGTCGATGGTACTTGCTGGTTTTCCTACAGGTTTATTCACTACTTTATTAGGTGTGACTTTATTGTTTTCAATCGCTGAGTGTAATGGCACTTTATCCCGAGTGACCGGACGCGCAGTGAGTCTTTGTCGTGGTCATGCCGGAATTTTACCCATCATGTTTTTCATGGTGGGTTTTGCTATCGCGACGATTGGAGCAGGGGCAACACCAGCCAGTGCGCTATTGGCACCACCAGCAATGGCGGTAGCTGCACGGGCAAAAATCCCGCCTTTTTTAATGGCTGTCATGGCAGGAAATGGCGTACTGGCAGGAACACTTTCGCCTTTTTCACCAACAGGTATTGTTGCCCATGGCGTAATGGAGCAAATTGGCTTAGGCGGAGTTGAGTGGTACACCTTTGCTTTTAACGCCTTTACTCATGCGCTGGTTGGTTTTGGTGGTTTCTTTTTATTCGGTGGCTGGAAGCTTTTTCAACGCTCTGCTGCTGATCTTGATCACGCTGATAGCCTGGCAATTCTGCATTTTGAGCCCCTGGAAAAACAACATTGGATAACGATATTCGGTATTGTCATGTTGATCATACTTGTGGCTGGTTTTTCTTATGACGTGGGTATGGTGGCATTGATAATCTCGACGGTCTTAGTGTTGTCGCGCACGGTTGATGAATCGGAGGCGATCAAAAACATACCTTGGAAAGTCATTTTAATGGTGAGTGGCGTGACTGTATTGATTAGATTGCTGCAAGAAACAGAAGGTCTGGATTTGATTACCAGCGGCATCGCCAGCGTTGCGACCACTGGCACTATAAACCCGATAGTCGCCTTTGCTTGTGGGCTTATTTCAGTTTATAGCAGTACTTCCGGCGTAGTTTTACCTGCATTTTTGCCGATGGTGCCATCCTTAGCTGAACAACTGGGAAATATAGACCCCCTAAACATCGCTTGGTCAATGAATGTCAGTGCCAGTTTGGTGGATTTATCCTCATTATCAACTGTGGGGGCACTTTATATTGCCAGTGCAGGGCATGACGTAGATGCCCGCAAGTTTTTCAATGCCTTATTGGCCTGGGGCATGTCTATGTCTCTGGTAGGAGCCTTGTTAAGTAAGTTGATGTTTGGTTAAGGCTAAAATTGATATTAGCCGTTTAAAACTCGTTGAGCTTGTCCTTGCTGCCAGGCTTGAATATTTTCAATCGCTTGACCATAGGCTAATTCATATAATTCCTGCACTACATAACCAGTGTGTCCAGTAAGGATGACGTTATCCAGTTTGCGGATAGGGTGATCGACAGGTAAGGGTTCTACTTCGTAAACATCAATCGCAGCAGCTTTAATCTGCTTGGTTTTTAATGCTGTCAACAAGGCTTCCTCATTGACAATTGGTCCTCGAGCCGTATTGACTAAATAAGCCTCTGGCTTCATTAGAGCCAGTTCCTGCGCTCCAACTATGCCTCGAGTGCGCTCACTTAAAAGCAGATGGATACTCAGAATATCTGACTGACGGAATAGTTCATTTTTGTCGACCAGGGTAACTTGATGATCTGCTGCTTGTTCAGCGTTGAGGTTTTGGCTCCAGGCAATCACGTTCATACCAAAAGCCTGTCCGATTCGCGCAACTTCTTTGCCAAGTCTTCCTAAACCAAGCACTCCTAGTGTTTTACCTTTAAGTCCTATACCTGAATTGGCTTGCCAGCCACCAGCGTGCAAAAGGGCGTTATCCTCTGGAATATTCTTGGCCAGGGCTAATATCAAAGCCCAGGTATGCTCATAAGTTGAATGAGGAACCATGTCTGTGCCACAAACCAGAATGCCTTTTTCTTTGGCGTATTCCATATCAATAGCCAGATTACGCATGGCGGTTGTAACCAGTAATTTCAAATTAGGGAGTTTTGCTAAGAGACTCGCGGGGAAGGGAGTTCTCTCGCGCATAGCGACAATCACGTCGAAGGGCTCAAGTGTTTCAAGCAATACATTCTCATCAGCAATATATTGTGTGAAAGCCTTTACTTCAGTGTCAGGAATATTGTGCCAGGGAGCTGAACGTAAAGCAGCTTCCTGATAATCATCTAGTATTGCAATTTTTAGCATTTACTTAAAACAGAGCCTTAATCGGTTTGTACTATTTGTTGTGCGCATTTTAGTTAGGGTAATAAAGCGTAATTTTTTCAGTTAACGAGCCTGCCAAAATAATGCCGCTTTCACTGATGCCAAGAGCATGAGCAAAGCCTGGAATCTTTCCAAGGACTTCTCCACTTTGTGGATCTAGCTGTAGAATATTTCCTTCTTGCATGGGAGTAGCTCCTTTAGGTTCAGCACCGATATATAAATTACCGGAAGGTGAAAAGGTGATACTTAGAATGCGTCCGCCAAAATGCCATTCGCCCAGATAGTCTCCATCCTGAGTAAACCACTGGATTCTCCCGTTTTCCCGATCGGCGACATAAACATTGCCGTCAGGGCTGATGCTAATAGCATGAGGTAAATTGAACTGTCCTGGCCCATTACCAGGGCTTCCCCATTCCTTAAGTTTTTGTCCTTGGGCATCGTATTCGACTATTCGGGCATTGCAGTAACCATCTGAAACAAAAACATGACCATTGTCGGCAAAGGCTATATCGGATGCTGCACAAGATGTCTCCATAGGCATACGCAAATTACCAACACTTATTTCGAGTAGTAATTCTCCTTCAGGTGAAAATTTATAGACCATTGAACTGGTTGAATCAACGGTCCAAACATTGCCCGTCTTATCAAGTCGAATGGTGTGAGCGCGAGTAAAAAGTCCTTGCCCAAAAGTGCGTAAGACTGACCCTGCATTATCTGCTACGACAATAGAGTCGACATCTTCGGCTCGGTGAATAATATAAAAATGCCCACTTTGATCTGCTGCAATAGAAGAGATAGAAGCAAGCGTTAAAGCGGGGTCTAATTCAAGCTCAACTCGATCATAAGCAAGCTCAGTCGCAGTTTGAAATATGCCCCTTAATTTGTTGTCTGAGCCATCATCACCAACAACAACATCGTCGGCTACGGAAGTTGTGTCTTGTGTGCAAGCAGTCAATGTTAGCAGCGCTAAAATGATTAGAATTTTTTTCATTATTATTCCCAGCTAAATTTGGTTTAATTTTTAAGGGCGTGTTCAAATTACAATTTGATTATCAAACACTACTGCTAAAAAGAAAAGCTAAACGCCAAGCCAAGGTTACAGAAGAAAACTTAAGGAAATCTTAAGAAGACTTAATTTTTAAAAAATAAAATTAGCCTTCAAGTGGCATAAGCTAGAAGTCTAGTGTTGTTTGGATTGTTTTTGTTAAGACGGGGAGGGTAAACACTTGTTGATTGATTTTTAAAGTTTACAGCATGAGTTGAATTATCAACGGCACAGAGTTAACTTGTTGGCACCATTTATTAAGTTTGAGAGCATCAAATATGAAATATATAAAAAAAATTGTATTACTAGTAAGCGCTATGCTACTAAGTGCTTTAGCCACATCAGGCTTAATCGCCCAGACAAGTGAGAGAATGCTGCCGGCCGATATTGATCCAATGTCATATTCACGACTGCCTTTACTCCTAAAAGACTCATTTGACGCTGAAGGGCAACGTATCTTTGAGACAATTAATGGCACTGAAGGCAACGTACCTAGAATAGGGCCACCTAACAATTCTATGTATAGCATAGGGCCGTCTGAGCCTTATGATATAATGAATCAATTACTGCGCAGAGCCAGTGTTGGTCCACAGTTTTTCGAGATTAGCACCTTAGTCCCGGCACGTGAGTTTAATCAACAGTACGAATGGACTGCGCACGAGGTTGCTGCTCAACGGGTTGGAGTCGATCAAGAAATCATCGATGTTATTAAATATGACCGATCTGTTACAGGCCTGCCTGAAAAAGAGGCAGCGGTTATTGAGTTTGGGCGAGCAATGCTGCGAGGAGATCACCAGGTACCATCAGAAATGTTCGCTAATATGGTGGATTTGTTTGGTCGCCAAGGTACTGTCGAGATCATTATGATCATGGGTGATTATACGATGACCGCTATGTTGCTTAATGCAGTAGATCAAAATTTACCGCCTGATCGAGAAGCTTTATTGCCTATGCCATAGAGTCCCTGATGTTAAGAAGAGCCGCTATGTAGCAGATATTGCATACTGCTTAAGATAATAAACTCGCTTTATTGCGGGTTTATTTATTTTGAAAGAAAGTTTTGCATAACTAATTAATTTGGGACTATGATAGTGGCATGTCTAGATCAAAGATGCACAGTTACTTTATTCTAATGTTGCTCGTTTTCGCGGGACAAAGTATTGCTACGCCTTTCATGAATTGCTGCATGGAGACTGAAAATACGAAGTCTGAAGCTCATGGAATGAGTAGTCACCATGTAATGTATGAAATAGAGATGCTAGGGCATCATCAGCCAGAAATGTCTGTTAATAAGCATGTTCATCCTGACAATGATAATTGTAATCATCAATGTGACGCTTGTTTGGGAACTGTTTTAGCGGGAGAGTTTTCAGCTTTTATTACCCAAGTTGCTTCTACTCAGCTGAATGAGACCTATCACTTCCTTCTTGCTGTTTCATTAACTGACAATCCCTTTAGACCCCCCATATTTACCTGACACAGGATTAGTACGTCTGCGTATTGGGTAAAGCCAGTTTTCAATTATCCTGGTATCAATTTATTTTCCGTAGTTCAGCTTAATCCGCTATTCATTCGATTGAATTTTGCAGCATTAGCTATGTGTGATTTTATTAAAAAAAATAAGGTAAAAAGGGCAAATGAAAAAAATACAAAGTCGTAAAAGCGAGCTTTTGCAAGAAGCCTATACAAGGCGGAAATTTGTTACGGGAGCCGTCGCTGGTGGGGCGCTCTTAGGTCTGAATTCTAGTTCAATATGGGCGCAAGTTTCTCCAGAGCTGACACCCAGAACGTTAACGGGTAAAGAGTTTGATTTAAGCATCGACTACAAAGCAGTTAATTTTACTGGCCAAGAAGGTATAGCAACGGCAATTAATGGCAGTGTTCCTGCACCAATTCTACGCTGGCGTGATGGTGATGAAATTACCTTAAGAGTAAGCAATAACCTTGCTGTAGATAGTTCTATTCACTGGCATGGCATTATTTTGCCGGCCAATATGGATGGTGTGCCAGGTATGAGTTTTGACGGGATTAAACCTGGTGAGACCTTTGAATACCAATTCACGCTTAATCAAAGCGGCACTTACTGGTATCACAGCCATTCGGGCTATCAAGAACAAACAGGTATGTATGGGGCTATCGTGATAGACCCAAAAGAATCAGATCCAGTGAGTTATGACCGTGAATATGTCGTGGTTCTGTCTGATTGGAGTGATACATCCCCAGAGAGAATCTACTCTAAGCTGAAGAAAATGAGTCATTACTATAATTTTAATGAACGGACAGTTGGAGATCTTTGGCAGGACATTAAAGATAAGGGCATTGCTCAAACTTGGAATGATCGCGCGATGTGGAATCAGATGCGCATGAGCGATCGGGATATTGCTGATGTGACGGGATATACCTATACCTATTTAATGAACGGGAATGCGCCTGATCAAAACTGGCAAGCTATATTTCAGGCTGGTGAAAAAGTCAGACTGCGATTTATAAATGCTGGAGCGATGACTATTTTTGATGTGCGCATGCCGGGATTGGAGATGACCGTTGTGGCTGCTGATGGCCAAAATATAGAGCCAGTGACAATAGACGAGTTTCGCATTGCTAGCGCTGAAACCTATGACGTCATAGTTGAACCAAGTGCAAACACCGCTTATACAATTTTTGCGCAAAGTATTGATCGTAGTGGTTATGCTCGCGGAACATTGACACCACAAGCAGGCTTGAGTGCAGCGGTTCCTGCTATGGATACTAGAGCTATATTGGGTCACGCTGATATGGGGATGGATATGTCTGGAATGGACATGGAAGGTATGGATCACAGTCAAATGGATATGTCTGGAATGAATATGGAAAGTATGGATCACAGTGAGATGGATCACGGCCAAATGGATATGTCTGGGATGAACATGGAAAGTATGGATCACAGTCAGATGGATCACAGTCAAATGGATATGCCTATGCAGTCTTCCTTAGGTCGAGCTGGTTTTGGGTCTTCCAATGACATTACTCATGTGCGAAGTGAATTTGGCCCGCAAGTTGATATGCGTAGCCAAAATCCTCAAAACGGCTTGAACGACCCGGGTATTGGTTTGCGCAATCACCAGCAGCTTTATAATCGCAGGGTGTTGAATTACGGAGATATAAAAAGTCTTTATCCTACACTTGATACAAGAGAGCCTGAGCGCGAAATTGAGCTACATTTAACGGGAAATATGAGTCGTTATATGTGGTCAATGAACGGAATTAAGTTTGCGGATGCTGAACCACTGGACCTACGTTATGGTGAAAGAGTGCGTATCACATTGATCAATGACACGATGATGACGCATCCAATTCACTTGCATGGGATGTGGAGCGAACTGGAAACAGGCGATCCACAGCGTCTACCTCGTAAGCACACAATTATTGTTCAGCCCGGTTCTAAAATTTCATATTTAGTGACTGCAGATGCCAGGGGAAGTTGGGCTTATCACTGTCATTTGTTGTACCACATGATGGGTATGTTTCGTGAAGTCAGGGTGAGTTAAGGCAATGAAAATATTAAATAAAAAAATTGTAATGACTTTAGTTGTGTTGATTGTTTCAAGCCCTAGCTTGTCATGGGGAGCTAGTGGTGATGACCCCTTACTCTTCAATATGATCGTAAACGAATTTGAAACTGATGATTCGAGTGGCCATCCTTTAGGTTGGGATGCTCAAGCATGGTTGGGCCATGATCTAAATAAAGTCTGGATTAAAACTGAGGGAGAAAGGGTGAATGGAGAAACAGACGAAGCCGAAGTTCAAGCTCTTTATAGTCGAGCTATCAGTTCTTTTTGGGATGTTCAGATCGGCTTTCGTCACGATGCCCGACCTAGTCCATCACAAGACTGGGCGGTGATCGGCATGCAAGGACTAGCACGTTATTTTTTTGAATTAGATACAGCCTTATTCCTAGGAGAGTCGGGCAATACGGGTTTTCGCTTAAATGGAGAATATGAAAAGCTTTTTACGCAAAGACTAATCCTGACACCAGAAATTGAAATGAATTTTTATGGCCAAAACATTCCGGAAGTCTCCTTAGGTTCTGGTCTGTCGGATGTGACCTTGAGTGTGCGTTTACGCTATGAGATACGCCGTGAAATAGCGCCTTATGTGGGCCTGGAATGGGCGAAATTTTATGGCAATAGTGCTGACTTTACCAAACGCGATGGGCTTGAGGTCAGCGATACAAAAGTTGTCGCTGGCTTGCGGGTGTGGTTTTAACAGCAACAGGTTAAGTATGAATTACTAATGTTATCGCTGATATCAAACACTCACGTTTATCTTTGGCTAGCTGTTGAGTCCCTTATAGCTTTGAATTCATTTCCTTCAAACCATGCAGGATAATTTGTCTCCTGCGCGAGCGTATTGACGATATTAAAATACAAGCTTATATCTTCAGCCGCGCCACTTAAGTCCCAATCAGGATCATATTCATCAGAGGCAGCATGGTATCGGTTGTCGGTATAATCTTGTGCTTGAGAGGCTCCATATTCGAGCCCAAATTCTATATGATCCTCGCCTGATTCTGCATACAGGGCTGGGATACCCACCTTAGCGAAATTAAAATGGTCAGATCGGTAGTAATAGCCACGCTCAGGTGTGGGTTCAGATTTTATGTATCGGCCTTGTGACTGCGCTGCTTGCTCTAGATAATTTTCCAGCTCACTGCTTCTGGCTCCAACCACAACCACATCTTGCATGCGTCCTATGGTGTTCATATTATCAATATTGATATTAGCCACGGTTGTAGAAATAGGGTACACGGGATTCTCGGCATACCATTGCGAACCTAGTAGACCTGATTCTTCTGCGGTGACTGCCAGAAAAACAATGCTGCGATCAACGGGTGCTTGTTGTGAGTGCAAATAAGCCAGAGCCAGTAAGCCAGCGGTGCCAGTAGCATTATCGGACGCACCATTAAAAATATTATCACCTTCCATATCCGGGTTTATACCAAGGTGGTCCCAGTGTGCGGTATAAATGATTGATTCCTCTGGTCTTGTTGCGCCAGGAATTGCGGCAATGACATTCTGGGAGGTAGATGTCCGTACAGCATTTTCTATGCTGACACTAACTTTTAAGTCGGACATTTCTACAGCTGTGAATCCAGGTTGGGCTGCGGCTGTTTTTAATTCTTGATAATTCAAATCGGCTCCAGCAAAAAGAGCCTCAGCTGAATCCAAAGTTAGCCAGCCTTCAATGTCTGTCAGATCATCGTTAAGGTTACTAGAAGTAAGGCCTATTTGAGGGCCCGACCAGCTATTGCTAACGACTTCCCAGCCATAACCTGCGGGGCCTGTTTCATGCACAATAAGAGCAGCGGCAGCGCCTTGGCGAGCTGCTTCTTCATATTTATAAGTCCAGCGGCCGTAGTAGGTCATTGCATTGCCATTGAACAGCGATGGATCTTGTGTGGCATAACCAGGGTCATTGACCAGAATAACAACCGTTTTATCAGTAACGTTGATGCCCTCATAATCATTCCAGTTACGTTCTGGAGCGACTATGCCGTAACCCACAAAAACCATCTCACTATCTTGGACACTAATAGCTGGGATTTGATGTTGGGTTCCTGCCATCATTTGTTCACCATAGTTGAAACTGGCTTCATAGCTATTGCCTTGAATCTGCAGGACAGGATTATTGCTAGTAGTAATCTCAGTGACATCCACGGATTGAAAATAGGAGCCATTATTACCAGGAGCGATACCAAGAGCCTCGAATTGTTCCATTAAGTATGAAATTGTCTTTTCTTCACCAGCAGTCGCTGGCGCCCGACCTTCGAACTCATCCGAAGCCAGGATTGCTACGTGTTCATGTAACATGGCTTCGATATCAGCCCCTGTTGGGAGATTAGATAAAGAATCTGAGTCAGTAGCAGTAATTGTTTCGGAAGTCTGTACAATTGGCCGTTCGCCACATGAAGCCAGGAAAAGAACAGATAGAATTATTAGAAAAGGGGTTCGATTAAGCATGTTGACCTCATGTTTTAGCTGAAAGAACTAATAAGGAAATGATAAACCTTCTTATCTGTGTGCAGTATTAACAATTAGCTATAACTTACCACAATTAGAATATATCTATCACTTACTGGAATGTTCACGTTTAAGCATATATATTTGCCAGCGAATATATTTTATTCAAACGGAAAATCGCTTTATTTAAATTAATTTCGGTTTAAAGGTGATGAGCTAGTCGGGAACAATGAAAAGTATAAGTAAATATTGGATAAGGTATTGATTGATATTGATTCCCGCACCTACAATACTAAAGCTAATACTGATAAATTTTAAATGATACAGATTTTTTTTCGCATATTAACACTATAAAAACACAGGAAGAACTATGCGCATAGGTATACCAAAAGAAATTCGTGAAGGCGAAAAACGTGTAGCAACTACTCCGGAAGTAGCTGAACTAATCAGGAAGCTAGGATATGAGGTTGCAATAGAAAGTAAAGCTGGTCTTGCTGCCAATTACAGTGATGAAGTCTATAAGGAAGCGGGTGTTGAAATCATTGAATCTACAAAAGAATTGTGGGAAAAATCAGATATTATTTTTAAAGTTCGTCCGCCAGAAACCCACCCGGAATTGGCAATCGACGAAACTGAACTGCTTCATAAGAATCAGGTGCTAATCAGCTTTATTCAACCTGGTATCAATCCAGAATTATTAAAAGCATTGGCAGCCCAAGGCGGCAGCGTGCTATCTATGGATAGCGTACCGCGTATTTCCCGCGCTCAGAAAATGGACGCCCTTAGTTCTATGGCTAATATTGCCGGTTATCGAGCAGTAGTAGAAGCCGCGCAACACTTTGGTCGTTTTTTCACGGGACAGATTACAGCTGCAGGTAAAGTGCCGCCAGCCAAAGTTTTAGTTATTGGCGCTGGTGTTGCAGGGTTGGCTGCAATTGGTGCTGCTAAAAGTATGGGGGCAATTGTTCGTGCATTTGATACTCGTCCTGAAGTAAAAGAGCAGGTGGAGAGTATGGATGCTGAGTTCCTGTTACTGGACTTTGATGAGGAAGATGGTTCGGGCGAAGGAGGCTATGCCAAAGTAATGAGCGAAGATTTCATTAAAAAGGAAATGGAATTGTTTGCAAGACAGGCCATGGAAGTTGATATCGTCATTACTACTGCTTTGATTCCGGGCAAACCAGCACCTGAGTTATGGACAGAAGCCATGGTCGAGAGCATGAAAGACGGCAGTGTAGTTGTCGATCTGGCGGCTGAGATGGGTGGCAATTGCAAGCTCACTGAAAAAGATAAAGTAGTGGTAAAACATGGCGTAACCTTAATCGGTTATACCGATCTTGCTTCTCGACTGGCTGCACAGGCCAGTCAACTCTATGCCACTAATCTACGCCATCTGTTAACAGATATGACGCCGGAAAAAGATGGGCAATTGCAGATTGATATGGAAGATGAGGTGATTAGGGGATGTGCCGTAATCAAAGATGGCGAAATTACCTGGCCGCCACCGGCACCTCGATTGCATGCGGCTGCTCTGGTAAAAGAAACTAAAAATGAAAACATTAAAACTACTGAAAAGCCTGTAGAGGAAAAAAGCGGCATCAAGCAGATAATAATGTTTGGTATAGGCGCAGTTTTACTGCTTGCTTTGGGATCAGTTGCTCCTCCAGATTTTATGTCTCACTTCACTGTTTTTGTCCTATCGTGTTTTATTGGTTATATGGTGATCTGGAATGTATCTCCTTCACTGCACACACCATTAATGAGCGTAACTAATGCTATTAGCAGTATTATAATTATCGGGGCATTGTTACAGATATCTTCACCTGACGATCTCAGTAAATATCTAGCTGCCTTCGCCATCCTTATTACTAGCATAAATATTGTGGGTGGTTTTGCTGTCACACAACGAATGTTAGAGATGTTTAGAAAGTAGCTTAGAAAATATTTTAAAGAATGCAATTAGACAATAAACAAGCAGAGGTACTCTATGTCTGACGGAATTATGACCATGGCCTACATCGGCGCAAGTATTCTATTCATACTTGCTTTAGGCGGGCTCAGTAATCAGGAAACAGCAAGAAAAGGTAATTATTATGGCATCACTGGTATGGCCATTGCCCTGTTAGCCACCATTATCGGAATAGTGACAGAAAATTATCTACTCATGCTGGCCTGTATTGCGATTGGTGGAGGGATAGGATTCATTCTGGCGAAGAAAGTGGAAATGACGCAAATGCCGGAACTGGTGGCCATATTACATAGTCTGGTAGGGCTGGCAGCTGTCATAGTTGGATTTGGCACTTTTCTGGATCATACAACTGAATATACTGGTGCTGAACTTACCATCCACAATGTAGAAATTTATCTGGGAATTCTCATCGGGGCCCTGACTTTTTCCGGCTCTATATTGGCTTATTTAAAATTGAGCGCCAAAATTGGGGGGCAACCGCTGACTTTGCCTGGCCGACATTTTCTTAATTTGATCTTGTTGGTAGCCGCGGTTTATTTCATGTTCAGATTTGCCGGTGCTGAAAATGTTGACGATGGTCAGCTATATTTGATCATCATGACAGTAATTTCCTTACTCTTTGGCGTGCACATGGTCATGGCAATTGGTGGAGCAGATATGCCTGTTGTTGTCTCCATGCTTAATTCTTATTCAGGCTGGGCGGCGGCAGCCACCGGATTTATGCTCAGTAATGATTTATTGATTGTGATTGGCGCACTGGTAGGCAGCAGTGGCGCAATTCTTAGTTATATTATGTGCCGGGCCATGAACAGAAAGTTCTTGTCAGTTATTGCTGGTGGCTTTGGAACTACGACCGGAGGGGGCAGCAGCCAGGCTCAGGGGGATGCCGGAGATGTGCAGGCAATTGATGCGGAAAGCGTTGCAAACCTTCTAAGCGCTGCCAAGAAAGTGATGATTATCCCAGGATACGGTATGGCTGTTGCGCAAGCACAACACACTGTTTTTGAAATGAGCAGAATATTACGTGAACAGGGAGTAGAAGTTGGTTTCGGTATCCATCCTGTAGCTGGTCGTATGCCGGGCCATATGAATGTGCTATTGGCAGAAGCCAGAGTACCTTATGACATTGTGTATGAGATGGATGAAATAAATGAAGATTTCCCAAAAGTAGATGTAAGTATAGTTATCGGCGCCAATGATATTGTGAATCCAGCTGCATTGGATGATCCGGACAGCCCCATTGCTGGCATGCCGGTGCTGGAACCCTGGCTAGGTAAAACAACTATAGTACTAAAGCGCTCTATGGCATCCGGTTATGCTGGTGTTGACAATCCTTTGTTCTATAAGGAAAACACTCGCATGTTGTTTGGTGATGCTAAAGAAAGCCTTGATGAAGTGCTCAAAAATTTGTAAAGCGAACAGCTCAGCTAAATTTGGCATGCGGAATATAAAGGCGTTTTAAATAGCATTTATCATTAGAGGCAGGGTTTCCAGCAAAAACAAATCAGATGCTGCCGGTATTTATTTTTTAAGTCATGGAAATGATTTTGCAAACTATATTTAAACTGCATCTAAATAATCCTCTAGTTCTCTGTATTTTGGTCGCATTATTTTCAAGTTGTGCAGGGCAAGAAGAAAATTCGCAGGATCTAACAGCCCCAGCCTCTGTGGGCTTAGTATCTGAAAGCACGCCACCTAACATTTTGCTGTTAATTGCAGATGATTTAGGAGTGGAACAATTAGCTTCATTTGGCATAGGTTCACAGCCCGCTAATACGCCCAATTTAGATCGCTTGGCCCGGCAAGGGATCAGCTTCTCTAATGTTTGGTCACAACCTATCTGTTCGCCCACTCGAGCGACATTGTTAACTGGACGCTATGGTTTTCGTACAGGGGTCGGGACGGCTACACCAGAAAGAATAGGTGGGGAGTACCCAGAACTTGAACGAGCTGAGGATGGAAGTCCAGATTTATCGAGCTTTACAGGTCTTGGAGATAAGCCTTTAGAGGTGTATGAAGATCTTGGACCTGTTTTCCGTGAATTTCGGCGCTATTTTGCTAATGATGATGATCCGACAGATGGTCCATTCCCGACAGGGACCGGGCTTCATATTAATGAGCTCGCGTTACCTGAAATCTTGCGGAGTTCTACATTTGATTATGCTACTGCAGCCATTGGTAAATGGCATCTGGCGGAAAATCGAAATGGCTGGCTACAACATCCAAGTAATGTTGGCTTTGATTATTATTCGGTGAATATGCTGAATCAACCTGAATCCTATTTTGGTTGGTTTGAAAATGTAAATGGTGTAATAGAGCAGCGCACCGGATATACACCTACACAAAAAGTAGATGACGCGATTAGCTGGGTTAGTGAGCAAAATGATGATAGTCCTTGGTTACTCTGGCTTGCCTTCAATTTGCCGCATTATCCACACCATATCCCTGAGGTTGAAGGGCTTGATAGCAACGGCATTGAGCCTGCTGATCATAGAAGTGCTTTGGATGTTATGACTGCCAGGATGGATCAAGAAATTGGTCGTTTGTTTGAGGCCATCGGTGACGAGGTATTAGACAATACTATCATCATAGTGATTGGTGATAATGGCACTACCGGGGAGGCAAATGATCCTCCTTTTCATCCAGATCGAGGCAAGTTTACACTTTATGAAGGTGGAATTAGAGTTCCTCTGATTATTGCCGGACCTGGGGTTCCTGTTGGAAAGCAATCTGCTGTTATGGTGAACAGCACGGATTTATTTGCAACACTCATAGAATTGACTGGTAGTGAAGTCCCGGAAGATCTAGTGCATGACTCTATATCGCTGACACCTTACTTTGATAACCCAGCGGCAGATTCAATCAGGGAGTATATGTATGCAGATGCCTTTTATGAAGGTAGTGGCATTGAAGAAGGGGCATTTGCAATCCGTGATGACAGCCACAAGCTTATCCGCTGGCATGACCATCAGGAGCTATATGATCTTGTTGATGACCCTTATGAAAACTCAAATCTCTTGTTGGATGGGGAGTCTGAAACTGCAAGCGGCATCATTGAAGGCTTAATGAGTAGGGTCACACAACTACGCTCAATATAAATTATATAAATATAATATAATCAGTAAGTTACTAGATATACTTAAAGTTTTTTAGACTATATAATTTTTATTAATTTATTGCTTTCAGAAGGGTGTGGCTTATAAAAAAAGCGGCTCATAGCCGCCTTTTTATGTGATAAGGAAAACTTAGTTACCCTCTATTCTTTGCAATTCATCAATACCACCGACGGCTGTCATATGTGTCTCGGCTGGCGGAATTCTAGCGGCTAGTGCTGCTTTGATTGCGGCATAGCGAGGGTCATTAGCAAGATTGATATACTCATTAGGGTCAAGCTCATTATCGTATAGCTCTTCCTCACCGTTAGAATAAATTATATAGCGATGCTTATCACCTCGAACTGAGAAATTACCGTAGTCACCATAAGTGGTAATAGCGACATCATCCCATTGCATATCAGGGTTTTCTAACAGAGGCACTAAGCTGCTGCCATCAACCCATTCAGGGCGTTCCAGACCGGCTAATTCCATTAAAGTGGCATATATGCTTTGGGTAGAAACCACTTCATCAGAGCGAGAGCCGGGTGTAGTGACGCCAGGTGCCACAACGATAAAGGGCACTCTTGTGGTTTCATCCCATAAGGTCATTTTGCCCCAGCTGTCTTTTTCACCTAGGTGAAAACCATGGTCGGCCCACAGTACGATAATTGTATTATCGGCTTGTCCGCTTTCATCCAAGGCGTCGATTAATTTTCCTACCATGGCGTCAGAGAAGCTAACGCTGGCCATATAGCCTTGCACGGCTTCCTGCCATTTACGCGTGCCGCGCTCTTTAATCCAATCCATGGTTGATTCATTCAGGTCGGGCTCTGCACCGGCTAAGTCAGCGTATACTTCAGGCACATCATTTAGGTCGGTTTCCAGATAGTCTGGAAGTATGACGTCTTCAACAGGGTACATATCAAAATACTTTTGAGGCGCATACCAAGGCAGATGTGGTCTAAAAATACCTGCAGAAAGAAAGCGTGGTCCTGTGCGTGCTGCCAAGAGCTGTTGGCTAATCCAGTTGACGACTTGACCATCACCCATAGCATCATCAGTAGTAATGGTTGGGGCAAAATCAAAATGGCCAGTGGTGATACCGTTGCCTGCAGCAGCTTGTTTGATTCGGGGTTTGAAGGAGGGAAGACTTCATCCGGCAACTGACGCTCGAGTGATGGGAAATAAGCATCCCAGGCAGTAACATCTTGCTGTCCGCCAAAAGCGGCAGTGGCATAAGTATGCGCATGGAATAATTTGCCTCCACCCAAGGTTAAATAGTCGTTTTTCCTCTGAAATAGCGTGGAAGGGTGCTGATCTCATCAAAAGTCGGGTTTGTGCGCCAATCACCAAGCTGGGTGTAGACGCCACTGTTAAAGGGGCTCATGCCAGATAAAATAGCTGTTCTGGCGGGGTAAACATTGCTGCTGCAGGTGTATGTGCATTAGTAAAAAGCATGCCGCGGGCGGCTAGTGCATCAATGTTTGGAGTTTTAGTTTGTGGATGTCCACCCAATACTCCTACCCAGTCATTAAGGTCGTCAATGGCGATAAACAGAACATCAGGTTTATCCTGTGCAAGGCTTGGTGTAGTCAAACCAAGTGCAGCGACTACTAGTAAAACTTTTTTCAACATTGAACTAACTCCGTGCTTTTTAGTTATGTATTTTATAATATGGCTTTTTGACAAAATATTAAGATCACAAATCTTACTATAATTAGGGATTATTGACATTATAAAACTACTCTCATGCAATATCTTAATGGTTTGTCTTCATTAGAATATGAGATACTTTGATGCGGGATAAATTAACTACACTTAAATCGCAAGTTGAGCCTCTTTGAGCTGTTTGTAGCTTGCATTAAGACGCTAAAATGCATGTAATTCGCTCATACATTAAAGATATTTACTCGAGGATTGATATGAAGAACACAAAAAAGTATTGATAGCACTGAGAATAGTGAAAATAATGACAATACAGAAAATAAAATAGAACGTAGATCTTTAGTCAAGGTGATGGGTACCGCTGCTATTGCTGGCTTGGCAGTTAATGCTTCAACTGCTAATGCTCAAAATAGGGGTGAGGGCAATAGATTCAGACCTATGCGTCACAGCCAAGATGCCTGGCTTAATGAGTTGCCTGGAATTCACAGAGCTTTTGTAGATACTTCGAGTGCGTTGGGCGGGGTCGATGGCTTGCTTTTATGCGGCCAATATTATGAACGCTCATAATAGCGCCTATGCCGGTTCAGACGAAGATTATGCAATGATTGTATGTTTCCGTCATAATTCAACGCCCTTTGCTTTTAACGATGCAGTTTGGGAGAAATATGGTGAGATATTTCACAGTGTTAATCAACATGCTGACCCGCTAACGGGAGAAGCGCCAGCAATTAACGTCTTAAACTCTGCTGAGCATCTCATTTTTCCCAGGTCTTAACCATCGATAATATGGCTGCTAGAGGCGTGCAATTTGCTATTTGTGAGAATGCTACCCCGGTTTTTCTCAGGAGGGAATTGCAAGAGCGACTGGCGCATCAGCTGATGATGTCTTTGAAGAATTGCTTGCCAATGCAATTCCGAATGCTCCACTTCATATCGGCCGGTGTGATTGCAGCGACTAGAGCACAGGAATATGGGTACAGCCTATTAGCCGTAGGGTGAGTTCAAAATCAGAATCTTTATCGGTTTCAGCTGGCTTTTTAAGGGGTTCTTCAATCGGATCCTCAACGGATAAGCTAGTTGATACACGGCTGGTTTATGCCCACAGTATGGCTGCTATTGGCACGCTGTTTCTTGCTGTGCTTTTTGGTATTTGTAATTTCTTTGCAGTTTATCCTGCCTGACTTAGTTCCTGAATCATCAGTTTTTAGCTGGGGCAGGATGCGTTATGCACACACGCAAGGGATTATGCTTGGATGGTTGGGTAATGCATTTCTGGCTTTTCTCTACCACGCAGTTTCCTATATTGACGGGCAAGCAAGTCACTAGTCGTTTGCTTGGACGTTGGCTGTTTGGTCTTTGGAATTTCATTGTCGTATTGCCGGGCTTTTGTGTTGGTTCTAGCAGGATTCAGTCAGCCTATTGAGTGGGGCTGAATTCCCGCTAAGTATTGATGCCTTTGTTATTGTTGGTTTGTTGCTGGCAGCAATACAGTTTTTACCGGGCTTCTTTCGGCGCGGCCTGGAAGATCTCTATATTTCCAGTTGGTACATCATTGGTGGGCTGGTATTCACTTTGTTGGCTTACCCTATGGGCAATATCATCCCTGAGCTGGTTCCTGGTGCTGAAAGCGCAGCTTTTGGTGGGTTATGGATCCATGATGCGGTTGGCTTATTCGTCACTCCCTTAGCCTTAGCCATTTTGTATTTTGTTATTCCTGCTGTTAGTGGGCGGGGGCCGATTTTTAGTCATTTCTTATCAATATTCGGTTTTTGGGGTTTATTTTTTCTTTATCCCTTAAACGGTACTCATCACTATGTTTTCTCAGTGATTCCTATGGCTGCTCAGATGGGCTCCATTGCCGCATCGGCTTTGCTTGGAATTATTGTGGTTATCGTTGTGACGAATCTGACACTGTCTTTGCGTGGCTCTGGCCTTATACCAAAAGATATTGGATTACGATTTGTCGTCATGTCCATTGTTTTCTATTTGCTGGTGAGTATTCAGGGCTCGTTTCAGGCTCAGATGAGCCTTAATCAGGCCGTACATTTCACTGACTGGGTGGTTGCGCATTCACATTTAGCCATGCTCGGTTTTGCCACCTTTGCTGCGATAGGCGGAATTATTCATGCATGGCAACGAATATCTTGGGCTCGTTACAATGCCGCCGCGCTTAACTGGTCATTTTGGGCTGTTAGTTGTTGGGATCGGCATTATGTTTATTGATCTGACTATTGCCGGCATCATTCAAGCCAATTTGTGGTTAAGCGGTGCACCATGGCTGGAGTCCGTGCAAGCCTCAAAGCCATATTGGTTTATTCGCATTTTATCGGCTATTCCCATAACAGCTGGCTTTATCGCCTTATTCATTGGCTTAGTTACCGGCCCTCAAGGAGCAGGAGCAAGGGCTATTGAACTGGGTGCTAATGAACAAAAAGCGACAGACGTTCATCCTAGTTTTGCATCAAAGAGTTTTGCACAAGAACTTGGCATTGGATCTTCTGGGCAAGTACTAAGAATGTCCTATTTTGCGGCGATGCTTGCTGGTGTCGGCTTTTTTGCTGTTTCAGTAATTTTACTGGGTGTCTTGCCAGGCAAAGTACTTGATCAACAAATTGCGTTGATGTCTCCCGAGAATGTGCTCAAACCGACCATTTCTGAGATCCGCGGCAGAGCCATTTATGCGAGAGAAGGCTGCGCCTATTGTCATACTCAGCAAATTAGATATACAGAAGCAGATATACGCAGATTTGGAGCGCCCACTTTAGCATGGGAAGGGCAGTTTGATTTTCCTCATCTTTGGGGGACGCGTCGAATAGGGCCAGATCTTGCCCGAGCTGGAGCAACTCGCAGTGCTGATTGGCAGCTTTTGCATTTATATTCTCCTCGTACTGTAGTGCCTTTATCCGTAATGCCTTCTTATAGCTCTCTTTTTGATGGTGCACCAGACAAGCCTAAACAAGAAGCCTATGATCTTTTGGCTTTTATTGAATCTCTTGGCCGCGCGCGGGAAATAGCTTGGCCAGATGGAGACAAAGCAGCACGAGAACTCGTGTTAGAAGATAAATGGGCACTTATGTCATTTGATGCGCCTTTGTTAAATGCACATCCTAATAAAACCCGTGCCAGAGGAGAGTTTCCTGATTTTGGAGAGCCGGCTTCTAGCGAGATTGCTCAACAACTTTGGTTGGATAATTGTGCGACCTGCCATGGTGAAACTGGGCAAGGTGATGGCCTAGCAGCAGCATGGTTGGAACCACGGCCGGCTGATTTTACGCAATATGAATATACAGATAATAATATCGCTGATGCTTTATGGAATGGCATTGATGGAACGGCTATGCCAGCCTGGCGAGATCAGTCTCCTGAAAATTTAGCAGCATTAGTGACTTTTGTGCAGGGGCTTTCTTTAAGCGGAACAGGATCAGAAACTGAAGTTGACTCAAACGAACTAATCTTAGGTCAACAGGTCTACGCTGCAAATTGCATACAATGCCACGGCATTGCAGGAGACGGTAATGGTTTCGCTGCAAGTGAACTAGATGTGGCGCCAACGGACTTTAGAAATAAGCGGCCCAGCATAAGCCAAAGCATTAGAGTTCTACAAAATGGTATTGATGGTTCATCTATGGCGCCATGGAATGACCGCTTATCTGCTAATGAGATGCTGGCGGTAACTCACTACCTGCGAGGATTTTTTAACGCAGGTGGTCGTAATAATGATTCGTCAGAGGGAGTAAACTAATGATTACTAATGTCATCGTATTTGCATCAATTTTTTTAGCACTGGCCTATTTTATAGTTTGGTTGTTGCGTAGTGATTTCAGAGAGCAAATTGAGCGACCTAAGCATCATTTTCAAGATCAGCTTAATGAGTATGACAATCATTGTGTTGAAGATAAAATAAATAATAAGTAGAGCTAAAAAAGAAAGAAGTAAAGAAGTAAAGAAGTAAAGAGAGTAACAGGATAAAGAATGATGTCTGAAGAAAAAGTAAGCGCTGAATCAATAATAATTATAGTCGTGCCAGTATTGTTGGGGCTTCTGGTAATTGCCGGCACTTTTGTACTTGGTAAGGCATCTAACACTGAATCTGAAGTGATGCCTGAGGTCACTGCGGAATATGGAGAAAGATTGCTCAGGGATACAGTCTCACTACTTGGGCCCGATCAGCCCGATGCAAATATGCGCTATACAGGTAATCGTTTGGACTGCGCTTCTTGTCACCTCGACACAGGTAATGAGCCAGGTACTTTGTCGCTATTACAATCGGCCTCACGCTACCCGAGATTTATGGGTCGAGAAAACGAAGAGAGAGACCTCAAGGACAGAATTAATGGCTGCATGCAGCGCAGTATGAATGGCAGATCCTTTGCACGAGACAGTATTGAACTAGCCGCTATGGAAACCTATATTTTGGACCTAGGTTTGAAGCATGCGGCGATGAGCGAAGCTAAAACAGTTGCAGTGGAGCCTCCAGCTTTTATAGAGCCTCAACGCAGAGCTGATATAGCTGTTGGGCAAATCGTTTATGAGCAGCATTGCCAAATTTGCCACGGTGAAAACGGAGAGGGCTTAAAGGAGAGCACAGATATTAGTCATGGTTATCTCTTCCCTCCTTTATGGGGCCCAGATAGCTATAACAATGGAGCAGGGATGACGAGAGTTCTCACTGCTGCTCGTTTTATAAAAGCCCGCATGCCTCTAGGTGACGAAACCTTGACCGATGATGAAGCCTATGATGTTTCTGCTTATATGAACTCCAAACCGAGACCGGTAAAGAGCAATCTTGAGCTTGATTATCCTGACCTTACTTTGAAGCCAGTAGACAGTCCTTATCCACCCTATGCTGATTCTTTTTCTCAAGAGCAGCACCGCTTAGGCCCCTTCGACCCTATTCGTGAATATTACGAAAGTCTGAGTTCTAACTAAAACAAAATGCCCGCAAAGTTGCGGACGCTGTGTTCATTAGAATAGTGTGCTTGAACTAATGGCTGATTGGGTTAGAAAATTCTGTGGCATTAATTGGGATCATAAGATGCGCATCAGATGTGCCTTCTAACATCATCCATGGCAAGCCAATGCCTGCAATAGCGTTCTCACGTTGGCTGGCTGTGGGCATGCCTATATCTTCAGACAAAGCGTAAGGTAAGGCGACTACCCACAACAAATTTATACGATCATTTTCTTCATAACGATAATATCTTATGGATCCAATTTCTTGAGGAGGAAGTAAGCCGTTCATTTCAGCTTCGTCTAATGCTGCTTGGAGTTCTTCGCCGGACATGCCTTGTGCAGTCATTCGGGCAGTGAAGTCTGTCCGTTCAGAGCTGGATGTAGAAGAGCAGCGGGTATAGCCATCGACATGTTTTGGTTGGCATTCAACATGGTTAGTGCCTGTACGTAAAACAACACGTTCACCGCTTTCATCATAAAAGAAAACTGTGGCATCAGCACGTAATTCTTCTGGTAAAGGCAATGTAGCTCTTTGAATATCTTCATTGCTGAATTGGGCATTAGCGCTTACTGGTATGAACAAGCTGAAAGTAATCAATACGCTAATCAGTTTAATGTATTTAATATAGAACTCCGAAGATAAAGTTTAGTATTTAAAGGAATTACTTTGTCAAAATGACTATTCTTTTAATGCAACCACAAGCTCATCAAGTAATTCGTATAACATATCTATTTTTTCTTCACCAAATTGCTGAGTGATATGTTCATAACGCTCAGCAGATTTTGGTGCAATTATTTTATAAAGTGAACGCCCAGAATCACTAAGGAAAAGTTCAGATCGGCGTTGATCAGTTGCGACTACACAACGCTTAATTAATCCACGAGCTTCCAGATTTTTAGAAATACGTGACAGACTGGGCACCATTAAGAAACAGCGCTCTGCTAATTCAGACATCTCTAAGCCATCTTCTTGTTCAAGGAACCTAATCACTCGCCACTGTTGTGGCGAGAGATCATGTTTTTTCAATGTTGGTATAATTTTTTTCATCACTGCTTCACGAGCGCGAAGCAGTGTCATCGGTAAAGATTTACCAAATTCCCTTAATTGTAAATTTGGATCAGCTTGATCGGGTTTAGGATTCAATTGGCTCATCAATAACACCGTTAACCAGCGTGCCAACCCCTTCGACACTAACTTCTATTATGTCTCCAGGCACAAGATACTTCGGTGGATCAAAACGTGCACCGGCGCCATTTGGCGTGCCTGTGGCAATGATATCGCCAGGCTTAAGGTGAAAAAATTGCGAGCAATAAGCAATGATATATTTAAAAGGAAACATCATGCTGGCCGTAGTATCGTCTTGGCGAACTTCACCATTAACCGTTGTGGTTACTCGCATATTTTCATATTGCTCATCGGTGAATTCATCGGCGCTAACTAACCAGGGGCCGAGCGATCCGGAATTGACGAAGTTTTTACCTTGAGTCACATTAAACTTGGCATGTCGCACCCAGTCGCGTAGAGTGCCTTCATTCATAATGGTCAAAGCGGCGATATGCTCATAAGCATTTTCTTCTTTAATGCGTCTTCCTTCTTTTCCAATCACGATAACGATTTCGCCTTCATAATCGAGCTGATCTGATTCAGGTGGACGCCAAAGCGGTTCATCATGAGCTGTTAAAGAATCTGGCGTGCGAATAAACAAGCTTGGGAATTTAGGCGCATCACTACCATCTTTATATTCAGCATTGCGATTCGCGTAGTTGACACCGATACAGGCGATTTTCTCTGAGCTGGCAAGAGGCTTAAGGATTTTAACCTCAGCTAATGGGTAGTCAGGTGTTGATTGGGCTGCAAGATCTTTTGCTTCGTCAAGCCTACCTTCTTCAATTATTGACTGTAAATTTCCACCTAATATTTTGCCTAGATCAACTACTTGATCATCAATGATTGCACCCCAAGAGTCCAAGCCTTGATTATTGAAAGATAAAAATCGCATAAAGCGCTCCTTGTGTGTTTTGATTATGATTTAGTGGTTCTTGCATTAAATTTGCAGATAACTTAACATGTTAAGTAATTTAAAACAAGACAGCTAAGCAGACATATAACTAAGTACAGGTATTTAAGTATTCTATATATCGGCTAAATATTTACGTTGCATGATTAGCATAAAGACCAATCCTACTATTTGTAAAACAGGTGTAAAAAATGAGTGAGTTAGAGACCAATTTAGATTCAGCGAATAAATATTTACAGAAATTTAAAGATCAGCCAACCGGCCATTTTATTGCTGGCAAGATGGAAGTTCCTGCAGGCGCTGTAACTTATACCAATACTACACCTACAGACCAAAGCTCTTTGGGTGAGGTGGTTAGAGGGACAGCTGCCGATGTTGATCGAGCATGTAATGCTGCTGAGGCTGCTTTTCCCGACTGGCGGGATATGCCGGGTGCAGAGCGCAAAAAATTACTTAATCATTTTGCAGACAAAATTGTAGAGCGCGCCGAAGAAATTGCTTTAGTGGAATCGATGGATTGTGGGCAAGCTATTCGCTTTATGAAACAAGCGGCTATTCGTGGGGCAGCGAATTTTCGTTTCTTCGCGGATAAAGCGCCAGAATCTCGTAATGGCTTAGCGCTACATCAAGAAGAACATACCAATTTCACTATTCGCACACCTATTGGTCCTGTAGGCATTATTACGCCTTGGAACACACCTTTTATGTTATCAACCTGGAAGATAGCACCAGCTCTGGCTGCAGGCTGTACCGTCGTGCACAAACCAGCTGAATTAACACCCTTAAGTGCCATGTTGTTAGCTGATATTGCTAAGGATGCAGGCTTACCTGATGGCGTCTGGAACACTGTTAACGGTTTTGGTGAAGATGCGGGTAAAGCCTTAACAGAACATCCTGCTATTAAAGCAGTTGCGCTGGTAGGTGAGACGGCCACTGGCAGTCATATTATGCGCCAGGGAGCTGATACCCTTAAGCGTATGCATTTTGAGCTTGGTGGCAAGAATCCGGTTATTGTGTTTGATGATGCTGATTTCGATAGAGCATTGGATGCTGTAGTTTTTATGATCTACAGCCTAAATGGTCAGCGTTGTACTTCATCGAGTCGTTTGCTTATTCAGTCAGGCATTAAAGAAAAATTTATGGCAGCTTTAAAAGAGCGTGTTGAAAATCTACGAGTAGGGCATCCCTTGGACCCTCAAACAGAAGTTGGACCACTTGTGCATACGGGGCATTTTGAAAAAGTGCTGAGTTATATGGATGTTGCCAAAGAAGATGGCGCGACTACTTTAGTCGGTGGCGCTAGGCGAGAGGATTTAGGTGCGGGTAATTACGTTGCGCCGACTCTTTTCACTGAAGCTAATAACAGCATGAGAATTGCCAGAGAAGAAATTTTCGGCCCTGTGTTAACGGCTATCGAATTCGATACTGAAGAGCAGGCGCTTGAGATAGCAAATGATACTGAATATGGCCTTACGGCTTATATCTGGACTGAAAACAATGGCCGAGCTATGCGCATGGCAAGAAATGTTGAGACAGGAATGCTGTGGGTTAATTCAGAAAACAATCGAAACTTACCTTCACCTTTTGGCGGCATAAAAATGTCGGGTATTGGTCGTGATGGTGGTGATTATAGTTTTGATTTCTATATGGAAACCAAAAATGTTTGTGTCGCACACGGCACTCATCGTGTTCCTGTGCTAGGTCGATAACTAGATCGTTGAAACACAAGCTTAAGGAGAAAAAACCATGGCTCATTTTGTTCTAGAATATTCAGATAACCTCGGTCAAGATCAGAATTCCATACAAACTTTATTTAATGCTTTGCACCAGGCTGCAGCGGAAACCAAACTATTTCCTTTAAAAGGTATTCGTAGTCGTGGCTATTGTTGCGAACAATATCGCATGGCTGATGGTAATCCCGAACATGGTTTTGCCCATTTGCAAATTTTGTTAGGTGTAGGCAGAACAATGGAAGAAAAGCAGGCTGCTGCGGATTTATTCTTTGATGTTTTTACCAAGCATTTCTCATCGTATTATGATGCGCATGGGATGGCATTATCATTCGAGATGAAAGAATTAGAACCCGTTTTGAAATTCAACAAAAACAATATTCAGGATTATTTATAAATATGCTTACCGAAGAACAAATTCAGCAAGCTGCTGACGATCTTTATCTAGCTGAGCAGAATCGCCAGCAAATTGCGCCGCTAACATTGACTCATCCTGATATGGATATGGAGGATGCTTATGCGGTTCAAACGGCTTGGGTTCAACGCAAAATCGAGAATGGTCGTAAAGTTATTGGCTATAAAATTGGTCTTACTTCAAGAGCAATGCAGCGCGTAATGAAAATAGAAACCCCAGATTATGGTGTGCTGTTAGATGACATGGCTTTCGAAGATGGCAGTGATATTGTGGCAGCTGACTTTCTTGACCCTCAAATTGAAGTCGAATTGGCTTTCGTATTGAAAAAGAAACTATCGGGTGAAAATGTCACCGTTGAAGAAGTGCTTGATGCAACTGATTACGTAATACCAGCCTTTGAGCTTATCGCTGCGCGAAGTGTGCGTGCTAACCCAGAGACTGGATATACTCGAAAAGTGTTCGACACCATTGCCGATAATGCAGCAAATGCAGGTATTATTAGCGGCGGACTCAAAGTTAATCCGACTGAAGTTGATTTACGCTGGTGTGGTGCAATTGTCGAATTAAATGGTGTCATTGAACAAACTGGTTTGGCCGCAGCAGTCTTGGGTCATCCTGCGCAAGGTATATGTTGGATCGCCAAACGTTTTGCACCTCACGGTATTTCATTGGAACCTGGTCAAGTTTTATTGTCAGGATCGTTTACTGCACCTGTAAAAGTGAAAGCCGGAGATCATGTGACAGCGGATTACGGCAAACTTGGTCAAATATCAGTGAATTTTGTTTAAATAAATTAATTATTAATTAATAGAACGGACATTATGCAAATACCTAAAAACAAATTTAAAGAAGCATTGCAGGGCGATAAAAAACTCTTCGGAATATTTATGGGTATTCCAAACACAACTGTTGGAGAGTTATGTGCTGGAGCAGGTTTTGATTGGGTATTAATAGATGGTGAGCATGGCACTTTTGATTTGCAATCTATCATGGCGCATTTACAGACAATAGCGACTTATCCCGTTTCAGGTATTGTGCGTGTTGTAGAAGGGCAAACAGCGATAATTAAGCAAGTACTGGATGTTGGTGCGCAAACTGTTCTAATTCCTATGGTGGATACAGCAGAGCAGGCAGAGCAAATAGTGCGAGCGTGTAAATATCCTCCTGCAGGTATTCGCGGGCTCGGTACTGCATTAGCTCGGGCAGCACAATGGAATCGAATTCCAGATTATTTGCACAAGGCTAATGATGAAATTTGTGTGATGGTGCAAATAGAGACGGTCACAGCGGTAAAAAATATCGATGCTATTTCCGCAGTTGAAGGTGTTGATGCGGTGTTTATTGGACCGTCAGATTTGTCTGCGTCTATGGGCTATGTTGGGCAGCAAGATCATCCAGAAGTGGTTGCTACTGTTTGTCAGGGAATCAAAAGTATTAAGGCAGCCGGAAAACAAGCAGGCGTATTAGCTGTTACTAAAGACCTGGTAGCAAAATATTCTGAAGCCGGCGCAAAGTTTATTGGTGTCGGTGTTGATACCGCACTTTTTTCAAATGCGACTAAAAAGTTGGCGGCAGAATTTATTGAAGATGCCGATGGCAATGAACTGGCAGGTTATTGATAGCTGGGAATTAATAGCTAAGCTGAATTTATATAATCTAAAGTAATTTAAAAAATTAGTAATAAAATTTAAAAAAATAAAAAATAAAAAAATATTCTCTAGCAGGCTTAAAAAAATGAACAAAGCTAAATATTTTTCTAGACGTCGCTTATTGCAAATAATATCTGCTACTTCTTCATATATGGCTTTAGGTTCAGTGTCTAACTTGGCTTATCCCGCTGAAGTTGCAAGTGAAGCTGATCTTAATGATTGGAATCAAGGTGATCTAGCTCATCTGATTCCTGTTGCTAGTCATGAGCAAATTTTGATTAAAGCATCTTTCAATTCCGCACTGACGCAGACGCCATATCTACAAATTGATGATAGACGTATAGCGGGAATAATGACTGATAGTGAAGGGCAGTTTTGGCAATTTTATGCTGAGAATCTTGATGCAGATCATAATTACCAACTGCAAATTAGAGATGTGAATGGCGAGCAATTAACCGATGCCTGGCCATTAAAAACATTCCCATTGCCAAATGCAGAACCTGAGCATCTTAGAATTTTCGCTTACACTTGTGCCGGTGGCAATGAAGACTTGGTTGGCGATGATGGCTCGCGTCATTTTCTGCAAATGGCATCGCGCCATCAATTAATTGAGCGTGGGTTATCTTTTAATCCGGATGTCGTGATTGCCAATGGCGACCATATATATTGGGATCAAAAGACATTAGCTTTCAGGGGAGAAGGTTTTAAACAGCCTTGGTTAGACATGTATGCAGAGTTTGGTACATTAGATCCTGCTTTGCCTGTGATTGGTTCAAGCAACGAAGCTATCCTTAAAAGAATTGTTGACCCGCAAATCGCCAAACTTTATGGCGTACGTTTTCGTTCAGTTCCGGTTTTTATGTTGACTGATGATCACGATTTGTTTGAAAACGATGAGGCGCATGAAGGTTATATTTCACTGCCCCCGGAAGAAGATAAGTTAGCTGCTGCTCGTGCTACTCAAAATCTTTATTATCCTGAATTCTTACCAGATTCTACTCGCCGTAACGACTTGCAAGGTAGTTCTAGTGCTGATCGTATTGCGGGCTTATCAGAAGTGTACGGTACCTTTCGGTATGGTAATTTGTTTGAAGCATTACTATACGATACTAAACGTTACAGTACGTTCAATGGCGAAAATGCAACTTTGTTTAATGTCAATGCTGAGGGCTGGTTAAGTTCTCGAACAGCCGCTGATGACACGGCATTTCTAATGCATATTCCTTCTACACCGATTGGTTGGTCTGCTGGTAAGTTGGGAGACTGGTATCCCGATGTAAGACAAAGCGACGGCTCCCTAGGTACAGAGATTGAAAAACCATATTGGCCTGTAGGTTGGTGGAGTCAACATCAGCGAGTCATGGAAATGTTGAGTTCTCAAAAAAATCGGCCGCCTATCATTGCTTCTGGCGATTTACATGCTTTTGCCTTTGGTGAAATCATTAAAAGTGGTGAGATTGATATGCAAGATAATCCAATAAGCTGTATTTGTGTTGGATCTTTAGGTTCTTCGGGCCCAGGCTTTCCAACAATATTTAGGGGAGTAGGTGCTGAAATACCTACTGACCTTGATGTGAATGAACCTTTTACTCCACTGGAGAAGAATGGTTTTACTATCATTGATGTTACGCCTGAAAAAATGGTGATCAAAATGTATGCTTGGATCCCACCGGAACCGGTAGATGCGATAAGCACTCTAGAACCTTTTTTTACTAAAGAGATTCTAACTAAAAATATTGTTTAAAAAGTCTGCAAAAATAAATCAGTATTTATTTTTTTCAGGCGACCATTTAAAAAAACATTTTTTTAAAGCCGACTATCACCAAAGGTAAATTTTCCGCTAGTTGCTTGAGGTTTTGGAACTGACTCGCCTGATTGTGGAGAGATGGGGAATATGGCGTTAATTTGTCCTTTTCCTGAGCTGGCAAAATAGGGCGTTATTATTTCAACGGGCTGGTCATAATCAGACCAGCCTAATAAGCCCAGCAACATGGCAGTATCATGCATAAAGCCTTCACCATCCCCCTTAGCTGCATATTCCGGCAACATTTCACAGAACTTGGACCACTCAGCATTTTTCCACATTTCCACCACTTCATGATCCATGATTTCTAAAAAAGGGCTCCAGATTTTATCCAAATATTCTGGCGCTGTACCATTTTGCGCAAATCGATGTGAAAGTGAGCCGCTGGCAAAAAAGGCGACAGTACCATCGTAATGCTCTTCTACTGCTTTGCGCATTGCCCAACCTAAGCGAGCAATATCGTCAAGATAATGAACTGTGCAAAGAGCAGAGACAGAAATAGCTTTAAAGTGTTGGTCCTCATTCATATAACGCATTGGCACTAAGGTGCCATATTCAGGGTCAAGCGTTGTATCAACATGAGCCAGGGTTTCCACGCCTTGCAGTTTGCATTCTTTCGCAAGAATTTCACCTAGCTCTGGGTTTCCAGCGATTTCAAACTGCATGTTATTAATAACGTGAGGTAATTCATTGCTAGTGTAAATGCCTTTAGCCATTGCTCTGCAGTTGATGTGATACCCATAGTTGACTAACCAATGGGTGTCGAACACTACGATAGTATCTACGCCTAGTTCACGGCAGCGGCGGCTGATTTCTAGATGTCCTTCGATAGCGGCTTTGCGGCAGTCTTTAAGGGGACCATCTATTTCAGATAGATACATGGACGGAACGTGAGTGATCTTGGCGGCTAAAGCGACTTTACCCATGATATAAACTCCGATTAATAATCACTGCTGATTAATTAAATCTATTAAAATTCGTTTGAAAGTGGCTACTTCTTCATCGGAAAATTTTTCAAATTTTTGTTTTTGTTCATCTAATGCAATTTCCCAGAGTGTTGCAGCCATTTCATCACCAGCAGGAAGTAGATTGAAACTATCGTTATTTCTGGTGATAAGGCCTTTCTCGAGTAATACAGCAAAAGCACTCTGTAAATCATGATCGGGCATATTGACTTGTTGTGAGAGGATTTGCTGAGTTAAGGGCTGCTCAGTTTTAAGGGATAAAAGAATTCTTGCTTCTACAGTGCGTAATCCAGTGGCCAACTGTTTTGGCTGATAATGAGATTGATAACTGCGTACCGCTTGTAGCATTAAGAAATAGAGATAATCGCTGAGTTCGCTGTTATTAATATCAGTGCCGACAATCGAATTCAGCATTGAGGTTTAATGATCCATATCTTAATACTTATATATCAATAGCTTATAAGTTGGTTAAGCCTCGAGTGCCATTAATTTCACTTATAGCAACCTCCTGCAACCAGCATGAAACTAGATAAACTCTGTATTGATAGATTATTGCTAATCAATCAATAATTTCAACATCTAATAAGCAGGTACTAGAACTGATAAATTACCAAGTGAGTAAGGGTTAACTTGTCAGTCTTCATTTTTGATTAACTTCTTAGAATCGATAATGGTAGTATTTGTATCAAAATGCCTTTGGCTGAACCTAAATACTGTAGTAGTATTGGCAGGGAGAATGCTAGGTAATTAATAAGTACTTTCCTAGTAATATAAGTAACTGTGAACATAAAAATTTAATCTATATTTCCTCAAGGGGAAACTTCACTTTTTAAAAGAGGTGCACAATGAAAATAATACAAAGTGTTAGAACGCATATTTCTGCTTTGATGCTCTTGTTGGGTTTAGTTCAACCTGGGTTTGCAGCTCTTGTAGACATGGCAGAATACCAAGACTGGAATGGGGTTGAATCTTCTATTTCTACAGAAGACATTAATGCCACACAACCAGATGGCATGAGCGCCTTATTCTGGGCTGTATATTATGAAGAAGCAGATATGGTGAGTCTTTTGTTAGACGCCGGTGCAGATGCCAACGTCCAAAATAGATATGGCTTAACACCACTTATTCAATCTTCAATTACTGGTAATGGTGAAATAATTTCAATGCTATTGGATGCTGGCGCTGATGCCAATGCGAGAACGCTGCAGGGCGACACCGCATTAATGAACGCTGCTAAAGCTGGTTCTGTTCAAGGTGTTCAGGCGCTAATTGAAGCTGGCGCAGATGTCGAAGCTAGAGATGGATATTCATTTCAATCTCCGTTGATGTGGGCAGCCGCTTTCAATCAAGCTGAGATAGTCCGTATTTTGGCGGAAAATGGAGCTGACGTTAATGCGCGCTCTGCTGAACTTATATTTTCAGGTATCCAGCAAGGCGGTGTACAAGGCGACTTTCCAAATGGTGGCCTGACTTCACTACATCACGCTGCTCGTGAAAATGGCGTTGAAACTGTTGAAGTACTTTTAGCGCTTGGTGCTAACCCTAGCGCCGTTGATCCACAAGGTATTTCACCACTGCGTGTTGCCGCTACTAACGAGAATCTGGATATTGCCAAAATATTAATCGAAGGTGGTGCAAATCTTAATGACGGTTCTTTAGTTGATATCATGGAAATCCCATACAAAAGATTTGCTTTCCAACATGCTGCAAGTAACTACGACAACCAGACTACTGTTGCAGAACTTACTTTGATGATGATTGAGATGGGCGCAGATCTAGATGCCATGTCTGAAATAGGTATTCCTGTGTTTAGTACAGGATTTGTTGGCGAAAAAGGGCCTGAAGGCGAGTCTGCTTTATTTAGGGCTGCTTTAGGCGATCGCATGGAAGATGTTGCATTGCTGCTAGAGAACGGGGCAAATGTTAATGCACTAAGTGAAGAAGGAAATACTGCTCTAGGGGCCGTATTAAATGTTTACACAGGTTTTCGTCCGCCCGACCCAACACGAGACAAAAGAATTGAGCCGACTTTTGAAGAAAAGATTCCTATGGTTGATTTAATGTTTGAATATGGAGCTGATGTCAATACTGTTGTTGGGACAGGAGGCACAATATTACATCAAGCCGCTGAACTCGGTGAAGATGAAATCGTTGCAATGTTGATTGCCAAAGGTATTGATTTATCTATTAAAGATGACAGTAATCGAACTGCTCTGGACGTAGCTAGCGGAGTTGAACCCATAGATAAGCCAGAAGATATGAATCCTTTAGGCTATCCAGAAGAAACTCCTATCTACGAGACTACTAT
The DNA here is from genome assembly GCA_943789335.1 of uncultured Pseudomonadales bacterium. Lineage (GTDB taxonomy): Bacteria > Pseudomonadota > Gammaproteobacteria > Pseudomonadales > Pseudohongiellaceae > UBA5109. Next base: position 38,503 of record CALSTS010000003.1, on the reverse strand, counting down.
AGCTATACTTACTGAAGCAATGAACGAACAAGGTATTGCAATTGAGGAGTATGTTGCACCTCCTTCTGTTGAAGGTGAAGAAGAGTCAACAGAAGCTTAAGTTCTTGTTAGGCTACTCAGCAATATAACTCTGAAAGAGTTGTTAGTGAGTTAACGTTCTATATTAAAGGCCCATTTATTGATGCGAATATCTAATAAATGGGCCTCTTTAGTTCTATAAAAAGCAGTATCCATTCTGCCATCAAAAGCAAAAAATATTTTATTTAATAAGCCTTATTTAGATATTATTTTTTCGCATACCGCTCATATACCACTCGCATACCGCTCGCATAAAAAGAGTATCGCATTGTATGTTTAATAATATTTATAAGCTCATTCCTAATCTCAAAAAGTGTAGTAAGCTTCTTAATTCTGTATATTTATAAATTTGCATATCAATAAATTAACGTAGTTTTGACATGCCAATTACGGGAGAAGAGTTCCAATGAAAGTAAGAATAATAACAAGCATCTTGAGTTCAACTTTAATATCGTTAATAGTCAGTTCGCCTTTGTATGCGCAAGAAGCTGATCTTTACAACACGGCTAAAGCTAAACTGCTTAGCGGAGAGCGAATATTTAGTCACACAATAGGCAGCTTTGATATCGAACGCTACTGTGCTGAAGCTCCTCATTACGACTTCACCTGGTTTGAGATGCAGCACAGTACGATGAGTTGGGGTGAAATCGAGCGGATGATTAATTCTTGTCCGCATATAGGCGCCACACCGATGATCCGTGTGCCGGACGAGCTGGAAAGTTCGATTCAAAAAGCAACGGATGTTGGAGCGCTTGGAATCATTATGCCGACTACTGAAAATGTTGATAAAGCTATACAAACGGCACGCTTTTCTCGTTTTCCACCAGTAGCACGAAGAAGCGCAGGCGGCGGTAATTGGAGAACCCTTTGGGCTGATGTGAATTACCGTGAGACCTACAATGATAACGTCTTGGTTGTGGTGATGATTGAAACACCCCGTGGTGTTGCTGAAGCTTATGATATTGCACGTGTGGATGGTGTTGATGTAGTCATCATGGGAAATAATGACCTAAGTATGTTTTCTGGCCTGCCACAGACCCGATCCGGAGTATCAAAAATTACTAGAACAGGTTCGTGAATGCTACTTTGAGAGCGGGCAAGATATTTGGCAATGCAGGTGCGCAGTATCGTGAAGGCTACTCTGTAAGTGCAGATTCATTTTTCTTCAGAATGGACCAACTCATGATGGTTGGGTAAACCCTTATCTGGGTGGTGCATCGGTTGACGAAGTGGAAGGAGAGTCGAGTCTTGAAGAACGCAGATAATAATTAACAAATATTGAATAATAAAAAAAGCCCAGAAATAGGTTTGTTTGTGGGCTTTTTACATTTTTTTGTGATCAGTTTTTCTTGTTGAATAATTTGTAGAAGAAATGCCCCACAATGAAGACAGCAGTCAAACCAGCAAAGACATAAATCAGGTCAAATGAAATGCCTCCCAGCACTTGTTGGCCGTAGGAGTTGCTGCTGTATCGAAAAAATATCCACTTTCTATACTTGCCTATACTTAAAACTGCTTAGCTGTCCCTGATTGCACGTTTAACCAGGTTTTCCATTAAAGGGATTTTGAAACCGTTATAGTTGAGGGTTGTTGCTCCTCGGGCAGCTGCTCCAGAAGCTAGCTCGATAGTTTTCCTCATCCCTGGTGCTGCCGCGAACAATATCTTCTACGCCATTCAGACGTCGAGGAGTGCATTGAACACCACCACAAACAACACGAAGATCGGCTATGGTGTTACCTTGCATACGCAAGACAGCTGCAACATTAACCAGAGCGAAATCCCATGTTGCCCGGTCAGCAACCTTTTCAAAATAAAAGTTTGCACCAGACCCACGTTGAGGGGATTCTAATAGAGGTCAAAATATCACCAGGCTCCAGAACGGTGACCCGTTCGATATCAACATCTGGCCCAATAAAGAAATCTTCAGCGGCAACTTCTCGTATGCCATCGCTATTCTGAATAACCATAGTGGCATCAAGCGCAAGTAATGCAGGCGCAGTATCAGAAGGTGTGACAGCAACGCAGCGGTCAGCTTCGAACAGACAATGTTCTCGGTTTAAACCTTCCGGGGTATCGGCATAACAGGTATCACCACCGGCACGATAACAATCCACCCCAGAGCGATAATACCAACAGCGAACATCCTGGCAGATATTGCCACCGATGGTGCCAATGTTTCTGATCTGTGGGCTTGCTACTCTGCTAGCTGCTTCAGCTAGAACGCCATAGTTATCTCTAAGCAGTGTGCTCTGAGCAATTTCAGTTAAGGTGGTTAAAGCACCAATCTCAACACCGTTAGCCGTTACATTGATTCCTGTCATACCAGGAATGCCTGCTAAATCAATTACAGCTACAGGGCGTTTTATACGATCCTTAAACCAGTCCAGGCTATCCTGTCCGCCAGCAAGCGGCCAAGCATCTGCACCATATTGGTCAAGTAAATCAGTGGCATTTCCGATGTCAGAAGGCTGGAAAAGATCGAAATTTGGCATCATATCTTTAGTGGACATAGTCAGCGCTCCTATTGGGTAAACAACTGGAGCGGGGTATTAGACTGTTCCCGACCAGAAGCTGCATTTAATATCATGTCAGAGGTGACAGGATTACGATTGAAATAGTGTCCCCCTAGCGCATTGGATACCGCTGCCAGGACAGCGCCGACGGCTGCTCCAACGGGTGGCTCACCGATACCCTTCATACCCATAGGGTTAGTGGGGTCAGGCTGGTCAACAGCAGAAACATCCATGAAGGCAGGCACATCAAGGTAAGAGGGTGGCTTAGCTTGATAAAGTCCTACACTGCCGGGTAAACCATTTTGAGGGTCGTAGATTTGACGCTCAGTCCGTGCCATGCCTATACCCATGCATGCCCCGCCCCTTAATTGTCCGACCAGTCCAAGGGGATGGTTGACGGTGCCACAGTCACCAGAACTAACAAACTCAAGAATTTCATAGTTACCAGTTTCTGTATCCAGCTCAATCATGACAAAGGTCGCTACCATGGCAGAAATATGTTCATTCAGAGGTGTAGTATCTCGAGCTACACCGATAAGCCCGGTGCCAGCAAGGCCAGCAACTGATGCCTGAGTAAGCGGATTGGTATCGTTGGGATCTTCACCGCCATATTTGCCGCCAAGTTCTATGGCTCTCGTTGCTGCTTGGGCATAAGTAATACTTTGTGAAGGATCATTGATGTTGAAAACAGTTTCATCTGCGAGATCATAATCTTCAGGGTTTCCACCCAAATCCATTGCCGCAATTTCCTGTAGTTTTTGTTTCATGTCCATGGCTGCTGCATAGTTTGCACGCGACATAGTATAAGTCGTCAAGGAGCCAAACTGGCCTATGGTCCATGGCAGGTGCTTGCTGGTGTCACCACGCTCAATGACACAGTTATCCCAGTCCATATTCAGAACTTCTGCGGCAACTCTTGAAGTTGAGGCATAGGAATAGGTTCCCAGATTACCAACACCAGTGTGAATATGTAATTTACCATCCGGCAGGATTCTCATCAGGCCATCAAAGCCTGAAATGCCGGCAGAGTGATAACCCTGACCGATACCGACGCCAATCACTTTAGAGCCGTTGCGCTCTCCATTTCGAGCGAATTTATTGCTCCAGTCGAAACGCTCTGCCGCCATATCAATCGCATTAAGCATATAAGAACTGGATACTTTCTGTCTGACAGGTCCGCCAGTAAGAGTCTCGTGATTGGAGGCATTAATTCGTCTAATTTCAAGCTGATCAATGCCTAAGGCATTAGCGGCTTTGTCCAATAAAGGCTCTATAGCGGCAGACATTTGATTTTGTCCTGGGCCACGCTGAGGTCCGCAAGGAGTCGTGTTGGTTCCAATTGGAATCGCTCTAAAACGCATGCTGTCGGGCGTATAGACTAAAGAAACCATGCCTCCTGCAGCACCAAAATCACCAAAAGGGTTTTTTGCCCCGCCTTGTTGAACAATAAAAAGGTCAGCCCCAGTCATTTTACCTTGAGCATTAAAGGCTAATTTTGCTCGGCCTTGGAAACTCGCTCTGGCTGAGCCAAGATAATATTCTTCGGCGCGTGAGATACGTAGCATGCATGGGCGCCCAATCATTCGTGAAAAGTGTGCTGGAACCGCCATTACGGCATAAGCAGCACCTTTTGAGCCAAAGCCACCTCCACAAAATTCAGAAATATAAACCAGTTCACTCGGCGGAATTCCAATCAGATTAGCCAAGCCTGGCACAACAAACATCTGACTCTGAGTCGATCCATGCACATAGCATTTGCCATTTTGCCAATACGAGAAGGCGCTCCTGGGCTCCATGCTGTGATGCGAATTACAAGCAGTCACAAAGGTCTCATCGAGTACCAATGCTGCATCATTGAAGGCGCCATCAAGGTCCCCATATTGCCAATCCATAACTGGCTCACCCATGGGAAGCTGTCCTTCCTCAACGGCAGCAAAGTCTCGGGCAGTCCACTTGTGACTGGTGACTCCGATGTCACCAAGTTCATCTTCCTCTTCGATACGCAGAGATGAAACCAGGTTGCCGCCGCTATAGGCATCAGGTCCACCAGGGTAAAGGCTTTCTAATGGGTCCAGGACAAACGGTAACTCCTCATAATCAACTCGTACCAACTCCAACGCATTCGCAGCAGTTGATTCATCAACAGCAGCAATGGCGAGAATCGGTTCCCCGATAAAGTTAGGCTCATTGCTAAGAATTTGTTCGCCAGGATTTGGAAAAGTAGGGACATCATCAGCTGTCATAACGCCATAGACACCTTCCATAGCCAATGCATCAGAAGCGTCTATGTTTCTGACACGGCATTTAGGCATCGGGCTTAATAACATTTTAATATAAGCCATGCCTTCGGCACGAAAGTCTTCAGAATAGGTCGCAGCACCAGTAACCTTGGCTTCGATGTCTGGTGGCGTAAAGTTTTTGCCGATGAGTTTATATGTAGGATTATCAGCCATTATGCTATCTCCTCTGCGGCACGCATCACAGCATTTAAGTAATGGTCGTATGAGCCACAACGGCAAAGGTTTCCTGCCAGGGCTTGACGAGCTTCTTCACGTGATGGGTTTGGATTGTTATTGAGCAATGCGACCGATGAAATAACCTGGCCAGGGGTGCAAAAACCGCACTGGGCAGCCAGTTCATCAATCATTGCCTGCTGAACGGGGTGGAGATCGCCAGTAGGGCTGGCAATACCTTCAATAGTTGTAATGTTTTTACCAGTGACTCGATGGCTTAACATTGAGCAAGAATTATTTGGTACGCCATCAATTAATACGCTACAGGCACCACATTCACCACGATCACAGCCGATTTTCGTGCCGGTTAGGCCTAGCTTATTACGTAATGTCATTGCCAGTGTTTCATTTGGCAAAACATCAACTCTACGAACAGTGCCATTAATATTGAGAGAAATGAGCCTTTCTACTGAACCTGCAGCGGGAGTCGTGGTTGTTTCAGAGCAGCCGCTGACAAATAATAGACCACCGGTTGATGCCACGGCTCCAGAGGCAATAATACCTTTGATAAAACTTCTTCTGGATTGATTTTGAGGGCGCATAATTATTCTTTCCCATGAGAGCGATAAATATTAGTCGATACTATCTGCATTCTTTATTTTGCTCAAGTATGACGACTAAGAAAACTGAGGCTTTATTTAGTAGGGAGTCAATGACCAGACTACTCTATTCACAAAAGGTTTGCCTGAAAAAAATCCCTTCCCTATAATCGGCACTCAGTTTGTCACCTAGTTATTTTTTTGGTGTCAGAATTCTGGTTTTCTCAGGTATCCCTACGGCATGAATCAAACAAAAGTAATCCGTCATAAATTAATCGACCGATTATTTCATTGGGTTTTTGCTATTTCTATTTTGACGCTACTAATTAGCGGTTTGTTGCCAGTTTTCGGCTTTAATGCCAGCTTAATTGTTATTCATTGGCTTACTGGAACTGTATTGACAGTGTTACTGCTTATTCATATTTGTCGTTCAGTGTTTTGGAAAAAATTGAGCAGGATTTGGTTTTCCCGTACAGATATGGATTTTAAGCGCAGTAAACAGGGAAAGTATTCACTAGCTCAAAAACTGATGCATCAATTTATTTCTTTATTAACAGTAGCCGGAATGATTACTGGAATAATAATGATGATTAGAATTGATACTCCCTTTTTTGAAAGAGACCCGTATTGGCTTAATGCTGATGATTGGGGGCTGGTTTATTTTATCCATGGCTTGGTGGCCTTACTGTTTGTAAGTACACTGATGCTACATATTTATTTTTCGCTAAGGCCAGAAAGCAGAATGTACTTACGTTCAATGTTTAAAGGTTGGATAAGTAAAGAAGAATATAGCCAAAATCATGATCCTGAGTTATGGCCAATGCAAGATGAACAGGATAAATTATAATAAAAATTGGATTAATAGTTAATTATTATAAAAATTAAAAACAATAGGGAAAAAAATGTCAGAGACATCAGAAACTTTATTACAAAACTCTATAGAAAAAATTGAAGCCGCTTATGAATATATGCTGGCATATGCTGCACAGGGAAGAAAAGTTGAACCTGCTGAAGGCGATGCAAGCAATACTCCTTCCATCAGAAACTTTCTTGAAAATATGCTTTGGGGCATTGAGAATGTTACGCAAGGTTTTGCTGAAGCAACTCAATCCTACAGCAATGATGCACCTGTATCGGAATCTTTTGAGAATTTCAAAACAGTACTTGCCAGTGATGTCGAATCAGCTTCAGCAGTTGTAGGGATGGCCCTTAAAGTGCCTTCGCTAAGCTCGCAACTAATAGACAACCTTAATGCTTCTGCCCATCTACGTTGCTTGCTAACTGATATTTTCGTATTGGATGAAGTGCTTAAAATCCATCAACAAAAACAGCCTGAATAAGTTATTTTTTAACCTGCCTGTTAAAGTCGGTAGAGGTTTTCTTTAGTCGGGAATAAATATTTTATATCAAATATAATGGAATTGGTTTTACCGAATTTTCTAATCTCATCGATCCCCAAAACGCGAAACTCATCGTGAGCAACCGCTAGAATAATAGCATCATATTTATTCTTGTCAGCCTGTTCTAGTAAGGAAATAGCATATTCTTCTTTAGCCAAGCTAGGCTCTATCCAAGGGTCGTAAACATCAACATTAACATGATAGGTGTTTAAGGTATTGAGGATATCAATCACTTTGGTGTTACGCAGATCAGTGCAGTTTTCTTTGAAGCTCAGCCCCATAATGAGGACGTTAGCATCAACCACATTAATTTTTTCCTGAGTCATCTTTTTAACCAGACGATCAGCGATATAACTTCCCATTCCATCATTTATTCTGCGACCAGCCAATATGACTTCAGGTCGATAACCCAGAGATTCAGCTTTATAGGTTAGATAGTAAGGATCTACGCCTATGCAGTGCCCACCTACAAGACCAGGACGGAAAGGTAAGAAATTCCATTTGGTGCCCGCAGCATTCAAGACTTCCTCAGTATCAATACCAATCTTATGAAAAATAATACAAAGTTCATTAATTAAGGCAATATTTAGATCTCTCTGAGTGTTTTCAATAACTTTGGCGGCTTCTGCAACTTTAATGCTGCTTACCGGGTGAGTCCCTGCAGGAATGATAGAGCTATATAACTTATCGACAAATTCGGCCGCTGCACTATTTGAGCCCGAGGTGATTTTTTAATAGTCGTTAAACGATGAACTTTATCTCCTGGGTTAATTCTTTCAGGGCTATATCCTAAGAATAGATTTTCATTAAGATTTAAACCCGAAATTTTCTCCAGGATAGGAACACATATTTCTTCACTCGCGCCTGGATAAACTGTTGATTCATAGATAACCAAATCTCCAGCGTTTAAATAAGGAGCTAGGGTAGCGTTTGCCAAACTCCACTAACAATGGCAGACCGACATAACCTAAGCCAACAACCGCTATTTTGATATTTGTAATATCCACGAAGCTCCTTCCTAAAAAGCATCTGCATTATAGACGCGACTTGCCTTGAAATAATAGCTTGTGGGTCTAAAGCACATGATATACTTCACACTTTTGCAAAGCCTAGTTTGGATGAACTATGTCAGAATTTTCTAGTATTGGTTTAGTTGGCAGGCAAGATAATGCCAACATACCCGATTCATTGAATTCACTTGCTGATTTTCTTCTACAGCGCCAAGGCGTAAAAATTGTTGTTGATGAAGCCGTCTCAGGATTTATGCAAGGGCATAGCGCTTTTGCTGAAATGCTTATCGCGCCTCAAGATGAGCTTCATTTGCATTGCGACCTGGTCATTGTTGTTGGTGGTGATGGCAGTATGCTAAAAGTGGCGAGTACACTGGCCCAGCAAAATCTACCCGTAGTTGGAATTAACCGAGGCCGATTAGGCTTTCTAACAGACATAAGTCCTGAAGACTTAGAGCAAGTCTTAGGGCAGGTGCTAGATAATAAATTTAAGGAAGAGTCACGTTTTTTGTTAGATGTCAGTATCGAACGGGGTGATAGAAAAGAAGAAATTGGATGTGCATTAAATGATGTGGTTCTACATCCTGGCATTGCAGCCCAAATGATTGAATTTTCCTTATTTATTGATGAGGAATTTGTTTACCAACAAGCGTCTGATGGCTTAATCGTTGCTACACCAACGGGCTCTACGGCTTACTCTATGTCAGCAGGTGGCCCAATTATGCATCCAAAACTGGATGCAGTAGTACTTGTTCCAATGTACCCCCACTCATTAAGTAGTCGTCCGGTTGTTATCGATGGCGAAAGTGAAATAAAAATAGTAGTCGGTGACAGGCACAATATGATGCCACAGGTTAGTTGTGACGGTTCCGTTGAATTTACAGCCGAAGCTGGCGACCAGATACTTATCAGCAAGAAAGCTGAAAAATTACGTTTATTGCACCCAATAGAGTACAACTATTACGCAACATGTCGAAGTAAACTGGGCTGGTCACAAAGGCCTGGTTCATCCTAAGGTTTATCGATGTTCAAGGTTCTAGAGATATCTGCGGAAGAAAATCTAACTCAATTTAGCCGTTTGCTTTGGCAACAAAGCTTGTCGCACCGAATCTATCATGAAGATGAAATGCAGATAGTAGCGGTCGCTAATCCTGCTGATATTTCAAAAGCATCTACTTTGTATCAGCAATGGAAATCGGGTCATATAAAGCCTTCACAAGAAGATTCTTCAAGCGTTAATACTTACCTTAATCCTCTCAAAAGTGTTGAGCAGTTGTTGCAGGCACTGTTACGCTATCCGGTAACGATCGCCTTGATACTGCTGTGTTGTGTAATGGCTGTTATTGCGCCTTTGAGTACATTGTCAGATACCGTGCGATTATTTTTATTTCCTGATTTTGCTTATGGCACCAGAACGATAAATCTGGGCTTTGCTTTATCAAATTTTAGTTTCCGACAATTTTTGAACATGATCTCGCCTATGATCCTGCATGCCGGGGTTTTGCATTTAGCTTTTAATATGCTCTGGCTCTGGGAGTTTGGCCGACGGATTGAAACCCGGCAAGCTAGCTGGGCGATGCTGATTTTAATAATAGTGTTGGCTTTGGTATCCAATACAGCTCAATATTTATTTGGCGGCAGTATTTATTTTGGCGGCATGTCTGGCGTGGTATATGGTTTGTTTGCTTATATCTGGATGTGGCAGCTGTTCGACCCTGCTAAAGGCTTGGGATTACCCGGAAATTTAGTGTTTTTTATGTTATTAGCTTTAATCATTCTGACTATGATGGGTTTGGAAGGTATTGCTGATACAGCGCATATTGCAGGTTTGTTGTGTGGTGTAGTTTATGGTGCTGCAGTGGCAACTATCAGTAGAATTCAGCGTGCAGTAATTAAGGTTAACTAATAAAGATCCACTAACAAACGTCCAAAAATAGCAAGTACAAATAGTTTTTAATAAAGAGTTTTGATAGATGAGTGACACCCCTAATAGTTTTGAAGATTTATTGTCGTCTATAACACCTGAAGTGCCATAGTAAATTAAAACAGGCAATTGAACTTGGTCGATGGGAGAATGGCGAGCGCTTAAGCAAAGAGCAGATTGAGCTTTGCATGCAGGCTGTTATTGCTTATGACGAAATTCATTTAAATGATGAAGAAAAAATTGGCTATATTGATCGTGCGAAATTACAAGCTAAAGAGATAAAACACTAATGGTAATAGATGTTAGCGGCAACATTCGAAAGATGCAGGCTCGGTTGGATCATCCAGTTTCATATAGCTTGTTTTTCAATGATAAAGCTGTAGCGATGAATGAGCTGATTAATAAAAAAATCACTCTCGAATTTGCCGGAAAGATTAATTGTGTTCACTGTGGGCGCAATACTAATAAGAGTTTTAATCAGGGTTATTGCTATCCTTGCTTTCAAAAATTAGCGCAATGTGACAGCTGCATTATGTCCCCTGAAAAATGTCATTACGAAAGTGGCACTTGCAGAGAGCCTTTGTGGGGAGATGAGTTCTGCATGCAAGATCACGTTGTTTATCTGGCGAACTCTTCAGGTGTAAAAGTGGGTATAACTCGTGCTTCGCAAGTTCCAACGCGTTGGATTGATCAAGGAGCTGTTTCAGGCATTGCCTGTATTCAGAGTCAGGACCCGACAACAATCAGGATTTATTGAATTACTATTTAAAACAGCACATTAGTGATAAAACTAATTGGCGCTCCATGTTAAAAGGTGAGACAGAAGTGCTGGATTTAGATTTACAAAGAGAGCAATTATTAACAGAATGTGCTGAAGATATTAAGGCTTTGCAAGATCGCTTTGGTATCCATGCAATAAGCGTCTTAACGGGAATGCATACGGTCTCTATTGATTACCCAGTAGAAGAGCTATCCCAGCAAAATCAGCTCTCTTAGTTTTGATAAAGAGCAAAAGATCGAAGGTATATTGCAAGGCATTAAAGGCCAGTATCTAATATTAGATACTGGCGTGCTTAATATCCGTAAGTTTGGTGGTTACGAAATCAGTTTAAACGCATAATTTAAACGAATTAAGGGGTTAGGAAGTAAAGTATGAAAGAAGCGCAAGCACGAAGTATTTATTTAAAAGATTATAAAGCCCCCGATTTTTTAATCGATAAAATTTATTTAGATGTCAGCCTCTATGAAGAAAAAACCACGGTTGTTTCTCGCTTAAGTGTGCGTAGAAATCCTGAATCTTCCAATCAAACAGCTGCATTGGTGCTTAATGGTGAAGAATTAACATTGCTTGAACTGCGCTTGGCAGGTAAAGAGCTTTTAAATTCAGACTATGAGCTGAATGATAAAAGTTTGACAATCACATCGGTTCCAGATGATTTTGAATTAGAAAGTAAAGTCAGCATTAAGCCGCAAGAAAATACTAGCCTGGAAGGTTTATATAAATCGAGTAATAAAATTTTGCACTCAATGTGAGGCTGAGGGTTTTCGTAAAATCACCTGGTTTTTAGATAGGCCTGACGTGTTGGCTAGTTTTCACAACCCGTATTGAAGCCGCTAAAGAACTTTATCCGGTGCTTTTATCCAATGGTAATAAAATTGATAGTGGCAACTGCTTAGAGTCTGAAAAAGAAGGCCGCCATTGGGTAATCTGGCATGATCCATTTTTAAAACCTTCCTATTTATTTGCCTTGGTGGCAGGTAATTTATTTTCTGTGGGCGATAGTTTTACAACAAGCTCGGGCCGAGACGTCGCCTTGCAAGTTTTTTGTAGAAGAAAAAGATCTGGATAAATGTGATTTTGCATTAAAGTCTTTGAAAAAAGCTATGCAATGGGATGAAGAAGTCTATGGCCGAGAATATGATTTAGATATATTTATGATTGTGGCAGTAGATGATTTCAATATGGGAGCCATGGAAAATAAAGGCTTAAATATTTTCAATTCTTCTTGTGTGCTGGCTAAGCCAGAAACCTCTACAGATTTTTCTTTTCAGCGCATTGAAGCTATTGTTGCTCATGAATATTTTCATAATTGGTCGGGTAATAGAGTCACTTGCCGTGATTGGTTTCAATTGAGCTTGAAAGAAGGCTTTACTGTATATCGAGACTCTGAATTTTCAGCCGATATGGGCTCAAGAGCTGTAAAACGCATTGATGATGTGAATTTTCTACGAACCGTTCAGTTTGCAGAAGATGCAGGGCCGATGGCACACTCAGTTCGGCCAGAATCCTATATGGAGATTTCCAATTTTTATACAGTAACAATTTATGAAAAAGGCGCTGAAGTTGTTCGGATGATTGCTAATTTGTTAGGGCCTGAACTTTTCCGCACAGGCACAGATCTCTATTTTGATAAATTTGATGGCATGGCCGTTACAACGGAAGATTTTGTTGCGACTATGGAAGAGGTTAGTGGCTTTGATCTTACACAATTTAGGCGTTGGTACTCACAGGCAGGTACTCCGGTTTTAAATGTTAAAGGCTCATTTAATGCAGAAGAAAATACCTATACCTTAAGTGTGGAACAAAGTTGTCCTGCAAGTCCTGGGCAGGCTGAAAAACAAAACTTCCATATTCCTTTTGCTGTTTCTTTATTGGATAGCCAAGGCCGCTTACTCGAATTGCAGCTTGATGGAGACAATGTCCCAGCTGAAAATAGTAAAGTGCTCACAGTCTCTGAGCAGCAACAAGAGTTTGTATTTACAGGAGTCACTGAACAACCTGTGCCCTCATTATTAAGAAGCTTTTCTGCGCCAGTAAAAATGCATTTCGATTATTCTCGTGATGAGCTTATGTTCTTGATAGCCCATGATTCAGATGGTTTTGTTCGCTGGGAAGCTGCACAGCAATTAAGTTTGCAGATCATTAACGAATTGTTACAGCAAGTCCAGAGTAATGAGCCAAAGCAACTCGATCAGCGTTTGATTCAAGCGATGGAAGCATGTTCTTGATATTGCTCTTGTTGCTGTAGCCGACGAAAAGTCTAAGACTGACTTGGCTATGTTAGCGAGACTACTGGTATCTACCTTCAGAGGCTTATATTATTGAGCTATCGGCAGAAGTTGATATCGATGGCATACATGAAGTGCGCGAGTATTTACGCAAAGAATTAGCGCTTAATTTGGAAAATAAATTTCTACAGGTTTATCAAAATTTGTGTAGCGATAAGCCGTATCAAGTGGAAGCAGATGATATTGCTCAGCGGTCATTAAGAAATACCGTGTTGAATTATCTTGTGTTAATAGACGAAGAAAAAATAGAAACCTCGTTTTGCCCAGTACCAACAAGCCAATAACATGACGGATAAAAGCGCAGCCTTGCGTGCTTTATTATGTGCTGAAAGCTCCCGTGCTTTAGAGTTAAAAGAACAAGCCTTTGCTGAATTCTATGATATTTGGAAACATGAGCCTTTAGTTATCGAGCAATGGTTAAGTATGCAAGCTGGCTTAGCTAAAAAAGATAATTTAGCTGAAGTGGTAAAATTGACCGAGCATGAAAGTTTTGATATTAAAAACCCGAACAAAGTGCGTTCCGTTATAGGTGCATTTTGTCATCAAAACCTGGTTGGATTTCATCACGAATCTGGTTCTGGATATCAATTTTTGGCTGATAATGTTATCACCCTAAATAAAATAAACCCGCAAAATTGCTTCACGTCTTTTAACACCCTTGACGCCATTGGAGGAAACAACAACCGCAAAGGCAGGTCTTGAATGCAAGCGCAACTACAAAGAATTTTAGATGTAGATGGTTTATCGAAAGATGTTTATGAAGTGGCATCGAAAAGTTTAGGTATGAAAGCTTAAAGATATCTAAGAATAACTTTTGTGAGAGCTTTATTTGTTTTTCAAATGCATGTTGAAAAAATCGCTGATTCTATGGCGCGCATCGTCTGCTGATAACTCGTGATAGCCGCCTCCCATCAAATATTAATAATACTCGTAAAACTACGGGTATTTCACTGGGCATGTGATTGTTAAGGAAACCATGTCCGGCTTTGGGATACTCTTTCACATCATGAGGCACCTGATTGATAGTAAGGGCCTGCTCTAGCTGCTTGGCGGCATCACGCAAAGATAAATCTTTTTTGCCAAAGCTGCCGACGATTGGACAAGCTCCGGCAAAAAAGGCATTAGCATCTTTTGGCACTTGACCGTAATTGGATGCAGATGCAGAAAAACCATGGTTTGGTGATGCCCAGCAGCAGGGCGAAAGCCCCACCCATGCAAAAAACCTATAACGCCTATCTTATTGGTGACAGTCCGGTTTGGTTTAAAAGCCAGGAGCGTGTCGCTTCGACATCGTCAAAAGCTTCTACCTTCACGTGCTGTTAATTGACTGAAAACTGAGCGAACGCATTTGATTTTTCCGGCCCAGTAAAACAGGTTTGGGGCTATAGCAAGGTAGCCTTGATCGGCTAACCAGTCAGCATGTTGCTTCTGATCAGTAGTCATCCCAAATATATCGTGGATTACGATTACCCCTGGCCATGGTCCTTCACCGGAGGGTCTTGCAACATAAGCTGGCATCCCGCCCTGTTGAGTAGGAATGATAACTTCAGGCATAAAATTGCTCTTTCTTATATGCTGCTCGTGATTTAGGCACTTACCTCGACATTCACTGCAGGAATAGTTTTAGCTTTATCAGCACCCTGCATAAACGATTCGATTTCGTTGAAATTCAGGTAACGGTAGATTTCTCCAGACATAGTATCAAGACTGTCCATAAAGCCCATATACTCTTCCATGTTTGGGATTTTACCTAACGCGGCACAAACGGCTGCGAGCTCAGAAGAACCCAAGTAAACATTTGCGCCATCACCTAAACGATTCGGGAAATTACGAGTTGAAGTTGAAATTGCTGTTGATTTCGTTGCAATCCTGGCCTGGTTGCCCATACATAAAGAACATCCTGGCATCTCTGTTCTGGCACCAGCACTACCAAATATGGCATAAATGCCTTCTTCTGTAAGCTGATGTTGATCCATCTTGGTGGGAGGAGAGATCCAAAGTCTTGTTGGTATTGAGCCTTTAAGTTGTTTAAGGACTTCACCGGCTGCACGGAAGTGGCCGATATTAGTCATGCATGAGCCAATAAAGACTTCATCTATCTTAGTGCCTTGTACTTCGCTTAATGGCTTTACATCATCAGGGTCATTGGGACAGGCTAACAAAGGCTCTTTAATCTCATTAAGGTCAATTTCAATAATTTTATGGTATTCAGCATCGGCATCAGCTTCCATTAATTCTGGATTTTTAAGCCATTCTTCCATTGCCGCAGCACGTCTTTCTAATGTGCGAGGATCGCCATAACCTTCTGAGATCATCCAACGTAGCAAGGTAATGTTGGATTTAAAATACTCAATGATAGGTTCTTTATTCAGTTTGATAGAGCAACCGCCAGCAGAACGCTCTGCTGAAGCATCAGATAATTCAAAAGCCTGTTCAACTTTAAGATCTGGTAGACCTTCAATTTCTAGAACACGACCAGAGAAAATATTCTTTTTACCTTTCTTCTCAATGGTCAGATCGCCAGATTGAATCGCGGCATAAGGAATGGCATTAACCAGATCACGCAAAGTGATACCGGGCTGCATTTCACCAGTAAATCGGACTAATACTGATTCCGGCATATCTAATGGCATAACGCCTGTAGCTGCGGCGAAGGCCACCAGGCCTGAGCCGGCAGGGAAGGAAATGCCGATAGGAAAACGAGTATGTGAATCACCACCTGTACCTACGGTATCAGGCAATAACATTCGGTTTAACCAGCTATGAATAATACCGTCACCGGGTTGCAAACTGACACCGCCGCGTGTGCGAATAAAGTCAGGCAAGGTATGTTGTGTAGAAATATCGACAGGTTTTGGATAAGCCGCTGTATGGCAGAAAGACTGCATGACCAAATCAGCTGTGAAACCCAGACAAGCCAGATCTTTTAACTCGTCGCGAGTCATAGGGCCAGTTGTATCCTGAGAGCCGACTGTTGTCATTTTTTGGTTCACAGTAGGTGCCAGGGCGAATGCCATCAACACCGCAAGCCTTGCCCACAATTTTTTGAGCAAGTGTATAGCCAACATTACTGGCAGTATTTGAAGTCGGGCGCCGGAATTCGGGTGATGGATCAAGGCCTAACTCGCTACGTGCTCGTTCAGTCAAACCACGGCCAATAATTAGAGGAATACGACCGCCAAGCTTGCACCTCATCTAATATCATGTCAGTTTTTAAAGAAAAACTCACATAAGATTTCATCTGTACCGTGTTTGGTTATCTTGCCGGCGTAAGGTTGGATATCAATAATATCGCCAGTATTCATGCCACTGACATCACATTCGATTGGAAGAGCACCTGAATCTTCCATTGTGTTGAAGAAAATTGGTGCTATTTGCCCGCCGATACAAACACCGCCGTCTCTTTTGTTCGGAATATGTGGGATATCGTCACCCATAAACCAAAGTACTGTATTTGTTGCTGATTTGCGTGAAGATCCCGTACCAACAACGTCACCAACCAAGGCAACAGGGAAGCCATTTTCTTTAAGTTCATTAATCTGCTCTTCAGCATTGGTGACGCCATCACGTGGCATTTTGTACATGGCTTTTTGCGTGCAAAGGAATATCAGGTCGTGACCAAGCATCAGGAGCTGGTGATAAATCATCAGTATTAGTCTCGCCAGGGCACTTTAAATACACTGACAGTCATCATTTCAGGGACTTTATCGCGAGAAGTAAACCATTCTGCGTTTGCCCAAGACTTGAGAGTGGTAACTGCATTCCTCATTGCCTGCTTTGGCTTTTGCAGCAACATCATGAAAGGCATCAAACATTAATAGTGTGCCTGAGAGCTGATTAGCCGCTTCAGCGCCTAATTCTGCATCATCGAGTAATTCAACCATGGTAGAGATTGTTATAGCCGCCAAGCATAGTACCTAGTAATTTAACGGCCATCGAGATTGGAAATAAGGGGAGAAACGGCTTCACCTTTAGCCAGTGCAGACAGAAAGCCGGCTTTTACGTAAGCGGCTTCATCAACTCCAGCGGGAACACGGTTGGATATTAAATCAAGAATAAACTCTTCTTCACCGGCAGGTGGGCTTTTTAAGAGTTCAATCAGTTCTGCAACTTGTTCTGCATTCAATGGAAGAGGTACAACACCAAGTTCTTCGCGTTCTGCGACATGTTTACGATAAGCTTCTAGCACTACTTATTCCTCTTGAAAAGTCTGGGACGAGCTATAAAAAAGAGGCTGCATTCTACAAGAAAAGGCTTACTTTCGCTAGTTGTATGCAATAGCGATTTTTAATGATGGAGGGTTAAGAAATAGAAATAAAAATTACTTGAAGAAAACCAACTATGCAGTATGAATGATAGAATTGTGGCTCATGAAAACTATTCAAACCCCATGTATTGGAATTTGCTCGACGACATCTTTGGGAGACAAGATATGTCGAGGCTGTAAGCGATTTAATTTCGAAGTGATTAAATGGAATAGTTATTCAGAAGAAGAAAAGTTAGCAGTGTTAAATCGCATAGACTTATTGACTGAGCAAAATCTGCGTAACAAATTTCAAATTATTTCTGTTACAAAATTACAGGATGTAATGCACGATTTCAGATTTTTTTATCATCCGAAATTTATCCCCATATTGCTGGCTACATGGTCTTTTACAAAAATACTCTTATAGGATTCAAACCTTGAATGAAATTGGCGTTGAACTCATGCCAGAATATAAAAATTCAAGCCCTCGATGAAGTAATGAGACTGGTCAATGATGATCTGCAACTGTTAAGCGAAGCTCATTTTCAACGCTATTTTCAACGCTAAGTGTTTATTCTTCAGATTTAAGCTGGTCTTGTTCAAGTACTTGCTGGAAGTGTTTTTGCCCCGAATTCAGAGGATTCAAGGAAGTGGCGTAAATTCTTCTTTGTCACTAGGAACTTCCCGGGAAGCGTCCTTTCACGCCAATCTGTTTTGGCCTTCTCAATTGTTTCCTTATGAAAAGAAACAAAAATTCCATTCAATATAAGGAATTTTTTTCCATGCCATCGCCACCTAATAACAGGCATCGGGCATCAGTGACCTGCTTTGAATGACTGCTCGTTCTCTAATAAAAGTATCTGTCCGCTGTGATACTCAGCCTTCTCGGATTTAATACTCGCCGTTTAAGAGATAAAGCATGCATTCGAATTCTGCTTCAGGGCGTGGAATGATGCTGTCTGCTTTCGCCTCGATATCTAAAAAGAAAGGAAGGTGAAAAGGTTTTCTACTGGCGACTGTAAATTAAAAGCATTACCTGCCAACCCAAAGTCCACGCTAACTCCATCATCCTGATATTTAGGTAAATCAGCTTGAGGTACATGCTGAAAAGAAGGCTCAATTTCACTTTTATCTTCGGGTAAAGCCAGCCAGCATTGGATGCCATTAACTCCGATGATGTTTTGAGCGCAATTCTTTTGGTTCTCTTTCGGAGTGCACGATGCCTTTACCAGCTGTCATTAAATTTACGTCACCCGGCACTATTTCAATAATATTGCCTAAGCTATCTTGGTGAAGGATTTTACCTTCGAGTAAATAGGTCAATGTGGACAAGCCAATATGAGGATGTGGCAAGACATCCAGACCTTCATTTGCCGCTAAATCCATAGGACCCATATGATCGAGAAAAATATAAGGGCCAACCATGCGCTTTTTTATATGCGGCAAAATCCGATTAACGGGTAAGCCGTCAAGATCTCTTAATTTGCTAGAGAGTAGGATTGCCATAACTAGGCAGCAGGGTTTTCAATTTCATGCAGAGCAAGTTGTTCTGGCGCCCAGCTAATATACCAAGCGCTATTATCCCAATCTCCCAAGACCATGCGCTTTGCCGATTTAGATAGATCATGCACAGCAGGCCGGTGTGTATGACCATGAATGAGCGTAAGCACATTTATGGCTTTGCATTATGTCCGAAACAGCCTCAGGCGTGACATCCATAATGTCAGTGGCTTTATTGCTACTCATGCTTTGACTCTGTTTGCGCGCTTCAGCTGCAAAAGCTATGCGGTCCGAGATAGGTCGATAAGAAATTCTTGTTGCCAGATTGGGTCGCGAACCATAGATCTAAAGGACATGTAGTCATGGTCTCGAGTACATAGGACATCCCATGCATGAGCAGTAAAGTATCATTAAAAGCTTGAAGCAAGTAGGGCTCTTCAATCAGCTCTGCGCCACAAGCTTGCGCGAATTTATCGCCCATCAAAAAATCGCGATTACCATGCATAAGTTTAATAATGACACCCGCTTGACTAAGGGCAGTTAGTTTCTCAGCCACTTGAATGCTAAGCTCGGAGCTGTGGTCATCACCAAGCCAGACATTAAAAAATCACCAAGGATATATAAAGCCTGTGCCTTACTTGCATACTTTTCACAGAAAATTAAAAAAAGCCTGACTGATGTCCGGTCTGTCAGGCTCCAGATGCAGATCTGAGATAAACAGGATAGGTTTATCTGTCATTTAACCCTCTACGGTAAACTGACTCAATAATAATATCTTCCACAGGAACGTCCTGATGACCTGCAGTTGTGCCGGTCAAACAGCCTTTAATTTCATCAATGATATCCATGCCGTCAGTCACTTTACCAAAAACAGCATAGCCCCAACCCTGAGGTGATTTATCACTGTGATTAAGGAAATCATTGTCTTTAACATTAATAAAAAACTGAGCAGAAGCAGAGTGTGGTTCCATGGTTCTGGCCATAGCGATCGTGCCGAGTATCATTGCTAAGCCCGTTGTCCGCTTCATTTTGAATAGTCGCGTCTGTGGATTTTTGTTTCATGCCAGGCTCAAAGCCACCGCCTTGAATCATGAAGTTCTCAATGACGCGATGAAAAATAGTGCCATCATAATGGCCTTCTTCAGCATATTGTTTGAAATTAGCAGCGCTGATGGGTGCTTTTTCAAAGTCCAGTTCAAGAGTGATATCACCAGCGGTAGTGTGCAAAACGATCATTTATTTCTATCTCCTGCCTTTTCCTGATATAGGAAATTATTGTGTGTAGTTTGCTTAGGTTAAGGGCGCTATAATACCGTCCTTTAAGTTGCATAAATAGTGTGCAGAAAAGCAAGCAGGCAAAATGACAAATAGCATGGCAGAAACACCCAGTAATTTTATCCAACAGATTATTCGAGAAGATCAAAAGAATAATAAGCATAACGGCAAGGTGCATACGCGCTTTCCACCAGAACCCAATGGCTATTTGCATATTGGTCATGCTAAATCTATTTGGCTTAATTTTACGACAGCGCAAACTTTTGCGGGGCTCTGTAATTTGCGTTTCGACGATACCAATCCGGAAAAAGAAAGCGTTGAATTCATTAACTCCATAAAAAGCAGTATTAACTGGTTAGGTTTTGACTGGGAAGATCAGTGAGTTTTATGCTTCTTCATATTTTGACGTTCTCTATGAATTAGCTGTCAAGCTGATTGAGGATGGTAAGGCTTATATTTGTAGCCTGACGCCAGAACAAGCTAGAGAATATCGCGGGACATTGACCGAAGCCCGGAAAAAACAGCCCTGATAGAGAGCGTTCAGTAGCAGAAAATCTGGATGTATTTGGCCGCATGAAAGCAGGGGAGTTTGCTGATGGTGAATATAGTCTGCGCGCAAAAATAGATATGACTTCGCCAAATATGAACATGCGTGATCCGGTGTTATACCGTATTCGTCATCAGCATCATCATCAAACAGGTGATCATTGGTGTATCTACCCGATGTATGATTACACACACTGTATTTCAGATGCCTTAGAAGGCATTACTCATTCACTGTGTACTCTAGAATTTGAAGACCATCGCCCGTTATATGACTGGGTGTTAGATCAACTTGATTTGCCCACTCATCCTCAACAAATAGAATTTGCACGGCTGAATATTAATTACACTGTATGAAGTAAGCGTAAATTAATAGCAGCTGGTAGATGAAGACTTGGTATCAGGCTGGGATGATCCCCGAATGCCGACCTTGGAAGGGATGCGTCGACGTGGTTACACAGCAGCGTCTATTCGTACAGTTTTGTGAAAACATTGGTGTGACTCGAACTAATAGCGTGGTGGATGTGGCCATGTTGGAGCATGCTTTACGTGAGGATCTTGATCAAACCTCTCCACGGGCAATGGCGGTGTTACGACCTTTGAAAATTGTGATCGAGGACTACCCTGAAGGTAAAGAGGAAGTGCTCAGCTTAAGTCGCCACCCTAAAGATGACACAATGGGTCAAAGACAAATTCCTTTTAAACGTGAATTATATATAGAGCGTAATGATTTCGAAGAAATACCCCCGCCTGGATTTAAACGGCTTGTTGCTGGCGGAGAAGTGCGTTTACGTGGCGCCTATGTCATTAAGTGTGAAGAAGTCATCAAAGATTCAGAAGGCATTGTTACTGAACTGCGTTGCTCTCATGATGCGGCCACCTTAGGCGCAAAGCCTGAAGGGCGTAAGGTGAAAGGTGTTATTCATTGGGTGTCTGTGGAAGATGCTATGGAAGCTGAAGTGCGGCTATATGACCGTCTATTTCTTGAAGAGAATCCCGATAAGGCTGAAGGTGATTATCGTGACTTTATTAATCCGGATTCACTGAAAATCTTACAAGGCTGCATGTTGGAACCGAGCTTGAAAGATGCTCAAGCTGAAGAGCGTTTCCAGTTTGAGCGCGAAGGTTATTTTGTTGCGGATAGAAAAGCGCATGAAGCTGACACCCCAGTTTTCAACTTGACTGTAAGCTTGCGTG
The DNA here is from genome assembly GCA_943789335.1 of uncultured Pseudomonadales bacterium. Lineage (GTDB taxonomy): Bacteria > Pseudomonadota > Gammaproteobacteria > Pseudomonadales > Pseudohongiellaceae > UBA5109. The sequence goes on along the minus strand of CALSTS010000003.1, from coordinate 16,695 downwards.
ATACTTGGGGTAAAGCTCAAAACAAGTAATGCAGACTAAATAAGCAGAACAAACACTGTGCTAAAAATATATAACACCCTGACGCATAAAAAAGAAGAGTTCCGGCCAATAGAGCCCGGTAAAATTCGGATGTATGTCTGCGGGCTAACGACTTATGATTATTCCCATATTGGGCATGCACGAATGCTGGTCGCCTTTGATGTCATTGTGCGTTATCTGCGCAGTAGTGGTTTTGATGTAACTTATGTCAGAAATATCACTGATGTTGATGACAAAATAATTCAGCGCGCGAATGAAAATAATGAGCCCTTTAATGAATTAACAGAACGTTTTATCGGATTAATGCATGAAGATGAACGCGCATTAAATATTCAAGCGCCTGATCTTGAGCCCAAAGCAACGGGGCATATCACTGAAATTATCGAGATTATCAAGCAGCTTATAAACAAAGATTTTGCCTACGCAGCCGATAATGGTGATGTTTATTATGCGGTTAATAAATTTCAAGATTACGGCAAACTTTCGCGTAAAAATCCTGAAGAATTACTGGCAGGTGCTCGTATAGATATCGAAGAAAGCAAACACGATCCTAGGGATTTCACCTTATGGAAACCAGCCAAAGAAGGTGAACCTGGTTGGGACTCTCCCTGGGGCTATGGACGTCCAGGTTGGCATATTGAGTGTTCAGCAATGTCTTCATGCTGCCTTGGCGAGACTTTTGATATTCATGGTGGAGGCAGTGATTTAATGTTTCCGCATCATGAGAATGAAATTGCTCAGTCAGAAGCGGCTAGCGGTAAAAAGTTTGTACATACCTGGATGCATAATGGAGCAGTTCGAGTAGACGATGAGAAGATGTCCAAATCCTTGGGCAATTTTTTCACCATTCGCGAAGTGCTAAAGAAATATCCAGCAGAAGTTATTCGTTATTTTTTATTGTCGAGCCAATATCGTAGCGCGATTAATTATTCCGAAGAAAACTTACAGACTGCTTATGGCGCCCTAGAACGCTTTTACAATGCTTTAAAAGGTTTGGAAACAAGGCAGGGAGTTGCACCAGAAAATAGTGAATACGACTTACGTTTTCATGCGGCTATGAATGACGATTTCAATACACCTGAGGCCATAGGTGTTTTATTTGAGCTGGTGAGAGAAATAAATCGCTTAAGAGATACTGATATTGAGCAGGCGCAACAACTCACTGCTTTATTAAAAAAACTCGGTGGCGTGCTAGGCATATTTGAGATGTCAGCAGAAGATTTTTTACGGGAAGGCGGCGATGATATTGATTCAGAGCATGTCGAATCACTGATTACAAAGCGCAAACAAGCGCGCGTGGATAAAGATTGGACGCTGGCTGATGAGATCCGTGATGAGCTTACAGCGCTTAATGTTGTTGTTGAAGACAAGGATGGCGTAACAAGTTGGCGTGTCGAAAGAGGGTGATGCATTATTTATGAGTATTTGCTTTGTCCCTGTTTTGAAAGAAGACAGTCTGTTTGAAGGTGAGGAGCTAGAGCCAGCGAACTACAAAGTGGCTGCCTAAAAAATAAACTGAGTTTATTCTGTGGTTAAATGCAGTGAAATATTGACGAAACCAAGCGGCATGAGTATCATGCCGCCTCTTCGCAAGAAGTCGTTTTTGAAGAATGTTCGGGGTATAGCGCAGTCTGGTAGCGCGCCTGCTTTGGGAGCAGGATGTCGGGAGTTCGAATCTCTCTACCCCGACCAATTTCCCTGCTATATGTGAACCTGATGTTAAGCGCCCGTAGCTCATCTGGATAGAGCATCGGCCTTCTAAGCCGAGGGTAGCAGGTTCGAATCCTGCCGGGCGTGCCATTGCTCGAGTAGATGAAACAGGTTAGAGTCTTAATGGTGGGCGTAGCTCAGTTGGTAGAGCCCAGGATTGTGATTCCTGTTGTCGCGGGTTCAATCCCCGTCGGCCACCCCATTTCAATATTCCATATCATTCAAATTCTTCCAAAAGTCTTTATATTTTAGGGATTTCATATCATCTTCACGTCCAGTGAGGTTTTAAGAGATACCCCCATATTCATAAAAAATAGGGGTACTTTTGGGGGTACTTTCAGCTGACTCTGTATTAGGTACCCCCAAAATAGGCTAATATGGCCAAAAAAGGGCTATATCATGCTTACGGATGCAAAAATTAAGAACGCTGAAATACGCGATAAACCATACAAAATAGGAGATAGCGGTGGCCTGCATCTTCTAGTTAAACCCAATGGTAGGAAGTATTGGCGGCTTAAATATCGTCATGCCGGTAAAGAAAAATTGCTGTCCTTAGGTGTTTATGGTGATTCTGGTGCAGGGGTGTCACTAAAAAATGCCAGAAGGAAGCGTGATGAGGCCAAAGAACAATTATCAAAAGGCATTGACCCTTCACTAGCAAAGCAACAACTTAAAGCGCAATTTTACGATAATCAGGAAAATAGCTTTTCTGTAATTGCCAATGAATGGCATATCAAAAAAATCTAAGTCGCTTGCAGCAACAACAGCCAACCGTCAGCGCGATCTACTCGAGAAACGATATATTGCCTTACCTTGGTAGAAGACCCATAAAAGAATTAGACACCTTTGAGCTAGTAGGCTGTTTAAACCGAATTGTTGATAGAGGCGCGTTAACAACAGCACATAAAGCTAGGCAAGCTATCAATCAAATTTGTAAGTATGCGAAGCAAACAGGCCGGATTAAATTTAATCCAGCTAATGATATGGAAGGCTCAATACCTCCATTGAATAAAAGCCACATGCCCGCTATTACCAAACCCGCTGAATTTGCTGAGTTGCTGGTGGCGATTGATGAATATAAAGGTACTCACATTGTTAGAACAGCCCTAGCCCTTGCACCCTTAGTTTTTCAACGCCCTGGCGAACTATGTGGTATGGAATGGTCAGAGTTAGACCTAGAAGCCGCTATATGGACGATTCCACAACAGAAGAAAAAGGAACGTAACCAAATAGAGGGAGATCATGTTGTACCCCTAAGCACCCAATCCGTAGCCTTATTGAAAGATATTCAATGTTTAACTGGGCATGGCAGTCGAGTGTTCCCCAATCAACGAGACCATTCTCGGCCAATAGGTACAGAGGCTTTAAATAAAGCATTACGAATAATGGGGTTTGATACCAAAACCCAACATTGCACCCATGGCTTTAGAGCCTCAGCCAGAACCATGCTAGATGAACAGCTACACATACGCCTTGAGTGGATTGAGCAACAGTTAGCGCATACTGTTAAAGATCCGCTGGGTCGAGCTTACAACCGCACCAAGCACCTACCAGAACGAATAGAAATGATGCAGCGTTGGGCTGATTACCTTGATAGACTCAAAAGTCAGTCTTTAGCTGGTAATGTGATTACAGCCGATTTTAAAAAGGTCTAGGGAAAGCCATAAATTTATAAATTTAGTATGTTCTAAGGAACTGCACCCATTTCATATACCTATTACAGGTAACATAGAAGAATAAAAACTAAGTAAAAGTTGCCAAGTTGAGTAATTGGAGGTCTTGAAAAATGGAAGAATTAGACTACTGGCGTTTATGTGAAGACTTAAACATTGTACAGGCAGCGTTGCTAGTTGTGGGTGATAAACCAAATCTGGCTGAGTATACAGAGGATCACGAAGTTCATAAGCGGCCTTTAGGCTATGAGGCAGCTAAAACGGCTATTACAGGCGCGTTAAAACTATATAAGAAATATGAGGCTGAAGTCTCTAATTTAGAGATGCAATCACGTGGTTTTCAAGACGAACACGGCAACGCACCTGATTTAGTTATTGAGAATCAAGATTATTTAAGCTCTATGCTTCGGCGTTCAATAGAGGGGGAGCTGGTTCCTAAATATGATTTTGATATAAATGGTTATCCAAATGGCACCATTGAGGGGTCAATAGATGTTTATAAATCAACAGTTAAATATGATTCATTGAAACAATGGTTAGCTTATAAAGGTTTTAAATCAGGTTTCTTTTTTCCTGAGCCGGTCGAAACATTAGATTTCTTAGATCCACTAAATCCACGTTATGCCCCGAAATTATCTGCCGCTGTTAGAGCATGGCAGGCGGTGACAGAACCTGGTAAAAAAAGTCCCAAACAAGCCCTAGATAAATGGTTACGAGAGAATGCTGTTCAGTTTGGGTTGACGAATGAAGATGGAAAACCAATTGAACAGGCGATTGAAGAGTGCAGTAAGGTTGCTAACTGGAATGCTAAAGGGGGGGGCAACTAAGACCCCAAGCTAACCACTCGTTAACCCATTGAAAATTATGCATAAATTATATTCGTTTTTTCTGCTCTATCACTTTTGAATGGATACCTGCTTACCAGTACTGCTTTTATAATGGGTAGGTTTTTGTAAGTTGCCCATCTATTTAAACTTCTGAAAAAATTGAATGATGATCGCATGTTCAACTAAACCTCAAGGGGTTCTAACATGCTTAATACCATCTTTCGTCTTCCTAATGTCATAGAGCAAAGCGGTCTTTCTAGGTCATCCGTTTATTTGCGTATCTCCCAAGGGTTATGGACTAAGCCAATATCTTTGGGGGGTAGAGCTGTGGGTTGGCCTGCCAATGAAGTGAATGAGTTAATTGCGGCTCGTATAGCGGGTAGAAATGATGAAGAAATTCGCGACTTAGTCACTAACCTAGAAACTAATCGTAAATCAGCGCTATGAAAAAGCGTTGTCTAAATCCAAATTTGGTGAAAATAAACCGAAATTACACGTTTGAAGAGGTTGCGAGTGTTTTTTGTGTACATAAAAACACAGTAGCAAGGTGGGTAAGAAATGGTTTGAATTGTCTCCAAGACCAGAAGCCATATTTGGTATTAGGTTCAGAATTAAAGAGCTTTCTTCAAAGAAAGAGAGAGAGTAAAAAGCAAAAATGTAAACCTAACGAGCTATATTGCCTTCGTTGTAAAGCGCCAACAATTCCAGCCGAAAACTTTGTTGAGTATCAATTAATTTCAAGCACTAAAGGCCGGTTAGTAGGTTTCTGTTCACGCTGTGAATGTATTGTTAACAAGTTTGTGAGTTTTAGTTCCTTGCAAGGCTATGAAGAGGTATTTGAAGTTTCAAAACCGAAAGGTTTGGAAGACATAAACGATAGTAATAACCCTCTCTTAAATAGTGACTTTAGATAGTGAGTTGAAACCATGCAGAAATACAATACAAATAATGAGCGTATTAAACGCAAATACTTAAGATTCTTGAAGCAAGCAAAAGGGCAGAATGAAGCATCTATTGATGCGGTTGCTAAAGCTGTTGCAAGATTTGAATCCTACAATAAATACAAAGATTTTAAAGCCTTTCATTTTGAGCAAGCCATAGGTTTTAAGAAGCATCTTGCTAACCAAACACATCATAAGACAGGGCAGCCATTGAGTCTTGCTACTCTTAACAGTACAGCGCGGCATTTAAAGGCGTTCATTGAATGGTTATCGCAACAAACAGGCTATAAATCTCGTATTAGTTATACCGATGCAGAGTATTTTAATTTGTTGGGAAAAGAAACTCGCACAGCAAAAGCCAAGCGGCGAAAAACAGTAGCAACTCTTGAGCAAATAAAACATGTAATAAGTGTCATGCCAACTTGTAGTCTTGTTGAAAGGCGTAATAGGGCATTGGTTGCATTTACTCTGTTAACAGGTGCTAGAGATAGCGCTATCGCCTCGATGAAGGTTAAGCACATAGATTTTGATGCTGATACTGTTTATCAGGATGCAAGGGAAGTTAAAACCAAATTTAGTAAAACCTTTACTACTTGCTTTGCCCCTGTAGGCGATGAAATTCGTAACATTGTCTTTGAATGGGTGGAGTGTTTGAGAGATGAATGTTTGTTTGGAAATGATGCTCCATTATTTCCCAAAACTAAAATGGGCTTGGATGATGATCATAATTTTAAAGTTTTAGGACTATTAGATCAGCATTGGAGAAATACCTCAGGTATACGAAAAATTTTTAAAGATGCTTTCACGATGGCAGGATTGCCAAGTTTTAATCCTCATAGTTTCAGAGATACTTTAACACGACTAGGTCAAAATATTTGCCAGACACCAGAAGAGTTTAAAGCGTGGAGCCAGAATTTTGGACATGATGAAGTAATGACCACCTTTAATAGTTATGGGGAAGTACCAGAAAGCAGGCAGAGTGAAATTTTTAAACAGTTTAAAGAACCGCGTAAAGTAATAAACCAAAGTGCGGATGAGATAGCAGAGGCGGTTTTTCGTAAGTTAGATGAACGGATCTAGATTTTTCTACTTAAAAGACAATTGTACACACCATTCGATAGTTTTTGTCGGTTTGCTCCCCTTGGGGTTTGAGCTGGCGTCCAGAGATAGTTTTTTTTCAAGGTTATTACCAATAAATTGATCTTAACTACAAGTTTCTAGTATTATCCGCCTGATGAACAAACGGTTTCTATTTATACTTTCAACTGTAGCTCTGCTTTTTATCAATGCAGGCGATCTACACAGACATCTTTGTCTGGATGGTCAGGAACCGGCAGTTACATACCATTATGAGAATCTGGATGGACATCCTGATCATTCTGATGAGGTTCAAACTCACAATGATGTTGAGGGAGAGGTCTCTGTAGATCTTACTAAATCAAAAAATAGTCAATCTACGCATCATGCTTTTCTGTTATCAAATTCGGTTTTAGTAGCTGAAATACTTCAGAACTCAACTTTTATTTCAATTCCGGCAGATAGTTTTCAAAAATTAGAAGCCGATTTATCCCTTCCCCCATTACGAGCTCCACCCCTACTAGGCTAAATCTTTTCTTGTGCCGGTTCACCGGTAACAGTATTGAATTGCCTTTATAGGAGGAGATCGATGTTTCATCGATATGTTGTAGTGTGCATTTTTGCCACTTTGATAAGCAGTTACAGTTCTGCTCAGATCAGTATCCCAGATCGTTTAAGCCTGGGGGATGCAATTAGAGCAACTTTAGAATCTAACCCTGAAATGGATAGATTTCCCATTCGCAGGGAAGTTTTGTCAGCAGAGCGTGAAACTGCAGATTTGAGACCTGGGTTTACCCTAAATAGCGAGCTTGAAAATGCTTTCGGTAGCGGTGAATTAAGCGGTATTAGTGGGAGTGATTTCACTTTAGCAATTTCAAATGTAATTGAAATGGGAGACAAGCGTGAAGCGCGAGTCGAAACAGTAAACCGTCGTATAGATATTCTTGATGCTGAACAGCGAGTCACGGAACTGGATTTAATTGCTGAAACAACTTTTCGTTTTATTGATGTCGCAGCGGCTCAGCAACAGCTTAATGTACAGATTGAAGCTACGGAACTTGCCCTAGAGACCAGAAACCTATTACAGCCCCTGGTTGATGCCGGTCAGGCTCCACAATTGGAGATAGTAAGGGCAGATGCTGCTATACGAAGGGCACAGATTGCACAGCGTAATTCAGCAGCGAGGCTGCAAAGTGCAAAGATTAGATTGTCTACTATGTGGGGTAACCAGATTCCTGGGTTTAATACTCTCAATACAAACTTTTTTGAAATTGGAACAGCAGGCTCATTGAATAGTTTATTGCTGAGGCTGGAAGCGAATCCAAATATTGTCATCTATGCTGATGAAGCAAGATTTCAAGAAGCGCGAATACGTGAAGCGCAGAGTAGGCAGAATGCTGATTTTCAGTGGTCCGCTGGTCTAAGACATAATCGCGCCTTGGATGATACTGGTCTCGTATTCAGCATGAGCATGCCCCTGAATATGGAAGAGCGGTCGGCAGGAACTTTACGCAGTGCTCGATCCAGCTTGCAGGAAGTCTCGGTTCGGAGAGAGAGTGGTTTAAATACCATGCGTGGAGAACTTTATGCATTGCATGAGCAATTAACTCAGGCAATCAGTGAAGCGCAGGTTTTGCAGGATGAAATCCTTCCATTATTGGCTGATCTTATAGGACAAACCCAGCAAGCCTATCAAGCCGGTTTATACAGCTATATCGAATTAATTAGTACTCAGCAAGAGTATTTGGATGCTGAATTTGCGCTTATCAACAGTCTCAGCAAGGTGCATACGTTGAGAGCTGAAATAGAAAGATTAAGTGGTGAGCCGTTAAGCTCGTCAGCCCAGGGAGAAAGACAATGAAACAACTAATACATAAACAAGCAGTTTGGTCCTTGATATTTTTGATGACTATAACACCAGCCTTTGTCAGCAATATTATCCATGCTGCTGAAATGATGGATTCAGAAGAAGAGGTACGCGGGGAGCATAATGGTCGCTTGCTGGAAGCTGATAATTTAGTGATAGAACTCGCGATCTTTGAAGATGGAGTTGAACCTGAATTCAGAGCCTGGGCCTACAGTGATAGAGAATTGATTGATCCAAGTGCCTGGGACATCGAAGTAATCCTGACAAGATTGGGTGGAGAAATTGATCAGTTTTCTTTTATGGATGCCGGGGACTATCTAAGGGGTCAGGGCATCGTAGAAGAGCCACACTCATTTGATGTCAATGTCCGTGTGACGCATCGGGGGCAGCGTTATGCTTGGGAATATGAGTCGCATGAAGGAAGGGTGAATTTAAGTCCTGATATGGCTTCCGCAAATGGTGTTGAAACTACTGTAGCCGGTCCGGGCACTTTGGGAATGAGTACATTACTCTACGGCAAGACCCTTCCTGATCCTCAACAAGTCAGCCATGTTACGGCAAGATTCCACGGGATGATCCGGTCAATTGGACCGGCTTTAGGTGATTCAGTGGAAGCTGGAGAAACCATCGCCTCTATAGAAGCTAACAACAGTTTACAGTCGTACTCTATACAGGCGCCAATCAGTGGCATCGTAATTGAGAAGCACGCCAACCCTGGCGAGATGGCAGGAATAGAGCCTCTAATGACAATTGCGAATTACGACAATCTTTGGGTCGATCTGACCGTATTTCCCGGTGATGCCAGGAGTATTCGTCCAGGATTGCCAGTGACCATCAATATGGATGGTCTTGTTTCCGAAAGTACTATTCGTTATCTGAACCCCGGGCAGGGCAATTCTCCTACGGTTATAGCCAGAGTGCCTTTATCTAACCCGGAATTACTTTGGTCTCCTGGTTTGCTGGTTGAGGGATATGTCGAAGTAGAACAGATTGAGGTGCCCTTAGTGGTTGAAAATCGGGCTATTCAAACTTTTCGCGACTGGCAGGTGGTTTTCATCAAGATTGGTGAAGAGTATGAAATTCGGCCATTAACCTTGGGACGAAGTGACGGAGTCTATACGGAAGTCATTGAAGGGTTGAATCCAGGGGATTCTTATGTGGTGGGTAATGCTTACCTATTGAAAGCTGATCTTGAAAAAGACGGCGCAACACACGACCACTAAGGAGATCACAATGTTAGAAGCAATTATTCAGGTATCGATCCGGCGTCGCTGGGTCATAATGTTTCTAGTTCTTGCACTTTGTGGTTTTGGTGCCTGGAATTATACGAATTTACCGATTGATGCGGTTCCTGATATTACCAATGTACAAGTCCAGGTTAATACTGAAGCACCGGGATATTCCCCGCTTGAAGCCGAACAACGAATAACGTTTCCTGTCGAAACTGTTTTATCCGGTTTACCAAATCTGTTTTATACACGTTCTCTATCACGTTATGGCTTGTCTCAGGTAACTGTCGTTTTTGAGGATGGAACTGATTTGTATTTTGCCCGTAATTTGGTGAATGAGCGCCTTGGGCAAATAAAAAGCCAGTTACCAGCAGGCCTGGAACCAACGATGGGACCTATTGCTACCGGCTTAGGTGAGATTTTTATGTACACGGTTTCTGCTGAACCTGGAGCAGTACAAGAAAACGGGCAGCCGTATGATGCTGTAGCACTTAGGGAAATACAGGACTGGATAATCAAACGACAGTTGATTCTGGTCGATGGTGTCACTGAAGTAAATTCAATTGGCGGATTTGATAAGCAATACCACGTTACCCCAGACCCATCCAAGTTACTACGCTGGGGCTTGTCAATGCATAACGTGGTAACTGCTTTATCTTTGAACAATAGTAATCGTGGAGCAGGTTATGTTGAGCGCAATGGTCAGCAACTTCTGGTTCGTTCACCAGGGCAGCTGGAAGATATACAGGCAATTGAAAACGTCGTTCTAACAGCGATTGATGGTATACCTGTTCGGGTAAAAGACGTTGCAGAAGTTGCGATTGGGCATGAACTCAGAACAGGTGCAGCGACGAGGAATGGAGAAGAAGTAGTTTTAGGGACTACATTCATGCTAGCCGGTGAAAATTCACGTGCCGTGGCCAAAAGGGTGGCCGAAAAGCTGGAAGAAATTAACGGCACATTGCCTGAAGGAGTGCGAGCAGAATCAGTCTATGACAGAACTAACTTAGTAGATAGGGCTATAGAAACAGTAAGATTAAACCTGCTGGAAGGCGCTTTATTGGTGATTGCCGTGTTATTCCTGTTGCTTGGCAATATGCGCGCTGCACTGATTACAGCACTGGTAATACCTATCACTATGCTTGGTACCATAACGGGCATGGTAGAAGCAGGTGTATCTGCCAATTTGATGAGTCTCGGAGCTTTGGATTTTGGGCTGATTGTTGATGGTGCCGTGATTATTGTTGAAAACTCGGTAAGGCATCTGGCCTTGGCACAACTGTCAGTTGGGCGAAGGCTTAGTTTGGAGGAGCGCTTGCCTGTAGTCTATAAAGCAACAAGTGAGGTTATACGACCCAGCCTATTCGGCGTTTTAATTATTACCCTGGTCTATATTCCTATCTTCGCCCTTGAAGGGGTTGAAGGAAAAATGTTTCACCCAATGGCGCTTACGGTGGTCATGGCATTAACGGTGGCTATGGTGTTGGCACTTACCTTTGTTCCAGCAGCAGTAGCGATGTTTATGTCGGGAAAAGTTGCAGAGAAAGAAAATATTCTGATACGCGGAACTAAAGCCCTATATCGGCCAGTCCTAGAGTTCGCCCTTAAATTACGTTGGCTGGTAGTCGGTGGAGCAGCTGTGCTTGTCGCGATTAGTATAAATATTGCAAATAACATGGGTACTGAATTTATTCCGCAATTGGATGAAGGCGACATTGCCTTACATGCTTTACGAATCCCCGGAACAGGGTTAGAGCAGGCAATCCAGATGCAGTTTCTCTTGGAAGATACCATTTTGTCTTTTCCTGAAGTTGAGACTACTTTTTCTAAAATAGGCACTCCGGAAGTTGCAACGGACCCTATGCCGCCGAGTGTCTCCGATAATTTCATAATTATAAAGCCCAGGGATCAATGGCCTGACCCAGGAAAGAGCAAGGCTGAACTGATCACAGAAATTGAGTCCGCCGTAAGGGAATTACCTGGTAATAATTATGAATTTACTCAGCCTATTCAGATGCGTTTTAACGAGCTGATTTCTGGTGTCAGAGCTGATCTTGGAATCATGGTTTTTGGTGATGATCTTGATCAGCTTGCAGGTTCTGCCCAAGAAATTCTCGAAGTGCTGGAGGGGATTGAGGGGGTTGCCGATCCCAGATTAGAACAGGTTGAAGGATTGCCTGTTTTGTCGGTATCTCCAAAGCGCGCGATGATGTCACGCTATGGTTTAAATGTAGCAGATGTACAGGACCTGGTTTCAGCAGCCATTGGCGGTGAGTCTGCAGGTTTGATTTATGAAGGTGACAGACGTTTTCAATTAGTGGTTCGCCTACCGGAACATAAGCGTACTGATTTGAATAATCTGGGCCGTTTACCTGTACCCATCCCTTATGCAGACCAGGAGATCAATTATGTGCCTTTATCAGAAGTTGCTACCCTGGAGCTAGTAGATACACCAAACCAGATAAGCCGGGAAAATGGCTTGCGTCGTGTTGTTGTTACCGCGAATGTTCGAGGCAGGGACCTCGGCTCCTTTGTGGATGAAGTGGAAGCAGCAATAGCGGAGCAGGTTGAATTGCCCCCTGGATATTATCTGGATTATGGTGGAACTTTTGAGCAGTTAGAATCCGCCTCAGCCAGATTAAGCCTGGTTGTTCCTGCAACGTTAATCGTGATTTTTGGATTACTATTAATTGTATTAGGCACTGTTAAAGATGGGATAGTTATTTTTACAGGTGTTCCTTTAGCATTGACAGGTGGAATTTTTGCTCTATGGATTCGAGACATGCCACTGTCAATTTCAGCAGGCGTTGGTTTTATAGCACTATCAGGTATCGCTGTATTGAATGGTCTAGTGCTGCTGACTTTTATTCGGAAATTATGGGAAGAAAAAGGGCAGCTGGATATTGCCATTATTGAAGGTGCTTTGACTCGATTACGCCCGGTCTTGATGACTGCTTTAGTCGCCAGTTTAGGATTTGTTCCTATGGCTTTAAATACCGGCATCGGGGCAGAAGTTCAACGGCCATTAGCAACAGTAGTTATTGGGGGGATAATTTCATCGACGTTGTTGACCCTGGTTGTATTGCCAGCACTTTATAAAATCGTTCATGCAAAGCCCTTTCATAACGCAAGGGGAGTTTGAGTAAGTAAAATGCACAGTCACTCAGATGATTCAAGTTCAAGCAGAATCGGTGCAGCGTTTTTCTTAAACGTTGGCTTCACTATTATTGAATTTATTGGAGGAATTCTTACAAATAGCACGGCAATCATGGCCGATGCTGTACATGATTTGGGTGATAGCTTATCAATTGGCTCAGCATGGATTTTAGATAAGCTATCTAAAAAGGATGCCGATGATGTGTTCACTTACGGTTACAGGCGGCTTTCCTTATTCAGCGCCATGATAAATGGGTTTGTGTTGGTTGGGGGTTCAATTTGGATTTTAATCCAAGCCCTTCCCAGGTTGTTTAATCCTGTTTTGCCTGTAACAGAAGGCATGATCGTGCTGGCAGTATTTGGTATTTCCGTGAATGGTTATGCAGCATTTAAACTAAGCGCAGGCAAGAGCTTGAATGAGAAGGTGCTTAATTGGCATCTACTGGAAGATGTAATCGGATGGGTGGCAGTACTAATTGTTTCTATACTATTGCAATTCTTTGAATGGCCGATTCTAGACCCGATACTGGCAATTCTTTTCACTTTTATTTATTTTGTTTAATGTTATTAAAAATCTAAAAACCACATTAAAAGTATTTTTCCAAGCTGCACCTGAGGCTGATTTGGTTAAGAAAATCCACAATGATCTAAGTGAATTAGATTTAATAAAGGAAATTCACCATGAGCATTGTTGGTCACTAGATGGGGAACACAATGTATATACGGCCCATTTATTGCTGAGTAAAGCCATTAGTCAAAATGAACAGTTAGAACTAAAATCTGAGGTAGCTGAGAAATTAGAAAAGTATGAGCTTTCTCACACTACAATAGAATTGGAATTTCCAGATGAAACATGTAGGGATAGCGATGATTAGCAAGTAACAAGTAAAGGCGCTAACTCTAGCTATAAGGTCAAAAGGGAGAATATCAGGCATTAGTTTATGACACTTAAAATTAAATTATGCTTATGTCGGTTATCGGCAGTAAGCAGACCTTAGTAAATATAGGAAAAAAATTAAACAAATTGAGTGACAAAGAGGGGTAGATTGAATTATGGGGGTACTTATGGGGGTACCTTTTGTTATTTGTAAAGATTAATCCTTATATTTAAAGGAATACAGAAAAGGATTCAATCCCCGTCGGCCCCCATTATCGTTTAGTTAGCCACTTTTCTTTTTTCATTTTCCCAAACAAATAATTTTTTATAGCGCTTTTGCCTGAATTCTTGTTTACTACTCAGTAATAATAAGAATATGAGGCTTGTATATGGCGTTCTTTAAAGAGCTAAAACTAATTAAGACTTTTAACATTGTTGGCCTTTATGCCGTTTTGTTATGGGTATTCAACTCTGCAGCACTAGCACAAGTGCTTGAACCTGACGAGCATGACTTTATGATCGCCGGCCCTGAGGATATCCTGCCGCAAGATGACACCGGTTGGGTGTACTGTATACGGTCACCCAAGTGAGCCTGGGCTATACGTAGTTCAGATTACCTGGGCTCCAGGACACGGGCAGCCGCCCGCATTACCATGATCAGGCGCGTTACATTAATGTGCTCAAAGGTAATTGGTGGGTCGCGACGGGGCCAGCCTCTAGATGTGTACGATCCAGACAGTACGACGATGGTAGAGGAAGGTGCATTTATCTATGAACCACCTTATGGTCATCACTATGACGTGGCAAAGGATGAAGAAGTGGTAGTCCAGATCATGGGCATGGGGCCTGTTGAGACAACATTTCTAACCGTCAACAACGTGAAATTCCTGAGTCTTTTTCTCAGTATCTTATACCTAAGCAAGCCTGGCTAATGCTCAATTAGCCACGTCCCGATGAAAGCTGGCCTGGCATACGGGCATGTGCACCTGAATGTGCCTGATATACAGAAGAGCATATTAATATCTGGATAGAGCATTTTGATGGCGAGCTGCATAACTCAATTGGATCGACTCTCTAGCAGTTAAATTTCCCAATTTCATCCTTATGTTTGATGAGCAAGCGCCAAGCTTGAGCTCGGTAAAAACTGCCATGCATCATTTCGGGTTTAAACTTCGTAATCTGGCTAGGTTTATTGATAAGTGGGAAGCCGCAGGTTTTGACATGGGGCCGATATTTACTGGTTCAGAAGGCTATGCCAATGCCTATGTGACCTTGCCTGGGGGTGTAGAAGTTGAGTTACAAGAAGATCAGGCGCTATATACCGAATTTACTGGTTACCATATCCACTATTCCACAGATGGTCACGAAGAGCTTTTGGCCTGGTACAACGACGCTTTTAACCTGGAGACACAGGCGCGAGGGGTACTATTCAGCGTCCGCGACTAATGTGCCAGGTATGAATTTAAGCTTATGGGCAGCTCGGTGCAAGGCCCTTTGAACTTGGTGAAGGCCCATTTGCAGCGACTGATGGCAGCGGCTATCGACCATATCGGATTTCGAGCTTGTGAATCTTGAAGCCTTTTGCCAGGCGCTAGAAGCTAAAGGCGTCGTGTTTGATCAGGCTTATCAGTGGGTAGATGCGCTCGGCATCGCCTCAGCATCTTTTACAGATCCAAGAGGCGTAAAGGTGGTTCTTACGCAAGGGCTGCGCGAATTTTAAGTTGATGTTATACATTATATATGCATCATAACTAATTGATATATAGCATATAAAATGAATATTATATTTGCGAGGCTCATTGCCTTGTATTAAGTTATGTGGGGTTCCATAATAAGCACAATAATTAATATAAAAGTTGTTATAAGGCATCGTTTACCAAGCGTACAGGTGATGGCTTAACTGGTCAGTTGCTTCTGGCCAGGCAAGCATAATTTGACCAATATACAAATCACTCAATAAGACCAATGCAATTAGACAATCATGCTAAAACGTAGAACACTCATCAAAGGAGCTCTTGGCAGTATCATTGTCTTAGGTCGTAATCTTCCTGCCTACCCGCAATCAGGTATTTCTTCTTTCGAATTTTCTCCCGGTTTTTATTTAATCCAGGGCTCAGGTTGCAATGTTGTGCTTGCTGATCTTGCCGATGAGTTGGTCCTTATTGATGGAGGCCTGCCTGAGAGTGCGAGTGGTTTGTTAAATGAAATACAAATGCTTGCGCCTGCTAAAAGGATAAGCAGCTTATTCAATAGCAACTGGCGCCCTGAACATTGTGGTCTGAATTATCATCTGGCTGATAACACGACAATTATTGCGCATGAAAATACGCGGCTTTGGCAAGGTGCTGATCCTTATGTGGAGTGGGAACATAAACAGTACCAGCCCATGCCACTTGATGCTCAAGCCAACCATGGTTTTTATACCGGAAGCAGTCTACAACTGGAAGGCGAAACGCTTATCTATGAGCACTTACCTAAAGCCCACACTGATGGAGATATTTACCTGCACTTTAAAGCAGCGGATATTTTGGTGGTCAGTGATTTATTGGCAGTGAATAGCTTTCCTTTGATCGACTATTCAACCGGCGGTTGGATTCGAGGATTGCGCGATGCAACGCAAACCTTGCTGGATATTTCTTCAGATAATACTCAGATTGTCGCTTCGCAGGGATCTATCCTTGCTCGGCACGACTTAATTGAGCAGCATGCTTTACTGGAAAGTGCATGGCAGGCGGTCGTTTTAGCTTTTCAAAATGGCTTAAGCCTGTATGAATTCCAGGAAACTAACCCTATGCAGAACTATGTTGCTGAACGAGGCGACCCGACATTATTTTTGCAGCAGGTTTTTCGAAGTGCCTGGTATCATATAAGTGAAAGAACAATTCCCAATGTTATTTAAGGTCAGTATGCAGAAAAAAATACCTGCGGTGTTGCTATTTTCAGCAGTAATGTTGCCGTGTGCTTATCTCCAGGCTGCTGAGATTGACTCTGAAGAACTCGTCACTAACTGGGGTACTTTAGAAACCTATTGCATGGATTGCCATAATTTTCAGGACTATTCCGGTGGTATTGATTTCACACTTTTCGATCCAGAAGATGTCGCTGAAGAAGCAGAAATTTTTGAACTTGCCATTAGCAAGTTGCGCGCGAATGTTATGCCTCCTCCAAATCAACCCCAGCCAGATCAAACAACACGCTGGCAGCTAATCAGTAGTCTGGAAAATGCTCTTGATGAGCATGCCTTAAGCGATGCTCACCCTGGTAGGGTTGGCTTGCACCGTCTAAACCGTAGTGAGTAC
>CALSTS010000002.1 GCA_943789335.1 uncultured Pseudomonadales bacterium | reverse complement strand
TTCATTCCAGTAAAGTTCACTGCCACTTTGTCTCTAATGTTGATCCTAGTCATCTTCAGCAAACACTTACCAATTTGAACCCAGAAACCAGTTTATTTGTGATTGCTTCGAAAACCTTCACTACACTCGAAACTCTGCAGAATGCTCAGGCAGCAAAACTATGGTTACAGCCGTCATTATCATCTGATAAAGACCTGGCTAAGCATTTCGTTGCCGTTTCCAGCAATATTGAGAAAGCTACAGCCTTTGGAATTGATGAGAATAATGTTTTCCCAATTTGGGACTGGGTCGGGGGTCGATATTCGCTTTGGTCAGCTATTGGCCTACCAATAGCGCTTGGAACCAGTATGCAATGTTTCCGTGACTTACTAAACGGCGCTCATGGAATGGATGAACATTTCAGAAACAGTTCATTAGAAAGCAACATGCCTGTTTTAATGGCCCTATTAAATATTTGGTATCTGAATTTCTTTAAGGTGGAAACTCAGGTCATATTGCCTTATATCCAGAACCTGCATTTATTTCCTACTTTCTTGCAACAATTAGATATGGAAAGTTTAGGTAAATCTGTCACAAAAGATGGCGACTCGTTTAATGTGAATAGTGGTGGCCTCGTCTGGGGTAGCGCTGGCACCAATGGGCAGCACTCTTTTCATCAGTTATTGCATCAGGGTAAACACCTGGTACCAGCTGATTTCATAACCAGCGCAATTGCTCCTGCCATCCTTGCCAATAATGTAGAACAGCACAATCATTTGTTGGCAAACTGTTTTGCTCAGAGCCAAGCTCTAATGCAAGGAAAGTCATTGCAAGAAATTCAAGCTGAATTATCCACCCAAGGTTATAGTGAAGCTGACATTGAAGCCTTGGCGCCACACAAAGTTATCGCAGGCAATAAGCCCAGTAGCACAATCATGATGAAGGCCTTAACGCCTTCAGCTTTAGGCGCTTTAATAGCCGCTTATGAGCATAAAGTTTATGTACAGAGTGTGATTATTGGTGTCAATGCTTTTGATCAGTGGGGAGTCGAGTTGGGCAAACAACTAAGTGCCGAATTATATCAGGCCATTAGTAGCGACGAATTATGTAGCAGCTTCGATGCGTCAACCAATGGCTTGATTAATTATTCTAAAATTAAATAAAACTTAAAATATTATGGGTACAGCTTAGGCGAGTCAAAATTTCTCGAAAAAGCGCAGTTAACTGAGAAGTAATTGAGCATTTTAAGAGAAATTTTAACGACGTATCGACAAGCACATTC
Source organism: uncultured Pseudomonadales bacterium (assembly GCA_943789335.1). GTDB lineage: Bacteria > Pseudomonadota > Gammaproteobacteria > Pseudomonadales > Pseudohongiellaceae > UBA5109. Next base: position 136,482 of record CALSTS010000002.1, on the reverse strand, counting down.
ATTTTTTAATCTTAGAATGTATAGACCAAACTAATACTGGTCTGCGTATCTGTTTTCTCAATACCTGCAGGCACATCCGAATTATTTCTATACTGGAAAGCAATCTTGGTTGAAATACTATCGATAATATTAGACTCAAGCCCAATTTCAAATGTTGTAATAGTTCTTTTATCACCAATATCAAATGTCAGTGATTGCGTTAAAGCTGAAGTTTCACTAATGACCCAATCATACTCTTCACCAAGCGTTATGACCGCCTCACCTTCTGATCCGGTTGTTTTAGAATCATTTTGACGATAACCAAGACCGATAAAGCCCTGCAAGTCTTTGCCATTACCGCGCATAAAATACTGTCCATAACCCAATGTTGCTATTGCCTGATAGTCAAAACCACTGAAGCGATCATCCGTATATGATGCTTGCGCATAGAGATATTGATCTTCATTCATTAAGGCATAGTCAGACTTATTACCGATGAAATATCTTTCGGCTTTTCCCGTGCCGTCTTCACGAGAAGATAAAGCACTAAATTCGAAATTATGCGTCCAATTTTCATCAAAATAGGTCAGTAGGTATTCTGTATTAAGAGTAGTAATTTCAGTATTACCTGAGGTTCCCACATAGCCCACTGAAATACTGGAATCATAAGGCCTTTCTTCTGCGTCTTGTGCAAAAGTTAAGTTACTTAACACTATAATTAGAAAAAATATTAGCCCGTTATGTAATTTTTTTTGCATGATTAATCCACTGTGGTTAGAAAGCGCGCATTCTAGCCTTTCTTACAGCATAAATCATGCTTAAGCGGCAAAAATAAGACTTAGTGTGTATAATTTAGGGCTTCATAATCTTTTCAATTTAATTAAGCATTTGCAAAAATATCTAGCGAGATTAATTAATGACTCTAGCTACCCGTATGTCCCGACTTGGGACAGAATCTGCCTTTAAAATACTTGCTAAGGCTAAAGCTCTTGAAGCTGCCGGCCGAGACATTATCAACTTAGGTATTGGTGCACCTGATTTCAGGACTCCGGAAAATATCATTGAAGCCGGCAAAAAAGCGCTGGATGATGGCTTTCATTTTTATACCCCCGCTAAAGGGATTCCTGAATTACGTGAGGCCGTTGTTAATGACATTCAAAAATATCGTGGCGTTACAGTAGACAAAGAAAATGTAATGATTGTTCCAGGCGGAAAACCTACCATGTTTTTTGCTATCACTATGTTCGGTGAAGCAGGTACAGAAATCATGTATCCAAACCCTGGCTTTCCAATTTACGAATCCATGATCGAATTCAGTAGCGCTAAGGCTGTACCAATAGAACTTCTTGAATCCAGCGGCTTTGCTTTTGACCCAGATCGAGTACTCGCTCAAATAAACGAAAAAACTCGACTCATCATTTTAAATACCCCAGCCAATCCAACTGGCGGCGTTCTTGAAAAAGATGCGATTGATCGTTTTGTTAAGGGTTTAGAAAAACATCCAAATGTTGTTTTGTTAGCAGATGAAATTTATTCTCGTCTGCTTTATGACGGCCTAAAACATGTTAGCTTGCTGGAATATGAGTCGATACGTGATCGAACAATATTATTAGATGGCTGGAGTAAAACTTATTCCATGACGGGATGGCGACTTGGCTATGGCGTCTGGCCGTCTACCTTAATTGACCATGCAGAACGTCTACAAATTAACAGCAACTCATGCCCTTCTGCGCCTGTTCAAGTGGCCGGTATAGAAGCCTTAACCGGCCCGCAGGATAAAGTTGATTTAATGCAACGTACCTTCGATAAGCGGCGCAAGCTTATAGTGAAACTATTGAATGAAGTGCCCGGTTTTTCCTGTATTGAACCCAAAGGTGCATTCTATGCATTCCCAAATATCACAGGTACCGGTATTAAATCGAAAGAGTTAGAAGAACTTTTACTTGAAGAAATTGGCGTAGCCACTGTGTCCGGCACGAGTTTTGGACATTTAGGTGAAGGTTACTTACGCTTTAGTTATGCTAGTAGTACCGAAAACATTGAAAAAGCACTACACAGAATAAAAAATCTAATGTCCAACAAACTCAATAATTAATCAGGCGAAATATTTATTTAAGCCAAACGAGGTAAAAATGAAAACCATAATTAAGCACCTACTCATTTTTAGTATTAGTTTCATTTCACTCATTAGCCTGAGCGCTAAAGCACAGAATACTTTCGATATCCTGATTCTAAATGGCAGAATTATAGACGGTACAGGGAATCCATGGTTTGAAGCTGATGTCGGCATAGTCGATCAACACATAGTCAGCATTGGCAATCTTGAAAATGCTCAGGCTGCTAAAATAATTGATGCCTCAGGATTAATTGTCTCGCCGGGTTTTATTGATCCCCATACCCATGCTATCCGTGGCATCTTTGATAATCCAACAGCCGAAAGTTCTTTACGTCAGGGTGTTACAACACTATTGGAAGGCAATGATGGCAGCTCCCCCTTTCCTATTGATGAACATTACCAAGCAATAAGAGACAAAGGCATCAGCACAAACTGGTCAGTGTTTGTAGGTCAGGGCACTATTCGAGAGTTAGTAATAGGGACTGAGAACCGCTCCGCTACTACTGACGAATTACAGCAAATGAAAACTCTAGTCGCGCAAGCTATGGAACAAGGCGCCATGGGTATTTCGACTGGATTATTTTATGTACCAGGAAACTTTACACCAATAGAAGAAGTTATAGAGCTCTCACGTATTGTCGCCGACTATGATGGTATCTATATCTCCCACATGAGAGATGAAGTCGCAGGCTTGATGGATTCAGTTAATGAAACTATTCGCATAGGAGAAGAATCTGGAATACCTGTACAAATAACTCACCATAAAGCGATGGGGCGTCAAAACTGGGGAGCCAGTGTAGAAACACTTAGCATGGTTGATGCTGCGCGTACTCGAGGTATAGACATTACTATGGATCAATACCCTTATACTGCTGCCCAAAGCAGCATGTCTGCGATAGTCCCGCAGTGGGCGCAAGCAGGTGGAAGAGATGCATTACTTGCAATCTGGAATGACAGTGCTCTGCGCCAAGAACTCAAGGATGGCATAGTCGATAGAATTTTATATGACCGAGGTGGTGGTTCTCCTGCAAATATCGTTATTTCATTTTCTGCATGGGACACCTCTCTTGAAGGCAAGAGCCTAGCAGACATCGCCAATGATCGTGGCATCGAACCTTCGCCGGGTAATGCGGCTGAAATAGCGATGGATATCATCAGCAGAGGTGGTGCGCAAGCAGTCTACCACGCCATGTCTGAAGAAGATGTTGAGCGAATTATGCAACATCCGGCAACAGCTATTGGCTCAGACGGAACACTGACCATCTTTGGTGATGGTGCACCTCATCCTCGACAATACGGAACATTTGCGCGAGTGCTTGGCCGTTATGTTCGTGAACGCGGCATTATCACGTTGGAAGATGCTGTTAGAAAAATGAGTGGCGCAACAGCACAACGTCTGGGGATTCGAGATCGAGGCATCCTACGAGAAGGGTTCTATGCAGATATCAGTATCTTTGATGCTGATGAAATTCGTGACCTTTCAACTTTTGAAGAGCCACACCAATATGCTGAAGGCGTAAAGCATGTCATTGTTAATGGCACCCTGGCTATTGAGGACGGGCTTGTCACCGATGCACGCCCCGGTATGATTCTCAATGGCCCCGGTTACATAGAAGATTAGTTTATATGCTGTCAGCTGTAGATAAGCCTTTCAAACTTGGTGTCGTGGAAGGCTTTTTTGGTTCATCCTGGTCTTGGGATGCCCGCTTAGATTACGCAGAATTCCTTAGCCGTTATGACTTTAACACTTACTTATATGCGCCAAAAAGTGACCGTTTATTACGTCAGGACTGGCAAGTCCCTTTTCCTCAGCAACACCTGGAAAAATTACAGACGCTGGCAAACGCCTATCAAGAAAAAAGTCTCAACTTCGGCATAGGCCTAAGCCCATTTGAGCTATATAAGAATTTCAACTCTGAGAATAAGAACCTGCTTAAAGCCAAAATACAGCAGATTAATACAATTAATCCGTCCATACTCTGTATATTATTTGACGATATGCAAGGTGATCTTGATCCCCTCGCTGAGCGACAACTTGAAATAAGTAATTTTATTATTCAGCATAGTCAGGCCTCAGATTTTATTTTTTGTCCAACTTATTATTCTGATGATCCTCTGTTGATTACTCACTTTGGTAGTAAACCAAAGCATTATCTGGAGGATATTGGAAATTCACTTGATCCTTCGATTGATATTTTCTGGACAGGCCCCAAAGTTTTTTCTGAGAATTTTCCAAGACAACATTTACAGGATATTTCTGAAAAATTAAAAAGAAAACCACTAATTTGGCATAACTACCCCGTTAATGACGCCCAAAGATTGACTGACTTTTTGCATCTAAAGCCATTCCCTAATCAAGCTAATCAGAAAGTGGAGATGCAAGAATTAACAGCTGGTCATATTGCTAACCCTATGAATCAGGCCTATCTTTCTCAGTTACCCTTATATTCCTTAAGTAATATTTACAGAGGAAACGCCGGTGGCAATCAACTAAGGCTAGCGTGTGAAACTTTATGCCCTGAACCGCTTGCAAAAGTCATTTTTGAAGATGCTGATTTTTTTCAGCACCAAGGATTATCTGATATTAATGCAAACGAAAAAAAAGACTATCTTAATAGGTATTTAGCTTTTCAAGATTCACCAATGGCAAAAGAAATTATCGACTGGCTTAATGGCGACTATACTTTTGACCCGAATTGTCTAACTTAATTTTATTTTTAACACCCAGGTATCAATATGACTTTATCAACAGAATCTCTTTTTACGCCTTTCGCCAGTTCCAACTTAAACTTAAAAAATCGCTTAGTGATGGCTCCTATGACACGAACTCATAGCCCAAACGGCACACCAGGAGAAGATGTAGTTGAATACTATAAACGTCGTGCGGAAGGTGAAATTGGTTTAATTATTACTGAAGGCACAACTGTAGATAGCCCAGTTGCCAGTAATGACTCCAATATTCCTTTTTTCCATGGTGAAAAGGCATTAAAGGGTTGGAAGAAAGTAGTCGAGGCTGTTCATAGTGCTGGCGGTAAAATTTGCCCCCAACTTTGGCATATGGGTGCTCAACGAGAGCCAGGCAAAGGCCCTAACCCAGAGTTAATATCTATGGGGCCTTCCGGTTTAAACGCCAAGGGCGAGCAGTCAGTCAAGATAATGACACAGCAAGATATCGATGATGTCATTGGTGCTTTTGTTAAAGCCGCAAGTGATGCCAAAGCACTAAACTTTGATGGTATAGAATTACATGGTGCACATGGTTACTTACTGGATCAGTTTTTTTGGGAAGAATTAAATAAACGAGATGATAAGTATGCCGGCTCTATTGCAGCACGTACCCGTTTCGCTGTCGAAATAGTTGAAGCTATTCGCCATGAAGTTGGCAATAACTTTCCTATTATAATGCGTTTTTCCCAATTCAAAATACCTGCTTACGAAGCAAAAATTGCTAACACGCCTGGAGAGTTAGAAGAATTTATCAACCCTCTGGTTGATGCAGGTGTCGATATTTTTCATGCCAGTACCCGACGCTTTTGGGAAGCAGAATTTCAAGACTCTGAATTAACATTGGCTGGCTGGACTAAAAAATTAAGTGGCTTACCCACCATTGCTGTTGGCAGCGTTGGCCTTGATATTGATTTTATGTCTAGTTTTGGCGGAGCCGAATCAAAAAATACTAGTCTCGATAATTTACTGACGCGTTTAGATAACGAGGAGTTTGATTTAGTTGCCGTTGGGAGAGCTTTAATTAGCGACCCCAATTGGGGAAAGAAAATTCATCAAGGTATCGAAGATTCAATTTCAGTTTTTACTCCAGAGAACTTAAAAACCTTACTGTAAATAAACACCTAAATTCTGGCAAAGTATCTATTCAGCTTATATTCATGCTGGCGTACTCATAATCTATAATATATTTTAATGGGTAGGAGCAGCGCTATGAAAAAACTAACTGTTGTCATCGCCAGCCTGGCTTTTGTTTTACTGAGCGTAAATGCTCAAGCACATGGTTTCCAGAATAACCGCTTTGGTAGTTATGTAGGCTATTCTAATGCTTTAGACTATCCTTTCTATTCCAACGCTTATTCTAACTCCTATTCATCTCCCTATTACCCTAGCAACAGTCTGGTAATGGGGATTTCATATCGGAATTACAATAGCCGAATTAGCTTACAAAACCGTATTTACAATGGACGGGTTTCTAATAATCGCATTTACAACAATCACACATATAACAATGGATACCAAAATAGTTATAGAGGCCGATATAGAAACAGTTACAGCAAAAGCTATAGAAATGATCGAAGAGATTTTAATAATAATGATTACCGATCAAACAGATATAACAATAATACCTGTTATGAATCTTATTATGATCGCTATGGTAATCGTATCGAAAGAAGCCTTCCTGCTTCAGTATGCAGGCATTAATTATATTTAATCTTGACCTGAATAGAAGCTCCGCCCAAGGCGCTATTTTCGACTTTCAACTCCCCTCCGTAGGAGCTGATAATATCTAACACTACAGCCAGACCAATACCCTGCCCTGTTTCGCGAGTATCAGCTCTTGCTCCACGCTCCAGCACCCAGTGACGATCTTTTTCGGCAATACCCGGGCCATCATCATCAATCACTATTTGTAAATTTTTATCAAAATTCTGCACACGAATTCGCACTTGTTGCTGACAATATTTATAGGCGTTATCTATCAGGTTGCCCAGCAGTTCGGTGAGATCACTTTCTTCGCCATAAAAAGTCGCATTTTTGTTAAGATCGATTTCCAATTTTATTTTTTTCTCTAAGTACACTTTATTCAAAGCTGCGCTTATTTTTGATAGCACAGGACTAATTGCTACGGGTGCAGCCAGCATTCTACTGTGGCTAGATTTTGTGGCGCGGTTAAGTTGATAAGTTACAATCTGATTCATTCGATCAACTTGCTCAGATACATCTAGCATGTCTTTTTCCCCGAGCTTTTGATCTTGCTGAATAACACCAGAAATAACAGCTAAAGGCGTTTTTAAACTATGGGCCAAATCACCTAATGTGGTTCGATACCGGCTTTGTCTTTGTCGTTCACTTTGAATGAGCATATTCATATTGTGGCTCAGATTATGTAATTCACTTGGATAATCTTCCCCAAGCTGCTCTTTATTGCCTGCCTCAATTTCTGCCAAGTCTTGTGCCAAGCGTTTTAGAGGAGTCATTCCCCAATACAGCAATGCATATTGAGCTAAAGAGAGAAATACCGCCAATCCTCCTAACCAAAACCAAAGATTGGATTGGAATTCATTTATTTCAGCATCAGTCGGGGCAACAGACTCTAGTACTACAAAACTGAATTCTTGCTCCAGACCTGACCAATAAGTGCCGTAGCTAGCAAAAGACATCGGCCCCTGTTCTGATGTCTGCGCACTACCGTATATCATTTGCCCCGGCGTTATATCCTGCTCAGTTACATTCAAATCAAAAAGATCCATGTTAACCGCAGAAGGACTTCGCCAAACTTCATTGCCTAGCTGATCAAAGATAAAGGCATAAAGGCCAGAGTCGATTTGTGAGAAACGAGCTTCTTCCAGATCGGGCACAAAAAAACTCATATCGCTATCAGGTTCTGCGACACCCAGCACTGTATATATCTGTAGTTGTAAACGCTCTTCTACAGAAGCGGCAATACTTTCTTGAAATACTCGATTTAGCACTAAACCAGTCAAGCCCAAAAATAAAATCAACAGGATACCGAAAGCCAGCACTAGGCGTTGTTGCAGAGAATACTTTGGCTGAATCTTAGTTTGGAGGGACATTAAAACGATAACCTTGTCCACGCACGGTATCGATTGGCTTTAACATTTCTTCAGGGTCCAGTTTTTGGCGGAGTCGGCGAACGAACACTTCTAGAACATTACTATCTCTATCATAATCCTGCTCATAAAGGTGCTCAGTTAGCTCCATCTTTGAAATCACCTGCCCTGGGTGCAGCATTAAATATTCCAGGACTTTATATTCGTAGGCTGTAAGCTCAACCGAGTTACCTGAAACACTTAATTGTTTTGCGGATGTATCCAAGCTCAGGTGCCCAAAATCCAAACTAGGCTTGGCAAAACCTGCCGCCCTTCTGAGCAAAGCATTTAACCGAGCTTTTATTTCTTCTATTTGAAAGGGTTTAACGACGTAGTCATCAGCGCCAGCATCGAGTCCTTCAACTTTATCAGTCCAATTGTCTCGTGCTGTCAGTATAAGTATTGGGAAAACCTTAGCTTCAGCTCTTATGGCCTTTATAAGGTCTATACCATTCATTTTCGGCAAGCCTAAATCTATGATTGCAGCATCATAAGAAAATTCTTTTGCCTGAAATAAGCCCAATTCACCATCTTGTACGCTATCGACAATATAGTCATTATCTTCTAATGCTTTGACTAACTGAGCTCTTAAAAGATCTTCATCTTCTACCAATAACAGACGCATGTTGGCACCTTGAGTATGTTGAACTGTTAGAGCTAATCTGGAAAGCGACTAACTTCACCACTACGGCCATCTACAAAAACATTAAATACCGTACCATTTTGATCAATACGCACTCGCCAATTACCTCCATCTATGCGTACACTCAATACTCTGCCCTGGAAACTATCGCGGGCCAGGTTTAATGCTTGTTGTCTAGATATAGATGTCGCTGGATCTAAGGTAGGCGGCACCAGACTGTTGCCAGGACCTGTCTGGGGACCAAACGGAGGGGCTTGCTCAGGCCTGGGAGAAACTTCTGAGCCATCCCGTTGAGCCTGAGCATTTGTTAGTGGTGAAAACAGCAAAGCAGTCGCCACCAATGTTGTTATTATCTTATTTGCCACTGGGCATCACTTTTCAAGCTTAAAGTACAGGTTCTACATTAACTCTTACTCTAATAGTAGCACCTGGATCACGTTGAGTACGAACAGTATATTCACGGTTATTGTAGCTATAGACGACATCATAGCCAACTAGTCTATCTTCAATATAGCTATCATAGACGGTTTCACAACGTTCAACCGTTTCATAATAAACATTGCGATTACGATTTCTATTTGAATAACTGATATCACGCGCAACAGAGGCGCCTAATACCGCTCCAACTACTGCACCGACGCGCTGATTACTCTTATTATGCCCAACTGCATTACCGATTGCGCCCCCAATAACCGCACCCAATATATTTGGTGTATTAGAGCGGTATTGAGGACGACTTTCTCGAACGACCTCTTCCAACCAACATTCCTGCCTTGGGGTTGATGTTTCCACTGCACGGAAGATAGCGGTGCTTTGAAGTACATCAGCTTCATAATAGCTAGTAGAAGCAGAGACTGCAGACGCTAACCCAGCTCCTAATAAAGCCGTTAAAATACTCGTAGCTACATTATTTACTATCTTCATGGCGACCCCCTTTTTCACTTCAATTAAAATTTCTTCTCTTCCTCTTAATGGCTTAAAGATTAACAAGGTCAATATGAACAAAGGCTTAACACCTTGAAATTTCAGTGTAAGTGAGACCTAGGTCAAAAATACTTCATTGTATTGCTTAATAAATGTAGCGATAATGATTTAGACCAGCTGTTCAGAATGTTTCGATCTACACTTAAGCATTTACTTTACAGCAACTATAAAACCGAGAACTGAAGATGGAAGTAATTTCTATTCTAGTATTGATGCTAGCCGGTCATTTGGTAGGAGACTTTGTTCTACAACCTGGCCCTATGAGCTCAGGCAAAAATAGAAATAAAACTCGTGAACAATTCGACGATGGTTTTCCACAATGGTATTACTGGTTATCAGCACATGCTTCTACTCATGCCTTGATCGTATACTTTTGCACAGGCAGCATCATTTTTCTAATTGCTGAATTTATAAGTCATTGGTTAATTGACTATGTTAAATGCGACAAAATTATCAACCTGCATCAAGATCAATCACTTCATATACTCTTCAAAGTCGCTTATGCATTGGTAATATTTTTTATTGGAATGCCTGTTTAATATAATTATTTTCTAAGTATTACCATGTCTGAAAAATTCTCTGAATTAAGTTCATCTTTAATTTCTTTTATAGAAAAACAGCATATGTTTTTTGTCGGTACGGCTCGATCTAGCGGAACAGTTAATGTATCTCCAAAAGGCATGGACTCTCTACGAATTATTAATTCAAAAAAACTGGTCTGGCTAAATTATACGGGTAGTGGAAATGAATCAGCTGCCCATATTCTCGAAAACCCGCGTATGACAATCATGCTTTGTTCTTTTGACCTTAAGCCACTGATTTTGCGACTCTATGGGAAAGCTCAAGCGATACATCCCAGAGATGACTCTTGGCAAGAATATTTAAACTTTTTTCCCTGAAAAGTCTGGTGCAAGGCAGTTTTTCAGCATGGACATCGATTTAGTACAGACATCTTGCGGCTTCGCTGTGCCCTTTTATGAGTATAAAGAAGACCGTAAAGCACTTGTGAAGTGGTCAGGACCGAAAGGTGACGCAGGAATCCAAGAATACTGGCAAGAAAAAAACCAACACTCTATTGATGGCTTTCCTACCAAAATATTAAAAGGTTTGCTAAAGAAGAGACTTAATCCCTACTTGGACAAAGATTAAAAAGTTTCACTCAGCGTTATCTAAGGCTCTTCGTCTTATCATGTTTAACAACCCAATAAGTAACAGCCTAATAACTATTTATGCTTATAACTCTTTCTACTCTGCCCCTTCCATCATTTTCTTGATCACTGGTGAAATTAACAACATTAATACTGCAATCCCCATCGCTATATATCCAACCTGAGTATAAACACTAATGTAGTTTGCTTTAGCTGCTACAACATCTGTAAGCTGACCGCCTATAGTTTCCGCACCAGTGGTTGATGCAATCACCCCTGCCAAATAGTTTGATAAACCACTATAAAGAAACCATGCTCCCATAGTCATACCAACCACTCTCGTTGGTGCTAATTTGGTCACCACCGACAAACCAACTGGCGATACCATTAGCTCCCCAATGGTATGAAACCAATAAATCAGGAAAATAAAATATACTGCTGTTAGACCAGAGCCACCCGAAACCTTCATGCCAGCAACTAATACCAGAAACCCTAAGCCAGCCATAAACACACCTAAGGCAAATTTCACCGGGCTCGATGGATTGACCTTATGTTTGGCGAGTTTAATCCACAGCATTGCCATTAATGGGGCAAATAAGATAATAAACATGGCATTTAGAGACTGAAATATAGGAGCAGGAACCGTTAAACCCAGCATGGTTCTATCAACTAAACTTCCAGCAAATAAATTTAACGACGTTCCCGCTTGCTCAAATAAGGCCCAGAATGGAATCTGCGCGAGAATGATATAAATCGCCGCCAGCATGCGATTTCTTTCAGTTTTATCACAACCTAAGAATGCATAAGCCACCATAAAAGCAAACACTAAAACACCTAGGATACCCACGTAAGCTTCATCGATTAGATGCGCATTCATCACCATAAGCATTGATATAGCAATGATCCCTAAACCAGCTAAATAACACATAGCTTCAATATTTAAAGGACCCAAGACCTTTTCTTTCAGTTTTTCGCTATTCGGTGGTTCTGCTTTACCTTCTAGCCAGTGCTGGTATTTCAAGAATATTGTTAGGCCAAAGATCATTCCGATACCAGCAAGGCCGAAGCCGTATTTCCAACCATAGGTAATACCCAAATACCCACACAATATTGATGATAGGAAAGCACCCAGGTTGATACCCATATAAAATATTGTAAACCCTGAATCACGACGTGTATCTCCAAAGCCATAAAGAGCCCCCACTATGGATGAGATGTTGGCTTTAAGGAAACCTACTCCTGCAATAATAAGGGCCAAGGACAGATATAAACCATTAATATAAAGCGCTTCTGTTTCTGTACGTAGACTATAATCAGTGACTGCTAGGATTGCTGGCAAGCCAACGTTATCTGGATCTGCTATTAACATCTGTGTAGCACCAGCATTAAATGAAATCAAAGAAACACCTTGCTCAGACGTAATGATTTGATTGCCATCTCCTCCTCTGGCATCAAGTCCGATCTCAAAATCAGTGCCGTTATAGGTCAGAATCTCACTCGAACCACTGCCTTCGAAAGCCATGCCTAAGTGGCCTATAACTAATAGTATCGCACCGAATGTCACTGCCTTTCTTGAACCTAGGTACTTGTCAGCCAGGGTGCCACCAATTATCGTCATAACGTAAACCAATGCAGTGTAGGCACCATATATAATTGAAGAACGTTCTTGGCTGAATAAGAAGTGTTCAGTGAGATAAAATATTAATAAGCCACGCATTCCATAATATGAAAAGCGTTCCCACATTTCTGTGAAAAACAGAATGTATAGGCCTCGAGGATGCCCAAAGATAGTTTTGTCTGAAGAAGGTGCCCCAAGCACCTCTGCCGAATCTACTACTTCAGTCATACTTGCTCCTGTTGTATTGATATGGATTTAATGCAGAATAAAGAGGCCTAGAGATAAAATCAACATATCATGTAAGCTATGCTTGCTCATTTAGGCTTATAAAGTATTTACAAGTATAGTTTGAGTATCTATATTTCCACAGGATCAAGGAAATGGCATAAATCTTTGGTATGAAAAAATAAGTGATGTATCTCAAATTACTAGAAAAACACATAAAAGAAGGGATTCTTCATCTGCATCTACCTCAAGATAAGGTTTATACCTTTGGCTCGAGTGGTACTGAGGTGAACTGGCACTTCACAAGTGAAAAAGCCATCAAGCGTATAGCGCTGGATTGGGAATTTCAATTAGGACAGACTTATATTGAAGGCTTGTGGCATACAGGAAATGGCTCTCTTTTCAATCTGCTGGGATTACTGAGAACCAACTTCAAACCCAAAAAAAACAGCTGGCTTAAACCCATACAGGGTGCAATTCAACAATGGAATGAAATTTCACGCGCTTATAATAATATCTCCCATCACTACGATATCCATGAAGATGTATTTAGACGTTTTTTAGACAAGGAAATGTTCTATTCTTGCGCCTATTTTGAATCAGATGATGCATCACTCGAAGAAGCACAAACCAGCAAGGCTAGGCATATAGCTAATAAATTATTGCTGCAATCTAATCAAAAAGTGCTCGATATAGGATGTGGCTGGGGTAGCATGATGTTTTACCTGGCTCAAAACTATAATATTGATGTTAGTGGCATCACACTCTCCAAAGAACAATTTTCTGCTGCTCAAGCTGAAGCTCAAAAACGCCAATTAGACAATACTCACTTCCATCTGGAAGATTACCGTGAACATCAAGGTTCTTATGACAGAATTGTAAGTATTGGAATGTTCGAACATGTGGGAACGCCTTTCTATACTACTTATTTCAACAAAATAGCAGAGATGTTGACTGAAGATGGTGTAGCACTAATTCATACTATTGGTAAAACTGGTCCGCCACGTACTACCAACCCATGGATCCATAAATATATATTTCCAGGAGGGGTAAACCCTTCCCTTTCACAAATTACAAAAGCCCTTGAAGTAAGTAATTTAAGAGTCACAGATATTGAAGTCCTTCGCTTACATTATGCTAAAACTTTGCATCATTGGCTTTTGAGATTCCAACAAAACCGTCAAGAAATAGCACAGATTCTTGGTGAAGAGTTCTGTTTGATGTGGGAGTTTTATCTCGCTGTCAGTGAAGTCGCCTTTGTATTCTCCGATCTTGTAGTTTATCAGTTCCAATTAGCTAAAAAGCATGGCCCGGTACCAATTACCAGGGATTACCTTCATAAAGAATAATTTTCTATTGAGCTTGAATTCTTATATCAGAAAATTAGAAAGCAAAGTAGATTAAGTCTCTTCATGGCCATATACTCAGCCATCAACAAGAGCTTGCTGAAGTTAAACAATTCATCTTAGGAATTATCAATGTCTGTATTGCTAAATCAAAGCAATTTCCCTGATTTTGATAATTTCTTAAGCAAGACTAAAAAGTATTCATACCCCGCTAACACCCTAATATTTAAAGAAGGCGACATTTCAGAAACACTTTATTTCATTCTAATCGGCTCAATAAGTGTGGTATTACATGATGACAATAATCGAGAAATCATTATTGCCTACCTTAACCCTGGTGACTTTTTTGGTGAAATGAGTTTGTTTGACATAAATATGGGTAGGAGTACCAGTGTTCGTACTAAAGAAAGTACAGTGCTGGCTGAAATAAATTATGAAAATTTTAAAATTTATGCAGAAACCCACCCTCAAATACTCTACATTCTGGGCCGGCAAATGGCTCAGCGCTTGCGTAATACGACCCAAAAAGTTGCTGACTTATCTTTTCTTGATGACACTGGCCGAATTGCTAGTGCTTTACTAAATTTAAGCAAAGATCCCAGTGCCATCACACACCCCGATGGCATGCAAATTAAATTAACTCGACAAGAGTTAGGAAAAATAACGAATTGTTCGCGTGAAATGGTCGGTAGTATTCTAAAAGATTTACAAGCTCAAGGCTTAGTAGAAGTGTCAGGAAAAACTATAGTAATTTATGGAACGCGGTGATTTTATCAAAAAAAAACCGCTAAATTAGCGGTTTTTCCTAATAGACTTATATTTTTTATTTATCTTCTTTTTTTTCTTCAGAAGGCTCTTCTGTAACTTCTTCTACAGTTTCTTCTACTACTTCTTCAGCAGTTTCTTCTATTACTTCAGCAACTTCTTCTTCCGCCACCAGCTCTTCAGCTTGATCAATATAATCTTCATCATCAATATCTACAACTGGGCGATCAACTAGTTCAACATAAGCCATTGGTGCTTTATCACCGGTACGAAGCCCACATTTAATTACACGGAGATAGCCTCCTGGACGCTTTTGATAACGTGGCCCTAGCTCTGAAAACAACTTACCTACAGCAGCTTTATCCTGTACTCGGGAAAAAGCCAAGCGTCGATTTGCTACACTGTCTTCTTTCGCAAGAGTGATTAAAGGCTCTGCATAAGACCTTAATTCTTTAGCCTTAGCCAAAGTTGTTTTAATAATTTCGTGCTCAACCAGAGATGTAGTCATGTTACGGAACATGGCCTTACGATGACTACTATTTCTGTTAAGTTGACGTCCTGAATGACGATGACGCATGACTACTATCCCTAATTAATATCTATTTTATGCAGCTCGATCGTCGCCTTTAAGCGATGACGGCGGCCAATTCTCTAAACGTAAACCTAAAGACAAACCACGTGAAGCCAGTACATCTTTAATTTCAGTTAATGATTTTTTACCAAGATTCGGAGTTTTCAAGAGTTCTACTTCAGTACGCTGAATCAAGTCACCAATGTAATATATATTTTCTGCTTTTAAGCAATTAGCTGAACGCACAGTAAGCTCTAAATCATCAACTGGACGTAACAATATCGGATCAATTTTATCTTCAGCTTCCTCTGGCTCACTAACGACATCACTCTGTAAATCAACAAATACGCTAAGCTGGTGTTGCATAATAGTTGCAGCTTGACGAATAGCTTCTTCAGCATCCATTGTGCCATTGGTTTCTAATTCAAGAATAAGTTTATCCAAGTCAGTACGTTGTTCTACACGGGCGTTTTCAACAGTATAGGTCACTTGATTGACGGGAGTATAAGATGCATCTAACTGCAATTTCCCAACCGAACGAGTCTCATCATCTTCGCTTAAGCGCGAATCAGCAGGAGAATATCCTCGACCAGATCCGACTTTAATGCGCATATTAATAGAGCCGTTTTCATTTAGATTACAAATCAAATGCTCAGGATCTACGATCTCGACATCATGATCTAAGGTAATGTCTGCAGCAGTAACTGGTCCTTTACCTGATTTACTTAAACTCAGTACTACTTCAGTTTGAGTATTCAAAGTAATAGCCAGACCTTTAAGGTTAAGGATGATTTCAATAACATCCTCTTGTACACCTTCGATGGTACTGTATTCATGGACCACACCATCAATTTCCACTTCTTCAACCGCAAAACCCGGCATGGAGGAAAGTAAAATTCTTCTAAGAGCGTTGCCCAATGTATGGCCAAACCCTCTTTCTAGTGGCTCCAGAACTACCTTGGAACGATACTTATCTAATTCCTCTACCTGGATTACTTGAGGGGTCAGAAAGTTTGCTAGCGAAATCTGCATGTAGTTCCTCTTTTATTTGGCTTAGTTAATATTAAAATTTTTGTTCTTTATTTAGTTATCAGGCTTACTTCGAGTAAAGCTCTACAATCAAGCTCTCGTTTATTTCTGCTGGTAACTCAGTGCGTTCTGGTTTTTGTTTAAATTGGCCTTCCAACTTACTGACATTCACATCAATCCATTCTGATGGTGCACGAGTTGCAGCCAAATCTAACGCCGATTTAATACGCAATTGCTCTTTGGCTTTTTCGCGTACTGAAATAACATCACCTTCCTGCACCTGGTAAGAAGCAATATTAACGACTTCTCCATTTACCAGTATTGATTTATGAGAAACTAACTGTCTTGATTCAGAACGAGTTGATCCGAAACCAATTCGATACACCACATTATCAAGACGGCTCTCTAATAGTTGTAATAAGTTTTCACCAGTAGCACCTTTTAAACGCGCAGCTTCTTTATAATAAGCACGGAATTGTTTTTCCAATACGCCATACATACGACGTACTTTTTGCTTCTCACGCAGCTGCACACCATAGTCTGAAAGACGAGTGCGACGTTGGCCATGCTGACCCGGTATAGTTTCAGCTTTACATTTATCTTCTAAAGAACGAACACCACTTTTGAGAAAAAGATCAGTGCCTTCTCTTCTAGATAATTTACATTTTGGGCCTATATAGCGGGCCATAAGTTCTTCTCCTGTCTACTAATTTCGACTTCTATCTGATTGCTTATACGCGGCGTCTTTTAGGAGGCCTGCAACCATTATGAGGAATAGGGGTAACATCAGTAATGTTGCTTACTTTCAGACCACAGGAATTCAATGCACGAACTGCTGATTCACGTCCTGGTCCTGGACCATTTACCCTGACATCCACATTTTTCAAACTATACAACTCAACAGCTGTATTTCCAGCTCTCTCTGCAGCAACCTGCGCGGCAAAGGGTGTACTTTTCCTTGAACCACGAAAGCCAGAACCACCAGAAGTCGCCCAACTTAGGGCATTCCCCTGACGATCGGTGATTGTAATAATAGTGTTATTGAAAGACGCATGAATATGAGCAACACCATCTGAAACTGGTGTTCTTGCTTTTTTACGCCCTTGTACTGCAGCAGGTTTAGCCATTAACTTATTACCTTTATTAAATCCTGTTAATTGCGAATTGGTTTACGCGGACCTTTACGGGTTCTGGCGTTAGTTTTTGTGCGTTGTCCATTCACCGGCAAACTACGGCGATGACGAATACCTCGATATGTACCTAAATCCATCAATCGTTTGATATTCATAGAAATTTCACGACGTAAATCGCCTTCAACATTCAGCTTGGTTATTTCACTACGCAGAGAATCCAATGATTCTTCACTTAACTCACTAACCTTAGTATTCGGCGCAATGCCAGTAGTTTCACAAAGCTGTTTAGCAATGGTCGAACCAATGCCATAAACATAACTTAGTGAAATCACTACATGTTTATTATCTGGTATGTTGACTCCGGCAATACGGGCCATATTTCTACTCCAATTCTCTTTTAATCTTCGTTACTTTTTATAAATAAAATCAATTACTTAAAACTTAAATCATTGCTAACACAGTGTTAAAAGGCGCGATAGCTTATACCCTGTACTTAGCAAAATCAAGCACGAGCTCTATTAACCCTGACGCTGTTTGTGGCGAGGTTCTTTACAGATCACCCGTACAGTGCCATTACGTTTAACAACTTTGCAGTTTCTGCAAATCTTTTTTACTGAAGCTCTAACTTTCATGGTTCTACTCCTAAATTCTTATATGGCATAGCGCCTGTTTTTTAGCGCTTAAACGAGCCAATATTGGATTTCTTCATCAAGGATTCGTATTGATGAGACATCAAATGTGATTGCACTTGCGCCATAAAATCCATACATACCACTACCACAATCAATAATGAAGTACCGCCTAATTGAAACGGAACATTGGCTGAGGTCTGTAAAAACTGTGGCATCAAACAAATTAAAGTAATGTATGCGGCGCCAAACATAGTGAGTCGAGTCATCACACTATCAACATAATTAGCGGTCTGCTCACCCGGACGAATTCCTGGGATAAAAGCGCCAGAACGTTTTAAATTTTCAGCTATTTCTTTTGGATTAAATACTAATGATGTATAGAAGAAACAAAAGGTCACAATTAAAACTGTAAATAATAGTATGTTTAGAGGTTGTCCTGGGCCAAGAACAAGAGCCACATCAGCCAAAAACTCATAACCATCATTATTGCCAAACCAAGTACCCAATGATTGAGGGAATAACAAGAATGAACTAGCAAAAATTGCTGGTATCACCCCAGCCATATTAACCTTCAAAGGTAAATGGCTCGACTGACCTTGATACATTTTGCGACCCTGTTGCCTTGGCGCATAATTAACAGTAATACGGCGCTGAGCTCTTTCAACAAAAACAACACAAGCAATAACAGCTGCACCAATAACTGCAACTACAAATAATGCCAAAGGTTGTATTTGACCTTCTGCAGCCTGCTCAAGTGCTTGACCAACTGCAGCAGGTAAGCTGGCAACAATACCGGCAAAAATTAACAGTGAAATGCCGTTACCAACACCACGCTCGGTAATTTGTTCTCCAAGCCACATCAGGAACATTGCCCCGGTAATCAAAGAAACAATCGCAGTAAAGTAGAAACTAAAATTAGGATCAAAAGAAATTGGCGCCAATAAACCAGTGGTAATAGCTACAGACTGAACACTGGCAAATACCAAAGCGCCGTAACGAGTGTATTTACTGATTTTACGGCGTCCAGATTCGCCTTCTTTTTTCAACTGCTCAAGAGAAGGAGTAGTCGCTGTTAATAACTGCATAATGATAGATGCAGTAATATAAGGCATGATACCTAGAGCAAAAATACTCATACGCTCAATAGCGCCACCAGAGAACATATTAAAAAGACCTAGAAAGGTTCCTTGGTTTTGGTTAAATAGAGCTTGTAGCTGATCAGGGTTAATACCTGGAACAGGAATATGCGTACCGATACGGTATACAAAAATAGCAAACAGAACAAAAAACATTCTGGCTTTAAGTTCTGCCAGACCGTCTCCTTTACCTGCTTGCATTCCTGCTTGTGCTAAGCCTTTTTTTGCCATTTTAGTAGTATTTTTATTACTTACTCTTCAATTTTTCCACCAGCAGCTTCAATAGCAGCTCTGGCACCTTTTGTTACTCGCAAACCTTTAACCGTGACTGCTTTAGTCACATCACCAGACAACATAACTTTCACACGCTTTATATTACGGTTAATAATGTCGGCTTTTTCCAATGCAACAATATCAATCACATCAGCATCTACTTTATTTAACTCAGAAGTTCGAACTTCCGCCGTTACCATGCCTATGCGCGAAGTAAAACCAAACTTAGGTAAACGTTTTTGCAAAGGCATTTGTCCACCTTCAAAACCTGGTTTTACAGTACCGCCAGAACGTGATTTCTGCCCTTTATGTCCTCGACCTGCAGTCTTACCTTGACCACTGCCAATTCCTCGACCTACACGTTTCTTAGTTTGGGTTGCCCCAGGCACATTACTTATTGTGTTTAATCTCATTACTATTCTCCCTCCACCTGAACCAGGTGACGGATTTTATTAATCATACCTCGAACAGAAGCAGTATCTTCCACTTCAACCTGGTGACGAATTCGGCGCAAGCCAAGGCCTGTTACACAAGCCTTGTGATTTGGTAAAGCCCCAATAGGGCTTTTCACTAAAGTCACTTTCACTGTTTTTGCTGCCATCACTACTTACCTGTTCTTAACTATTTTTTGCTATTTGTTACTTAAATTAACTAACGATCTCTTCAATTTTTTTACCACGTTTTGCTGCGATTTCGTCAGGTGAACGCATATGCTGTAAACCTTTGAAAGTTGCCCTTACGACATTTACCGGATTAGTAGAGCCATAACACTTAGCCAGCACATTATGGACACCTGCAAGTTCTAGAATGGCCCGCATTGCGCCACCAGCAATAACTCCAGTACCTTCAGAAGCAGGTTGCATATAAACATTGGAAGCTCCGTGACGAGCTTTTACCGGATATTGCAATGTTCCACCATCAAGTTTTACAGAAATCATATTGCGACGAGCTGCTTCCATAGCTTTCTGAATTGCTAATGGCACTTCACGCGCTTTACCACGACCAAAGCCAACTCGCCCATTACCGTCACCAACTGCTGTCAAGGCGGTAAAACCAAAGATTCGTCCACCTTTAACTACTTTAGCGACACGGTTAACCTGGATTAACTTTTCCTGTAAACCTTCATCGTTTTTATTTTGTTCGTTTTTATATGCCATAACCTAAAACTCCAGTCCACCTTCTCGTGCTGCATCGGCCAATGCCTTAACTCTGCCATGGTACTGATACCCACTGCGGTCAAAAGCCACCTTAGTAACGCCCACAGTTTTTGCTTTCTCGGCTATCTGCTTGCCAATTTCAGTAGCAGACTCAACATTTCCAGTTTTCTTACCGCCCAAAGAAGAAGCAGCAGCCAGAATCTGATTGTCAGGCGAAATAATCTGCGCATAAATATGTCGCGGACTGCGATAAATAGTTAATCGATTAACGCGTAATTCGCTAATCTTAGCCCGCGTTCTTTTAGCTCGACGCAGACGCGATTTTTTCTTTTCGTTCATTGTTCTTCTATTGCCTCAATATTAGCTACAAGCTACTAATTATTTCTTCTTAGCTTCTTTACGATAGACAAATTCATCTTCGTAACGAATACCTTTACCTTTGTATGGCTCAGGTGGTCTAAATTCTCTAATCTCAGCGGCTACCTGACCTACTAATTGCTTATCAGCGCCTTTAATTACAATCTCTGTTTGAGTTGGCGTTTCAGCTGTAACACCTTCTGGCAAGTTATAATCAATAGGATGAGAATAGCCGACAATAAGGTTTAACGTTTTACCTTGAGCCTTGGCACGATATCCAACGCCAATTAAGGTAAGTTTTTTTTCAAACCCCTGACTCACACCTATAACCATATTATTAATAAGTGAACGATAAGTACCAGTAAGCGCTACAGAGTCTTTTGCATCTGTTTTAGCTTTTAACTTCAGTTGGTTATCTTCATTAACAATATCTACCTGCTCATGTAATGAGATTTCAAGTGCGCCCTGACTTCCTTTGATAGAAACCAAACCATTAGCGACATTGGCTTCAACACCACTAGGTAAATCAACTGGGCTATTTGCTATTCTGGACATAAGCTTGCTCTATTAAATCTTTTTAAAATTAAAAAACGGTGCAAAGAATTTCACCGCCAATACCAGCCTGACTTGCAGCTTTACCTGTCATCACGCCCTTATTGGTTGACACTATTGCCACACCTAAACCAGCTCTTACTTCTGGTAAATCTTCATTACCTACATAATGGCGCAGGCCTGGTCGGCTGCCTCTGTGCAATTCTTCAATAACAGCTTTACCTTTAAAATATTTAAGATCGACTGTTACTATGGGCTTAACCAGATCTTCACTGACCTGATAACCATTGATATAACCTTCTTGTTGTAGCACATCCAGAATGGCCAGCTTGATTTTCGAAGCAGGACAATCAACACTTTCTTTTTGTACTAACTGGGCATTTCTGACTCTGGTCAGAAGGTCCGCTATTGGGTCAGACATACTCATGCTTTTTATATCTCCTAAACGCTTACCAGCTGGCCTTAGTTAAACCTGGAATATCACCGCGCATTGCGGCTTCGCGTATTTTATTTCTACACATTTTAAATTTCCTATAAACACCATGTGGGCGTCCAGTAATCTCACAGCGACGCATTTGTCTTACAGGACTAGCATCACGAGGTATTTTTTGCAGTTTAATCTGCGCTTCCCATTTCTCGTCATCAGAAGCAGTCGTACTGTTAATAATTGCTTTCAACGCAGCACGCTTTTCAGCGTAGCGAGCAACTAGCTTGGTACGTTTATCTTCTCTTGCGATCATTGATGTCTTAGCCATCTAAACTATCCTCTGCTTTTTTATCGCTTATGCCTGAGCTGTTTCAGCAGCCATTTCGCCACCCTTAAGCGGAAACTGCATTGCTCGTAACAAGGCTCTGCCTTCATCATTTGTTTTGGCAGTGGTAGTAATCGTAATATCCATGCCTCTCAAAGTGTCAATTTTGTCGTAATCAATTTCCGGAAAAATAATTTGCTCAGTTACACCTAATGCATAGTTGCCGCGGCCATCAAATGATTTCGGATTTAGACCTCGGAAATCACGGATACGTGGAATAGCGATACTAACTAGGCGGTCCAAAAACTCATACATACGAACACCACGCAATGTAACTTTTGCACCAACAGGCCAACCCTCGCGAACTTTAAAACCCGCGACAGATTTTCGAGCATTAATAACAATAGGCTTCTGCCCACTGATCTGCGTTAAATCTCTCAAAGCATTTTCCAGAATTTTTTTGTCACCAAAATCACCATTTCCCATGTTCAGTACCACTTTAGTAATTTTTGGTACTTCCATAGGGTTCTTATAGGCGAACTGTTTAGTTAGTTCTGGCACTACTTCGTTTTTATATACATCTTTCATTCGAGCCATGTCTTAATCTCTCTTACCCTGCTATCTATTAGTCAATCAGCGAACTGTCTGATTTAAAAATGCGAACTTTGGTACCGTCGTCTTCAATTTTAAAAGTTACTCGATCCGCTTTTTCTGATTTAGGATTGAAAATCGCAACATTAGAAATCTGAATTCCAGCTTCTTTTTCAACTATGCCGCCTTGCTGACCAATATTAGGGTTTGGGCGTGTGTGACGCTTAACCATATTTATCCCAGAGATAATTAAACGGCCATTATTTAATACACGAGTGACCTTGCCACGCTTACCTTTATCACGGCCAGCAATTACAATCACTTCATCATCTCTTTTCAGCTTCTGCATTAACCTGTTCTCAACCTCTAACTTTTAATTCTTAACTATAAAACTTCTGGTGCTAAAGAAATTATTTTCATAAATTTCTCATTTCTCAATTCACGAGTAACTGGTCCGAAAACACGAGTACCAATTGGCGCATCTTGAGCATTCAATAAAATTGCAGCGTTATCGTCGAATTTAATTAAAGAACCATCCGGCCTTCTAACACCACTTTTCGTACGAACAACCAAAGCGGTCAGCACTTGACCTTTTTTTACTTTGCCACGAGGGATAGCCTCTTTTACAGTGACTTTAATAACATCACCCACTCTGGCATAACGTCTATGAGAGCCGCCCAAAACCTTGATACACATAACACGTCTTGCACCACTGTTATCTGCCACATCTAAATAAGATTGTGTTTGAATCATCTAACTTCTCCGCGCTTCTCCGCGCCTCTCAATCCTGCTATTAATACTATTTAATGCTTGTTTCTTAATTCCTAAACCTGAACTGCTTTTTCATCAACAGAAACCAAAGCCCATGTTTTCATTTTAGAAATAGGTCTTACTTCTTTAATGGTTACTGAATCACCAGGCATACACTCATTACTTTCATCATGCGCATGTAATTTTGAAGACTTTGTGAGGTATTTCCCGTAAACAGGATGCTTCACACGCCTCTCGACCAAAACAGTCACTGTTTTGTCCATTTTATTGCTAACCACTTTACCGGTAGCTGTTCGTGCACGTTTTGCTTCTGAATTCGTTTCTGACATCTCTTAAGAACCCGCTTTTTCAGTTAACAGAGTTTTAACTCTGGCAATATCTTTTTTTACCACAGACTGCAGATGAGTCTGATTCAATTGACCAGTCGATTTCTGCATTCTTTGATTAAACTGATCACGCAATAAGCCAAGCAAAATCTCGTTAAGTTCTTCAACAGATTTTTCTCTTAATTCTGTCGCATCTAACCCGGCCATTACATCACCACCCTTTTAGCAAACTTGGTTGCGAACGGTAATTTTGCAGCTGCCAAGTTAAATGCCTCTTCAGCTAATTCTGCGCTCACACCTTCAATTTCAAATAACACTTTACCTGGCTGAATTTGGGCTACCCAATATTCAACACTACCCTTACCTTTACCCTGACGCACTTCCAAAGGCTTCTTGGTAATTGGTTTGTCTGGAAATACTCGTATCCAAATTTTTCCGCCACGTTTTACATGACGAGTTAAGGCACGACGAGCCGATTCAATCTGACGAGCTGTTAAACGACCACGCGTAATTGCTTTCAGACCATATTCGCCAAAACTCACTGTACTACCGCGATGAGCAAGTCCGCGATTACGGCCTTTCATCTGCTTACGGAATTTTGTTCGCTTCGGTTGTAACATCTCTTGCCTACCTCTTACTCAATTCTTATCTTACTAATCCAGTCTTACTTGGTCTCTTCTAACGCCGCTGCAGCAGTTTCTTCAGCAAAGCTGAAAACTTCACCTTTAAATATCCACACCTTTACACCAATGATGCCGTAAGTAGTTAATGCTTCACTAGTGGCATAATCAATGTCTGCACGTAAGGTATGCAAAGGGACACGGCCTTCGTGATAACGTTCAGAACGAGCAATTTCAGCTCCACCTAAACGACCACTAACCTGTACTTTAATTCCTTCAGCACCTTGACGCATTGCATTTTGCATAACTCGCTTCATTGCACGACGGAACATCACTCGACGTTCTAACTGCTGGGCAACATTATCAGCGACTAATTGCGCATCTAAATCAGGCTTACGAATCTCTTCAATATTAATGTTTACTGGCACACCCATTTTTGCTGTAAGTTCGGTTCTCAGCTTTTCAACATCTTCACCTTTTTTACCAATCACAATGCCGGGGCGAGCAGTATAAATAGTAATTCTGGCTGTTTGAGCCGGGCGTTCAATTTCTACACGCGAAACAGAAGCTGCAGCAAGTTTCTTTTTCACCATGTCGCGAATTTCCATGTCTTGCAACAAATGATCCGCATAATCTTTACCACTGGCATACCAGACTGAAGTATGCTTTTTAACAATACCGAGTCTTATACCTGTTGGGTGTACTTTTTGCCCCATATTTGCCTCTTCTTTCCTGTTATTCTAGTTGGCGCTATCGTCAGCGACTTTTACGGTAATATGACAGTAACGTTTTAAAATTCGATCTGCCCGCCCTTTAGCGCGTGGGCTAATACGTTTCAACGTTGTTCCTTCATCTACAAAAATTGTGCTGACGCGAAGCTCATCAATATCAAGCCCTTCATTATGCTCAGCATTAGCAATAGCAGAATCCAAAACTTTTTTAATAACCTCAGCGCCTTTTTTAGGACTAAAGGTCAATATTTCCAGCGCGGCTTCAACACCAAGACCCCGAATCTGGTCTGCTACCAGTCGCGCTTTTTGTGCTGAAAGGTTTGCACCTTTTAGTTTCGCTGTTACTTCCATTATCTTCTAAGCCTCAAAACGTATTAATACTTAACTTACTTTCTTATCTGCTGAATGACCGCGATAAGTACGAGTGACCACAAACTCACCCAATTTATGACCAACCATATCTTCAGAGATCAAAACTGGTACATGCTGGCGACCATTATGAACAGCAATCGTCAAGCCTAACATTTCCGGAGAAACCATAGAGCGTCTAGACCAGGTTTTAATTGGTCTTCTGTCATTTTTATCAGCGGCAACTTGTACTTTCTTCAATAAATGAAGATCAATAAAAGGCCCTTTCTTTAGCGATCTTGGCACAGTTATACCTACCCTTATCTATTAGCGTTTCTGCGACGAACAATCATGTTGTTCGTGCGCTTGTTAGTTCTTGTTTTGTAACCTTTAGTAGGCGTGCCCCATGGAGAAACAGGATGACGTCCACCTGAAGTTCTACCTTCACCACCGCCATGAGGATGATCAACCGGGTTCATAGCAACACCACGAACTGTTGGTCTAACACCTCTCCAGCGTTTAGCGCCAGCTTTACCTAATGAGCGTAAACTGTGCTCACCATTTGATACTTCACCCAATACAGCACGACAATCAGACAATACTTTACGCATTTCACCTGAACGTAAACGCAAGGTTGCATACTGCCCTTCTCTAGCCACCAGCTGTACTGATGTGCCAGCACTGCGAGCCATTTGAGCACCTTTTCCAGGCTTCAATTCGATACAATGAACTGTGCTACCAACCGGCATATCACGCAAAGCGAGACAGTTTCCCGGCTTAATTGGGGCTGTAGAGCCAGAAATTATTTCATCCCCAGGACCCACTTTAGCTGGTGCAATAATGTAACGACGCTCACCGTCTGCATATTTCAGCAATGCAATATTAGCAGTGCGATTAGGGTCATATTCAAGCCGCTCAACCACTGCTGGAACGCCATCTTTATTACGTTTGAAATCGATAACACGATATTTTTGTTTATGCCCACCACCAATATGACGCGTAGTAATACGCCCGGCATTATTGCGACCACCATGCTTAGACTTTTTCTCAAGCAGTGGCGCATAAGGCTTACCTTTATGTAGGTCAGGATTAACAACCTTAACTACAAAGCGACGGCCTGGTGAAGTAGGTTTACTCTTTACAACTGGCATGATCTTCTCCTACCCCTTAACCCAGTTCTGCAAAGTCAATTTCTTGACCTTGTTCTAATCTAATATAGGCTTTCTTCCAATCCGAACGGCTGCGAATTTTTCCACGCGCTGTTCTTTTGGTTTTGCCTTTAACATTCAAAACTTGCACATCTTTTACCTGCACATCAAACAAGCTTTCAATAGCCTCTTTAATTTCAGGTTTAGTTGCATCATTAGCCACTTTGAAAGTCACCTGATTATTTTTTTCAGAAATAATCGAGGTTTTTTCAGAAATATGTGGACCATAAATAATTGTTAATATGCGTTCCTGATTCATGCCAGCATTCCCTCTACTTTCTTCAGTGCAGGCACTGTCATCAACACCTTATCGAACCCAATTAGACTCACAGGATCAACTGCGGCCGCATCACGCACGTCAACTTTGTATAAGTTACGAGATGCTAAATATAGGTTCTTATCAATTTCTTCACTGACAATTAACACATCTTTTAAATCAAATTCTGATAACTTTTGAACAAGACCTTTAGTCTTATGATCTTCTAGAGTGAAATCGTCAACGATTAGAAGTCTTTCCTGGCGGATTAATTCTGAAAGGATGCAACGAAGAGCGCCGCGATACATTTTTTTATTAATTTTCTTTGAGTGATCTTGAGGTCTTGCAGCAAAGGTAACGCCGCCTGAACGCCAAATTGGGCCTCTTGTGGTTCCTGCGCGAGCACGACCTGTACCTTTTTGACGCCATGGTTTTTTACCACCGCCATTCACTTCAGCACGAGTCTTTTGCTTAACGGAACCTTGGCGAGCGCCTGCCATGTAGGTCACTACTACCTGATGAACTAGACTTTCGTTAAATTCTTTAGCGAAACTCTCATCAGAAACGGAAACTTTTTTACCGGTCTTCTTGCCGGGCCCTGCAACATTAATATCCATTGCTTACCCCCTTGAAGACTTAACTTTGATTGTTGGATGAATGATCACATCAGTCCCAGTTGCACCAGGCACTGCACCTTTGATCATAAGGAGATTGTTTTCTGAATCGACTTTAACAATCTCTAGCCCTTGAGTAGTGACTTTAACGTTACCCATTTGGCCTGCCATTTTTTTACCTTTCCACACTCTACCTGGCGTTTGGCATTGACCGATAGATCCCGGCGCTCTATGAGAAAGAGAGTTGCCATGAGTAGCATCTTGCATACGGAAGTTATAACGCTTAATTACGCCTTGAAAACCCTTACCTTTAGAAGTGCCAGTCACATCAACCATCTGACCTTCTTCAAATTTCTCTACTGTAAGCTCAGCCCCGGCGATAATTTCCTGCTCAGAAAGCTCAGCCTCTTCTGCGCGAAATTCCCAAAGTCCGTGACCAGCATCCACACCAGCTTTTGCGAAATGACCTGCTTCTGATTTTGAGACGTGCGAAGTTTTGACCGAACCAGCAGTAACCTGAATAGCACTATAGCCATCAGTTTCTACGGTTTTAATCTGCGTTACTCGGTTGGGAAGTACTTCCACAACTGTTACGGGTATAGAGGACCCTGTCTCGGTGAAAATGCGGGTCATCCCGCTTTTCCGACCGACTAAGCCAATCGACATTATATTAACCTCATCGTGTATGGGGCTTTAACCCACTATGGCTGCTTACGCATTACACCATGTTATGTTTTGCACCCCTTGTACTAATTTATTAGTACAGCCGGAATAACAAATCGTTGTATTTAAAGTGCCAGCTTATGAGAAAACAGACACTCACTTCTAAAATCTTTATCGTTCTTAATAATTCTTATAATTCTTATAATTTTTAATAAATTGCTTGTGATTAACCCAAGCTGATCTGCACTTCAACACCGGCAGCCAAATCAAGCTTCATCAAAGCATCAACGGTTTTTTCCGTTGGTTCTACAATATCCAGGAGGCGTTTATGCGTTCTAATCTCGTACTGATCACGAGCATCTTTATTTACATGCGGAGAAACTAATATAGTAAAACGCTCTTTTCGAGTCGGTAAAGGAATAGGACCCTTCACTTGTGCTCCAGTACGTTTTACAGTTTCTACTATTTCCAGAGTAGACTTATCAATAAGCCCATGATCAAAGGCTTTTAGACGTATTCTGATTCGCTGGTTCTGCATGCGACCAACATCTCCTGTTTATTGTTAAAGAACTATTTTTCATACGGAGGCACAGGGAAGACCCTTTTCCACCTCGAAAAAAGAGCGCAAATTGTAAAGATGCGCTATACCACTGTCAAGCATTGAATACTGTTAGGAGTGAATATTTTCAGGCTTTAGGGCGATTTCGGGTAAAAACTCTTAAAAATTCAAGAATTCAT
The DNA here is from genome assembly GCA_943789335.1 of uncultured Pseudomonadales bacterium. GTDB lineage: Bacteria > Pseudomonadota > Gammaproteobacteria > Pseudomonadales > Pseudohongiellaceae > UBA5109. Next base: position 107,363 of record CALSTS010000002.1, on the reverse strand, counting down.
CAAAAAGATCATTCAAACTTTGTTCTCGCATCCCTGGAATCAACGGGACAGCAATATTTATAATAGTTTCTGGACTAGGGATCATGTCAATAGCGTATTCGACATCTTTGATTGTCATTGTTGACGCATTTTCTCCTAGTATACGGTTAACCGTTGTAACTGTGTGGATCCCGCCGAACATAATACCAATTGCTTCAACAGAGCCATCATGGAGCTCAATAACTAACGCGCCTCCTGAACTTGACCCAGTAGAGTCACAATTCGTATAAAGTGAATGGCCCGCACCTAAAATTGCTCTGGGAGTAGGTTGCCAAATAGAACAGTTGTCAGAAATCTGAATTCTTGCTTCTCCCTGATCGGGAATTAAATTCCCCCCATAGAACTTAATTTCGCCAAGCCCCGCTTGAAGTAGACTGTGCAATTCTTGATAAGTTCTGTTACTTAAGAGGATAGCCTTGCTAGTTATAGTTGTATCAGCAGATAAAACACTAAGCCCCCAATCATTTTTAATATAATCCGCAGGGTTTGGCTGAACTAGATCACCTGTAACATTATTTTCTAAAGCAATCATCTGTTCTGAGCCATAAGACTTGAATCTGCATTCATTGTGAAACTCATTATTACTGGCATCTCGAAAACTATGTCCAGATGCGATCAATAGAGAATTCTCGCTACCTTGTCCAATATCAAGAAAAAAACCAGTGCTTACTCTTTGCCCCCCTGTCTTGGTATCTTTACAGAATATTTGTCCAGTAGCTCCAATAACGTTTCGTTCAAGTTCATTAACGGGATCACGTCTATTAATACCATCGTAGGTAAAGTTTGCACCATAGGCTAGCGCAGCAGCTGCATAAAGGCAGGATACAAAACACAATTGGAAATATTTTTTGTTAAACATCAGTCTAATTTAGCCTGAAAGGTAAAATACTAGCATGTTGTTCGCTTGGCCGAATATAAAAAAGGGCTTCTTTGGAAGCCCTTTAAAGTTTGCATACTGCAAAGCACCTTAATAGAGTGTTACTAAGGCATTTCTTCGCCTGCATCCATTGCTTCCTGCTTGGACATATAACCTTTTGCATACCAATCTTGCCAGGCATCCCTATCTGCACCGCAACCACCATCGCTGGGGTCATACCAAACATCATCTTTTAACACCAGACCTACTGCTCCACCGTTCCTGCCATCACGCAAAGGACATTGAACAATTGTTACTTGATCGCCGGGTTGAAAAGTATATCCAGTCATAGATGGAGTACTTTCGATCATTCTTGGTGGCGCAGCACCTTCAAAAGCGAAGACTGTACCAGCGTCGTCTCTAATATAAAGCGCAACATGCGGACTGTTAAAAGCCCAGCGAACCACTTGTCCGCTGATAACTTCTTCAGTAGCTCTATCAAACATCGCAAAGCTATGATGCGCAGAGGCGTAATTTACAGCACCAAATGTCAGAGCAGCCAGAGTGATAGCTGATAATTTTTTTAGTGAATTTTTCATAAGTTTTTCCTCAAAATAAGTTCTTACTCAAAACATTCATTTAAATAATCAATGCCGATTAAAAGGCAAAATCAAACTGATCATCAAATACAGGGCTTTTTTCCTGACCTGTTAAACCTGGAGGTAAATCTGGGTTGCGAGTTGAAGGCGTGCCTCGAGGATCTAGATAGCCAGGATCACCTGGTAGTCGATACTGTGTATTCGGTCTACCTTCTTCATCAAAAGTTAAATAAGTATTTTGGTTTTGAGCGCATTCCCAATATCGTATTCTTAAGCCAGCATCTTCCATATCCTGACGATAACGATAGGTATAAATAATATTTAAAGGCTCTTCTAGCATCAAGGCATCATAAAAGTAGACATTGACCGCTATTTTCATCTCGTTACTTTCTGCATCCCACCATTCATACCAAATTTCAACTGTTTCTGCCTGATTGCTGGTAGGCGGCATACCACGAAAAAAATCAGCTGGATAAATATCTTCAGCATGTACCACTAATACATCACCTAATTCTTCATCTTCAGCCCAAAAACCTATGCTATCTCCAGCAGCAAAATGTGTTCCATCAATATTTACATGTTCTTGGTTAATATAAATACGACGTGTGTCGTTAGCCAAATCGTTATGCCATAGAGAATAAGTTGGCGTGTTTAAAAACTCACGGACATAAGGCTCTCTGAACCAACGTGGGATACCAGCTGGCTCACATGTGGTTAAGCGGTCATAGTCAACACCAGCATTAAAGGCTTGATTCCCCAGATCAAGACGATAACGAAAAGCAGCTTCATATTCTTCCGTCAATATACCTGGAATAATTTCATTATCTTCATCCATAAATAATAGGTTATTCCTAGCCTGATGTGCCGAAGTCGACCAAAGGCCTTCCCATTTAGGCACGCTCAAATAATCATGTTGGACGCCACCCTTATAGTGATCCATTAAGTAATCATAGTGCTCTCTGGAAGTTTCAAATTCCATTGGGAACGGAATTGCATCAGGCAAGTTACCTTGTCCTGGCTGAGCAAAAACTGATCCTGATGCCGCAAGGCATACACTCAAAAAAATAGTTTTAAAATGTTTAGATAGCGTCATATTTCCCCCTGTGAAAATCGACTTATAGTATTTAGTTGTTTTTATTAAGCTTAAACAAAATTAAACGAGCTTATTAAGCAAGTTGCAATTTTAAATATTCTCTTCTTATATTTTTTAACTTATTTTTTTTATCATATTTTCAGCTTTATCCAACGGCTTCAACTAATAAGCCGATCTCGAATTAAGCGCTTTTTCTAGGCAAAATACTAATTTTTATTATTGTTATTACCTAAGACACTAATCATCAAACCATTAACCAAAATAATCAAGCCTAGAATTGTTTAAATTTAAAGGAATAAAAAAAATTCATATTGAACAAAACCCTAGAATTGGTATGCTTGTCCGACTAAAACCAAGCATCCCTTATTAAGGAGTTTTTACTAGTGAAAAAAATAACATCTTACCCTTTGCTGTTAGCCAGCCTCATTTTGATCAGTGCTCCCTATGCTGCTACAGCTCAACCAGGCCCATTGCCTGAAGATCCAGCTCATTACACTACTGACCAAGCTGAACGTGGAGAAGAGCTTTATCAACAAAACTGTGTTATCTGCCATGGTGAAAATTTAAATGATGGAGAATTTGGTGCGCCCTTAAAAGGGACTTCTTTCTCAATTCGTTGGGCAGGTACCAGTATGGACGCCTTACTTGAGCAAACCCAAGAGATGCCTCCTGGGCAGGCTAATAGGTTTAGCGGACAGCAATATGCAGATATGATCGCTTTTATCCTGCAAGAAAATGATGTTGCTGCTGGCGAAGAACCCCTACCTCAAGAGTCAGCAGAGCTGGCTGCTTTATTTCTACCTGGCAGCACACTGAATTCTGGTCAGGCAGTTAGGAGAAGAGGTGGCCCAGCAGGTGGTTTTGCACCGGGCGTCGTGATACCCGAATGGCAGTCAGCCCCAAATCCATTGGCCGATATTTCTGATGTAACACAAAGCTTACTTGATAGTCCTCCCGCAGAATCATGGTTGACTTGGCGTGGGACAGCTAATGCCACGGGATACAGCCCTCTGAATCAAATCAATAAAGATAATGTTGGAGACCTGCGTGTTACCTGGAGCCTGGCTCTACCAGCTGGTCCGAATGAATCAACCCCCCTCATCCATGAAGGTGTAATGTTTGTCCATAGCTATGGCGACAACATTATGGCCTTAAATGCCGTTACAGGAGATGAACTTTGGCATTATCGTCACGATATGGCTGACGATATTAACACTAGACTAATGCGCAATATTTCCATTTATGGAGACAAAATATACGCAGCGACTTCAGATAGAAAAGTTATTGCTCTCAATATGCGTACTGGTAACTTGGTGTGGGAAACTGAAATAGATGGTGCCATATCCGGGGGACCAACGGTTGCAAATGGTGTGGTTATGCAAGGCACCATGATGACTCGAAAGCCTAATGTTGTGCCTGGCGGTGGCTTCGTTCAAGGTCTTGATGCAGAGACCGGAGAGAAACTCTGGCGCTTCAATTCAATTCCAGAGCCAGATGAATTAGGTGGTAATACTTGGAATGGTGTCCCTTATGATGAAAGAAATGGGGGTTCCTTTTGGGTAGCAGGTTCTTATGATCCTGAAACCAAGCTAGCATATTTCGCACCTTCACCAACTTATGACACAGCTTTAACGGTAAATCCTGTGAATCAGCCTGGCATTACAAATGATGCTTTGTTCACCAACTCAACTCTAGCTTTAAGGCCTGAAACAGGAGAACTGGTCTGGTATTTCCAACATATGAACAATGACCAATTTGATGCGGACTGGATTTTTGAGCGCATCATCATGGATATTAATATAGACGGCAGAAACAGAAGAGTTTCCATGACAGCGGGTAAACAAGGCTTTTATGATGCCAATGATGCAGAAACCGGCGAATACCTGCTCTCTTACGATATGGGTCTACAAAATTTTATTCTTGGCGTAGATCTTGAATCAGGTAAGAAGATAGTTGATATGGCACTGTATCCAGATGGTGAACGTAAAATGGTTTGTCCTCATGCTGGTGGAGGAAGGAGTTGGATCCCAGGAGCTTATAACCCAGAAACTCAAATGATGTATGTCCCTGCTGTGGAAGTTTGTATGGATCTTATTCCTACGGGTGAAGGCTTGGGTTCTGGAGCGCTCTCTGCTGGATATAATTGGATGGTTCGACCGCGCCCCGACAGTGATGGATTATATGGTCATATTCAAGCTATCAATGTTAATGAAAATATGACTCAGGCATGGACTGAACGCCAACGTGCTCCTCAGTCTACCGGCGTATTAGCCACTGCTGGTGGTTTAGTTTTTGCTGGCGCACTTGATCGAAATCTAACTGCTTATGATGATATGAGCGGTGAACCATTATGGCAAGTAAGACTTTCAGATGTGCCCAATTCTAATCCAGTATCTTTTGCAGTAGATGGTAAGCAGTATATTGCTATTGTGGTTGGTTATGGCGGCGCTCAAACAGCTTCTTTTGGTGGCTTGGTGCCTGAAATCACTTTACCGGCAGAGTCGAGTTCATCGGTATGGGTATTTGAATTACCTAATCAATAAAAGCTTTGCTTAGGTGTTGGAGCTATCACTCCAGCACCTAACCCGGCCAGAAAAATAGCAATACAAAGTAAAATAAGCAATACATAAAAAAGCCCTCTTTGGAGGGCTTTTTTATACTTTACTTTTCAATCCAAACTATCAAGTTAACTAACAATAGAGATTGTTCTTTTACTCTTAGATAAGTCAAACATGCGGTAAAGAAAGGAGCATACATTATAGTATGTGACCACTTGAGCACATTTTTAATGACATATAAGTGTAAAAGAACAATCTCTAAGTGATTAGCCTTTCATGACGGTTTCAGCTACGTTACTTGGCACTTCAGCATACTTAGTGAATTCCATAGTGTAAGTCGCTCGACCTTGTGTAGCAGAGCGCAAATCAGTGGAATAACCAAACATCTCAGCCAGAGGAACTTCAGCGTCAATTACCTTACCTGCTGCAGTATCTTCCATACCTTGAACAATACCTCGACGACGGTTCAGGTCTCCCATCACATCACCCATATATTCTTCTGGGGTTACCACTTCTACTTTCATAATAGGCTCTAGCAGAGCAGCATCAGCATCTATAGCGCCTTTTTTTAGTGCCACAGACCCAGCAATCTTAAATGCCATTTCAGAAGAGTCGACATCATGGAATGAACCATCATACAAAGTCACTTTCATCGCTAATAAAGGGTAACCAGCTAAACAGCCATTTTTCATCTGCTCTTGTACGCCTTTATCGACTGCAGGAATGTACTCTCGGGGAATCGTCCCACCGACAATTTCATTAACAAATTCATATTCAGAATCAGCCGGCAATGGTTCAAGTTTAAGCCATACATGGCCGTACTGTCCGCGACCACCAGATTGTTTAACGTGCTTACCTTCAACTTCCACGATTTTACGAATGGTTTCACGATAGGCTACTTGTGGTTTACCAATATTAGCTTCAACACTGAATTCGCGACGCATACGATCGACAAGTACATCAAGGTGCAACTCACCCATTCCGGATATAATAGTCTGACCTGACTCTTCATCAGTTTCAACTCGGAAAGAAGGATCTTCTTGAGCCAGTTTACCCAAAGCAATACCCATTTTTTCCTGGTCAGCTTTGGTCTTAGGTTCAACCGCAACCGAGATTACCGGCTCCGGGAAGTCCATTTTTTCTAATGTGATCTTTTTATCTTCAGCACATAAAGTCTCACCAGTGGTGACGTCTTTCAAGCCAATAGCAGCAGCAATATCGCCGGCTAATACTTCTTTGATTTCTTCACGAGAGTTGGCGTGCATTTGCACCATACGACCAATCCGTTCTTTTTTGTGTTTCAAAGGATTGTAGACTGTGTCCCCTGACTTCAGTGTGCCTGAATAAACTCGGAAGAAAGTCAAAGTACCCACAAAAGGGTCAGTCGCAATTTTAAAGGCTAATGCAGCAAATGGCGCATCATCTTTTGCTTCACGTGTTTCAATGGTTTCTTCATCTTCTAATACACCTTGAATCGCTGCCACTTCAGTTGGTGAAGGTAGATATTCAATAACTGCATCCAATACAGCTTGAACACCTTTATTTTTAAAAGCAGAACCACACAATGTTGGAACGATCTCATTAGCCAGAGTACGAGTACGCAGGCCTAATTTAATTTCATCCTCAGTTAAAGTTTCACCTTCAAGGTACTTATTCATCAATTCATCTGTAGCTTCAGCAGCAGCTTCAACCATTTCGTCATGCCATTTATCAGCTTCTGCTCTCATTTCTTCAGGAATTTCTGCGTAGTCAAATGTTGCCCCCTGGTCATCTTCATTCCAGCGAATTTCTTTCATTTTTACCAGGTCAATTACACCTTTAAACTCGTCTTCGGCACCAATAGCTAATTGGATAGGCACAGGGTTAGCACCCAACCTATCTTTCATTTGCTGCACAACTTTTAGAAAGTCTGCACCAGCTCTATCCATTTTATTAACAAACACCATACGAGGCACTTCATAACGATTGCCCTGACGCCAAACTGTTTCAGTTTGAGGCTGCACTCCAGAACTTCCACATAGCACCACTACTGCGCCATCAAGTACACGCAATGAACGTTCTACTTCAATTGTAAAGTCAACGTGTCCTGGTGTATCGATGATATTGATACGGTATTCATCAAACTGCTTGTTCATACCTTGCCAGAAACACGTTGTAGCAGCAGAGGTAATGGTAATCCCACGTTCCTGTTCCTGTTCCATCCAGTCCATTGTTGCAGCACCATCATGAACCTCACCAATTTTGTGAGAAATACCAGTATAAAAAAGCACACGTTCAGTTGTCGTGGTTTTTCCGGCATCTACGTGAGCAACGATACCAATATTACGATAGCGATTGATGGGGGTTTTTCTAGCCACAGTCTAGGACCTCAATAATTAAGTTGATTACAAAAAAAATTAGAAACGATAATGTGAGAACGCTTTATTGGCTTCAGCCATGCGATGTACATCTTCACGTTTTTTCACAGCGCTGCCGCGACCTTGAGAAGCATCCATAATCTCACCAGCAAGTCGCAGTGCCATAGATTTTTCACCACGTTTACGTGAATGTTCGACCAACCAGCGCATTGCTAATGCATTTCGACGCTCAGGTCTTACTTCTACTGGCACCTGATAAGTAGCACCACCGACACGACGGGATTTTACTTCGACTAGGGGGGCAATATTATCTAAAGCAGTTTCAAAGGTTTCAAGCGCTTCAGTTCCGGCTTTTTCAGTAACCACATCTAAAGCACCATAAACAATTTTTTCAGCAACAGATTTCTTACCATCAACCATTACATGGTTCATGAATTTAGCAAGAATTTTATTACCGAATTTTGGATCAGGCAGAATTTCGCGCTTGGCGACGACTCGTCTTCTAGGCATGCTTTCCTCTCTTCAGGTTATCCAGGATTAGAATGGTATTCTTACCTGGCCTTACTGTTATAAATTTACGTTAAAGTTGATTTTAAGATTTAGGCCGTTTAGTTCCGTATTTGGAACGACCTTGTTTACGATCAGCAACACCTGAAGTGTCCAGGCTGCCTCGAACAGTGTGATACCGAACACCAGGTAAATCTTTTACCCTGCCACCCCTAATTAATACCACGGAATGCTCTTGTAGGTTATGGCCTTCACCACCAATATAAGATGTTACTTCATAAGAATTGGTGAGACGTACACGACAAACTTTTCGTAGTGCAGAGTTGGGTTTTTTAGGCGTGGTCGTATAAACACGAGTACACACACCCCGACGTTGTGGACAACCTTGAAGGGCTGGCACGTCACTTTTTTCAATTTTACTTCTTCTAGGCTTTCTAACCAATTGGTTAACAGTTGCCATTCATAACTCCTGCACTATTTTAATGCGAAAACTAACGCATCATTAAAAATATTTTCTTCTCTTTTTAAGTCTATTATTACGTCTATCTATACAAAGAGGCGCGATTTTAAAGAGCCCCACCTCTATAGTCAACCGTAGTAAGCAAAATCAGGCTACTCAGTGCATATTTTGCTGCTGTCGTGGAAGCCGACTATCTTTGGCTTCCACTCTCTTCAGCATTTCAGCAGTTGCGACTATATCAACTAACTAGTCTTCAGAAGCTTCAGCAGAGACAGACTCATTTAGAGCTTCACTCAAAGCCGCTTCAACTTCACTAGCCGATACAGTATCTGATTCCTGCACTGCATTACGTTTAGCTTCAGCTTGTAAGCGTCGAGTTTCATGATAGGTCAGACCAGTACCGGCAGGAATCAAACGTCCAACTACTACGTTTTCTTTCAAGCCATGTAAGTAATCTTGTTTACCAGTGACCGCTGCTTCTGTAAGTACTCGCGTAGTTTCCTGGAATGAAGCTGCGGAGATGAAGGACTCTGTTGCCAGAGAAGCTTTAGTTATACCTAACAACACACGCTCAAATTTAGCGGGCTGCTTACCCTCTTCTCTCAACTTGGTATTCTCAGTTCTTACTCTGATGTATTCAACCTGCTCTCCTTTAATGAAAGAAGAGTCTCCCATATCAACGATTTCAGCTTTGCGTAACATCTGGCGAACAATCACTTCAATATGCTTGTCATTTATTCGAACACCTTGTAAACGGTATACATCCTGAACTTCGTTAACAATATAGTTAGCCAATGCTTCAACGCCTTTAAGACGCAAAATATCATGAGGAGTAGGTGGTCCATCAGAAACAACCTCACCCTTCTCAATAAATTCACCTTCAAACACTGTCATTTGACGCCATTTAGGAATCAGCACTTCATAATGATCACTACCATCTGTTGGTGTAATCACGAGGCGACGTTTACCCTTAGTTTCTTTACCAAAACTAACCGTACCGGAAATCTCCGCAAGAATTGCAGGCTCTTTCGGTTTGCGGGCTTCAAATAAGTCGGCTACTCGAGGCAGACCACCCGTAATATCACGAGTTTTTGAGCCTTCCTGAGGAATACGCGCGATAACATCACCTATGTTAACTTTAATGCCATCTTCAACACCGACAATCGCTTTTGCAGGTAAGAAATAATGCGCAGGGACTGTAGTGCCCGGCAAGGTTAGACCCTTACCTTTACCATCAAGCAAAGTAATAGCGGGACGTAAGTCCTTGCCAGCTGAAGGTCGTTCAGCCGAATCCATCACTGAAATACTAGACAAGCCAGTAATTTCATCAGTTTGATGCGTCACACTCAGACCTTCTTCCATGCCATCGAATTTCACCTTACCGGCAACTTCAACAACAATTGGGTGAGTATGTGGATCCCAGCTAGCAACTACCTGACCAATTTCAACTTCTGATTTATCTTCACCTTTAATAACGGCGCCGTAAGGGAGCTTGTAACGCTCACGTTCTCGGCCATGAGTATCATCGACGATTAACTCACCAGAACGAGAGACTACAACCAGCTCTCCACTTATTTTCTTCACAGTTTTCATGTTGTGTAAATGGATGGTGCCAGTTGTTTTTACTTGCACACTGTCGGCAGCGGTCGCTCTGGAAGCCGCACCACCAATATGGAAAGTACGCATGGTTAACTGGGTACCCGGTTCACCAATAGATTGAGCAGCTACAACACCTACCGCTTCACCTATATTAGCAAGATGACCACGACCTAAATCACGACCATAACAAAGTCGGCAAATGCCTTGATCAGCTTCACAGGTAATAGCGGAACGCACAATAATTTCATCAATACTGTTGGTTTCCAAAGTATCAATCATTTTCTCGTCAATCAGGGTGCCAGCAACCATAACTGTTTCACCTTCACCATTAACCACATCCTGAGCCACAACACGACCCAACACGCGCTCACCTAGTGGAGCGATGATGTCTCCGCCTTCAATTACGGGCGTCATGATTAATCCAGTTACAGTTCCGCAGTCAGCTTCTTTGATAACCAGGTCTTGAGAAATATCAACCAAACGACGCGTTAAGTAACCAGAGTTAGCCGTTTTCAATGCTGTATCAGCCAAACCTTTACGAGCACCATGAGTAGAAATAAAGTACTGCAGGACATTTAAGCCTTCCCTGAAGTTCGCAGTAATTGGAGTTTCAATAATCGAACCATCTGGCTTGGCCATCAATCCACGCATACCAGCTAACTGACGAATCTGTGCGGGGGATCCCCTAGCTCCGGAGTCAGCATAAATATAAACCGCATTGAAAGATTCTTGCTCTTCTTCTTCCCCGTCTCGGTTAATGACTTTTTCAGTAGAAAGACCATCCATCATGGATTTTGCAACTTGGTCATTAGCCCGCGACCATATATCGATGACCTTATTATATTTCTCACCTTGAGTTACCAAACCGGAAGAAAACTGGGATTCAATCTCAGCTACTTCAGCATCAGCTTTTGCGATCAGGGTTGCTTTTTCATCTGGAATTACAAAGTCATTCACCCCGATAGAGGAGCCTGAATAGGTAGAATATTTATATCCCATGTACATCAACTGGTCAGCGAATATTACAGTCTCTTTCAAACCAACATTTCGATAACAAGTATTAATAATGTTGGAAATCTGTTTTTTCGCCATTTTCTGATTAACAATAGAGAATGGTAGGCCATCAGGAACAATATCAAACAAGAGAACACGACCAACCGTAGTGTCTACAATTGAAGTTGTTTCTGCAGCGTCACCATTATCATCAAACAATACTTCTTTTAGACGAACCTTAATTCGCGCTTGTAGATGGCACTCTTAGAGCTATAGGCTTTCAACACTTCATTCGTGTTAGCAAAAACCATACCCTCACCTTGGGCATTAATACGAGAACGGGTCATATAATAAAGACCCAGCACACATCCTGTGAAGGCACAATAATCGGCTCACCGATAGCTGGTGATAAGATATTGTTGGTCGACATCATTAAAGACGGGCTTCCAACTGAGCTTCAAGTGTTAGAGGAATATGCACAGCCATCTGGTCGCCATCAAAGTCAGCGTTATACGCCGCACAAACCAAGGATGCAATTGAATTGCCTTACCTTCAATTAATACTGGTTCAAATGCCTGAATACCCAATCTATGAAGTGTAGGCGCACGGTTTAAGAAGAATGGATGCTCACGAATAACTTCGTCAAGAATATCCCAAACGTCAGCGCTTTCTTTTTCCACCATTTTCTTGGCAGCTTTAATCGTTGTTGCAGCACCACGCAGATCAATTTACCCAAAATAAACGGTTTAAATAGTTCTAAAGCCATTTTCTTAGGCAGACCAGCTTGGTGTAGCTTCAAGGTTGGGCCGACCACAATTACCGAACGACCTGAATAATCAACACGTTTACCAAGCAGGTTTTGACGGAAACGACCTTGCTTACCTTTAATCATGTCGGCAAGGATTTTAATGGGCGCTTGTTTGACCCAGTAATGGCTCTACCACGACGACCATTATCAAGTAAGGCATCAACGGATTCCTGCAACATACGTTTTTCATTACGTACGATGATGTCTGGCGCATTCAAGTCCAGCAGTCGTTTTAATCGGTTATTACGGTTAATCACGCGACGATATAAATCATTCAAATCTGAAGTAGCGAAACGGCCGCCATCCAATGGCACTAATGGACGTAAATCAGGTGGCAAACTGGCAATACAGATAACACCATCCACTCAGGTTTATTGCCAGAGTTATAAAGCCATCTAAAGCTTCAGACGTTTAGAAAGTTTCTTAAGCTTGGTTTCACTGATTGGTAGTCGGAATTTCTTCACGCAGGTTATTTGCTTCATCATTAATATCCAAATCTGTCATCAGATCTTGAATAGCTTCAGCACCCATTTTCGCTTGAAATCATCACCAAATTCTTCCAGTGAATCATAATATTGTTCGTCGTTTAATAATTGCCACGTTCCAATGTGGTCATACCTGGCTCAGTCACTACGAATGATTCAAAATATAAAATACGTTCAATATCACGCAAAGTCATATCTAGCAATAAACCAATACGCGATGGCAATGATTTCAGGAACCAAATATGTGCAACTGGGCTAGCTAGCTCAATATGCCCCATACGGTCACGACGTACTTTTGAAAAGCAACTTCAACGCCACATTTCTCACAAATTACACCTCGATGCTTGAGGCGCTTATATTTACCACAAAGACATTCATAGTCTTTTACTGGGCCAAAAATTTTGGCGCAGAACAAACCTTCTCTTTCAGGTTTAAACGTACGGTAGTTGATGGTCTCAGGTTTTTTCACTTCACCAAATGACCAGGAGCGAATTAATTGTGGCGACGCCAAACCAATTCGAATCGAATCAAAGTCTTTAGCTTGTGATTGTGACTTTAATAAACCTAATAGGTCTCTCATTCTCGTCCTCCGCCTGCTGTTACTGTATTAGCAACCAGTCAGGAAAAATTGGTTTTAGTTGTCGGTTTCAAGGTCCATGTCTATACCTAAAGATCGAATCTCTTTAACCAGTACGTTAAAGGATTCAGGCATACCAGGTTCCATGCGATGATCGCCATCAACGATGTTTTTATACATCTTGGTACGACCAGCGACATCATCCGATTTCACTGTAAGCATTTCCTGCAGAGTATAGGCAGCACCGTAGGCTTCCAGAGCCCAAACTTCCATCTCACCAAATCGTTGACCACCAAACTGCGCTTTACCACCCAGCGGTTGCTGAGTAACAAGCGAGTAAGAACCAGTCGAACTGGCGTGCATTTTGTCGTCAACAAGATGATTCAGTTTCAACATGTACATAATGCCAACAGTCACTTTACGATCAAACGCATCACCTGTGCGACCATCATAAAGCGTGATTTGTCCATCATCACTCATATCTGCCAGTTCTAGCATTTGCTTGATCTCTATTTCACTAGCACCGTCAAAAACAGGAGTCGCCATAGGCACCCCATCTTTAAGGTTATGGGCTAGCTCCATGATCTCAGCATCACTTAAACTCGATCAAATCTTCCTGCGAATGCATCTCCAATACCATTGTAAATTTCATCCAGACAGCTTTCTGATGTCAGCAATTTTTTGTTGCTGCTGCACCATACCGTTAATTTTTTCACCCAATCCTTTAGCGGCAGCACCTAAGTGCGTTTCCAAAACCTGACCAACGTTCATACGTGATGGAACACCCAAGGGGTTCAACACTATATCAACCGGATTGCCTTTCTCGTCATATGGCATATCTTCAACGGGCATAATGACAGAGATAACACCTTTGTTACCGTGACGACCAGCCATTTTATCACCCGGCTGAATACGACGTTTAATCGCCAAATAAACTTTAACGATTTTCAGAACACCAGGAGCTAGGTTGTCACCCTGAGTCAGTTTGCGTTTCTTATCTTCAAAGCGCTCATCTAAGCTCTTCACGTCGCTCTTTTAATTGTACGCCAGCATTTTCCAATTGCTCACTTAGCTTGTTATCAACTAAGCGCAACTTAAACCAATCTTCTGAATCTAGCTCATTAAGATATTCAGCACTAAGCGTGTCACCTTTTTTCAGCTTAGGCCCACCAGAGACTTTTTTACCGACTAAGGCTTTACGTAAGACGTTGAAAAGTAGCTTCTTCAACAATACGGTATTCGTCTTCAATATCTTTACGAACTTTCGCAAGCTGTTCTTCTTCAATTTCTAGAGCACGCTTATCTTTTTCTAAGCCGTCACGTGTGAAAATCTTGCACATCAATGACTGTACCTTTTACAGAGCTTGGTACCCGTAAAGAAGTATCTTTCACATCAGACGCTTTTTCACCAAAGATTGCACGTAATAGTTTTTCTTCAGGCGTTAACTGGGTTTCACCTTTAGGTGTTACTTTACCAACCAGAATATCGCCGGCATTAACTTCAGCGCCGATATAAACACACCGGATTCATCCAGTCTTCCTAAAGCACTTTCACCCACGTTTGGGATATCTGCAGTAACTTCTTCAGAACCTAGTTTAGTGTCACGAGCGATACAGGTAAGCTCCTGAATATGAATAGAAGTAAACGATCTTCTTCAACAACTCGCTCAGAAATAAGAATCGAATCTTCAAAGTTGTAACCATTCCAAGGCATAAATGCGATGCGCATATTTTGCCCAATGCCAGTTCACCCATATCAATGGACGGACCATCGGCCAGAATATCTCCCACAGCTACAGAATCGCCCACCTTCACCAATGGTCGCTGGTTAATACAAGTATTTTGATTAGAACGGGTATATTTAGTCAGATTATAAATATCAACCCCAGCCTCACCAGCCACAGTTTCCTTATCATGTACACGCACAATAATACGTGCTGCATCGACACTATCTATAACACCACCACGCCTAGAAACAACACAGACACCCGAATCTCGTGCCACGTATCTCTCCATGCCAGTTCCTACCAATGGCTTTTGAGCTATCAAGGTAGGTACCGCTTGGCGTTGCATGTTTGAACCCATCAAGGCACGGTTAGCATCATCATGTTCAAGGAAAGGAATCAATGACGCAGCAACCGATACAACTTGTTGCGGGCTCACATCCATAAAATCAATCTGATCATTATTAACCAGCGTAAATTCATTTTGGTGACGAACTGACACCATATCTTCAGTAAATTTACCTTTTTTATCTAAAGGAGAACTCGCTTGAGCAATAACATAATTGCTTTCCTCAATGGCAGAAAGATAAACAATTTCATCTGTAACACTGCCTTTAACAACTTTTCGTAACTGGGCTTTCTAGAAAACCATATCTATTTGTTTGTGCATAAGTCGCCAGCGAGTTAATCAGACCAATATTTGGCCCTTCAGGAGTCTCAATTGGACATACACGACCATAGTGAGTCGGATGCACGTCACGCACTTCGAAACCTGCACGTTCACGCGTCAAACCACCAGGTCCTAATGCAGAAATTCGACGCTTATGCGTAACTTCTGATAAGGGATTATTTTGATCCATAAACTGTGACAACTGACTAGATCCGAAGAACTCTTTAATCGCAGCTGCAACAGGTTTAGCATTTATCATATCCTGCGGCATCAATCCTTCACTATCCGCCATGGACAAACGCTCTTTTACTGCGCGCTCTACTCGAACCAAACCTACACGGAATTGATTCTCAGCCATTTCACCAACAGAACGGATTCGACGGTTACCTAAATGATCAATATCATCAACTGTGCCAAAACCATTTCGGATGTTAACCAGCGTTTTAATAACTTCAACGATATCTTCTTTGCTAAGCACCCCAGAACCTTCAGACTCTTCCCTGCCAAGACGACGGTTAAACTTCATCCGTCCTACAACAGAAAGATCATAACGATCTTCTGAGAAAAACAAATTAGCAAACAGATTCTCAGCTGATTCTTTCGTTGGGGGCTCGCCTGGGCGCATCATGCGATAAATTTCTACCAACGCTTCAAGCCTATTTGTTGTGCTATCAGATCTCAATGTGTCTGAAATAAAAGGACCACAATCTAGATCATTGGTGTAAATCGTTTCAAACTCTTTGACACCTGCATTTACTAGAATCTCTAATACTTCTTCAGTCACTTCTGTATTACATGCCACCAATACTTCACCAGTGTCAGTATCAATAACATCAGCGGCCAAAGCGTTACCTAAAATAAATTCTGAAGGTACATCTAACTTGGTTAGATTAGCTTTCTCAATCTCACGAATATGACGTGCAGTAATCCTTGCAGAAGCAGGAACAATAACTGTACGTTTGTTTTTAACATCAAAATTCAGCACTACGCCGCGTAAGCGTGAAGGTACTAATTCAATAGATAGCGCGCCATCTTTGCCAATAAAATATTTATTGTTTTCGTAGAACATTTCTAGAATGTCCTGAGCGCTATAATCAAGTGCTTTCAACAATATTGATGCTGGAAGTTTTCTTCTACGGTCAATTCGCACAAAGACCAAATCTTTTGGATCAAACTCAACATCCAACCAAGACCCACGGTAAGGAATAATTCGAGCTGAATACAAGAGTTTTCCTGAACTGTGAGTTTTGCCTTTATCATGATCAAAGAATACGCCTGGTGAACGGTGTAACTGAGAAACTACTACACGCTCAGTACCGTTAATCACAAAAGTACCACTATCAGTCATCAGGGGAATCTCACCCATATAGACTTCTTGTTCTTTAATATCTTTAATTACCTTGGCGGTTGATTCTTTTTCATAAATAATCAATCGAACTTTAACGCGTAAAGAAACCGCATAAGTCGCGCCACGTAACATACATTCGCTAACATCGAACTCAGGCTTACCGAGTCTATAACTTACATATTCCAGCAAAGCTTTGCCTGAATAGGAAATTATTGGAAATACTGATTTAAAGGCCGCATGCAAGCCTTGTTCCAATCGATCCTCTGGAGGAGTAGTCGTTTGGGTAAATTGTTTATATGAATCAATCTGGATAGCCAGAAGGTAAGGAATATCCATAACACTTTGCAGTTTGCCAAAGTCTTTACGGATACGTTTTTTCTCAGTATATGAATATGCCATCAGTGGTCCCTAATCAGCGAATTTTCTGAATCTTGCTACTTTTAACCTTATATAAAAAAAGTAACCCCAGCATTTTCTATTGCTCTTTCTAATACGCTAGTTCTAATACTAGTAAGCATATTGATAAAGCGCAGAAAGGCGGAAGCCATTTTAATGCAATGGACTTCCACCTTCTAAATCAACTTTTATAGCTGACTTATTTAAGCTCGACTGTCGCGCCAGCTTCTTCAAGCTGCTTTTTGAAGTCTTCTGCTTCGTCTTTACTTGCACCTTCTTTGATCGGAGATGGAGCGCCATCAACCAGATCTTTAGCTTCTTTAAGTCCAAGTCCAGTAATTCCACGAACTGCTTTAATGACATTTACTTTCTTTTCACCAACAGATGCCAAAATTACATCAAACTCGTCTTTCTCAGCAGCGGCGGCACCACCTGCATCACCGCCAGCAGCTGGAGCTGCAACTGCAACTGCTGCAGCAGCAGAAACACCAAATTTTTCTTCCATAGCTGAGACTAATTCGACCACATCCATGACCGACAGTTCAGCGATACCTTCTAATATTTCTTCTTTAGATAGAGACATAATGCTCTCCTTTTAATTTTTCAATTTTGTTAAATTAATTAAAATAACAACTATGTTGTTACGTGTCTTTTACGCCTAAGCTGCTTCCTGTTTCTGATCTCGAACAGCAGCTACAACACGAGTAGCCTTAGTCGGCACCTCGTTTACTGTTCTTACCAGTTTAGTCACCGGTGCTAACATCACGCTCATTAAGGTCGCGATAGCCTGATCGTATGTCGGCAGTTTCGCCAAAATATCAATCTGGTCTGCAGCTAGCAGGTTTCCACCAACAGCAAGTGCTTTAACATCAAAATCATCATTCCCTTTAGAGAAATCTTTAAGCACACGTGCTGCTGAGCCTGGATCTCCCTGAGAAAATGCTAAAATTGTCGGGCCTACCAATGCTTCATTCAGGCACTCATAATCAGTCCCTTCCACAGCGCGTTTTAACAATGTATTTCTAACAACTCTTAGATAAACATTATTTTCACGTGCAGTTTTACGCAGTTCAGTAAGCTCACTAACAGTAACTCCCCTATAGTCGGCAAGTACTGCAGATAAAGCACCTTTAGCAGCTTCGTTGACTTCGGCAACAATCTGCCTTTTGTCTTCAATACGAATAGCCACTTTATTTACTCCTTAGTTATGCTTTGCAATACAGCAAAACAAGCTCTTATTCGGTGAATAGCTCAATAACTCTCATTGAACCGGGTTTCACCATCTGCGCAGGAAATTAAGTTTACAAGCCAAATATCAACTTAGGTAAACACCTGCGGTCTTTGATAGTCTTGTTTTCTAAGAAAACAACACCCCAAAGTCGTTATTCGGCGGCGAGTTAACTCACCGCCAAAATTTTTTTTAAAATTCTAGTGTAGACTGATCTATCAGAATGCCCGGTCCCAAAGTTGAAGATAATACAATCTTCTTAACATAGGAGCCTTTGGCAGAAGCTGGTTTAGCTTTCTTTAGATCAACCAGTAATGCTTCTAAATTACCCTTAACAGCATTAACATCAAAATCTGCTTTACCGATTCCGCCATGGATGATGCCGTTTTTGTCAGTTCGGTATCTTACTTGGCCAGATTTAGCATTTTTAACCGCACCCTCAACATCAGGTGTAACAGTTCCCACTTTAGGATTAGGCATCAAGCCTTTAGGGCCAAGAATTGTCCCTAATTGACCCACCACTCGCATAGCATCTGGACTCGCTATCACGACGTCAAAATTAAGATCGCCGCCTTTAATACTTTCAGCAAGATCTTCAAATCCGACTACATCAGCGCCAGCAGCTTTTGCTTTATCGGCATTTTCACCTTGAGCAAATACTGCTACTCGAACATCCTTGCCTGTTCCGTGAGGTAAACTAGTTGCACCCCTTACGGCTTGATCAGATTTACGTGCATCAATGCCAAGATTAATACTGACGTCTATTGATTCTTTAAAATTAGAGCTTGAAAACTCTGCAATTAAGGCAACAGCCTCACTTATTGAATAAGGCTTGCCGGCTTCCAGCTTTTCTGCAATTGATTTTGCTTTTTTAGTTAATTTGGCCATTAGATGACCCCCTCAGTTTCAATCCCAGCACTTCTGGCACTACCCGCCAGTGTACGTACTGCAGCATCCATATCAGCTGCCGTGAGATCAGGCATTTTTAGAGTCGCTATTTCTTCAAGCTGAGCACGAGTTACTTTGCCAACTTTTTCAGTATTAGGACGACCGCTGCCTTTTTTCAGACCCGCTGCTTTTTGTAATAACACTGCAGCTGGAGGTGTTTTAGTAATAAATGTAAAACTTCTATCTGCATAGACAGTAATTACAACAGGAATTGGTAGACCTGGTTCAACGCTTTGAGTTTCAGCATTGAAAGCCTTACAAAAATCCATGATATTAACACCATGTTGGCCCAGAGCCGGACCTACAGGAGGACTAGGGTTAGCCTTACCTGCGGCAACCTGTAGCTTGATATAAGCTAGGACTTTTTTAGCCATTTTATACTCCTTTGGGTAATAGCGTCTTTCGACTTCCCAGGCGTCTCAAGTGAGACGACTTTTTAATTAAGAAGTTCCTATATAGAAACTTCCACCAAATTCTTATCTAGCCTTTCTCTACTTGAGAGAATTCCAATTCAACCGGAGTCGATCTACCAAAAATTAATACAGCAACTCGAACACGACTTTTCTCATAATTCACTTCTTCAACTGTGCCTGTGAAATCATTAAATGGGCCGTCAGTGACCCGCACCATTTCACCAGGTTCGTAAATTGTCTTGTGGGTAGGTTTATCAACCGACTCCTCCAAGCGATTAACGATTTCGTCCACTTCGCGCTGAGTAATCGGCGCAGGCTTATCAGCTTTACCGCCAATAAAACCCATAACCCGTGGCGTATCTTTTACTAAATGCCAAGTTATATCATTTAATTCCATGTTTATTAGCACGTAACCCGGGAAAAATTTACGCTCGCTTTTTCTTTTCTGCCCACCACGCATTTCCAGCACTTCTTCAGTAGGCACAAGCACATCACCAAACATTTCAGGGTTACCTGATAAGGCAATTCTTTCTTCCAGCGCCAGTTTTACTTTGCGCTCATATCCTGAATAAGCATGTACAACATACCAACGCTTATCATTTTCAGAGACTGACATTCTTATTTTTTCCTAACCAATAATAAACGTGATAACCCAACTTAACAGTGAGTCTAACGCCCAAAGAATTAAAGCCACTATCATGACAACCACAACAACTATTAAGGTTGTCTGTGTAGTCTCAGTTCGAGTAGGCCACACTACTTTTCGAATTTCAGTTTTAGCTTCCAAGCATAAGGTGACAAAAGCCTTACCTTTTACAGTAAGTGTTGCTAACCAACCCGCAACTGCAGCCAAAACTAGCAACCCTATAACCCGATATAGCGTGGACTCTGTAGCAAAATAGCTATTACCATAAACCCTGCTGCCACTAGGACCAGGACGATTATCCAAAGCACAAGGTCCAAACTACCTTCCTTGTCACCTTGGTTCTTTAGTTTTGCCGCTTTTCCAACCTTCTCGTTCATTTTGCTAACTTTAACTTTTAGTTAATGGCAGGCCAGGAGGGAATCGAACCCCCAACCTGCGGTTTTGGAGACCGCTGCTCTGCCAATTGAGCTACTGGCCTATACAACTCTTATCATCGTTCTCTCGTCCTATTTCATAAGACGATTAAGCCGAGAAGACTGCAAGCATGATCTCGGCTTAACTTAAAGCTTAAAGCTACTTATTCGATGATTTAGCTACGACACCAGCTCCAACCGTACGGCCACCTTCACGAACAGCAAAACGCTGACCTTCTTCCATCGCGATTGGGGCAATCAGTTCAACTACCATCTTCACATTATCACCAGGCATAACCATTTCTACGCCATCAGGTAACTCACAAGCACCAGTTACATCAGTGGTCTCGAAATAGAACTGAGGACGATAACCTTTAAAGAATGGGGTATGACGTCCACCCTCATCTTTAGAAAGAACATAAACTCACCTTCAAATTTCGTATGCGGAGTGATTGAACCTGGCTTAGCAAGACCTGACCACGCTCAACGTCTTCACGCTTGGTACCACGAATAAAACACCAACGTTTTCACCAGCACGACCTTCGTCAAGCAATTTACGGAACATCTCAACACCAGTACAGGTAGTAGTTTGAGTATCCTTAATACCGACGATCTCAATTTCTTCACCAACTTTCACAAGCCGCGAGCAATACGGCCAGTTACAACCGTACCACGACCAGAAATAGAGAATACATCTTCAATTGGCATCAAAAATGGCTTTTCAATATCGCGTCTCGGCTCAGGGATATACGATCCAGAGTCTCAACAATCTTCTGAACCGCTGGCATACCGATATCAGACGTATCACCTTCCAATGCTTTAAGCGCAGAACCAATAATGATAGGCGTGTCATCACCAGGGAACTCATACTGGTCCAACAACTCACGAATTTCCATTTCAACCAAGCTCAAGCAGCTCATCATCATCAACCATGTCGGCTTTATTCATGAATACCACTATGTAAGGAACACCAACCTGACGTGACAACAGAATATGCTCACGCGTCTGAGGCATAGGGCCATCAGCTGCTGAACAAACCAGAATAGCGCCATCCATCTGTGCAGCACCAGTAATCATGTTTTTACATAGTCGGCATGACCTGGGCAGTCAACGTGAGCATAGTGACGGTTGGCAGACTCATACTCAACGTGAGAAGTTGCGATCGTAATACCGCGCTCTCTTTCTTCAGGCGCATTATCAATCTCAGCAAAGTCTACTCGTCCACCCCAGATCTTCAGCACATACACGCGTCAACGCTGCTGTTAATGTCGTTTTACCATGGTCAACGTGACCAATCGTGCCCACGTTTACGTGGGGCTTATTTCTTTCAAACTTTTCCTTTGCCATCTGACGATGCCTCCGACTATCTTATTAATAAGTATTTTATAAACCTTTTAATACACTTTCTTTTTACAATTCTGCGTCAAAAAGAGATGGTGCTCACACCCAGAGTCGAACTGGGGACCTCATCATTACCAATGATGCGCTCTACCACCTGAGCTATGCGAGCTCTCCCAAAGATCTCACATCATCCTATTTCGACTCTGTTCGACACTTTGCCCAACACACAGCCTAAAATCGACTCTGGAGCGGGTAGCGGGAATCGAACCCGCATGATCAGCTTGGAAGGCTGGAGTTCTACCATTGAACTATACCCGCAAACAGACAACTCGCTCTCCGCGCCTTAATCAGGCTCGCATACAAAAAACAGAGGACCAGAAACTATTAACTTTGTTAGTCACTACTTTCCTGGTCCACTGTTTTCTGCTGTTTAATCCCACGTCTAAATCCCGTATGGATTCCCCAGAAACCCCTATCTGACTGGTGGAGGGGGGTGGATTTGAACCACCGAAGCTTACGCGTCAGATTTACAGTCTGATCCCTTTGACCACTCGGGAACCCCTCCAAAAAGAACATCAGACAAGCTTTTTTCTGGCTCTCTTTTACACAGAGGCGGCATTCTATGGGAATTAGTCCTCAGGTGCAATGATTTGACAGAGATTTTCTGATTGTTTTAAGGAAGGTTGGGAATTTAGCAAAGTAAGCCATAGTGCATCTAGCTCAGAGCTTGCTGTAGACCTTATTACAATCCAAAACTCAGTATTGCTAAGGACCGTTTCTTGGATATTAGTGGCATAGCCTTCTGATGCAAGTTCTTCTTGTAAAGCAAATGCGGAGATTTGCTGTGAAAACACTCCTAGGGAGATAGCCCTGGAAAGATCTCCAGTCGTCATGAGGAAGCTATCTATTCCATTTCCCAGCAAACTCGCTAATGTCTGCCTGGCAGCAGCATCCGATGCAAAAGGTGGCATATAAACTCGGTACTCAGACTCAATTTGCTCTTGTAATTCTACCCTAGCCTGCAGACCCTGTTCTCTTAACTCAGTAACCAAAGCATTGCTTACAGCGATATTTTCAAAATCACCAATGGCAAGACAGGCAAAACTTTCTTCATTATTTTCAGTTCCAAGAGGGGCTTGGGAGATATTTCACCTGTTGTGAGTTCTGTGGTGAGTTCTGTGGTGAGTTCTGTCGTAACTTCTGCTGCAACTTCTGCCCTAACTTCGACTGCAGTTAGAGCGTTTTCTTCTAGCTGATCATCAGGCATCTCACTTAGCAAAACCAAACTTTGAGGCGCTTGTTGATTAGGCTCTCTAATAATGACTTCATCTGAACTACCTGACCCCGGAAAAAACTCCATATTCCAGGATAAATAAAGCAGATTCAGAAGTAATAAACAAATCGCAAAGTTTTTCATCAGTCTTTAATGCTGCTTCTAGAGTTATCATCAGCGATTCCCAAGCCATCCATAACCAGTTCTGAATTAACCTCATGTTGCCATTTAATAAAGGAAGATAAAATAGCAGCGTCCCCGCCTGTCAAATACCAGCTTCTATTTAAACCCCAATGTTGCTCAACCTTTTCCAACAGACCCAATGCCATCAATAAAACACCATGATTTATGGCAACTGCTGTATTTGTACCAGGCTCAATATTGATATTTGAGTGAGGATGATATTTTAAATTCGCGGTATGCTCGCCTAAACTACGCTGCATAAGCTGCAAACCTGGAACTATAAAGCCGCCTTCATGCTGACCATCAGCATTAACCAAGTCTATGGTAATAGCACTGCCGCAATCAACAACACAAACTGCTGATTTGGCAGAGCGAAATGCTGCCAGCATTGCTAACCAGCGATCTACTCCCAATGTCTCAAAATCCTGATAGGCATTTTTTAAACCCGCTAACTCTGCACTCACAAGGGCATAATTAACATTTACTGAAAAGTTGCTTTCACAAAAAAGCGATAATAATTTTGCAAAATCATCACCTCGCACATTTGATGCTCTTATTTTTTCTATACCTTCTTCTTTTAGCTCATGCAGCTGCTGGCTAAGAGAATCCGGCATTTCACCCACAAGACCTGGCGCCAGCACGGAATCAAATTTTATTTTTTCTACTTGTTGGTTTGAATATTCCAAAAGACGCCATTTTATACGCGTATTCCCAGCATCTATTTCTAGTATTTTCATTTTGACTGCCTTCCTTGTTCTTGTTTTCTTAGGCCTTGTTTTCCTGGAACTATCCTCGGTGACAACTCCCCACCATGGAAAGTTTCGACACCTTCCTTTGTTTGCAGTAATAATGCTCCTTGGTTATTAACGCCCATTACTTTACCCAAGATACCTGTAGGCTGATTAGTATGCGTTTTTAATTCAACCTCCTGGCCTTGCAGAGCATCAAAATCTCCCCATTCATTTTTAAAAGCAGCAAAACCTTTGTTTTCAAACTCATCAATCATTTCGATAATTTCAGCCAATAATTCTGCTACTAGTTTATTCCGATCAGGCACTTTTCCTGAAATCGTTTTCAAATCCACCCATGCTTGATCTACATTAGTCATCGCTTGAGGATTTGCACTAACATTTAACCCTAAGCCAATTAGTACTTGAGACAAACCTGTTGGATCACCTGAAATTTCCAGCAATATACCGGCCAGTTTTTTACCTTGCCAGAGAATGTCATTTGGCCATTTAATACCCAAGCCTTCAATCTTGTTTCGTTCTAGCACTCTGGTAACAGCTAAAGCAATAACTAAGCTCAAACCTTCTAGTTCGCTAATCCCAGTATTGAATTGCCGTGCAACAGTAAAGTAAAGATTATGACCAAAAGGACTGGCCCAAGACCTACCTCTTCTTCCTTTGCCCGCAGTTTGTTGTTCTGCTAAACAGACAAATACCTTATTTCCGCTTAAGGCTAATTCCCCACTTTGGGCAAGCTTCATAATATAAGAAGAGGTTGAATCAATGCTTTGGAATATTTTAATGTCTTGAATTTGATTTCTTAACTCAGAAGAAATATTTTTTATTATGCTTTCTTGATCAAGCAAATCTAATGGCTCAGTTAATTTATAGCCCTTACCTTTGACAGAATGCAGCTCAAGACCTAGCTCCTGAATCCGAAAAATCATTTTCCAAATAGATGTGCGACTTACTTGGAGCGTGTTTGCAAGTATTTCACCGGAGTGAAACTTTCCGTCAGCAAGAAGTTTGAGTAATTCAAAGTGCATAATTTTTTTAGACAAAAAATTGGGAAGCCGGAGCTTCCCAAGAAAGATTGTTGCTCAGTTTAAAAATTTAAACTTCGACAAGAAATAATTAAAATATAACCTTAAAGATCATACCCTCTTTCATCATGCAGTGCGATATCGAGCCCTGAAGTTTCATCTTCTTCACCAACCCGGAAACCAATCAAAGCTGTGACAACTTTTACAATAATGAACGTTAGTATTGCCGTGTAGACCACGGTACTTACTATACCAATTAATTGCACTCCAACTTGAGAGCCCATAGTCATGCCTTCATTAAAACCTTGCCCGCTAAAAACTCCCAAACCAGCTGAAGCAAATATTCCAGCAGCGAATGTTCCCAGTATGCCGCCAACACCATGGACAGGGAACACATCCAGTGAGTCATCGATTTTCATTACCTGTTTTATATATTGAGTCGCAAAGAAACAGACAACACCAGCACATAATCCAATAATCAGCGCACCACCAGGACCAACAAACCCTGAAGCAGGAGTAATGGTTCCCAAGCCTGCCACCATGCC
Source organism: uncultured Pseudomonadales bacterium (assembly GCA_943789335.1). Lineage (GTDB taxonomy): Bacteria > Pseudomonadota > Gammaproteobacteria > Pseudomonadales > Pseudohongiellaceae > UBA5109. The sequence continues at coordinate 81,533 of CALSTS010000002.1, read as the reverse complement.
GGTAACAATACCCAATACTGAAGGCTTACCAAATTTGAGTTTCTCCATTAACATCCAGGAAATTGAACCAGCCGCAGCAGAAATATGAGTGACCAACATCGCCATACCTGCATCGCCATTTGCGGCCAGAGCACTCCCACCATTAAAACCGAACCAGCCAACCCATAGCATGCCCGCTCCGGTGACTGTCATAGTCATATTATGCGGAGGCATCGGAGTTTTACCAAAGCCGCTTCTGGTTCCAATTGTCAATGCGCAAACCAAAGCTGCAACACCTGCTGTAATATGAACAACTGTACCACCAGCAAAATCTAACAAGCCCATAGAGCCTAACCAGCCTCCTCCCCACACCCAATGAGTTATTGGTACATACACCAATAGAAGCCACAAAATACTAAAAAGCATTACTGAACCAAATTTCACTCTTTCTGCAAAACTACCAAAAATAAGTGCCGGCGTAATAATGGCAAAAGTCATTTGAAATAAGGCAAACACTGATTCAGGTATAGAGCCGGCAACCGTCTCTTCTTGAATACCAGCAAACATGATATTACTAAAGTCGCCTATAAAAGCATTGCCTTCACCAAAAGCCAGGCTATAACCACAAACCAGCCATACAATAGAGGCAACACAGGTAATGGCAAAACATTGCATTAAGACAGAAAGCACATTTGGCACCCGAACAAGCCCACCGTAAAATAACGACAAGCCAGGAATTGTCATAAACAGAACCAAAGCCGTAGATGTCATAATCCAAGCAGTATCTGCTCCATCAATTTCTTGAGCAAAACTGATAGCTGGCAATAATACAAGCCCAAGAATTAACAAACCTGGATTAACGATCTTTCTCATTATTTTCCCCTTCAGAAATTTCTGGTTCTTTTTTATTAATAAAAAATTAGATTAAGTTTATTAGCTGTTTGTGACTGATATAAAATCAACTTTGCATTAGTAAGTGCTAAGTAAAACTAGAAGTAGAAGCATAAGATAAAGAGCAATCTAAAAACAAGCGTTTTGGTCTTTCACACATCTTTAATACCCCAATAAGAATAATATCCTCCAATCTAAAACGCTCTAAAACCTTCATACCCAAAAAATAAAATCTTTTAAGCGCATTTCTTTCTAAAACGCACCAAAGCTGTGCAAAAGAATATCAGCATACACTTTTTACAAGCCTTAATATTTTTAACCAATTGTTTTATATGCCTATTTAAATGTTGGCATAGCGATTGCAATCTCATTGATGCGGCTTTCAGGAGCTAATTATAAAAACTTTGTTTCTCAGCAGTCCGACTATTAATCAATGTTGACATAGCTGCTAAAACTAAATGTAGGAGAATCTAATGAAAATGATTAATGCGATTATCAAGCCATTCAAGCTTGATGACGTCAGGGAAGCACTATCAGAAATAGGAGTTCAGGGGATCACAGTCACAGAAGTTAAAGGCTTTGGTCGTCAAAAGGGACACACCGAGCTTTATCGTGGTGCAGAATATGTTGTCGACTTTCTACCTAAATTAAAAATTGAGGTGGCAGTTACCGACGCTGCATTGGATCAAACCATTGAAACCATCACTAAGGCGGCTAATACCGGCAAAATCGGTGATGGCAAAATTTTCATCTCTGATATTACACAAGCCATTCGTATCCGAACCGGAGAATCCGGCGAAGAAGCTATTTAAGCAATTGATCTATTTTGAACTCAAAGTTATGCCAAGCTTTTAGGAGGGCTTAGTATGGAAAGTAATCTTAATTATATTTATGAACTACAGTACGCCATGGATACCTTTTATTTCCTGGTGACTGGAGCATTAGTTATGTGGATGGCCGCCGGTTTTGCAATGCTTGAAGCTGGATTGGTTCGTTCTAAAAACACCACAGAAATTCTCGCCAAAAACGTATCTCTATTTGCTGTCGCTTGTACTATGTACATGATCTGCGGTTATGCAATTATGTACGATGGCGGGGTTTTCCTGAGTGGTATTACGACTGTTGCTGAAATGGATGACGAAGCCGTTGCCGCTGTACTTGCTTCATCTGCTGAAGCGGGTTTTGGTGAGATGAGTGACTATTCTGGTGCTTCCGACTTCTTCTTCCAGGTTGTGTTCGTTGCTACAGCGATGTCTATTGTATCGGGCGCTGTTGCAGAACGAATGAAACTTTGGGCATTCCTCTTATTTGCGGTTGTCATGACAGGCCTTATCTACCCTATGGAAGGTAGCTGGACTTGGGGTGGCGCTTCTGTATTTGGCATGTTTGAATTAAATTACAGTGATTATGCTGGATCTGGCATTGTGCATTTAGCGGGCGCTGCTGCAGCTCTTGCTGGTGTTCTCTTACTTGGTCCTCGTAAGGGTAAATATGCTGCAGATGGTTCAGTCAAACCAATTCCAGGCGCCAATATGCCTCTAGCAACTTTAGGAACATTCATCTTATGGATGGGCTGGTTCGGTTTTAATGGTGGTTCTACTTTAAAACTGGGCGGTATTGGTGTTGCGAACGAAGTAGCTAACGTATTCCTTAATACTAATGCAGCGGCTGCTGGTGGCTTGATAGGCGCCTTGATCGTATCACGCATCTTGTTTGGTAAAGCAGATTTAACCATGATCCTGAATGGTGCTTTAGCAGGTCTAGTCGCTATTACTGCTGACCCGGCTTCACCAGGTCCACTTGCTTCAACTATCGTTGGCCTGATCGGCGGCATCATTGTAGTATTCAGCATTATCACTTTTGACAAACTCAAAATTGATGATCCAGTCGGTGCACTTTCAGTACATGGTGTGGTTGGTATCTTCGGGGTAATGGCAGTTTGTGTAACTGGTGGCGCCAGTATTAGTGGTCAGATTGTGGGGCTACTTACCATCTTCATCTGGGTATTTGGTGTTAGTTTCATCGTTTGGTTCATCCTCAAAATGATTATGGGTATCCGAGTCAGTGAAGAAGAAGAATCCGAAGGTGTTGACTTATCAGAGTGTGGTGTAGAAGCCTATCCTGAATTTGTAAACAACTAAACTTTTACTTTAGATGTAAAAAATAAAAACGCCACTCAATGAGTGGCGTTTTTTTGTACATTACAATTTTCTTATTAATAAGATTTATTGGCTTCAACATTTAATCTTTGTACTTGAAAATCATTCTATCTAAAAATACGATCCCATAATTATTAAGACCCTCGAATTAAAAGGAAGAAAAATATGGCTAAGAATAAATTTTTAATAAGAGTAAGCGTTTTAGCAGCTTTGCTACTTTTAATTAGCGCCTGTAACGATTCTGGCAGACCAGATTCGTTTGCAAGTATTCCTGCAGCACCCGTAATTGCCCCCCCTCCTGTTACTATTTCTGGGTCAGCTGTAAAGGGAATTATTAAAGGGGGTATTGTCAGTATTTTTGGTATCACTGATGGCCAAAAAGACAGTGAGCCACTTGTCACAGGCACCACTGATTCATCTGGACAATACTCCCTAGAAATTCCCGGTGATTATTCAGGTCCTGTGATCATCGAAATCACTGCATCCGCAATGACACTGTCTGGAATTTTATAGGGACAACGCCGCAAAGCTTCTGAAAAACTTCTTCCTTCAACAATTTCACTACGCCAGCTTTGCATGATCCTTGCCTGCTTAGTGGTTTCAGCCTTCTCTATTGTCATTTTCATGGCTTCTTCAACAGGAAGCCCTGACTGAATTAAAATTGCCAGTTGTCTCAATAGCAACGATAAGTCAAAGGTACTAAGACGATTATTCTTCTGCCAAAAACTACTTTCCAGATTTTTTTTTGATAAGCTGATCTCACTGAGATCCAGTGGCAATAATTTTCGATCTTTAAGCAAACGCCTAGCCTGACGATCTGATTCGGCTTCAATTATACCGCTGACTTGTTTGCCCAAAGTGTTATATGCTGAGTAATCAAATGCTGGCATCACTATTCCTTAAAGAGAGCTGACTCTCAGCACTTCCTCAATGGTCGTTGTCCCTAGCCTTACTTGTTCGAAACCGGCCTCCCGGATACTTGGCGTATTGCGTCGAACTGCTTCTTCCAAAGCAAGCTCCCCGGCATTTTCATGTATCAGGTTCTGTAATTCCATATCGATTACGACTAATTCAAATAGCGCCTGGCGGCCATGGAATCCGGTATTATTACAATGCTCGCATCCAACCGCCTGAAAGATACTAGTACCCTCTTTTACCCCAAGCAGCTTACTCTGAAATTCATTACAAACACTTTCTTCTCGACAATGTTCACAGAGTTTTCGGACTAAGCGTTGCGCAACAATACCCCTTATTGTTGACGCTAATAAAAAGCTATCAACACCAATATCTTGTAAACGCATGATTGCGCCAGAAGCTGTATTTGTATGTAAAGTCGATAGAACCAAATGTCCCGTTAAACTTGCCTGCGTCGCAATTTCTGCTGTTTCGCCATCACGGATCTCTCCGATTAAAATAACATCGGGATCTTGCCTTAAAATAGCACGTAAACCTTTTGCAAAAGTCATTCCAGCCCGCATATTTATCTGGGTTTGACTGATTCCAGGTAAGTCATATTCTACCGGGTCTTCAACTGTCATGATGTTTCGCTCTTCGCGATTCATTTGCTGCAGTGCTGCGTATAAGGTGGTGGTTTTACCCGAACCAGTAGGGCCTGTAACTAATATAATCCCATGTGGACGATGAATTAGATCTTCTAGCCTGCCTTTAATATCAGCTGGCATGCCAAGATCATCCGTTTGCATCTTGCCGGCATCATTATCCAGCAAATGTATAACAACACGCTCCCCATAGCTTGAAGGCATGGTAGAAATACGCAGGTCAATGCTTCTACCTCCAAGCTTAACCGCCATACGGCCATCCTGCGGCAACCTTTTTTCAGCAATATCCAGTCTTGACATCACTTTGATACGAGATATAAGCAAAGGTGCTATTTGTATTGAAGGGCTTAATACGGTTCGTAAAACACCATCTAGTCGAAATCTAACTACGGCTTGTTTTTCATAAGGTTCGATGTGTATATCTGAGGCTTGTTCCTTCAAGGCCTCAGCTAATATGGCATTAAGTAGGCGTATTATCGGTGCATCATTTTCAGAATCTAGTAAATCGGCAGAATCTTCAAGTGCTGCTGCAGCCTCTTCTAAATCAACAAAATCCTTAATTCCGGCCATCACCGTTTCTGATGAGGAATGTTGATTTTGATATAGGCGGCTTAATAGTTGGTCAAACTCTTCATCATCAACTGCTACTAAGGATAAATTTGAATCATTATTACGAATAAGCTCACTTAGTACCCAATTTGCAATAGCCTGAGTATGAACAAGCTCAGCCGAATCCGGTCTTACCAGCACTCGATTCTGGCGGGCAAAATCGTAAGGTAGTAAAGACAATGTTTTGGGACTATTCAACATCAGAAGATTATATAACGCTTTATGTCCGGTTTTTGTTATTTGATCACAGTTTACTTCTATTTGATCACAGTTTACTTCTATATAGTGAAACTTCAATAAGCCAATAAAGTAGCAGGTAAAAAAAAACCAGGTAACTAATAAGTTATCTGGTTTTTTTGGTGAATAAAGTATTTTTATAGTTTTAACTTACTATTGTCATTATTCTCTCTATTCTTCCTATTCTTCTTCATGCTGAGTTAAAAATTTACGGATGAAGTGTCGCACTTCCCTTGCCGCGCTCGTATCAAGGTCATCGCAAAGATCAATGAAAGCATCTTTTTCTTCCTTATTCAGACGAACAATCAATTGACTATTCTTTCTCTTTTTTTCTTTAGCCATAGCTTCTTCCAAAAGAAGATTAAATCAAGGATTGAAAGTATATACATTCAATATCTAGTAGCCAAGTAGAATAATTAAATTCCAGCACACAGATCAAACAAATATATTTTAGCTTTCACATTAATCGGCTTAATAATTTCATATTCCCATCATAGCGATTAAAACATACTTTACTTTTGCAAAACCGCAAACCTCTCTTGATCTTAGACTGTATCAACTCGACATAAGTATTTAGTTTATCAAGGAATTAAATCAGCACTAAAAAAGCTAAAATTCAACTGTTTATAGTTTAAGGTGCACAAAAAAACCCGTTATACCAAAAGTATAACGGGTTTCTAGATTTTACTATCAGCTACTAAACTTAAGTAATGCTGATACGTCCAGTACTGTGACCTAACTGATCAAGGTGAATGCCATATACATCCAAGATGCTTAATAACAAGTTAGCATTTGGAGTTGAGTCACCATTCTCAGCAATAACGTCAGTATGATGTCCGCTACGAAGCTGACCAGCACCGCCACCAATTACAACATTTGATAGTGGATCTTTACTATGAACGTTACCATCACCCATACCAGCACCATAATAAATAACAGTGTTGTCTAGGAGGCTACCATTAACATCTTCAACATCAGCTAGCTTCGCAACTAAATAGTCAGAAACTAGTTTTGCATGATAAGTGTTAATTAATGCATGTAGTTGCTCTCTTTCAGGGTTATAGCCGTGATGAGAAACACCGTGATGCTGTTCAGGCACACCAATCTGTGGATAAGTACGTTGATTCAATTCACGAGAAAGCATCATGCTAGAAACACGAGTAGTATCAGTTTGGAAAGCCAAAGCCATCAATTCAAATTGAATACGAACGTGATCATCATACAACTCGGGAATCTCAACTGGAGCAGCTGATAAGTTAGAACCTTGCTCTCTCATACGGCCTTCAAGATTACCAATACGACGCTCTACTTCACGAACATTTTCTAGGAAGTCATTAATACGACGTCGATCACGAATACCAAGTCTGCTTTCCATATTTGCAGTAGATACCATGATTGAGTCTAATAAGCTTTTATCAGTTTGTGCACGTACCAAACGATCTTCAGTAGTAGCACCATATCCGAACATACGCTCGAAAACGACACGTGGGTTTATTTCCGCTGGAAGAGGCTGATTATCTTCTTTCCAGGCAATTGTGTTGATATAACCACAACTACTAGTACCATCACAGGCACCAATCATTGCACCAGCATCTTCAATTGCTAATTCTAAAGAAGGCAGTGGAGTGTCTTGACCAATGTGATCTGCGATCATTTGATCAATAGTCTTGCCTGCTACTACGTCAGTTCCAGAAGTATCTTTAGCTATTGCGCCGCTCATCCAAGTACAGCTAGAAGTAGCATGGCCTGAACCAGTAGTGTTAGCAGTATTTAGCTTCATGTTGCTAAAAATCTGCATCTGATCACGGAAAGGTTCAAGAGGCTTCAGAATTTGAGTCATCTCATAATCCGAACCTTCAGTAGTAGGTACATACTCATCAAGGATCACGCCATGTGGAGTATAAATAGAAGCAAATCTAAGCTGAGGCTCAGCCGAATCTTGAGCGCTTGCAGCTGGAATCATTGCTTCCAACATGGGCAAGCCCATAGTAACACCGGCGCCTTTTAACACTGAACGTCTCGGTAGTGATTTCTTGGTTATGAACATTTTCAAACCCCCTGTTTACTGGTAATTTTTCTTTAATAAAATTGTAAAAATCTGTCTTACTTTGAACTAACACCGATTATGCCCTAGAAATTTCGTAAACTGCAACTATTTTCACACTTAAATGAGAAGATGCAGATTAATTGCACAATTGCATAGATAGATTAGTTATTAAGCCGATATAACCTTATATTTCATAAAGTTATACCTTTCTAAGTTTATGCCTTCCTATTCCCAAGCAGATGAAGTTTAACCCTATGAAAATATTACTGTTTACTGCCCAGGTTGGCTCTGTCATGAGGTCTTTCATAATCAGTATCAGGTCCAACAGGAACTACCCGCGTTGGATTTATCATGTCGTGACTGTAGTAATAATGCACTTTTATATGCCTAAAGCTAACCGTCTCTTTCACGCCCGATACCTGATACAACTCTCGAACGTAGTTAGATACATTAGGATAGTCCTCAATGCGTTTTTTATTGGTTTTAAAATGACCATAATAAACACAGTCGAATCTAATCAAGGTTGTGAAAAGACGCCAATCCGCCTCAGTTATTTGATCTCCAGCAAGATACCTGTGCTGACCCAAAATACTTTCAACTTGATCCATTGCTTCAAACAGGTTTTCGTAGTGCTTTTCGTATACATCTTGATTAGTGGCAAAGCCACATTTGTATACTCCATTATTAATGTTGTGGTACACAAGCTCATTAACTTCATCAATAACCCCATGTAAGGCTTTAGGGTAATAATCAGTCTCATCATCTGTAAACTCATTAAATGAATTATTCAACATCCGAATAATTTCTGAAGATTCATTATTAACGATGCAGTTATTCTTTTTATCCCATAACACAGGCACTGTAACCCTACCTGAATAGTCATTTTGGTGGCTTGTATAGACTTGATACATATACTCAATATCTGGAATTGGACAAGCCTCAAATCCATATTTAACGCTCTCTTGGTCACTGATAACCCAACCGTGCTCAAGCATTTCAGCTTCAACTACTGTCACACCAATAATAGTGTTAAGTTTTTTGATTGCGCGAAATATTAAAGTTCGATGCGCCCAAGGGCAGGCCAGAGAAACAAATAAGTGATAGCGGTTGGCCTCAGCCGGAAAATTTTCATCGCCAATTTGATTTCTAAATTGAGCATCTGTTCGTATGAATTCCCCACCAGAAGAATCAGTATCATACCAATCTGTACTCCACTCCCCTTTTACTAATAAGCCCATTTTTAATCCTCAATAAAATACTTAAGCTTTAGTTTCGACTAAAAGCTCCAAAATGAATAGATTTATGATTGTTTATGTTTTATCGACATTCAAAACTAGCAGCATCACTAGCATCTCCAGAACGAGTATATACTGCAACTTGTGGATATGCACAAAGTGGCCGTGTGGTTGCAACTTCACCTTCAAGATGTGCTGCATTGATACGCTGAGGAGCTTGTCCTGATTCACGCCATTCATCAATAGTATGAAGTTTGCTCCAGGTGTCGAAACCATTACCTCCGGCACAATGATTAACGCCCGGCATCATGAAAAGACTGATTGACTCCTGTGCATCGGAATCGATAGTTGACAACACTTCATTATAGTAACTAATTGTATTAAAAGGGGAAATTAGAGGATCGTTCCAGCCATGATAAAGTAGCAGCTTACCGCCATTATTAATAAATTCACTGATATCAGGGTTGATAGCCTGCATACCAAGCGCGTTGACCCTATCATCCAAAATACTTAAATCACGTGAATAATCCATAGCCATAAAATCCCATTCAGGGTCTTGATTAACCACAAAAGTTTGCATGTCATTAGAATAGCCAAAGGGTTCTGCTCTAACCATTGTTGTCCATGCAAGCTCACTACCTTTGGCAAAACCTGGATAAATTAATTCACCGCTAACCGGGTTCACAGCACCCTGGTAGATAAGCAGAAACGCTTCAATTTCTTCTTGATTAAATTCAGCAACATTTGCTGGGTCTGCCATACACAACGCAGGGTTTTCTATCAAACCATCTTCTAATCCATCCAGACTGTCACATGAAGCCAAAACATAATCATTTAATTTAACAAAGTCCTCTGAACTTAAATTAAGACTTGGCTTCTCATTTACGACGCGACTATTCCATAGTTGCTGCATGGTCATACGAACTGTTGAGTTAGCTGGAGCACCAGCTACGATGCCATCAAAATCATCGGGGTAACGTTGGGCAGCTGTTAATGCTTGCCTGCCGCCAGTTGAGCAGCCGCTGAAATAGGTAAAACGTGGATTAATGGAGTAATAATTCGACACTACAGCTTTAGCCGTTACTGTCATTTCATGAATAGCCCGATAGGCAAAATCAGTCAGTAGAACTCTGTCCGTTAAAAAGTCAGGATTCTGGCCCTCATGCCCAGTATCTGTGCTAACTGCTGCAAACCCTTCTGCAACCGCTCCAGCAAGAGCGCTATAACTAATAGAACCTGCTAAGCCTCCATTACCTACAGCAACTAATTTGTTATTCCAGCCTTGAACAGGCAGCCACACTTCAATTTGGATATTAGACCCTTCCACCGGTGATAGAACAGCGCTAATTCTACAAAATGCCTGTAAATCATTGTAAACCTCCGTACCTCTTGCAGATGTTGCATTAAAACTTCCAGCATCAACGTATTCAGCACTGCTGATCACCCCATCAGCAAGCCCGAGTGAAACTAATGCCTCACAGGAAGATGAATCCATTTGAGCGCAGCTAAGACTTGATATAAATAAACCAGCACATAACAAGCTGTAATTTAATATAGATTTTGGCATTTCACGCTACCTGTTGAAAAAAAGTGTTACGAGTCTGTATAAGCACCCTAAAAATGTCAACAAAGCTAATAATAAAATATTTAATGCGGGACGAGATTTGAATAATCTATTAGTTGAATCCTTAGTTGAAGCTTTAAATAAACTGCTAAGGCACAAAATAGGGCTTGCATACAAATTGAATATTCTAATCAATGATTAATCATCAGTTAAATTTATAATCTCATTTAACTGTAATTTCTTCGTGGATATCGCCTTCCTGGAAGCACTGATTGTCTTAAATTGGGTTATTGCCGCATAAAAGGCTTTTATATTTTTTTTATCCAACAAAACTAATTCGCCGAGTAATTGCATTAATGTAAATGGGATAGTAGAAAATATAAGCCGTGTTTTAGGGAAATGTACCCATTCCAGGAAATACCGATTTCGACGTTGAGTACTTTTAATTAGATCTGATTTAAAGTGATCTTCAATAGTCCCCTTATCTGCATGGATGACTTCAGCACATGGATAAAAATATGAAGACCAACCTTGATACCATGCTCTAAGACCTAAATCGAAGTCCTCATAATAAAAAGGCTTGTACAAATCACTAAAGCCACCAAGCTCTTCAAACATCTCTTTACGCATCATTACTGACCCGCCTGAACAATAGAGCGTAAGATAAGCTTCGTCGCTTTGTTTCATAGCAGGCAAGTCAGAAGTATCCCAAGGCCTTAATTTTAACCTCCCATGTGAGAATTGGGATCGCGTCCAAGAACTTTGATTAACTTCATTGTCTTGGTTAAGAATTAGAGGATTAACGGCAAAAGTATCTGCTCGTTCAAAATACTTTTCAAGCTTATTCAAACAGCCTTCTAGGGGCTGGACATCAGAATTTAATAAAAATACTAATTCATATTTCGCTGCAGCAACGCCAGAATGGATACCCTCTGCAAAACCTTTATTAATTTTATGCTGCACTAATTTAACTGAAGGGAATTGGGCCTGGAGGATTTTTACACTGTTATCGCTTGATGCATCATCAACTACAATGACTTCACAATCATTATTAAATTTTTTACTTTCATTGATTACAGAAGGAAGGTTTTGTTGTAGTAACGTTTCACCATTAAAATTAGGGATAATTATTGAGCATTTCAAAGTCATTACCAAAGTCGATAAATAATTTATTAACTTACCACACTGCTATTTGGCTTCTTTGTGGCTTCATAATGGATTAGCTCCAATTTCTGAATATTGTTAGTTAAGCCTTCTTCATCCACCTCAACAAGCCCCACACTTGCTATTGCCCTTTCCACCTTACTTCCCATAAAAAAATCATGCTCGGAAATTTTATTACAAATTCTATTGGCAACTAATCGCGCACTTTCTAGAGCTGTATAAGGCAGTAATATCAAAAACATCTCTCTTTCCCATAATGCAGGGACATCAGGCTCCCTTATTTCAGCCTGTATTATTTCGGCTGCATCTTTAAACATCAGATCGCCAGCTTCTTGGCCATAATGGGAGCTTACTCTGCCATAAGAATTAATACTGATAAGCATCATGCTAAACTTAAAACCATAACGGCTATATCGTTTAAATTCTGTATTTAGTAATTTCTCCATTAAATTCCTGTTCGCCATTCCTGTGTTTTGATCTGCAAATGTAATTTGCTCCAGATCCTCATAAATAAGTATTAATTCTCTTTCAGACAGATATTTGTAATAAGAATAGAAGGCAGCTAAAAAAGCCGTAATTATGAAAACCCTAGCAATCCTGCTTATAAATACAAAGGTATATAACTCTCTGTCAAAACCAAATAACGAAGCGGTGTATATAAAAACCGTTAAGATGGCCAGAATCAGTATATACATACTCCCAATTGCAAAGCCTTGTAAAAAGACTGCGACCATCGGGAAAGCCATATAAAAAACCGGCCCTGTACCCTCGGTTCCGCCTGTATAAAAAAGGTAAATACAAAGCGCTCCCATTAAGCCAGCAATAAGATGTTTTGCTAAAAAATAGTAATGCGTAAACCAAATAGCGCCGTAAAGAAAAGCTGTTGCAAAAGCAAAGCCAAATATGACATTGGCATAAACAACCTCTTCTCTAGCTAGAGCGGCAATACCAAAGACAATCAGAATTACAATCGCAACTGCGCAATAAATACCACAAAATACAAAAGCTGCGTATTCGGTGTTTTTTATTCTAGATTGCAATCGCTCAGATACACTTGCTGGAACCGCCCATAGCGGATCATCTGAATTAAATTTGAAGGGTTTATTCATTATGTAGACAGTTAACTCAAAAACTAAAGTGATCTAGCTTTTCGATTCAAGGCGCTTACTACTTAGCTATTACCTTAAGCTTTGCCTAAACGAATCTATTTATGAAATTAATTTCTGAATTTACTACAAAACTAGGTACAAGGCTTTAAATATCTATACTTTTAAATAAAGCTTTTTTATTAATTTAAATAGCCAGATCTGGTTGTTTAGCTTGCTTAGAGTAATATTTAGCACAGATAGGAATTGCTAAAGGTAAAATAAATAAAAGGTGCAAACATTCCTACCTGTGCTGGAAGAAGCCAGGCAGAAAGAGCTGAAATTAAGCCAGTAAAGAATTGAATAGCCCAGATTCCGATACCTTGCTTAGGAAGTATTTCTTCATGCTTATTCAAAGCAAGTAACTGCCTACAAAAATACGCTCTACAATATAACAACATTAACACGGCACTAAGAATAGCAAAGCCAATACCATAGATAATAAAAAGTCCTAATACTTCAGCTGCACTATTCACTTCAAATTCTGACGGTATCCATTCTGGAGTTACGACAAAGCTCATAATCATAGAAAACATTAAGCGTAAGGGGAATACATACACAAGAATCGTGAAAATCATTACCATGGTTAAAAAAGTGGTCCAAACATTTTCTAAACCATAACGCCTAATCCAGGAACGATGAGTAATCCAAAACACAATAATTTGAGCAAAACTTAAAGCGAAACTGGGTACTTTTTTAGGGCGGTTATTAATTCCTGGTAATCCCCAGGTATCTCACCAGAAGTAACAACTAAGGTAGTTACTGTAAAGGCAAAAGCCGCATCAGAAAAAACCTCGAGGCGAGACATACTTTCACCTCGCATCCGAAAGCCTTTATGGAGGGGTAAATCGTTTAGAGACTTTTGTTGCCTAATGCCCACTACATTCCCCAACAAAAGGTCTAATAATCAAGGTCCAACGCTTAGAGCGATAATAAAATTGTTGGAATGGCGGTTGCCTAATATTACGGTCTTAGTGCTAGTGTCCTATTCGGTATTATCGTCGATGTAAGTGTATCTAGATTTTTAATAGTTGGACTATTATTCATAGCATTCCCTTCAATTGGATCCGCTTGTAATTGAAGATGAGCAAAAAGTTGTCGTCCCGCATATGGCAAGGGGGCAAAATAATCACCCTCTTCGGTAGCTCCAGGAAATATTTTAAGCCGAACAGATGCTCTTACATTCCCCCCAATGGCTTTAATTTCTCCTACTGATTCATCAACAGCAACCACAATATCACAATGTGTCCGCGCTCCTTCGCCGAGATGCTCTCTACGCTGTTCAAGGTTTCTGTATTCCGGTCGCGACCCTCTGCAAAGCAAATCGCCTGGATTTATTTCAGCTTCACCTACATCAAAAGCAATATAGGCAGAATTATCAATAATGCCATCTCGTGACAGAATGGCTTGATCAATATAAGTATGATGAGCTATAGCGCGTGAAAACTCTCCCATTTCTCCCATACCACTCTCGCAAGCAACCCACGAAACAAATGCAGCAGACCAGAAGTCACGCCACCGGGCACCTAATCCATCTCGTTGCCAATTTTGATTTTGTTTTGCCAAAATCCAACTACTATCCGGTGCAGCAGACCAGTAACCAGCAATAGAATCAGCTACTCGTGATGCTTCTTCATAACTTGGCCGATAAAAACGTCTACGCCCATTAGCATCTCGAGGGGATAATTCAGATTCACTAATGTTGGTCATATCTTCCACACTAAGGCCAAAATATGCCCATTCCTGAACGGCTATATCTACCATTCGACGACGCTGCTCAGTTCTAGGTAGCGAGTTACAACTCCGATTAACAATCTGCATCTCGCCAGGATCTCCGCTTACTCTTGAAGATGGGGGGTCTACTGCCAAAACTTCAAGCGGCAAGCGTTCATAAGCCGTTAACTGCTGAGCAAAAATTTGCATACTTGCAGGTAAAAACAAGAGACAAGAAATAAAAATAGTGTGGTGTTTTTTCAATGTAGCGCTCTGATTATTCTTTAGGTGAAAAGCATAATCGTACTGCTCACTAAAATCTAGTGATGTCTGCTATTTGATAGTTTATTAACGTCTAGCTTGCTTAAAAGATAGAGCTTACTGCAATATTAATTCGTCTGTAGATAGGTAGAGTTTCAATCTGGCGATTAAGCTCATTGGAGATCTGAAAGTTGCCATTGCCATCTCTGGTCAATATAACTTCCTTAAGCGTTCTGTCTGCATAATAGTCTGAGCGATATTCAAGACTAAACTGAATGACCGCCTCATTGACTGTTTCCTGTAATACTTCAAAGTCTGACATTCTCAGCTCAATAAATGCAACGTACCCCTGGTGTTGGGGTGCTGCTATATGATCCTAAGCTGGATAAATTACTAATGGTGGAGCAATTTAGAGTTGGCTGTTTGCAGGACCAACAAAATGGCCCATGGGCATTAGAACTTATAGCAGGCTTAATAGAAGAAGGTGAAAACAGTCAAGATGTAGCCAGAAGAGAGGCTCAAGAAGAAGCCGGAATCAATATAAATGAACTGCTTCCGATTTGTGAATACTTTAATAGCCCTGGTGGCAGTTCAGAAAAACTCAGCATATTTTGTGCATTAATTGATTTATCCAGTATTGAGGAGGGAATTTTCGGACTGGAAAGTGAATCTGAAAATATACGAAGCATTATAATAGACAGGGCAAGTGCTGAAGCTGCTGTCAGTGATGGTGAAATCAATAATGCCATGAGCATTATTGCCATACAGTGGCTAGCATTAAACGTAAACAAGTTAAAACAGCTCTAGACTTAGCAATAAACGCTCAAAGTTCTATAAGTACTTCTGCCGCATATAACATCTGTCGGTCATTATCTTTGGCAGCCCAGCTCAATAAAGTTACCAGGCTGGGTTCTAGTATCCCCTGAAATTCCACATCATTGTTCACGGTTATTGTTACTATTTGAGAAAAATCAATAACATCTGGAGAAAGCAATAGGCGGAACGAACCAACGCCATCACTAATGGCCTGTATATTGTTTCCTTCTCTAACTAAATCCACTCGACCCGCTTCGTCCATAGTGAGAACAGTCGATCCATCAGCTGGATCAACACCAACTTCAAACAATGGAATCGGGCTGACTTTTTCAAAATCTACTTCTTCTATCACCAACCAATGAGAACGCATATTCGATCCTTGTGCTGCTTTCCAACTAATTGAAGCAGGGTTAGATTCCCTAGGATGTGATGCAACAAAATCTTCGAAATTGTCCCTCCACTCTGGCCACCATCGGGTATTGTGTTCGCCATTGCGTAAGGGGTGATAATCTATATCGATACCTTTGGTCTGCAAATAAGTGATGAAAGGCGTGACCCGTGACGTTGGATAAAGTCGATCTCGTCCGCCATTAATTGCATACCAAGACTTGCCTAATAAATTATGCAAATAAGAGGTTCCATCTGATATGGATGGATTCGCCAGTACCATGGTGTAACCAATAAATGAATAGAATGAAGCAAAGCGTGTATTTTCATGCATGGCGACATACCATGCGCCGGTACCTCCATCTGAAATTCCACCAAGTACTACCCGATCCTCATCCACGTTATATTCCCGCTTAACTAGATCAAGAATTTCTCGAATATTTTCGACCTGACTAACATCCCACCAAGGCTGATTAATTGAGGCATAAGGCATAATATAGATTTGCTCTGCACCCTCCAGACGAGTTCTTCCGTTGTCACGGCTTTCACGACCACCCGGCTCATTACTTGTTCTACCACCTAGGCCTCCATGCAACTCAAAACGAACTGGATATTTTCTAGAAGGATCATAATTTTCTGGAACATTTAAATGGTAAAAATATTCAGTCCCATCGGCTGCCGCATAAGATCGTAAAACTACGCCTGTTTCTGCCAGCTCATAAACCTTGCCTGTATGAAGCACCTGATAGGCTTCATCAAAACTGATGCCACTTTCAATAATCTCATCAATACCGGCTTCAGCATCTTGCGTATTAGTTGAATTCCAAAACTCATTAAATAACTGCTCATATTCTGACTGCTGTGCATATAGATGAGAATTTAGTGCAAAGGTATAAATTATTATTAATATTTTTTTTATCAGCATTTTTATCAATCAGGATTCGCAATCCTGCCCTTTAATTCCACCAGTAAAAGTTTCGCTCCCCAAAGCTGACTTAATACGATCACGAGGGCGCCTAGGAAAAAATAAATTCTGGCATAAAACACAGCATTGTCCATGTTATTTGTCATATTAAGTGCGTTCCACCAATCATGTGAAGTATCTATACCTGATATTAACGGTAAATATCGCGTTGGCGCATCAGCAATATAAGGAGAAACATCTATAAAGTTTTGTCCACTCCACCAAAGCATTAAAGACGCCGCGAAATTATCTCGCTTCCAAATCATAAAATAAGCTAGAGGAGCTAAAGGCACTAATATTTGAAAAAAACTACCGCCCATAAATATCCAGACGGTTCCAAAAGGCCGAAAAAAAATGTGCCCGTATTCATGAAAAGGTAAATTTACATAATGTAAAAAAGAGCCGCCGATATAGTTCCAGTCAATACCATGCAGAATAAAACTCCAGCCCCAGATAAAAAACCAAACAAACAAAATGCTATGGCCCCAAAATGCACTTTCATCACGGTCGCTTGGCATAAAAAAAATGTAATAATAAAGCCGCGACAGTAGAGGCTCTTTAGCTTCTTTATTTAATCTTTCAATACTATTTTCTTTAGCATCCTCACTCCACTTTGCATAAGCGATACCACAAGCAGGACAAATGCCTTCAGGCATGTCACTATCATGGTTCTGAGCTTCATATTGGCATTTAGGACAAATCATGAGGGTAAGTATAAAACACTGAGCTATAAGGACACTATTTCTAAGAGCACTATATAAGAGTTCAATATTTCTGTGTTAATTACACTATGGAAGATCTATTTTCTCAACACCAGCAAACAATTACACTTACTAAAGACAAGGGAGAATTGAGCTGTTATCCCGACTGGTTAAACTCTTCGGAAAGCGGCCGTTTTTTTCAGCTTTTGTCAAAAGAACTCGCATGGAACACAGAAACCCTATTGATGGCCGGCAAAACTATCCAATCACCTCGTTTGGTCGCTTGGTATGGTGACGAGGGTAAAATTTATCGCTATTCCGGAACAAGCTACAAAGCTTTACCCTGGCACCCTGGGCTACAGGAAATTAAAAGCAAATTAACTTCCGAATTCAATGCCCCTATTAATAGTGTTCTCACCAATCTCTACCGTAATGGAAAAGATTCAGTTGGCTGGCATGCGGATTCAGAAAGAGAGTTAGGCAAACAGCCTATAATTTTCTCCTTATCGCTAGGTGCTTCTCGTTATTTTGACTACCGCCTAAAAGGCAAGAGTAATAGCAAACAACGCATTGAACTGCATGCCGGTACACTCTTAATTATGCGGGGAGATTTTCAACAATTTTGGGAACATCAAGTGCCGAAGCAATTAAAGATTACTGAACCTAGAATTAATCTAACGTTTAGATTTATCAATAGCTAAGAGTAATGTCTGCTTTCGGCCAATAGAGGACATAAGGGTAATTGTGGCAGCTTGTAATGGTCACACAAAAAAGAAAACGTATAAATAATGAATCAGCCTACAATTTTTAAATATCCAACAGGTTGAATATATTATAAAAACTGGTGGGTCTGGGTGGATTTGAACCACCGACCTCACCCTTATCAGGGGTGCGCTCTAACCAACTGAGCTACAGACCCAAACTTTAACGTCTGGAATATTTCTAACCAGGTCGATAACCGACCTCACCCTCCTCTAAACCCTTAAGCGGGGGGTATGCTCTAACCAACTGAGCTACAGACCCAAACTTTAACGTCTGGAATATTTCTAACCAGGTCGATAACCGACCTCACCCTCCTCTAAACCCTTAAGCGGGGGGTATGCTCTAACCAACTGAGCTACAGACCCAAATTTTCAAATAGCAACCAAAGTGGTAGTTCTCAAAAACGAGGAACGCGCATTATACAGAGTCAGCATTTGCAGACAAGAGCTTTAATTCCCAGGAAATCAAAACTGTCCTAATTAGCTATTTGAATCTTACTAACTGAATCTAACTTATGCTTTATAAAGTAGGTGAAAAAGTTTTTTGCCACGCTTTAAAAGAAAGTATTTACCGAAAAATGCTGAATCCCAATTAAGTTCAGCAGCATTATCTGAAGCTTTTTCACCATTAACTACAACCGCTCCGTTTCCAATAAATTCACGAGCCATTTTATTGGAGCTAGCTAGTTCACTATCAACCAAAGCCTGTATCAGCGGCAATGTAGTGACAGAGGAATAGGACGATGGCATGCCATCTTGTTTTAATTGCTCAAAGTCACTTTCCGTCATAGCTGAAATATCACCACTGAATAACGCCTCGGAGATACGTTCTGCTGCTACTAGACCTTCTTCACCATGAACGAGTCTGGTGACTTCTTTGGCTAATATACTTTGCGCTTCTGGTCTGCCCTGAGCATGTTTATCTTTTTCTTCAATAGCATCAATTTCTTCCACATCTAAAAAAGTGAAATATTTTAAAAATTTATACACATCAGCATCAGCCGTATTAATCCAGAACTGATAAAAGGCATAGCAAGACGTTCTTGCTGGATCAAGCCAGATAGTGCCTTCTTCGGTTTTACCGAACTTGCCACCATCAGACTTGGTAACCAGAGGTAAAGTAAGGCCATAAACCTGCTGTTGATTCATTCGACGCGTAAGGTCTATGCCTGCAGTGATATTCCCCCACTGATCGCTTCCACCAATCTGCACTGTGCAGTCAAACATACGATTTAATTCAGCAAAATCGTAAGATTGTAAAATCATATATGTGAATTCCGTAAAGGAGATACCTTCCCCTTCACGCTCTATACGCTGTTTTACGCTTTCTTTCTGGATCATGGCATTGACTGAGAAGTGTTTACCAATATCACGTAAGAAGGAAATCAGATCCAGGTTTTCAGTCCATTCCAGATTATTAACGACCAAAGCAGAGATATCCCCACAATCAAAATCAATAAACTGCTCTAACTGTTTTTTGATACTTGCAGTCCAGGCCTGTGTCACTTCAGCAGTATTAAGTTTTCGTTCCTGCGATTTGAAGCTTGGGTCGCCTATCATCCCTGTTGCTCCACCTGCTACCGCAACAGGCTTATGACCTACCAATTGGAAACGTTTAAGGGCCAACAAGGGCACCAAGCTACCGATATGCAAGCTATCCGCGGTGGGATCAAAGCCACAATATACCGTTCGGCCACCTGTTAATAAGTGACTTTCCAGCTCATCTTCACCAGCTGTCTGGGCTAGGAGCCCCCGGTTTCTAAGTTCTTCAACGATATTGGGATTAGTGCTTGTCATAACGATCATAAAAAATAAAAGCGGCAACTTTACAAGATAGCCCTGCAATTACAAGGCATATTTGCATTTAAGCCTAAAATCTCTTCCTCCAAAAAAAAGTATTTTTGAAATAAGTACTTGGCAGATCAAAATAAGCAAGATAAAATCCTTTGAGTTTCCAGTAGCTTAGCTTATATATTGAATAAGGTACTATAGGATTAGAATGAATCTTATTGATTTAACAAAACAGCTGCTTAACAGGCTGACATCAAATGCGCTTCCTTACAAGCATCGAAATGCTTGTTTAGGGATGGTTTTTACGCTCATTATTTTGCTCTTAGTGCCAGATTCTGAATCGATCGTCACAGAACAACAAAGCACTGACCCCATACTGGAAATTAATAATTTAGCGTTCTCAACATCCACCTTTGATCCTTTAAACAATATACAAGAACCACCTCTAGAAAATGTGTTAAGTGTTGAAACTGAACAAGAAATTATTCAGAGCACTAGAAGCATTGTCGAAGTTCGTTCAGGTGATAATTTATCTTTGATCTTTGACCGAGCAGGCCTCACACCTCAAGATGTTTATCGCGTTTCAAATAGCGGTGGCGATGCAAGCATTCTAACCAGACTTTATCCTGGTTACAGTCTGGCATTTGATGTTAATGAAGAGAGAAAATTAAATGAACTCGAAGTCATTATCAGCCCGCTTGAAAGTTATCTTTTTAAATTAAATGAAGCAAACAAATTTGATATTGCACGTATAGAACGCGAGCCACAACTTATACCCAGATATAAAGAAGCCACTATTAATGATTCATTATTTCTGGCGGCACAACGTGGAGGTATTTCTGCCGCGGTCACTATGGAAATAGCTGGAATTTTTGGTGGGGTAGTTGATTTCATGCTGGATACTCGTGCTGGCGATAGTTTTAATGTGCTCTATGATGAACGTCATTTAGATGGCGAATTTATTGGCAACGGCTCTATTCAGGTGGCACAGTATACTAATCAGGGTGAAGATTTTACGGCTATCCGCTATGTTAATTTAAATGGCGACGTTGATTACTACAACCTTCAAGGTGAAAGTATGCGCAAAGCCTTTATCAGAAACCCTGTCGATTTCACCCGTATTAGTTCCAACTTTACCCTTTCAAGGCGTCATCCAATTCTGAATACTATTCGAGCGCATAAAGGTACTGATTATGCAGCTCCTAACGGCACTCCTGTTGTTGCTGCTGGAGATGGGCGTATTACCTGGGCTTCACGAAATGGCTCTTTTGGAAACTTAGTGGTTATTCAACATGGTGAAAGGTTTGAAACTAAATATGCACATTTGTCTTCTTATGCCAGAGGTGTTCGCGTAGGTTCTCGTGTAAAACAAGGCGATACCATTGGTTATGTTGGTAGTACTGGGGGCGCAACCGGGCCACACTTACACTATGAATTTCTGATTGATGGTTCACATAGAAATCCTCGTACAGTCCATGATCAGCTACCAAAAGCCGAATCAGTTCCTGACGAAGAAATGGATCGCTTTATACAGCAGTCTCAAATTTTATTAACTCAACTGAATACAATAACTTCATCTCCAACTCTCGCTCAAAATACTCTTCCTGTTAATACAAGGGAATGAGTTCCGAACTCTTTATAGGTCTAATGTCCGGCACCAGCATGGATGCTATAGATTGCGTGCTGATTGACTTAGCCGAACCCATAAATGTCATTGATTTTATCAATGTTGATATCCCTGAAAAACTAAAACACGACATACTTGATCTTTGCCAGGAACAAGGTGATGACCAAATAAAAAAACTTGGCGAAACTGATGTCGAGCTAGGAAAACTTTTTGCCAGTGCAGTCATCTCCATACTGGAAAAAAATCAAATCAGCGCCTCCCAGATTCAAGCTATTGGTTCTCATGGTCAAACCATTCGACATCAACCACCAAGACAAAATAACAGCGCTTTTACTATTCAAATTGCTGATCCTAATACCATTGCTGCTCTAACAGGAATTACTACCGTGGCAGATTTTAGAAGAAAGGATATGGCTTTAGGTGGACAAGGTGCCCCTTTACTACCAATATTTCATCAGCAGGTCTTTAAAAATATCCAAGCTGACAAAATCATTTTAAATATTGGCGGCATTGCAAATATCACCTTACTCAAAAAAGATGATATGCAAATTATTGGATTTGATACCGGGCCAGGAAATATTCTTTTAGACTCATGGGTGCAACAGAATTTAAATCAACATTTTGATAAGGATGGTAAATGGGCTGCCACTGGGGAATCAAATTCGGAGCTCTTGGCATTTATGCTTGAAGATTCTTATTTTTCCTGCCCTCCACCCAAAAGCACAGGCCGAGAATACTTCAATTCACTTTGGATAGATAAGGTCCTAGCAGATTATGCCAATGACATTTCTCCGCAAGATGTTCAGGCAACTTTAGTTGAGTTAACCGCAATAAGCATAGCCGAAACAGTTAAGGGTTTATTAGAAACTGGTGAGATAATAGTCTGCGGTGGCGGCACAAAAACCCCAAGTTAATTCAAAGTCTGGCGACTCAACTTGAAACATTTAAAATTTCCAGCAGCGATGATTATGGTATCGATAGTGATGCCCTGGAGGCCATCGCTTTTGCCTGGTTTGCCAACAAAACCTTAAACAGGCAAGCCCTCGACTTCTCCACAATAACCGGCTCATCTAAACCACATGTGTTGGGTGGTATCTATTACCCAGATTAGCTCTGAAAATAAAACCAAACGAAAAAATACACTAGCGCCACCAAAGGTCTTAAGAGGACTATCAGTTTTTTAGCATCTTGAGCAAAGCCAAGGCTAGGCGCTTATCCGCCTTATAAATTATTTGTGGCTGACTGTGCAGATAAGCAACAACGCTTGGATAAACGTAATAGCTACTAGATGGAAAAGCTCATGCCGCAACCGCAGGTTGTGGTTGCCAATGGATTATTAACAATAAACCTAGATCCTTCCAAGCCTTCAGCATAGTCAACTTGTGAACCCACCAAATATTGAAAACTTAAGGGATCTACTAATAACTTCGCACCATTATTTGAAATTATCGTGTCATCATCATTGACCGCTTCATCAAATGAAAAGCCATATTGAAACCCAGAGCAGCCTCCTCCGGTAACAAATACACGCAATTTGAGTTCTGGATTGCCTTCTTCAGCAATCAGAGTGCTTACTTTTTTTGCTGCGTTATCGCTTAACGCCATTGCCACAGCATCATGTGTTTGGACTACAGACATAGAATTTTTTACTAATAAAACCTGAAACTAAATGAGAATTGCTGGAACATGGTTATTATGACAATAACCAACCAAATCAGTCAAGTATTAGTTAGATACTTTCGCTGCTTCGACAACAACAGCTTCTATTTCAGGTTGTATTGAAGACTGCTGTACATCAAGTTGCTTATGTTTCAATTCAGCAGGTGTACGATGACAAAGACTACCATTAACTTCAGAGCCCGTTACCATTTCAATTAAATGATAATAGACATTACCAACTACTCTTGCTTTTGCTGCCAACTCAATATGTTCACTGGAGTAGACATCACCTTCCACAGGCCATTAACAATAATTGAAGGCGCTTTTATTTCACCTTGAACCAGCCCGCTTTCCTAATTCTTACTTCAGCAGGCACATCAGTATCAGCGTAAATGTTTCCTCTAATTTTCCTTCAACTTCTAGTGTGCCTGAAAAATGCAGGTCACCATTTATTTCAGTTGACTTTGAAATTAAGGTTGTTACGTTTTCACTAAATTTATTTTTCACGAGTAATCTCTTTGATGCTTATAGAATTATTTTTTTATTAAGGTTCTACTATATTTCTATCACCTTTCTACTGGCCTACTGGCGCTCTACAAGCCATGCAAAATTTTTCTGTACAGTTTTTGCATTATCACCTTGTGAAACTGCCAGTATTTGAACAGCTTCAGGTATAAAATTTTCAGGAATTATTAGTTCACCTTCAATGTTTTGAAAGTATCTGAATTGCAGTCTTATGTCTAATTGGCTCTCGTCTTGAGCTAAACTTCTAAGTGGAAAGGAAATCTCGTTACCATTTTGTGCGCCCAAAATATTGACATTAGCATAACCACTTATAAGATTTTCATTATTAGCTAGTTGCTTCAATTCAATATGATATCGAATCCGATTCTCCTCTTCGGTCGCACTTAGGTCAAGCTGACCTATTGATAACCCTGTCTCATCATTTTCAGGTGACATGATTTGCCTATAAAACAAAACATCTTCTTCCAACTGAGCATTTGTTTCTCGTAAACCAACCATCATTTCCTGCACTTCAACTAGTGCTTGTCTATCGACCAGAATTGCCTGCTCAACATTAACTAGATCTTGTTGACTGATTTCTAGTTGTGCTTGAAGAGAAACAACTTCAATACTTAATTGATCGCGTTCTATACGAATATCAATATTTTCATTAGTTCCAAGGTTATAACCATAATAAATACCAGCACTAGTCAAAAAAGCCGCCATAAAAAGAGCGCCCAACATTAACATTATGTTCCGCATAGGCTTATGCGGAACTACAACCATCTTAATTTGTTTACTACCTTTAACTACCGCCATTTTTTGCCTTTAATTTACGGTAATACCGAAACAAGATTTAAACCAAGCGATTCGTCAAGATCATACATAATATTCATATTTTGTACCGCTTGACCTGCCGCACCTTTGACTAAATTATCTTCAGCCACCAACACAACAACTTTATCACTACCTTCTGGTTGAGTGACTGCCAGTCGACACATATTGCTGCCTCTTACTGTTCTGGTTTCAGGGCTTAAACCAGCTTCCAAAACATCAACAAATTTTTCATCACTATAAAAATCTTCATACAAACTTTGCAAATCAACAGTATCTTTTAATAAAGAAGCATACAAACTTGCTTGAATACCTCTGATCATAGGAACTAAATGCGGCATAAAAGTCAGGTTAACCAAATCTTTACTTTGTTCATTTAACCCTTGCACAATCTCAGGTTGGTGCCTATGCCCATTTATTCCGTAAGCTTTGAAATTTTCACTGGCTTCACACAATAAAGTACCTGTACTTGCTTTTCTTCCTGCACCACTAACGCCCGACTTAACATCCGCAATTAATGAGCCTGGATCAACCAAATTATTCTTAAGAAGAGGAATGAAACCTAATTGCACAGCAGTTGGATAGCAGCCCGGATTAGCAACAAGTGAGGCCTTTCTAATAAGCTCTCTATTTACTTCAGGCAAACCATAAACCGCTTCTTGTAACAATTCTGGGCAAGTATGTTCCATCCCATACCAATGTGACCATAATTTTGCATCTTTAATTCTAAAATCAGCAGAAAGATCTATTACCTTCACGCCTTTTGCTAAAAGTTCTGGCACTAATGCCATCGCAGTCCCATGAGGCGTAGCAAAAAAGACTAAATCACATTCCGCTAGAAGATCAGGATCTGGGGCACAAAAATAAAGCTGTAGATGTTCACGTAAATTTGGAAATATTGAAGACACAGCAACGCCTTCTTCCGATCTGGAAGTGACCATCTGTATAGAAACTTCTGGATGCAAAACCAGTATTCTTAAGAGTTCAACACCGGTGTATCCGGTAGCACCAACAACACCTACGTTAATCATTTTCTACTCTTGCAAAGGGCTATATTTAATTTAGGGGCGCTATAATAGCAAAACTCAACCCTTTCCCACTATAAAACATTAATTCTGGTGTGTTTTATTGTATTTTTTGGCTAATCTTAGACAGTATTAGCCGGTTTTCAAGTGAGAAGCGGAAGCAAGCCAACTACTAAACTGCTATTGCTAATCTTGTCGCTACTTTCAATTTTAAACACAATTTGGTCAACTCCCAACATGCAGGCTGACTTAGAATAATGTTATTATTACGTGATAATTTAGTAACGAAGATCACATATGGCTTACCTCTGGTATAAAGCTTTTCATCTTATCTCCATGACCTGCTGGTTTGCAGGGGTTTTCTATTTGCCGAGACTTTATGTCTATCATGCCATGGCCGATGATGAATTAAGTTTTGAGCGTTTTAAGATAATGGAGCGAAAACTTTTCTGGGGTATTATGACCCCTTCTGCCGTTTTAACTATTATTTTTGGTGGATTACTTTTAAGTACTAATTTTCAATTTTATTGGCAGTCTGGCTGGATGCATGCAAAGTTAGCCTGTGTTTTCTTGCTTCTTATTTTTCATATTTTCTGTTGGCACTATTTAAAAGTTTTTAAAGAAAACAAAAATACACATTCACATAAATTTTATCGCTGGTTCAATGAAGCGCCAGTAATTTTGTTAATAGCTATTATAATTTTCGTCGTCGTTAAACCTTTTTAGGAAACCTATATGTCTGAGGGTAAATCTTACTCACGCTCTAAAGCCTTGTTCGCGCGCGCACAAAAACATATCCCTGGCGGAGTAAACTCGCCTGTTCGTGCCTTTAAGGGCGTTGAAGGAAATCCTGTTTTCTTTTCCCGAGGCGAAGGGGCATATGTTTATGATGCTGATGACAACGGTTATATTGATTATATCGGCGCATGGGGGCCATTAATTATTGGTCATTGTCATCCAAAAGTAATTGAAGCTTTAAAGCAGCAATTAGAGCTTGGTCTAGCATTTGGCGCACCCACTGAAAAAGAAATTGAAATAGCCGATCTTATTTGCAAAATAATGCCTTCGATTGAAAGCGTAAGGCTAGTTAACTCTGGTACAGAAGCTACCATGAGTGCAATCAGATTAGCTCGTGGTGTTACCAAACGAGATAAAGTTGTCAAATTCGAAGGTTGTTATCATGGCCATGTGGATTCGCTTTTAGTTAAAGCAGGTTCTGGTGCTTTGACGATGGGAGCGCCCGACTCAGCAGGAATACCTGAAAGCACAGCTCAACAAACTTATGTACTGCCTTATAACAATAGCGAAGCAATAGAAGAGTTCTTCAAGCAACATGGCCAAGAGATTGCCTGTGTTATCGTTGAGCCCGTTGCCGGCAACATGAATCTTGTGCCTCCCACACCAGGCTTCCTAGAAACTTTACGCAGCATTACTGAAGCCCACGAAAGCCTGCTGATTTTTGATGAAGTAATGACTGGCTTCAGAGTAGCTCTCGGCGGCGCCCAAAGCATTTATAATATTGATCCTGACTTGACCACTTTAGGTAAAGTTATAGGTGGTGGCTTGCCTGTAGGGGCATTCGGCGGCAAGAAGAGATATATGGACATGCTTGCACCCTTAGGCCCTGTTTATCAGGCTGGTACCCTCTCGGGCAACCCCTTAGCAGTAACTGCGGGTTTAATAATGCTTAATGAAATTTCAAAACCTGGCTTTCATCAAGCGCTAACTGACAATACCGAGAAATTATTAACCGGTCTTCAACACCATGCTGACGCAGCTGGCATTCCATTTTGTACTAATCAAGTTGGCGCTATGTTTGGATGCTTTTTTTCAGAAGAGTCAAAAATCTCAAGTTTCGATCAAGTTATGCAATGCAATCTTGAGCATTTCAAACAATACTTTCATAGCATGTTAGACCAAGGAATTTATTTGGCCCCTTCCGCTTTCGAAACAGGCTTTTTATCGGCTGCTCATGGTGAAAAAGAAATTCAACTAACTCTCAAAGCTGCAGAAATTGCATTTTCACAACTTTCATAACGCTAGATTTTTAACTAGGAATTTTCATGAAAAACTACCATATTTATGCTTTAGGCAATGCCCTCGTTGATAAAGAATTCGAAGTCGAAGATGACTTTTTTCAACATGAGAGCATTCAAAAAGGCCTAATGACTTTAGTAGATGGTGAATCTCAAAGCACCATATTAGAGCGCCTTATGGAACGTTATGGCTTAAAAAAACGTGCAGGTGGTGGTTCAGCGGCAAATACTTTATATGCCGCATCACAATTTGGCGCCAACACTTTTTATTCATGTAAAGTTGCAAATGATGACTTTGGTGATTTTTATTTGGATGAGCTAGGTAATCATAATATTGATACCAACAAAGACAGCATAAGAAGTGATGATGGTGTTACCGGCAAATGCTTAGTCATGGTAAGTCCAGATGCTGAGCGCACTATGCTGACTTACCTTGGTGTTTCTTCAGAACTGACCAGTGATGATATCAATGAAGACGCTTTAATTAATTCCAAATATCTCTATATGGAAGGTTATTTAGTAAGTTCACCTGACGCATGTAAAGCCTGTGTAGAAGCTAAAAGAATCGCTGAGGCAAATGGTGTTTTAACAGCAATCACTTTATCTGACCCCGGTATGGTGCAGTTTTTTAGAGGCGGCTTAGAAGACATGATCGGAGACGGTGTCGATCTTCTTTTTGCTAATGAAGTAGAAGCCTTAAGCTGGACCGGCGAAGAAACTATCAAAGCGGCAGCTGCAGCTTTAAAAACCATAGCAAAGACTTTTGTTATCACTATGGGATCTAAAGGCGCATTATTATTTGATGGTGATAACTATATTGAAATTGCAGCACATCAAATTACCGCAGTAGATTCAAATGGAGCTGGTGACATGTTTGCGGGAGCTTTCCTATATGGTTTATCAGCTGGCTTGGATTTTGAAACTTCTGGACGCCTGGCTAGCTTGGGTGCTGCAACTATTGTGAGTCAATTTGGCCCACGACTACCAGCTGAACAACATCAGGATTTACTAAAACAAATTGTTTAGTTTGCTAGTGAAGCGTCAAGTTCTAGTCGACGTTTAAAGAATTCCAGCCTGCGTTGCAGGCTTTCTGTATTTTCAGGGCCTAAGCGAAGTAATAACTTTTCAACTGTGCTGTAGCTTTCTATTGCGGGATCAGCATAAAGGTAATTTAAATTTGGGCGGATAAGTTGCTGAGGCTGAGGGGCCGTTCTGGCTTCAAGCACATTGTCTATAGCCTGTAAAAAGACATCATTAAAATTACTATTGCGTAAACCTAGTTCTGCATAAGACTCACGAAAAAGTGGCTGTAGTTGATGATAAAAATTGACTGCTGTTTCTGTACTAATATTTGTGAGTACTTCAACCAATCTATTAAAACGTTGATAAGATTGTTCATCTATCAGATAGAAATCACTGCCGAGTTCAGTCACTGTCATTCTTTCTTCCGGATAAAGAACTGGCAGATTACGTTCGGGAAACTCACCTCTACTTATATTTTCAATCATCACGACAAATTTCCTAACCAGCTCTTCTGAAACTAAATGGGCTAATATAGGCGAACCACCATCAATGGCAGCTAATTCTTCTTTGACATAATCATCGCTATTATTCAAAGAAGGTAAAGTCGGTGTTACTGGTTCAGGCTCAATCAAGTCTATAGTTATTGCGATTACTTCTTCTAAGGGCTCAGCTAATTCCTCAACAATTTCATCACTTAAATCCTCAAGCTCAGTAATTATCTCTACAGCTTCTATAACAGGGTCTTCTATAATTTCATCTGTAATACCGGCTTGCGAAGGTAATGAAAATTCTTCCTGCTCGACTTCATTTGTGACAATCATGGTAACAGGTTCTTGCTCTCCTCCGGTTATCAACATAAACAAACCAAACAGGACGATAACGCCTATAACCATTGAAAAAATTAACTTATTATCATTCATTATATTTCCAATTTTTTTGCTGCTTTTATGCTTCTGTTCTTTCTATACAGTTCTATCCTTAGGTTACAGACCTGCTTCCAGGTTCCCAAAGAATTATCGAATAGTTTAATCGGCTGGTAAAAAATCTGAAACAATATGGCCAAAAATAGTTTTTCAGACATAAAAAAGCCCGAATTCAAACAGAATATCGGGCTCTTATTATTTCAGAAGTTGAAGCTTATCTTACAACACTTCAGCTTTTTCCTCGTCTGTCACATCTTTCATGCTTAGACTGACTTTACCACGATCATCTACTTTAAGTACTTTTACAGCAATTTCTTGCCCTTCACTTAAATGATCAGTCACTTTCTCTACACGCTCTTGAGCAATTTGAGAAATATGTACTAAGCCATCTTTACCAGGCAGAATTGTCACAAAGGCTCCAAAATCAACTATTTTGGAAACAAGGCCTTTATAAATTTTGCCGATTTCAGCTTCAGCAGTAATCTCTTCTACCATGGCTACAGCAGCATCACGAGAGGCCGCGTCTTCACCATAAATGCGAACATTACCATCATCATCGATATCAACTGATGCGCCTGTTTCTTCAGTAATAGATCGAATGGTTACGCCGCCTTTACCAATAACATCACGGATTTTATCCGGATGTACTTTGATCATGCCCATACTTGGCGCATTCTCAGAAACATTTTCGCGAGAAATTGAAATCACTTTATTCATTTCGCCTAGAATAAACATTCTGGCTGTATTAGCTTGTTGCAATGCAGTTTCCATAATTTCTTCAGTAATTCCCTGAATTTTTATGTCCATTTGCAATGCTGTAATACCGGCTGCAGATCCAGCAACTTTAAAGTCCATATCACCAAGGTGATCCTCATCACCCAGAATATCTGTTAATACGGCAAAACCGTTATCTTCCTTAATCAAACCCATCGCTATACCAGCAACTGGTGCCTTCAAAGGTACGCCAGCATCCATCAAAGCTAAGCTGGTACCGCAAACTGAAGCCATCGAAGAAGAACCATTGGATTCTGTAATCTCAGATACAACGCGAATTGCATATGGAAAATCTTCTTCTTTTGGTAAAACAGCTGATACACCACGACGAGCTAATCGGCCATGACCAATTTCACGACGTTTTGGTCCGCTCATAAAGCCGGTTTCACCCACACTGAATGGTGGAAAGTTATAATGCAGCATAAAAGGATCTTTAATGGTGCCCGTAAGACCTTCAATCATTTGAGCATCACGGATAGGTCCAAGAGTTGCTACAACTAAGGCCTGAGTTTCGCCACGCGTAAATAAGGCAGAACCATGTGTTTTAGGTAAAACACCTGTCTCAACATAAATTGACCTTACAGTATTATTATCGCGGCCATCGATACGTGGCTGCCCAGCAATAATATTGCTACGAACAATTTTCTTCTCCAATGAAGCAAAAATATCCTGAATTTCTCCAGCGCTTACTGCCGGCTCAGACTCTTCATTAGCAAATTGCTCAACAGCCTGACCCTGCAATTCACCCAGTTTATCCTGACGCTGCATTTTGTCAGAGATGGTATAGGCTTCAGTAATTCCAGCAGCAAAAGCACCTGAAATAGACTCAATAAGTGCTGTATTTTTCTCTTCAGCAACCCATTCCCAATCTGGCTTACCCGCCTCTGCTTTAAGTTCTTTTACTGCCTGAACAATAACCTGCATTTCCTGATGGGCAAATAACACAGCTCCCAGCATGAAGTCTTCACTAAGTTCTTTAGCTTCAGATTCCACCATTAATACGGCAGATTCAGTACCTGCTACAACCATATCCAGATCAGAACTTTCGAGGTTTTCATAACTTGGGTTTAAAACATACCCTTCAGCTTCCGTGAAACCAACGCGTGCAGCGCCGATAGGACCTGAGAATGGAATACCTGATATTGATAGTGCTGCTGATGTTCCAATCATTGCAGCAATATCCGGATCGACATTCTTTTCTGATGAAATGACAGAACAAACAACCTGTACTTCATTCATGAAGCCTTTAGGGAATAAGGGTCTGATTGGTCTATCAATTAAACGTGAAGTCAGTGTTTCCTTTTCAGTAGGACGACCTTCGCGTTTAAAGAAGCCACCTGGTATTTTACCAGCGGCATAAGTTTTTTCTTGATAATTAACAGTTAGTGGGAAGAAATCCTGTCCTGGTTTTGCAGTTTTTCTACCAACAACTGTGGTTAAAACTGACGTTCCACCTATGGATACCATAACTGCACCGGTAGCCTGACGAGCAACTTTACCTGTTTCCATGACAACCGTATCGTTGCCATATTTAAATTCTTTCCTTATCGGATTTAACATATATTTTTTCCTAACGTATGAGCCTGACTGACCCAATGCCAGTCAGGTGAGAAGGGTTGATTAACGACGTAGACCCAATCTTTTAATCAGCGTGCTATAACGTGTAAGGTCTTTGCGTTTTAGATAATCAAGCAACTTACGACGAGTATTAACCATACGAATCAGTCCGCGACGGGAATGATGGTCATGGTTATGCTCTTTGAAGTGATCTTGTAAGTGGTTGATATTATTGGTTAATAGTGCAACCTGAACTTCTGGGGAACCTGTGTCACCTTCGGCCAGGGCGAAATCGCGAATGATTTCTGCTTTTTCATCGACTGATAAAGCCATCTTATTCTCCTATGAATATGCTATTAATTAAGTAACATCCTTATAAAGCCAAATTAACCATGCATATTAATAGTTAACTGGTCTGCTCCTACGCCAAAAATGACGGGGTGCGAAAGATAGCATAAAACAGGCATTGGATACACTTTTTCTCGTATCATAAGCGTATTTCACCTTACTTTTCTCAGCGCTAGAAATAGTGAGTGGTAATAGTTCAGAGGGCAGAATCGATTTGTAGTTCGCTCGCTACCGTTCCTCACCTACAAATTGCTTCTGCTTGATAATGCTTCCGCCCTTTATATAGACATCACACTGTCCCATCGTTATGATTTTAACCTTAGCCATACTCATGAATTTTAAAATTGTATAAATAAGGTTAGCACTATGAGCGAACTACAAGTTTTTAATGAAGCGGGACAATCATTATCAGAACCGACTAATGATGTTGGCATAATCACTTCTCAGATGAATGAGCTAAATATAATTTTTGAACGCTGGCAGACAGCATCTGATTTACCTGAAGATGCTGATCAAGAAACCATTCTAGACGCCTACAAAGATTCAATCTCCACGCTTAATAAAACT
Organism: uncultured Pseudomonadales bacterium; assembly: GCA_943789335.1. Lineage (GTDB taxonomy): Bacteria > Pseudomonadota > Gammaproteobacteria > Pseudomonadales > Pseudohongiellaceae > UBA5109. Next base: position 48,673 of record CALSTS010000002.1, on the reverse strand, counting down.
TACGGATTTGAACTCGTTGATGTTGCAATATTAAGCCCGGACAACCCTAACAAAGATGAAATACGCCAACAGTTTAATTTTGAACATACCCATAGTGATTTTGAAATACGCTTTTTCGTGGAAGGCAGCGGACTTTTTTATTTCCACCTCAATGAAAAAGTCTACCTGCTGTTATGTGAAAAAGGTGATCTTATCAGCGTCCCTTCAATGGTTAGTCACTGGTTTGATATGGGAGCAGACCCAGACTTTAAGCTTATTCGATTTTTCCCTAGTGTAGATGGCTGGGTTGCTGATAAAACTGGCAGCGATATTGCCACCCGCCTACCTGATATGGACGCTTTTGCCGCTTAATTTAAAAATCACAAATCTTTCATAAAGTTAATAACAATTATGTTTTACACTAGAAAGTGTTGAGGCTTTGTTAGCTAGGTAGACAAAACAGGTTTGCATTTTGAAGATGATTTGTTTTATCGTTTGCATCCTTAAAGGGCTTAATAAATATAATTTTATTTGAGGTAGATCTATGAAACGCTCCTTTGCCATATCGCTAATTATTACCACTTCACTGCTAGTTTCCATGCCTGTAAGCGCTCAATGGCCCTATTATCTTGTGCCTGGCACTCCTCTTCTGCCCGATGGAACCGTTGATATGGACGCCCCAGCACCTCGTACAGCTAATGGGAATGTTGATTTTACTGGAACCTGGAATGTAATTAGGCATCATCAGGGCGGTGAGCAAGGCAGACCTGTTGGGGAACCAGCTGAGCCGCCTCCTGGCGTTCCCCCTTATGCCACTTTTTGGGATCAGGGCTTCGGTTTTGAAAATGGCTTACCTTATCAACCATGGGCGCGCGAAGAGCGTGCCAGGCGTATGGAAAATAATGGCATAGATAATCCTGATAGCTACTGTCTGCCACTAGGCCATATGCAATTTCACACCCACGGACAGCCCAGAGACATTGTTCAAGGTGACGATAGATTGGCTATCATTTATGAAGCCAGCGCGGGTGTACGTCAGGTTTTTATGGATGGGCGTCCTGCGCCAGATGATGAGGCTCTAGAGTGGTGGTATGGCTATTCAGTAGGTCATTGGGAAGGCGATACTTTGGTAGTTGAAACGACAAACTTTAGAGGTGATGGTTGGCTTGATTTTAATGGCAGCCCTACCACCGAACAGTTAAGAACCGTTGAACGCTTTAGTCGGCCCACTTACGGAAAGTTAGAAATCGATATTCTCATTGATGACCCAGGTGCTTATACAGAGCCTTTTTCACTGCGGATTGAGCAAAGCATTATGCCAGGTGATAACTTAATCGAGTGGGTCTGTGAAAACGAACAATCAACTCAATACTTTAATTAATTTAATTGGAGAAAATAATGAAAATTAAACTGATAATACTTTCTTCTATCTTAACCGGGCTATTTGTCTCAGCGCCTTTATTTGCCCATCATAATTTCAGATCTGAATTTGATATAAACCAGCCGGTTATTGTCACTGGCACTGTGGTCAGACTGGCTTTAACCAACCCGCATGCTCGCTTGTATATAGATGCAACTGATGACAATGGAGAAGTAGTTCATTGGGACTTTGAGCTTGCAGCAGCCAGCAGCTTGTTACGTCGCGGCTGGAGGCGGAATACCTTAGTAGAGGGCGATACCGTTATTGTGCATGCCGCAAGAGCTCGAAATGCACCTAATGTAGGTAATGTGGAATTCGTAACTACGGTTAATGAAGATGGCAGTGAAGGCTTCACTTATGGCTCACCGCGAGAATAAATCTAAGAGCTGAATTTATTTATACTGCCAGAGTAAAGTGTCAGGGTAAGAATTTAACCTGACACTATAAACCCGCCCATAGGCACTGCCCTATTAAGGAAGCGCTCGAGATAATACCTCGCCGGCCTGAACACCAGTGGCCACTCCATTGCTAAATGCCATTTCACCATTGATAACAACATATTCAATCCCTTCCGGCCTGGCTGTCGGAGTATCAAATGTTGCATGATCAATAATAGTTGCCGGATCAAAAACTGTGATATCCGCAGCCATACCTGGTTTTAGTAAACCTCTATCCTCAATTCCTATTGTTTTAGCTGGCAAGCTAGTCATTTTATAAATCGCATTTTCCAGGGTAAGCGCTCCCTTTTCTCGCACATATTCACCAAGCACTTTTGGGAAAGTTCCCCAATATCTAGGATGAACGGGTTCACCTTCTTGGGCGGCGTCGCAATCACAAGCTATTGAAACACTGGGGTGCTGCATTATTTTAATCAAGTCTTCTTCACTACCAAAACGAAGAATTACACCATTATCAGATTCTTCTAATATACGAATAACGGCTTCACCATGTGAATCAGTTTCAAGGTCATTCATGATGTCTGTTAATTCTTGCTGCCCACCCACAAAGACGCCTGATGGACCACCCCAACGTAAGTCCATAGAGGCTTCAGCTTCTTCAATAATACTGGCACGCAATTCACTATCTCTGAACCTTTCCAACATAGCGTCACGACCACCAGCTTGAGCCCAACTCGGAATAATCAACGCAGCAAGTCCAGTCTGACCAGCTAAATAGGGATAAACATCAGCAACAGCGCCTTCTGAATTTGATGTGTTTGCAACACGCATTGCTTCAAGAATTTCATCAGCTTTGCCTTGTTCCCAGCCTTGAACCTTCATGTGAGTCACCAAGGGTATTAATCCAGCCTCTTCACCAATGGTGATTGTTTCAGTCATTCCTGTAACCGAGCTATACCCACTTTCTGGCGTAACACGATCATGGTTAGCAAAAACTACATTCCATGCAGCAAAGGGTTCGAGAACTGCAATCACTTCTTCAGTAGTAGCGTAATAACCTGGAACATAATCCAACCCTGCTGACACTCCCCAGGATCCAGCTTCTAATCCGACTCGGATGATGTCCTGCATTTGACTGATTTGAACCTGTGTAGGCCTAATGTTTTCAGTTCCGACAACTTCGCTCCAGACACTATTGAACCCTATAAAGCCACCAACGTTTAAGGCAAGACCATTTTGCCTGTAAGAGTCAAACTGGGTATTGATATCAACAGGACCATAGCCATCAGAATTCATAATTTCTGTGGTAACGCCTTGACTGATCATATTGACCGCAGTTGGCAGAGCATCGCCAACAGCATGACTGTGGATATTGATAAACCCTGGCGCCACCACCAGACCACTGGCATCAATTTCAATCTCGCCACTAGCATCATCTAATTGACCAATAGCAACGATTTGATCACCATTGATTGCTAAATCACCCTGATATGCTTCACCATCGCTGCCGTCAATTATTGTACCTCCACGAAAAATCAGGTCATAACTAACCGGTTCAGAACACGCAGAAATTCCTAGAATTAAAATAAGGGTGAAAGTAACTTTAAACTTTGAAAGTAAAGGGTATTGTTTATTCATTAAAATTCTCACTCAATTTTGTCGATATAAGTCGATATAAAACAGTTTGCTAATAATTAATATAATTGAATCTACTTAGCGGCTATTACACCAATTTCGACTGTGAATTGTGGTGCTGCAAGTCTGGGAGATTCCACGCAAGCTCGACATGGTGCATTTCCACCTTTTGTCCACTCATCCCATACTATATTCATTTCTTCAAAATCATCCATGCTGCATAGCCAAATTGTAGCGGTCAGTACTTTACTTTTATCAGTCCCGGCTTCTGCTAGTTTTGCATCTATGCCATCAAGAATAGCCTTGGTCTGTGCTGCAACACTTTCTCCTGGTGCCGCTAATGCAGTCTGCCCTGCTAAATAAACAGTATCGCCATGAATAACAATCTGGCTCATTCGATCGCTGGTTTGTAATCTTTGTATGCTCATATTTAACTCTAGTCTCTATTAATAAATTTTATATGAATTTTATTTTGGTTTTTTCTTACTGCTAAGCTGTTTTGAACTTTATAATTTTATACAAGCCAATAGTGAATAATGGAATCACGAATACCGCCAAAAATAGATATGTGAGCAGAACATAACCTTGAGCAATTAAATTAATCAATCCAATCCTGTCACTAACAAAAACAGCAATTACCATAGTAACAACAGCAACAGCAGGACGTAAATAAACCGGCATATGTTGTGATTTCTCTTCATAGGTAACGGCAATACGCTCATTTAAGGCATGTAGTAAGGCTGTCCCAGTCTCAATAAAGGTACCAAATATCACTATTTGAAAAATCAGTTGAAAAATGGGAATCCCCATTGCTGCCAGAATAAAATTAATTGGAACTGCTTCACTCAGTACAGCTGGATAAAAACCTACAAGCACCAAATAAAATAGTATGCCTGGCAATATAGCCAGTACCCCACCAATAAGACCGCCAGTGATGGCTTGTTGGCGCGATGTAATGTGCCTCATACAAAATAAGATAGTCGGGATGATCGCCAAATTGTAACTCGCATATTTAATACCATCACCCACCCATGCAGTATTTTCTGCCGGAAGTGAAAAGCTTGATTCTATAGCCCCGCTAAATTTCGTAAATCCAAGAATTAAAAACGATATATAAACCGCATATAACAACAAAGACCAGCTTGCGAGAACTTTTTCTATAAGTTTTGTCCCAAAAAAAGTCAGCAAACCAATTATCACAATCAAAAATATTGTGCCAAAAAATGGCGGTGTATTAAGCATGTCAGATAACAGGATTCCAGCAGCTGAACCAATTACTGACAAAATAAGCACAATGGTAATAATGTATACAATTTCATATAGAAACCATGCCGGCCCCAGCAAATGCTTAAAAAACGTTCTGTAATCACTACTTTTTGTGAGTCTGGCAAATTCCAGGCTTGTTGCTAACACTAGGGACCAGACTACCGTCGCAACCAACATGCCATACATCCCTGCACGCGGCCCATTTGAAAGAAAAAATTCCACAAGCTCTCGTCCAGTAGCATAACCACCAGCGATCACTACTGACTGAAAAATAAGACCCGGAAGTATTATTGCTTTTAAAAATTGAAAATTAAGATATTTCATATCAAAAGAGACTATCCTTATTTAAAAACGAGTTAAAGAATAAGGAGCAATACTTATAGCTGGATTGCTACCGTTGATTATATCAGCCACTATTTTCCCTGACGCCATAGCCAGCGACCAACCAAGATGACCATGGCCTGTGTTCAGATACAGATTCTTGATAGGTGTTTCGCCCATGATAGGGACACCATCAGCAGTGGTTGGTCTTAAGCCGGCCCAGGCATTGATATTTGCACCTTCTATATTCACCCCAGCTTCGGGATATCTGGCTATAACTTGTTGTAAAACCATTTGGATACGATGCGCATTAATTTCAGAGTTATAGCCATTTAATTCGGCAGTACCCGCAGCACGTAATCGATTTCCTAAAGGGGTTATTGCAACGTGTGCTTCTTCATCAATCACTGGCATCTGAGGTTTTAACTCCCAGTCATCCATTTCAAGCGTTATAGAGTATCCCTTGATAGGCCTTATAGGTAATTTCAGTTTTAGCGATTTCGCCAACAAGGGACTATAGCTTCCGGCTGCAAGAACATAAGCGTCAGCAGAATAATCGCCTTTGCTAGTTTTTATACCCGTAATCTTGTTATTCGCTGTTAAAAATTCCTCAACATTTACATCATATTTAAATTCAACTTGCTTCAACTTGGCCAGCTCTGCCAGTTTTTGACAAAATTCATGAGCATCCCCGGTTTGATCTTTCGGGTAAAAAATCCCTCCAACCAATTTACTTCCATTTTCAACTAGAGCAGGTTCTTTGTTAAAAACTTCGGCTTGATCTAAAGCCTTGCACTCAATACCCATATCTTGGAAAAGTGCTATCTGTTCTATGGCAATTTCAAGTTCCTGCTCATTGCCAAGAACTTTCATACTCCCCAAACCTTGAGCACAATAGTCAAATGGGTGTTGTTTCTTCAATTCCTCAACACATTCTATGTTGTAGTTTGCCAGTAAGGTATTGACCTTTAGATTCGCATGAAACCTTTCTGGTTTAGAATGGTGCAAGAAAGTAAGCCCCCATTTAAGTAATGAAGGTATGGCACTAGGTCTAAGCAAAAAGGGGGAATTTTCCTTACCCATCCACTTCAATATTTGCCAGGCGACGCCAGGATGATTCCAGGGGCTAGCTTGACTTGGATGAAGGACGCAGGCATTCGCAAAACTGGTTTCCTGTGCAGGACCTGGCTGGCGATCGACAACAATTACTTCATGCCCCTGTTCAGAAAGGTAATAAGCGGTAGTAACTCCCATCAAGCCAGAACCAACAACAATAATTTTCATTCTTTCTAATTAGCTCTGGTATTAATATAATGGTTTCATTAATCGACAAATTCACCAGCAAAAGCAGTTTTACTGCTTCTATTTACCGCTCAACGAACTCCCGTACAACATCGATGGTCAACTCCACGCCCTGATTGAACGCTTCAACAGGAATACGCTCATTATTTCCATGTATATTGGAATTTACACCATCTGGGAAAATAACTGGATCAAAACCATAACTAATGATCCCCAAGTCTCGAAAAAAATGACTATCGGTAAATCCAGTCATCGCTGAAGGAACGATATTCACTGAAGCATACCTTTCCTCAATAACCCTACTCATCAGGCTAAAAAGATCTGTTTCAGTACTGGACGCTGCTGCACTGAATAACATAATTTCTTCAATCTCTATCTGATCATCTGCAATGCGCTCACGTATACCGTTCAAAAATTCCTCAGCATCCTGATCCGGCAAAATCCTACAATCCAATTCAGCACTCGCTTCAGGCGAGACAACATTGATTTTTTCACTGCCACTGAGCATTGTAATAGAGCAGGTATTTCTAATCAGCGAATGGAAACTAGGTCTTTCGTCTTGCAGTACTCTTAAAAATTCAGGGTCTAAAATAGCCTCATCAATATTACTCATTGCATCTTGCCATTTTGGATCTTCGTTTGGCGCTAAACGCGCAAACATATCACGCACCGATTGAACCACATGGGGTTCGAAAGGGTTTTGCTGAATCCGGTTAAGTGCCGCAATTAGACGAGTAGTGGCAGACGTTGTTCTTGGTACAGAACCGTGACCAGGGACATCTGTTGCAACAAGCTTCAACCAATAAGGTCTTTTTTGTGCAACTTCAATGGCCAACTGAATCTGATCATTCTCCATTAAGGTTGCACCACCGCCTTCATTGAGCAAGTAACCGACTCCCTCAAATATTTCAGGTCGATTTTCAACCAACCAGCCAGCGCCAAAAAAACCACCAGCCTCTTCATCAGCCGTCGCCATAAAAATAACATCACGATTTAATTGAATATTGTTTCTATGTAAAAAAAGAAACGCTTCCAGATGCATAATTCCCAGGGATTTCGTATCAGAAGTTCCTCTAGCGTATAACATGCCATCTTTTATCACCGCCTCAAGAGGGTCAGTATCCCAATACTCTCGAGTAGCAGGAACCACATCAATATGATGCAGCAAGACTAAAGCCGGCTCATCACCGCCTTCAAGTCGGGCCCATATATTTCCGCGACCAGGAGCTGACTCAACAGCTTCATAGTCGATGCCTGCTTCTTCAAAAATTCTTTGGAAAAAAGTTACACCCCGGCTTTCATTTCCTGGCGGATTAATCGTATCAATCTCAAGATATTCCATTAGACGTTCAAGCGGAACATTCTGAGTGTAAGCTGCCGAAGCAGTTACCAAAGCAAATACAACAAAAACTAAAGATGTAACTTTTTTCATAATCAACTACCTATGATTGAAATTGAGGGCTTAAGCCAGGGCGCTCTCAAATAAATTTAATAAACGACTCCAAGCACGTTCTGCCTGAGCTTCATGATACACAGCGCTATCTGGTGGGCACCATCCATGCAAGGTGCCTTCGTAGACTTCAATTTCTGCCGATACATTTTCAGCTGCAAAAGCCTCTCTAAGGATATTTTTAACTTCCGGAGCATCTTCATCATCATTAGCAGCAACACAAATCAACATGCTGGCATCCATTTGCGGTATCAAAAGATGCGGGCTATTAGGAGCATCAGTTGCCAAACCACCACCATGGAAAGTGCCACCAGCACCCATTCGACTATTAGTACCCACAGTCCGCATGACCATTGGACCACCCATGCAATAGCCTGTAGTTCCCATTTTACGATTACTATCAACTGAATCCTGAGCATCCAGGAATTCAACAAAAGCCGCAGCATCAGAAATGTCGGTTTGTTCAGAAAGGATAGAACGCATCCCAATGACTGTTTCTCTGACTGCTGGGTCCTGGAACGAAGCTCCCTCTTCTACTACGGGCGCTCTGGCGCTCCGATAGAAAGGATTAGGCACCAAAACTGAATAGCCTGATTGCGCCAGACGCCTTGCCATCATTTCAAAGGCTGGGCGTAGACCCAGAATATCAGTCCAAATTAAGACCGCAGGATGTTCACCTGTTGAAGGATGAACAAAATAGGAATCCGCCACACCATCAGATGTCGTAATGTCGATATGAGATTCGGTAATATCTTGGGCATTAGCTACAGGAGGCAGCATCATGGCCGCACCTGCACCAGCTACAACTTTACCTAATTGACGGCGACTTAAGTCAGGATTAGCCTTAAAAAATTCTTCATTTTCTTTTACAGTTCTAGTATCACACATAAGAAACTTACCTTTGTCTATTGTTAATTTTTATTGAATTACTTCGGCTAGCGCTAAAATTACACTAGCTTGACAATAATCTCTATCCCTATAGAGAAATAGGGATAAATTCCTTCAAATTGGCACTAATAATTACAGAGAATATATAAAAACAGATTTTGTAGAAAAATGATTCAGGAGAGAAACAAGCGCTTGGGAGCAACCCGGCCATCATCTAGAATTTCACCAATGCCTATGAATACATCTTCTTTATACAGGCGCACAAGCCCTTCAGTGGGCAGATGCCTTGTAATTACTGCCTGCCCTTGTAAGACATACTCAGCAGTAGCAGCTGGAAGAATGACTTCAGGTAATTCCTGAATCGCCTGATCAGCAGGGATTAGGAATTCATCAATAGCAGCGAAATCATCTTCTTTTTTAATTTGCTCTAAGGTTTCATAGCGTTGTGCTTGGTCGAGTGTAAACGGTCCAGCCTGAGTGCGTCGTAATGCAGTGACGTGAGCCCCTACACCTAAAGCCTCTCCCAGGTCATCGGTTATAGTCCGCACATACGTCCCCTTACTACAGTGGATATCTAGCTCTAGGTAAGTGTCTTCATAAGAGATCAAGGTAAGTTCATAAATAGACACTATACGAGTTTTTCGTTCTACCGTTTTACCTGCTCTAGCTAATTTATAAAGCGGAACACCCTTATGTTTGAGCGCTGAATACATGGAAGGAACTTGTTGAATTTCTCCCCTGAAATTAACCAAGGCCTTTTCTATATCTTGCAAAGAAATATGACTACAATCTTTTTCAGCAAGCACTTCTCCTTCTGAATCCCCTGTCGCCGTTTTAACGCCTAGCTTAATTTTTGTCGTGTAGGCTTTATTCGAATCCAGCAGGAATTGAGAAATTTTAGTTGCTTCACCAAAACAAAGCGGTAATACACCAGTGGCAAGAGGGTCTAGACTGCCTGTGTGGCCAGCCTTAGATGCTTCAAACAATCTTTTAACTTTTTGTAAACTTCGATTGGAGGTTTCGCCTTGAGGTTTGTCCAGGATTAGAATGCCTGAAATATTTCTGCCATGTCGTTTTCTCATACTGTATTAGCTGTTGATTTTATCGCTTTAATAACTCAGTCTTTATTATCACTGGCAATAGCTTCATCAATCAGGTCAGATAAAAACCGCCCCCTATTCAAGCTGTTATCGTATGTGAAACTTAATTTCGGCGTTGTGCGAAGATTTGCGTTTTTAGCAAGCAAGCTACGCAGAAATCCTGACGCTCTGTTCAAGGCTTTCATGCTTTCAATAATATCTTCGTCTGAATTTTTACCTAAAATTGTGACAAATACTTCAGCATAAGATAGATCACGGCTTACTTTAGCACCCGTCACAGATACCATCCCAACACGCGGATCTCTAATTTCAGATTGAATCAACAATGCCAGCTCTTTTTTTAAGAGATCAACTATTTTGCTATTTCGATTAGAAGGTTTAGGCATGAAAAATTAATATTTTAAATATGATAAATAAAAAAAAGCGTCATCAGCGAAGCTATAACCAGAAGAAAGTGAAATTTGGTGAGGGAGCTTACAAGCAGTAAGTGACCGATCTAAATTTTACTCTCGACGAAGTTATAGCGAGCGCAATAGCTTTTAAAGCGTGCGGGCAACTTCTTTGGTTTCAAATACTTCAATCTTGTCACCAACTTTAACATCAGTGTAGTTTTTAACACCAATTCCACATTCCATGCCATTACGCACTTCATTCGCTTCATCTTTAAATCGGCGCAGAGATTCTAGTTCACCTTCATAAATAACCACATCATCGCGTAAGACGCGAATGGGTTTATTACGATAAACAGTGCCTTCTACTACCATGCTACCGGCAATTGAACCAAATTTTGGTGAATTGAAAACATCTCGCACTTCAGCCACACCAAGAATCTCTTCTTGTAGATCCGGCGCCAGCAAGCCACCAAGCACCGCTTTGACATCATCAATCAGATTATAAATAACACTGTAGTAGCGTAACTCTAATCCTTCATTTTCAACCAAAGTCTTAGCCGACTTATCTGCACGAACATTGAATCCAATAATAGATGCTTTGGAGGTCTGGGCAAGTTGCACATCAGTTTCAGAGATGCCGCCAACACCAGAAGATATGATATTGACCGATACTTCTTCATTCCCCAGTCCAGCTAAGGATGAAGTGATTGCTTCCAGCGAACCGCGCACATCAGTTTTTTAATACGATATTAAGTACTTTGGCATCATCTTTGCCCATGGTGGCAAACATGCTTTCCATTTTAGCAATTTGTTGTTTTGCAATTTGGTTTTCACGGAATTTTTCACGACGAAATTCAGCAACTTCTCTGGCTTTTCTTTCATCTTCTACTACAAAAAAATCATCGCCAGCAGCTGGGGTGCTGTTTAAACCAAGAATTTCTACAGGAATCGAAGGTCCTGCAGATTTGATCTGCTTACCATTTTCATCGATCATGGCGCGCACACGCCCATACTCATGACCTGCCAAAATAATATCTGAATTTTTCAAGGTGCCATTTTGAACAAGAACCGTTGCTACCGCACCACGACCCTTATCCAAGCGAGATTCGATTACCACTCCTTTTGCCGGACAATCAATTACAGCTTTTAATTCTAAAATCTCGGCTTGCAACAAGGCAGCTTCCAGCAATTCTGGAATACCTTTTCCTGTATGGGCAGACACCTCAACAAACTGAGTATCGCCGCCCCAATCTTCTGGAGCTAATCCTTTTGCGGAAAGTTCACTTTTAACTTTCTCAGGATCAGCACCTTCTTTGTCCATTTTATTAATCGCAACAACAATAGGAACACCAGAGGCTTGTGCATGTTGAATCGCTTCCTCTGTTTGAGGTTTAGCCCCATCATCTGCCGCGACAACTAGGATGACAATATCAGTCGCTTGTGCCCCGCGCGAACGCATGGCGCTGAATGCTGCATGGCCTGGCGTATCAAGGAATGTAAGCATGCCATGATCAGTTTCAACATGATAAGCACCTATATGTTGAGTGATGCCGCCTGCTTCACCTTCTGTTACAGACGATTTCCTAATGTAATCCAGCAATGAAGTTTTACCATGGTCAACATGTCCCATGACTGTGATCACAGGAGCCCTTGGGGATTCTTCACCTTCATATTTAACAGACTCAACTAGATCTTCTTCAAGTTTGTCATCAGAAACAGCCCTAGCTTTGTGGCCCATTTCTTCTATCAATAGAATTGATGTGTCTTGATCAAGCACGAGATTTACCGTTGCCATAACACCCATATTCATCAGAGCTTTTACCAGTTCTGCACCTTTAACTGACATGCGTAACGCAAGTTCAGAAACACTAATAGATTCAGGAACCTCTATTTCTTTAGCAATAAATTCAGTCGGCATTTCAAATTTATGTTCTTTTTGGCCCTGACTTAATTTGCGTGAACTACGGCGGCGTCCACCTCCAACATCTTCTTGTCCATCAAGAATAAAGTCATCAGTTGGTCTAATTTTATTAAATTTTCTGTCATCAGACAGAGCGCCTTTGCGTCTTGGTTGACCTTTTTTATTACTTTCTTCACTAGCAGAATTTCTGAAACTTTCTTTCTTAAGCGTACCTTTTTTGAAATCTCTTCTAGCTTCTGGTTTGTTTCCATCAGGAGCAGCTACAACATCTGGGATAATCGAATCAGCAGCCCTTGGCGCAGATTTTTTTGCTTTCTCTTGAGTAATTTTTTCTTGTTTGGCAGTTTCTTCTGCTTCTAGTTTAACTTGAGCTTTTTCTTCCTCTAGCCGAGCTTTTTCAGCTTCTAGTTGGGCCTCTTGTGCTTCTTCTACGCTGCGCTTCACATATGTGCGTTTCTTTCTAACTTCAACATTAACTGACTTGCTGCGACCTTGATTATCTGAGGATTTAAGTGTCCCTACTGTTTTACGTTGTAGTGTGATTTTTCGTGGACTGGATTCAACTGGACTATCATCACCATGTTTGCCTTTAAGCGACATTAATAATTTGCTTCTTTCCTCATTGGAAAGGGAGTCACTTGTTTTTGTTTGGGGCAAGCCAGCTTCCTTGATTTGCTCAAGTAAACGATCTTCTTGCACTCCAACCAATTTGGCCAGTTCAGCTATGGTTAAATCAGCCATTTATTTCCTCAATAAGTCAATTTACTTACTTATATTGCTATGGTTTATTCTTCTGCAAACCAAGGCTCACGAGCAGTCATAATAAGTTTACCCGCACGTTCTTCATCCATGCCATCAACTTCCATTAATTCATCGATGGCTAGCTCTGCCAAATCTTCCATAGATTTCACATCCATCTTGGATAAGCTCATGGCAAGTTCATTATCCATGCCTTCCATGTTTAACAAATCATCTTTAATTCCTGCATTGCTAAGCTCTTCTTCAGAAGCAATAGCTTTAGTCAACAACGCATCTTTTGCTCGTGCTCTTAACTCATCAGCAATCTCTTCATCAAAATCCTGAATCTCAGCTATTTCTTCTAGAGGGACGTAAGCAATTTCTTCCAAACTAGTGAAGCCTTCCTGAACAAGAATTTCTGCAACATCTTCATCCACATCTAAAGCTGCCATGAAACTTGCAACTGTCCCAGCGGATTCCTCTTGCAATTTTTCAACCGCTTGTTCTTCACTCATTACATTAATAGTCCAGCCGGATAACTCACTTGAGAGTCTGACATTCTGACCATTACGCCCAATAGCTTGTGCCAGATTATCCTCTGCCACCGCAATATCCATGGTGTGAGCTTCTTCATCTACAACAATAGATGCAACTTGAGCCGGGGCCATTGCATTAATAACCATTTGTGCTGGGTTATCATCCCAAAGAATTATATCGATGCGCTCGTTCGCTAGCTCATTTGAAACTACCTGAACGCGCGAACCTCGCATTCCCACACAAGCACCAACAGGGTCAATTCTCCCATCATTGGTTTTTACGGATAATTTTGCACGTGAACCTGGGTCTCTGGCTGCTGCTTTAATTTCAATAAGTTCTTCAGCAATCTCCGGGACTTCAATTTTGAATAACTCAGTTAGCATTTCTGGAGCTGTTCTACTTAAGAGTAATTGGGGCCCTCTGACTTCTTCTCTAACTTCTACCAATAGCGCGCGAAGACGGTCATTAATACGAAAAGTTTCGCGTGGAATTAAATTCTCTCTAGGTAACAAACCTTCAGCATTATTTCCTAAATCAACAATGACATTATCTCGAGTTACTTTTTTAACTGTACCAGTGACGAGTTCTCCGATTTTATCGGTATATTCACCAACAACAATTTCTCTTTCAGCTTCACGTACTTTCTGCACAATAACTTGTTTAGCCGTCTGGGCAGCAATACGTCCAAACTCAACATTGTCTACTTTTTCTTTCCAAACGTCGCCAGCTACAAGCTTAGTATCTTTCTCATGAGCTTCTTCAAGAGTGAATTCTGAACCCAGAAGCGCTAACTCATCATCAGAAACAACTTTCCAAACCCGATAAGTTTCATAATCTCCGGTTTCCCGATCGATGATAACTTCGCATTCAGCTTCTTCATCAACATAGCGTTTCTTTGAAGCAGTAGCTAAAGCTGCCTCAATAGCAGAAAAAATAACTTCCCTTGAGACGCCTTTTTCATTAGAAACGGCATCTGCCACCATTAAGATTTCTTTGTTCATCATGTTCTTGCTACCTTCATACTTGCGATATTAAGTTCGCTTTCTCTATTAATTCATAAGGTAAAGTAAATTCTTCATCACCTATGATTAAAACAACTTCATCATTCTTTACAGCTTTAAGCTGACCTGTAAAATTTCTTTGACCTTCAAAAGATTCAGTCAATCTTATCTTGGCGTGATATCCAGCGTATTCCTGGAATTGTTCCTGGCTAAATAACATTCTGTCCAAACCAGGCGAAGACACTTCCAAGGTATATTCACTTTTAATTGGATCTTCTACATCCAACAAGCTGCTAATTTGTCTGCTAGCCTGTGCGCAATCATCTACATCGACACCACCAGGTTTATCTAGATAAACCCGTAAAATACTATGCTTTCCTTGCCCAATATATTCAACTCCCCAGAGCTGATAACCCATGGCATTAATCACCGGTTCTATCAAAGCAGTCAATACTGAGGTTCTGCTGGCCATTCTTTATATACCCGAAATAGAAATAAAAAATGGGCACTAGGCCCACTTCCAACATTCTATCTACAAACAACTACTTAAAGGCCTAACAAAAAGCCCCTCAGAGGGGCTTTTTACTTAGGGCGCGGATTGTAACCCGAAATCCTCCCTTCATCAATGAGAAGATAAGCAAAGCTTACAAGGCTTTAACTCGACTATCGAGCTCAATTACATTAACGGCTAGAAAGCCCCACAATGGTGCTCTTTTGACTATCCCACATCGCCAATTAACACCTTATTATTCCACGTTGTCATGAACTCAAAATAAGTTATCAAGCAAGCCCACTCTACTCTCATAAAGCTGAGTAATCATATAGGCTATGAGCGTGATTAGACTGAAATCTATATACTTCACAAAAGTCTAGAGCATCGCTTTTATCCAGAAATCTGGTCTATTCGCACTGATTTATAGTACGGAGGATACTTGGGAGCAACCCAAATTGTCCTTCTCACTAGGGAAATAACTTAGCTTACCGATAGTGGTCCTATTATTACCAATATATAATTGGTTTTTAGTAATAGGTTTGAATGAAAATAATATGCCCCTTACTTTAGCTGACACAGAAGCGCTTGATCTTGTTGACCCACTGAAAAATGCAAAATCGGAGTTTTCGATTCCGGAAAATACTATCTATCTTAATAGTAATTCTTTAGGGGTGATGCCTAAAGCAGTTCCGGAGCGCATTCAGGATTTCACTACCCGAGAGTGGTCAAATGACCTTATTGGCAGTTGGAATCATAATAAATGGTTCGAGGCACCTTATCGAATCGGAGACAAGATAGCCCGGATTATTGGTGCCAGTGACAGTGAGGTGGTGGCTACCGACTGTGCCTCTATTAACCTGTATAAACTCGTGGTCGCTGCTCTGAATGCCCGTCCAGGGCGAACCCGTATCGTGACTGAAGCCGGTAACTTTCCGACCGATTTGTATATGTTGCAGAGTGTGGCCGAGTCTTTCGCTGGCGATGTGGAAATCGTGGCCGTACAGGATCGCAATAAAATCATTGAAGAGATTGATGAGCGTACGGCATTGGTTGTGTTGACGGATGTGCACTACAAGACAAGCCATCTTCTCGATAGAAAAGCGATTACCGAGCGTACTCATCAACATGGCGCTCTTATTCTGTGGGATCTTTGTCACAGTGCGGGCGCATTGCCGGTCGACCTGAATGAATTAGAGGCTGACCTCGCCGTAGGCTGTACCTACAAATATTTAAGCGGGGGCCCAGGAGCCCCTGGGTTTATTTTCGTAGCAAAGCATTTACAAAATCAACTAACACAGCCTTTACAAGGTTGGTGGGGGCATGCAGAACCGTTTAAATTCGTCGATGATTATGCCCCCACAGAAGGGATAGGACGGTTCTTATGCAGCACTCAAAGCGTGCTGGCGCTAACAGCAATGGAAGTCGGGATAGATGTTTTTCTGAAATACGAAATGAAGGATATTCGGAGGAAATCCCAAAAATTGGGGCAGCTTTTTATCGAACTAATTGAAGAGCGCTGCGCTGGCTTTCAATTTACCATTGCATCCCCTAGGGATCCGGAGCAAAGAGGTAGTCATGTCGCTTTGGCCCATGATAATGCTTACGCCATTATGCAGGCTTTGATTAAACACAAGGTTATTGGAGATTTCCGAGCACCTGATACCATCCGGTTTGGGTTTTCGCCACTTTACATGAGCTATGCCGATATTTGGAATGCGGTGACTATTCTTGAAGAAGTTATGCAAACTGCTCAATGGGATCGTAAAGAATTTCAAATCGTTAATTCGGTCACCTGATAAGCGAGACAAATCCCTCTGACGAAGCCTCGCCTTCGCTTTGCAAAGCAGGGTGTTCTAATTGAAAATCAAGAAATACAAGCCGAGCCCGACAAATAGCTTCGTTTATTGTAGGCAAAAAAAAAGCCTGCCCAGAAGGCTGACTCTTTAAAGTGGTAGCGGGGGCAGGAAAAGAAACCACGACCTTCCTGGGCTTATAAAGAATTGAGCCCGACGAGCTATAAAACTGTAAAAGTAGGCAAAAAAAAAGCCAGCCCAGAAGGCTGACTCTTTAAAGTGGTAGCGGGGGCAGGATTTGAACCTACGACCTTCGGGTTATGAGCCCGACGAGCTGCCAGACTGCTCCACCCCGCATCAAACTATCTTAATTTTCTAAAACTTTTTTCAAGCCTAAATACGTCCGAGCTTGAGAGGGCGGTGATTATAAGAACCTTCCCCCTGTTGGTCAAGAACTGCTTGGGTTTCACACCAATTAAATGGTGCCGAAGGCCGGACTCGAACCGGCACGGCCGTTAGGCCACTACCCCCTCAAGGTAGCGTGTCTACCAATTCCACCACTTCGGCTATTATTCTGGGGCGACAGGAATATCATTTCCAGTTTCAATGACTGGAACATCTTCGAGATCAACTGTTTCAGCATCAAGTTGATTTGCATTCAGTTCAGCGCTTACTTGATCAAGGTCACCAATTAAATCACCACCAAGCACGCTTAAATCAGCAGATTGTCTTGCAATAACCGCTAGACTGAGACTTGTAATAAAAAATACTGTTGCAAAAATAGTGGTCGATTTAGTCAACACATTGCCACTGCCTGAAGACCCAAACAAAGTTTGAGAAGCGCCACTACCAAAAGAGGCGCCCATTTCAGCCCCCTTCCCTTGCTGTAGTAAAACCAAAGCAGTAACGGCAATTGCAGCGATCACATGTACAATAATGATTATGGATTCCATAATTTTCCCTATTTATTCCAATCCTGCTCAGCTATGCAGCTGCACAGATAGTTAAAAATTCTTCAGCATCTAATGATGCTCCACCTACTAATGCCCCATCAATATCAGCCTGGCCAAACAAAGCGTTGGCATTGTTTGCTTTAACACTACCACCATAAAGAATAGTGATGTTGTCAGCTATATTCTGATCTATTTCAGCCAAAAAAGAGCGTAATGTTGCATGAACTTCTTGCGCCTGTTCTGGTGTAGCAGTTAATCCAGTCCCTATCGCCCAGATTGGTTCATACGCAATAACTGCGTTTGAAAATGCCTCAATGCCGGCCTCCGTTATTACTGCCTGCAATTGTTTCAATACAATGGACTTGGTAAGACCACTTTCTCTTTGTTCTTGGGTCTCCCCAACACACAGTATCGGGATTAAATCTTGCGCTTGTGCCGCCAAAAACTTTTCAGCAACAAATTTATCAGTTTCTGCAAAAAGCTCTCGTCGTTCTGAATGTCCAATAATGACAAATGAACAAGAAAACTCTTTTAACATGGCAAACGCAACTTCACCCGTAAATGCTCCTTTAGTCTGTGGATGAGCATTTTGTGCACCAATAGCAATTTCAGTCCCAGCTAATTCGTGTTCTACCTGCCCTAAAAATAAACTCGGTGGGCAGATGACCACTTTTTCGGCTCTAGCAAGGCCCCTTTTGACGCCATCTTTTATAGCGCTCAAAAGCTCAGTCACTTCGGACTTTTGACCATGCATTTTCCAGTTTGCTACTACCAGACTACTTCGCATATTGTTCCAGCTACTCGCCGCCGAAAAGGCCGCCAATACTACTTAAGAAAGGGTTAACATGCAACCGGAAAGCAGCTTGATGAATCGCTCAATCACTTAAGGTTATAAATTTTGAAACTTCTGCAAATTCTATAAAATCAAGCCAATTCCCTGGATACCACCTGTGAAAGCTCGGTTGCCAATTTTCTAACTAGAGCTTCATCTGAGCCTTCAACCATAACTCTTACCATTGGTTCGGTTCCAGACGGCCTTAACAAAACTCTTCCTTCTTTGCCGAGCGTTGATTCAGCATCAGCAACGGCAGACTGAATAGCTTTATTACCATTTAGGGCTTTAGGATTTTCAAGCCTGACATTAATCATTGTTTGTGGGAATTTTTCCATTGTAGATTTCAGGTCATACAAATTCTTGCCCATTTCTTGCATAGCCGCTAACACCTGCAATGCTGAGATTATTCCGTCACCCGTTGTGGTCTTGTCCAAACAAATAACATGTCCAGAAGACTCTCCACCCAAGTACCATTGTCTAGTTTTAAGCTCTTGCATTACATAGCGATCTCCAACAGGAGTTCGACGGAATGGAATCTTCATATCGTTTAAGGCTATTTCTAATCCTAAATTGCTCATCAATGTTCCAACAACACCTTGGTCATTTGGATTAGCCCCAAGCTTATGCATTGCTATGATATAGAGCAGCTCGTCCCCATCGAGAACTTCCCCTTTGTTATCCACCATCTGTAAGCGATCGCCATCACCATCAAATGCTATTCCTAAGTCAGCTTGGCATTCTAATACTTTATTTACTAATTGCTGAGGTTGAGTTGAACCGCATTCTTTATTGATATTCAAACCATCTGGAGTATTAGCAATCACAATCACTTCAGCACCCAGCTCTTCGAAAACGCCTGGAGCGATGTGATAAGTTGCTCCATTGGCGCAATCTAAAACAATTTTCAGTCCATTGAATCTTATACCACTTTGAATTGTCCCTTTACAAAACTCTATATACCGACCACTGGCATCCGTAATGCGCGAGGCCTTGCCGATTTTATCTGAGCTAACAGTCTGCAATTCAGAATCCAAGGCATCTTCGATTGCAAATTCAATATCGTCACTAAGCTTAGCCCCTTGGGCTGAAAAAAACTTTATACCGTTATCTTCATAACTATTATGCGAGGCGCTAATAACAATACCTGCCTGCGCCTGAAATGTGCTGGTGAGATGCGCAACACCTGGAGTAGGCATTGGTCCTAACAGTTTTATATCTACGCCAGCTGATGTCAGTCCTGCTTCTAATGCAGACTCAAACATATATCCTGAAATACGCGTATCTTTTCCGATTAAGACGGTACTGCCTGGAGTTTTCGCGAAAACTCTTCCGGTTGCCCAGCCAAGTTTTAAGAAAAAATCAGGAGTAACCGGGTACTCACCGACCCTACCCCTAATACCATCAGTGCCAAAATACTTTTTTACTCTGCTCACACTTAATCCTTCTTAAGCTTAACAATCTTGCAATCCACTACTTAGTAGCTTCAGAGTGACTTAAGTTCATTATTATTCTACAGCCAGGCAAACTTTGACCGCATCTACAGTATCGGCCACATCATGGGTGCGGATTATGCTAGCCCCTTGCATGAGCGCGATAACCGCAGCGGCAATACCCGCCGCCTGTCTTTCTTGCACGCCCTTGCCGGTAATCACGCCCAGCATAGCTTTGCGTGATAGCCCGATGAGAACGGGAGATTTTAGCTTTTCAAGTTCGGAAAGTCTGCTCAGTAGTTCAAGGTTATGTTCAAGTGTTTTGCCAAAGCCAAAACCAGGGTCAACGATAATTTGATTTCTCATCTATGCCCGCGTTGAGTGCAAGCTGCAAATTCGATCGTTCTAAAAAACTGATCAACTTCATGCAAATCAGATTGTCATAGCTTGGCGCTTCTTGCATGGTCGCTGGTGTCCCCTGCATATGCATTAAACATACCGGAAGATTAATCTCACATACTGCTTCAATTGCACCAGGCTTTTGTAGGGCTCTAACATCATTTATCAAACCTGCTCCAGCTTTTGCTCCTTGCAACATAAGTTCTGGAGAACTGGTATCTATTGAAACTATGACATCAATATTATTATGTATACGCTCAACCAGCGGCAAAACACGATCCATTTCCTCTTCAAGACTTACTATTGAAGCACCGGGTTTTGTAGATTCACCCCCAACATCAATAAATGTGGCGCCGGCTTTATACATCGCTTCTGCACGTTGCAGTGCTTTATCAATAGATAATTTTCCAGAATCAAGGAAAAGCTCACTTCCATCCGAAAAAGAGTCAGGTGTTACATTTAAAATACCCATTACTTTCGGGGTTTTAAAGTCTACTATTTTGCCAGCGAAATTCATTGATCATTCAGACATTAAAAAAGGAGCTCATTGAGCTCCTTTTCTGCGTTAAATAAACATGGATTAGTGTTCTCCCGCAGGACCACCAATTGGTTTTTCCGAAGAATCTTTAGTCTCTTTATTAAGATCTTTTTTATCTTCTTCTTTGTTTGCAGAAGTTGGCGTCCCTGACTGGTAATCATCATCATCCCACTCAGCAGGCGTCCGAGGTGTTTTCCTAGCCATCAGATCATCAATCTGACCAACATCAAGCGTTTCATATTCCATTAAAGCGTCTTTCATTGCTTCAAGTACATCTCGATTTTCTTTCAATATCTCGTAAGCTTTGCTGTAGCAAGAATCGATAATGGCATCGAACTTCCTCATCAATAGCTTTAGTTGTATCTAGTGATAACACTTTAGCAGTATTGCCTGCTGAGCGCCCAAGGAAAACTTCTTCTTGCTCATCATCATATTGAAGTGGTCCAAGCTTTTCAGACAAGCCCCACTTCTTGACCATATTATGAGCCATTTGAGTTGCCCGTTGAATATCATTGGAAGCTCCCGTTGTAACGCCATCTTTACCCAGAGTAATTTCTTCAGCTATACGACCACCATAAAGTGAACATATCTGACTCAGAATACTTTGCTTACTGTGGCTATAACGATCTTCCTCAGGTAAGAACATAGTGACACCTAAGGCACGTCCGCGTGGAATAATGCTGACCTTGTAAACAGGGTCATGCTCAGGCACAAGACGACCAACAATTGTATGGCCAGCTTCGTGATAAGCCGTGTTCATTTTTTCCTTATCGGACATCACCATGGATTTACGCTCGGCACCCATCATGATTTTATCTTTGGCTTTTTCGAATTCTTCCATGGTGACTTTTTGCTTCTGTCCACGAGCTGCAAACAAAGCCGACTCATTCACCAAATTAGCTAAATCTGCTCCAGAAAATCCAGGAGTTGCACGCGCCAATACAGAGGCATTAACGCCATCAGAAATTGGTACTTTTCGCATATGCACTTTTAATATTTGTTCACGTCCTCGGATGTCAGGTAGTCCAACAACAACTTGTCGGTCGAAACGACCTGGTCGCAATAAAGCCGGATCCAATACGTCGGGTCGGTTAGTTGCTGCTATAACAATAACGCCGTCATTACCTTCGAAACCATCCATCTCAACGAGTAGCTGATTTAAGGTTTGTTCACGCTCATCATGTCCGCCACCAAGTCCGGCACCACGATGTCGTCCTACCGCATCAATTTCATCAATAAAAATAATACAGGGTGATTGCTTTTTAGCTTGATCGAACATATCACGCACACGAGAAGCCCCAACACCCACAAACATCTCTACAAAATCAGAACCTGAGATTGAGAAGAATGGAACTTTTGCTTCACCAGCAATAGCTTTAGCTAGTAAGGTTTTACCAGTACCAGGCTGGCCAACCATTAAAACGCCACGTGGAATTCTTCCACCCAAGCGTTCGAACTTATCTGGCTCTCTTAGGAAATCAACCAGCTCTTTAACATCTTCTTTAGCTTCATCTACACCGGCAACATCAGCAAAAGTAATTTTGACCTGATCTTCACTCAGCATTTTGGCCTTACTTTTGCCAAAGGCCATCGGACCGCCTTTACCGCCAACTCCGCCACCTTGCATCTGCCGCATGAAAAACATGAAAACGGCAATAATAATAAGAATTGGGAAACTAGCCACCAGCAACTGTGTCCAGATGCTTTGACGTTCAGGTTCAGTAATCCTAACGTCAACATCATTGGCTAAAAGGTCATCTAATAATTTATCGTCGCCGAAATATGGCAAAACAGTAGTAAATCTACTGCCATTATTGCGTTCGCCAAGAATACTGAGATTGCTAATATTGACCTCAGAAATCTGTCCAGCTTGAACTTCAGCAATAAAATCTGAATAGATCAACTGTTCCGAAGAAGTGGGTTGGCTGAAATTATTAAAAACGGTCAGTAAAACCGCCGCAATAATCATCCAAAGTAATAAATTTTTTGCCATATCATTCAAGAGCTTATACTCCCTCCTTACTCTTTACCGAGTCACCAATACATTAGTTTTGTAAACTCAGGAAAGTCTGGTGGATTTTTTCTATCTAGCTAACTGTTAATATTGCCTTTATTTTGGCATGAATAGCTGATTATTCCTATCATTGTTCATTATCTTTGGGCTTCTTCAAAACAATAGTTTTAATAAAAACTATGCTTTTTTGCCTCTAGCCAGCAGATAAATTTCCTTAGATCGTGCTCTGGAAGCATCTGGTTTCCGACTTAACACGCTATGGTAGTCGGCTCTTAGCTGCTTCAATAAAGTCTCGAAGCCCTCTCCCTGAAAGACTTTCATTAGCAAAGAACCGCCTGTCTGTAGTTTGTTTTCAGCAAAGTCTACGGCCAATTCAATCAAATGCATGGCTCTCGGCTGATCAATTTCAGACATACCACTTATATTGGGGGCCATATCAGAAATAACAAGGTCAACTTGCCTGTCTCCCAACTTTAGTAAAAGCTCGTCCAAACAGCTGGTTTCGGTGAAATCACCTTGTACAAAGTCCACACCGGGAATATCGTCCATGGCAAGGATATCAGTGGCAAGCACCATTCCCCCAGGCTGCACCATGTGGTATGCAACCTGAGACCAACCTCCGGGGGCAGCACCTAAATCGACGACGGTCATGCCCTTTTTAAATAAATGGTCTTTCTTATTAATCTCCAACAATTTATACGCAGCTCTTGAACGATAACCGTCCACTTTAGATTGGCGAACATAGATATCGTCCCTATGCTCTTTCAACCAGCTTTGACTGCTCTTACTTTTGTTCTTACTAACTTTAACCATTTAATATTTACTTAAGTTACGGGAATTTAGGTAGAATGGATCAATTTTTAGGACAGCTCAGTATGTCTCTCGATAATAAGCAACAAAAACAATTTCGTAGTATAGGTCATCAATTATCGCCTATTGTAATTATTGCCAAGGGCGTGAATGACAACATAAACTCAGAAATTGATCGCGCATTAAAAGATCATGAGCTTATCAAAATTAAAGTTCATAGTAATGACCGAGAGGCAAAAAAAGCCTTGGTCCATTCAATATGTAAATCCCGAGGTGCTGAATTAGTTCAGTTAATTGGGCACGTCGCGTTAATCTATAAACCAGCAAAAAATCCCAATCCAAAACTTTCAAATATACTGCGCTATAAACAGTAAGCATTACCATCGACAATGAGGAATTCAACTTCATGTTCAAATTATTGCATTATTTTCTAATTACTTTGACTGCGTTGTCGGCATTGTCAGTAATGACGACTCAGGCGCAAGAAATTATAGAAATCGATATTATAGAAACCGATATAGGTGATATTCCTCCACGAGTACAACGCGTATTGGATGGACATAATCTTCCAGCAAGTAGCGTCAGCTTTTTTGTTAGGGAAGTTGGGGCTGCTGACCCTTTATTAGCGTTTAACGCAGATCAGCCGATGAATCCTGCCTCTGCTGTGAAAACAATTACAACCCTTGCCGCACTGGAAACTCTGGGCCCAGCTTTTACCTGGAAGACGGAGTTATATGCACTGGGTTCAGTGGCCGATGGGATTCTCCAGGGAGACCTGTTGTTGAAAGGCGGCGGAGACCCTTTCCTAGTCGAAGAACAACTTCGCAGTATGCTAAAAGCTCTACAAAGAACCGGCATTGAATACATCACTGGTAACCTGGTGCTTGATGGTAGTTATTTCGACCCCTCTGTTGAGCAAGAAGATGATTTAGATAATCAGGGTGGCCGCTCCTATAACACTAATCCAAACGCAGTTATTTCCAATTTTCAGTCAGTGGCATTTTATTTTTATCCCGATCCGAATGGTCGCAATGTGATTATACATACTGATCCACAACTACCGAATCTTAAAATAGAAAACCGCCTGAGGCAGGTCAACGGCTCTTGTCGTGGTTACCAACGAGGAATCAGCTTTAATATTAATCAAAATGACTCGACAGAAGTGATTTTTGAAGGGCAGTTTCCTTCAGGCTGTCTTCAGTATCAAATGACTAGAGAAGTATTAGATGCGCCTGGTTATACCTTCGGGCTGTTTAATGAATTGTGGGAAGAGTTAGGCGGCGATTTAGCAGGCCGTTTGATGCTAGGTGAAGCACCTGACAATCTCGAACCAATTCTAATCTGGTCATCATCTCCCTTGTCAGATGTCATCAAATCGATTAATAAATTTAGTAACAACCTTATGACAAGACACCTGTTGCTGACACTAGGAGCAGAGCTTCTAGGCTCGCCTGCTACCGTTGAAAAGGGCATAGAGACAGTACAATCTTACCTGGAATTGAAAGGCCTAGCGTCAAATCAATTGCAGTTATCCAATGGCGCCGGTCTGTCTCGTGAAACTCGAGTCAGTACTTCATTGCTAGGCGATATATTACAAACCGCATACACCAGTGCTTATATGCCAGAGTACATTGCTTCATTGCCAATAAACGGACTTGACGGCACCATGCGAAACCGGCTTCGTGGTGACAACATGACAGGTCGCATGCATGTTAAAACAGGCACCCTAGATGAAGTATCTGCTGTTGCTGGATACGTGTATTCCCGCAGTAATAAGACCTTTGTAGTGAGCGGAATCATTAATCATGAGTTAGCAGATCGCGGCCCTGGAGTGGAGTTGATGGACGCGCTTTTAACTTGGGTCTACTTGCAATAGATAACTGGGACTAAGCAAATTCCGGTTTAAACTTACTTACTAGAATGCATCTAGCGCAATAAGCGAACCCTGAATTTTCTTCCCTTTATTTTTCCATCACTAAGAATCGTAAGCGCCAGCTTTGCCACCTTCTGTTCGACGGCAACGTAAGCGACCTTATCAAACAGTTTAATCTTGCCTATCTGCTCACCTGCAATTTCCCCACCAGCTGTTAATGCGCCAAGCAAGTCTCCCGGCCTTAGCTTGTCCTTACGACCAGCATTCACAAATACAGTGACCATAGGAGGATAAAGTTTTAAATTTTTCGGTACCTTAAGTGTCGACGTGCTGGCTAAAATGGCTGGCGAACCTTGATATTCTTCGATGGCTTGCAAGCGTCGACTTTCGGAATCGGTGAACAGACTCAAAGCCAGCCCCTTACTGCCTGCCCGAGCCGTACGCCCGATACGGTGGATGTGCACTTCGGGATCGTGACTGAGTTCAAAATTGATAACAGCAGCCAGCTCTTTGACATCAAGACCACGTGCGGCCACATCCGTAGCAACCAAAATCGAACTGCTCTTACTGGAAAACTGGGTGAGCACCTGATCTCGCTCGAACTGTTCCAGATCACCATGCAAGGCTAATGCGTGCAAGTCGTGTTGACGTAATTCATTCGCAACTTGCTGACACTGCTGTTTGGTATTGCAGAACACCAAAGTCGACTCAGGTTGATAATGTGCAATCAGTTTAAACAACACCTCTTCCCGCTCATTCTTGTCTATTTGATAGAAAAGCTGTTCGATATCTGGGCTGTGATGGCTGGCTTCGACACGAATATCAACTGGATTTCGTTGCACCTTGTCACTAATTTGCTTAATACCTTCAGGGTAGGTCGCTGAGAACAGGGAAGTCTGTCTTGAGTCACCCGTCTGACTGATAATTTGCATAATGTCGTCATGAAAGCCCATATCCAACATGCGGTCGGCTTCATCCAAAACCAGGGTTTCGACTTTTTCAAGATGTAAGGTTTCTTTCTCGATATGTTTCAGGACACGTCCTGGAGTCCCTACAATAATGTGCGGATCACGCCGTAAAGATGCCAGTTGCGGACCCATGGGTTTACCGCCGCAGAGGGTGAGTAACTTGGTGTTAGGGATAGTGCTTGCAAGCCTACGAATTTCTGCCGCTACCTGGTCCGCCAATTCTCGAGTCGGACATAACACAAGCGCCTGAGTGTAGTAGGATTGCGCCTCGAGTTTATTGAGTAAGCCGATTGCAAACGCTGCTGTTTTGCCACTACCCGTCTTAGCCTGGGCGATCAAATCTTTGCCGCTAAGCAAATGAGGAAGAGTCTGCTCTTGAACGGGCGTCATTACCTCATAGCCGAGCGTCGTAATGCTCACCTGTAGTTCAGGACGAAGGGCTAAGTCTTTAAATGGCGCGGAGTTCATGAGATTTGCCTGATGATGTCAGGCGCGCATCATAGCAGATTTTTATTGCCAGGATTGCAATTCAAAGGAGTCACAAAAAGGTGTATAAGAATTCTTATTGCTTAAAGATGCTGCACTTTTTCAATTTCATATTCGACATCACCACCCGGGGCTTTTACGACTATTTCATCACCCTCAGCTTTTCCCATCATGGCACGAGAAATTGGGGAGCCTACTGAAATTTTATTATTTTTCACGTCAGCTTCATCTTCACCGACTATCTGATAGGTCACTTTTTGCTCTGTATCCAGGTTATACAAAGTTACTGTAGTACCAAAAATCACTCTGCCGGTGTGAGGTATTGTTCTGATATCAATTATTTCCGAATCAGCCAGCTTTCCTTCAATCTCTTTAATGCGCCCCTCACAAAAACTCTGCTGTTCACGCGCAGCATGATATTCAGCATTTTCTTTAAGGTCGCCGTGCTCTCTAGCTTCGGCAATTGCTTGAACTATTTTTGGCCGCTTTTGGGTTTTCAATTCATTGAGTTCTTCTCTCAACGCCTCGGCACCGCCGAATGTCATAGGTACTTTTCTCATGCTCTTCCTAATATATGTAAAGACTCAAAACTTGTCTGGATTATTGTACAGAGGCAGTCAGGTCTTGCAGACTGTTTACTGAAATATCCCCGCCGAAAATGAAAGCATCGCACACCGCCTTGGCACTGGCAATTGTCGTGGTGCAATACACACTATGGCGTAAGGCTGTGCTTCGGATAGTTGCTGAATCGGCAATCGCCTGTCTACCTTCAGTAGTGTTTACGATAAGGTCTATTTGATCATTTTTCAACATATCTACTATGTGAGGACGACCTTCCATTACTTTATTCACTTTTTCAACAGGCAGACCAGCTTTAGCAATCACATCCGCACTACCCTTAGTCGCAATAAGTTGAAAACCGAGATCATGAAAACTTTTTGCCACTTCAGGAAGTTCAGCTTTATCTGCATCCCTGACACTAATAAAAACCTTGCCGCCTTGTTTTATGTTCATTGCACTAAAACTTTGAGATTTATAATAGGCTTCCGCAAATGTTGAGCCTGTCCCCATGACTTCTCCTGTTGATTTCATTTCCGGCCCAAGGATTGGATCTACTCCAGGAAACTTGTTGAAAGGGAAAATAGCTTCTTTCACTGAATAGAAAGTTGGCACTATTTCTTCAGTAAAACCTAATTCTTTTAAGCTAATACCTACCATGCATTTTGCCGCTATTTTCGCCAGCGAAACACCTATACATTTTGAAACAAAGGGAACTGTTCTTGATGCCCGCGGGTTTACCTCAATGATATACACTTCACCGTCCTGGTAAGCCAACTGCGCATTCATCAAGCCTACGACACCTAGTTCAATAGCCATCTTGACGCACTGCTCTCTAATAATATTCTGTATATCCATTGGCAAGCTATAAGGAGGCAATGAGCAAGCTGAATCACCTGAGTGCACGCCAGCCTGTTCGATATGCTGCATTATGGAACCGACCACAACTTGTTTACCATCGCTTACCACATCGACATCCATTTCAATGGCTGAATTCAGGAAGTAATCTAATAGCACTGGACTCTCATTAGACACTTGCACGGCTTCCTTAATATAACGTTTCAATTCAGCTTCGTTATAAACAATTTCCATTGCTCTGCCGCCCAACACATAAGAGGGCCTAACCACCAGAGGGTATCCAATATTGTCAGCTTCTGTGATGGCTTGCTCCAAACTTCTTACTGTAGCGTTTGGTGGCTGTAATAAGCCTAACTTTTGAATCATTTTCTGGAAGCGTTCGCGGTCTTCAGCACGGTCGATAGCATCTGCTGAGGTTCCTATTATTGGTACGCCAAGCTCTTCTAAACTGGTTACTAATTTTAGTGGAGTCTGCCCACCAAACTGTACAATGACGCCTTTGGGCTTTTCGATATGAACTATTTCCAACACATCTTCGAGAGTGATAGGTTCAAAATATAGCCGATCAGAAATATTATAGTCAGTCGACACAGTTTCAGGATTACAGTTAACCATTATAGTTTCGTAACCCATTTCGCGCATGGCGAGTGCAGCATGGACACAGCAATAATCGAATTCAATACCCTGACCAATTCGGTTAGGGCCACCGCCAAGCACAATTATTTTTTCGCGATCACTGACCTCGGCTTCGCATTCTTCTTCATATGTGGAATACATATAAGCAGTTGTCGAACGGAACTCTGCGGCACAGGTATCCACGCGTTTATATACGGGTCGAATATCTAACTCATAGCGCTTGTTGCGTATTAAATGCTCATCAACATGCAAGATGTCTGCAAGGCGTTTATCGGAGAAGCCTTTACGTTTCAGTCGGAAAAGAAAATCTTTATCTAATGCACTTATGCCCTCATTAGCTAAAGCTTTTTCTTCCAAAATAATGTCTTCAATTTGTATCAAATACCAACGATCTATTGCCGTGTGCTCAAACAATTCCTCAACGCTCATGCCTTTACGAAAAGCATCAGCGACATAACGAATGCGATCACAGCCTGCCTCTTTTAATTCGCGTAACAAAATATTATCGGCATCACTTGATTCAATATCATGCACAGGATCCAAACCGCTGATACCTATTTCCATGCCACGCAAAGCTTTTTGCAGGGATTCCTGGAAAGTCCGTCCGATCGCCATCACCTCACCCACAGATTTCATTTGAGTCGTTAAACGATCCGGCGCTTGTGGAAATTTTTCAAAAGTAAAACGAGGAATCTTAGTGACTACATAATCAATGGATGGCTCAAAGGAAGCCGGTGTTGCACCGCCGGTAATCTCGTTACTCAATTCATCAAGCGTGAAGCCAACCGCCAGCTTTGCTGCCACTCTGGCTATCGGGAAGCCAGTTGCTTTTGAAGCCAATGCTGAAGAACGCGATACTCGTGGGTTCATTTCGATGACCACTATGCGTCCATCTTCAGGGTTAACACCAAACTGCACATTAGAGCCACCAGTCTCAACACCAATTTCACGTAATATTGCAATCGCAGCATTACGCATAATTTGATATTCCTTATCGGTTAAGGTCTGCGATGGAGCAACCGTAATTGAATCACCGGTGTGCACACCCATGGGGTCAAAGTTTTCGATGCTACATACAATTATGCAGTTATCATTTTTATCTCTGACGACTTCCAATTCATATTCTTTCCAGCCAATTAAAGACTCATCAATCAACAATTCATTTGTTGGACTCAGATCAAGCCCGCGCTTACAAATTTCTTCAAACTCTTCTTTGTTGTAAGCAATACCTCCACCACTACCACCCATGGTGAATGACGGACGAATAATACAAGGGAAGCCCAGTTCTTTTTGAGCGTCTAAGGCATCTTCCATGCTTCGAGCCATTCTGTGTTTTGGTGTTTCCAGGCCGATAGCCACCATAGCGTCATCAAATAATTCTCGATCTTCGGCTTTATCAATTGCATGCTTTTTAGCGCCGATTAATTCCACACCATATTTTTCTAGCACGCCATGCTTATCAAGGTCTAATGCGCAGTTAAGCGCTGTTTGGCCCCCCATGGTTGGCAATATCGCATCGGGCTTTTCTTTGGCGATAATTTTTTCAAGAACCTGCCATTCTATCGCCTCAATATATGTTGCGTCCGCCATATCAGGATCGGTCATAATGGTAGCCGGATTCGAATTCACCAAAATAATTCGGTAACCTTCTTCTCGCAAAGCCTGGCAAGCTTGAGCACCTGAATAGTCAAATTCACAAGCCTGTCCAATAACAATTGGGCCTGCCCCGATGATTAATATGCTGTTGATGTCAGTACGTTTAGGCATGCTTTTAGTTATCTCAACCTATCACTCATTAGTTTAATAAAATGATCAAAAACTGGGGCTATATCATGCGGTCCAGGGCTAGCTTCAGGGTGCCCCTGGAACCCAAAGGCAGCTTTATCAGTTCTATGAATTCCCTGCAGTGAGCCATCAAATAAAGAATGATGAGTCGCCTTTAAATTCTCTGGCAAGCTTGCCTCATCTACTGCAAAGCCGTGATTTTGGCTGGTGATAAATACTCGACCCTGCTCTTCATCTTGCACAGGGTGATTAGCGCCATGATGGCCCAACTTCATTTGTGCTGTTTGCGCACCACTGGCCAAGGCTAGTAACTGGTGACCCAGGCAAATACCAAACACCGGTGTAGCCGTCTCTAAAATTTCTTTAATCGCCGCTATTGCATAATCACATGGCTCAGGATCACCCGGACCATTGGATAAAAACACACCATCAGGATTCATGCTTAACACTTCACTGGCTGGTGTTTGAGCAGGAACAACGGTTACCTGACAGCCTCGATCTCGCAGCATACGTAAGATATTTCGTTTTACGCCAAAATCATAAGCGACTATATGATAGTTAGTTGCAGGGGCTTGTCCGTCGTAGCCCTGCCCAAGTTGCCAGCTGCCTTCAGTCCATTCATATTGACTTGAGCAAGTGACTTCTTTGGCCAGATCCATGCCGACTAAGCCCGGGAAATCTTTTGCAGCTTGTAAGGCTTGTGCTTTAGCCGCCTCGATGTCTTCAGACACAATATATCCTGCTAATAAGCAGCCATTAGTAGCGCCTTTGTCGCGCAGGATTCGGGTTAAGCGCCGCGTATCGATATCTGCAATTGCCACAATATTTCGCGCTTGCAAATAAGCATCTAGATTTTGTTCATTGCGGAAGTTACTGGCCAGCATGGGTAAGTCTCTAATCACCAAACCGGCTGCCCATACCTGACTGGACTCTTCATCTTCCGAGTTAGTACCTGTATTGCCAATATGTGGATAAGTTAATGTAACGATTTGTTTGGCATAGGAAGGGTCGGTTAGTATTTCTTGATAACCCGTCATGGCCGTGTTGAAAACCACTTCTCCGGTTGATATGCCTTCGGCCCCAATAGCCTTACCTTTAAATATAGAACCGTCTTCTAAAACGAGAATGGCTGATTTGTAGGCGCTAGATGACACTATAAACTTCCTCAGTTTATTGCTGGTATATAAATTACTTTTTGGGAGAGTTGTGCCTGTGGCGGGTTTATAAATGCACTTTCATTTCTGAACACAAAAACAAAAATAACATCTAAAAAAAAGCGGAAGGAGCAAAAACTCATTCCGCTTTTTATCAATTTTTTTCCAATTCAGGACCACTCATCTTGAGGGAGTATTCTATAAAAATACCTCCTCATATGTCCAGAGCTACTGATGATATTTTTCAAAGTTTATAATTATTTTTTCCCAATAGAGCCAGTTGTCAACGCAATACCAATAAATATACCGAAGCCACCAATTAACATAGCAGAAGTTACCGCTTCATCAAGAAATAGATAGCCCCAAAGTATGCCGAATATAGGAATCAAATAAGCCACTGAAACTGTGTTTGCAACGCCAACCTGTTGCAATAAGCGAAAGAAAAAAATCAAGGAAAATGCCGTACTGACGATACCCAGCGAAAAAACACTTGCCCAGGATAGCATCGAAGGGCTAGTTTCAGGCCAAAAAAGTAAACCAAAGGGCAGCATAAATAATGCTGCAAAAAATTGCGTGCCTGCTGCGATAGTAATTGATGAAAAACCCTGCATATGAAGTCGCGAGAAACAACTACCGTAGCCATATGAAGCCGAGGCAAATAGCGCCGCTAAGACTGGCAGCCATAAAACCTGGGAGGCGCCACCCTCCGGAGAAGCTAGAACAAAAACCCCGAGAAAACCCAGTATTAACCCCACGACCCCAATAATGGACAGTTTCTCTTTTAGCCAGAACCACGCAATGATCGCGCTAAACATTGGGACTGTGCCATTTAGCAGTGATGTATTTCCGGCCGTTAGCGAAAGCGTGACATAACTAAATAAAGTAAAGGGAACCGCTGTGGTATTAAGTCCTGACCATAAAAACTTAGGCCAGTTCGCTAGCACCACTTTAATCTCTTTCCTGTAAAGCAGAAAAGGAAAAAGCGCTATTGCAGAGATAAATAAACGCAGCGATATGAGCGAAATCGGGCCGAATTCAGGGCTGGCTATGCGCATAAACAGAAAGGAAGATCCCCACACAGCAGCAAGTATAATTAACTGCAAATAATGAATGCCTTTAATAACTACTTACCCCAGATGAGATTTTCATAGTGCTTGTAACAGACTAAATTCTTTCAAAGTCCGTCCATTCAACTTCACGATCTTCAGATAGATCTCTGATATAAAAGGCATGGCCTTGCAACTCAAAGCTTATTTCTGATTGCATGGGCACGCCATCAAATAAGTTAAAGCGTATCGAAAAATAGCCTTCTTGTATTTTTGACAGCAAAAATGGGGAGAACGGCTCTTTAACGCTCACTTGCAACTCTTTTATATATTCTGCTTCAAGATCCAGTATTAACGTGCCCTGGAGATTTTCATAAATTTTTTCACGCTCTTCTTCGATTGCTTGAAAGCCAAGGTAAAGTAATTCATTTTCCTGCTTTATGACGCGAATACTCTCTGGAATGATCATCTCAATAAACCGTTCTTGTTCATTGCCTTCTTCTTCATCTTCCACTGGTCGATTCTGATTGTTTTGTCTACGACGCAATGCGCGCTGTCTTCTTTCAGCATGACTTTGTAGCCTTTCTGCAGAGGGCGACATACCGTTGATCGCCAGTAAGGTTTCGCTTTCCAAGAAAGGCAAACTTGTGTCTCTTCGAACCGTTCGAGTCTCCATCTCAAGTTTATCTTCTACAGTGTAGGTAAAGGCCCAATTACCATCGTAAATATTTTCAATTTTATAAACATATTCCGAAATCAGGCTTAAGTAGTCATGTTCTACAGAAGCTTGCGCTAAGGCCTGAGCCGCACTTAGCAACGCAAATGCAGGTAGGCTTAATGTAAGGAAAACAGCTTTTTTCATTAGTATTTAATAAGCGCTTAATTGGTGTTTATTCAGTATTAGTAGCAATAGGTCTAGTTGAGTCAGTTATCCATTCACTCCAGGATCCCACATATAGTCTTGGCTCATCTAAACCGGCAACACGCATAGCAAGAACATTCTGAGCTGCGCTCACGCCTGAGCCACAATAGCAGACTATCTCTTTTTGACCCGCCTCAAGTGCCGGAGCAAATTTTTCCCGTAATTCCTCAGCTGATTTAAACTCTCCGGTGGCATTGGTGTTGCCGCTTGTAGGAGAGCAAATTGCGCCTGGTATATGACCGGCAATAGGGTCAATAGGCTCCATTTCTCCGGCAAAGCGTTTTGCTTCACGAGCATCAAGCAATAACTGATTGCCTGTATCTATATCGTCAACATCAATGGTCAGAGTGAGAGGCTCAAGAGCAGCGTAATCAAAGTCTGACCTTTCCAAACCTTCAGGAACTTTCTCAGTGCTTTCTCCGCCTGCATCAAGCCAGGCCTGCCAACCGCCATTTAATACTGCCGTATTATCGTGCCCTACCCAGCGTAAAAGCCACCACAATCTGGACGCAAACACACCGCCAACATCATCATAAACAACCACTCTATGCTCCGGACGAATACCCCAATGCTGCACCTGATTAATCCAGTTATCCCTATCTGGCAAGGGGTGCCTGCCAGTGATTCCAGGCTGGTGTGGGCTACTCAGTTGTTTATTTAAATCAGCATAAAAAGCGCCAGGGATATGCCCTTGTAGATAGGCTTTTTTTCCTGCTTCAGCATCCATAAGACTGCAACGACAGTCAAACACGACTATAGCGTCGCTGTTTTGTTGCTGTAATAATTCATCAGCCGTAATAAGGTAATTCATTTTATTCACTTGCTCCTGCTTCTTCTATTTCTTCTGTCTGTCTATTATCGCCGGGGGCCAAAAGGCGTGAGGTAATTGTGCCTGCTGTCATAGCGCCACTCACATTCAACGCAGTCCGCGCCATATCGATTAGTGGCTCAATTGATATTAGCAAGGCGACTAACACAACAGGTAAGCCCATTGCAGGTAAAACCATTAATGCTGCAAAAGTAGCGCCACCACCAACGCCTGCCACGCCTAAGGAACTAATAGTGACAATAGCAACCAAGGTGACTAAAAAACTAATACTGGTAGGATCGATCCCCATACTCGGCGCAGTCATTACCGCTAACATGGCCGGATAAATACCGGCGCAACCATTCTGACCAATAGTCGATCCAAAACTGGCAGAGAAATTAGCTATTACAGATGAATTACCCAAGTCATTAACCTGAGTTTCAACATTAAGCGGAATGGTTGCCATCGAACTTCTGGAGGTAAAGGCAAAGGCCAGCACCGGTCCTACCTTTTTAAAATAGTCTATCGGGTTAACCTTGAATAAGAATAACAGGAAGCCGTGTATAACAAACATCACTAGAATGGCTAAATAAGAGGCTAATATGAAATTCAGCAGATCCAGTATATCTCCCAGATCAGAGCTTGCCGCCACATTAAAAATTAAAGCCAGCACGCCATAAGGTGTAAAGCCAATAACCAGGCGCACAAGTTTCAACACCAAAGCCTGTGATATATCGATGAAATGCCTAAAATTAGCGCCTTTCTCAGCATCATCTTTGGTCATTTGTAATCCCGCAATACCCAGAATAATGGAAAAAATCACCACAGCAATAACCGAGGTATCACGTAGGCCTGCAAGATCGAAAAAGATATTTTGCGGCAAGAATGAGCTAACTAAATCAGGAAAACTCATCGCACTTAAACCTGCTTGACGGTCAAGTAAGACTTCTTCTCTAGCCAGTTCCCTGGCTCCCTGTGTGAAGCCTTCGGCACTCAAACCAAAGACAAGGCTAATAACGATACCAACAATGGCGGCTATCATGGTCGTAAATAGCAGAAGCCCTATCACTGAAATACTAATTTTTCCAAGATTTGCCAGGTCACTTAACTTAATCACAGCCGCCAAAATTGAGACAAGAATCAAAGGCATTACAATCATTCTCAACAAGCTCACATAAGCAGTGCCGACCACATTGCTCCACTCCAGAGTCTCGGGAATGGCCTCAGGGCTTGATTGGTAAAACAACTGCAGCAATATGCCAAAAGCTATACCCAGCATTAAGGCTGTAAAGACTCTTTGGCTCAGAGAGAAGCCTTTGCCAGTCATGCCAATCAGTACATAAA
Organism: uncultured Pseudomonadales bacterium; assembly: GCA_943789335.1. Classification (GTDB taxonomy): domain Bacteria; phylum Pseudomonadota; class Gammaproteobacteria; order Pseudomonadales; family Pseudohongiellaceae; genus UBA5109. Next base: position 12,622 of record CALSTS010000002.1, on the reverse strand, counting down.
TCAAACCTGCAAATAATAGTAAATTTATTAACACCATCAGATTCATTTTTGATCCTTTGTTGTTTTATTAAATAGTAAAAGCACTATTTATTTGGAAAAGCATTATGCTCACTAATCTGCTGCAGTGCCTGCTGCAGCAGTGTTTTACCTGGCTCCATTCGCGGCCAGGTTGAGACCCCAGATGGGTGAGGTAAAGGAATAACATCAAACTCAACACCACTTCTTTCAATAGTAAATGTCTGCCCCACCACCTCGACCAGTTTATCAAAGCTTACAAACTGTTGTATTGCCAATTTACCCACCGCTATTACCAATTCTGGTTCTAGCAGTTTGAAATCTGCATCCAACCAAGTTTTACAATTATTTATTTCAGTCTGATTAGGTACCCGATCTCCACCTTTGGGATTTTTCCCTGGATAGCAGCGACAAACCGCCGTCATGTAAACTGACTCTCTAAATTGCGCTTCATCCAGACCTGTATATTGCTGGAACCAGCCAAATAGCGTTTTACCAGCAGTCCAGGCAAAAGGCCGTTGCAATATCGGCTCTTTAACGCCTGGAGCCTGCCCGACTAGCACAACTTTGCTTAGCACTGGACCACAGCTGACAGCAGGTCGATGCATTTCTGGACACTTAGTGCAGCCCTTTTGTGCTTCTACATGTTTGGTAAGTAATTCTATAGTCATTGCATAGCGTTTATGTCTTGCTGGCCATTTTTGGCTATCAGGCTAGCTACCCATGGTGCAGAATTGTTAACTACCAGCTCTAATTCTTCTCAATAACGGGAGGAATTTTAGTTTGGGATTATAAGCGGATTATGCCGGAATAATGTCTTAGGTTTGGAACATCATGGTGATCAAGCAACGACTTACTCTGGCAATATGATTAACATTCCAAATCAATCAAACTTCGCCAGTTCTCTTACCGCGCGTTTTCCTTCGTCCGCAGCCGGGCCCCAATGCTGATTTCCTTGCAACTCTGAATGGGCGAAGGCGATGCGGCCAAACCCCTGGCGAATAACATCACTTGGAGCAGGCTTACCATCAACACCAAAGAAGAAACCAGGTTGAGGAGTTACATAAGCATGACCCCATCTATTTAAAATAATCCCCGCTATATCTTCATCTGGATCGAAGCCGGTTTCGCCGAAAAGCTCAAGCATTTGTGCGCGAATTTTTTCTTCATACTCCGCATAACTAGTTGAGAAAAGCTCTGCCCTTCCTCGAATTCCCTGCTGCACCATATCAAGCCCAGGATAATAAAACGGCACGTAAAAAGTTACGATCGCTGGCTTGTCTGGATCAATTTCCGGTTGGTAATCACCCACCGTCATGGGGAGTCGCACATTACAAGAATTGCCAAAAATACCGTCTCTCCAAACGCTACTACTAATGCCCAATTCCTCCATAAACCGCCAGTTTTTAACAGCAACATTAGCAATCAAAAAAGGCACATGATTGAAACTACTATATGCTTCGTTAATATCATCCGGCATATCTCGCACAACATATTGGTTAACCCAGCCACCTGATGCCATAATCAGCTTCTTGGTTTTTACGCGGTAAGTCTTATTATCATTGGAATATGTGACAAAGACGCCCTCTGAATTATCTGGATCGGCGCTGTCATGCTCAACATTTACAACCATCGAGCGCAAACGCATTCTTATAGGGTTAGTGGGGTTATCAAGTTCAGAAAATCTAACTTTTCCGTTAAGGATATCGTTAAAATTATAATCGCCCTCAATAGCATTTGGGATTATCTTCTTAATAAAATGGCGTGAAAATCCGTCATTTCCACCTGGCAATGAATGCCTTGTCCAATCACTCGGTCCGCTAGTAGTTTGCTGAACGGTATTACCACCTAGAATTGGCATACCTAGCCCTCTGGCACTGTTTGCAGAAAGCGCGTCGCTACCAAGTCCAACTGACCCTGCTAAAATGACATCCGCATGGCGCGTTACATACGGGCTAAAGCCAAGATAATCTTCGACATATTCCTTATAAGTAACACTATCAATCCACCGATCGAAATCCGGTTGATCTGGTGTTTCAAAATTAAACGTGCGCCAATTTTCTAGATCCTGTTTATCCTGTTCAGATCCGTCCATGTCCGCGTAACCGTTGCCAATAGGATCCACTGACCACTGGTTTTTCCCTTCTTCATCTTTCCCAAGGTAGTAGCCCACTGAGGTAATTTCTTCCTGCCAATATTGAAATCCGTAGCTGTCTTTAGCAAGTTGTATATTCTTGTCGGTATTTTTAAGTTCCGCATAGCTAAAGTCCGTGGATATACCCAACTCAACCATATAGCGAATATCTGGATTAAAATCAGGGTAACGTAGTGCTTCTTCGTTTGATGGTGCTGAAAAACCATTTGCACCTTGCGGACCAATTAACAAACTTCCATCCACTTCAAATTCGTTTCTTTTTGACTCGCCACCAAAGATCGGATGATTTTCGATCATCAAGCATTTTTGCTCAGGGCTTGCGGTTTTACTGTATTCATATGCCGCACCTAATCCTGCCATACCTGCTCCAACGATGATCAGGTCATATGTTTCGTCAAGATCGATAATGTCGATATCGCTATCATCGTCATACATGCCATCTCGTAAATTATGCGCCATATTAACGACTTCAGGACTATTGCCGTGTGAAGGGGCATAATCACCGATACCGCCATAGCCGTACCAGCTTTCGTCAACACCCGGTGTTAATGTCTCTACCCTTCGTGTCTGCGCAAATGAGGGTGCCTGCATTGCAAGAAGAGCTGCTCCACTACCCAGCAAAGTTGAGTTAACAAAATCCCTGCGCGTAATGGATAAATCTATATTTGCTTTATTATCTTTTTTACTCACCTTCTAGGTACCTCTTGCTGACTAACTAAAACATACTTTCACCATACTGATTATTCAATGAAGTGCAAGTTGATTTAACGGAGCAGCTCTGATTTCATAGTGCTAAGTATTTTCCTATATGTCTACGAGGGCTTGTAAAGTTGACTAATAAAATACGCTATGGCGATTATTTTCGTGAAGCCTCTATTTATAAATGCCTTTTATTTATAAACCCAGAACATCCTGCATATTGTACAAGCCATTTTCCTTGTCTTGTAACCAAAGTGCAGCGCGAATTGCACCAGCAGCATAGTTCATGCGCGAACTGGATCGATGAGTGATTTCAATACGCTCACCAGGACTGGCAAACATAATAGTATGGTCTCCAATAATATCTCCGGCGCGAATGGTTTCAAAGCCAATAGTTTTATCCTGTCTTTCTCCAACAAGGCCTTCTCTACCATATACAGCAACATCAGATAAATTTCTGCCTAATACTCCTGCAGCAACTTCACCCATATGCAAAGCCGTACCTGACGGGGCATCAACTTTATGACGATGGTGGGCTTCTATAATTTCAATATCGCTGGAGTCACCAAGCACCGCAGTGGCTTGTTCAATCAATTTAAACAAGACATTCACACCAACACTCATATTAGGGGCAAATACGATAGCGATTTTCTCGCTGATTTCCTTAATGTGTTGCTTCTCTTCAAGGGTGAATCCGGTTGTTCCGATCACCATTTTTTTTCCATAACGACTGCACAAATCTAAATGCATTATGGTTGCTTCAGTACCTGTGAAATCAAACATTAAGTCGAAATCATCCATGACTTGCTCAAAATCATCAACCGTAACCACATGCAGTGGTCCTACTCCACTGATCAAACCAACATCCTCGCCTAAAGAAGGACAATTCTCAGTGACTGATGCCGCGCCTATAGATATTTTAGGCTCATCCATAGCGGCTTGGACAAGTGATTTTCCCATTCGGCCATTTGAACCGCCAATTGCCACATTCAACATAATTCTTACCTGCGTCTTTGATTTACTGACTATTCTATTACATGTCCTTCAAAGGGGCACATATGCAAATCGATAAAAATCGACTTTATTCCTTAAGGTAATGTTTTTCATTTACTGGCTTCATTAAATAATTACTAACCAGACCCACCGCCAGCATCACAGCCATGAGATACATTGTACCGTTATATAACCCGGACGTTGGGTCGACAGTACCCGCAGGTACAATTTCCATCAATCGTGAGATGGTCACAGTTTGCGCAGCAACCAACTGATCCAACTGATCTAAACCAGCACCAAATTGTGTCTGAAAATCAGCCGGATTTACCTGACTTGCCAATTGTTCAATAGCTCGAGCTATCGCTGATTCACGCAAAGAGGTAATGGCTAGTGGACCTAGTACGCCAGCTGTACTCCAGGCAGTGAGTAAGCGCCCATGAATACCGCCTACATATTTGCTGCCAAACACATCCGCCAGATAAGCGGGGATAGTTGCAAATCCACCACCGTACATAGTAAAGATAACCATGGTAGCGCCATAAAATAATACCAGCCAAGTCACAGCAGGATTGACGCTCACTTGTTGTGCAGCAAAAGGCACAGAACAATAAAGCACAATACCTAAAGCAAAAAAGATCCAGTAAGTATTTTTACGCCCAATATAATCCGATGAACTGGCCCAGATAAATCGACCCACCATATTAAATACAGAGATCATGCTGACATAAGTCGCTGCAAAAGCACCATCAACAATAGATGGTAAGGTTGTACCAAAAATTTCACTCATCATGGTACTGGCAACACCGAGCACACCAATTCCGGCTGAGACATTCATGCAAAGCACAATCCAGAGTTGGTAAAATTGTGGTGTTTTTAAGGCCTCATCAATATCGACATTATGCGTGGTCAACATGCTGCGTTGCTCAGAATCTTCTGTCGGGGCAACAAAGCCTTCTGGCTGCCAACCTTCAGCCGGCACTCGATAAGAAAACGCAGCAATCAACATAACAACAAAATAAAGCGCCCCTAAAACCAGGAAGGTTTGAGCCACTCCTACTGAACCAGTGCCTACGACATAAATCCCTTCGGGACCTGGCACAAGCATACTGGCAACATCGTTGGCGCCAATCACCACCACTTCAAGTTGCTCGCCAGCTCTTTCAACAAATCGCCGACCCGCTTGTGTTATGAGAGTTAACTGATCAACGGTGCCTAGATACTCTGGCGCTTCATAAAACCGTTGAATAAAAAAACGCTTCAATGGTGCACCAATCATCGCGCCACCACCAAAACCCATAATAGCCATGCCGGTCGCCATACCTCTACGATCTGGGAACCAACGGATTAGGGTGCTCACCGGGGAAACATATCCTAAGCCAAGCCCACAACCTCCAATTACGCCATAACCTAAATAAAGTAACCAAAGTTGATGCATATAAATGCCAAGTGCACCAATTAGAAATCCGCCTCCCCAACATATCGCAGCCACAACGCCGACCATACGAGGGCCGACTTTTTCTAACCAGCGGCCCGCAAAGGCAGCTGATAATCCGAGGGCAACAATCGCAACAGAAAATATCCAGGTGACGTCCTGCAAACTCCAGTCATTGGAAGCTGGCGCCACAACACCAAATGCTCTGGTTAAAGGAAGATTGAATATGCTCCATGCATACACAGAGCCAATACATAAATGTATAGCTATTGAGGCAGGAGGGACTTTCCAGCGGTTGAAACCTGGCTGAGCAACGATACGTTCTTTAGAGAGTAAGCCAGACATAATTAATAAAGGAGACAAGCAACCTTTTTATTCGATTCGCTCAGAAGCCATGGCTTCTAGAAAGGCCTGTTCATGACTTTCTACTGCAGCAAGGTAGCCTTCTGGATCGACAAAAGTATCTGGACTATAGGCTTGCCCCGGCTGCCATTTGGAATGCATATCATACTGAATTGCATGGGCTGCTACCCAGACATCAGGCTCTAAGCTTTTTTGATGCGTGAAGGTATGCGCAAAGTCAGCGGCGACTCCAGGATAGGTTGGGTCAACGGCTAGTTGTTTTCCAGGATTCACGGAACCCATATTAGCGATTAGTACCCTGTACTCCCGGCCATTTTCTTGCACCAGCATGGCATAACTGGAACTGCCTTCAGTATGGCCCGGATGATCATGAACCGTTAAACGAATATCGCCTAATTCAATGAGATCATCTTGCACAATAATTTTCTCAACGGCTAAGGGCTCGAAAGTTTGACGTCCACCAAAATGTGCATCACTAAAGCCGCCATCTTCAAGCACCCTCTTATCGTCTTTAGTCGCCCACACTTCTGCACCCGTGATTTGTTTAATCTCAGCCAGTGCTGCTACATGATCCCAGTGTGCCTGTTGGGTGAGCAATATACGCACATCTTCCAAGGCAAAGCCTAAGTCTTCAATGTTATCTTTAATCTGCTCAGTGGAATCTTCCAGACCAGTATTAATCAGAATATGACCAGCTTCAGAGGTAATCAAAAACACACTCAAATCGTAAGTGCCAACACTATAAAGATTGCCGATCACTCGGTGACCTGGAAATGAACGTGTCCAATCAGGGTTTTCTGCTGCAAATCCAGCGACAGGGAGTACTATTAAGCAGGTGAATAAAATGCGTGTCATAAATTTATTCATTGAAGGCTCCATCAAAAAATTGTTAAGAATAGTGCTAATTATTCTTCAAAAGGCGGCAGCGACTCACTGACTGTTTTCCATTGGTCGCCGTGTAAGGCCTGGAAAATTCCTGGGCGTGCAACAGAACCCTTAGCGGTACCACCATTCCAGAGATCATATTTTTCAGTTGAATACTCTTCGTAAAATGACCTTACTTTACGATCTAGTTCTGCTGCTATGCTCTGATAATCGGGATCAGCAATAAGATTGAAATATTGCCCAGGGTCGTTTGTCATATCATAGAGTTCACTATCGCCCAGGCTATCTATGCGTTTCCAGTAAGCAAATTCTGGGGTGCGAACGCCTCGTGATTCTTCTTGTTCATAATAAACTTCGTTTTCCCAATCGATAGATTCGCCAAGCAATGAATTAGCGAAACTATTTCCAGGACTGTTTTCAAACTCAACGTCATCTATGCCTATATAGTCGAGTATTGTCGTTGCCATATCATATTGGCCAATAAACAAATCACTTGTTTCACCTGCAGCAATTGAACCTGGATGACGAATGATAAGCGGGATATTAAGTGCCGCTTCATATAGGTTGCTTGGTGTCGTTACTATAGTGTGCTGCCATAAACCATGCTGGCCATAGAAATTACCTTGGTCAGATGAGTATATTACTAGTGTGTTCTGATCCAGGCCGGCTTGCTTGAGAGCTTCAAGGACTCTACCAACACCATCATCAACTATCGTATTTTGCGAGGCAACATTAGCCATAGATTCAGGATCATTGTGATGAAGAATTGATTGCCGGTGCTGATTCTTCATAAAAGCTGGAGTGTCTGGGTCTAAAAGTTGGTCAAGGATGTTTTCATTAACTGGCACTCGCGGGAATGATTCAAAATCTTCATCCAGATAAGACTCATAATGACGATTTCTTGCCGGCCCAGTGTTTGTTGGCGGATTGAGGTAGGGGCCGTCGAAATTAAGTTGTAAATAGAATGGCTGATCATGATCAACATTTTCAATATAGTCGACAGCTTCTTCCGTAAAAAAATCGACAATATGGCGATCGGTAATTTGGTAAGTTTCACCGTTATCAACAATAGTATTGTCCCAGAAATCCAAGGTGTGACCGTAAGTAAAAGTGACCCAATGCTGATAGCCAATTGACGCCTGCCAAGGCTGACCCATATGCCATTTGCCGATCATTGCAGTTTGATAGCCTCGGTTTTCTAATGTCTGCGGTAAGGTTCTGTATTCGGCGACAACAGACCAATCATCTGGCCATTCATCTAGCTTGGCGTCATCAAGCCAGTTATGCACGCCATGTTGAGAAGGCATTAAGCCGGTCATCAAAGTAGCCCTAGTCGGTGAACACATACCGTTCACGGCAAACGCGTTAGTAAATAGAACACCTTCAGATGCAAGTTGATTGATATTTGGCGTTCGCACGTCGGGATTACCATAGGCGCCAAGAATAGCTGCAGGCTGATTATCCGCCATGATGAACAGGACATTCATAGGTTCCACCTGCCCTGCATTAGTTGAAGAGTCGGCGGCACTAACCGCTCCTGTATGCATGCTCAACCCAAACATGAAAATTCCGAGTAAAGGCTTAAATTTAGTCACCATTATTTTCCAAATTTTATCGTGTTATTGAATTAGAAAAGACTTCTAGCGTCGAGATATTACTCCAACCAGCAAAACCATGCCCGCCTCCGGCAGAAAGATTGGCGAAGCCAACTTCATCAACTCGGCTCAGATCTAAATCCATAACTGCACCACCTACAGCTACTTCTTCTGGGTCAAGCACAAACCAATCCTGATTTTCAAAGGCCACTTCAACACTGAGAAAAGCGCCTCCAGTCTCAATAGACTGACTGCCTACTGCAAGCACACCATCAGCAAGTTTGATAACCGGGTGAAGTGCATGCAGATTGTTTGTGCGAACGATTGCCCGCATTCTTGCAAGTCCTCTTAGATCCATATATCCACGTCGGGATTTTAACGTCACCGCAACCGGAGAGCCGGCTAGCCCAGTCCATAGATCAATACGTCCTTCATGCTCATAAACCGTAATGTCTTCTGCTCTATAACCATAAAGACCAAGTTCAAGATCATTGCTCGATACAGCATTTTGCCCTGCCAAGTAGTAATCATTATCTGAGGCATGGCTGCTCATGGGTCTTCCGAGCGCAGATTCAGATTGCTGCCAGGTTTCCATAAATAGCAAAGCAGGTCGCTCCGCTTCTTCCTGGGCAAACCCTGTTATGGACACTGCAGTTAGTGCAACACTGGTGAAAACCGCTAACAAACTCAACTTTCTTCGAATATTGGTCAACATGATTATTTCTTCCATTATTATTAGTATTGTTGACTGATTCTAACTAAGAATTAAGAAAAAAGCGCTATTAAGACTAATGTCCGCTTTAGGTAGCAAGTAGACACTCAAAACATAACCATTATTAATCTATTAAATCCTTTATTGTTTTGATTGATAAAGTTAATGAATAAACTTTTAGAGTTTGCCGGTTAGCTTCGACTCCCCCCCTCACTTTTTAATAACCATTCATTCATTCTTACTTAATTCATTCTTAACTTTTTTATAAGCCCCACCCCATGAACTCAGATGTAAAACCTAAAGAATTAATGCAGCCATGCGCGACAACAAGTGGCCACAAGTTGCGTTTATAAAGCAAAAAATACATACCGAAGATGACACCAATGACTCCTGCATTAACTAATCCCGCCACACCTTGGTAGTAGTAATGTACATAACCGAACAAAAGTGCTGCGAGCAAAACTGAAATAGCTGAAGAAAACTTAATGCTATTAAAAGCAGTTTGTAACCTGGTAATCAGGAAGCCCCTGAAAAACATTTCCTCACCAAAGCCTGCGCTAACCCAGGATAAGGCAATCAATATTAGATACATGGGTAAATTGCCTTGAAGGTCTCCCCAGCGCTCAACTTCTCCATCAATAGGTTCTGACATGAAAGTTAGCCCTATAGCCTCGAGTCCTTTTGTAAGAAGGACAATGCTTAAAAGAACCGTTACAAATATTGCCATTGCTTGCGGAACAACCAGCAACTTAGCTTTTAGCCCTGGAAGCTTACACAGCCCCATAGAGCGCCAATTCTGACCACGCCGGTGAATATAAATAGTTAATATAATGAGCGTAGTGATTAATGAAGCTGGCCCTGAATAGGATCCATTACTTCTTTAGAAACCAGTGCGAATACAACAAATGCTAGAAGTTCAACAACAGCTCTTTGCCTTTTCGAATTGACAGATTCTTGCAAAATTTCTGAACTTTCAGAGTTAACAGTCATTTCCACTTCCTTTTAATTAAAATATTTTTTAGTAAAATGTAAGCTTATAGTAACAGAAGCAATAAGGGTGCAAAGTTAAATACTCATTTAAAAACAGCTAGTTGAAATAAATTATTTTAATCAGAAGTGACACTTAGATCTTTACGATACCGATAGAGCCGATCTTCAGTAGAAGCTTTCACTACATCACCATTACTTATCATTCGGTCAAAATCCCTTTACCCCATAAACTCTATTACGGAATTTGTTCCAAGATTAGGCCGCTTCCCTGTGTAAGAAAAGTTTACAAAGGTATTAACTGAAAGTTCATTATGTCCTCTATCTAACCGCAGCGAACACTGGGTTACTTGCTTTTATACTGCCATCGATAAAATATGCTATAAATTTAATGCCTATAAAAATACTACTCACCAAAATTTAACACTTTTTCTATTCTAGGCGCCAACATAACTTAATAACTACAAGGAAATTTAAAGATGTATGCAAAAACATATTGGATCGGTTGTAATCCAAATAATGCAGCTAAGCTGTTGGAACATTATGACTCTGTATTGACACCAGCAATCCAGTCCAGCGAATTTCATGCGGGACATCAAATGATTGAAGCTGGTACCGATAAATGGCTTCTAGTAAGCACATACCATGATAAAGCTGCTGCCGAAGCTGCAGTCTCACTAGTTCAAGAGCTACTTAAGCCAATGACTGAGCAATTTGGCATGACAATTGATGTGATTGCAGAAGGTGAAGTAGCGCGCACAATCTAGCTAAATCAATTTTATGTATTGGGTATTCTCGTTCCCTCGGTATTGCCAAGAGAGACTCATGAATATAGTTTTTACCTTCTACCTTAATGTCCGCTTTCGCCCGACATCGGACATTAAATCAATTTCTTTTTTTTAATTTTATGAGCATCACGATTGATGCTTAGACGCAGCGAAAGTTGGAATTAATGAGAGGCTTTCTTAAACTACGCGCAATGAGTGCAGCTAAGATGAAGCAAAACAAAATTTAGAGAAGGAGCATACTAAATAGTATGTGACTGATCTAAATTTTATTTTAACGAAGTAATAGCAAGCGTAATAGTTCAGATCAGGTCAGGGTTTTAGAGTATCGACGAACTTCTTCACTCCATCAAACCACGACGTCTTTTTCGGCGACTGCCGATCACCCTGACTGGTTTGAATTTCTGTGAATTCATTCAGAATTTCTTTCTGACGTTTAGTTAGATGAATCGGTGTTTCAACAACAACTCGACAAAGCAAATCACCTTTTGATCCACCTCTTACAGGTGTCACACCTTTTCCGCGCAGCCTGAATAATTTTCCGGTTTGGGTTTCTGAAGGAATTTTTAATTTAATTTTACCTTCTAATGTTGGCACTTCCAACTCGCCACCTAAAGCCGCATCAGTAAAACTAATTGGAATTTCACAAAATAAGTCACGACCATCCCTTTCGAAAATTGAATGGGCTTTCACATTCATTTGTACAAACAAGTCGCCCGGTGGCCCGCCATGCAGCCCTGCTTCACCTTCACCGGATAAACGAATTCGGTCGCCGGTATCAACACCAGCAGGCACTTTAACTGAGAGAGTTTTATTTTTCCTGAACAGCACCACGCCCATGACAACTATGGCAAGGATCTTTTATGGTTTTGCCAGCACCTTGACAGCGTGGGACAAGTTTGTTGAACTGAAAATGGTCCCTGGCGCATTCTAACCTGCCCGACACCACCACAAGTGGCACAATCTTCAGGTGTGGTTCCTTCTTTTGCGCCACTACCATCACAGGTTTTACACGCCACACTGGTGGGAATACGAATTTTGACACTGGAACCTTTAACCGCATCTTCCAGGTTTAAATCGAGGGTATAACTTAAATCGGCACCACGTTGAACATGTGAACGGGAACGTCCACCACCGCCGAATATATCGCCAAAGATATCGCCGAAAACATCGCCAAAACCTTGTGCGCCTCCCCCGCCAAAACCTTGAGGGTCTACTCCATCATGACCAAATTGGTCATAGGCAGCACGCTTTTCACTATCTGAAAGAATCTCATAAGCTTCATTGGCTTCTTTGAATCGAGCTTCTGCTTTATCATCATCTGGGTTTCTATCCGGGTGATGTTTCATGGCAATACGTCGATAGGCCTTCTTAAGCTCCTTGTCAGAGGCGCCTTTTTCAACTTCGAGTACTTCGTAATAATCTCTTTTGCTCATAGCCTGCTCTAAAAACCCAAAAAAAACTAACGTAGGTAATGCTCACCCACGTTAGTTTTTTATTTTCCTTAACTTGCGCTATCAGTATTGTTGCGCTGCTTACTTTTCGTCTTCTTTAACTTCTTCGAATCAGCATCAACTGCATCATCTGCGCCATTATTTTCTTCGCCTGCTTCAGCCGCACCTGCATCTCCACCAGCAGCCTGCGCTTCAGCATACATACGCTCTGCTAAAGAGCTTGATGCTTCAGTAAGATCTTTTGTTTTGGCCTCTATTTCTGCAAGATCATCGCCTTTCAGCGCTTCTTCAAGTGCAGTAATCGCCGCTTCAATTTTCTCTTTTTCATCCGCTTCAACTTTATCTTCAGCTTCAGTCAGTGTTTTCTTGGTGGCATGTACTAAGCCATCTCCAGTATTTCTAGCAGTAATAAGTTCTTCAAATTTCTTATCTTCTTCAGCATGTGATTCAGCATCAGTCACCATTTGCTCAATCTCATCATCGGATAAACCACTAGAAGCTTTAATCACTATGGATTGCTGCTTACCTGTTGCGACATCTTTAGCAA
>CALSTS010000001.1 GCA_943789335.1 uncultured Pseudomonadales bacterium | reverse complement strand
TGTAATACTCGCCCATCGTGCAGCCAGAATATGGGAGCAATAAACTGCATCGCAGCTGGGTCAGACGCGCCTGCAGCGACGACAATGGTATGGTCCATAGCGCCATGCTCTTCCAGCTTCCTGACCACAGACGCAATAGAAGACTGTTTCTGCCCAATAGCCACATAGATACATTTAACGCCTGTGCCTTTCTGATTAATAATGGCATCAACAGCAACCGCGGTTTTACCAACCTGCCTGTCGCCGATAATTAGCTCACGCTGACCGCGCCCGATTGGCACCATGGCGTCGATGGCTTTCAAGCCAGTTTGGACTGGTTGCGCAACAGCTTGACGGGCGATTACACCTGGTGCAACTTTTTCAACAGCATCAGTTTGTTTGGCGTTAATGGGGCCTTTGCCATCAATTGGGTTACCCAGGGCATCAACAACACGGCCCTCTAGCTCAGGGCCAACAGGGAACCTCTAGAATTCGTTTGGTGCAACGGCACGTTTGACCTTCGGCCAGGCTTTGGTAATCACCAAGAACAACCGCGCCAACGGAGTCGCGCTCTAAGGTTAAGCGCCATGCCATAAAGGCCGCCTTCAAATTCAATCATTTCCCCGTACATTACGTCGGCAAGACCATGAATACGGATAATACCGTCAGAGACGGAGACAATGGTGCCTTCATTTTGCGCTTGCGCAGAGACATCCAGCTTATCGATCCGCTGTTTAATAATTTCGCTTATTTCTGAAGGGTTCAGTTGTTGCATTCTATTTTCCTCGACCTTTTGCCCGGCTCGCTTACTCGGCTATTTATTAACTAGGCGCCCATTGCTTCCGCGAGCTTATGCAGTTTGCCGCGCACGGAGTCATCAATGACCAAATCACCAGCACGAATCACCATGCCGCCGATTAAATTTTTATCAATTTGGCTGTGTATTTTTACATCCCTGTTTCAATTTTGCCTTTATTGCTTGAGCCAGCTTCTTCTCAGTTTCATCAACGAGGGCAAAAGCCGTGCTGATTTCAACATCGACAGTAAGCTCCTGCTCGGCTTTCAAGATATCAAACAAGCCAACAATATCTGGCAGCAACGAAAGGCGCTTATTTTCAGAAAGGACAGTGACAAAATTTTGCAGTTGGGCATTAATTTCGTCGCCGCAAAGGTCGATAACGATTTTCGCTTGTTGCTCACCCGTAAGAGAAGGCAGTGACAGTAGCCCAGCAACGCGCTCATTACTTACCACGTTCGCCAGCTGCGCCAGCATGTCAGACCAGAGCTGCAAGACCTTAGTTGCTAACAGCCGCTACTTCAAAAGCGGCTCTTGCATAGGGTCTTGCTAAAGTTGTGAGCTCGGCCATTTTCCCTTATACCCTTACTAAAGGCTCTCAGCCAGTTTCGCAGTAATTTTAGCGTGCGCCGCTTGATCAATTGAAGCTTCGAGAATCTTCTCAGCGCCAGCAATTGCAATACTCGCCACTTGCTCACGGAGTTGCTCTTTAGCTCTATTAACCTCTTGCTCAATCTCTGCTTGAGCACCAGTAATCATGCGCTGGCCCTCTTCTCTTCCTTGGTTCTTGGCTTCTTCAACGATCTGAGTTGCACGCTTATTGGCCTGGTCAATAATGCTCAGCCGCTTGCGCCTTAGCTTCTTTCAGCTGCTCCGCAACTTTCTCTTGAGTCTGCTCAAGATCTTTACCTGCTTTTTCTGCTGCTTCCAGGCCATCGGCAATTCTTTTTTGCCTTTCCGCCAATGCAGCAGTCAAAGGCGGCCAAACATACTTCATGCAGAACCACACGAAGAATGCGAAGGCAATCATCTGACCTAGCATAGTTGCATTGATATTCACGGTTATACCTCTTGCTTAGCTTACGTATTCTACTAACTTTAAGTTTTTGGCCTTAGCCGCCAACCGCAGCAGTTAACGCAGCAGTAAAAGGGTTAGCAAATGTAAACCACATGCCAATCGCTAATCCGATCATAGTGATCGCGTCAATCAAGCCCGCAACCAAAAACATTTTACCTTGAAGCATTGGCGCTAATTCTGGTTGGCGTGCTGAGCCTTCCAACATTTTTCCGCCCAGAATGCCGAAACCAATTGCAGTGCCCAGTGCACCCATGCCCAGTACCAACAATACGCCAAGTACTGTATTAGCTAAGATTAGCTCCATTTTTTTCCTCCAGTTTAAAGGTCTTGCCTAATGTTAAAAAAGTTTCAATTTAGTTAAAGATATTGCTTATTAGTAGCGCTCTTATTAGTGGTGCTCACAAGCCTGACTTAGATACACAATCGTGAGCATCATGAAAATAAAGGCCTGCAAGGGTATTACTAATAAGTGAAATGCTGCCCAAATAAAATGAGCCGGCAATTGAAAGGCCCCAAATAGGGCAATCAATAAGAATACGAGTTCTCCTGCATAGAGGTTGCCATAAAGTCGCAAGCCTAGTGACACAGGTTTGGCCAACAGTGTTGGCACTTCAATTAGTAAATTAAAGGGGAGCATTTTGGGCCCAAAAGGCTGAAACGCCAGCTCTTTTAGAAAACCACCAACGCCTTTAATTTTAACACTATAAAAAATAATCAGTAGAAATATGGATATAGACATTCCCAGGGTAACATTGGGGTCAGTCGTTGGAACAACCCTGAAAGCAATTTCCGGGTCGCCTGAAACCTGCTGGGCTATCCATGGAAACAGGTCCACCGGAACTATGTCCATAGTGTTCATTAGACATGAACCCAACAGAAAATAGTCAACGCTCAGAGGAGCGATTAAAGCGTTGGTGCCATGAAAGGTATCTTTTACGCTGGTTTCAACAAACTCAAACACCCATTCAACGAAATTCTGAAGCCCGCCTGGGACGCCAGATGTGGCATTTTTAGCCGCTCTTCTAAATACCAAAATGAAGATAAGGCCCAGGCCAATAGACCAGCCAAGCATGTCCACGTGGAAAGCCCAGTAACCCATCTCAGCAACAGCCTCTTCGCCGTGAGCAATACCCCAGTGGCCTTCAGCATCTTTGCCAAAAGTAAGAAACTGCAAGATGATGCTGTATGTACTCACCCTGGGTTTGGGTGTGCTCAACTGCTTCGTGTGCCATCTCGCCAGCTGATTCAGCCATAGTTTAGCGATTTTCCTGTAATTAAACTGTCTTTTAGCGGCTTTTAGGCGCTTTTGAAAACTGTGATAGCCCTACTTCAATCCTAAAGTTCTGCTGTGGCAATTAAGCCAGTTATTAAGACCAAAATATAGCTAATTATCACTGCCAGCTCATTTAGGGGCTCTACTTCCAGCAAAAACTCAACGCAAACATCACCGCTGTAATAATCATTTTCCCGCTTTCGCCAGCGTAAAAAGACTTTAATAACCAGCGGCATTTGCCTAGCCCCACTATATCGAAAAGCCTTAATGGCAAAATAAGCATTTGGCAAAGCGTGCTTACCATTCCACCGAGCAAAACAGAGTACGCTGTAACGCCGCCCATCAAGACAAAAGCGCATCAGTGCCGCCAATAAAGCGGCAATAAACTGAGTAACAATGATCTTGTAAATCGGAGGAGCTTTGAGGTTGAGCTACAGCTGGTGCAGGCTCTTCTGTCTTGCTCATCCTGGCGTATAAATGCTTCGGTGTTTTTCGACGGAGCGGATTATAAAGATTTTAATGACCGCAGGCAACGTAAAGACGACAATTACTTAATATGATTTAGAATCCCATCTAATTGATCCAAGGATCCATATTTTAGAATCACCTTTCCCTTTCCTTTTGCTGTGTGTTGAATCAAGACTTCAGCACCAAGTTTTTCAGATAGGTCGTCTTGTAACTGCCTAATATCAGGGTCTATAGTGTTCTTGCCGGGCTTGCTGTCAGGTTGTTTTTGCAGGCGCCTAACCAAAGCTTCTGTCTGACGAACAGACATGCCCTTGCCAATTACCGTCTTCGCCGCCTTGGTCTGATGTTCGCCACTTAGGGCTAATAGTGCTCTGGCGTGTCCCATTTCTAAATCGCCATGTTCCAGAGATATTCGAACATCTTGATTTAAACTCATCAGCCGAATTAAATTGGTGACTGTGGTTCTTGATTTGCCCACAGCATCTGCAACTTCTTGTTGGGTTAGCTCAAACTCATCCTGTAAACGTTTTAGTGCCATGGCTTCTTCAATAGGATTAAGATCTTCACGCTGAATATTCTCGATAAGCGCCATTGCAATTGCGGCATCATCTGGAACATCTTTAATAATTACAGCAATTGTATCGAGGCCTGCCATTTGGCTTGCACGCCAACGGCGTTCACCAGCAATTATTTCATACTTATTGCTGCTTATTGGGCGAACAACTATTGGTTGCATAAGGCCTTGAGCTTTAATCGATGCGGCTAGATCTTCTAAAGTTTCTGGGCGCATATCTAGGCGTGGCTGATACTTGCCTGCTTGAATAAGCTCTATAGGCATTCTTTTTAAATCTTCATTAAATGCCCCTGCCGCCGACTTATGTGCTGCGGGCATTTGTTCTGAATTACTACTTACAGATTCAAGCTCTGTAGCCGTTTGCTTTGTTTGTGCTCCCAGCAAGGCATCCAGACCTCGGCCCAAACCGCGTTTTTTTAAAGCCATAAATTTCTCTTTTATTTTTCTCTTTGGTCTTCTTCCAGGGCGTATTGGCGAAGAATTTCTCCAGCTAAAGCAATATAAGCTAGCGCCCCTCGAGAAGCCTTATCATATACCATTACTGGCAAACCATAGCTCGGTGCTTCTGCTAAGCGAATATTGCGTGGAATAACAGTTCGGTAAACTTTAGCACCAAAATGCTCTTTCAATTGTTCAGACACATCAAGGGTTAAGCGGTTTCTAGGATCATACATTGTGCGCAAGATTCCCTCTATTTCCAAGCTTGGGTTAAACCTTTCTGCTATTGCACTAATGGTCTCACTTAAGGCAGTTAGCCCTTCCAAAGCATAATATTCACACTGCATTGGTATTAGCACACTGCCAGCGGCAACCAGTGCGTTAACCGTAAGCATATTTAAAGATGGCGGGCAGTCTATTAATATAAATGCAAACTGATCCTTATCTTTTTCTAATATTTTTTTTAAAATTAATTCTTTTTCATCGGCATGAAGTAAAGCTACTTCTGCTGCAGTAAGGTCAGCATTAGCTGGTAGAATTTCATAGCCTGCTGCATCTGCATAAGTAACCACATCGGAAAAATCAGCCTGGTCGGTTAATAAATCATAAATTGAACATTCCAGTTCTGTTTTTTCTATTCCGCTGCCCATGGTTGCATTACCTTGAGGGTCAAGGTCTATTAAAAGAACATTTCTCCCCGCCCGAGCTAGCGAAGCCGCGAGGTTTATGGTCGTTGTTGTTTTACCAACACCTCCTTTCTGGTTTGCAATAGCAATTATTCTTGTCATTCTTATAGGCTTTGTTAGATCCTGACTATTTCAAGCAAATGTCTAGCTCCCGCTTCACCGGGAATATGCAGTTCATGCACTTCAAGAAGTTTAAAATCTTCTGGCAGTTCATCTAATTCAGCTTGTGGGTAATGCCCTTTCATAGCCAGCAGCTTACTCTTTTCTCCAAGCAGATGTCGAGTATGAGTTATAAACTGGGCTAAGGATGAATAAGCTCGGCTGATGACAATATCAACGCTCTCAGTGCTTTGATAATTTTCCACTCTATTGTTAATAACTACAACATTTTTTAGCTTTAACTGAGTGATAGCTTGAAATAGAAACCGTGTTTTTTTTCCATTACTGTCGAGTAGGCTAATATCGTTATTCGGTTTACATATAGCTATTGGAATTCCTGGCAAACCTGCTCCTGTACCAACATCTAGAACAGACTCTTCGTTAATGAAAGGTAGAACACTTAGACTGTCTAGCAAATGAAGGGACAACATACGTTCTGGTTGTTTGATGCCGGAAAGATTATAAGCTTTATTCCATTTAGCAAGTTGCTCTAGGTATATTAGTAAAAGCTGTTGTTTTTCTTCATCAATATTTAAATTCAACTGTTTAATTCCATCAGCTAAATGCTGACCAAACAGTGTTTTTTGCTCTTCTGAAAAAAACTCCATTAGGCTATCTGCGTTTTCTTTTCCTGTTTATTAAAAACCTTTTTTGGCGCCTGGTGTTTTTTTATATAAATCAACAAAAGAGAAACTGCCGCGGGAGTTATCCCTTGAATTCTTGATGCTCTACCGATAGTCTCTGGCTGCGCTTCTGTGAGTTTCTGTTTCAATTCATTAGATAAGCCAGGAATAGAACTATAGTCAAAGTCAGGTGGTAGTTTTGTGTGTTCCTGACTTTTTAATTTTTCGATTTCATTTTGCTGGCGATTTATATAACCCTTATATTTAATAGTAATTTCCACTTGCTCAATCACATCAGCATTTATTTCTTCGTTTATAATCCCGGTATCAACACAAGCTTGGTTTAGTTTATCGAGGGTGACACCCGGCCTAGCTAAGATATCTGCTAAGGTGTACTCGCGGCTCAGTGGTTTTTCTATAAATTGATTAATTGCAGCTGCTAAATCAGAATCTGCATGTACCCACGTTTGTTGTAGTCGCTCACCTTCCTTCGCAACAGCTTCACGTTTTAATTGAAAAGCTTGCCAGCGCTCATCATTAATTAAACCAAGATCTCTACCGATTTCAGTTAAACGTAAATCAGCATTATCTTGGCGTAACATTAATCGGTATTCTGCTCTACTAGTAAACATTCTATAAGGCTCTTGAGTTCCTTGCGATATCAAATCATCTACGAGTACACCAAGGTAAGCCTGCTCACGACCAGGGCACCAATAGTCTTTTCCTTGTGCCGCCAAAGCTGCATTTATCCCAGCTAATAAACCTTGAGCACCTGCTTCTTCATAACCAGTTGTCCCGTTAATCTGACCAGCGAAATACAATCCATTTATAAATTTAGTTTCGAGTGAATATTTTAAATCTCTAGGGTCAAAATAATCATACTCAATGGCATAACCCGGCCTAATAATATGAGCGTTTTCAAAACCTTTAATTTCAGCAATAAGTTTTTTTTGAACTTCAAAAGGCAAGCTGGTAGAGATACCATTTGGATAAAGCTCATGGGTTTTTAATCCTTCTGGTTCAACAAAAATTTGGTGGCTGTTGCGATCTGAAAAACGCACAACTTTATCTTCAATTGAAGGACAATATCGTGGACCAACACCCTCTATTTCACCTGTATACATAGGCGAAAACTTTAAACCTTCACGAATAATTTCATGACATTTTTCATTAGTAGCAGTGATATAACAGCTAACTTGCTCTGGGTGTTCTTCCACCTTTCCTAAATATGACATTACTGGTAAAGGATCATCGCCTGGCTGTTCCTGCATTAAATCAAAATTCACAGTACGAGCATCTATTCTTGGTGGAGTTCCAGTTTTTAACCGACCCACTCTAAATGGTAATTCTCGTAATCGTTGAGCTAGGGATATTGAGGGGGCATCACCAGCTCGACCTCCAGCAAAGTTTTCTAAACCAATGTGGATTTTTCCTCCGAGGAAAGTCCCTGTTGTAAGGACAACTTGTGAGGCATAAAAACGTAAACCCATTTGGGTAATTACGCCACGGACTGTCTCTCCTTCAATAATCAGGTCATCAATAGCTTGCTGGAAAATATGTAAATTTGGCTGGTTTTCAAGTATTTCCCTGATAGCCGCTTTGTATAAAACGCGATCTGCTTGTGCTCTTGTTGCTCTTACAGCAGGCCCTTTACTCGCATTTAAAGTTCGAAATTGAATGCCAGCTTTATCGGCAGCTCGGGCCATTGCTCCGCCTAATGCATCAATTTCTTTTACTAAGTGAGTTTTACCAATACCACCTATTGCAGGATTGCAGGACATTTGCCCTAAAGTTTCAATATTATGACTTACTAACAAAGTAGAAACGCCTTTGCGCGCAGCAGCAAGGGCTGCTTCAGTACCAGCATGACCTCCACCGACTACAATGACATCAAAATACTCTTGCATATCTTCTAAAAACTGAGCTCTTCTTTTAAGGGCCGCTAAGTATACGGTTTCACAGAAAAATTTATAGTTATTAATATAATTAAATAAGAAAGATAATTAAGTATATATGGTTATATTAGTTAGTATTCTAATGTTATTACTACTATTAGGAGCCCTTCTCCCTGTGTAGAAGCTTAAAAAAACCTTTTTTATCAGATAGTTATATTTATATATCTTTGTGGAAAGGCTGGGTTAATCCTGCTTGTTACCTAGGGATTAGCTGGTAGTGCTTCGGTATGATATTTAGCAAACCTTTAATAAAAGGAAGTTTAAAAAAAATATACATTATTTATGAGAAGAAAAAGCATAGTTATTAACATCTTGTTAGAACTAAAAATGTTGGTCTCTTTATCTAATACAGAACTAATTACTTAATCTTCAGCACCTAAAAACAACTATCCAAGAAACTATTTGTTTATTTGCCAATACAAAAGGACGAGAAAATTTCACCTAGTAGGTCATCTGAGCTGAATTTACCTGTGATTTCTGAAAGAGCAAGTTGGGCCTGACTCAAATCATCAGCAAGCAACTCTCCAGCTTTGTATTGTATGAGTTGTATTTCAGCATTTTTTAATGATTGTTTAGCTCGATTAAGGGCATCAATGTGCCTACGCCTAGCGATAAAACCACCTTCTTCATTTGTAGAAAAACCAGCTATTTCTTTTAGGTGAGAAATAAGCTTATCTAAACCTTGTTTTTTTAATACAGAAATACATACATAATTAACACCAAGATCTATATCAAAACTACTACTTGGCTCTTGCTTAATTAAATCAATTTTATTTTGAACAATAGTAATATTTTTTAAATCACTTATTTCTTCTTTTAGATTTTTCCAAATTGGCAGCTGCTTTAAATCTACATCTTTAGTGCTATCTATTAGCAATAAGATGTGGTCAGCTTTCTTAGTTGCTTGCCAAGCTCTTTTTATTCCTTCTTGCTCTACAACATCAGTACTTTCTCTTAATCCTGCTGTATCAATAAAATGTGCAGGTAGGCCATCTAAGTTTATTAACTCTTTTAGCGTGTCACGGGTCGTGCCTGGAATATTAGTGACTATTGCCGAAGCTTGCCCGCTAAGAAGGTTTAACAGACTGGATTTTCCAACATTGGGCGCACCGATGATAACAATTGATAAGCCTTCTTTTAAAATACTGCCTATTTTTGCTTGGGCTAATATTTTATCCAGCTCTTGCCTAAGATGAGATAATTTATCTTTAACATCAGAGGAGGCAAGAAAATCTATTTCTTCTTCTGGAAAATCTATGGAGGCTTCAACAAACACTCGCAGCTCAATAATAGACGATACTAACTGGTTTATTAGCTTTGAAAATTCACCTTGCAAAGACCGCATGGCATACCTGGCCGCTTCATTAGAATGGCTTTCAATGAGATCAGCAATTGCTTCTGCCTGTGTTAAATCGATTTTATTATTTAAAAATGCGCGTTCAGAAAATTCACCAGGCCTGGCTATCCGAGCACCGCAAGCAAGAATTTCTTGCATAATTTGATCCAGAATTATAGGGCCGCCATGAGCCTGAAACTCTATAACATCTTCACCGGTGAATGAATTTGGAGCAGGAAAATAAAGACTTATACCTTGGTCGATAACATCTTTATTTTCATTAATAAAAGTTGAAAAGTGAGCAAACCTGGGTTTTGGTATTTGACCAATAATGTTTGTGGCTATAGTTTTTACTAAAGGGCCGGAAACTCTAATTATACCCACACCACCAACCCCACGCGGAGTTGCTATTGCGCAAATAGTATCAGAGCTTTGATTGCTGATATTTGCCATTGAGGATCATGTCATTATGCAGCTTTATTTTCATACGATTTATTTACACTACGGATGATGTAAGACTGTTGTGCAATATTAAAAATATTACTAACTAACCAGTATAAAACTAGACCGGCAGGAAACCAAAGAAAGAAAACCGTGAAAATAATTGGCATCATTTTCATTACTTTAGCTTGCATAGGGTCTGTGGTGGCCATTGGAGACAACATCTGAGAAACAAACATAGATGCGCCCATAATTAACGGCAATATAAAATATGGATCCATTACTGATAAATCGTTATACCACAATAAAAAAGGCGCTTGTCTTAACTCAACACTTTTCATTAATACCCAATATATGCCAATAAGCACAGGCATTTGCAATATCATAGGTAAACAGCCCCCAAGAGGATTTACTTTTTCTTTTTTCCACAACTCCATCTGGGCCTGCATGAGTTTTTGTTTGTCATCGCCATAGCGGTCTTTAAGTTGATTTATTTTAGGGGTGAGGCGCCTCATTTTGGCCATGGAACGATAGCTGGAAGCTGACAAACGCATAAAAATAATTTTTATTACTATTGTTAAACCAATTATTGACCAACCATAGTTTCCAACCACGCTGTTAATTTTCATCAACAACCAGAAGATAGGCTGAGCAATAAACCAAAGCCAGCTATAATCTATAGTTAAATCAAGATCCTGGTGGATTTCTTCTAAACGGTTTTGGTCTTTAGGTCCGGCCCAGAAACTTGCCTCTACTGTTTGTAATTCTCCTGGTGCAAACAGAAATTGCTGGACCGACAAAGCCAATTAAATATTCACCGGCAGTATTTTTTCTAGTTGTATATGTGTTGATTTGATCTTGTTGAGGCACCCAGGCGCTTAGAAAATAATGCTGGGAAAAGGCCGCCCATCCGCCATTTACGCTATAAGATGGCTCTCCGTCATCAATATCGCCAAAATCTATTTTTTTATAGGGATCATCTTCAAGGGTTATTGCGGCACCTAAGAAATCTTTTAAGCCAAAGCCACCAGTTGTACTTGGGTCAGGAGAGGCGTCCCTTTTAATATCACCAAAGAAGTTTGCAGACCATAAGTTTTGGCTTTGATTATTTATAAGGTATTGAACCTTGATTAGGTAATCGTCAGCTGAAAAAGTAAAACGTTTTGTTATTTCAATATTTGAAGGGTCCGTAAAAAGCAAATCTACTATTAATTCCTCGGAATCAGAGGAATAATTCGACTGCTGAGATTGGTATAAAGGACGACCAGTTGAACTGGCATCAGGACCGTTTTCGCCAATTAAACCGCTACGCGAAACATAAACACCTCCATTGTCGTTTCTAAGCAAGATAAAAGGGTCGTTTAGTGTGTCCAAACTGGTTGGGAATTTAGGCAAAGCAACAGAAACGATATCACCGCCTAATAGGTCAATATTAACCTGATGTACAGGCGTACTAATGGAAATTAAAGCATTGTTTGTAGAGATTGTTTGAGCCACAGACGAACCAGAAGCATTTTGAATTTGCGGCAAATCTTCTACTTGAGTGCTATTTACAGCTTGAGGAAGATCTAAAGTATTTTGTACAGGCACAGAAGAAATCTCAGCATTCTGAGGAGCCTGTTGCGGGTAGTCTTCATTCCAGGCTAATAGCATTAAGTAGGAAACGAGCGCTAGGCCAGCAAGAAATGCATTTCGGGTATGATCCATAATGTTGCTTACTTTTGATTAGTTAGTTCAGAAGACAAAGGTACAGGGTCGTAGCCGCCCTGGTGTAAAGGGTGACACCGGCCAAGCCTTTTAATGCCAAGCCAGCTGCCTTTAATAGCACCATGCTCGCATATCGCTTCTTTGGCAAAAGCTGAACAGCTTGGATAATAGCGACAATGTTGTCCTAATAACGGACTTATTAAATATCGGTATGCCTTTATTAAACTTAAAAAAGCTCTGGCAAGGTAAGAGGGTTTTTTAATTGACATTATTTTATTCTATTAAGTTTGTTTATTAGCTCATCAAATAATTTATTTATTTGAATAAACACGTCATGATTATTCATTTTGTCTAGGCCTTGCCTGACAAGAACAACCAGATCGATTGTATCAAAATCTTCTTGTCTGAGCCGAAAAGATTCACGAATTATTCTTTTTAGCCTATTTCTTTGTACTGCGCTTTTTACGTTTTTTTTAGCAACAACAATACCAAGGCGTGGAGAAAGAGTTGATTTGCTGCCGAGCATAAGCAAAGCCGAAGTTGACAGCTTATAATCAGCCTTTTGAAAAACCTTGCTATATTGTGAGGGGCTCAATAGCCGTGAAGCTTTACTAAAGCCCTGTCTGGCCATTGGTTTCTCCTTGCTTATGAAGAATGCCGGATTAGCGGATATTATGAAGGAGCTATTAATGATACAAACTTGGACTCTAGAGAGAGGCCCAATGCCTTGTAATGCCCTACTTGCTTAAGCAGATAGTTTGGCTCTACCCTTGGCTCTTCTGCGGTTCAGGACTTGCTGGCCGCTTTTGGTTGCCATTCTAGATCTGAAACCATGAGTTCTAGCTCGTTTCAATACACTTGGTTGAAATGTTCTTTTCATAACAAACTCTATTACTGGGTTATTAAAAAGGCAAAAACTATAAATTAGCCAGACTGCCTTAAATAGGGATCGCGATTCTAAAGCGTTCATTTAGGGAAAGCAAGAAGCGGGCTAAAAAAGAGGGCCATCTCAATGTGCTTTTAGAGCTTAATAACTGTATTTTGTCTCTAAGGTGGCAGGAAAATAAACAAACTAAAAGATGTAAGCTTAACTTAACAAGTTCTACACAGCTTATGCACAGGAAACAAATGTACATTAGGCTTATAATAACTGTTTTTTTTGCTCGGCTTTTTTCAGCAAAAAGCTTATAACTAACTGAAAATTAATAAGTTTTGACAGGCTAAAAAAATTGTGTTTTTTTGGCTTTTATGTGGATAAGAATTGCTTCAGTCAGTAGAATTGAGAAAAATCTAAAATAAAAAAATTAAAACGAGGAGTCTTTAGCATTGTGATTGTAGCTACTTGGCAGAAGTGTATTTATTGCCTAAAAAATGAACTCCCGGCCCAACAGTTTAATACCTGGATAAGACCCCTAAAGATAATTGCTGAAAAAGCAGAGCCTGAAACCGGTAAGGAAGCTCTACGCCTGCTTGCTCCCAATAAGTTTGTGCTGGAGTGGATTAAGGATAATTTCCTAGATCGTATAATAGAGCTGATGGAAGAACTTAGCTCTGAGATTTCTCCAAATATAAGTTTGGAAGTTACCAGTAATTCTAGTTTAGACCTAGAGGAGGCTATTAGTACTGCAGATTTAAGCAATTTGCAGGCGCCAGACAGCTCAAGCCAGCCAGAACAAGATGTAAGCCCTGTTTTAAATACCACAATTAATGATTTTATAGGCTTTAAAGATCATCAAGCTCATGATTTAAGTGAGCCTGGAGTTACCCGCCACTCAGAAAAGCAAACCAGCCGCTTTCAAACATCTCCAATTCACGACAATCGAGATAGGCAAAGCCAATCTAGCGTTTCTAATAATAAGCTAGGAGGGCGCTTGCGCTATAAAGGAGAGCTAAATAAAAGCTACACCTTTAATAATTTTATTGAAGGCAAGTCCAATCAATTAGCTAGAGCAGCTGCAGCTCAGGTTGCTGATAATCCTGGTGGGGCATATAACCCATTATTTATTTATGGTGGCGTAGGTCTTGGTAAAACACATTTGATGCACAGCATCGGCAACCATATGTTAAAGCAAAACCCTAATGCGAATATTGTTTACCTGCATTCTCAAACTTTTGTGGGCAGCATGGTGTCTGCCCTTCAACTTAACGCAATTAATGAGTTTAAGCGTTATTATCATTCTGTAGATGCTCTGCTCATAGACGATATCCAATTTTTCGCAAATAAGGAGCGATCTCAAGAAGAGTTCTTTCACACCTTTAATGCTATTTTTGAAGGCGGCCGCCAAATAATCATGACTTGCGACAAATATCATAGCGAAATCAATGGCTTAGAAGACCGACTCAAGTCTCGTTTTGGCTGGGGCTTGTCGGTTGCGGTAGAGCCTCCGGAGCTTGAAACCAGGGCGGCTATTTTAATCAATAAAGCAAACCGAGAAAATGTTTTCCTTCCTAACCAAGAAGCTATGTTTATGGCACAAAAGCTTCGTTCGAATGTGCGCGAGCTCGAAGGAGCATTGAAAAAAGTTATCGCCCATGCTCGTTTCACAGGCAGTGAAATTTCAGTCCCCCTTATTAAAGAAGCTTTAAAAGATTTACTAGCTATACAAAATAAGCTTATCAGCGTAGATAATATTCAACGCACGGTTGCAGAGTATTACAAAATTAAAATGACTGATATGATATCTAAAAGACGCAACCGCTCTATTGCAAGGCCGAGACAAATAGCAATGTGTCTATCCAAAGAATTGACTAACCATAGCTTGCCAGAAATTGGCACAATGTATGGTGATCGGGACCACACTACAGTTATGCATGCATGCCGGACAATAAATGAATTGAAAAAATCTTCTACAGATATCTATGAGGATTATCAAAACTTATTGCGGTCATTATCCAGTTAATTTATTCGTCAACTAACCAGGAAGAAGAGTAAAGCAATGCAATTTGAAATTTCTCGCGAGACCTTAATCAAGCCCTTACAACTAGTTACAGGCGTTGTTGAGCGCCGTCAAACTTTGCCAGTTTTATCCAATGTTTTATTGGTTTTAGAAGGCAACCAGCTTTCTATGACAGGCACAGATTTGGAAGTTGAGCTAATTGGGCGTGTTGAAATTGAAAATGGCTCTCAAAGTGGCGAGGTAACTGTTCCAGCGCGAAAACTAATGGATATCTGTAAGTCTCTTCCGGATAGCGCTAGTTTAAAAATGGAACTAGAAGATAATAAATTGGTCATTAGGTCTGGAAGAAGCCGGTTTACCTTGTCTACATTGCCTCCTTCTGATTTTCCTAGCGCAGAAGAATCATCAGAGGCGCTCGAGTTTTCAATTTCGCAGGAAAGACTTAAAGAAATGTTAGATAGCACCAGCTTCGCAATGGCACAACAGGATGTTCGATATTATTTAAATGGGCTATTGTTTGAAGTAAGCCCTAACTTCCTCCGTGTGGTTGCAACCGATGGGCATCGCCTTGCTATGGACACTGAAGACATGAGTACTTCTGCTGAAAAAACCATGCAGGTTATTGTGCCGCGAAAAGGTATTCTTGAGCTTGCTCGCCTGCTTGGCGAGGGAGAAGATAATGTTGATATTGTTATTGGGGCAAACCATGTTCGCGCAAAAACGACTAATTTTACTTTTACGTCTAAATTAGTGGACGGCAAGTTTCCTGATTATGACAGAGTTCTTCCAAAAGGCGGTGATAAGAAAATCGTTGCCGATAGAAATGATCTTAGGCAATCATTAAGCAGAACAGCAATTTTATCTAATGAAAAGTTTCGCGGCATTCGGTTAACCTTGCTGGATGACGAGATTAAAATTCTTGCTAATAATCCAGAACAGGAAGAAGCCGAAGAAATCGTCGCCGTTGAATACAAAGGCGACTCCTTAGAAATTGGCTTCAACGTTAGTTATCTGGTAGATGTTTTGACTGTCCTTGACACGGATACGGTTCAGGTTATTGTCTCTGACCCTAATAGCAGCGCCTTAATACAAGGGGCAGATGGCAGCAGCGCAATATATGTTGTCATGCCTATGCGACTATAATCTATAAAAAAGCGGGCTCTTGGCTCGCTTCTAGATCATGCCTTTTCTAAAAAAACTGAGCATCTCCAAAATAAGAAACTTGGATTCAGTGTCTCTCAAGCCATCAACTGGCTTTAATCTCATTTATGGCCAAAACGGCAGCGGCAAGACCTCTTTGCTTGAATCAATTTATCTATTAGGGCGCGGCAAAACTTTCCGCAGTAATTCCAAGGCCCCCATTATTCAAAATGATTCAGATGAATGCGTTATTTTTGCGGAATTAAATGACGGACAGAAACTTGGGCTTTAGTAGAGCTAGGTCAGGCAGCCAAAGGATGCTTATTGACGGCGAAAAAGCGACAAGCAGAGCAGAGCTTGCTCAGATCTTGCCGCTACAGATGCTAAATGCAGACGCTTTTAAAATCCTTGAAGGAGGCCCAAGCGTTAGAAGAGCCTTTCTTGATTGGGGGGTGTTCCACGTGGAACACCAGTTTGTAATAAATTGGCGTCAAGCCCAAAAAGCCCTGCTCAATAGAAATAGTTTATTAAAAAACAAAATTGTGAATGAGGAAGAAGTTAGCCCCTGGACGCATGAGCTTTGCCAATATGCCGAGGAAGTAGATCGCTATCGAAGTGACTACTCTTTAACCTTTAAAAATGCTCTAAACGAAATGCTCAAAGCGCTATTGCCACTAAAAGGCTTTTCGTTAAGTTATTTTAAGGGCTGGGACCAAACGCAGAGCCTAGAAGAAATTTTAGCCAGCAATATGCAAAAAGACATTAAGTATGGGTTTACAAGTGCCGGCCCACA
The DNA here is from genome assembly GCA_943789335.1 of uncultured Pseudomonadales bacterium. Classification (GTDB taxonomy): domain Bacteria; phylum Pseudomonadota; class Gammaproteobacteria; order Pseudomonadales; family Pseudohongiellaceae; genus UBA5109. Next base: position 578,174 of record CALSTS010000001.1, on the reverse strand, counting down.
CAGGGCCGATTTAAAAATTAAAATTGGCAAGGATATGGCTTCTGATGTTTTATCAAGAGGCCAGCAAAAGCTTCTGGTCATTGCCATGAAGCTTGCTCAAGCAAAAATACTTAAAAGCGCCTCAAATAAGGGATGTATTTTTTTGGTGGACGATTTGCCTGCAGAGCTTGATAGCGCTAACAAAGCTAAAGTGCTGGCAATATTGTCCGAGATCGGGGAGCAGGTATTTATAACGGGAATAGAGAAAGATCAGCTGTATGAGCCTCTACAAAAAGAGAAAGAAATGAAGCTGTTTCACGTGGAACATGGTAAAATAAATGTCGTGGAGAGCATTCTTGGCAATGATCTGTAAAGCCCGCAACCGCTGGGCTGTAGCGGACAAGTAGAGAGCGCTAAAACGGCCGGCTAACGTCTTGGGGAAGATACATGGCAGAACAAGAAAACATTTATGATTCATCGAGCATCAAGGTCTTAAAAGGTTTGGATGCTGTCCGGAAAAGGCCCGGCATGTATATCGGGGATACTGATGACGGCACCGGCCTGCACCATATGGTGTTTGAGTTGGTGGATAACTCAATTGATGAAGCCTTGGCCGGACATTGCGACCTCATTAAAGTGGTGATTCATAGCGATGAAACCGTAAGTGTTTCAGATAATGGCAGGGGGATCCCTACCGAGATTCACGAAGAAGGTGTTTCGGCTGCAGAAGTCATAATGACGGTGTTGCATGCAGGTGGCAAATTTGATGATAACAGCTACAAGGTATCAGGCGGCTTGCATGGAGTAGGCGTTTCTGTAGTTAATGCTTTGTCCTCTTATTTAAAGCTTACTATCTTTCGAGAGGGTAAAATTCACGAACAAACTTATCATCACGGCGTCCCAGACAAGCCTTTAGAGCTTACCGGCGATACTAATGAGACAGGCACCTTATGCCACTTTAAGCCATCTGTTAATACCTTCACTAATATTGAGTTTCATTATGAAATTTTGGCTAAAAAATTAAGGGAATTGGCTTTTTTAAATGCAGGTATTTGTATTGAGCTTAGTGACGAACGCACAGAAAAAGTTGAAACCTTTAAGTATGAAGGCGGCCTTAAGGCCTTTGTTGACTACTTGAACCAGAACAAAACAGCCGTTAATAAAGTATTTCATTTTTCAACAGATACAGCTGATGGTATTGGCATTGAAGTTGCCATGCAGTGGAATGATGGCTACCAGGAAAATATTTACCCATATACCAACAATATTCCCCAACGAGACGGGGGAACCCACATAGCGGGCTTCCGGGGAGCATTAACAAGGGTTTTGAAGTCGTATATAGATAAGGAAATGGCAAGCCGCTCAGGCAAAGAAGTAGCGACTTCGGGTGATGATGCGCGTGAAGGTTTAACCGCAATTATCTCAGTTAAGGTACCTGATCCGAAATTTTCTTCTCAAACTAAAGACAAACTGGTTTCTTCAGAAGTGAAAACAGCTGTTGAGCAAGAAATGGGTAAGCATTTTTCAGATTACTTGCTTGAGAACCCTTTAGAAGCGAAAAGTATTGTTAATAAGATGTTGGATGCGGCCCGAGCGCGTGAGGCAGCTCGAAAAGCTCGGGAGATGACTAGACGAAAGGGCGCGCTTGATATTGCCGGATTGCCCGGCAAGCTTGCAGACTGCCAGGAAAAAGACCCTGCCCTTTCTGAAATATATATTGTAGAGGGTGACTCTGCAGGAGGATCGGCCAAGCAAGGCAGAAATCGTAAAAATCAGGCGATTCTACCACTTAAAGGTAAGATCCTGAATGTTGAAAAAGCACGCTTTGATAAAATGCTAAGTTCTGCTGAAATTGGCACATTAATCAAGGCCTTAGGTTGTGGTATAGGCGGTGAAGAATTTAATCCTGAAGCGCTTAGGTATCACAGTATTATTATCATGACTGATGCTGATGTCGACGGTTCACATATTCGCACCTTGTTGCTGACTTTCTTTTTTCGGCAAATGCGTGAACTGGTAGATCGCGGACATATTTTTATTGCGCAACCACCCCTATATAAGATTAGAAAGGGTAAACAAGAGCAGTATTTGAAAGATGATGAAGAGCTCGCTCAATTTCAAACTCAGGTGGCGCTCGAAGAAGCCAGCCTGCATGTAAGTAAAGAAGCCCCAGGGATTATAGAGCAGGCCTTAGAAGAGCTGGTAAATAAATATCGCAGCGTGCAAAACATCATTAAGCGTCACTCTCAATACTATCCTGAAGAAGTTTTGCAAGCTCTGGTTTCTTTGCGACCACTTGACCCTGAAGACCTTAAGTCGGAAGAAAAGGTTCAATCTTGGGTTGAAGAGCTGCAAGCAAATGTGGCTCAGGCAAATGTTTCAGGCGCGTTATTTGTATTTTCAAGTAAGTATGACGAAGAAGAAAAACTATATGAGCCTTTAGTGACGTCAACTATTCATGGCGTAAAACGCAAGGTGGCAATAACACCAGAGTTTTTCAAGTCATTGGATTATAAGGAAATATACAAGCTTGGAGATGCCCTAGATGGGCTTTTTGAAGAAGGCGCTTATGTCCAAAGAGGCGAAAAGCAGCATGTGGTTACCAACTTTAAGGAAGCCTTGACCTGGTTAATGGCCGATGGGATGAAAGGTCATTATTTGCAGCGCTACAAAGGCTTAGGTGAAATGAATCCTGGACAGCTGTGGGAAACCACTATGGATCCGAGTTTTCGCAGAATGGCTCAAGTTACCATCCATGATGCAATGGCCGCAGATCAGCTATTTTCTACCTTAATGGGCGACCAGGTAGAGCCTCGAAGAGAGTTTATAGAAACCAATGCGCTGACAGTATCAAATCTTGATATATAGTTAGACCTCGGCTTTAAAAAGGTTTGATGGAAACAAGTGTTTACAGAGAAAAATGCGCTATTTGTGGCTATCTTCTACAAAAAGCAAGATAACTTCCTAAAAAATGCAATAAATAGTTTTCCAGCTCCACAAAAAAGTATTTAAAATAACTCTCTAGTTTTGCTTAATCCAGCTTTCCACTTGTTCAGTTAACTCTCTAGCTGAACGCCCTGCTGTTTCAATTGGCTTGCCAATATTAACCTTGATAGTGCCTGGATATTTCAAAAATTTACCGCTAGGCCAGAAATAACCGGCATTATGTGAAACAGGCAATACCTTGGCTCCTGCTTCAATTGCTAGAACAGCTCCGCCAGACTGATATTTTTTATTTTGATCGACATTTACTCTTGTCCCTTCAGGGAAAATTAAAATGGAAATATTTTGTTCTAATCTGCTTTTCCCTTGCTCAAGAATGGCCTGCCTTGCGGTGAGTTTGCGTTTGCGATCGATTGCTATGGGCTTTAGTAAGGCTAAGGACCAACCAAACAATGGAATGTTTAGAAGCTCTTTTTTCAATATAGCAGATACCGGCGAGAAGAATTGATAAAGAAAAATAGTTTCCCAGGGGCTCTGATGATTGCTAAGAATGACCACAGGATGGTTTGGAATATTTTCTTGTCCACTTATACTTATTTTCACTCCGCAGGAAAGGGTTAACCAGGCTATTATAAATTTATTCCAAAATAGAAAATATTTATAGCGCTTGTGTAAAGGTAAAAATAGCCCGATAGTTAAACAAAAAAATGTACAAACTATTAAAGAGCTAAAAAACCCCAAGTAAAAAATACAAGTTCGAATGAATGAAATAATTTTCAACATTTATGAGTTGGGCGAATAAACCTTTAGGTTAAAATAAAATCTACCGCTGCAGCTAAATCATCTACGATTTGAATGCGTTTCTTTTTTTGTAATTCTAATTTTTTTTCGGTAGAGGCGCCTTTTCCTGTTCTCACTAAAATAGGCCGACATTGTTTAGCTAAGCCCACATCAATATCTTTTTCAGAGTCTCCGACTAAAAAGGCATTATGCACACTTAAGTTAAATTCTTCTTCAATTTGATTCAACATTCCGGGCAAAGGCTTTCGGCAATGGCAGTCATCACCAGGGGCATGCGGGCAATAAAAAATGGCTTCTATATCACCACCCGCACTTTCAACCAAAGAGCACATATAACCATGCATGTTGGCCAAGGTTATTTCATCAAAATAACCACGAGCTAAGCCGGATTGATTGGTGACGACCATCACTCTATATCCTGCCTGTGATAAACGAGCAATAGCGTCTATGCTGTCAGGGATTGGGTGCCATTCATCGACAGATTTTATATAGTTATCGGAGTCTTGGTTTATGACCCCGTCCCGATCAAGAATAACAAGAGATATAGACATCTTATGAGGCTTGTAAAAAAGAGATGTCAGCGATTTGTAAAAATAAAAAACGAATTTTTTTAAGTAAAGCTTGGCGATTTTCTTTTAGAGCAATATCTTCAGCATTAACCATGACTGACTCAAAAAAATCATCAAGAGGCGCCTGCAGCAAAGCCATTGCAGACAAAGCTTCTTCGAATTTATTATTATTTATTAATGGCGCAGTTTGTTGCCTAACATGTTGTAATTTTTCATATAAGCTGATCTCTGCAGGTTCTTTAAGCAGTTTGTCATTAATAGTTTCAGCAGGAGTTGAATCTAGTTTAGATAGAATATTAGCAACCCTTTTGTTTGCTGCAGCAAGCGCAGAAGCTTCAGGCAGTTGTGAAAAATGATTAACAGCATTTAACTGCTGATTGAAAGTAAAAGGATTGTTGGGCCTAACGGCATCTACAGCCTGAAAAATCGATGTGCTTATTCCTAGGTCGGAATAATATCCGCGTAAGCGATCAAAAATAAAATCCATTATATTTTGCGCTAAGTTTTCTTCGGCTGGAAGTGCATCAAATGCGATAATGGCATGATTGATACAGCTAAGCATATCTAAAGACAGTTGTTTTTCTAAGATAATTCTCAGTATGCCTAAAGCTGCTCGACGTAAGGCAAAAGGATCTTTAGATCCACTTGGCGGCTGCCCTATTCCAAAAAGCCCTGTGATTGTATCCAAACGTTCTGCAAGCGCTAGAACAATACCTGCCTCACTAGAAGGAAGAACATCGCCTGAAAAGCGAGGCAGATATTGCTCTTCAATGGCCAAACCAACAGCACTGTCTTCGCCGTCGTGGTCCGCATAGTAATGGCCCATGACGCCTTGTAAATCCGCGAACTCTCCAACCATATTGCTTAGTAAATCGCACTTTGATAGTTCTGCTGCCCGAATAACGTGAGACGAATTTAAATTTAATTGCTCAGATATAAAAGAGGAAAGATTTTTAACACGCTCAGATTTGTCAAATAAAGACCCAAGTTCTTTTTGAAAAACTACACGTTTTAGTGTGTCTATATGGGAATCTAATCTTTGATTTTTGTCTTTCTCAAAAAAGAAAGCAGCATCAGATAAGCGTGGTCCAATAACTTTTTCATTTCCCTTAATAACTTGATCAGGATCTTTACTGATTAAATTACTTATTGTAATAAAGTGAGGTAAAAGATTATTGTTTTGGTCAAGCAAGTAAAAATATTTTTGATGTTTTTTTAGTGAAGATATTAAAGCCTCCTTCGGAACACTCAAAAAAGCAGGAGCAAAATTGCCTGTTAAAGCAACAGGCCACTCTACCAATGCTGTTACCTCATCTAGCAAATCATTTTCAATTATTACTGTCGCTTTTTTAACTTTAGCTTCATTCAATAATTGTGACTTTATTAAATCTTTTCTTATTTGGAATGATGGTTCTACTTTTCCTTTTTCTACAAGCTTTGTAGGATAGTCATTAGCAGAGTCTAGTTTTATGGGGTCAGGATGTAAAAAACGATGGCCATAGGTGCTACTGCTTGTTGTAAGGCCTATTATGGTAGTAGAAATAAGTTCTTTGCCAAATAACAATACTACCCAATGCACAGGACGGATAAACTCTTCGCGTGAACTTCCCCAACGCATTCTTCTAGGAATTGGTAATGCGGCAAGAGCAGTATTTATTATTTCTGGTATAAGAGCAGTAGTATGCTCCCCTGTTTTATTTAGGTTAAAGAAAAGTTTATCGATTTTGCCGTCATTTTTTTGTTGTAATTGATCAAGCTTCACACCACAAGAGCGAGCAAAACCTTCAGCCGCTTTACTTGGATTGCCCTGTTCATCGTACGCAGCTTTAACTGCTGGGCCATATCGATCAATCAAGCGGTCAGGTTGCTTTTCATTAAGCGCTAAAACCTTAAGAGCTAAACGCCGAGGAGTTGCATAAGTTTCAATGCTGGTGAAGCTTAATTCTGACTCTTGCAGCCTTTTTTCTACTTCATTGCGGAAGGCAATTGAAAGAGTTAACAAAGCTGTTGGTGGTAATTCTTCAGTACCAATTTCTACCAATAAATCAGAATTTGACATTTTGCTAGTCGCCTCCCGATTGTTTCAGGCATTCTTTGCGAAGGTCATCTGGCGCCATAGGAAAACCGAGTTTTGCTCTGGAATCGTAATAAGCCTTTGCCACTAATCGTGCCAAGGTTCTAACACGCAGAATAAAGCGCTGGCGCTCAGTGACAGAAATAGCAGAACGCGCGTCAAGCAAATTAAAGTAATGAGAAGCTTTTAGAACAAGTTCATATGCAGGCAAGACTAGGGCTTTAGCAATTAAATCCTGGCATTGGCTTTCGCAATTATCAAAATGCTTAAAGAGAGAGTCGATATCGGCGTGCTCAAAGTTATAAGCCGACATTTCAACTTCATTTTGATGGAAAACGTCCCCATAAGTAACGGGTCCTGAGGGAGAATTGGTCCACACAATATCAAAAATTGAATCTTTTTCTTGCAGGTACATGGCAAGGCGCTCTAGGCCATAAGTAATTTCACCGCTTACCGGATAGCACTCCAGCCCTCCAACCTGCTGAAAATAAGTAAACTGGGTAATCTCCATTCCATTAAGCCAGACTTCCCATCCGAGCCCCCAGGCGCCTAAGGTCGGCGACTCCCAATTATCTTCAACAAAGCGAATATCATGGATATTCGCGTCAATTCCTATCATTTTAAGCGAATTTAGATACAGTTCTTGAATGTTTAATGGCGAAGGCTTAAGAATTACCTGAAACTGGTAATAGTGCTGAAGGCGCATCGGGTTTTCCGCATAGCGTCCGTCAGTAGGCCTCCGGCATGGCTGGACATAAGCTGTGTGCCAACTTTCAGGCCCAATCGCCTTTAAGAAGGTTGCAGGGTGAAAAGTTCCAGCTCCAACCTCTAGGTCAAGAGGCTGCATAATCACGCAGCCCTGATCTGCCCAGTATTGCTGTAACGCTAGAATCAGCCCTTGAAAAGTGGATGTGTCAATATCAGGTTTTTTACTCAAAATGCTACTTTTCTTTTTTGGTAAGTCTTAATAAATGGCTTTAGCCTTTAAGTTCGGCAATTATCCTAAAAACTGACTGTGATAGCGAGAATAACTTGGTTCATTCATGATGAAGAGGGTATGCTTTCGGGCAAATATTTTGTTAGTCAAAGGTGGCATGTCGCTTTGAAAATTAAAATAAGCATAGCATTTATAAGGCTTATGTCATTATTTTCGTTGAAAATGGCTAGAAAAGTAGGGAAAACGCTTGGATATTGCGCGTATCTTGCTAATACAAGGCTGTACAAAACTAGCTTAATTAATTTGCAGCTGTGCTTTCCTGAGATGAGCGAACAAGCGCGTAAAGATCTTGCTCGCTTAAGTTTAATGCATACCGGAATGACATTCGCAGAATGTGGCCCAGTTTGGCTTTGGCCAGTTGAGAAGGTCATGCGCGAAATACAAGATATTGAAGGGGTGGATTTGCTACAAAATGCTCGAGAGCAGGGCAAAGGCGTAATAATAATAGGTCCTCACCATGGTAACTGGGAGCTTTTGGGCGTGTATTTAAACGCTCTTGGGAAATGTAGCATGTTATATCAAGCCCCTAAACATAAAGATCTTGATGCTTTAATATATGCGGCCCGGACCAGGGGAGAGGCCAAAGTTTACCCGGCAAATAATAAAGGTGTAGTTGCTTTGCTCGGTGCACTTAAACAAGGCGAAATGGTTGGGATATTACCAGATCAGATTCCTATACCTGGAGGAGGTGAATTTGCTCCTTTTTTTGGTAATGCAGCCTACACAATGACTTTGATTTCACGTTTGACACAAAAAACAGGCGCCAAGGCTTTACTGGTTTACGCCAAACGAACCGAGAAGGGCTTTAATATTGTGATTAAGGAGCCGAGTTCAGGGATATATGCTGAGCATATGTCTAATTCTTTGTTGGGCCTTAACAAAACCGTTGAAGACGCAGTCAAGGATGCTCCAGAGCAATACCAATGGGAATATAAGCGCTTTCGATATCAGCCGGATGGCAATCAGGAGCCCTATAAGGACTGATTAGTCTCGCCAAAAATTAGGCGTCAGTAAGACAAGCAAAGTAAAGACTTCGAGCCGGCCTAAAATCATGCCTAGACACAAAACCCACTTGCTGGAATCAGGCATGCTGCCATATGTCTCTGACACCTCGCCGAGACCCGGCCCGAGATTATTTATGCTTGCTCCAACGGCCGTAAACGCTGTTGTTATATCAAGGCCTGTAGCTAACAAAACAAGCAGCATGAACATATAAGCCATTACATAAACCGAGAAAAAGCCCCAAACTGATTCAATAACCCGATCTGGAACTCTGTTGCTTCCAAGCTTTATAGGGATCACGGCATTTGGATGAATCAGTCTTTCTAGTTCACGAAAGCCTTGCTTAACAATAAGCACTATTCGGATTACTTTCATGCCTCCACCAGTAGAGCCGGCACATGATCCTATTATCGCCATATAAAACAATAGGAAAGGCAAAAATGTAGGCCATGAACTAAAGTCAGCAGAGCTAAAGCCAGTAGTGGTGCTAATAGAAACTACGCCAAACAAGCCTTTTAGAATAGCGTCATTGACAGTATAAGTGCCTGAAACAATGAGAACGAATATTGTGATTGCGGAAATAATAAATAATAAAAACAGATAGAATTTGAGCTCGGTATCAAGCCAATAGTTTTTTAAGCTACGAGAGCGCAGGGCAATAAAATGTAGAGCAAAATTAATTCCAGAGATGATCATAAAAAAAACAGCAATTAATTCAATGGCTGGGTTTTGAAAATAACCAATACTGGCATCATGGGTAGAGAAGCCGCCAATAGCCACAGTAGCATAACTATGAGTAATCGCATCAAAGGCGCTCATTCCGGCGATATAGTAGGCGAATGCACAAAGAGTCGTAAGGCCTACATACAAAAACAGAAGCGCCTTAGCAGTTTCTGTCACTCGCGGCAGAAGCTTATTGTCCTTAACAGGGCCAGGGGTTTCAGCTTTATATAGCTGCATTCCACCTATGCCAAGCATAGGTAATATTGCGACAGCAATGGCAACAATACCCATTCCACCAAGCCACTGAAGTTGTTGGCGGTAATAAAGGATTGATTTTGGTAGATCATCAAGGCCTGATAAGACCGTAGCCCCTGTAGTAGTGAGGCCAGAAATAGATTCAAATAAGGCGTCAGTAAAAGACATTTGCATCCCCTCTGACATAAGAAAAGGAATGCTCCCGAATAAACCAAGAACAATCCAGAACAGCGTGACTATCAAGAAACCGTCTCTAGTGCGAAGATCTGCTTTATTGTTATGAGTTGGTAGCCAGCAAGCCAGACCACAGAAGGCTGTTATAAAAAATGCGCTAAGAAAAGCTGACCAGGTGCCATCTTGATAAAACAAAGCAAGCCCTGCAGGAGGGAGCAAGGTTAAACTGAAAAGCATCAATAAGATGCCCAAGATTCGTGAAATGACAAGAAAATGCATAGTTTTTATCTAAACTAGCGATTAAAAAAACGTAAAGCCGACTTGAAACATGGCTTCAACTTCTGAAATTTTGCGCTTATCAACCATAAATAAAATGACATGATCATCGGTTTCAATAATTACATTATCATGCGCAATTAAAACTTTATCATCTCTGACAAGAGCGCCAATGGTAGTACCAGCAGGTAAATCAATATTTTCGATAGCCTTACCAACTATCTTGGAGGTAGATTTATCCCCGTGCGCTATGATTTCAATTGCTTCTGCTGCTCCTCTCCTTAGTGAATGGACATTCACAATGTCTCCGCGACGGATATGCGTAAGCAGGCTGCCAATAGTCGCTTGCTGAGGAGAAATAGCAATATCAATTTCACCGCCCTGAACAAGATCGACATAGGAAGGATTTGAAATAAGTGTCATTACACGGCCAGCACCAAGACGTTTTGCGAGAAGAGAGGACATGATATTCGCTTCATCGTTATTGGTAAGCGCTAAAAAAACATCAGCAGAATCGATTCCTTCTTCCAGCAAAACTTCTCTATGAGAGGCGTCTGCATGCAAGATAGTAGTATTGTTTAAGTATTCTGCTAAAAGTTCGCAGCGCTCCAAATTGACTTCTAGTAATTTGGTACGATAATTTTTTTCAATAGTTAAAGCAAGGCGGGCTCCAATGTTGCCGCCTCCAGCGATAATGATTCTTTTATAGGGATTATCTACTTCACGCATTTCGCTCATAACTGAACGAATATTTTCTTTTGCGGCAATAAAAAACACCTCGTCGTCTTGCTCGATTATGGTATTGCCTTGTGGAATTATTGGTCGGTTTTGGCGGAAAATTGCAGCGACTCTAGTATCTACATGTGGCATGTGCTCGCGTAAGGTTCTGATTTCTTGATTAATTAACGGGCCGCCGCCTTCTGCTTTAACAGCAACAAGCTGTACAAGGCCATTGGCAAAATCCATTACTTGTAGTGAGCCGGGCAAATCTAATAAGCTTTTAATATAGTGAGAAGCTATTTCTTCAGGACTGATGACGACATCGACAGGTATTGCTTCAGGTCCAAAAAGCTTTGGTGAATTAACATATGAATTAGCCCGCAAACGGCAGATTTTTTTAGGAGTACGGAATAAACTAAAAGCAACCTGGCAGGCAACGAGATTAATTTCATCACTATCAGTGACAGCGATTAGCATGTCTGCATCTTTAGCGCCGGCGTTAGCCAGGACATCAGGAAATGAAGGCTGACCAACAGAGGTAGCAATATCAAGTTTATCTTTAAGTTCGCTTAAAAGATCTCCGTCAGAGTCAACGACGGTAATGTCGTTAGCTTCTTTCTCAAGATTTTCTGCCAAGCTTGCGCCTATTTTGTTAGCGCCGAGTATTATAATTTTCATTGTTTATCCATAGCTTCATTTAAAAGCCAGAACATTGGATAGCCATAGTCTAACACTTTTGTAATAAAGCATAGTAGAAACCATCATGTGATTCGGGCTTTGGAAATAGTTGCCGTCCATGTTCACAAGCAATACCCCAATTAGCAGTAATTGGAATTTCCATTACGTCGTCTGTTTGTAATATAAATTTTTCTACCTGCTGAGAATTTTCTGTTTTAAGAACAGAACAAGTTGAATAAAGCAAAAGACCTCCTTTTTTCAATAAGGGCCAAACGGCTAAAAGAATATTTTGCTGTAGCGGCGCTAATTTATCTATGTCATTTGCTTGGCGTAATAATTTAATATCTGGATGTCGTCGAATAACTCCTGTGCCTGAACAAGGCACATCAAGAAGAATGCGATCAAATTGTTTTGATTCAGCCTGCCAAAGTCTTGCTTGCTCAATAATATCTTTATGAATAAGTTGAGCATTTGCTTGAATTCTTGTGAGATTTTCTTCAACACGCTGAAGGCGAAAAGCATCATTATCAACTGCAAATAATAAAGCTTCAGGCGCCTGCTCTAAAATTGCACAACTTTTTCCACCTGGAGCGGCGCAGGCATCTAATATTGTTTCTTTATTTTTTGGGGCCAGTAAAGACACAGCAAGTTGTGATGCCTCATCTTGCACGCTAACTAGGCCGTCATAAAAGCCAGGCAAAATATCAACAGGGGAGGGCTCATTTAATATAAGAGCAGATTCGGACAAGCTGCCGGGCCTTGTTGGTAAGTTAATCTGGTCGAGAGAGTCACGATATTGCTTTACAGAAGTTTTATTTTTATTCACCCTTAAGGTCATGGGTGCTTGGAGATTATTATTTTGCATAATTGACAAATAGTCATTAGGCCAATTTTGTTGCAGCATAGATATGAGCCAAGCAGGGTGTGAATATTTTAATTCAGGCTTGTTATCAATCATTACATGTAGCGATTCCATTTCACGCTGGGAAGAGCGTAAGACTGCATTAACGAGTTTTTTAGCCCAAACTTTTTTCAATTTTTCACATGTTGCAACCGACTCATTGATGACAGCGTAGTCTGGCATGCGCATAAAAAATAATTGATAAATTCCGATCAAAATTAAGCAATGAATATCTTGATCTTTTTTGCGTAAAGGCTTGGTAATAAAACGGCCGGATATAAAAACTAGTTGCTCATAATATCTGCAAAACCCATAACAAAGTGCTTGTAATACGGGAGCATTATCATTTTGGTCTTTTGGGTTATATTTATCCAAGAGAGTTGACAGAGATCCTTTTTGAAGCAGTAATTGCTGCAGAATTTTAACTGCAGTTATGCGTGTTGGATCACTAGTCACGTTTTAATCCTATGAGATTAATCTTGAATCGAGGAAGAGCTAAGCATTGTGCCCGCGGCGAAATAGTCTCTGTGACCATTTAAAAAATCTTTGATGCTAATTTCTGCTTTTCCGGAGAGCTGAATTTTCCTTATAAGCAAACTAGAATTATGGCAAGCGACTATAAGCCCTGCCTGATCAAATTGAAGAATTGTTCCGGCCTCAATGGCCATAGTTGATGCCTGTGCGACAGCCTGAGTAATTCGTAAGCGTTGTCCTTTATAAAAACTGTAAGCAGGGGATCTAGGATAGAAGGCATTGATTTGCTGCTGGATTTCCATAGCATTTTTATCCCACGTGATTAAGGCTTCTTCCTTACTTAGCTTTGCGGCATAAGTACTTTGTTTATTATCTTGGGGACAAGGAGATAAAGTTCCTGATTGAATTTGCTTTAGAACATCAAGTAAGGCCTTTTGGCCAATGGCCGCCAGGCGAGCTGTTAAGTTTGCGCTGTTATCATCAGCTTGGATAGGCGTTGCTGAACTTAATAGCATATCACCGGTATCCAGATCTGCGTCCATTTGCATAATGGTTATGCCGGTCTTGGCATCACCGGCAAGTATAGATCTTTCAATTGGCGCTGCGCCACGCCAACGAGGCAAGAGGGATGCATGCACATTAATACAGCCAAAGCGTGGGATATCTAGAACTGCCTGAGGCAAAATTAAACCGTAAGCAACAACAACCAGAACATCTAAATCTAATTCCTCCAATTGTTTTTGTGCTGCATCGCTCTTTAAGCTCTGTGGTTGAAAGACTGGCAGATTGGAATCAAGCGCCAATGATTTAACTGGGCTCGGTTTATCCAGTTTGCCTCGTCCAGAGGGTCGATCAGGCTGGGTGTATACACCAAGAATGTTATAGCCAGCATTTATTAAAACGTCTAAATGGCTGGCAGCAAAATCGGGAGTGCCGGCAAAAGCAATTCGAAGAGCAGGCTTATTCATGAATAATAGTATTGCTCGTTTGGCAGTGAGAATAATTCAAGCAGAAGTTTTTTGTTTATGCTCTTTTTCAAGCTTGGATTTTATTCGCTGACGCTTCAACACAGAAAGATAATCCACAAACAATTTACCATTTAAATGATCAATTTCATGTTGTATGCAAACAGCTAATAAGCCTTCCGCTTCAATTTCAAAAGGCGCCCCTTCTTTGTTCAGCGCCTTTACTAAAACCTTGCTTGGGCGCTCAACAAATTCGAAATAGCCAGGCACAGAAAGACACCCTTCTTCGTGTCGATATGGCTCAGGGTCAAGCACCGTGATTTCTGGGTTAATAAACACGAGGGGATTATCCTCCTCCTCTTCGTCTGCTAAATCTATTATGAGAAAGCGTTTTTGTATATTAACTTGCGTAGCCGCTAAGCCTATGCCTGATGCGGCATACATAGTCTCAAACATATCATCGATAGTCTGTTTTAGTACATGGTCGACCTTCTCTACAGGGACTGCTTTTTTTCTCAGTCTAGGGTCGGGAAATTCTAATATTTCTAGCAAACTCATAATTTAAAAGCGTCAACTGATATTTTGGGGATGCAATGATACGCTTTTTTTAAGCAAAATATTAAATCTTCAAGTTCAAGAATCATAAGCAAATCACAATTTACCTAAAAAAACTGCTCTAAGCATATATAATTACAAAACTTATTGATAAGATGTGTCAAAATAAAACTCAAGAAGCCTGCTCAAATGCAGTGCTATTGATGAGAGGTTGAGCATGCTTTTAACTCACTTCAGACTAATTATTACAGCGGCATTTTTATGCCTGTCAGCCCTATTTCCGTTGACTGTCCTGCAGGCCCAGCAAAATGGCAACCTGACAATTCGAGAGGACTCGCCTGAGAACTATTTCGTCGTAGAAGGCGATACACTTTGGGATATTGCAGGTGTTTTTCTCGAGGAGCCGTGGCTTTGGCCAGAAATTTGGCAGTTAAACCCACAAATTCAGAACCCTGATTTAATTTATCCCGGCGATACGATTGAACTTTACTATGTTGACGGTCAGCCAAGAATTACTTTGCAGCGTGGCGGGAATTCAAGTGGAGATAGAGACTCCATAAATGATACAGACCTACCCGTTGTTGTCTTAAGCCCTCAAGTTCGAAGAGAGTAGTTACTTAGCCCAATACCCGCAATTTCTTTGGAGTCTATTAGTCCATTACTTAGCAATAATCGCATTGTGGGCGTTTCAGACCTAGATAATGCGCCTACATTGCTGGGTTCTCGAACGGACACAAGGTTCTCCAGTGAAGGCGATATTGTTTTTGTTAAAGGAGCTTGGACAACTGGGATTTCAAGTTATGAAATACTAAGGCCAAATGGAGGCATTGAAGATCCTCAATCAGGAGAGCTTATTGCCATTCAGGCTAAGCTGATTGGTAGAGCCACTATGCTAAATAATGATAGTGGGGAAGCGACGCTTATAATCGATAGCAATTTGGAAGAAGTCCGCGAAGGGGATTATTTTGTTGTCGGAGAGTCATTGACCTTATCGTCTCAATATTTCCCTGCGCCACCAATGTTTAATGTCGATGCTAGAATTCTTGATATTGAATTTGGTCGCAGCATTGGCGGGCAAAAAGACACCGTGATTGTAAATCTTGGGGCACAAGATCAAATTGAATCAGGTCACCTACTCTCTTTGCAAAAAGCAGATAATTTAATAGAAGACCCGACCGCTAGACGGCCTCTAAGGATTGATGGCAGGCAAAATATGTTGACCTTTAGTGGCGAAATCTATGGAAGGATACTAATCTATAAAGTGTTTGAGAATCATAGCTTTGCCCTGGTCTTGAGTAGCGACCTTCCAGTTAGCCTTAATGACAGGGTAATAACTCCCTAAGCTATTCGTTTATTTGATCATGGAAGATCAGCATGCAAGACCAGCAACTATCAGCGTGGCTGAGTTTGTGTCTAACGCCAAGCCTAAGTAATAAAAGCATTCGCTTCTTACTTCAGTACTTCAAAAATGCTGAGGATATATTCAACAGCAAAATAGATCGGCAAAGCGCTAAGGAAGAGGGTTTCATGCGCTTAATTAAGCATTGCCGGTCGCATAGGTCGAAGCCAGAAATAAATAAAAAAATCCAACAAGCGCTGCTTTGGCAGCAGCAAAAGCAGCAACATATTATTACACTGCGATGTGGCACTTACCCCCAGCTGTTAAAAGAAATTCCTGATCCGCCATTGCTCTTATATGTATCAGGCTCATTGGAGGTTTTGGCTTCCCCCCAAATAGCCATGGTTGGCAGCCGAAAAGCCAGCCCTGGGGGTAGGGCGATGGCAAAAAGGCTAGCTGGAAATTTAGCAACTGCAGGTTATTCAGTTTGCAGCGGACTTGCACTCGGAATAGATTCAGAAAGCCATCATGGAGCATTGGAAAAACAAGGGCTTACTGTAGCGGTTCTTGGGTGCGGTATAGATCAAATTTATCCCAGGTCAAATTTAAGACTTGCTCAAGAGCTTGCTGAAAAGGGGGCCATTGTTTCCGAGTTCCCCTTAGGAACGCCTCCTAAACCTAGGCATTTCCCACAACGAAATCGTATCATCAGCGGTTTAAGCCAAGGAGTTGTTATTGTTGAGGCGGCATTAAAAAGCGGCTCTTTAATTACCGCGCGTTATGCATTGGAGCAAGGCAGAGAAGTTTTTGCTGTTCCTGGGTCTCCGCATAATCCACAAGCAAAAGGCTGTCACTATCTACTTAAAAATGGTGCAAAATTAGTTGAGAACGCAGCAGACATTATTGAAGAGTTAGGTGCTTTTTTAGAATTTGAAAAAATGGACTTGTATCAGCATAAAGGCAAAACAAAGCGAGCGACAAAAGAAGCTAAAAATTTGTTGGAATATATTGATTATGAAACAACAAGTATTGATACATTAATTCGCAAAACTAATTTTAATGCAGAGCAAATCGGTGGTTTGTTAATTGAGCTAGAGATAGAAGGCTTAATAATTTTAAGGCAAGGAGGCTATTCATTATCGCCCGCATAAGTGATAATTCAGCTCTTATGAAAGACGTTTTAGATTTAAATTTAGTAACAGCCCATATAAAGAAAGGCGGAATTATAGCTTACCCCACAGAAGGAGTCTGGGGTATTGGTTGCGACCCTTATAACGAAGCCTCAGTAAAGATAATTCTTCACTTAAAAGACCGCGAGGTAGGTAAGGGCTTAGTATTGGTAGCATCTGATTTGGGCCAAATAGAAAACCTAGTTCAGCCTTTACCTATAAACGCGCAAAAATTATTAAAAGCTTCTTGCCCGGGCCCTGATACCTGGCTAATCCCTGATTCAAATCAAGTAATTCCCTCTTGGATAAAAGGAAATTTTGCTACAGTTGCAGTGAGAGTTAGCCAACACTCATTAGTGAAAAGTATTTGTGAAAAAGTTGGTTTATTGGTATCAACTTCGGCCAACCCTTCTGGTAGTGACCCTGCACTTTCTAGTGAGCAGGTTGAGAACTATTTTGGAGATAAAAATATTCTTATTGTGCCGGGCGAACTTGGCGACCAACAAAAGCCTAGCCGTATTCGTGATTTAATGAGCAAGGAAGTGATAAGAAACTAATTTTTTAGGGGATGATAATAAAGTGCTAGATGTGGATACCCAAGCAGTAAAAAAATATTTACTAGAGTTGCAAAATAATATTTGTAATGGCCTGGAGCAAGTGGACGAGAAAGCAGAGTTTCGTGAAGATAGTTGGGATAGAGAGAAGGGTGGCAGCGGAAAAACGCGGGTTATTTCTGACGGCTCAGTAATCGAAAAAGGCGGAGTGAATTTCTCCCATGTATTTGGAGATTCCATGCCAGCTGCAGCAACTGCCCACAGGCCTGAACTTGCTGGAGGTACTTTTCAAGCAATGGGGGTCTCTCTGGTGATTCATCCTGAGAACCCTTACTGCCCAACCTCCCATGCGAATGTGCGGTTTTTTATTGCGGAAAAAGAAGGCATTGATCCGGTTTGGTGGTTTGGCGGAGGCTATGACCTAACGCCCTATTATGCATTCAATGAAGATTGCGCACATTGGCATCAGACCGCAAAAGAGTGCTGTGAGCCTTTTGGCGATTCGGTATATGCGGACTATAAAAAGTGGTGTGATGAATACTTTTATTTACCACACCGTAAAGAAACACGTGGAATTGGCGGGCTATTTTTTGATGATTTAAATGAGTGGGGCTTTGAGAAAAGCTTCGCCTTTATGCAGGCTGTTGGGAACTCTTATCTCCATGCTTATGCGCCAATTTTGGAGCTTAGAAAGAACACCCCGTTTACGGAAAAAGAACTTTTTTTTCAGCAATATAGGCGTGGTCGATATGCAGAATTCAATCTGGCCATAGACCGCGGCACTATTTTTGGCTTGCAATCTGGAGTCGGGCGCATTGAATCTATTCTTATGTCATTGCCGCCAAAAGTACGCTGGGTTTATGATTGGAAACCTGAGCCTGGCTCAGCCGAAGAAAAGTTATATACTGATTTCCTGAAGCCCCGAGACTGGGCATAAACTGATTAAAAATACTTAATACAGGAGTCAGTTGTGGATAGATATGCTGTTATGGGCAACCCCATTGGCCACAGCCTTTCTCCCCTTATTCATAAAGCCTTTGCAGAAGAGACTAATCAGCTGTTGCTTTATAGCTCCATATTAGTGGAAGCAGGAGAATTTCCCTTAGAAGTTTCACGTTTTTTTGCCGCAGGCGGTAAGGGTTTGAATATCACGGTGCCTTTCAAGAAAGAAGCTTGGGAGCTGGCCGATAACTTAAGTGCAGAAGCCAATCTTGCTGGGGCTGTTAATACCTTGCTCAAGGATCAAGAAGGCAAACTTCAAGGCCATAATACTGATGGTCTTGGCCTGATCCGTGATATTAAGAGCAATTACAATTGCATTATTGAAGGAAAAAAAATTCTTGTAATGGGGGCGGGTGGAGCAACAAGAGGCATCCTTCTGCCCTTATTGCGCGAGCGACCAGAGAGTGTTTGCATAGTTAATAGAACGCTAAGTAAAGCCGAAGAACTGGCACAGCTTTTCAGTAAATACGGAGCTGTTTCAGCTTGCGGCTATGATGAGTTAAGTGCGGGAGAGGCTAAAAAAATGGACTGGATAATTAATGCCAGTTCAGCAAGCCTGCAAGGAGAGTTGCCCCCAATGCCTGGAAACATCTTAAGCAGTGACGCCGTTTGTTATGATTTAATGTATGCTCAAGATGAGACTGTTTTTTGTCAATGGGCGCAAGGTGCTGGCGCAATGAAAGTCATGAATGGCTTAGGCATGCTGGTTGAACAGGCAGCAGAATCATTTTATCTATGGCGAGGCATCAGGCCAACAACGCAGAAGATTATCCAGGGACTGAGAAAATAATAATATAGCTTTAAGAGGCGTCTTGATGCAGGTTCTTAAGCTTCACATAATGATTAGCGCTATAGACAAGAAAATCTAACTCTTCCTGCTTTAGGTCTCGAACCCTCCTAGCCGGAGAACCGACATAAAGCCCCCCGCTTTCAAGAGTTTTTCCTGGCGATACGACACTGCCAGCCCCGACTATCACATCGGATTCAATAAGCACCCCATCCATGATAATAGCGCCCATACCAATTAATGCGCGGTCATGAATAACACAGCCGTGAAGTACAACCCGATGCCCAACGGTCACATCATTTCCAATTATTAGCTCAAAACCATCAGGGCCGTAGGACTCTGGAGAAGTTACATGTAAGATCGATCCGTCTTGAATATTGCTGCGTTCACCGATACTGATTTCTTGGACATCTCCACGTATGGCTGTTAAAGGCCATACTGACGAATCTTTTCCGATAGAAACTCGACCTATGATTACAGCGGAATCATCGATAAAAACACCTTCAGCTAAAGAAGGAGAATTCTCCAAATATTTACGCACAGTCATAAGTTTTCTCGATCAAGGAGCAATAGTTTTCATTATGCCATGTTTAGTAACAGCAAGAATTAAGTTGTGATAAAAATGTGACGCATTATTTATAGTTAAAAAAGCAATAAGCCTTCAAGCATCATAGTTTTTCTTTCAGAGATGTTGCTATAATCCGCGCCGCGGGAAAGGGCAGCACGCTTTTTTCTTTAGGCTAATGAGCACTTTCAACATAAGAAAATTTCATCAGCAGTATTGTAATTGATGCAAAGTTGGCCCCGCAGAGTCAGCTAGAATTTGATTATTAGTGATAAGGCGGAGAGATGAATAATGCAGGCAAAAGGTAAGTTTTTACTTGGATTGTTAAGTTCAGCTTTGGTGCTTATTAGTCCTCATACAAACGCGGCATGGGAAATTTATATGCCTTTTGGCGCGAATGAATTCGCCCTTGAAACCTACAGCCCGCAAATGTTAATTACCATTGTTTGCGCTTTTATCGGGGTTGTTGTTTACAGTGTTTTAATTTGGTCACTAGTAAAATATCGTAGATCTAATGGCGCGAAAGCAGCGCCTTTTCATCAAAACACAGCGATAGAAATTATCTGGAGCATTATCCCTATTCTGATTTTGCTTGCTATTGTTATTCCTTCCATGCATGGGATTGTTTAGAACAACTCTCAATTTCAGGCCCTGAGAAAAGTTCTCGGTGCTTAGCGATAATCAGGAAGCTTAATTGAAATAAAAAATAAATTACTGTGATAGGTAAAAGCCACAGGCTGGTGCAGCAATGAATCTACTAACTAAGATAATAGACAATAGTGCATGCAGTGATAAACAGCATGCTTAAGATTGCGAATGCATCTGCATCGGTATCATCTCGAGTCTCAAGTTGATTTTGTTGCGAAGAAGAATTACTCGGAGCATCTGTACTGTCTGCAATGTCAGCGCTAGCAGCAACATTTTTTTCTATACTATTTTCCATACTATCTTGCATAATGATCTCTGTATTTCTCTAACATTTGGATATTATCTGGAGTTTACCATCCAAGCGCGGCCTTGAGAAAGTAAAAAGTTTTTATAAAGGCTGCATTCTTCTTTTCATCAAAGTCAAAAGATTACTACTAAGAATCAAGCTGACCATCAATACAGCAATTGCCATTGAAAACCATTGTAAAGCATATGAGAAATTTTGGCTGGTGTTGGCGGTCACTGCAGGCCAGTGTCGAATAAGTCCGCCCGATTGATCAGCCCCCAACCTTACGACGTAGGGGAAAATAGAAGAATCAAAGTAGCTTGATAGCTGATTTATCTCTAGATATCGAATAGTTAACGGCCAATTTACGTTTTCAAGATTGTTTGCTCTTGCTGCTTCTTTCTCGGTCGGGACGTAGATTTGCCCTTGTAACGTAAGTTCGCCATAAATTTTTGGTAGAGCGTTTGCTAACTCATTCTCAGATCTTATTCCGCTCCAACCTCTACTAACCATAACAATTAGCCCTAAAGAAGATAATTCAAAAGGGGTGATAACTTCAAAACCAAGCTGTTCTTCATAAGTCTGGTAGATTAAGAAAATTGAATTTTCATTTAGATAATGCCCGGTTAATTCTACTTGTCGATTCTGGTGCTGCATGGCATCGAATTCTCGCCCTGCTATTGGCAGGTTTTCTATGGGAGATGCCTGCTGTTCACTTAATTCCAGAAAAGATTCTTGAATTTGGATTTTTTCCTGAGCGCGACTAAGCTGCCAAATTCCTAAGCGGATAAATCCGGACATAGTCAGCAACACACAAATTGCAATTACCCAGTTAAACCGAATTTCAATTTCGTTAAATTTTAAAGTTTTAGAAGGCATACTTGCAGTTAATTATGTTTATATCGAGATATGGAAAGCGTAATCATGATAAATATATGATGACTTTGTCAAAAATAATTGCGAAAAAGAGTATGGGCAGGTAGACAATTGAAAAGCGAAATACTTTTTTTGCACATCTTATGTCTGGAGATATATAAAAAAGTATTGAGTAGTATATAAATATCAAACTGGCAGTAAGGGTCAGTAAGAAATAAGTTAATCCAGAATGCCCCAATAGAAACAAGCTTGAACTGACTGGTAGCAAAAGCACTGCATGAATTAGTATATGTTTGGCTGTTTTAGTGCCTTGGTCATCATCCCAAGACAACATTTTAAAACCGCCACTAAGATAATCTTTTCGATAGATCCATGAAATAGCAAAAAAATGTGGCATTTGCCACACAAACAAAATAAGAAAAAGTATGAAAGCAGACTCTGTGACTTCCCCCGCAGCAGCAGTGCAGCCAAGTGCTGCGGGGAGCGCTCCCGGTATGGCTCCGACCCAGGTGTTAATGCTGGACTTTCTTTTTAGAGGGGTATAAATAAGAAGGTAACTTATCCAAGAAAGAAAGCTTAAAATTAATGTAAGCGTATTTACTAGGGCGGCAATGACAATAAAGCCAACTGCTGATATAGCGAGACCAAACAACAGAGCGTTGTTAGGAGTGAGGCGTTTACTTGGCAATGGCCGCTTTTGAGTGCGAACCATTAGAATATCTATTTCTCTTTCTATCCATTGATTGAGGGTGTTTGCCCCTCCGCCTACACAATAAACACCAACCAGCACCCACAGTAGGGAGGAGAAAGAAGTTTGCTCATTAATTCCAATGAAAAAGCCCATGCAAACTGAAATGAGGACTAAAAGTAATAGGCGAAACTTTATCAAAGCCTGGTAATCTGCAAGGACAGATACTTGGCCTGGTGGGGCAACTACTAAATTAGCTTTCATATTTCAGATCCTGAACCACGGACATTTTAGCAGTGTAAGTAAACGCATGCGAACATTTCGATTTTATTTCTTAGTTAAAAATATGAAGCGATAGAAATTGCTGATAAAAGTCACATGGCAGTAAATTTTGGAATATAATCCCCCTTTTTATATACCAAACCTACTGAGCAGCGATCTAGAAAAGAATAAGAGGCTTTTTTTGTGACAAATCAAATTATCGGATATCTGATGCTTGTATTATCTGTATTACTATATTTTGTAAGTGCAGCGGCGCTGACAGCGATGATCTATGCTTTCACAGTAAATACTACAATCGCTGCAGTGGAGTCGGCTTTTGGTTCTATGGTGATAGGGCTTTTATTTTTTGTAATGGCCAAGTTTACTTTTCGAGCCGCAAAAAAAAGAGTTAAAAAAGAAGAGAGTTTAAGTCAAGAGAAATCTGTTTAGCCTTGCCTTGATTAATAATGCTAGAGGCTGTGTTTTTAAAGCTGACAAGAAACAAGATTAAACTTATTTAAAACAACGGCATATAGATTGAACTAAAAGTAGAATTGTTAGCTGATTTTAGGGCGAAGAACTTGCGAATTTAAAGGCGTTGTTATAGCATTGCGCGCAATTATTTTAAGGAAGAAGTTTTGGGCAAATTGATTTGCTGTTGGGGTTAACAATCAATTGCTTCATGCCAGAGATTGGGCTCTTAACAAAAATGAGAAGACACCTTGTATGATCTTGTATTTACACGGCCTTCCTTCTTCCAAAATTTCGTTTATGTCCGCCAAATGAATAGGCTTCTTCTTTGAAGGGCGTAATGTCGTATGAGTAAGTGTTCTGTTATTATGTGCAGAATTGGGATTAGATTTGTTTATTTTCAAGAATAAGGGTTAGAAGTTTATGCCGATCATCATAGTGTTAGTGCTTTTAATTATTGCAACGCTGTTATTCCATTTCCTAAGCCCTTGGTGGTTTACCCCTATTGCTTCAAACTGGACGGGGATCGATCTAACTATTGAGATTACTTTCTGGGTGACAGGGGCGGTATTTATTGCCCTAAACCTTTTTATGGCCTATTGCATCTACAAATACCGCTACAGCAAAAATCGTCGTTCAAAGTATGAGCCAGAAAACAAAAAACTTGAAATATGGTTAACGAGTGTAACTGCGATTGGTGTTGCAGCATTACTGACCCCCGGCCTTTTTGTATGGGCAGATTTCGTTAATGTTCCTGAAGATGCGCATGAAGTTGAAGTAGTTGGTCAGCAATGGCAGTGGAGCTATAGGTATCCTGGGGCTGATGGCCTTTTAGGTGCTGCAGATGCAAGTAACATTTCAGCAGTAAATCCTTTTGGCATGGACCCAGATGACCCCTATGGGCAAGATGATATTTTGGTGTCTGGAAAGGATATGCACCTGCCAATTGACCGCCCAGTCAAAGTTTTGCTTCGATCCAAAGATGTTTTACATGATTATGCGGTAGCACAGTTTCGAGTCAAAATGGACATGGTTCCAGGGTCTGTGAGCTATATGTGGTTAACCCCAACGCTTGCGGGCTCTTACGATATTCTATGTGAAGAACTTTGTGGATTGGGCCATTTTGTGATGCGCGGAACCGTGATCGTTGAAGATGAAGAGAGCTATAACAATTGGTTAGACAGTCAGATGACCTACGCTGAGTTAAACGCTCAAGCCGTTGGAAATCCCCAGGTAGGACAGGCTTTATATGCAGTTTGTTCGGCGTGCCATGGTGCTAATGGTGAGGGAATTGAAGCGTTGAACGCGCCTAGACTGTCTGGACTTGAGCCTTGGTATATTAAGCGACAAATTAACTATTATAAAACCGGAGTTAGGGGCGATGAAAATGATGTTATTGGTATGACGATGTCTCCAATGGCTGCGGTGTTGGCTGATGATGCTGCGATTAATAATGTTGCTGCCTATATAGAAACGCTGCCTGAAAGTTCAGCGCCTCTTACAGTAACTGGCGATGTTGCAAATGGTAGAGCTTTATATGAGCCCACTTGTGGAGTTTGCCACAGCGAAGACGGCGAAGGGATTTGGGCAGTAAATGCTCCAGCGTTAGCAGGGATGAGTGATTGGTATCTGGTGCGCCAATTACAAAACTTTAAATCCGGAGTTCGCGGCGCTCATCGAGAAGACCAATTTGGTTTTCAAATGATCGGGATGGCTACTGCCTTGAAAGATGATGAGGCAATTAATGATGTTGTGTCTTACATCAATACTTTAAGGTAAGAATTGAGCAAATACTTATTCAAATAAATGATTTAATAATTAGTTTATATCAGTACAAATTGATACAAAAAGCTGGCAAATTTTAGGAGAGTTTCAAAGATGACTTATATACCCATAGCGGATCAGCCCAACGAGCTCCACGACCCGCATACATTTATAAGCAAATATGTCTGGAGTCAGGATCATAAAGTCATTGCTATCCAGTATGGGTCTGTTGCGATATTTGTTGGTCTAGTCGCTTTGTTCCTTTCGGCATTGATGCGTCTTCAGCTTGGCTATCCTGATACTTTTTCTTTTATAGATCCCGCGGATTATTATCAGTTTGTAACTATGCATGGGATGATTATGGTGGTTTACCTGCTTACCGCTTTGTTCTTAGGCGGCTTTGGTAATTATCTGATTCCACTTCAGATTGGCGCCAGAGATATGGTATTTCCTTACCTCAATATGTTGAGTTTTTGGTTTTATTTGCTGTCTGTAATAATTCTTATGGCTAGTTTCTTTGTGTCTGGAGGGCCCACTGGAGCTGGTTGGACCTTATACCCGCCACAGGCTATTTTGAGAGGCACGCCAGGGGCCGATATGGGAATCGTATTAATGCTGGCATCATTAGCAGTTTTTATTGTTGCTTTTACAATGGGCGGATTAAATTATGTGACCACTGTTTTACAGGCAAGAACTCATGGCATGACCATGATGCGGCTGCCTCTATCTGTTTGGGGTATTTTTGTTGCAACAATATTGGGGCTATTTGCTTTTCCTGCATTATTTGTAAGCGCCATTATGATGACGTTTGATAAATTGATAGGAACAAGTTTCTTTATGCCAGCGATTGTTTCTCTGGGAGAGAACTTGAATACTGCTGGTGGTAGCCCTGTCTTATTTCAACATTTGTTTTGGTTTTTCGGTCATCCTGAAGTTTATATCGTTGCATTACCAGCTTTCGGTTTAGTTTCCGATGTATTGAGCTGCCATGCTCGTAAGAATATTTTCGGTTATCGCATGATGGTTTGGGCAATAGTCATTATTGGGGCATTAAGTTTTATTGTTTGGGCCCACCATATGTATGTAAGTGGCATGAACCCTTATTTTGGTTTTTTCTTTGCATTTACCACGTTAATCATTGCGGTGCCCACAGCGATCAAAGTCTATAACTGGGTATTAACTTTGTGGGAAGGGAATATTCGCCTCACTGTGCCTATGTTATTTGCAATTGGCTTTATTTTTACTTTTCTTCATGGCGGGTTAACGGGCATATTTCTTGGAAATGTGACTGTCGATCTCCCGTTATCTGATACTTATTTTGTGGTTGCGCATTTCCATATGGTAATGGGAGTATCGCCAGTTTTAGTCTTATATGCTGCGCTCTATCACTGGTTTCCAAAAATGAGCGGGAAAATGTTTAACGTAACATTAGGTAAGATTCATTTCTGGGCAACCTTCCTTGGTACATACGCAATATATCTGCCAATGCATTACTTAGGATTTTTGGGTGTTCCAAGACGTTATTACGCTATGGGCAATACTGATTTTATCCCTGACTCGGCGCAAGCCCTAAATGCCAATATTACACAGGCAGCAATTTTTGTTGGGATCATGCAGTTTGTATTTATATTTAACATTATATGGAGCCTGAAATACGGTAAAAAATCCGATCCAAATCCATGGGAAGCTACTTCGCTTGAATGGCAAACTCCGGATAACCCTCCAGTTCATGGGAATTGGGGTGAAAAATTACCAGTGGTTTATCGTTGGGCATATGAATATAGCGTACCGGGCGCAAAAGATGATTTTATACCTCAGTCTATTGCCCCTGAAGATGTGGTTATGGAAGAAGGCGCGGGTAAATATGTAGATCGGAG
This sequence comes from uncultured Pseudomonadales bacterium, assembly GCA_943789335.1. GTDB lineage: Bacteria > Pseudomonadota > Gammaproteobacteria > Pseudomonadales > Pseudohongiellaceae > UBA5109. The sequence continues at coordinate 551,801 of CALSTS010000001.1, read as the reverse complement.
CGAGGAACACTAAGAATGAACCCCTTTCGGTTTTTACTAGAAAAGTCTTGGCAGCAGCAAACAGTTTCAGGAATACCTGAAGGGGGAGAATTTACTACTTCTCCATATAAAGTGGCATTACTATTTTTCCTAGCTGTCGTCACTGTCATGTTTGGACTTTTTATTACTGCGTATTTTGTCAGAATGGAATTGGATGATTGGCGACCAATGCCTGAGTCCCCATTACTGTGGCTAAATACTGCATTGTTGTTTTTAAGCAGTATTACATTGCAGTGGACTCATAATGTATTAAAGAAAGAGCACTTCAAAAAATTTAAAATCGGCTTGGTCTTAGGCGCCTTGCTTACTGTTGGATTTGTATATGGCCAAGTAACAGTTTGGGGCCAGATGCAAGGAGAAGGATATTTTCTTTATAATAATCCGGCCAATGCTTTTTTCTATGTTCTCACGGGAATTCATGCCATCCATATATTGGGGGGTCTATTTGTTTGGACCAAAACCATTGTAAAGTATTGGTCCGGTGCAGAATTAGAAGATCTAAAGCTAAGTACTGAGTTGTGTGCCTTGTACTGGCATTTCCTGCTCTTAGTCTGGCTAGTTTTATTTGCATTAATCTCATACACCTGAGACTTACTAAACCTAATTTGGAAACTAGGAAAGACATATGACAGAACATGCTTTAAATAATAAAGGCCACGTCCAAAATATCGTCGATGACTGGAGCGCCGATAAGCAAGCTTACTCTGTGCCATGGGGTAAGTTGATGATGTGGATATTCCTAATTAGTGACACATTTATTTTCAGTGTTTTCTTGGTTGGATATATGTCCGTCAGAATGGCGGCAACCGAGCCTTGGCCTTATCCTAGTGAGGTATTTGCCTTGGAGCTTTTTGGCCAAAATGTTCCTCTGATCCTGATCGCGATCATGACGTTTATTCTGATCACAAGTAGTGGAACAATGGCATTGGCTGTCAGATATGCCCATTATAGAGATAAGAAAAAGATTGCCATGTTTATGTTAATCACGGCTCTTTTTGGTGCCAGTTTTGTTGGAATGCAGGCTTTTGAGTGGACTAAGCTCATCTCTGAAGGTGTGCGACCATGGGAAAATCCTTTTGGTGCACATCAGTTTGGTTCAGTCTTTTTTATGGTAACGGGCTTCCATGGTCTGCATGTATCTATTGGTGTTATTTATCTTTCAATAGTTGCTTTTAAAGTTAATCGAGGTGATTACGACAAAAAGGACAACTATGACATTGTTGAAATTACAGGCCTTTACTGGCATTTTGTTGATTTAGTTTGGGTATTCATTTTTGCGTTTTTCTATTTATGGTAAATGGTCAAGATTAAAGATTAGAGAGTAGAGAGTTATGAGCGAAAGTATTGTTGAAAATAATGAAAGTGAAGGTGGCGCCGCGGCTCATGCAGATGATCAGCAGCATCCTATTGGCGTTTATTTAAAAGTATGGATACTGCTTTTTGTGCTGAGCACATTTTCATACATGGTAGATTATTTTGATTTTCAGGGCATGTTGCGCTGGACTCTGATTCTAGTTTTTATGTTTCTAAAAGCAGGTTTTATTATTGCTATTTTCATGCATGTGATGTGGGAGCGCATGACCCTTATTACAACTATACTTGGCCCGCCTACGGTTATACTACTGCTTATTGGCATGATGGCTTCAGAGGGTAATTACGTATTTGGCACTCGCGTGGATTATTTAGGCCAGCCTGCAGCAGCAGAGCGAATTCATGTTGCCGATGTGCACCTTGAGGAAGAAGCGGAACACTAAAAAGCTTTAAACAAACTTTGTTTAAAGCTCTCGATTTATAAGCAATATTTCTTGCCGCCAGACATGCTGGCGATGCAGCCTTCTCTATGAAAGCGAACAGGTTTCCTTCTTATTTTGCCCTCCTGCTAATCTTGGTTACAGGGTTCGCGGCCCTACCTATTGAATCGCATGCCCATGGCAGCATTACTGCAGATGGCGATCTTTGTGTTATTCAGATTGGTTTCTATAGAGCTCATTTTAAAATATTTCAACCAGATACCAGTCAAGCAGAAGAGTTTTGCGAAGATATTCCAGATTTTGGAGAGTCAATTTTTGTTATGGAATATTTGCATCAAGGCTTAGGCGCTGTGCCTATTGATTTTAGAATTATCAAAAATGTTACAGGGCTCGGCTTATTTGCAGGTTTAGATGATGTAGAAGCTATAAGCGATATCGAAGCGGCAACTGTTTTTTATCAAGGGCCGGTTATCGAGTCAGAAGTTTTCACTGTAATTCATGAGTTTCAGGATAGCGGAGATTATGTAGGAATAGTTACCGCCAGGCATCCGGAGACAGACCAATTATATACCGCAGTGTTTCCTTTTCAGGTTGGATACACTCGTTTTGGATTATTACCCTTATTTATTTTACTAGGTATTTTGACTCAAGCAGCCTATTGGGCATCAACTGGCGGTTATACAAAATGGCGAGATCGAAATAAAAAAATAGACGAAGTAGAGAAGCTTACAATATGAAAAAGTTTAAGAGTTTGCTACCCCAACTTGCAGCCATATTATTTTTAGTTTTAGCAGCAAGCGATCTTGCTGCACAGGAAGTTTGGGAGTCAAGCAGTGGCTCTTATATAGTCAGTTACAGCAGCAAGGTAACACCTATTCCGATCAATCAAATCCACCAATGGATTTTGCATATAGAGACTGCAGACGGTGAACCTGTGAGCGATGCTAATTTAGAATTGCAGGGAGGCATGCCTTTGCATGACCATGGCTTACCAACCAATCCACTTGCAACAGAATATCTTGGTGAAGGAAATTACCTAATAGAAGGCGTGCGATTTCATATGATGGGTGATTGGGAGATTACACTGGAAATTTCTCAAGGTAATATTACCGATACAGCACTTATATATTTAAGGATATGATGATTACAGCTGATAACTCAGGTCGTAAAAAGATTGGATTATTAGTTTTATTTACTTTTATAGCATTATTTATTCTCTTTACTTGGTGGTCTGATAATAGACAAGCGGCTCCATGGACTGCTGAAGAATTAGTAATACTAGAGTCACTTTGGCTTGAAAATCTTCCGCCACTATCTCAAGATCCAAGTAATGCCGTTGCGGATTCTCTTCGAGCAGCACAGTTTGGGCAGAAATTATTTTTTGATACTCGCTTTAGCGCTAATGGCCAGATAAGTTGCGCGACTTGCCATCAGCCTCAAAAGTATTTTACTGATGGTATGAATAAGGCCTTTGCTATAGGGCAAACAGCTCGGCATACACCAAGCATCGTAGGCACGGCATATAGCCCTTGGCTTTATTGGGACGGGCGTAAAGATAGCCAATGGTCTCAAGCATTATCTCCGATGGAAGACCCTGCAGAGCATGGCGGCAATCGTATGCAGTATGCAAGGCTGATAAGCAAAGATGAGCATTACCGAATAGAGTACCAAGCATTATTTGGCGACATTCCTGATTTTTCTGACACAAGCCTTTTCCCTGTGAATGCTGGCCCAGTATCAAATCTTGAATGGAACTCAGCCTGGCAGTTGATGACAGAAAATAACCAAGATCTGGTTAATCAGGTTTTTGCTAATATTGGGAAAGTGTTAGCAGCATATGAAAGACGGTTAATGCCCTCCGAATCTCGATTTGATACTTATGTGGCATACTTAATACGTGACAATTCAGAGCTGAGCCAGCCTTTACTTTCTAATGATGAAATAAATGGCCTGAGATTGTTTATTGGAGAAGCCCGTTGTACCGAATGCCATAATGGGCCCCTGTTTACTAATAATGAATTTCACAATACAGGTTTACTACCCAGTGCAGGAGAACTTCCTGACCAGGGGCGCAGTAGAGTAGTGCAGCAATTGTTGGATGATCCGTTTAACTGCCTCGGAGCGTTCAGTGATGCCAGCAGTGAGCTTTGTACTGAGCTAAATTATATGAGAACAGAAAGGACAGAACTTATAGGGGCCATGCGTACGCCTACATTGAGAAATATAAGCAATACAGCGCCCTATATGCATAAGGGGCAAATATCGAATCTCAATGAAGTACTAGTGCATTATAACGAAGCAGAACTTGCATTAATTGGTCATAATGAAGCAGAGCCTTTAGGTTTGAACAGCGGTCAATTGCAACAAATTGAATTATTTCTTAAGACCTTAGATGCTCCTATCGTAGACAGTCAGGAATGGGGACAGCCGCCTTTGTAATTCACCCAGATAGTTTCTTTTTGATATTGCCTAGCGCTAGTTCTACATTACTATTTATTAAAGTGCTGCTGTGCACACAGAAACGTTTTAGAAATAAAGCAGATACCTATAAGAATGCTTGGCAATGCTAAAGTGCGAATATTCTAAAGTTATAAAACTGTGAAGTAACATAGAGTTGAGGATCCAATTTGTAGATAAGCTCGTAATATTTACTTAGATATTGATGAAAACTTTGAAGATGAAAATTAATGGTTTACTGAAGAATGTGCATTCTGCATAATCTGTTTCCGCTTCTAGTCTGAATTAATTCATCAGATTTCTATTACTAGGTAATTCAATAATTTTTATTTGTTTTATCTCGCGCATTAATTTGAAATATGCATTGAATAATTTGAAGCAAAATTTTTCACTATGAAAAATACACCAGCTGAAATGCCGCATTGCATTCAAAAATTACATCATCAGTCCAGCACAGGTAGAGTATATGAAAAGTCATAAACCAACTTATTATTTAACACTAGGAGCTACCATACTGGCAGTTTCTGTCGTTGTGCTAGGGGCTTTTACAAGGCTGTCAGATGCGGGCTTGGGTTGTCCGGATTGGCCGGGCTGTTATGGTTTTATGTGGATGCCGGAAACACTGGATGAGATTGTTCAGGCTGAAGAGCTATACCCACATGCGCCATTTGAGTCTGAAAAAGCCTGGCCAGAAATGGTGCATCGTTATTTTGCCAGCACACTAGGATTTGTCATTATTTTGATTAATTTCTTTAATTGGAAGCATCGTCATCGCTCAGACCAGCCTTTTAAATTACCCATTTTCTTACTTGTTCTGGTTATTTTGCAGGGCCTCTTCGGGATGTGGACGGTGACGCTTAATCTTTGGCCGCAAGTAGTGACAGCCCACTTACTCGGAGGCTTCACAACGCTGAGTTTGCTTTGGCTGCTTAGCTTACGGCTGAATAATCGGCCCTGGCCACAGCCTTCTATCCCCATTCACCGCTGGGCTAAGTTGAAGCCTCTCGCTGTGACTGCTATGACTCTACTGATTATCCAAATTGCTCTAGGAGGCTGGATCAGTTCTAATTATGCGGCCCTTGCATGTCCGGACTTCCCAACCTGCCAGAATCAATTAGTGCCTGAAATGGATTTCGCTAGTGGCTTTAATATCTTTCAGGATATTGGGCCTAATTATTTGGGCGGTCAAATGGATGGAGAAGGACGCGTAGCTATCCATTTTACGCACCGGGTTGGAGCCTTAGTCGTCACTTTTTTTATGTTGTTCTTAATCTTGCAGCTTTATCGAAACCATGGGAATACGCCTTTGAAAGGCCTCACTAACATGATTTTTGTATTACTAGTTATCCAGGTGGCGCTTGGTATTAGTAATATTATTTGGTCTTTGCCTTTATGGGTGGCGGTTGCCCATAATGCGGGAGGAGCATTCTTATTGCTTAGCATGGTAACTTTGAACTATCGCTTAAATAAAAGTACGACAACAATGATCTGAAAATGACTAATCTAAGCATCAACAAGAGCAACAGTATTAGCCTAGATAAAAAAGCATCTTGGCACGATTACTACGAAATGTGTAAACCTCGGGTTGTGATGATGATGATTCTGACATCCTTGGTTGGCATGTTTTTGGCTGTTCCTGGGATGGTCCCTCTTTCGATTCTGATCTGGGGAAATCTAGGCATAGCGTTAGTTGCAAGTGCTGGAGCTGTCATTAACCACCTGATAGATCATCGCATTGAGACTATCATGCAGCGCACCCTTAAACGCCCGATCCCTCAAGGCAAAGTTACGCCGATGCAAGCCTTATTATTTGCCATGGGTATTTGCATATTGGGCATGCTTATACTTATATTTTTGGTTAATCCTATTTCCGCTTGGCTGACCCTTGCTTCCTTTATAGGCTATGCGATTATCTATACGGGCTATTTGAAAAGGGCTACTCCACAAAATATTGTTATTGGCGGCTTATCTGGTGCTATGCCACCTTTATTAGGCTGGACGGCTGTTACTGGAACAGTAGACCCCGGCGGGCTATTACTGGTGTTGATTATTTTTGCCTGGACTCCTCCACATTTCTGGCCTTTGGCTATACATCGCAAAAAGGACTATGCCAAAACCGACATTCCTATGCTGCCGGTAACGCATGGAGACGCGCTAACTAAACTTCATTCCTTGTTGTATACCATTATTATGTTAATTGTTAGTCTCTTACCTTATCTCACTGGGATGAGCGGGTTAATATATCTGCTAGCAGCATTAGTTGTGGGCGGGGGATTCCTTTATCGATCGATTGAATTAATGCTTGGATCAAACCCTACTTCTGCCATGAAAACGTTTCGTTATTCTATCTTCTATTTAATTGCTTTATTTATAGCTTTATTACTAGACCATTACATTTAATATGAAAAAAAATATCGTAAAAGTTGTTATTGCCAGCGTTGCGTTATTAGCAGTGTTGTTGGGTTTAACTTTCAATCAGATTTTTTCGCCTGCGCTAATGACCAATGCAGAGCTCTCTGCAAATGGCCTTTATGTTTATGATGAACCAAGACCTATTAATGAGTTCACATTAATAGATCATAATAGCAATACAGTTGATTCAACTCTATTACAAGATAAATGGACCTTAATATTTTTTGGTTATACTTATTGCCCGGATATTTGCCCATTAACAATGGCAACACTGAACCAGTTTAGTGCTTTACTAGAGAATAGTGGAGAGTATGCAGAAGACACCCAAGTCTTTATGGTAAGCGTTGACCCACAACGAGACAGTGTTGAAAAGTTGCGTGATTATGTTGGATATTTTAATGATGACTACTTGGGTTTAACCGGCGAATATATCGAAATATTTAAATTTTCTTCTCAGCTCAACATTGCCTTTGCTTATACTCCAGGCGCTGACGATGAGTATTTGGTAAGCCATAGTGGAGAAATTGCATTGATTAATCCGAATGGGCTTTTTCACGGCTTTTTCAAATTACCACATAACCCAGAAAGTATGGCTACAAACTATGCTGTGGTTCGAGCATCTTGGGAATAACGACACAATTAACAGCCAAGTTCTAACTAAGCTGCAAATTCATCTCCAGCGGGCTCTGTAAATTCGAAACGCCGCCCTCCAGGAAAAGATAATATTTCTTTAGTTATTATGCCCTTGCAATTATGACTTTTCTAAATGTATTTCCCAGATTCATGCTGTAGATAATAGTTAAGGCGAAGCCCTGAGCTATAGATGAGGAAAGTGCGGCACTATTAAATCCAGCATCGAGACCTTGGTTAGACAAAGCAGTGTAGTCAGAACCGAAATCTTCAAACTCCCAATTAAAAGTGGCGGAATAAATCGTTTTGTCTTAAGCAAATTTGTAGAAGCAAATTCAACATAATTTATTTTTTCATGCTCATTCATCCAAGCCCTTTTGATCTTTTTAGTTAGGCATTTGTTTCTTTTTCTATTGCATAAATAGCTTCATCAATAGATTCTAGTTTTGTTTCGAATATGGTGCGCGCATCATAAAGGCCGCGATTATAATAGTAAGCGCCAATTTCTTTGCTAAAGAACTCTAAAAGAAACTCTGCTTCAAATTGTCCAATTTCATGCTCTAATTCTTTAGAAAAGTATTCCTTAATTTTGTGAGCTAATACGCCCTTTTCTTCACTAGAAAATTTAATTTCAGACATTGTTACAGCCTACTATGCGAGTAATTAAAGAGTTTTTAGAATGCTGTTTTTAAGACAAAAAGAAAAAAACAATGCTGGTAACCAAAGGGTTAATCATTGGCTCAGCAGCATTCGCCCAAATCCCTTTGGATATATAGTTTTAACTAGGACAATAGTCGCAGAATTAAAACATCTGTTGTGCTCATAGCGTCCCTGCCCTGGCATAAACTATTAGCTGAAAACTACTTGTATTGTGGTATTTTCAAGCAGGCCTTCTTCGCCGAATTCGACGCCTAAAGAAGAACGCTTCACTCCACCAAAGGGCGCGTTAGGCTGGATAGCGCCATGCTTGTTAATCCAGACTGATCCACATTCCATTCTTGAAGCAACCCCCTTGGCTTTTTCAATGTCAGTTGACCATACAGATCCACCAAGACCGTTATCAGAGTCGTTTGCTGCAGCAATAGCCTCATCAAGATCAGTGTATCGAATAACTGGCAAGGCCGGCCCAAATTGCTCCTCAATAATTAAAGGCGCATCAGCTGGCAGATCAGAGATAATTGTAATTGGGAAGAACAAGCCTTCACCGGGTTCGCCACCTAATAAGACCTTACCTTGTTTTGCGCCGTCTGCGACGAGTCTGGCGACCTTATCAAATTGCATTTGGTTGTTAATTGGGCCAAGAACGCTGCCTTCATCCATCCCGTTACCCATTGGGATATTTTTGGCAAAATTGACCAGCTCTTCACAGACCTCATCATGAATACTGTCGTGGACGTACAGTCGTTTCATGCAGGCACAAGTTTGCCCGTTATTAATAAAGGCGCCCCAGAATAAGCCTTCTGCAATTGCTTTAGGGTCACAGTCTGGCAAGACGATGCCAGCATCATTGCCTCCCATTTCCAGAGTCAAACGTTTCATAGTGTTAGCGGCAGTTTGCATGATTTTTTCACCAGTCCCACAGGAGCCGGTAAAGACAATCTTTTGAATATCAGGGTGTGCAGCCATGGCAGCACCAATATTGGCCAGTTTGTCATCTGAGCTGACAACATTTAGTACGCCTGAGGGTAGAATTTCATTCATTGCCTGAACAGCCTGCAAGGTCGAAAGCGATGTGTAAGGCGAAGGCTTAATAACAACCGTATTACCAGCTCTAAGCGCTGGAATAATGTGCCAGATGGCAATCATAACAGGCCAGTTCCAAGGCGTTATTGAACCAACAACACCGATTGGTTTACGGTGCAGTTCAATATGTGCTTCATCATCATCTTGTAGAACTTTAACAGGCATAGACAGCCCTGCTGTATAACCTGTCCAGGCTTGCGCAGCGCCCATTTCAAAGCGAGAGCCCAGGCCGCCTAAGGGCTTACCTTGCTCTAGGGTTAAGGTTTGAGCAATATTTTCAGCCTCTTCTTCAAGTTTTCCTGCAAGCGCAGCACAAGCCGCTTGGCGGTCTGAGTCAGGCATCGATGACCAGCCCGGAAACGCCTCTTTTGCGGCTGCCACAGCAGCATCAAGGTCTTCAGCACTTGCATTTGGACACAAGGCTACAAGCTCGCCTGTTGCAGGGTTGATAACTTCAAATGTTTCTTTGGTAGGGACCTGTTGGCCGCCAATAGTCATACTAAATTCTGGCATGTAGAACCTCTCTATAAGTTTGTAGCAATTAGAAATTTAATCTTGGAGCTATATTACACAATCAAATCCATAAAGGCATTCTCAATACTTTAGTTTTTAAGGCATTGAAGTTAAGCTAGGGGCACAAAAAAATATAAACAGTAAAACTGATTTTGCGCAATATAAATACACTCCCTCAGATAGGAAAAAAATGAGTCTCTATCAATTACAAAAGTTTCTATATGAACTAAATCGAGATGATTCAGTAAAAGAAAATTTCCACAGCGATATTGAAGCCCTTATCAGTCAATTCGACTTGAGCACAGAAGAAAGCAATGCTTTACGAGAAGGGGATATAGGCCTTCTTTATGTGCTAGGCGTTAATGGGCAAATCCTAATGCATTATGCTGCCCTGCTCGGCATCGAATGGTTTGATTATCTGGAGATGATGCGTGAAGGGGTAACAAAATACGGCCCTGTGCGCGCGGGTGTTTATGCCATGACTGGCGGCGGTGAAAGCTTCACTGTTGAAGGCAAACAAGAAGAAATAGAAGAAGAAATAGAAGAAGGAAAAGCACAATGAGTCTAGTATATGCTGGAGTCTTGAGTCATGCCCCAGGCATCACTGGGCGAGCCGACTTGGTTAAAAATACTGAAAAGCGAGATGAGTTTTACGCGGCATTAGATAGACAAAGACAAGAAATTGAAGACTCAGGTGCCGAAGCTTTAATAGTCATTGCGGCAGAACATTTTGCTAATTTCTTTATGAACAATATGCCAGCTTATTGTATTGGTATAGGGAATCGCTATGAGGGACCTATTGAAGACCCAGCATGGCTTAAAATAGAAAAGACTAGTGTTCCTGGCGCCCCGGATTTAGCGACCAGATTAACCAAAGAAGTGATGCGCACGGTCGATACTGCTTATGCAGAAGAATGGAAGTTTGACCATGGCATCATGGTGCCATTGAACTTTTTAACGCCGCGCTATGATATGCCAATTATTCCCGTCAATATCAACTGTCAGGGCCCTCCTCTTACGCCTTTAAACAGGACTTGGGAGTTTGGCGCCGCATTGCGGCGAGCCTGTGATTCAGTTCCTGAAAAAGTTGCTTTAGTTGGGACTGGAGGGATATCGCACTGGCCTGCAACGCCGGATTCAGGAAAAATCAATGAACCTTGGGATAGAGAGTTTCTTGATCGTTTGTTGCGTAATGATAAAGAAGCATTACTTAGCTATAAGGATGAAGAAACTTATCAAGAGGCTGGGCAAGGTGGGTTTGAAATTAGGACTTATATTGCCGCTGCCGCTGCCGCTAAAGGGCAAGGAGAGCTGCAGTTTTATACAGCAGAGCTACCAATTTTTGCTGTTGGCTGTACGGTAGCTAAATTCTCTATTAGTGAATAATTTTGCCAGGGTGCATAAAGAGATATCAGTATCTAGGTTAGGCAGTCAACGCATTAATTGATACTATCTTGAGCTATGTATCATTTTGCGGTTATAGCTTTTATGACGCCGTTGAGTCCAACAAAAATAAAAAGATAGCTAAAGCTTGCTAAAGTTAGAAAACTAAAATAAAAAAGTCCGGGGAAAATTAAATGGCAACTATTACAAATCCAAGCGCAAACTTTGCGGCTGAAATTATTGATAATGGTAAGGCGTCGGGCCAGCAATTTCTGGTTATCGGTTTATGTATGTTTTTGAACATGCTTGATGGTTTTGACATTACCGCCATGTCAATTGTTAATACTGCTGTCGGTGCAGAATTGGATTTAACACCCGACAGGTTAGGCCTTATCTCAAGTGCCGCCTTATTTGGTATGGCTTGTGGAGCAATGTTTTTAGCGCCACTTTCCGATATTGTCGGTCGGCGTACGGTAATAATATGCAGTGTGTTTATGGTCAGCGTCTCTATTATGTTTACCGCAAATGCGAATTCACTAACTGAATTTATAATATTAAGAATAATAAGCGGTCTCGGTGCGGGGGCGATGTTAGCAAGTCAAGCGGCATTAGCCATCGAATATAGCCCAGAAAAATATAAAGCTTTGTCAGTAGCACTGGTCACCTCGGGCTATCCTCTAGGAGCAATGATGACCGCCGTTATTGGCAGTATTATCATGCCGGAATATGGCTGGCGTGGAATGTTCTGGTTTGGCGGCGGGCTGACTTTGTTTATGGGAATAGTGACCTGGGTATTTCTTCCTGAATCGTTACAGTTTCTGATTGACCGTCGCCCCAAAGGTGCGCTTGAAAAAATAAATCTTACCTTACAAAAGTTAGGTAAAGGTGACATTGGCGAGTTACCAGATATCGGTAATTCACGAGACAAATCTAGTTCTGCTAATGCAATTGATAATTTCCAAGACTTGTTTAGAAATGACTATTGGAAGCCTACATTAACCATCTGGGCCTGTTTTTTGCTTTGCTTTAGCACGATGTACTTTTTAATGACCTGGATTCCTGCCTTAATGGAATACTCAGGGTTTACAGCGGCAACTGGAAGGACGGCATTTTTTCTATTTAATTTGGGTGGTGTAATCGGGATTTGGCTGTTGGGAGCAATTTCAACCAAAGCTAAACTTAGCAATATTGTCAGTACCTTCTTACTGCTGTCGGCCGTTTTACTCATCGTATTTGCAGCTTCACCAAACCAACGCACCTTATTGTTGTCCTTAGTTCTGGCTATTGGCATTTTGTTTCAAGGAGGCTTTACTGGACTGTATGCTGTTGCCGCAAAAGTTTACCCAGCGTCTTTTAGAAGCACAGGTGTTGGTTGGGCAATCGGACTTGGACGAGCAGGCGCAGTTATTGGTCCAGGCGCGGCAGGTTTTCTTATAGCAGCGGGCTTTGATATGTCTGCCAATTTTTATATTTTCTCTGTGCCTGTAATTCTTGGTGGAATAATTGCGTATCGCTTACATGTGCGCTAACAAAATCAAAGAACAATAAAGTTTAAATATTTAGAGTAAAGGAGTTTTAAATGACTGATACCTTAAATGGTCATAAACGATATTTTATTGAGAACACTTGGTATGCGGCCGCTTGGGAAACAGAGATAGAGGAAAACGACGGATGCCTGGCCAGGACTATATGTGAAACACCTATAGTTCTTTATAAAACAGAAGACCAGGGTTTTGCCGCCTTAGATGATAGGTGCTGTCATCGAGCAGCGCCACTTTCAATTGGGCGCGTAGAAGGCAACTGTATTCGATGTATGTATCATGGCTTGCTTTATGACCCAAGTGGAAAAGTTACAGAAATTCCAGGTCAATCTAATATACCTGCTTCTATGAAAGTTAGATCTTATCCCTTGTGCTCGAAAGGAGGCATGTTGTGGATTTGGATGGGCGATCCGGAACTGGCAAATGAAGATGATATTTATGATTTTGCGCCTTTGAGCCAGCCTGATAAGTGGAGAGGTTTCGATAAAGGCGATTACTTACATTACGATGCTAATTGGCTACTAATTGTTGATAACCTTAGTGATTTTTCTCATGTCGCTTTTGTGCATACCAATACTTTAGGTGGATCAGAAGCCTACGCTTACAACACCATTCCAGAAAACATTGAAAAAATGGATAACGGATTCTCAATGGCTCGTTGGGACAAAGGCAGTAAAGCAGCTCCTTTCCATGCTAAAAATGTTCCGCAAGATGAATTAGACAATCAACTCGATCGATGCAACATAACTTCCATGTTTATTCCCGGCGTTTTTTTGATGGAAACTATATTTGCGCCGGCAGGTTGGGATGCAGAAAAAAATGACCGCAGTGTTTGCCGTGAATATCGAAACTGCCAATTCATGACGCCAGAAACGCGGAATACCACTCATTTCTTTTGGGACTACTTACATGGCTTTGATTTAGATAATCCAGAAATTTCAAAATCCTTGAAGGAGTCTTTGCTAGAAGGCTTTATGGAAGATAAATTATTTATTGAAGAGCAACAAAAACTGTTAGAAGAAAGTCCGGACTTTGTGCCGCGTTTTATTGAAGCAGATGAGGCCTTTGCGCATTTCCGTCGAGTCTGGGACCACAAGTTAAGAGCAGAAAATGAAGCAAAACCTGCTGTGCAAAAAGAAAATAAAAAACGTATTTTGTGAGTAATATTTTTTATTAATTCATTTGCATAGAGATTAGAGAGTAAGATGAGTCAGGATAACAATCGTTTCTCTCAATTTACGGATATTCTTACTTCATTCGATGAAGTTAGAAGCATAATGGGAGACGTACACCAATCGATTGAAGCTAAAGTCATTGACTGCTTAGATGACATTTGCACCTCTTATATTGAGGCTTCCCCCTTTGTCATTATGGCTTCTGCTGGTGATAGCCATATTGAAGTTTCTCCAAAAGGTGATCCAAACGGTTTTGTTAAGGTTCTGGATGAGAAGCATTTAGCTATTCCAGAAAGGCCGGGCAATAGAAGAGCCGATAGCTATAAAAATATCCTAGAAAATCCTCAGCTTGGTTTGATCTTCCTGATACCCGGGAAAATGGAGACCTTGCGAGTCAGCGGTGAAGCCCGAATAGTGCGTGATTTGGCTTTAAGAGAGTCCATGGCCATAAATGGCCGCGTTCCAGAGTTTGCTCTGGTCCTTTATGTTGAAAGAGCACTTGTACATTGCCCGAAATGTATTGTCCGCTCACATCTATGGCAAGCAGAAAAATGGCAAGATCACTCACATCTTGCAAATATCAATGAAACCTATATTCAACATTCAAGACTAAGTATGAATGAAGAAGATTTTGATAAGCTCGCGGAAGAAAAAGGCTGGAAAATTCTCTACTAAAATTTATTCTAAGCTAGTTTAGCAATGCCTTTTTTAAGGCAGAATATTCCCTTCAGATGGTTAAAAATGTCAAAAATAATCCACTGACAAAAGAAAGCGCTAGAGAAATAGAATAGCTTGGAAAAAGCATTATCATTTTAAAAGAAGTCATAAAAAAGTTTTGTCGATAGACTTTCTTAAGCGCAATAAAAAGATATATTACGGCATAGATCCAAAGCGTTGTCACCAGAGGAACAATTGAGCTTTCTATAACTGGAAAGAAGCCGCTTATTTTTATAAGCGATATGTTTAAAATAACCACCAAGAAAAGAAATGAAAGCGTGTGAAATAGAAACATCAAGTGCTCAACATATTTTCGATTTTTGAATAAATAAAGCAGCTTCATAAATACTGCAAGTAAAGGCAAAGAAACAAACATCATAATCGGCAGGCTATCTATAAAAGATTGCACTAAGGTAATACCGTTATCCGATAAAGTTTCCTGACAAGCGTTTAGAGCCCGAGCTCCCAAGCGTTCACCGAGAAAGTCGGACCAGAGAATGTTCGCGCAATCATCTGCCCCAGTTAATATTGGAATATCACCCCCTAAATCAACTTCGAAAGGCGCAGGAGGAGGAACACCATCAGGAGGGCTGAGGATCGAATTTAGGTCAAAATTATCTGCATCGTTAACTAACTCGGCATCCTGCAAATTCTGATTAAGCTGATCGTTGCTGTCTGCTACGAAGTCATTGATAGCTATTCCAGGATCTTCTAAATCCTGAATAGGCTCTTCGCTCTCCTCTGGGCTAAAATTTTCAGAACCTGTAAAAGCAGGGTTATTGATAGCTAATCCCGAATCCTCTAGATCCTGAATAAGCTCCAGGCGTTCCTCTGGGCTAAAATTTTCGAAACCCCTAAAGTCAGGAACAGCTGCGATCAGGAAAAAAAGAATGCTGAAAATTAAATACAACCTGAAAGGGGGGCAGATAACGAACTCTTCGGCCAGCGATGTATTCATTGGTAAGCTTTCCGGGCTGGAAAAGCAAAGGCAGTATGCTTCGCCATATTGTTGAGTCGAAGTTGTAAATAACATCTAAAGTTTCATTAATGAAATGCCAGACAGTAGATATTTTTACAGCCATAGACTGCCCACAAGCTGGACAGTAATCAGCATCACTTTCTTGACCACAGTTAAGGCACGACTTTAGGCTCATAGCTTAATATTAAAACTAAGTTCAATCTCCTTTTTCGAAAATATTCTGAAATTTTATCGCTAGATCAAACAAGTTTCGGTCGCTGCCGTTGGGTCCAGCTAGTTCAAGCCCAACGGGCAAGCCATTTGAGGCGATACCAGCAGGCAAGGTGATGGCTGGAAGGCCTAAGAGACTGGCAGGGTTTGTATTTCTAACAACGGTATCAAAAGTTGAGACTGTTTCTCCATTTAGCTCCAACATATCCGATTCTTCTTCAATAGATCTCGCTGTTACAGCCAGCGTTGGATAAACCAGCGCGGCGATTGAATGCTCAGAATAAAACTCAGCAATGTCGGTTATTAGTTCACCCCTTAAGGCTAGAGCTTGCTCATATTCTTCTTGAGATATAGGTTGAGAAGCCGCCAAATTAAGTACGCCAGCAACATCTGGGCTGGCGACCTGACTTATTAGCTCTTCAAGTGTTATTTCAGTGGAAAACGCTTGAAGATATGATCTCAAGTCACTTGCAGATTCATAAAGCACAATGGTTAAACTTGTTGCGGCTGCGCGCTCAACAAATATTGAAGCATCTACTTCTACTAATTCAACGCCATTAACTTGCAATGTTGTTAAATAAGCATCGACAGAGGCGCCAACTTCAGTTTGTAGATTCTCGTAATAAAAGGGCCTGGATACGCCGACTCTTAAAGCAGCATTACTTGAATTTTCAGTTTCAGATTCGCCCGTTACAATTGCGTCAATATCAGCGAGTAAGTCGGCATTTTGAGCCATCAAACCGATGGTGTCGTGGGTATGAGATAAGGGCGTGACTTCTTCTGAAGGATAGCGCCCAGGTGAAGGTCGAAAACCAACTACGCCATTAAAAGCAGCGGGGATACGACAAGAGCCGCCAGTATCAGTACATAAGCCCCAATCTACCAAGCCGCTTGCTATAGCTACAGCTGTACCGCCACTACTGCCTCCGGCAAAAAGGCTTGGGTCATGAAAATTTCGGACTGGGCCAAATGCTGCGTTGTTGCTAGTTATGCCAAAAGCTAATTCATGCATATTGGTTTTAGCAAGAGGACTTGCCCCAGCATCGATAAGGCGTTGCACAACAACGCTGTTTTCAGCGGGAATAAAGTTTCTTAAAGAAGGTGTTCCAGCAGTATTTGCGATACCTGCAACATGAATGTTGTCTTTAACCACGAAAAAAGGGCTGGCAGAATTAAAGCTATTTCCGTTAGTTTGTTGTGAAAATTGGTCTTGAGGGATTTCATTAATAAGTGCATTAAGGGCAGCCAAAGGGCTTAAGTCATTAGGCATTTGAGTTTCAATCTCCTTTGAACAAGCGGCAATAAAAAATAGGAAAAAAATTATTAAGGTTTTTTTGAACATATGAAAATAGCCTGCTGTTTGCCTTGAGCCTTTTATTTAATACTGACGGGTGTTCAATGTCGAACTTTGATATGAACTTTTTATTTTTATGCCACTTTTTATGGCACTAGTGTTCTAGCAATTCTAAAGCCAACATCGTCTCTACTTTCATTGCTGTAGTCTCGATAAGACAAGCGTAATTCGGTTACCGACCCATGAGCCCAACTGGACCCTCTGACAACGTGATAAGTTCCGGTTTCAGGGCCGTAAGGGTCTACTTCAATATTATTGCCTAGCTGTATAGCTGTTCCATAATAATCGTGTACCCATTCTGCAACGTTTCCGCCCATGTCATAAAAGCCATTAGGATTGGGAGAAAAAGACGCTACAGGGGCGGATGCTACAAAGCTATCGTTGTAATTAATAAGTATCCTACCAAGAATAGAAGCTGAACTTAAATCAGCATAGTTGCCATGGTTCTGAGGAGGAGGTAATTCTGGTCCCCATGGGAATTTCAATAAACTAGTAGGGTCATCACTCTCAACACGGGCAGCCCAAGCCCACTCTGCTTCTGTCGGCAAGCGATAACCGGAACTGTTAAGGTTAACGCCGGCTACCCTGCCATTTTGAACATTATAAAAAACCGGCAGGCTTTCTTGTTCGCTAAGCCAATTACAATAAAGAGCAGCCTGCTCCCAGGCGATTTCTACCACTGGTTGATTATTAGAGCTCAAAGAAATTCTGTCGATGACACCAGAAGAATGCTCTGGATCAAAGCGTTTAAATTGTTCGTTAGTAACTTCTGTTAATGACAGATAATAAGGTTTAGTTAGGCTAATAGAGCGTAAGGACTCATTTGCTTGTCGGCCTGCTTCACGGCGCGATGCGCCCATTACAAAATCACTTGGGTACAGCAGTTTTAATTCTTGCCCGTTAGAGCTGGTTATCATAGGCCTGATATTATTAATACGCTGTTGTTCAAGAGTTAGTAGTGAAACATTCAATTGTTGTTCCAGCCCAGGGCGAGAAATAAATTCTTGGGTAAAAGACACGTAGCCTTCTGCTCGAATTTCGATTATTTGTGACGCTGCAAGAAGTTCAACCGTTTGATTTGCAGAGCCTCGAGACACTCCATTAATAAAAAGTTCAGCATCTGGTGGGTTTGCCAGTATTGCCACTGAACTTAATATAGGGTCGAGTGTGACATCCAGTGCAAATTCCTCATCGGCTCGGGTTTGGATGTCTCGTCTAAGCTCTTCATAGCCATTTAAAAAGAAAGTAAGTTCATAGCTTTGCCCCGGTGCTATTGTAAGCTCCAAGGGGGTTTGTCCTTGATAGGCGCCATCCAGGGTTACTCCAGCATTACTAGGCGTTGATTGTAAAAGTACCAGACCATCTGCCTGTTCTAGCTCGATCAAAGGCAAGTTTTGATCTACACGAGCGCTGACCGTCAAGCCTTCTGTCCAGGCCTTGTGAGCGGCTAGTTTAATTAACACTTCATGCTCACCTTCTAATATTTCAGCCGTAAGCGGGGTAAGGCCTAAATCTTCTCCATCTACCGTGACTGTTGCTCCAGCTGGGGAGCTTGAAAAATTAACATTGGCCCAGGCGGGAAGCAGATCTATGTTCAGGCTTTGTTGTTGTTGGCGTCCTTCTATTTCAATAAGTTGTTGTATAGGCTCAAAGCGGTCTTTACTAAACAGTACTTCATGTTCGCCTGCGGCTAATTCAATATTACTTAAAGGCGTAAGGCCGATTTCTTCGCCATCAATATATACACTTGCGGCCTCTGTATTGCTGCCTAAATTTAAATAACCGGGTAAAGGCAATAATTGAATTTGGAATGTTTGCGCCTGAGTATCTCCGACAGTGATCGTAGTGTCGACGTCATAGTAACCAGGTGCAGTGACAGAGATTTCATACCTCCCTTTTAAGACAAGATATCGCGGACCAATTTTTATGGCTGTTGGTGATTGCATTTCAATAATGCTGCCAATAGGTTGAGCGTCAATAAAAACAGATTTTGCAGAAAGTACAAACCATGCCGTCAGGGCAAAAAACAAAAGAACACATGAAATGGCGACTTTAATGGGGCTGGGGCGGAAAGAAAATTTATCAACACTACTATCATGCGGAGTAAAATCAATGGGAGTAATGATTTCATCCTGTTGCTGTTCGTGTTGAGAATTTTTACCTTGGCTCATTTGTATATGCTAATGTTTTTACTAATTTGTATCTTGCTAACTATATAGGTTCATTACAAATAACAGTGATAATTGGTTCTTCCCCAGAAAAAGGCACGGTGAATTCTGTTCTTACATCACGATAGCCAGACCTTACGCCCACAGCGGTATAGCTACCAGGGTTGAGATTAAGAGTTTGGGTTTGGAACTCGCCCAATTCGCTGACTCGGAAAATCGTGACATTAGTAAGGCCATCTGAATTTAGAGTGACAGTAACAGGCACTCTTGCCTTATCCAAAAACCCTCTTAATGAAACAAGCTGTTGGTATAGACGAGTATTCTCTTGTGCTAAAGGCAAGGCTTGATTGTAAACAGTAATGCTTTGTTGATAAACCGCCTCATCTGCCAAACGTAAAGGCGCATTAATAATATTGTTTAAAAAAGCATCTAAATTACTTCGAGTTTGCGCGTTTTCCTGTCCGTTTGTTGCGGTGACGACATTAGCATCTAAGGCCAAAGCGTTGTTATAAGCCTGTAATGCTTCCAGCCAGCGCTCGGCAGACTCATGCTCGCGCGCAGCGTTCAATTGAATATTTAGATCACGAGACGTGATCATATTTTCGGCTTGAGTGATGGCAGAGATAGCATCTGAAGATTGCGGTCTTAATGCTAAGGCTTGGTTAAAAGATAAAAGAGCTGACTCAGGGTTATTGTTTTGAATAGCACTAAAACCTGCTGACATGCTGTTCAGGAAGTTACGTTCCAGAATATTTATATTGGTTTGGGTTATAGCATTTGCTGCACCGGTATGAGCAGGGTCAACTGCTGCAGCTTGAGTATAGAACTCTAAAGCCCCTTCAAGCTCATCAGTAACAAGGAGGTTATTGCCTTGCTCTATTAAAGCCATGACTTCGGGCAATAAGCCTGCTCTTTCTAATCCTACAAGGGCTGCTTCAGAGTCAGCCGCAATTAATAAGGCTATAGTGAATGCTTCTGTAGCTTCAGTGGGCAAACCAGAATCTATTGCTAAATAACCAGCTTCAATCGAAGAGCTTAATACTTCAATGCTCAAAGCATCTAGAGCTTGTAATGCTAAAAGGCCACGTTGATAAATTTCTTGAGCGCCCAAGAAGTTCTGTTCGCGATAAGCAGCATCTCCCTCGGCGGCTATGGCCAGAGATTCAAGGTAAGATTCTTCAGCCCAGCTCTCTACCGAAATTTCTTCAAGCTGCTCCTGAAACTCAAGAATTTGGGCCAGAACTTCCTGGGCCTGTTCACGTTCGCGTAATAGCTGTGCTTCCTCAAAAGGAGAAAAGGCATCTTGGGGAGTAGATCGTTCAACAGGAATTACGACAGGAGCAATATTCGATGCATCTGGTGTAGCAATGTAGCTTGGTAATATTAAAACTACGCTAAGGACTAAGACCAGCAATAGGGAAAATATTCCCCACAGAATTTTAGTTTGTTGCTGGTTTTTTACTTTGTGAGCCTGAACGTCGCCCATACCAAAAACCTGAGCGGGAGTCTCTTCAGGGGTAATTTCAGATTCAGAGTGATAGGGGTTGTTATCAGCCATGCTGAATACTACTACGGGCTAGACTTGGCGTCACATGTCTTCTGAACTGACAGGTTCGCCAATTTCATTCGCATACATATCAGCTAAAATTTCACGCCACTGCTCATATTGAGTTTCGACATTGCCTGACAATGTCACAGAGCGCTCCTCTAATTCAATTGTTTGCGGAGCAACCTCGCTACTTAATGATTGGCCTAGCTCAGCAAGAGCTTCAACATGTAATAAGGCTTCATCGCCCGCTCTAAAGGATTCCTTGATCAGCCAGCCACCGCCAAGGATCCCTGCATAGGTGCCTATTCCTGCTACACTACTATTACTTTGAGTGGCCGCCAAACCGCCAACAATAGAGGCTATACCGAGTATCATATTCCGCCGCGCTTCGCGTTGCAGGCGATCCAACTTCATCACTTCGTCATAACTTAAGCGACGAAATTCAGTGTAGGGATCCTCCATCTGCCGCACAAAGTTTGTGTAATAATCCTGCATTGTGTCGACATAGAGATAGTCCCTTTCACGTATAGTTTCTATACGTGAAAGCATTGGATCATTCTGTGCTGGTAAGCGCTGAACTTGTAATATGCCATTGCGATCAGTGCTTAAATATTCATCAAAAGCCTGCGGGGCAAAGCTACGGGCGAATTGTATTTGGGAAATAGTACGAATATTGAGCAGATCTTCACGAGATAGGTTCTGTTGTCGATAACGTAGGATGTCGTTAGCTATGCGGTTATACAAGCCTTGAAATGAATCTCTAGAGTTTTGCAGGCGGTTATCATAACTATAACGACTGACCACCTCTTCATAGTCTTTGTCTACCCAAAGTCGACCACTGGAATCATGCACTGTGACATGAACGAGCATAGTTTCACCATCTGATTGCAAAATGGTTCCACGTACTGCTAGATCAGAGTTGCTGAGGTTATCGGGAATTACTCTGACTACTCCCCAATTACCGGTGCTTTGCAAAGTATCAGATAGCAGATTAGCTGTGTAATAGGTTTCTGCCATTCTGACATCGCCAAAAGTCAACTCTTGCTGGTCTTCATCAATCTCATCAAAACCAGGACTAAACACAGCGACGCCGACATCCAACAATTCATCTTCAGGAATATTAATTTGCTCAATAAGAGCTTCCGTTATGGTGGTAGATTTCACCGTTTGAGTACTACAAGCGCTCAAGCCAATGAGCGCTGCGCAAGTAAGTAATAATAAATATTGTTTGTTCATCTGCTTACCTTTAACAAAAATTAAAAAACCCTAATAAGCTCTAATCTATAAGATCTGGATCTGCTATGGTTTCTTGGGGGATAGGCAGTCCTGTGTATGTTCTATACTCGTTCCAGAGTCTTTCGCGTAATTCTGGGTCAGCTTCGCTCATAGCTGCTTCACGCAATTGCCGAGCGACAATATCGTCATCATTGCCACTCGGGATATCAGCAGGCGATGGGAAGCTTGCTTGATTACTGGTATCAAAGTCCCCTTCTCTGTTTCTTCCCATGTTCGGCATTCTACCATTGCCTGATGTGCTTGTTGGCGCTGAAGCGATGACGATTGGATTTTCTGAATTGCCATCCCCTTCCCCAAGGCCTCCATTGGCCCCACCAATGCCCCCAGCATTGGTTCCTCCAGCGCCACCGCCAGGATTTTCATTGGCTGCGCCTTGAGCTTGTTCTCTCTCAGTAAGAATCATGCCATCAAATACTGCGATGCTTGCTTCTAGTTGACCATCTAACACCGCTTGTCTATCAGCAGCAGTCATAGGAGGGTTTCTTCCATTAGCCAATTCGCCGAAGGGGTCATCACCATTTCCTTCTTGCTCGCCAGCAGCAATAGTGCCGCTTCCATCTAGACCGCCAAAGGGGTCTTCCCCCTGCTCTCCAGAACCTCCACCAATGCCGTCATCATTGGCCATGGGGTCGTCACCACGGCCTGTTCCTGCCGTAGAACCTCCAGTATTACTTTGTGCGGCGGAGCTTTGTGAACCTGAACCTCCATTTATGGGCCCTGTTCCTTGAGGGCCTGAACCAAATATATCTTCCAGGCTTCCATTGCTATCTCCGGGCAGACCGCCAGGAAAGGGCTCCAAGCCTGGTAAAACGCTAGCCTGAACACTAACATCCATACCGCTATCGCCCTCTCCTGCCGTATTAGAGGCGGTTGAGCCTGGCATGTTGCTGCCTGGTTGTGAGCCTGGAAGCCCGCCCTCCATTCCGCCCATAGTATCTGTTCCGTTTTGTGTATTTGCCATCTCTCCATTTGCATCAGCACTTGAACCTTGTGAGCTGCCTGAGCTTTGTGAAGCGCTTGAGGTGCTAGGTGTATTGGCTCCTGCTATATCTCCAGATTCTGGTGCGTTGGTGCTTCTATCAAAGCTGCCATTTTCTCCCGCAGATGGCAGCTGGCCACTGTTAGGTATTGACTGTGAGTCTGTGCTACTGGAGCGGGAGCTGGTTTGTGAAGGCGTCGACGTGCTGGAAGGCATTCCAGAAGAAGATGCCGTCCCAGTTTGTCCAGATGCCGAGGTGCTTGATGAGGTGCTTGAAGAGCTGCTGGGTGAAGATGAGCTTGAACTAGACGACGAGCTGGAAGAACTAGATGACGAACTGGAAGACGAAGATGAGCTTGAAGATGAAGAACTGCTACTTGATGATTCTTGCGGAGAGCTCGTAGTAACCGAGGTCTGGCATGCGCTCAATACAAGTGCGAGTAAAATTATGCTTAAGCTGGTAATTTTTTTGTTCATTTTTTGGTTATTCTTTTGTTCGTTATTGCTCCCAATCTTGCTGATCGGAAATAGTCGTTAATTTGAGCCATTATCCTCCGCCCAAGCCCTTTGCTTGTCAAGAAACAAGTGTCCAAATTGATCAGTTCTAGCGCACCATTCAGTTCCAATTAATGTTGTGGCATTTTTTTCTAATATCAAGGCCGGCCCTTTGATTACTTGTTGAGCAATTAATTGATCGCGCTGATAGGTTCTCACTTTTTTTTCAAACCCATAGAGAGCGAACTGTTTAGGGGCTTGTGCTGATGAAAGCTTAGGCAAGGGCTCTAGTTTATACTCTTGGATTTTAGCCTGGGCAGAAAGCCGTAAATTAACTAACTCAGGTTCAGCGCGCAATTGGTGACCATAACGATTTTCATGTAGTTCGTGAAACTTTTGCCTGGTGATTTCAATACCTTCCCAGTCCAAGTTTAAGCTTGATGATTGGCCTGAGTAGCGCATATCAACGCTATATTCTAAAAGAGCTTCTGAGCTAGCAATTTGTTCTTGCCTTAACTCATCAAGGGCTTGGGTTTTCAATTCTGCAAAAACGTGCTTGATGACATTTTCATCAGCATGGAGAAGCAAGCATTGATAACTATGTGAGAAATTACGTTTAACAGGGGCCAACAACATACCTAGGGCTGAAAACACTCCAGCATGTACTGGGATCATGGCTTGGTTCATACCCAGGGCATCAGCTAAAGCGCAAACATGCAGCCCTCCGGCTCCGCCAAAACAGCAAAGGCGGAACTGTTTGGGGTCGTAGCCTTTTTCAACAGAAATTGACCTTAGTGCTTGAGCCATATGGGAATTTGCAATAGACACAATGCCCTCAGACACCTCCTCGTTAGTAAGTGCTAACTTTTGTGCAATTTCAGAAATTGCACTCTCAGCGGCAGCATAATCTAGCTGGAATTCACCGCCCATAAAAGACTCTGGCTGTATGCGTCCTAAGAGCAAGTTTGCGTCAGTTACTGTTGGGCTTAATCCTCCCAGCCCATAACATGCAGGACCAGGTTTGGCGCCAGCAGATTCCGGCCCTACATGTAGCAATGAGCCGGCATCAAGATAGGCAATGGAGCCACCACCTGCTCCAATGGTATGCATGTCAACCATAGGGACACCTACTGGAAATGAGCCAATAGACCCTTCATTGCTCAGTATTATGCTGCCTTTATCTAATAAGGCGGCATCTGTGGATGTTCCACCCATGTCAAAAGTTATTAAGCCAGGCATATTCAGGCTATTAGCTAGATAACTTGCAGCAGCTAGACCTCCTGCGGGCCCCGATAAAAGTAGGTTTACAGCTTTGTCACCGGCTTGTTTGGCGCTTATGGTGCCGCCTGATGATTGCATTACGGATAAAGTAGATGGCGTGGTAGCTGCTTCTAGTCTAAGCAAATATGATTTGACCAGGGGGCCTAAAGAAGCATTGAGCCAGCATGCAATACCACGCTCATATTCTTTATATTCTGGCAAAATATTAGATGAGCAGCATATAAATGGCTGCCAACTAAGCTTATTGATTAAGTATTGGGCTACCAGCTTTTCATGCCGGTCATCTATAAATGAAAATAACAAGTTGATGGCTATTGCTTCTGGGCGTAACAGCTCCAGTTGGTCTACTAAGGATTGTAAACTCTCTGCATCTGGTTTTTGTAATTCTTGCCCCGTAGCGCTTAAACGGCCATTTATTTCAAGGCAGAGCTCTTGGGTGACAGGTGGCTCCTGAGCTTGAGTTTCCAGGCGATATAGATGAGGTCGAGTTTGCCTAGCAATGGTCAGCATATCTCTAAAACCAAGATTAGTGATAAATGCGGTTCTTACCCCCTTTCTTTCTAGGGCCGCATTTGTGGCTACAGTACTACCATGAATAATAGCCACTTCACCTGCATTAACAGCCTTTGCTAGACCCAGTTCATCAATGCCCTGTAGAATTGCCTGCTCTGGTGCATCAGGTGTAGATAGCACTTTGTGAGTTTGCAGTTTGCCTTGATTGATCAGAACAAAATCAGTGAATGTACCACCGGTGTCGATACCAAGCCTTGTTAGTAATTGCGGTTTCATAATTGTTAATGGCAATGTTGGAATGTTGATTATACGTGAATGCTAGGGATATATGACTCAAATATATGATTGCCATATTATGAAACGCGTAAAATAAAATGCCTGAACTGCCAGAAGTAGAAACAACCTGTCGTGGTATACGTCCCCATGTTGAAAACAAAAGCATAAGAGAGGTGATCGTTCGCCAGCCCCAATTACGCTGGCCAATTTCTGCGGAGATATCGAGGCTTTTACCCGGGCAACGTATTAAAAAAGTTAGTCGCCGTGGCAAATATTTATTACTAAACCTAGCAGCGGGCTGTGTACTCATTCATTTGGGAATGTCAGGGAGTTTGCGAATAGCCAAAAAATCAGAAGAAATTAAAAAGCACGATCATGTAGACATAATCTTAAAAAATGGCGATATATTACGCTATCATGACCCTAGGCGCTTTGGCTGTATGCTCTGGGCAGGGGCGCAGCCACTCAAGCACGTATTATTAGAAAAGCTTGGCCCAGAGCCTCTCTCTGATGATTTTAATATGAATCATCTTTTCACGCTTTCAAGAAAACGCAGTGCCGCGATAAAGAATTTTATTATGGATAGCCATATTGTCGTTGGTGTTGGGAATATTTATGCCAATGAAGCGCTTTTTGCTGCCGGCATCAAGCCGCGTCGCCAGGCTGGAAAAGTTAGTAAAGCTTCTTATATAAAACTAGTAGCGTCTATTAAAAAAATATTAGCCGAAGCAATAGAGCAGGGCGGCACAACGCTACGCGACTTTGTTGGAGGTGATGGCAAGCCTGGATATTTTAAGCAATCTCTATCGGTGTATGGCCGAGGCGGGGAGAATTGTTTGAAGTGCCAAACAGTCCTTAAAGAGATTCGGCTGGGACAACGTTCAACGGTCTATTGTCCTAAATGTCAATCCTAGGCGCATCCCCGGTTAGCTTATAATATTTCTCTAGCAGCTCTGCCTGGCTTTCATTGTGCTCGGGATCTAATGGGATGCATTCTACAGGGCAAACTTCTACACATTGGGAAGTTTCGAAGTGCCCAATACACTCTGTACATAAAGCAGGGTTTATCTGGTAATAATCAGGGCCCATAGAAATTGCCTGATTTGGGCATTCGGGCTCACAGACATCACAATTAATACACTCGTCGGTGATCAATAAAGCCATTAATTATTGCCCTTAAGCATGTCTGGCATGGCTTCAACGACAACAGGATCAACAAATTGGCTGATGTCGCCGCCAAGTGAAGCAATTTCCCTGACCAAGGTAGAAGAAATATAGGCCAGATGCTCGGCAGGGGCTAGGAATACAGTTTCTATACTTGGGTCAAGCACCCTATTCATGCCCACTAATTGAAATTCATATTCGAAATCAGCAACTGTCCTTAAGCCTCGAAGAATTAGATTGGCGTCACGAGATTTCACAAAGCTGGTTAATAAACCGGTGAAGCTACAAACTTCAACATTAGGTATTTTTGCCAGAACTTCACGCGCTAATTCGACACGCAAGTCTAAAGAGACGGCGGTGGATTTTTGAGAGCTGGATCCAATAGCAACAATTACGCGATCAAAAATACGTGAAGCGCGTTTTACTAGATCAGTATGACCATTGGTAATCGGATTAAAAGTGCCTGGGTATACTACAGTTTTCATAATGGCTTTATTAGAAAATAATTGATCATTATACAGTAATTAGCAGGCTTATGAGTTTGCATCAGCTCGCAATGAAATAAAATAGTCTAGAATAGCTTAGAAAGGTACTTTCTATATTTAAAGGAATAAATTAGTCTAGCTTGAGCCGTCGCCTATTAGTCGAAAAAAAGGAGCTAAATTTCTGATGCAACAACAAAAAGAACATGAACAATGGTCCTCCCAGTGGCTTTTTATTATGGCCACAATTGGCTCTTCAGTTGGCCTGGCTAATATATGGCGCTTTCCTTTCACGGCTGGTGAAAATGGTGGCGGGGCCTTTGTTCTAATATACCTTGCAGCAGTATTTGTTCTCGCTACGCCGCTTTTGATGGGCGAGTTAATGCTGGGGCGGCGAGGGCAGGCGTGTCCGCCTGTGGGCTTGCGCGCAATAGCAAAAGAAGCTAATGCGAGTGAATACTGGTCATGGCTGGGTTACCTTGGCGTTGCTACTGCGCTAACCATTTTATCTTATTACTGCATGATAGGCGGCGAGACTATTATTTATGCAGTTAAAAATATTAGCGGTCAGTTCGTTAATATTGATGTAGAAGGGTCCTTGGCTATTTCTGCTGAGTTCAATGCTAATCTCCCCATGGTCATTTTTGGGCATACCTTATTTATTGGAGTCATGGGATGGGTTTCCTCTCGGGGAATCTCCGGGGGTGTAGAGATAGCCGTGAAATATTTAATGCCGTCTTTATTTATTATCTTGATAGCCATGGTGATTTATGCGGCTGTGACTGGAAGTTTTGCCCAATCGTTAAGTTATTTGTTCCAGCCCGATTTTAGTAAAATTAATATTGAAGTAATTGTTGCCGCTTTTGGGCAAGCCTTTTTTTCAGTTGGGGCAGGGGCTACTATTTTAATGGCTTATGGTTCGTACATGCATCGAGACGATTCCATTATAAATTCATCTCTTATAGTAGCGGGCGCAGACTCTCTGGTTGCCTTGTTGTCTGGTTTGGCAATTTTTCCTATTGTTTTTGCATTTGGTTTAAATCCTGGAGCAGGCCCGGGTTTGGTTTTTGAAACAGTGCCGCTGGCCTTTGGGCATATGCCAGGCGGTCAATTTGTTGGAACTTTATTTTTTATTTTATTAGCTTTTGCCGCTATTACTTCAGCAATAAGCTTACTGGAAGCTCCTGTTGCCTGGCTGCAATCAAAGGACGGCTGGAGTAGAAAAAAAGCGGCATGGACTGGAGCAACATTAGTATGGCTTTTAGGCATGTTGCCAGTGTTGTCTCTAAATAATTTGGCTGACTTTTATCCATTCGGTTTTATTGGGGTGGAAAGAAACTTTTTCGATTTTTTTGACTATTTAAGTAACAACTTAATGCTGCCGCTTGGCGGATTATTATTAGCTATTTTTATCGGCTGGGTATTACCAAATAAAATTTCTCAGGAAGAGTTGAGTGTATTAGCTGAACATCATTGGTTTAAGCTATGGATGTTTATGCTGCGATACGTAATCACAACAATATTAGTCGTCGTCTTTATTAATTTAATATTGGCATGGTAATGCGACAAGCACTTATATCGACTAAATTATCTGCTCCGCTTTTCCGTTATAGCCAACTTATAAAAGCTGGGCCAAATTATGTTTGCAGCGGCATGATAGCCTTGGATAATGATACTGGAAAGCTAATTGATGGTGATAGCTGCGAGCAAACCCGCAAGATATTCCAGAATCTAAACATACTTATGGATGAGTTTTCCTTGAGCCTGGTTGATCTGGTTAGTGTCAGAATATTTTCAAGAATGTTTGATCAATTTCCCTTAATTAATAAGGCTTGGGAAGAAGTTTTTACTAGTGATGTAGAGCCCCCTGCAAGAAGTGCAGTGGGTGTTTCTGCCTTGCCTTTAAATGCCCTCGTAGAAATTGAGTTTTCTTTTTTTAAGGAATAATTTACAAAGAATAAAACTGCTGTTTTTTATAAATATTTTCATTCCTATCCAGTTCTTTGGCATAAGCCATAATAAACCTGCCCGGCTTTTTTATTTTTAACAAGCGTCCAGTTTTCGGGTAGCAAGCAATCCTCTAGAGGCTGATCAGATTCCAAATAAATTAAAGCTGATTTAGCCAGCCATGAGTTGCTTTCCAATAAGGCAATACTTGGTTCCAGTAAATTTTCCTTAAAAGGCGGATCTAAGAAAACTAGGTCGTATTTATTATTTGTGTTGCTAGTTTGTAAAAATTCAAGTGCGTTTTGCTGCAGAAAAAATATTTCTTCTGCCTGAAGAAGTTCAATATTATTTTTAATGTTTGATGCGGTTTCTCGATTAAGCTCTATGCAGGTAACTTGTTTAGCGCCTCGAGAGCAGGCTTCTAAAGCTAAGATTCCGCTACCAGCAAATAGGTCTAGACAATGCGTACCAACAATGTCGAATTGTAGCCAATTAAATAGTGTTTCGCGCACTCGATCTGGGCTTGGGCGTAGGCCCTTCTGGTCTAGGAAAGATATTTTCCTGCCACGCCATTTCCCGGCAATTATGCGTATTTGGTTCACAGCACTTCCTGTTAAAAAGACAAGAAAGCAAAACTAAACGATTCACGCCACTTATGCCAGAATGCCTTGTTGTTTTGCCACCAGCTGTATTATTTAAAAGCATAATGCTAGCGTAGAATCGGAGCTGCTGTTAGCATAAGCCCTCTTTTTTAAAGTGTTAATAATCGTATGTTTGGTTTAGGGAAACGATCCGGTGTCGAAGCAGAAAAGCCTGCAGCATCGTCGCAAGAAGAATCTACAAAAAGCTCTTTCTTCTCACGTTTAAAAGCTGGGCTTAGTCGAACCCGTTCGGGATTGACTGATGGCCTCGGTTCTTTATTGCTGGGCAAAAAAGAAATTGATGATGAGCTGCTGGAAGAGATTGAGACGCGTTTACTTACATCCGATGTGGGAATCTCAGCGACAACAACAATAATAAATGAATTGTCGCAGCGCCTTAAACGAAAGGATCTCGCTGATGCAGATGTGCTTTACCATACCCTGAAGGAAGTATTACTGGAGCAATTGTCAGTATGCGACAAGCCCTTAGAAATCCCGCCAAACTTAAATAAGCCTTTTGTGATATTAATGGTTGGCGTCAACGGCGTAGGCAAGACCACAACAATTGGTAAACTCGCGAAGCGTTTCCAAGGAGAAGGGCATTCGGTTATGTTGGCTGCAGGCGATACTTTTCGGGCAGCGGCAGTAGAGCAGTTGGAAGTTTGGGGAGAGCGTAACGATGTTCCTGTTATTGCCCAACATACGGGCGCAGATAGCGCATCGGTGATCTTTGATGCGTACCAATCAGCTTTGGCTAAAAAAGTTGATGTTCTGATCGCCGATACTGCTGGGCGTTTACACAATAAAGATAATCTAATGCAGGAATTGGAAAAAGTTGTTCGAGTTTTAAAGAAGCTCGATGATGATATTCCTCATGAAACTATGTTAGTGCTTGATGCAACTACCGGGCAAAATGCCTTAAGCCAGGCTGAGCACTTTGCATCGGCTGTACAGGTTAGTGGGTTAACGCTTAGCAAGCTAGACGGCACAGCCAAGGGTGGGATGGTATTTGCCATTGCAAATCAGCTTGCCTTACCTTTACGCTTTATAGGGATTGGGGAAAAACTCGATGACTTAAGGCCTTTTAATGCGCATGATTTTGTCGAGGCTCTTTTCAGCGAAAATGATTAAATTTGACGCTGTCAGTAAACGCTACCCTGGTGGTCACGAAGCTCTAAATAATATCAGTTTTCATCTAGAAAAAGCCGCTTTTGCCTTTTTGACTGGCCACTCAGGCGCAGGCAAAAGCACCTTGCTTAAACTCATCATGCAAATGGAAAAAGCCAGCTCGGGGCAAGTATTCGTTAATGGTCAAAATCTAAATCGCCTGTCGCGTCGCCAACTGCCTTATTTTCGTCGCAATATTGGATTAGTTTTTCAGGATCATCAGCTCTTGTTTGATCGCAGTGTATTTGAAAATGTTGCGTTGCCTTTACAGATTGCAGGCTATGATTCAAGAGAAGCCGGCCGTAGAGTGCGTGCTGCATTAGACAAGGTCGGCTTGTTAAAAAAAGAAAATCAAAACCCGATTGCGCTTTCCGGAGGAGAGCAGCAACGTGTAGGTATTGCCAGAGCGGTTGTGAATAAACCCGCGTTGCTGTTAGCTGATGAGCCTACTGGAAATCTAGACCCACTTTTATCAGCTGAGATTATGGAGCTGTTTGAAGAGTTTAATAGGGTTGGCGTGAGTGTGTTAATTGCCAGTCATGATTTAAGTTTGATTGCGAAGCTTCGATATCCCGTATTAACACTTGATCATGGCAGGATGATTCGGGGCGCTACTGAAAAAGTAGTTAGTGATAGTTAAAATGGCAGCCCCTAAAAAAGTATCCAAAATTAAAAAGCCAGCAAAGACTAATAAGCCTAAGAGGCAAAAGCTTTCTAGGCCAGGCAGCTTGTCGGCGCTGTTGAGAAACCACCAGCGAGTTGCCGTTGATAGTCTAGATCGATTATTTGCAACGGCAGCGGCTAGTGCTTTAACTTGGGCTATGATTGCTATAGCTATTGCCCTGCCGCTTTTTCTTTTTATTGTGCTGCAAAATTTACAACAATTTGGCAGCAATCTAGATGAAACAACACAAATATCTATTTATATGGAATTGGACAGCAGTGATGCAGAATTGCTCGCAGCCCAAAACGCTTTAAATAGTCATCCGACAATTTTAAGCACTGAAGTAATTAATCAGGCTCAGGCCTTAGAAGAGTTTCAAAGCTTATCAGGTTTCGGCGACGCACTCAGCGGTTTAACTGAAAACCCATTGCCGGCAGTTATTGTGGTTACGCCGAATACAGAAATTTTAGAACAGGTAAGGGCCCTGGTAAGCGAACTAAGTAATATTGATAAGGTTGATTCTGTTCAGTATGACCTTGATTGGCTACAAAGACTTTATGGAATTCTTAATCTGGCTCAACGCTTGACCATGATGTTGGGAGTTCTGTTGGCATTTGGAGTTGCCTTGGTAGTTGGTAATACTGTTAGGCTGGCGATTGAAAACCGCCGCGACGAAATAGTTGTTGTGAAATTGGTCGGAGGAACTGATTCTTTTGTAGCGCGGCCATTTTTATATACCGGGCTTTGGTATGGTGTTGGTGGCGGCATTCTAGCAAGCGTATTAGTGCTGCTTGCACAATTTTTCATGCAAGGCCCTGTGTCGGCATTAGCAGATCTTTATAATGGCGAATTTGTCTTAATCCGTTTAAGTCTTATCGATATTTTTAATGTGCTTTTGCTTGGTGGTTTTCTCGGCTGGTTTGGAGCCTGGCTTTCTGTTTTAAGGCATCTAAGAGCAATAGAGCCCAGGTAGCCAGCAAATGAAAAGCCTAAGCTACTTTATAATATTGTCTTTTCAAGAAAAAAAGGCGCATAAAAAACCCGGTAAACCCGGGTTTTTTAAAGCAACCAACGTTTAAATTAAGATTTAGAAAGGTAAGCCATGTCCTTGTCCAACCATACACATCAACATAGGTATGGATAGGAAGGTGTTGGTGCGTGAGGCCATCAGAGCCACGACTTTGCCTTTGGCAATTTCCTCAGCTGAGGCTTCTACAATTCCCAGAATTTTCTTTTGGTTAGGCCAAATAAGCACCCAGACATTAAAAAGCATGATGGTTCCTAACCAGGCTCCTAAACCAATTATTTGAACACCAGCGCCTAAAGTGAATACGTTCATTAAGCCATTAAAGGGCCCAGCTTCAATCGCTGCTGCACCTGTGAGCCAAGTAGCTAATGCGCCCCAGCGGAACCATAGCAATGCTCGCGGAGCGACGTATTTATTAATAGCAGCAGGCCCTGGGCCGCCTTCATCAGCTGCAGCTTCACCAACAGCAGGGACTTGAACAAAATTAAAGTAATACAGCAAACCTATCCAGATCACTCCGGCAAAAACATGCAGCCAGGTTACTGTTGACCAAAGACTAAAAGTCCCATTGCCAAGTATTAAAATTACAATGAGTGCGACGACAAAACCTAGTACAATTGTGCCGGTTACAGATTTTAAAGGATTCATAAGCCTCCCGAGTGCTTGAAAGTTATTGATCTAATTTATTGCCTAATAAAGAATTAAAAATTTAGCTTTATTTTGGCTTCATGGCCAATTTTTCTTATCAGTACCACGCTAAGATAACAGGATAAAAGATGATGGCAAAGACTTATTAGTCTGCCAAGGGATACGCACCTGTTTTGTAGAGAGAAGAATGAATCCATGAGGGATCTCTGCCGGTAAAACCTTGTAACAGTCCATAAGCAAATTTTAATAATAGGAGTAAAACATGGCAATAGAATTACCCCCCTTACCATATGCTCAAGATGCACTAGAGCCTCACATCTCAAAAGAGACACTTGAATTTCACTATGGCAAGCATCACAACTCATATGTGGTTAAATTGAACGGTCTGCTAAAAGGCAGCCCAGATGAAGATAAGTCTCTAGAAGAGATAGTTCAAAGCTCTTCAGGCGGCATATTCAATAATGCTGCACAAGTTTGGAATCACACTTTTTATTGGAACTGTTTGAGCCCTAGTGGCGGCGGCGATCCTTCTGGGGCGCTAGCATCTGCAATTAATGCGCATTTTGGTTCCATTGATGAGTTTAAAGCACAATTTACAGATAGTGCGGTCAATAATTTCGGCTCAGGCTGGACCTGGTTAGTGCAAAATACTGATGGTGGCCTGGCAATAGTAAACACATCTAATGCGGCTACGCCATTAAGCGATGGCGTCACCCCATTGCTAACTGTAGACGTTTGGGAGCATGCTTATTACATTGATTATCGGAATTTAAGGCCAAAATACATGGAAGCGTTTTGGGCCTTGGTAAATTGGGATTTTGCTGAAAATAATGTAAATTAAGTGATTAGAAGATAATGAGAAAGCGGACTAAAGTCCGCTTTTTTATGGGCGGGGCAAATATAAATAGGCGCCTATAGACCATTTTTGGCAACAATACCTTTTGATTCTTCATAATGCTTTAGAATCAAAGGAAAGTCTTGATCATAGTTTCCAGAAGGAGTGAAGAAGCCTGCAAATCGAATCTCTTTGGCTTCGGCATCGATTACTCCTAGCATAATTGGCACGCCTGCTTGATGGGCAATATGATAAAACCCACTTTTCCACTGACTGACTTTTTTCCTGGTTCCTTCTGGTGCGATTATCAAGCTAAGCGATTGGTTGGACTTAAACTCGTTGACCATTTGTGTCACAACATTGAGGCTTTGCTTCCTATCTATTGGGATGCCGCCGAACCAACGCGATATAAGGCCTAAGACTGGCGGGAACAGGCTGTTTTTCCCCATCCACTTGACATCTATCTTGGTTAAAAATACCGCGGCCAGCATTAAAAGAAAATCCCAGTTACTGGTATGAGGTGCGCCAATAACAACATAAGGAGGCTTAATATCGGGGGGAGGGATGACTTTCCAGCCACTCAAGTATAAGCCAAAGATGGAGAGCCCTCGACAAACTGATTTAATAATTGGGGTGTTAAAAACACTAGCTTTCATGCTTGCGCAGCATACCGAATCTAAAGCAAAAAGGCATGATAATACAGGGATTTACTTGCATTTTATCTTGATTAATCACAAGAGGTAGTTTAATTTGTGCAGCAAGATTTGATGTGTTTTCACATCTCGTTTTCAAACCACAACCCAGTAAATAAATATAAAAGAGATTTGATATGGCTACTTTAAATATTAATGGTCAAACCATGGATATAGGTGATCTTGATCCATCGACACCTTTACTTTGGGTATTGCGAGATGAGCTTGGCTTAGTCGGCACTAAATACGGTTGCGGGATAGCACAATGCGGTGCTTGTACTGTGCATTTAGATGGCGCTCCGGTTCGATCTTGTCAGGTCCCAGTAAGCTCATTAGAGAATCAACAGATAACCACCATTGAAGGCCTCGCTGCTGCGGATGGCACCTTAAGTCCAGTGCAACAAGCTTGGGTTGAACTAGACGTCCCGCAATGTGGCTATTGCCAAGCGGGTCAAATAATGAGTGCTACAGCCTTGCTAAAAAATAATTCGAACCCCAGTGATGCTGAAATTGATGCTGCAATGTCAGGCAACATCTGTCGCTGTGCAACCTATATTCGTATTAAAGCCGCTATTAAATCTGCAGCCCAATCGATGTCAGGCACAGCGTTTTATGATGCAGCAGATCAGTCTGCGACGGCATAATTTAATTACAAAAACTCTTATCTTATTAGTGGGTATCTATGAAGCTTTCTGAGCAAAACAACAAAATATCTGGCCTTAATAGAAGGCAATTTTTTAAGGTTTCCGGTATTGCTGGAGGCGGTTTAGCGCTTGGCTTGAGTATGAGTTCTAGCAAGCAAGCTCATGCCCAAGGGATTAATGAAACTCTAGTAGAGTTGAGCCCGTATGTGCAAATTCAAAGCAATGGCCGCATCAATATATTTTCAAAAAATCCAGAGTGTGGGCAAGGTATTAAGACCGGGTTACCTTTAATAATTGCTGAAGAACTTGATGTGCGTTGGGAAGATGTTGATGTTGTTCAAGCTGAGATAGATCCTTCAAAATATGGGCTGCAACTAGCAGGCGGCTCTTTATCCACGCCAATGAACTGGATGCCCATGCGTCAGGCAGGCGCAATGGCTCGGCTGATGATTCTGGCGGCGGCGGCCCAACAACTTTATGTCCCTATAGCTGATCTGAGCACTAGTGAATCTAAAGTTATTCATACCCCGACTGGCGATGAGTATGGCTATGGAGAGTTTGCTGAGTTGGCCGCTAATATGCCAATACCTGAGCTTGATGAACTAAGATTAAAAGACCCCTCTGAGTTTACCTTGTTAGGGAAACGTTACACCGGCGTTGATAATCATCAGATTGTAACAGGGAAGCCTTTATTTGGTATTGACCAGAGCCGACCGAACATGGTGTATGCAACTTATACCAAAAGTCCTACTTTGGGTGGGGCGGCCGTCACATTCAACGAAGCACACATCAAATCGCTTGAAAATGTTATTGATGCTTTCATTATTGATCCAATTGGAGACGTTATTGGCCAAGGAATGAATGGAGAGGCTATCTATGGCGGAGTAGCTATTGTCGCCACTTCAACATGGGCGGCGATGAAAGCCAAACAAGAATTGGAAGTGGCCTGGGATAACAGCACTGCTGATACGCAGGCAAGCTGGAGTGGCCTTGTAGAAAATGCTGTTCAGATAGCTGGACAGGATGGGCCAATGGAGCTGCTTAATACTGGTGATGTCGAGACGGCATTTGCTGGCGCTGCAAAAATTGTCGAAGGGTTTTATGAGTTCCCCTATGTTTCTCATATCAACCTTGAGCCCCAGAACTGCACAGCACTATATGAAAATGGCAGAATAGAAGTATGGGCACCAAGTCAGACTCCAACGTTTGGTGAGGCTGGTGTTGCTGTTATTGCAGGAGTAGCACCAGAAAATTCTGTATTAAATCAAACGCGCATTGGCGGCGGTTTCGGGCGTCGACTTAATAATGATTACGCCTTCGAAGTGACAGCTATTGCACGTCGCTTGGAAGGAACGCCAGTTAAATTACAGTGGACTCGTGAAGATGACATGGCCTTTGATTTCTATCGTCCTGGAGGCTTCCATTCTTATAGAGCCGCGCTAGATGAAAGCGGGAAAATGATTGGGTTTTCTGATCATTTTATTTCGGTATCAAAAGATGAAAATTCGCAGGAACCAATGGGATCCGCAGAATTAGGTACAGATATTTTGCCGATGGAACATGTTGAAAATGTTAGAGTCACCCAGACGCTACAACCTGCTGCTGTTCAAACAGGCCCGATGCGAGCGCCTGGTTCTAATGCTTATGGCTTTACTTTTCAAGGCTTTTTACATGAAGTAGCAGAAGCAGCAGGGAAAGACTTTCGAGATTTTTTACTGGACCTGCTTGACCAGCCGGATAAGCCAGCCCCTCCAATGCGCGCAGGTATGCCGCCCGGATTCCCTGCCCCAGTCGCGTTTAGTAATGAGCGAGCAAGAAATGTAATTTCTACTGTGACTGATAGAGCAGAATGGGGGAGAGCTATGCCAGAAGGTCGTGCACTCGGCCTTGGGTTTTATTATTCACATAGCGGGTATGTCGCTCAGGTTGCTGATGTTAGTGTTAATTCTCAAAAAGAAGTGACTGTACATAAAATTTGGTCGGTTTCAGATTTTGGTTATATACACAATCTAAGCGGAGCAGAAAACCAGGTTCAAGGCAGTATTTTGGACGGATTGAGCCAGCTTATGTACGCTAAAATTTCATTTGAAGGAGGGGTTATTGAGCAGAGTAATTTTCATCAGTATCCTTTGTTAAGAATGTCTAATGCCCCAGAATTGGATGTTCACTTTTTGCAGTCAATGGAAGTTGCCCCATCGGGTTCAGGTGAACCTGCCCTTCCACCAGCATTGCCTGCGATTGCTAATGCTATTTTCAGCGCTTCTGGTGATCGAGTTAGGAAAACACCTTTGTCTGAGTTAGGTTATTCATTGGTTTAACTAAAAAGTTCTTGTTAAAGATGAAAAGCCAGCTAAAAGCTGGCTTTTTTGTGCAGATTATTCTTCGACAACAGGCGGCGCTAGTTGAATAGTGTAGTAATATCGAACTAAATAAGTGTTATCAGAATACTTAGATCTATCCTCAAATTGTAGCCTGTATTGAGAGTATCTTATTTTATTTAATAGAGCTCTTTCTGTTGCCTCAGTGGTTCCCTCTGAGCTCGCAATAAATCTTATTCTGGTTGGTCTGGCACTGATGGAAAGTGCAAAGTTGACATCAATATATCCCTCGTATTCCAAAACTTCTTCGGAAGATAAGCCGTTGCTTTCTCTGGTATACGGAGAGCTTAAGAAGCTGGGTATATATAGCGGCAAATCGGGATAGTCTAGGCCGTTAATTTTGTCTATGCCATTGCCCTCCATTAGGCTAAATACTTGGATATATAGTTCTTCAGCTGATGACCACCTCTCAAAAACCAAATACCAATCGGCAATATCTAATAGGGCCTGAATGATATTGATAGCAGGACTGTTGGTTCTCTGCAAATAAGCATAGCGTCTTTCCAAGGCTGCTCTGCCATTCCTATAGCTATCCAGGAATTGGGAAGTAGGCGCTTCACCAAAAGAATTTACTGCAAGGTTGTTTTGGTCGAATTGATATTGCAGGTAGTAAGTGTAGGCGAGTTTTTGTTCCGTTTCTGAAATATCATAGTCTTCATCAGGGAAATCTAAACTGTTTCTTAATTCAATGGTTTCAGCTGAAAATAGGGTTTCATTAAACTCCGTTTCTAAATCGTGCTGCATAATTAGTGCCTGGGTATAAGCAAAAGCCGCAGCTGCTAATGAGTCTTCGGTTGTTTCTGATTGGCTATAATTCTGCTCGTTAAAAGATTCAGTTCGAAAATGTAGATATTGTAGATTTGGGCGATAGCCCAAACTGAGGCCAGATGCATGCAGATTCCAGTCAGCATATTCTAATAGCTCGGCTAGAATTATAGGGTTGCCCGCGCCATAGATTTTTTGCTTGATATACAGCAGATATTCTTGGTTTAGATTGGCAGAAGCTATATCTCCCAAGTTTAAATAGCTCTCTACAAGAACTTCGACAATTGGAAGTTGGTCTTCTGTAAAAAGCCCGTCATTTATTCTGCTCAATTGCAGTGCTTCATTATAGGCATCAATCGCGAGCTGATATTCACCAAGCTGCTGATGGGTATTTCCAAGGCTTAGATATAATTCACTTAAGCGAAAATCATACACGCCGCCCTCAATCTCAAATTGCAAAATGCTTTCTTGGAATTGTGCCAGTGATGAATCCGCCAGTTCTTGGTCAAGTTGAAAAATATTGGAGCTAGTCTGAGGCGCAGAGTTGATTGTTGAGGGCAAAGAAGATAGCTCAATAGTGTCGAACCTAAGTTCTCCATTATCATCAGTTTCGCTAAGCTCGACAGTTTGAATTAGTACAGGGTCAAAAATGATGGGGACATAATCAGCATTGATGTTTTGATTGGTTTCCTGGCTAGAGTTTTGGCTGGGTTCTTGTCCTTCTGAGAGCATAACTAGAGGTGATTCTTGTGCTTGGCTCCACGCAAAGCTAGATGCTAGGCCCAAACCCAGAGCTAGTAAAACCTTGTAAGAAGAAAACTTAAAATTAATCATGTCAGGAATATACGTTATATATTTTGATTATTTGATATGGTTTTTGTTATAGGCCCTATACCGCGTGAAATATGAGAGATTATGAAGGATATAGTAGCGCATATTTCATATTATATAATTAAAAGCTTATCCTTTCTTAGCCTAGATTTGCTATTTAAAAATTTCAAAAAGTCACGATTTTTTAAGCGCAATGAAAACAGGGATGAACGCAAGAATCGCCAAGGCTATCGGAAATATACGATAAAGGCTAAAAAACCAGTTCATATTTGTTCAGATGGTGGTCATTTAGTAAGATTGCTCGGGCATCCAGAAAATTAATCAAGGCTTACTAAATTGCTGCACTCCAGACTTCTTTTTCTTGCGTCAATTCTAGCTGCTTTGCCTGCCTTTGGGCAAAATCAGGCGCAAAACCAGATCAGCCTGGAGATGATTGAGCACTTGGCAAATTTTGAGTTAAGTGAGCTTGGCAACCCTCAGATCAAGTCGGATGCTATACCACCAGTTTTTAGTAGCACTGAAAACCCACATCGTATGTTGATCATCCCTGTAACATATGAAGATAAAGGCTTCGATCGCTACCTAGGGGAGTCCTTTGCCGATAGCAAAAACCAGGCTTATTTTGATGAATTGCTGTTTGATGATGATTTGCAACATCCCGAGCCAGGCACGCTTACTCACTACTATTACCATCAATCAAAAGGGCAGTTTATTGTGAGTGGGGAAATTTTCCCTATGGTCACAGTCGATCAACCCTCGGAATATTATGGCAGTCCAGTACAAAATTCGGACGGGCAATGGAGAAATGATTCCAGGGCAGAAATTCTAGTAGAAGATGCATTAGCAAAAGCTTATGAACAGCAACCGGACTTCCCATGGGATGACTTTGATGTTTGGGATCCGATGGATTACGACGGGGATGGGATATACAACGAGCGAGACGGTTATATAGATCATTTTGTGCTGGTATTCGCAGGTAAGGGCCAATCATCTTGCCAAAGCCTTTATAGCTTAAATCAGAAATTTACCCCTAATGCGCCCAGCAATCTATATGAAGAGTTGAGTTCTGATGAGCAGGAGTGCGCTCAGAGAATCTGGCCTCATCGTTTTTCATTGACCAAGAATAATGGCAAGGGTCCGGAGGTGGAAGGCTTGATAAATAGACGCGGAGGAGTTGAGCTAAAAGAGGGTTTATGGGTTTATGACTACAATATGCAGTCTGAATATACAGAAGTGTCTACATTTATACATGAATTTGGTCATTCTCTTGGCTTACCAGATGTTTATGCCAGCCAAACCAGCAACTCTAGCGCTTCTTGGGAAGTGATGAGCTCTACTGCTAGCCCTGTTCCGCAAGAAATGAGCATTTGGTCAAGAATGGTTTTAGGCTGGGCTAGACCTTGTGTCATTGAGCCAACAATGACAGGGGGGAATAAAGTTCAGTCGGTTTACTTGAAAACAATGAACGATTGGAGCACTTCGGCCAATCCTGATGGAGTTTGTGATGCCGCGATGGTGATACTTCCACCGAAAATACGGGAGCTGAGGATGGGGCCCTTAGCCCCTAATAATGGGCTACAAGCGGCATATACTGGGCAAGGCAATGATGTAAATAATTATCTCAGCAGGCGCTTTGACCTAAGTGAATTAGAGGGGCAGGACATTAAGATGGAGCTGGATGCGTGGTTTACTATAGAAGCTGATTGGGATTATCTATATATAGAAGCATCAACAGATGGAGAAAACTATCAGCGATTAATGCCCTTTGACAAAAATGACCTTGATGATACTGAAAGCGTTATGCCTTCTCGACGCGGACATGATGGCTTTGGCACTATTCCAGGCTTTACCGGGCGTAGTGGAGATATGGATGGTGATGGCAAAGTAGAAAGCACCCTAGGTTGTAAACCCGATCAGGATGTTGCCTTGGCTGAAGAACGGGTTGGTGAAGATATCGTAGATCCTTGCTCTATTCCGCAATGGGTGCATGCGGCCTTTGACTTAAGCTCTTATGCCGGGGTAGAACAATTAGAAATTAGGTTTCATTATTATGCTGATATGGCGGCAGTGGAAGACGGCGCCTTGATCGATAATGTTGAAATAGCTGCGCTTGGGTTTAGGGATGATTTTGAAGCGCAAACATTTCAAGCTTGGTCGGTGGACGGTTTCTCCTTTAAGTAATGGTAT
Organism: uncultured Pseudomonadales bacterium; assembly: GCA_943789335.1. Taxonomy (GTDB): domain Bacteria; phylum Pseudomonadota; class Gammaproteobacteria; order Pseudomonadales; family Pseudohongiellaceae; genus UBA5109. Next base: position 510,268 of record CALSTS010000001.1, on the reverse strand, counting down.
CCACGATCTTGCAGTGCCACATTTTTATCTGTTGGAATATAGAGACCCATATCAGGAGTTTGCCTCTGCATATAACTATGATTCGGCCTTGGCCCAACCGGGATTTTCCTTTTACAGAAATGCTGAAAGTGCTGAGTTAGAAGCTGTTGATTTTGCCTATCGACCAGGTGTGTTGCTGTGGTATTACAATGGCTCATATCTATGGAGTCAAAATGAGCCAGCTCAGTTTGGCCCAGGCAATGGATTTCTATTGCTAGTGGACTCTAATGCTCAAGAGTTTGAGGTACCTTTGGTGCCCGCAAACTATTTTAAAGATGAAGATGGCTGGCGTTTTTATGAGCTTAATGAAGATGCTCAACCAATGTTACGGCAGTCATACCTGGATGTAATGTGCTTTCAAAGAAGACAAGAATATTTCCCCGTTGACCTTAACTCTGCAGATAGAAACTATTGTAACGAAGCGGATTCACTTTTTGGAGAAAGCTTAAATTGGGAAGGCCGGCCTTTACGTTATAGCTTTACTTTGATCAATGAAGTTCTCCCAGGTGCCGATAGGCAGGTTTATAAGTCGATGGGCTCACTATATGACATTCGCTTGGGAAGAGGAGGCGTTTCTTATCGGCTGTATGATCGAGTATTAAGGAATGTACATTCTGGTGATGCTCCTTTTTCACTGGAAAATTTTGATGATGGATTGCGATTTTATAGAATTGAAAATGATACAATTACGCTGGACAGGGTTTCAGCTTTTTCTGCCGTAGATAGTTTTAGTGACAGCGAGTCATATATGAATCCTATGCTGCAATTTGGCAGCGCTAATATCCCTAATGAGGGGTTGAATTTTCAATTAGCATTACCCGATGCTTCAGCGCCGACTGAGGCAGAAGTAAAAGTTTATTTTACTTGGGAGCGCTAAGCGGTATTTACTGATTAACTTGGTTACCCCGATTAGCCAAAATTATTTGGCTGGAGCCATTTTGTTTTTAATAAACCTAAATTAATAAGTGGATTAAAAAATTGGATTTAAAACATACTTCGCTTTACCAATTGCATCAAGAACTCGGAGCTAAATTAGTACCTTTTGCTGGTTTTGCTATGCCTGTTTCTTTTCCTTTAGGAATAATCAAAGAACATCAGCATACACGTGAACAAGCTGGTTTATTCGATGTTTCCCATATGGGTCAGCTTATAATAAGTGGTGAGGGTGTCGCTAAAGCATTGGAGGCGCTGGTTCCTGTTGATCTCGAAGCCCTGGAAATGAATCAACAAAGCTATGCCTTATTGACCAATGAAGGGGGCGGGGTAATCGATGATTTAATGGTCACTCGGCTTGAGGAAAATAAGTTTTTCCTGGTTATCAATGCGGCTTGTAAAGATAAGGATATTAGTCATCTGCGCGCAAATTTAAAAGGACTGGATATTCAAGTTTTAGATGATCAGGCCTTACTGGCTTTGCAAGGGCCAAGCGCCAAAGATGTAATAGCTAGGTATGTTGATGGACTTGAGGATCTTGGCTTTATGTGGGGTATGCAGGCGGAAATTGAAGGGATTAGCTGCTACATTAATCGAGCAGGCTATACCGGTGAAGATGGCTTCGAAATTTCTATCAGTAATTCTGAAGCAGAAAAATTTGCCAGATTACTTTTAATCCATAAAGAAGTTGAAGCCGTAGGTTTAGGAGCGAGAGATTCTTTGAGACTGGAGTCCGGGCTTTGCCTTTACGGGCATGAGTTAAGCGAAGATATCAGCCCTGTTGAAGCAGGTTTAATTTGGAGCATCAGTAAAAGTCGACGTCTGGCTGGCGTTAAACAAGGTGGATTTCTTGGCGCAGAGAGAATTTTAGAACAAATACAAACTGGCGCATCGATAAAACGAGTAGGCTTAAAGATTGATGGCAGAGTTGCTGCACGTGAGGGGGCCGAACTAGTATCTGAGGACGGTTCTCGAATAGGAGAAGTTAGCAGTGGCGGTTTTGGTCCGACAATAGGCTCACCTGTTGCCATTGCATATGTACAGAAAGAATTCGCAGAAGTGGGTACAGAATTACAAGCTGTGGTGCGTAATAAAAAATTAGCAGCAAGCGTTTGTAAGCTGCCTTTTGTGCCTCAAAGTTACTACCGAAAGTAAGCGATTTATCTAGAAAACTAGTTAATAAGCCCATTTTTAAATACCATTTATAAGTATTATTTAAAAGTACTATCCAAGAGAGAAGTCGATCGATATGAAGTTATTGTCTGAACTGGAAACCCACCAAGAGTTTATTGCACGTCATTTAGGTTCTAATGCTGAAGAGCAGCAAAGTATGTTGGCCCAACTTGGCTATAACAACATGGATGAATTTATTCAGGCTGTTGTGCCTGCATCCATTAGGATGAATGATGCACTGGATATGCAGGAAAGCATCAACGAAGAGAATGCTTTGGATGAACTGCGAGAACTTGCCAAGCAGAATAAGGTGTATAAATCTTATATTGGGCAAGGTTATTACAATACTTTAACACCCACCGTTATACTCAGAAACATTCTGGAAAATCCTGCTTGGTACACCGCATATACCCCTTATCAAGCTGAAATATCTCAAGGCAGATTAGAGGCCTTGCTAAATTTTCAAACTATGGTGAGCGATTTATCAGGTATGGATATCGCTAATGCATCTTTATTGGATGAGGGCAGCGCTGCAGCTGAAGCCATGACCTTATGCCAGCGTATGACTAAATCCAAATCTGAATTATTTTTTGTCGATGAAAACTGCTATCCACAAACTATTGATGTGATTAAAACCAGAGCAGAGGCGTTTGGAATTGAACTGGCACTTGGCAAACCTGAACAAGCACTCGAGCATGACTGTTTTGCTATGTTAATTCAAAACCCAGGCGCCGATGGTGAAATAAGTGATTATTCCGGCCTCATTGAACAAGCTCATGAAAAGCAAATTTTAGTCACAGTAGCGGCAGATTTATTAAGCATGCTTCTAATAAAGTCACCTGGCGCTATGAATGCAGATGTGGTTATTGGTTCTAGTCAGCGCTTTGGCGTGCCCTTGGGTTTTGGTGGCCCACATGCAGCATTTATGGCAACTCGAGAAAGTTTTAAACGCTCTTTACCAGGCAGATTGATCGGCGTCTCGCAAGATAGTCGAGGCAAAGCAGCTTATCGCCTGGCCTTGCAAACTCGCGAGCAACATATCCGTCGAGAGAAGGCCACCAGTAATATTTGTACCGCCCAGGTTTTATTGGCAGTTATAGCGGGCATGTACGCTGTCTATCATGGACCTCAAGGCTTAAAGCTTATAGCAGAACGTGTGCACACTTTAACGGCTATATTAGCAGCAGGTTTACATTACTCGGATGTGAAAATTAAGAACCTTACCTTCTTTGATACATTAACTCTGGAAACAGCTGATGAAACAGAGGCCATCCATCATAGGGCCACCGAACAAGGTATAAACCTACGCATTATTAATACTTCGAGCTTGGGAATTTCATTGGATGAAACTTCAACCATAGAGGATGTTAAAAAGCTCTGGAGTTTGTTCAGTGATGCAGACATTGATTATGCTGAGGCAGAAGCTGAAGCAAAGTCAGGAATTGTAGAAGCGATGGTTCGTGAGGGAGAAGTTCTCAGCCATCCGGTTTTTAGTAGTCATCATTCTGAAACCGAAATGCTTCGCTATATGCGAAAGCTTGCGGATAAAGACATAGCTTTAGATCGTGCCATGATTCCATTGGGGTCCTGTACCATGAAACTAAATGCTACTTCGGAGATGATTCCAATTACCTGGCCTGAGTTTGCACAGATTCACCCTTTTGTGCCCAAAAACCAAGTGCCGGGCTATTTGTATATGATTAATGAGCTGGAGGAAATGTTGTGCAAAATTACTGGCTATGCAGCAATTTCATTACAGCCAAATGCGGGCTCTCAAGGAGAATATGCTGGTTTGCTGGCTATTCGAGCCTGGCAAAAAGCCAGAGGCGAAGGTCAACGAAATATCTGTTTAATTCCAAGTTCCGCGCATGGAACTAACCCGGCTTCTGCACAAATGTGCGGCATGAAAGTAGTCGTTGTGAAATGTGATGCTAACGGCAACGTTGACCTTGATGACCTGCGAGAAAAAACCAAACAATATAAAGATGAGCTGGCTGCAATTATGGTTACTTACCCTTCAACTCACGGCGTATTTGAAGAAAGCATTAGAGAGCTATGCGATATCGTGCATGACCATGGCGGCCAAGTATATATGGATGGGGCAAATCTAAATGCAATGGTAGGGCTGTGTCAGCCAGGAAAATTTGGTGGTGATGTTTCGCATCTTAATCTTCATAAAACATTTTGCATTCCACATGGCGGCGGCGGTCCAGGTGTTGGCCCAGTAGCTGTCGCAGAACATTTGGCGCCATATTTACCAGGGCATGCGATGTTGAATGGAGGAGAAGTTGGAGCTGTTGCTTCAGCGGCTTGGGGTAGCGCGGGGATACTGCCAATTACCTGGATGTATATCAAAATGATGGGGGCCAATGGGCTAAAAGAAGCCAGTGAAGTTGCCATCTTAAATGCCAACTTTATTGCCGACCAACTTAAAGATGATTTCTCGGTGCTTTATACTGGTAGCAATGGACGTGTAGCTCATGAATGTATTATTGATGTTCGGCCTATTCAGGATGAATCAGGGGTAACGGTGGATGATATCGCTAAGCGCCTGATCGATTATGGATTTCATGCCCCAACTATGTCATTTCCAGTACCCGGAACCTTAATGATAGAGCCAACTGAAAGCGAATCTCTGGCTGAACTTGAACGTTTTTGTGCTGCCATGAAACAAATCCGCGCCGAGATAGACAGCGTCATCAAGGGTGAATTGCCCAAGGATGATAACCCCTTGCACAATGCCCCGCATACTGCGGACATGGTAGCTACTGAAGACTGGCAGCATGCCTATAATCGTGAATTAGCTGTTTACCCTTTAGCCTCCTTGCGTGACAACAAGTACTGGCCACCCGTTGGCCGAGTTGATAATGTCTTCGGTGATAGAAATCTGGTGTGCGCTTGCCCGCCTATGTCTGAATACGAATAAACTATGTAAGAGGGTTTTAATCGCGCGACAATCAACTCATGCTATATAAAAAAATATTTTTTATATCTTTGCTAGCTCTACTTTCCTGTGGTCAGGCCAGCGAATCTTTACAGCAAGCAACTGGCAATGCAAATCGGGTGATCGCGATTGGCGACATTCACTCCGATATTAATGTTATGCAGCAGGTCTTTCGCCTGGCTGGAGCGATTAATGAAAATGGCGAATGGATCGGTGGTGAACTGACGATTGTTCAATTAGGTGATTTGATAGGCCGCAGTGATGATGAACGTGAGGTTTTGGACTTTATGTTTGCCATTCAAATACAGGCAGAACAATACGGCGGGAAAGTATATGCGCTGATTGGAAATCATGAAGTGATGGGCGGCCGAGTTGATAATCAGGCAGTTGGCCCGAACCCCTTTCCTGCTTACGAAGGTATGCCGGGTTTAAATCTTGATGACCCGCGCTTGCAACGACTACCCTTAAGTGAACGCTCACGTGGCGCAGCCTTAATGCCCGGCGGCCCTTACGCTGTCAGGATTGCTGAGTTCCCTACAGTGCTAAAGCTTGGTGAAACGATTTTTGTACATGGAGGCGTCGTCCCTCGCTGGGCTGAATATGGCATCGATAATATTAATGCTGAAGTCAGCACCTGGTTAAAAGGTGGCATCACTGAGCCTGACTCTTCGCAGCGAGTTGATGATAGTGACCGAGTAATGTGGGCCCGACATTTCTCTTCTAGAGTCGACTCACTGACTTGCTTAATGCTGGAAGAGTCCTTACGAATTTTAGGTGCCAAGCAGATGATAGTTGCACATACGAGGCATGCTGAAATTACTTCTTATTGTGACGATAAAATTTGGGCGACAGATGTAGGAATGTCACGAGCTTACGGCGGACAAATTCAAATTCTTGAGTTGATAGATGATGAAGTGACAGGGGTCCTATCTCCCCAGTAAAAACCTTTATGGCAAAATTTAAAAAAATAGGCCTAGTTAGCGACTTAGTCAGCAGTAAAATATTCTTAATTAGTCTCAGCTGTTGCTTTGAGTTGTGTTAAATATGCAATGATATCCATAGACTCAGGCAGCCATGTTTCTTCGGGAGCTGTATTTGGATGGCTAATAAGAAGTACCGGTACTGTGGCCCGATTCCGTGCTGCTACTAAATCTTCAAAATGTTCTTGAGAATAAATATTCCGTATTTCGACATCTAAACCGAGTTTTGAAATAGCATTCTGAACGTATATGCAGTAAGGGCATATTGGCGTCACATACAGAGCCAATTTAGGAGTGGCATCATCTTTTGAATTATCATCATCAAAAGCTGTTGTTAATTCCTGTTCTAGATCAAAATTATTCAATCGAATATCCTTTTATATCAATTAAGAGGCATTTTACCAGATAAAGATTTATTGTTAACAAAGATTAGCTTGAAGTTGGAAGTATCAGACTCGACATAGTCAAAAATATTACAGCAATAGAAAAAGAAATAATTTTTTTAGGCTATCACTCCGAATGCTGAACCGATAAGTGCTGTTAATACCATCGCAAGTGCACCCCAAAAAGTTACTCGTAAACTACCTTTAAGTTTTGATGCGCCACCAGCATGTGAAGCCAGAGCTCCTAGTAAAGCAAGAAATAGCAAAGAGCTGATTGCTACCGTTGTAATTATCAAGTTGAGACTGCTAAATAAGGTGGCTAACAAAGGCATAAAAGCGCCTACAGTGAAAGCTAAGCCTGAAAAAAAAGCTGCTTGTATTGGTTTTGCTCTGGCACCTTCTACAATACCAATTTCATCTCTGGCATGGGCAGCAAGGGCATCATGCTCCATTAACTGTTCAGCTACAGTAAACGATAATTCTTCAGTGAGGCCACGATCTTGATAAATTTTAGCGAGTTCAGCTTTTTCCAGCTCAAAATATTTATCTAGCGCTTGTTGTTCCTGTTCCAGATCAGCATTTTCAGAATCCGACTGTGAACTGACTGATACATATTCACCGGCAGCCATCGACATGGCGCCTGCAACCAGGCCAGCAAGCCCTGTTAACAGAATATATTCCTGGGAAACGTTAGCTGCAGCTACGCCGATAATTAAACTGGCAGTAGAAACAATACCATCATTTGCGCCTAATACTGCTGCCCGTAACCAGCCAGATCGATGCGATTTATGTCCTTCGTGGTAAGTCATTAGATATGAAATATTCCTATTTGAAGTTTGAAAGCTAGCATAAAGAAATTATACAGTTTTACTCATTATAATATGTGATTCAGATTGGCCATCAATTCTAAACATATCTTTAATTTCACAATGTTTAATAAAGCCAAGCTTCTCATAAAGTTTTATGGCAGGCATATTTTTTGATAAAACAGATAAATCTATTATTTCTAAAATTTCATTGTCTTTTACCCAATCTATTGCGAACTTAGTAAGGGCTTCACCATGCCCTTTGCCTTGAGCTTCTTTTAAGACACTAAGCCCAAGTAGTGTTCTATGTTGGGTGCAAGGATCGGAAAGTGCCCTTAGATCAACATGTGCAATTATTTGTTTGGCTTCGTTTGCAATAATCCATGCTCTTCTCCAGCGGGGTTCGCCAATAGTTAAGCTTAAGCCATTGACAAAACTTTGCCGTTTGTCATCTGGGAAAATTGATTGAGTGCGTGATATAGGCATAAATAAGTGACTACCATCTTTGCCGTTATGTGAAAGTTGCTTATTTAGATATATAAAGAAATTATCAAAATCATCTGCTATTAAAGGCTTAATATTGGGTTGCACTTTCATTTTATATTTTTGATCAAATGGAAATATATTTCCTATTATCACGTTGATAGTTATCTATTACTATTAAAAAAATATTCGTTAATTTTCGGATAATATAGCATGAGCAGCATCAGCGATTTCATGGCCTTTAATAATAAAATGATCTTGAAAAAATTTATTGCGCTGTTCGCTGTCATCAAAGCTATGTGGAGTTAATACCATTGAAAGAATTGGAGTGCCGAGCTCAAGCTGTACATTCATAATTCCATTTAAAACGGCACTTGCTACAAAGTCGTGTCTATAAATTCCACCATCAACAACAAATCCAGCTGCGATGACTAAATCATAGTTATTAGCTTCACAGACTTGTTTACATTTTAAGGGGATTTCTAAAGCGCCTGGAAGGGAATAAAAATCAACAAGCTTTGATGATAAACCTAAGCTGTTAAATTTTTCCAGAAAGCCTCTTTTACCCTGTTCAACAATAGCCTCATGCCATGAGGATTGAATAAATGCAATTCTATATTGCTTATTTTGAGTAGAAGGTTGACTCATTTTTTACTCCAATTATATTGATAAATTCGGAGCAATAAATAAAGCAAAACGAATAGGCAAGGTATTACTCACCTATATGTTATGTTTATTCTCTATCATCCGGACTCTAACCGTCGGCTTCGGAATCACACCGAATCTGCTGACCTCAAACTAATATTTGAGCGCTCGCGGGCTTGTGCAAGGGCACTCACCGCCGGTAGGGAATCTCACCCTGCCCCGAGAATGTTAATAATCATACTATAAAACTCTTAATAAATAGAATGCTCTATAAATAGTGAGTTCTATAAATAAGGGGTTCTATATAAAGAGCGGGTTGTTTTTGCTAGGAGTTTTCAGGATTAAGTAATGAAGTAAGTACGTGGTCTTCCCACTTTCCATTTATTTGCAGATATTTTTTAGCAAGCCCCTCCTTACTAAACCCAAGTTTTTTAAGCAAAGCTTCAGACCTGGAATTTTTGGGCATATAGGCCGCCATAAGTCTGTTCAATTTTAACTTGTTGAAAGCATAATTAATGGTTTCATTGCAGACTTGGGTCATTAGGCCTGTGCCTTCAAAGGCCTCATCTATGCTATAGCCGATATGCCCACCTTTTAACGGGCCATAGACAATATTTGTTAAAGAGCATTGCGCAATAATTTCATTTTTTTCAATTGCTACAAAGTAAGCTGCTCTGCCTTTATTCTGTGCGATTAAAAAAGTCGATAAGCGCTTTTTTAATTGAGATACAGAATAATAATTGACCTCTTGCTTTGGTTCCCATTTTCTAAAATGGCGGACATTTTTTAAATGGTATGCGGACAGCTTTTTTGCGTCAGTGGCTTTAATTAAACGTATTTCCATAAGGCAAAACAAAAAATAATTAAGCAAGCAGCGCAGTTACATTTGCCTCTTGGTAATTAATGTAGATTGGATCTGGGCTTTAGTTATTCTCACGGGACAGCCGACGATAATACTCAGCCACTGATTCCCGATACTCTTCCGGAATCATATCAAGTACAGCAGTACGAACATTGTTAGGATTGGAAGCATTACTGCCTTCAGCTCTTAATGAAAGTTCAAGCTGCTCAATTAAAGCCAGCATATTGTTATATTCTTCAAGCACAATATCGTCGTTACGATTGACCCGGCTAAATTCTAATTCACGAATAACATCAAGTAATTCATCTATTTGTTCCTGAGTCATTTGCATTTCAGGAATAGCATCGCGCGTTAGTTCTGTAAGGTTGTCTAGGTTTTCGTAGAAATTTTCAGGCATATTAATAGGGCCTTCAAAGGCGTTATTAGCGCCATTACCTGACCAACCGTTTATACCTAAACCACTAGTAATGCCATCAGGCCCGCCGCCAAAGCCGCCTTGCTGACCTTGTGCTTGACCTGATTCAGATGGCTGAGCATTCTGCTGTTGAGAAAGCTGAGCCAGTTGATCACGTAATTCTTCCGCTTGTTCAAGTGCTTGCTCAAGATCGCTATCACCATTCATAGCGCCGATGGCTAGTTGCTCTGCTCGTTCCAGGCTTTCATTCAGCGCTCGCATTCCTTCAGTAACATTGCGTTCATTGCCAGCAATATATAAGGCATAACCAGCATCAATATAAAGTGCGGCATCAGATATGGCTAACTCCAATTCACGCTCGGCAATAGTTTCATTACCCGCAGCGAGCTCTCTCGCTGCAGCAGGGGTTTCTTCACCAAATTGCTGCATGGTATTCATCATTTGCTGCTGGAGTCTTTGAAGGTCTCCAGCCAACTCTTCTTTCATATCGGCTAACTCCATTTCCTCCATTAAAGTCATGCCTCGACTGTTTGGATTCTCTCCACTTTCACGCTCTGCTAGCGCGCGTTCCATGGCATCCTGAAGCTGCTGTTGCATGCGCTCTTGAGCGAGCAGCATGTCGGAAGATTGGTTGGCCATACTGGCAAATGACTCCTGCATACTGGCAATTTGATCCTGGGCTAGTTGATCACGGGCACCTTCTAGTTGACGCTGTGCTTCTTCAGCAGCACGCTGTAGCTCATCTGAACCAGGGTTATTAGCCATTGCTTCTTCAGTTTCATTCATAGCGCGGATGGCGCTTTCAAGGCGTTGCTGTAATTCATTTTGAGCAGTCTGTTGACCTTGCTCTTGTCCAGGTTGGCCTTGCTCTTGTCCAGGCTGACCTTGCTCTTGTCCAGGCTGACCTTGCTCTTGTCCAGGCTGACCGCGCTGACCTTGTTGCTGATTATTAGCCTGTTGTTGCCCTAGTTGCTGTTGTTGTAATTGTTCTAATTTCTCTTGTAATTGTTCAGCTTCGCGACGCAACATTTCCTGCTGATATTGTTGTGCTTCAGTCAATTGCTGCTGATTACGCATGTTGTTAGCTAATTGCTCTTGGCGTCTTGCGAGATCGTCAAGTTGAGCCATGATGTCTTCAACTTGTTCTTGCTGGGCCTGTGGGGATGCGCTCTCACCAGTTTCATATTGGTTTTGTTCCATATCCATTTCTAACTCAAACATTTCAGCGAGGTCTTGGCTAGCACGACTACCACCTCCGCCACCGCCACCACCTTGCTGCTGGCCCACTTGCATATCGTTAAATACAGCCTCTGCTTGCAATAAATGTTGCAGCGCTTCTTGAGCAGGTTGAATTGCATCTTGCAGTTCTACTGCAGCCAGACGTTCGGAACTTGGGAACATTGCCTGAATAGCCAGACTCATACTTTCAACAAAGCGTTCAACCTCTTCATCTTGCTGGTTAAGTTGTCTAGCGCGGGCACGGTCAGTAAGAGTTTGAGCCTGTTCGGCCAAGGTTAATTGCAGCTCAGACAAGAGAGTCGAGTTAATTTCGACTTGGCCATTATTGCCTTCACCTTGTTCACGAATCAGGTTCCAGGTTGAGACGACGATTTGACGTTGGCGCTGAGAAATTTCATCAGTTGGGCCTCCGCCGCCACCTCCGCCACCACCCGAGAGTTGCGACTGCGTATAACGTCGGTTGTAAGCTTGTATTTGAATGAAATACATATCCGTTTGTATTGTCTGCGAGCGATCAGACGCTTCGGCATAATAAGAAATCAGATCGCCCGGTTTAAGTGGTATTTCGTCAAAGGCGAGTTCAGTTTCTTGATTTGCTAGTTCGACAGCTGGATCAATCTCAAATCTGCTTTCATCACCTTCTTGTCCCGGTAGCAAGGAGTCCTCTAGAATAATATCAAAAGCGCCAAGCTCTATTTGTGGAGCTGCTGCTGTGCGGGTTTGAACGGTACGCATGTCTTCCAGCATGAAGATATGATCGACAGTTAGTTCATCAGACGGCTCATATAAATCTACTTCCTGCCAGTCTCCGCCATTAATGGAATATTTGATAAGCAAAGATTCAAGGCCGTAATCATCATTGGCTTCGACTCGAGCCAGCACCTCTTCTATATTAGTGGCATTCCAATCCTGTCCGGGGCGCACGAGTTCGATTTGCGGTGAGCCGTCTTCGGCAAGGCTAATGAAGTAATCATCACTTAATCGGATTTGTTCACCGCCAACTATAGCCGCAATGAAATACTGGCCTGCTTCAAGAATGGTAAATTCAGTGGAGGCTTCAAGACCATTGATGACTAACTCCTGAGTAGCATTGTTCAGAATTAATTCGCCGCCAGGTAAAGGGCCGGAAGTTGTTATATTAAGGGCTATACGTGTTTCCGGTAAGGCTTCTATGTCACCGCGGCTAGATGTTTCTGTTTCTCGCTCGGTCCAGTCAGGAAAAAAATACGTTAATTCCAAGTTTTCAATAGAGGGCAGATCAACAACCTGAACAGTAAAATCAGGACTGCGTAAGCCAATAGTAGAGACGTAGTATTCCATCTCTTCTTGCAATGAGAAAAGCGTAAATTCAAAACCGTTCATGGTTCGAACTAAAGGAACTTCCTGCCAATCTTCACCATCATTGCGCACATGGAGTGTTGCTTCATCGGGGTCGAAGCCTTCTATTTGTGCGTTTATTCTGAGGTTGGCGCCACGCCGCACACTTTCGTCGCCAGGTAAAACGGTAATTGATTGAGGAGGCACAAAACTGTCACTGGCCCAGCCTGCGAGAAAGTTTTGCAGACTATATGAAAACAAACCGGCACCGACGGCCATATATATCAGAACGGCAAGCATGGCAGCTGCTGCCAGTCCGGCTAGTTGCATATCTTTATTCTTAACCTGCTCGGCAGCAGGATAAGATTCACTAATTTTTAATGCGTCTTCAGCCAGAAGTTCACGAAATGGATTGTTTTGTTCCATCTGAGCATAAGTTTCTATGCGACCTTGAAAGCCATTTCCATCAGTTTTGGAGCTACGACCTTCGATGTATTTGCTGACATTGCCTTTAATTCTTTTTAATGGCTCGAGGATGCCTTTGAGTACTAAAGCAGCCAATGCCAGAATCAGCAGGAGGCGAAATAAAATTATGGTTGAAGTGGCATAGCCATTTTCAAGTGAAAACCAGGCAGCAACCAAAGATATTGCCAAGATAACAGTAGCTATTGCAGCTACTCCTTGCAGAATCACTAATTTTTTAAGGCGCTGGCGAAATTCTGCCAGGTAGAGTTCGAGCTTTTCAGTTGCTTTCATAACTAGGAATTCCCTGTATCGAACCGCAGATAGCGATTGCCCAATAAGGACTCGGTAAGGACAATTACAGCAAGTAAAATCAATAATACACGCCAAATCTCAATAGCAACAGGGTCTTCTTCAGCTACGCTGACGGCAACACCCTCAATTAATTCTATGTTTCCAGTACTGCCAGCTACCATGGTCTCCCAGTTTTGCAGAGCTTGAGCGTCCATGAGGCTTAGGTCAGATTCACGGGCATCCGGATTGACCGCAATTAATATGTCGCGGCCCAGGGTAACTATTCTGTAATAACCGGTTTCAGTTAATTGTATATTCTGCGCTTGAGTTGTATCTGCCAGTGATAGCAAGCTGTCACCAGAAGGATTATAAACTTGGCCAGAGCTGCCGCCATTTTGCCCAAGGGGAAGAAAGCTATTAACGGCTTGTTCTTTAACTAATAATTCTTCATTGGATAAATGCCTAGCAGCTTCAGCAATAAAGCTGACGAAAACTGGCTTTACGGGCAGATCACTCCAAGTGTTATTTAAACTTGTATTTAATAAGAGGAAGCGACCAAGGCCGATGTTACGCTCTAATAAGAAAGGAATATCCCCGTTTAAATTAATGAGGATATTGCTATCGTCATCTGCTTCGATGGGTAAAACTCTTGAAATAGCGAGGTTATTCCAACCAACAGAGCCATTTAGAACCGGGTGAGAAGTATTCACGCGTTGAACGTTATATATAGTATTACGACTGAATGTAAGGCCTCCACCAATAGTTTGTCCACCTACTGGAATAGTTGTCTGGCCAAGTGCGCGGTCACCTACAGCTGCCAATATTGAGCCACCGCCATCAACATAAGATTGTAAATTTTGAGCTAAAGAGTCATTAATCGCACCGATATCATCTATGACTATCCAGGGATAGCGTTGCAAAATTCGAGGGTCAAAATCATTGATATTTTGCAGCTCAACTTGGTAACCGCGGGGCGCAGTTTCCAGAGCGGTTGTGATGTAAGTAGCCGCTAGAGATTCTGGATCAGAGCTTAAGAGAACAACAGGGGCAGGAGGGGAGTTATCAAATACAGTGTAGCGAGTATCGTCTTCAGGCAAACTATCATTAGGTGAAACGCTGACATCCAGACGATTATCACCTTCTTCAAAAACAACATTTTCAAAAGTTAGGTAACTGATACCATCGGCAGGGGCAGCAAATGTTTGCGTAAGGTTTTGCTGCTCAAGACCATTGATGGCTAAGCTGACGGTTTTTTCCGCACTTTGTTCAGCATCGCTATTATTTTTTAAACCAATTCGAATAGTATCAGCCGTAGTAATTTCGACCGAAGTAAGAGACCAGTTTGGGACTTCTTCAGTTTTCACTTGATGTATGCTGAGGCTTACTGGCCGTCCATTAATTACGTCCGGGACCATGTCCGCGAAGCGAATGGCCTGACCGCTTTGTTGGTAATCACTAATAAAGTGAATAATAAAATTAGCCTGACTATTGGTTATTAAGCTGTTCAGAGCGGTAACCATGGCGCCGATATCCAAGCGGCCATTATCGGGCTCAATGTTATTGAGGCCGCCGCTAATAATCGAAGGATCTGCAGTTGCGGTGCTGATAGTTTCAACAGAACCAGAAGCGGTATAAAGACTGGCAATATCATCTGCGCCCATGTCATCAGCTAGTCCTTGAGCAAGTGCAATTGCCTGCTCAAAGCTATCACCTTCTCGCATTGAAAAAGACGTATCGAGTACAATGACATGATGCGTCATATCCTCAGTTACTGCGGCTTCAGGGTCGACAAAGAAAACCGGTTTTGTGAAAGCGAGCACTAATAAAATCAGAAAAAGAATACGCAACGCCATCAGCAAGAGATATTTCAATTTACGCCGAATATGAACACGTTGCTGACTCTGCTCCATAAACATGATGGAGCTGAACTTTTCTCTCTCAGTGGCATTTGTTTGTAGACGATGCAGCCAAATCGGTAGAGCAATTCCGAGGAGGGCAAATAAAAATAAAGGGCTTAACAGAGACATCAGGCGCGTTTCTCCCTAAAGGTCAGGTAAGAATGTAAGGCGCGATCAAGAGGCTCATTGGTATTCAACAGTATGTGATCCGCGTTCATGCCTTTTGCCGTTTTTTCAATGGCGGCAATATGAGCTTTAATTTTTTGAGGGTAGTCCTGTTTCATAAACATGGGAGATACTTCAATCGATTCACCTGATTCCATGTCTTCATATAAGGTAGATTCTTTAATGTTCGGATTAAGCTCTTCCGGGTCCATTAAATGGAACATGATGACATCTTGGCCATGCAGAGCCAGCGGGCGCACATTTTCCATTAAGGCTTCAGGGTCGCAATAAAAATCTGAAATCACAGCGACTAATCCGCGTTTCTTCACATGCTCTCGAAAACGCGTAAAGGGTTTATGCATAGCCGTGCCTTCGATGGCGTCTGCATTATCAAGCGTATGAATAATTCCGTGCAGAGTTCCACTCTTTGAAGTCGCTGGGCGATATTGCACAACTTCGCTGTTAAAAATCATAGCGCCGATGGCATCATGTTGACGTGAAGCTAAATAAGCTAGGCTCGCTGCCAAAAATTTACCGTATTGTAATTTTGAAACAGTCGCACCAAATCCCATTGATGCTGATGTATCTAATAGCAGCATTAAATGACTATTGGTTTCACCTTTAAACAGTTTGATAAAGGTCTTATCAGTTCGAGAATAAACATTCCAGTCGATATGGCGAGGGTCATCACCTTCAGCATAAGGTCGGTATTCAACGAACTCCTGACTAAAGCCATATTTCGGTGAGCGATGCAGGCCCATTACAAAGCCTTCAACCACTGCCTTAGCAACCAATTCCAGGTTGGAAAGACTGGACAACACACTAGGGTCTAGCAAGCGAGTAGGTGAATTTCGGTTGTCGGTTCGGCCTATTTGCATCGTTAGTCTCTTATTCGTTTACAGGAACGTGAGTCAATAGATCAGCCAGGATGTCATCAATATTAATACCATCTGACTCAGCATAATAATTGGGTAGCACACGATGGCGCAGAATTGGAATAGCCAACGCTTTTATATCTTCAGCTTGAACGTGATAACGTCCCTGCATTAAAGCGCGAGTTTTCGAGGCTAATACCAGGTTCATGGTGGCGCGAATACTGGAGCCGAAATTTGCATATTTTTTAATCATCTCAGTTGCCAGCTCATCTGATGGTCTGGTGGCACGAACAATATCCACTGCATAACGGTTTAATGAGTCAGAGATAGGCACTTCCCTGACTAAGCTTTGAAATCTGACGATTTCTTTTGCAGTAGTACAGGCTTTAACTGGGGGCATTTCTACACTTTTTGTGAAGCGATCAATAACAGCAACTTCCTGATCAGTGTCGAGATAATCAAGAATGACATTAAACAGGAAGCGGTCAAGCTGGGCCTCTGGTAATGGATATGTTCCTTCCAGCTCAATCGGATTCTGGGTTGCCAACACTATAAAGGGTTTATCAAGAGTATGATTTTTGCCTCGCACGGTGACTGTTTTTTCTTGCATCGCTTCCAGCAAAGCAGCCTGGGTTTTTGGCGGAGTGCGGTTGATCTCATCTGCTAGCAGGACATTGGTAAACACAGGTCCTTCAATAAAACGCCACTCGCGTTTGCCGGTGCTTTGATCTTCTTCAACCATGTCAGTACCCGTGATATCAGTTGGCATTAAATCAGGAGTAAACTGGATGCGTTTAAAGCCCAAGCCCAGAGCGCTAGCAAGGGTATGGACGAGTAAGGTTTTAGCAGTTCCGGGCATCCCCGTAATCAAACAATGCCCACCAACGAAGAGGGTGATAAGTAAGTTATCAACAACCTCATCTTGGCCAACAATTGTGCCTCTGATTTGCTCCCGAATATTGTTAATAGCCATCTGGAAATCTTCGACTAATGCTCGAGTTTCATCTGATTCAAAATTTTCTACTGCTTCACTCATATTGTTATTTCCTGTAAAGGGTTCTTAATTGATTAATTTTGAGTATTCGTTTCTGCTCGACTTAATTCTAATAAAAGTTGTTGGGCCGGTCGAAATTGTGGAGCAATGTCTAAAGCTGTCATTAAATATTCCATTGATTGGCTAGAGTCATTCAAGGCTTTATATGCCGAAGCAACACGATAATTGGCCGTCGCCTGGTCTAAAGGATCTAGAGCAAGACCAACCAAGTATTCCTGTAAAGCGGCGTGTGGCTGTTGCAATTCGATCAATAAATCACCGAGCTTGCCGTGGGTTTCTTCATCAAAGGGGTCAACATAATGAATATCTCTGAATACATTAATGGCTTCTTCTTGTTGCCCCCGCGCTATGTATGCATCAGCAAGTTCTTTTAATGCTCTGGCAGAATAACCACCAAGTTGCCAGAATGTTTCAAGAGTTTCGAATTTCAAATCATCTTGTTCAAGCTGAGAATGTGCAAGCGCTTTAGCAATGTAAGGGCTGTCTTGTTCGACATATTCAGGATAAGTAAAAATAGCCCGACTAGCAGCAGCAATTGTTTCTTCCCAGTTATCAGCAGCAAAAGCCTGCATGGTTGCTTGCAGGTCTTGTTGCCAGATTTGTAAGTTACTAAGTAAGGGGCCAAATTCAATATCAATATATTGCTTAAAGTGTCTATCGAATTCATTATCGCTAATACCTAATGCTGTCTCAATTGCGGTGACTTCATCGGTGCCTTCAACAAACTGATAAAGCATATCGACTATTTTGTCATGACCGTACTCTTCAGAAATAAACTGAAAGATTAGGCCCGCTTGCATATATGAAACAATGACCTGTTCGTCATATGTTGGCCGCATAAAGCCATTGTCTAGTTCGGCAACCGGGAGAAAAGCGCCTTCAGCCATAAATGACAATACATAGGAGGGAATTTTAATGCCAGGAATTGGGCCGGTATTCCATTCCTCATAGACGGAAATTCCTTCACTATACCAGCGCGGAACTCCATGCTCTGTTGCTTCAACGGTATAAACGTGTGCCATTTCATGCCACAAGGTTGTGCCCCAATGATAGGTTTCATCTGGGTGGCCAGTCGGGGAGTCCATGGCAAAAAGATAACCAAAGGTTACTCCCAGAATACCGACGCCAGGCATGCCTATAGAGCGCACTACAAAGTCTTCATGGTTAGGAAAGATTTCGACAATAACAGGTTCTTTTGCGGGAAAGTTATAACGTTCTTCAAAAGTCGCCATACTGGCTTCTGCTAATTCTTGAGCATAAGGTGTAAGTACATCCACTTCGTTACGATCCAGGCGCAGCACCAGTTTAGGAATTCCATCACCTTCAGGCGGGTCTGGAAATGTCAGGTCAACGAAGTTTGCGCTAAAGGTATCCAGCAAACGCATCATGTTAAGTGTTTTTGGATTAAAGCCGTCACCTTCATAAGAGATTTCTACATGGCGAATACCGTCATCAATTTTATTCAGGCGAAGATAATTTTGACCAAGTTCAAGATGAGCAGTCCAATGGGTGGGTTCGATTTCTACGGCTTTTTGGTAAAACTCTCCGGATTCTGAATATCTACGTGTGATGGAAGCAAAGTAACCAGGGATGGCGTAAGCATCGCCATAGCCCGGGGCTTCGCTCAGAGCTTCATCAATATAGGTTTGAACCTCATCGGTTCTTCTGGTGACAAAAGCCAAAGCCGCCTCTAGAGCATTCAGCTGCATAGCTGGAAGGCCTTCCTCTTCGACAAGGCCCCATGCTTGATCGAGCTGCTCTCTGGTTTCGTCATATAAATCCTGCTCCATGACAGAATTAATCGACATGAGCATGGCGCGCAAGCGAGCGCCAGGAGGGGACGCAAAATGTGTTTGCACGGCTTCTATAGTGGGCATTAATTTCTTCACCATTATTGCCAGTGCTTAGCGCTTCAGCGGCACCGATATGCGCCCAGGCGTTATCGGGCTTCTAATGCAAGAGCTTGGTTAAAAAAATTGTAAGCATCCTGATACTGGTAGGTTCGCATATACAGTTCGCCGGTTCTAACCAGGATCATTGCGTTATCAGGGATTAAGTTGTGCTAGCTTGTTCTAATAATTCATCGGCGGTATACAGGTCGCCTAGAGCCCACATTGCTTCAGCCTGAATTTCAGGAGGGTTAACTGTTCGGACAATATTCATATAACAGGCGTTGGCCTCTAGACTTTGTCCCGACCAATGGAGGGTTTCACAATTTAATAAGGTTTCGTTATCCAGAGCGCCAAATAAATGTTC
Source organism: uncultured Pseudomonadales bacterium (assembly GCA_943789335.1). Lineage (GTDB taxonomy): Bacteria > Pseudomonadota > Gammaproteobacteria > Pseudomonadales > Pseudohongiellaceae > UBA5109. The sequence continues at coordinate 491,045 of CALSTS010000001.1, read as the reverse complement.
TCTAGCTTGGGAGGGGGAAGCTAATAAAATAGCACTCGAAATAGCACTATAAGCCACTAGCGGAGCTAGACGAAAGATAGATTTATTTAGTGCTGCTTTCACTGTGTTTCATTGCCTATTTTTCGATCAACAATTTACTTGGTTATTCGCCTGTTAATTGATCTATTTCTTCATTGATCCTGGCGGACTGAAGGATCAGTGCTTGTAGTTGTTCGATATATTCTTGGTTACTTAATTCAGAGCGTTGTAGTTGCAGGTTTTCAATCTGGCGATCTATATCTAAAGTTTGCTCTTGCAGTTCTGCAATACGTGGATTTTCATCTGAAATCACAATAGGGTTTATTCGGGCTAAGGTAAATTGCGCAGCACCATTGCCAATAATTTCGGGATGCTCGGTTGCAAGTTGCCCCTGGCTTTCAAAATACTCTTCGACTTGGCGTTGAGCATAACCAAAGGCTTCTTCAATACTGATATTATTGTTTTTGTTTAAGTCGGCATCTTCGCTGCTTAATGCTTGCGCAAAGTACTCGCCAAAGACGGTGGCATTTTTTTCATTTCCGCTTCGGGTTGCAGTAACCAGAATTCGAGATTCATCTTCCAGGGGTTCTAAAAGAGCGCCACTAGTGCTGGAAGTGTTCAAAAGAAAATGATTTTGTCCGGGAAAGGATTGCATGATGTTAAGAATGTCATCAGTCGTGATATCCAAGCCGGGGATATTAAATTTATACTCCTCGCCATCAAAACTGCCGTGACCAATCAGGTAAATCGCAGACCGATCATTCTCAGTCATTACAGCACTTTGAGATTCAAAGTGTGCAAGCAAGTTCTCTCGAGTAGCATCTTCGCCATCGAATAAAGTGACTTTGTCAGCATCAGTTAAAGATGCAGATGCTTCGACTATAGTTTGGCTTTGGGTCTGGAAGTTTTCTTCAAATGTGGGCTCCCCACCAAGCCCCTGTACGATAGTGACATAAAGTTCAGCTCTAGCAGACAGTGAAACTAAGAACAAAGAGGTCGCGGCGAATGCTAAAATAACGCTCTTTGGATTGTTTGCCAGCATTAGATAGTTCTCCAGCGTCTTCTTAGTAACCATTCCGCAGTTTTAAATAATATTAGCAGGATAAAAATAATCGGGGCGTCCCAAAGGTAGCGGATATCTTGTTCAGTAATTCCGGCAGTGGAATATGAAATTGCTTCAGGCAACTCTTCCCAATCTTCAGCTTGCCAGTATTGACCGCCAGTTACTGCCGCCAAATTTTCTAACAGGTCACGATTCTGACGAATAGCAAAAGCCTCCTGATTTTGTTCATATCTTATGGCCGAGCGAGTTGAGCTTATAGGCGTATCACCCACTCGAGAAATAGCTTCGACTGAAAATAAACCAGTGTCTACTGGGTTAAAACTTGCTTCATAAACGCCAGGCTGATTGCTGGAAGGCAATAATTCTAAGGTCATTGCTGGGCCGTAGTCAGAAGACACTACTGCAGAAACTGCTAGGCCTTGATTTTCTTCAGCATTGGGATCGCGCACCTGAGCTCTGACAATGATTTCTTCATTTTCAATGGTCGTACTCAATTCAAATGGTAGTGGCGAATTAGCGACTAACCCGCGAGCTAATTGTCGCCAGAATGTTTCATGGCTCATATCTTCTAAAGGCATACTCATTTGCCAGCGCCAGGTTCCACCAGTAGCCAGTATATAGCTCTGCCCTCGGCCATAAGGCTGAGTGACTAATAGGGGCTGTAACTCTCCATCGACAACAATTTCCAACAAAGTGGTGGTTGCCGGCCTAAGCGGGCCAATGTTCTGGTAATCAGCTATATTCGGTAAGGCATCCCATAATTCAAGGTTCTCAGATGGGCTGTCAGTCAGTTGCAGTATAGGAGAAGCTAGGCCGTTTGGTGTTGGTACCACTTTAGCTTGTTGACGCACAAATGCTGAATTATCAAGTGAGAGATTGGCAGGTAGGACTTCGTTAACTATTGATTCACTCCAGCCACCCAAACCTAAACCATTTAATCCAGCAAGCATCATCAAACTACCACCACGGTCACTAACGAAGTCGTGGATCATTTGTTGTTGTTGCTCGTTGAATTCTGCCAGTTCGACGCTGCCAATTATCAACGCGTCATAAGAAAATAATTCAGCACGCTCTATAGGAAAACCCTCTTCCAGCTGGGCAGGGTCATCGATGCCTTGGCGATAAAACTTGTTGGGGGTGACCCGCAACAATGTGGAAAGTTGAACGCTGGGATCTTCATCCATGGCGCGTTGCATAAATTTATATTCCCAACGCGGTTCTCCTTCTATATAGAGAATGCGGTAGTTGCCATCAGGAACATCTACAACCTGTGCTCTGGAGTTGTTGGCAAGATTACTTTCACCATTAATGGGGTCAAGTGTGAATCGCAAATCCAGTTCGCCGGGGTCGCTGACCTCCACATCAATAAATGTGGTGGTCATATTTTGGTCTGCACTTAATTCGATTTCTTCAGTGCTTATTAATTCATCACCATTGTAGACTTTTATTCGAGTGAGGCCGCCTTGGTCATGCAGTATTGAGACGCCGGCAGCAAGAGTCGTTCCTGGTAAGGCAGATTGCGGTAACTGTATGTTATTTAATTCGAGATCTTCTGGAATAGATTCTCGGCCAATTCCAACGGCATGAATCGGAACACCATAGGACGCAATTTCGCTTAAGGTTGCTGCATCTATATTGCCACTATTATCTGCTCCATCGCTCACCAGGATTAATGCTCCTAATGAAGTGTTACTAGCCTCTCTTAATGCCTGAATAATGGATTGGCCAATATTGGAGCTAACACCAGGGTTAGGCAGCTCTGTGAAATTATTAACCGAGCGATGTTTCCTCTGCAAAAACATAAGGCAGAATGTCATAAATATCTGGCTAATTCAGCCAAGCCTTCTTCTGAGAGTAATGCCTGGGCTTGCGACATACGAGTTTCGCCGTTTTCAGCTAATGCCATGCTGGCGGAACTATCCAGCAAAATAGCAACTGCGTTTTCACCGCCGACTAAGCGTTCAGTTACCAGAGCTGGTTGCCATAGGACGAAAAGTACCAGACCTATCATGAGAGCCTGTAATCCTCCGATGGTGGCAAGTTGATAAAAGTTTCAAAACTTTGCGCTTCCAGACCAGCATAAAAAAACAGCCAGCAAGGAAAACAAATGCTAGTAGATATAACAGCCAAAGCGGCCAAGTGTTGACGAGGATAAATTCACTTTCGTTGTAAACAGTGGCAGAGTATTTGAAAAAAAATTCGTACATACTTATTAGTCGCAACGAAGTTCAATGGGTTGAAGGTTATCCCTTAAGTTTTGGTTATTACTGCTAGAGCTACAATTCATGCAGCGAAGGCAGATATAAACACGTTTATAACAAAAATGCTAATCATCAAAATAGAGACAAAAAGAGCATAATTGCTTGCTTAAAAGCACGAGTTTATGTTGCCGCTACAAAGTGCAAAAACTATGGTTTATTTACGATTTAATCTTGTTTTTTTTTGGCTTAAACAAGGCATATGATAGTGTCCTTGTATGTGCAGTGAACTTATAATTGTTTTGTTCAAGATAAGGTGAAAAAAGTATGGCCTTGTGTGTATGCGGCAGTAAAAAAGAATATTCAGTTTGCTGTGAGCCTTTTTTAACAGGCTCAGCTAAGGCAAAGACTCTACGCCAATTAGTCCGATCTCGTTATGCTGCTTATGCTATTGGAGATCACGTAGAATACCTTTTGCAGACTTGGCACCCGTCAACCGCCAGCGATATCAAAAGGGCAGAATTAAACACAAGCAAATTCAAGTGGGATTCTCTTGAAATTGTTGGGCACCAACAAAAGGGAGATCTTGGACGAGTAGAGTTTATTGCTAGATACAAAAATGGTGAGGGTGAAGACTATGTTCATCATGAAATATCTTTGTTTCAGCGTCTGAAAGGGGTTTGGTACTACCTTAGTGGGCAGGTAGTTAATCAGGATTAATTTGAATTAAGACAAATTCAATAAAGCGCAGAAAATACTCGACAGCAATCGCGGCTTTGTAGATAATGCCGCCCTTTTAAAATTAGCAAGCCAAACCAAATCGTTATCCGAATGCTCAAACTTACAATACGCAAGGCTGTTGACTCTTTTCTTGACATGTTTGACAGCTTGTATTCTGCCCAACCCATATTGCGTTCTGAAGAAGAAAGTAGAAAGCTGGCAAAGGCTACCAGTGGCCTGGCTCTTTATGACTACAAGGGGTGTGTGGCTAGCCGGCGTACACGGCAAGAGATACGTCGGCTGAATATCGATATTGAGCGTCGTGATATCGGGAAATGCAGCATCCATCAGGATAATTTACTTGCTGAATATGGAGAATTAAAAGCGCCCTGTTTAAGGATAGAAGAAAAGGGTGAAGTTCAATGGATCGATAAGCCAGAAAAAATCCTGTTTTTCTTGCACGATCGTTTTGATAATAAAGCGCTTGATGAGGTTCATCAAAAAAGCGCTTAAACTGATAAATAAAGTCCTTAATAGTGCATCCTTGCACAGCTTAGCCAATCAAGTTACATTCAAAAGTCATTACATTTAATCATGCAGGGTTCAAATGAGTGACTCTTTACCAGCTTTAGTTATTGAGCCAGAACAGGAAGCTAATGCCGCAATAATTTGGCTGCATGGCTTAGGGGCTAATGGACATGATTTTGAATCGATTATCCCAAATTTGGCTTTAAAAGAAGGCTGCAATCCGCGCTTCATATTCCCTCATGCGCCTTCTATTCCAATAAGCATGAATATGGGCTATGTCATGCCGGCATGGTTTGATATTTTAGGCCTTGATGGCGACGGCAGAAGTATTAATTCACCTCAATTGCTAGCCTCTGCCATGGAAGTACATAAGCTAATTGATACGGAAATAGAAAAAGGTATTGATAGTGAGAATATTGTTCTGGTTGGTTTCTCTCAGGGTGGGGCCGTTAATTTTCAAGCAGGCTTGACCTACGATAAGCCGCTTGCGGGGCTATTGTCCTTATCATCTTTTTTCCCAACGGCCGCAGAAATTATTCCGCATCCTGCCAATCAAAATCTACCGATACTGGTTTGTCATGGTACTGCAGATGAAGTGCTTGATATTACGCTTGCCAAACATAGCCTTGAAGCACTCAAAGCAATGGGTTATCAGCCTAAATATTTAACCTATCCAATGGCGCATAGCCTATGCCCACAGCAAATCATGGATATTTCCGATTGGCTAAATGCGCAGCTTTGAGGGAATTTAAATGCGGCTTGATGTTGATCAAGCTTGTGCTTATGAGCTGCTCTAGAAGCTATAATCCCAATTAATAGTGTGTTGAAATTCAATTAATCGATTTTGCAGCAAAAAAATAGGTGAATGCTAATGGATGATTTATGTTTTGAGGCAGAAGGTTTTATCTGCAGCGGCTTGGGCCAGTGGGTGATGGGAACCAGCGGGACATTATGGGCCTACCCTCTGATATTACTTATCCATGGTATTGGCTTAATGACAGTACTAGGCGTGGTCTTTGCCTTTAACATTCGCGTCCTCGGTTTTGCCAGTAACATTTCTCTATCTTCTTACGACAAGCTTTTTAAAGTGGCATGGTTTGCCTTTGCCCTAAACCTTTTGTCAGGATTGATTTTGCTGGTAGGCGATTTTGGTAAATTTATAACTCAAGGCTCCTTCATAGTGAAAATGGCTCTGATTATTCTGGGCGGCATAATGATGAAGGTAGTGATTAGCAGTATTAGGAATCAGAGCAGTGAAGGTACCACTAAATTGCTTGCTGGGTTGTGCTTGGCTAGCTGGTTTGGCGCTATTTGCGCAGGCCGATTAATGGCTTATTTATAAGGGGTTGACTGATGGATGCATTCGTAACTTGGATAGGGTCATCGTGGCTGCATAACTGGATTAATCTTTCTCCGTGGGCCTATCCTGCCATGGGAATTGTTCATTTCACAGGGTTGTCTATTCTATTTGGCTCATTGTTGGTAATTGATTTACGTGTCGCTGGCTTTGCTAGCTTCATCAATATGCGTGACGCCATGAAGTTTATTCCTGTTGCTATGGCAGGTTTTAGCTTGAATCTACTTTCTGGCGCTGTACTTTTTTCCTGGAGCCCCGAAACCTTTGTCGTCAATGTTGGTTTTCAGTGGAAGATGGGCTTAATACTCATAGCCGGGCTCAATGCGCTATGGTTCTGGTTTGGAGAGCATACCAAGTTGGTTAAATTAGCAGACGGTGAGCAAGCTGAGCCAACAGCCAAAGTTATTGCAATCGCTTCTTTATTATTATGGTTAGCGGTTATTAGTGTTGCTCGTTGGATGGCATTTTTATAACAGTGACTAAATAATAAGCCTGTTAATCAAAGTGATAATAGCCTCAAGTTATTAAGAGCTTATAAGCAAATTCTTGTTGTAGCGCTTCTAGTAAAAGCTTGATTCCTCTTAGGATGTGGTTTACTTTAGCGCCTGTATTAAAGACGTAGATGCATTTCAATTTTGGGGGAGCAAGGTTCGAACATAAGTCATGCAAAGAGCATTAGCTCGGGGCATTATTATTTTGAATCATGCTAAATAATTAAAGCTGTAAAATCACAGCTAATTAAACAATTAAGGTTTAGCGATGGAATTTGACTTTGGGTGTATGGAGCCAGTTGGCTTTGTTTGTTCAGTTGAGTTGAGTAGTGTTGGGCTATGGTTAACTGGAGGAACCGGTAATTATATGGCCTATCCGGTAACTCTCTCTGCACATGGTTTAGGCATGATGACAGTAATGGGCGTTGTTATTGCTTTCAATATGCGCATTCTCGGCTTTGCTAAAGATATCTCTATTACTGCTTACGATAGATTGTTCATGGTTGGGTGGGCTGGTTTTATGCTTAACCTAGTTTCGGGTCTACTATTACTAACGGGTTATTTTTCTACCTATATCTTTCAGGGTTCTTTTCAGCTCAAAATGGCTTTGATATTGGCCGGGGGCATCTTGATGAAGTCAATCATGAATGGCATTCGGAAAGGGCGTGATGAAAAGGTAACTATGTTGTTATCAGTAGCATGTTTGGCCTCCTGGACTGGCGCTATTATTACCGGCCGTCTAATGGCTTATCTACAGTAAGGGGGTAGATCATGGAATTTTTACAACCAACTTTTGACTGGCTAGGAACTTCCTGGTTAGGCGTTGCAAGCAGAGAAGTATCCTGGATTTTTGTTGCCGCGGAAACTGTTCACTTTATCGGCTTATCGCTTCTTTTTGGCTCATTGTTAGTCATTGACCTTAGAGTTGTGGGTTTTGCGCGTTTTATTAACATGCAAGCGGCGATGAAATTTATTCCGGTTGCGATGATCGGCTTTGCCATAAACTTATTATCGGGAATTACTTTTATCGCTTCAAATCCTGAACGATATGGCCCTAACATTGCCTTTCAGTGGAAAATGGGGCTTGTGCTTATTGCCGGATTAAATGCGCTTTGGTTTTGGTTTGGTGAGCATAAGGAATTAAGTCAACTCGCCGATGGTGAAGATGCGGAATTTAGAGCAAAAGTTATTGCTGGGGTATCTCTGCTTATCTGGGTAGTCGTAATCATCTTAGGGCGATTCATGCCTTTCGTTGAATAAGCTAAAACGTATTATATAAACAATAAAAAAGAGAGCTTTAGCTCTCTTTTTTTGTTTGCCAAAAACCTATTAACCTTTTAATAATTCTCACTAACGATTGACGCTGGAGCAATTCAGTAGCTCGCACGTTTACGCTTCTCGCCCTTTAATTGCTCCAGTTAATAGTTTTCAAGAAATTTTAATTATCCGGATGATAAAGCAGAAGGAGGCCCAATAATGCCTATGGTGATTAAATTTTGGGTCCAGCTATTAATACTTAAGTGAAAAACGCCGCAAGGCAAACTAGTAAAACCATGCTAAACATTACCCATTTAAGGACAGACTGCGGAACATTAATTGCAAATTGCACGCTGGCCATAGCGCCTATAACCATGCCTATCGCTAGTACCAGTCCTGGAATCCACTGAACCTGATCACGCAGAACATAAACAGCTAGAGCAACGACGGTTACTGGAACAGTAATCGCCATTTTTAATGCATTAGAACGTACTAGATCATAACGTAGGCCGCCAGCAAGTGCGGCTATAAGAATAAAGCCTACACCTGCTTGGACAAATCCGCCGTAAAGGCCGGCAATAAAAAGACCAAGCCATGCTATGGGGCGTTCTTTCAATGTATAGGTAGGAGTGCCAGCTGGTGGAGCGACGACAGAAGGCCTAACAAGCATAATCACAGCCATCCCCAGCATAGTAATTAAAAGCGCGGGCTTTAAAAAAACAACTGGCAGATAAGAAGCCAGCAATGAGCCTATTAATGAGCCGCTCAATGTGGGGATTAGAGTAGGAATAATGGTCGCTGGTTCGAGTTTTCCCTTTTGGTGGAATCGTCTTGCTCCGGCTGTGGATTGCAAAAGTATGCCAACCCGGTTGGTGCCATTTGCGATGTCTGCCGGCATGCCTAATATCATTAAAGCGGGTAAGGTCAGCATAGAGCCGCCACCAGCAATTGTATTGATGAATCCGGCAAAGATGCCTGAAATAATTAAAAGGGAGACAAACAAAAAACTTAACTCATATTCCATTATGATATTATCTCAGACCCGCGCTGTTTTAGACAGAATTGTCTTATCTGACTTAAATCAAGACAGTTATCCAGAAAAGAATTAAGATGAAGGTATAAGAAGATGTCAAAGGAGAAGTTCTTATGAAGAAACTAAATTTATTGGTGTTAGGTATTTCAGTTTTAATGTTGAGTGCATGCCGCGTTTACCCAGATTATGCAAATGACTTCAGGTTCCCAATATTAAGGGGAGATATAGAGCGTGGCCAACAAGCTTTTGCTTCTTTGGGCTGTATTCAATCCCATACCGTTGAAGGCGTAGAGTTACCAACATTTTCAGGGGTTCGGCCGTTCACAGTAGTCCTTGGTGGAGAGCTGATATTTGCTAAAACATATGGAGACTTAACGACATCAATTATTAATCCGGATCATGTGCTATCAGATCAATATCTTGATTTATTGCCTCGTCAGGAGAGGAATAGAACAAACTCTTCGCCCATGTATTTAAACGAAGATATGAAAGTGACAGAACTTATCGATATCGTGGCATTTCTAAATTCAAGATACCGCTTATTGCCGGGATATACGGAGTATTACTATTAAGCCTTGAGAGCGACTTGAAATTTTGGGAAAAGACACTAGATTAGATGTATTGCCCTAATAAAATGCATTGGCTGGGGCTTGTAAGCTGGCAGGGGACGTAGCAGTCCCTTATGAAAAGTGGTAACATTTCGCGCCCTGCGAGGTCTACATAATTAGATTGAAGATCTTAAAGTTACAAATAGGTAAAGAAATGACTGAAAAAGCAAACAGAGCTGCAACAGAAACCTTAATAGGGAAAGGCCTTAGTGTTATTGACACTATGGTGCCTGGTCGCGACCTGAATGCCTATATTACTGCGGTTAATGGCATTCCTATTCTAACGGCAGAAGAAGAATTAGATCTTGCTAAAAAATATTATTATGACGAAGACCTTGATGCTGCGCGTAAGTTAGTACTTGCTCACATGCGTTTTGTGGTCTATATGGCTAAGAGCTATTCTGGTTATGGTTTATCTGAAGCCGACTTGATTCAGGAAGGCAATGTTGGCTTGATGAAAGCCGTTAAACGTTTTGACCCAGAAAGAGGTGTAAGGCTTGTGTCTTTTGCTGTGCATTGGATTAAAGCTGAAATGCACGAATTTATTCTGCGTAATTGGCGTATTGTCAAAGTTGCGACAACCAAGGCTCAACGTAAATTATTTTTCAATCTACGAGGCTCTAAAAAGCGTCTGGGTTGGCTTAACAAAGAAGAAGTCGATAAAGTTGCTGCAGATTTGGGAGTAGATGCCAAAACAGTCATGCAGATGGAAAACCGTCTTGGCGTTTATGATGCCTCTTTTGATGGCGCTCCTGATTCAGATGATGATGAAGTAGCAATCGCTCCTGCGCAGTATCTGGAAGATACTCGCTATGATCCGGCTCGCAATGTTGAAGATGAAGATTATGCTGAGTCCAGTACAGATAACCTTTATTTAGCCTTGGAGGGATTAGACGATCGTAGTAAGGATATCCTTACTCAGCGCTGGTTAAGTGACGATAAAGCTACACTGCATGAGTTAGCAGATAAGTATGAGATCTCTGCAGAACGTATTAGGCAGCTCGAAAAAAATGCCATGAATAAAGTAAAAGCTCGATTGGAAGCTTGATGAGTATTTAAATGAGCTTGTATTATAAAAAGCCGCCCAATAAGGCGGTTTTTTTATGCCTGTATGATTAAACTGGTGGAAGTGAAGAAAAGGGTGAAAAGGAAGAGAAGATGATGGAAAGATTTATTTTGTATGCTGCAGTTAATGGCTTCTTAGTAGTGGCACTTGGAGCGTTCGGAGCGCATGGCCTTGAAGAAAAAATTTCTGAAGCTAGCCTGGAAACCTGGAACACAGCAGTGTTATATCAAATGTTTCATGTAGTGGCGCTTATTTTGACCGCGTTACTTTGTTATATATTTCCTGCATCTAAAAGCTTTAGTCGCAGCGGTTATGCTTTTCAAATCGGCATAGTGTTATTTTCAGGGAGCTTATACTTACTAGCTTTAACAGGCATAAGTTTGTTTGCATATATTACACCCTTCGGCGGTTTATTCTTTTTAGTTGGTTGGGGTTTGATTGTTAATGGCTTACTGCAGAGCCGATCTAAATCGTGATGGAAAATGAAAACCACATGCGCACAATTAAAAGTTATGTTGTACGCGGAGGTCGTTTAACTCATTCGCAGCAAAAAGCGTTGGATAATCTTTGGCCTAGGTTTGGCCTAAATAGGCAACTTGGATTATTTAAGCTTCAAGAAATATTTGCTAATAAGCATCCCGTGGTATTCGAAATTGGTTTTGGGATGGGAGATTCTTTGGCGCAAATGGCAAAGGAGAATCCTAATCTTAATTTTATTGGCGTTGATGTTCATCCCCCTGGTATAGGAACGCTCTTACGTTTAATTGACGAAGAAGATTTAACTAATATAAGAGTAGTACAAGATGATGCGAAATTAGTTTTACAAGAAAGTATTGCTGATAATTCACTTGAACGAGTACAGATATTTTTCCCGGACCCTTGGCATAAAAAACGTCATCACAAAAGGCGATTAATACAAGCAGAATTTATCCAAAGCCTTTTACCTAAAGTAAAAACAGGTGGAGAGATACATTTAGCCACCGATTGGGAAAATTATGCTGAACAAATGATGGAAGTATTAAGTGCTGAAAAAAAAATAGAAAATATATTCGGATTAGAAAAATTTGCAACAAAAAGTGATAGACCTGTAACGAAATTTCAACGACGTGGTGTAAGACTGGGTCATGGTGTGTGGGATCTAGTGTTTAAAAAGCTCTAATTGGAAGCATAAAAAGTTTAATTACTGTTCGAGTGATTAAATCAATAACGATGAGATGCACAATCCGCCGATAAGACCTTCGAAAATTACTCCCATTAAATTTTTGCTGGTATAAAAGCCAAAGCAAAGACTAAAAAGCCTAATGAGAGCTGCACTGAGCCATCCGATACCTAACACTATGAAAACAATAGAGTCTTGAGAGCTTAAAGCAAAAAGTGAAATGCCTAAGAAAAACCCACCATAAGTCGCTCGAATTTCTGAGTTCCCTTCCTTCCCTAAACTTTTTATAGAAACAAAAGTTTCAGTTTTAGCTGGCCAAAATATTGCAATAAAACCTAAAAGTAAACTAATTGATGCTCCTACATTAGGCAGTAAAGTTTCCATTAATTGCTTAGGGTTAGCCAGATTACGGCTAAGCTCATATATAACACCATACCTACTAAGTAGCAGCTAGATGCATTTCGTATTTGAGGCTTTTCTTTTTTAAAGGCATTAGGGGAAATAAGAGGAAATTTCACTTTTCCTAAACTAACTAAGCGTATAATTGCTGAGCCAGTGTTGTAGAAAAGAATGGCAAAAAAGAATTCCCATAAGGCCCAACCAACAAATTCAATAATAGGGATTGGCATAAATATTACCTCCTAGTTAGTTATGCATTATCAAGCTTCAGTTTAAATATTTTTAAGGATTAACTGAACCTTGTTGAAGAGCTGCCAACACTTTTTTAGAATTGGTGACCCAGCCAAAAATATTTTCGAAATTCCAAAGTGTTGCTGCACCACAATAATCAGGGCCTGTATGGTTAACGGCATCTTCAATTAATATCGGCCAATATTCTGCAAAAAATGCATCTCGCCCAGTACTCTCTACGCAAACATTTGTAGTGATTCCAGTAAGAAATAAGTTACGAATATTTTTAGCTCGAAGGTAACTATCCAAATTAGTACCGACAAAGCCGCTGTAGCGTGGTTTCCGAATAAGCATCTCACCGTCCTTGGGGCTAAGCTCATCCACAATTTGCCAATCCCAGGTTCCATCAATTAATAATTTGCCAGTGTGTTCTGGTTTTTCGCGCATAAGTTTTAAGCCAAGTTCTTTATGGTAATTAGGAGATGCAGGGCTTCCGGCGTCACTTAAGTCTGCTTTATAGGTCATTGCTAAGTAGATGATTTCGACGCCTGCTTTGCGAGCTGCATTTATTAATTGTTGATTGACTTGAATAACAGATGCAGCGCCAGAAATATCGGCGCCAAATAAATCCAGCATACCGCCAGGTTTGGCAAAAGCGTTTTGCATGTCCACAATAATAAAAACCGAACGCTTTAAGTCTATGTCGATACTTTCAGGTTTTGCTTCAAGCCTTGTCATCATGATTTCCTTTGTCGGGCTTGAGTGGCCCCGCCAGATTTTTTCCAGTTTCCATATCCACCTTCAAAGTGGCAAACATCATTTAAGCCCATATCTTGAAGTGTGGCAGTTGCAAGGGCTGAACGCCAACTAGACTGGCAATATAGTATAAATTGCTTTTCTTCAGCAAACACAGGTTTGAAATAAGGGCTATCAGGGTCAACCCAAAATTCAAGCATGCCACGAGGGGCATGTAGAGCGCCAGGGATTGTACCTTCGCGTTCTAATTCGCGGACATCACGGATATCCACAAACTGCACATTGTCATCGCCAAATTTTTTTTTTGCTTCATCTAATGAAAGCGTTTGTATTTTTGCGTTCGCCGCTTCTACCAATTGCTTACAACTTTTCGTCAATGTCATGTTTGTCCTTCATATACAAGTCTAATTGGGGTTAATAAAATAAGTGAGCACTATTGCTTTTATGCGCGCCTTATTTTTATATTTGGTTCATTGGCCCTAGTAATCTTATTAGCTGCGTTCAAGCCATTATTTTTAGCGCAATATATGGTGCCAAATTAAATATAAATATTGCCAATTTATAATTAGCTAAAAAATTAAAGTACATTGCATCTAATTTTTCTTTTGAAATCTTAAAAAGCTTGCTATGTATCTCTTTAGCCCAGTCGCCAACGGTAGTAATCATAAGAGTGGAGAATATTAAAACCCCATAATTTATAACAGTACACCAACCCAGGAATTCGGTAATTACTTGCATGTTATTCAACGGGCTATCCTCTCATATTATAAATTTGCTTATTAGAAGGAAGGAGCGTTTATCTAATTTTTTCATATAATTCGCCTAGATTATATACTGTTATAGTTGGCTCAATTCCCCAAGGGTCGAAAATTGCATTTGTTGAGCGCTTTACCCAAGCGGCACGCATACCTGTGGAAATTGCACCTATAACATCAAAAGGATTACTTGAGACTAACCAAGCATCACTACCTTTAGCGCCAGACTCTCTTAAAAAATGGTGGTATACAGCGGGGTTTGGTTTAAATGATTTGAGATCATCGACACTAACAACTCCTAGAAAATAATTTCTTATTTGTGCCTTAACAAGTAAAGTCTCGACAGCATTAGCGGTGCCGTTTGAAAACGCAAACAAGCGATAATTATTTGCTTGTAATTTTGATAGTCCACCTTCAACATCTTTGAAAGCTGGAAGCGATTGGTAGCTTTTAAGCAATTTATTTTTCTGTTCTTGCGTGAGATCAACTTCATAAAATATACAGGTGTAATCGAGAGCATTGCTTGTGCAAACAGCAAAAGTCTCATAATTTTGCATTAAGCCACGACGAAAAGAATATTCCAGTTGTTTGTCGCGCCAGGTTTGAGAAAAATATTTTGCTTGATCACCCATTATTTCCTGTAATGCAGAAACAACCCAATGGGTATCAATTAATGTTCCATATACGTCAAAAGCAATTGTCTTGGACATAATATACCCTCATGGTTTTTACTGGCTGAGCCGTAATTTACAGGTATTAAAAATGCGCCATGGAATCATTAATCTGAGTTGTATTGCTAGAAGTATTAACTGTCACCAAAGAATCGAAGTAATTCATCGTAGACGGCCTCGGGATCTTCTTCGGGTAAATAATGACCGCTATCCAAGGCTTTTCCTTCAACTTGTTCGGCATATTCGTTCCATACACTAAGCACATCATATGTTCGGTTTATAAATCCTTTCGCTCCCCATAATGTTAACAGAGGACACAAAACCTTTTTATTTAAATCTTCCTCGTCATGAGTCAGATCAATACTTGCAGCGGCGCGATAATCTTCACATGAAGCGTGAATTGTCTCTGGCTTACTGAAGCAGCGCAAATATTCGGCGATTGCTTCTTCTGTGAACACCACCCCGGGAGCACTCCACTGTTTTAGTTTTTCAGAAAGATAGTAAACAGGGTCGGCGCCGATCATTCGCTCAGGTAAACCATTGGGCTGTATTAGGAAGAACCAATGATAATAACCTGTAGCAAAGTGTTGGTCAGTAGTTTTGAACATGTGATGTGTAGGAGCGATGTCCATCACACAAGCCTTCTTGATTTTCTCAGGATAATCCAGAGCCATCCGATGCACCACTCTGGCTCCTCGGTCATGTCCTGCCACTAGAAATTCACTATAACCAAGAGACGCCATCACTTCGACCATGTCTTTAGCCATAGCACGCTTTGAATAAGGTGAATGATCTGGTTTGCTCGGAGGCTTGGAGCTGTCTCCATAGCCTCTTAAGTCAGGGCAAACGACATGGAAAGTTTTTGCAAGGCGCGGAGCAACCTTGTGCCACATGACGTGGGTCTGGGGATAGCCATGCAATAATAGTAGAGGAGTGCCTGACCCACCATGCACCAGATTAATTTCAGCGCCGCTAGTTTTTATTCGAACATTATTAAATTCATCGCCGAAATTCATAAGAGATGCTGCTGTGAGATGTTAAGACCATCGTAAAATTTTACAACCGTGAGTAAGTCCAGTCGACATAGTGTGCAAGTTTTGACGGCCTTGTCATGCATTCGTTAAACCTCTTTTCTTTGTTCCCAGTAAAGCACAAAGTGAGGCATATCCTTCACTTGTGTAGTAGAATCTTAGTTTGGTATCCATCGCTCTCTCTAGAACTAATTAAAATGAAAAATCAGTATTAAGTTTGCGATAAAAAGAAAAGCATCAATCCATATCCGGCTCGAACAAGCCTCGCTTCATATAAAATTTCACCCATAAACCACCCACAATACTGAGTAATAAAATCATAGTTCCAGAAATAGCGAACACGGTGTTTGTCATTTCGGGCGATGGAGAATTATTCAATGCGATATATATCATTGTGACGATACCTAACACTTGAGGTAGCGGATAAAATGGCGTGCGATAAGGCCGTTCATGGTTTGGAAGTCGTTTGCGTAATACCATGACATCGATATGCGCAACCACGTAGGCAAGTAGCCAGCAGGTTGATGCGGAAATAACTAAGGTCACCAGCGAATCGACATCGGCAATTAAATAGGCAATACCAATACAGCTTGAAATCATGATAATACCTACCCATGGCGCGCCGTATTTGTTGCTGGCTTTAAGCTGTGGAAACGCTTGTTTTTGATACGCCATCCCATGCAGCATGCGAGGCACTGAAGCCAAAATGGTATTGATCGTACTGCAGGTGGCCGCTAAGGCCATTACAGTAGCGATGGCTAGGCCGCTCTTACCAAACACGGCGCTGATATAATCCAAATAAGGAATCGCGGAACCTAAAAGGGTTTCCACATTGACATAGAGACCAGCACCCACAACAAACGCCACGAATATACAAAACATCATCACTAGCGATAATTGCATAGCCAGTGGAATATTTTTTGTGGGATTTTTCACTTCATTAATCATTGGGCAAATAAACTCAACCCCAACAAATAACCACATCGACAGCGCAACAAGACCAATAAAACTAAAATTGGCGATATTGGTAAAGCTCCAATCTACGGAAGTACCAGCAATACTAGGATACGGTGCGCCCAAGCCAGTGATCGCAACAAGCCCAACAACAATGAGTGCACTCACCAGGATAAATGCGAGAAAATTCTGGATCCTGGCAAACACATCCGTACCAATTAAATTGCTTATGGACAAAGTAATTAGAATAAGTAAGGGCACGATTTTTTCTGGAATCACACCAGGCAATAGGTTCTCCAACATTGCATCTACCAATACCATTTCTACCGGGATTGCGAGTATGGCGACGACAACATAGCCGGAAAAAACTGCAACGATCGCAGGAAAGTGCCCAATCGCTTTTTGAGTGTAGGTGGCTAATGTGCCTTCTTGGGGAAACATCAGTGAGAGTTCTGAAAAACTCATGGCATTAAATTGTGCTAACACTAATGCTACAAACATTGCAGCGATAAATCCCAAGCCACCTATACCAATGCCTTGCATACCTGAGATCATCGCCCCTTGGACAATCACCACTCCTATGCAGACTGCCATCATAGTGGGCAACCCCATTTTTAATGTGCCTGCTCCACCAGTGGGTGCTGTTTTTTCACCTGAGATTGTTTGAATCTCTGTCATCTTGGGCTCCTAAAGTCACTTCGATGCCAATAAGTATTTTACAATCTATCGAATCGATAAGGGCTTGGGTCAATAAGCGGTGTCGAGTTCGACACTATATCGGCGGCCAATTGTCCCGCTGCCGGACCAGTACCAAAACCATGACCAGAAAAACCCGTGGCAATAGTGAGTCCAGGAAGCTGATTAATTTGATCAATAACCGGGTTTGAATCTGGTGTTACATCAATTAAGCCCGCCCATGTTTCTTCTAGCTCAGCGGCATTAAATACCGGCCAAGCTTGGCGCAGATTGTTTAAAGCGTCTGCGTTTAAGCCTTCATTCACAGATGGATTCATGGTTCGAATTTTTTCAAAGGGAGAAATATCAGTTGCACTCCAGCGCCGTGCTATAGCTAAATCCTTCAAAAAATAAGGACCAAGCCTGATGCGTAAAAAACTGCTTTGCGTACGAAGCTGCTTCAGATAGCGCCGCCCTATTAACAAGTGATCGAGTGTAATCGGCGCATCGAGCTTGCCGCGTTGCGTAATAATAAAGCCGCCATCGATGTGTTTTCTAAATGAAAAATCCGGGCCGCCGACGGCAATGTCGGTTGGACCATCCAAGGCTTTGGTGCGCAATACAGAACAGATTAAACCCAGCGTTGGTAATGACACACCATGGTTGCCTAAAAAGCGACGTGACCAAGCGCCGCCTGCTAACAACACATTATCACAACGTATTTCGCCTTTTTCTGTGATGACACCACACACTTTTCCCGCTGTTGTAGAAAGTGAACGCACGGCACAGTGCTGAATGATGCTTGCACCCTTGTTGATAGCAGACTGGGCCATGGCTGGGACGGTGATGGAAGGTTCGGCACAACCATCAGATGGCGTGTACAAACCACCAACCCAATTACCTTGCCCACCAGGCGCGTGCTGTTTAATTTGTTCTGTACTAAGAAGTCTGGAATCTAAAGACAGAGATTCTACCGACTTAAGCCAGCTTTCTTGCATGGCCAACTGCTCATCGGTTTTCGCTAAAAACAGAATGCCTGATTGCTTATAACCAACGCTTTGACCAATACGTTCTGGCATTTCGTTCCAGAGCTTATCTGACGCTTGAGCCAATGGCACGTCATCAACATGTCGATTTGTTTTTCGAATCCAGCCCAAATTCCGAGAAGATTGCTCACCGGCGATATGGCCTTTTTCAAGAAGCACAACCGGAATGTTACGTTCGGCTAAAGTTAAGGCAGCGCTTACACCGACAATGCCGCCACCGATGATTACAACGCTGGTGGATTCAGGGAGGGCATCTTGTGTTTCAATTTTTTTTAGGGTTGTTGTCATAACAAGCTTCCAAACAAAATAAATATTGCCATGCTCTATAGGTGTATCAAACTGAGATCAGTACTTCTTCAACCTGCGCCGAACCTGCGCCACGATAGGCTGTTACTTCTAACTCTACTTTATACTCTGCTGAGCCCAGTGGTGGACTGGTGACTGTCGTGGCGGGGTTCACCCCTCGAAATTTTGTCCCAATAAATTCCATAACTGTATGTGTCTCGGCGGGGTTTTGAATAAAAACTCGCGACATCACAACATCGGCTAAGGTCGCATCAACGGCAGCAAGCGCCCGCTCTATATTGTGAAAAACTTGCTGTGTTTGTTCGATGATATCTTCTGGAATTTTTTGTGTGACG
Organism: uncultured Pseudomonadales bacterium; assembly: GCA_943789335.1. Lineage (GTDB taxonomy): Bacteria > Pseudomonadota > Gammaproteobacteria > Pseudomonadales > Pseudohongiellaceae > UBA5109. Next base: position 472,388 of record CALSTS010000001.1, on the reverse strand, counting down.
GGGTTACGCCCAGCAGTGTTGGAAACATAAATCCAGTTATCGACCATAACCGCCCGGGAATAGCTTGCAGTCTCTTCAAGCTTTGATCCGGTTTTCACTTTTACTATTTTGCTCATATTTTTCTCAAATATTTGTTAGGAATGTTAATAAAGGCGCATAGAAAATAACGCGAGTCTTATTTTAGAACCGGTTCGTCCCAAAGATTTAATTTCACGCCAATGTCTTTTTCTAAAGCATTGCGATAAACCACCGTGGCCCAAGCCACATCTTCTACTGGCATACCACCAACCGACATGATGATAATTTCATCGTCATTTTTACGTCCAGGCGCTTCCCCAGCGGTAATTTTCCCGAGGTCTTCCAGTTGCTCCAGGGTGAGCTTGCCTTCTGCGATCATGTCCATAAAGCGAACACCGGGTAAAGGTATATAGTTATGCGCTGGCTTGGGTACTTCTTCATACCAGGCTTGATATAAGCCAGTGTTATCAAGCACTTTGCGCACATCGTCTTGCTCCATGCCGTCGTCTAAACTACAGTAAGCCGGCATCGCAAAAAAGGTGCCGGGTTTCACCCATTCGCGTTTTACAATTGGATAGGTTGACGGATCACCAGGCAGGCCTGAATTGCAATAAGTGACGATGTCGGAATTCCGAACCACTTCTTCCAAGTCATCCACAACCTGAACATTGGTAATTTGCGGGAAGGTTTCATTTAACCAGGCAATGAAGACATCTAGGCTGCGCTGGCCACGACCTTTAACTTTCAAAGTATCGATTTCAGGGCACACGGCCATAAACGCAGAGACTGAGGTTTTCGCCATCACGCCTGGCCCAAGCAAGCCAATCACTTTTGAATCTTTACGGGCAAGATAGCGTGCGCCTACTCCCGGGACGGCACCCGTTCGATATGCCGACAACAAGTTTGCCGACATGTAAGCCAGCGGCGCTCCGGTATCGGTATCACTTAAAATAAACATTAAAATAGAACGTGGCAGGCCTTTTTCGCGATTCGCAATATTCGATCCATACCACTTCACACCAGAGGTTTGAAAGTTTCCGCCAAGATACGCAGGCATCGCCATTAAACGCCGATCAGCCGTCGGCTTCGGCATCAGTGGGAAAGGCGAGTCATCTGGGAAGGTAATCATAGCGCCATGAGAGTCACTGTTTGGACCGGCCATGCGGTAATCACCCTTGTACAACAAAGTGAACATTTCATCCATCGTATCCACGCAGCCAGGCATGTCGGTGACACCGGCTTTAATCATGTCGGGTTCGGATAAGTAAATAAAATCAATCTTTGTATCGTGTGTCATAAATCAACCTCAAAACATGCCGATAGAGATGGTTCTTTTTTATTCGGCCTATCAAATGAATATCAGATAAACGATCGATTTAAACCCATTAGGGGCGCGTCGACTTACCTATATATCTGTTGCACTCTAGTTGCGAAAATATGAATTGTATAGAACTTTCACCTTTTTGAAGAGAGTTTAAAGAGCTCGTCAATACTACCCCCCTCTTGACTACCAAAATCGCGTGAAGGAGCGATCCACCCTTGAGCGCATTCGCTACAGCTGAGCAGTGCTAATTTCTATTAAAGCTTGAACTGATCATAAAGAGAACTGCTGCGCTAACAACAATACTTGGGCCGCTGGGGGTATCTAGATAGAACGAAGCGAGTAGGCCACCACACACTGCAAGACAACCAATCAAGCTGGCAAGAATTGCCATTTTTTCAGGGGAGCTTGAATAAGATCTGGCGATGGCTGGTGGAATAATCATCAATGAGGTGATCAGCAATATACCCACTACTTTCATGCTAAGAGCAATAACCGTTGCAATTAATAGCATCAACAGCAAACGTATTTTGCCTACGGCCAAGCCTTCCACTTGGGCAAGTTCTTGATGCAAGGTAATGGTCAGCAATTTATTCCAGGTTAAGGCGAGTACGACTAATGCGGCGCCAACGCCTGCACTTATCCAGAGCAAATCCTGATTGCTTGCGGTGAGCAGGTCACCAAAAAGATAAGACATTAAATCAATATTTACATCCGTAAAGCTTAAAATAACTAAACCAAAAGCCAATGAACTATGCGCGAGAATACCAAGAATAGTATCGGTAGCCAGGTGATGCCGGCTTTCCATTTGCACTAATAAAAGTGCGATAGCCAGGCAAGCAAGAATAACAGCGAACTGTAGATTGATATCCATTAGCAAGCCGAAAGAAATACCAAGCAAGGCTGAGTGAGCCAGAGTGTCACCAAAGTAGGCCATGCGACGCCACACGATAAAACAACCGAGCGGGCCAGTGATTAATGCAACCAGTAATCCAGCTGCCAGCGCACGCAAAACAAAATCAGCCATGCTTATGCCCTTCGTGCGTATGATCGTGATCAGGGTCTATCACTTCGCCATCTAAACTGTGGTTATGATTATGATGGTGCGCGTATACCGCCAAGGATTCTGCTTGTTTTTTACCGAACAGCTCAAGATAGGCGGGGTCATTACTCACTTGTTCGGGATGACCATGACAACAAACATGCTGATTTAAACAAATGACTTCGTCGGTTGCTGACATCACTAAATGCAGATCATGCGAAACCATTAAGATGCCGCACTGATGCCTATCACGAATCGATGAAATCAAGGCATAGAGCTCAGCCTGCCCATTGATATCAACGCCTTGAACAGGTTCATCTAGCACTAAGAATTCTGGCTCCTGAATCAGAGCTCGAGCGAGTAAGACGCGTTGTAATTCGCCGCCAGAAAGAGAGTGAATTTGCGAGTGTAGTAATTGCGAGGCTTTTACTTCACTTAACACTTGTTCAATCAGTTCGGGTTTGGCGCGTACCGCGAGTTGTAAAAATTTTTGTACTGAGATGGGCATGCTGTTATCAACATGTAGACGCTGCGGCATATAACCCACACGTAAATTTTTGCGTAGCTTAACAGAGCCGGCGCTAGGCTTGCTTAAGCCCAGAACTATTTTAACCAAAGAGGTTTTGCCAGCACCATTAGGTCCGATCAAGGTAACTATCTGGTTCTCATCAATTTGCAGAGTGATATTCTGCAAGATTTGTTTGCCGTCAATCGCCAAAGAAATATTCTGGGCGTTTAACAAAGTGCTAGTCATTCCGAGTGAACTCCAGAGTCAGTAATGCGTAATCAAGGCTTATCAAGTTTGCGCACAAGGCGAGGTAATATATCATAGTGGGCTTTTCAGGTTCAGTCTCGGGAAACGCTTTGCTACGACTTTTCACCCTTAGTCTCTTTTTAATGCTACAAACTCTAGCCAGTTGTGAGGTTTATGCGCAACCTCAAGTGAGCGCGAGCATTAAGCCCTTGCAGATGATAGCGCTAGCTATAACTGAGGGGGTATCAGAACCAACACTGATTATCGGTGCTGGTCAGGATCCGCATCATCCTGCTTTGAAGCCTTCGGAACGTCAAAAATTAGCTGATGCTGACCTCGTACTTTGGGTGGGGCCAAGCTTGGAGACAGCATTTACCCAATTGCTTGATAGAAATTCATCGGCAGTTATCACAGCCTATGACTTAATCGTAGAGGCTGGTTTAGCCACTACCGATAGTAATGATGCGCATATTTGGCTGTCGACTGAAAATAGCAGAGTGATAGCGCAAGCCTTAACGGCAAAATTAGTTGAACTTGATGTGCTGAACCAAGAGGTTTACGAAAAAAACTTAGCCGACTTCTTTGTAGCTTTAGACTTACTCGATAATGATATTGAGAATTTACTCTCTGATCTTTCAAATAACTTCTTTGCGGTTTATCACAATGCATTCACGTACTATGAAAATCAGTTTGCCTTGCAGCATGTCGCGAGTTTCACCAACAACGAAGAAGTGCAGCCGGGGATTCGAAAAATTATGGAAATCAGAGAAATATTGTCAGCCTTTGAAGTTTCTTGCTTGTTGCTGGAACCAGCAAATAATGCAGACGAAATCAGACAGTTAACTGGACGCGAAATGAACATGGTCACTATCGACGTTCTAGGTGCTGCTTACCCACTAACTAAAATAGCCTATACTGATTTTATGCGTGATATGAGCGAATTAATAATGAGGTGTATAGAAGAATGAGGGTTATTGAAAGCAGTAATGAAGACTCTAATGAGAGCTTTAATCAGAGGTGGATTGCCGAATGAACTCACTTCCAGATAAGCCACTGATTTTGATTGATGGTTCTTCTTATTTATTTCGCGCCTATCATGCATTGCCCCCATTAACGACCACTCGCGGTCAAGCAACAGGCGCAATTAAAGGCGTCATTAACATGGTGCGCAGTTTAATTAAGGAGTATCCGGATTCTCCGATAGCGGTGGTTTTTGATGCCAAGGGCAAGACCTTCCGTAGTGATATTTATAAAGAATATAAAGCTCATCGTCCTCCTATGCCTGATGATTTGCGCTCTCAAATAGAACCTATTCACGAAATTATCAAGGCAATGGGCCTGCCATTAATAGTTGAGCCGGGAGTGGAAGCTGATGATGTAATTGGCACACTGGCCCGACAGGCAACAGAACTAAAACGAGATACATTGATTTCTACTGGTGATAAAGACCTCGCGCAACTCGTTAACGAACATATCACTCTTTTAAATACCATGAGCAAGGAAGTATTGGATGTAGAAGGAGTAAAAACAAAATTTGGATTAGCGCCGGAGCAGATTGTCGATTATTTAGGGCTGATGGGTGACAAGTCTGACAATATTCCAGGCGTCCCAGGTGTTGGGCCAAAAACGGCTGTAAAGTGGCTGGAAGAATATGAAACGGCAGAAGCCTTAATAGAGCATGCCGAAGAGATTAAAGGCAAAGTGGGCGAAAATTTAAGAGCACATATTGATCAGTTGCGGATGTCATGTGAACTGGCAACGATCAAACTAGATGTTGAACTTGCTGTTGGACCCAATGAACTTGAGCATACGGCTGTTGATCAAGAAGCATTGCTAAGTTGGTACCTCACGCTGGAATTTCGTACTTGGGTTAAGGAGTTAGAATCGAAAGGGGTTAAAGCAGAAGCACTTCAAATAGAAGGCGGCCCGGTTTCAGATAACGAAAATTCAGACCTTAATGAAGCAGAAGTGTTTCTGGCGCCTGAGGAAATTAAGTATGAAATAATTCTAAATCTTGACCAGCTAGATGCATTTTTAAGTGACATTAAAAAAGCTGATCGACTTGCCATTGCCCTTGAAACTGATGGCGCCCAATTCATGTTGGCGCAAATAATTGGCTTATCTTTGTCTCTTAAATCTGGGCAGGCCAGCTATATTCCTCTGGCTCATATATATGAAGGGGCGCCAGAGCAGCTGGAAGCAAATAAAGTGTTAACTGCGCTACAGCCGGTGTTTGAGGATAAAAGCATCTTTAAAGTTGGGCATGATTTAAAAAATATGAGCCATGTGCTGGCAAACGTTGGGATTAAGTTAGCAGGCTGTCGTTATGACACCATGCTGCAATCTTACGTACTAAACTCTGTGGCACATAAACATACTCTCGATAAGCTTGCATCGACCTATTTAAAAGAAGATAAGCATTTACTTGAAGAGCTGCTTGGCAAAGGCCGCAACAAGCTGACCTATGCTGAAGTAGATATTGAGCAGTCAGCTATTTTTTCTGCTCAAAATGCTGATTTTATTTTTCGGCTACATCAAGGTTTAGATGTAAGGCTTAAACAAATTGGTGAGCTTGCTGACATCTATCAGCATATGGAGATAGACCTATTAGGTGCTCTCTATTTAATGGAGCGACAGGGTATTCGTGTCGACCTCTTTAGCTTAGCGCAGCAAAGCGAGGAAATTGCGCAACGATTAAATGAGCTTGAGCAAGAAGCATACAGTCTGGCGGGTGAAGAATTTAATTTGGGGTCGCCTGCGCAATTACAGAAAATCTTTTATGCAAAGCTTAATTACCCTGTAATTAGCAAGACAAAAGGGGGGCAGCCATCAACAGCGGAACCCGTATTACAGGAATTGGCGTTGGAATACCCCTTGCCAAAATTGTTATTGGAATACCGTACCTTGAGCAAGTTAAAAAGCACGTATACCGATAAATTACCGCAAGACGTTAATCCGCATACTGGGCGTATCCACAGCACTTTTCAGCAAGCTGTAGCGGCTACAGGACGTTTATCCTCTACCGACCCGAATCTACAAAATATTCCTATACGCACAGAAGAAGGGCGGCGTATCCGTAAAGCGTTCATTGCCGATGAAGGCAAGGTGTTGATGGCCGCTGATTATTCTCAAGTTGAGCTGCGCATCATGGCACATTTATCCGCTGATGAAGGTTTGCTCCTTGCCTTCCAGCAAGGTTTGGACGTTCACCAGGCAACAGCCGCTGAAATTTTTGGTGCAGAACTTGATCAGGTGACTAAGGATCAACGACGTAGTGCTAAAGCAATTAACTTTGGTTTGATTTATGGCATGTCTGCCTTTGGCTTGGCTAAACAACTAGGCATCGGCCGTCATGAGGCGCAAGAATATGTTGAGCGCTATTTTCATCGTTATCCCGGCGTGCGGGATTACATGGAAAATACCAGACAAGTGGCAAATGAGCAGGGTTATGTAGAAACCTTATTTGGGCGCAGATTGTATTTGCCCGATATCAATGCGAGCAATGGGATGTTGCGCAAAGCAGCTGAACGCACGGCGATTAATGCACCGATGCAAGGAACGGCTGCTGACATTATAAAACGCGCTATGGTTGATATTCAGCATTGGTTAGATATTGCAGGTTTGGATGCCCGGCTATTACTACAGGTACACGATGAGTTGGTATTTGAAGTCAGCGAATCAGACTTAAACTTATTGTCTGAGGGAGTTGCATTCAGGATGGCTTCAGCGGCAGCTCTAGAAGTGCCTTTAATTGTAGATATCGGTTCAGGCGCTAATTGGGATGAAGCGCATTAATATTTTTCTCTGTGTCATTGCACGGGCAGTTATAATTTTAAAAAAAAATGAATATATGTGAAATATTTGGAACTATTTTTAGCAAGATCAGTCACACTTAAATAGTAGGGTGGTTTTCTCCCCGATTTCCCAGCCTGCTAGAACGACCTAAATCCTCCTTTGTTTATAGGAGACAGGGCCCTAACTGCTTTCTCCTGTGGTTAGGGCCCAATTCTTTCTGGCTTACTCAGAGTTTAACCATAAATTTAGCTGTTTGCGCAGAGCATCAACGCCACTCGCTTTTAGTGCAGAGAACAGCTGCAAGCTGATACGTTCTCCAAACGGACTTAATTCTTTTTGAGCAGATAACAAGGCTGCTTTTGCTGCGCCATGCTTTAACTTATCGGCTTTAGTTAACAATATATGCAGCGGCATTTCTGCCCGCGAAGCCCAATCAATAATCATCATGTCACTGTCTTTAAAATGATGTCTGATATCCACAAGCAAAATGACGCCCTGCAAAGATTGCCGTTCTTCCAGATAACGAGTTAGTTCCTTTTGCCATTTCTGCTTTAATTTTGGTGGAACTTTGGCATAGCCAAAGCCTGGCAAATCAACAAGATAACGCTCTTCAGCAACTTTAAAATAGTTCAATAGTTGAGTGCGGCCGGGGGTTTTACTAGTACGCGCCAGCTTGGGCTGTTCGGTTAAAACATTTATGGCGCTGGATTTTCCTGCATTAGAGCGACCAATGAAAGCCACCTCCAAAGCATTATCCTCTGGACACTGTGACAGAGTACCGGCGCTAATCAAAAACTGAGCATTACGATAATCAAGTCCTGTTTTAGACATGGTGAACTCTATGAAAATGATTAAATACCATTTGCTGGGAAGCTACTTTAAGATTCTGTTTAGAACGCTTGTTAAAACGGCTAAAAGCATTAGTTAAAAGTTTGCTTTTGCTGGGAGCTTGGCAAAAGTGTAATAGAAAGCCTAGTAGAAAGTGTAATAAAAGTTTAATAAATTAATTTCCATTTAAAACTACCTGCCAGAGTTATTTTATTCAAAATCAGATCTCTGTATTAGGTATCTTTGTCATCAGGTTCGGATAGGGTATAATGCCCCCGCTTTTTTAGCAGGGGTAAAGTATAGCATATCCTCTACACTCACATTAGCTCGTACTTAGGTTGTGATTAGGATTGCAACAGGGCATACCCTCAAGGTTTAAGCCCTACTTAACTTAGCATTTATTTGGTGGAAATAACGAATGAACAGAATTTTTCTTACTGCAATCTTCACTTTAGCTCTTTGCTCCACAGCGCAAGCTCAACAAGCTGGGGATGCCGCCGCGGGCAGTACTAAGGTTATAGTTTGTGGTGCGTGTCATGGAGCCGGGGGTAATGACGTAGTCGTTCCTGGCGCCGCCAAACTGGGCGGTCAAAATCAAACTTATCTATTTAAACAATTACAAGATATTAAAAGTGGCGCTAGAGCCATTGCACTTATGGCAGGTCAACTGAATAATCTTTCAGATCAGGATTTAGCTGATATAGCTGCGCATTATGCGTCACTAGAGGAACCACTTGGAGCTGCTGAAGAATCTGCAGTAGAGCTTGGCCAAACCATTTATCGTGCAGGCAATGCTGATATAGGCGTTGCTGCCTGTTCTGCCTGCCATTCACCAACAGGTGGAGGTAATAACGGTGCGGGTTATCCGGCCTTACGCGGGCAAGATCCTGCTTATACTGAATCACAGTTACGGGCGTTCCGCGACGGCAGTAGAAATAATGATCTTGCAGCAGTCATGCGGGATAATGTTGCCAGACTGAATGATGTGGAAATTAAAGCACTGGCATCGTATGTTTCAGGACTGAGAGCGGATTAGAGCCGAATAAGGAAATAAAATGAATTATTCAGCCAGGATAAAGCTGGCTGGTATAAAAAGGGTGTCAATTGACGCCCTTTTTTGTATCTTTAGCTACTAGATATGAGGCTAATTTAAGAAGTATTGATTTTGTAATCATTTAGTCAGTAGCCTTAACTTTTTAAATATAAATTATCGAATTCAAGTTTGTCTGGAGATCGTAATGAAAGTAATACTTAAACCTATCTTGTTAGCATTTGCGTTTGTAGTAATGAGCGCTTCTGTTTTTGCACAACCTGCTCGTTATATTGAAGGCACTCATTATGTTGAGCTGGATACACCAGTTCGTACTGTTGATCCAAACAAAGTAGAGGTGGTTGAAATTTTTTGGTACGGCTGCACTCATTGTTATTCATTTGAGCCTTTAATTGAAAACTGGGAAGCTAATATTCCTGCAGATGTAGTTTTTGTCCGCAGCCCAGGGATGTGGAATGCCATGATGCAGACTCATGCTCAACTTTATTACACTGCTGTAGAACTCGGTGTATTTGAAGAAACTCACAGTGATATATTTGATGAGATTCTGTTACGTGCAAACTATTTACAATCTGAAGCTGCTGCCAAAGACTATTTCGGTAGCAAAGGTGTTTCTGGTGATGAGTTTGATGCAGCATGGAATTCGTTCACTGTGACTTCTGCGGTTAATCGCGCCAATACCAATATGCGCGATTATGGCGTACGCAGCACACCAAATTTAATTGTTAATGGTAAATACCGTATTGTGACTAACCAGGCGGTGCCAACTCAGACTGACATGCTTGAAGTTGTCGATTTCCTGGTAGAGATGGAACGCAGTTCTATGTAAGTAATCAAGCTGCTATTAATAAATACGTGGTATAAAGAAAACGCCCGTGATGTTATGCATCATGGGCGTTTTTATTTAAACTTATCATTCAATTCTTTGTAAGAACTTAAGATGAAATTAGATGCATGAAAGAATCGTATTGCTGGGGGGCTATGGACAGCTTGGTAATCTCATACAAGAAACACAACCGGCTGATATAAAGCTATATGCTTTTAATTCAACAGATTTTGACATTTGTAATTTAGATCAACATAAGTTGGTTTATAAAGATCTGGCGCCAACTACAATAATCAATGCTTCGGCCTACACCCAGGTTGATCAAGCTGAGACAGAGCAAGAACGAGCTTTTGAAGTGAACGCTCATGGTCCGGCTCTGCTAGCAGAGGCTAGCCCCAAAGATTGCCGCATCATTCATCTTTCTACGGACTTTGTGTTTGATGGAGAAAAACAGACTCCCTATAAGCCCAATGACATCACAGCGCCGGTGAGCATTTACGGGGCAAGTAAATTAGCGGGGGAAGAAAAGTTAAGCACGTTGAGACCTGATAGTACGATTATCCGCACTGCGTGGCTTTACTCGGCTGAAAGTAAAAACTTCATGAATACGATGTTAATGCTGATGGCGGAGCGTGAAGAGTTAGCGATTGTCAATGACCAGTTTGGCACTCCAACATCCGCTGCTGGTTTGGCCTGGAGCGCTGTGGCGTTTTGTAGCTAACAGAGATTTAAAAGGTATTTATCATTGGACTGATCAGGGTGAAGCCAGCTGGTATGATTTTGCCATTGAAATTCAGAAACAAGCCTGCAAATTGGGTTTGCTTAACAAGAAAATTCCGCTTCGTGGAATAAGTACAAGCGATTATCCAACGCCGGCTCAGCGCCCTAAAAATTCTGTATTGGATAAGAGCGCTACTTATGACGCAATAAATTTTAAAGGCCAAGCTTGGCAGAAAGAACTTACGAAAGTACTAATATCCAAGCTTTAGCCTATTAAGCAGATTTTATTTTTAATAGAATAGACGCTACTTTCGTTCATGTGTGAAATTATAAATTGAAAATTCTGGTAACAGGTGGGGCTGGCTTTATTGGCAGCGCTGTCATACGGCATATATTACAAAATACTAAAGATGAAGTTATCAATTTAGATAAGTTAACTTATGCAGGAAATTTAAGCTCGATTGCTACAGTATTGCCATCCGAGCATTATGCCTTTTGTCAGATTGATATTTGTGATCAGGAGGCATTAAAGAAAGTTTTCCAGCTTCACCAACCTGATGCGGTCATGCATCTAGCTGCGGAGTCACACGTTGATCGCTCTATAGATGGCCCCGGCGAATTTATTCAAACTAATATTGTTGGGACCTATCAATTATTAGATGTTGCACGTGAATATTGGGAGCAGTTGGCGCAGCAGAAAAAATCAGCTTTTGTGTTTCATCATGTCTCTACTGATGAAGTTTACGGCGATCTAGGCGGCTCTGAAGGCTTTTTCACAGAAGCTACGGCTTACGACCCCAGCTCTCCTTATTCAGCGTCGAAAGCCAGCTCGGATCATCTAGTTAGGGCATGGTATCGAACTTACGGTTTCCCTGTGGTGATTACCAACTGTTCAAATAATTATGGGCCTTATCATTTTCCGGAAAAATTAATTCCGCACATAATTTTAAACGCGCTTAAAGGTAAACCTTTACCGATTTATGGAGATGGTACGCAAGTACGTGATTGGCTCTATGTAGAAGATCATGCTAGAGCGCTATATAAAGTTATCACTGAAGGAAAAGTTGGTGAGACTTATAATATCGGCGGTCACAATGAGAAACAAAATATTGAGGTTGTGCAGACGATTTGTACTATCCTGGAAGAATTGGCGCCAGAAAACCCTAACGCTTTATCTGCAGGAAAAGGTTATACAAGGCTTATTGAGTTTGTTAAAGACAGGCCCGGGCATGACCTACGTTATGCAATTGATGCGTCTAAAATTGAGAAGGAATTGGACTGGACTCCAGCAGAAAGTTTTGAAAGCGGAATTCGTAAAACCGTGCTTTGGTATCTGAAAAATCAAGCGTGGTGGCAAGCTGTGCTGGATGGCAGTTATCAATTAGAGCGTCTTGGCGCTGATGCAGGAGGGCAGAAATGAAAGGGATAATACTGGCTGGTGGTTCAGGTACGCGTTTACATCCGATTACTCAGTCTGTTAGTAAACAGATTCTGCCTATCTATGATAAGCCCATGATTTACTACCCCTTAAGCACGCTTATGTTGTCAGGGATTCAAGAGATATTAATAATTTCAACACCAAGGGATTTGCCGGTGTTTGAAAGTCTTCTCGGTTCTGGTGAAAATTGGGGCTTGAGTTTTTCTTATGCTGAACAACCTTCACCCGATGGTTTAGCCCAGGCCTTTCTAATTGGTGAAGAGTTTATCGGTGATGATGCTGTAGCCTTGGTGCTTGGGGATAATGTTTTTTATTCACATTCACTACAAGGCTCATTACTTAACGCTGCAAGTAAAGAAAAAGGCGCAACCGTTTTTGGATATCATGTAAAAAATCCTGAAGCCTATGGGGTGGTAGAGTTTGCTGATGATGGAAGTGTGCTTTCTGTGGAAGAAAAACCAACCGCGCCAAAGTCGAATTACGCTATTACCGGATTATATTTTTACGATAATAAGGTAATAGAGATCGCTAAAAATGTTAAACCTTCAGCCCGGGGTGAACTTGAAATTACCGATGTAAATCGAGCCTATCTGCAAGCAAGCGAACTTACAGTTGAAATATTAGGTCGAGGAGCCGCCTGGCTGGATACAGGTACCCATGCCAACTTATTAGCAGCCAGTACTTTTGTGCAAACTATTGAGGAGCGTCAGGGCTTAAAAATAGCATGCCCGGAAGAAATTGCTTTTCGCATGGGCTACATCAATGCTGAACAGCTTCGGATATTGGCTGAGCCACTTCAAAAAAGTGGCTATGGAGAATATTTATTTCAAGTGCTTAAAGAGAAGCTATATTAATGGAAATCATTAAGACTGCGATTCCCGATGTGCTGATTTTAAAGCCAAAAATCTTTGGCGATGAGCGTGGGTTTTTTATGGAAACCTACAGACAAAGCTGGCTCAGCGAATTAGGCATTGATAGCGCTTTCGTTCAGGATAATCACAGCTCTTCTATGAAGGGTGTATTGCGAGGTTTACATTATCAATTGCAGCAACCCCAGGGTAAGTTAGTCAGAGTGATTGCTGGGGAAGTTTATGATGTTGCAGTCGATTTACGTCAAGACTCTTCTACATTCGGCCAGCATGTGGCGACAGTTTTAAGTGCTGAAAATAATGAAATATTTTGGGTGCCTCCGGGCTTTGCGCATGGCTTTTTGGTGCTAAGCGAAAAGGCAGAATTTGTCTATAAATGCACCACTTATTATGCGCCGGATGACGAGCATTCAATACTGTGGAATGATCCTGAATTGGGTATTCCGTGGCCATTGGACGCTATAGGCGAGCCGACCCTCTCTGCAAGAGACCAAAATGCATCTCTATTTTCTAATGCTATAAGGTATCCTTAAGATTAAAATAATCGCGCTTAGCAGTTTGCTTGCGTAAAAAGTTGCGAGATAGCCGGCCTCAGTGCGTAACTTTGGCAATTCATGGCAATTCATGAAGCGCCGAGAGCTTTATAACGAGTACCAGAACTGTAAATTTACAGGTATAATGCCGCCCTCAAAATTATTCAATTCAGTTAGATAAGTTCGCATTAAGCGCCAGAGGTAGAAAAGTGAATCATAGGTTAACGACTCTTATTTCAGGATTAACAATAGTATTACTGTCCGCTTTTGCTGGAGCAGCTACCTTAGACGATGAAATTCGTGAGCGACTTAGACCTGCCGGCACAGTTTGTCTCATAGGCGATGCATGTGCTGCTGGAGCAGCTGTTGCTAGCGTCCCTGGAGGCCCCAGAACTGGGGAGGCTATTTATAATACTTCTTGTGTGGCCTGTCATGCTACAGGCATCAGTGAATCGCCTATTTTAGGCAACGCAGCGCAATGGGAGCCACGTTTAGCTAAAGGTACAGACGTGCTTTATACAAACTCAATTAATGGCATTAACGTTATGCCGCCGCGCGGCACTTGTGTCGATTGCTCCGATGATGAAATGCGAGCCGCCGTTGACTTCATGCTCGACGCTTTATAATAAAACCCCATACAATCTTGGCCAACATGGGTAAATTCCGAAACTAGGGAATTTGCCCGCCAGTCTCTTTGTTTGCTCAACACTCAATTTGAATTTCTAATTTCGTTTTCGGGTTTATGCATATAAAAAATGCAAAAACTTATTAACTTGAAGTATTAGTGCGCAAAACTAGAAAAAACAAAATAGCTTAAACAATCATCTCAAATGTTTGTAGTCTTCAGGGTCATAGTAGTCCACTTGAATAATGTCATCCCTAGCATGCTCTATTGCAATAAGAGCGGAATACTCTTCATCACTAATCAGGCCAATTTGCTGGGCTTGCTTAGCCATATTGATAGGAATATCTTTTGCAAGCTTGCCTTCGCGTAACGCAGTGCTGAGTTTTTTACGCAGATCGGAAGTTTTGATGAATTCTTTGTAGGTGTTATTTAATGCACCAAGCCCGGGAGCATCTGGGTTTGGAATAAATACATCTGAAGTGAGGCGGTCGCGTAAATCACTGGAACTATCCATTACCGCATCCACTACTTTATCTAATTGTTTGTCTGTGGGCTGGTGATAACTGCGGCCTAAAGGAAAAGCAATCAGGCGAATCATCCATGCCGCTAGACGATTCGGTAAATTTGCCATCACGCCGAATAAGGCATTTTCAACTTCATACTCAGCTTTACTTAATGAATAATCAACCAAAGGCCAATCTTCTTTATGCCCTTCATCATGAGAGCGCTTCAATGTTGTCGATGCAATGTAAAGCCATGCTAAAGCATCAGCAAAACGGCCACTTAAATATTCTTTACGTTTTAATTCCCCGCCCAAGCTAAGCAGTCCCATGTCGGCGGCAAAGGCAAAGGCCGCACTTAATCGGGTAATTCGTCGATAGTGCTTTGTTTCTTTACCCTTTATAGGGACAGCAGCAAAACTAGAAAAAGATAAGGCATGAACTAAAGCGCGTACAGCATTTTTAACCACATGGTTAATATGAGCAAAGAAAGCCTTATCAAAGGTTTTCAAATCATTTGTGCCAATGGCATTCACTTCTGTTAGCAAGAAGGGGTGACAACGCAGTGAGCCCTGACCAAATACAATCAGGGAGCGAGTTAAAATGTTGGCACCTTCAACAGTAATCCCGATCGGGATGGATGAATAAAGACGAGAGAATATATTACGGGGGCCTCGACATATTGCAGCGCCAGCCTGAACATCCATAGCATCGTTTATCGCATCGCGCATACCCTCGGTTAAATAGGCTTTCACTATGGCAGAGGCGACTGACGGTTTTTCGCCACTATCAATGGCTCCGCAAGTAATGTTTCGAGCTGCACTCATCCAGTAGCTACTGGCAAAGATGCGAGCTAAAGGTTCTCTCACCCCCTCGAATTTTCCAATAGGCAATCCAAACTGTTCCCGAATTGAGGTGTAGGCACTCATACTAAGTGTGGCAAATTGTGAGCCTCCTACGCTAAGAGACGGTAGGGAAACACTGCGACCAATAGCCAAGCTTTCCATTAGCATACGCCAACCGTTGCCAACACACTCTTGGCCGCCGATAACATAATCCATGGGGATGAACACATCCTTGCCTCTGATAGGGCCGTTGTTGAAAGGCACGCCCATGGGGTCATGACGTTCGCCTATCTCCATGCCAGCTGTATCACGAGGGAGCAGGGCGCAGGTAATGCCAATGTCTTCTTTATCCCCCAGAATTCTTTCCGGATCATATAGTCTAAAGGCTAGCCCAATAACGGTGGCTATAGGTGCAAGGGTAATATAGCGCTTGTTGAATTCCAGTTTAATGCCGAGTACTTCTTCACCCTGATGCATGCCTTTGCATACCATCCCGACACTACGACCATTGGCTGCATCACTGCCAGCATGAGGTTCAGTCAGAGCAAAACAGGGAATTTCTAATCCTTCTGCAAGTCGCGGGAGGTAGTGTTTCTTTTGCTTCTCAGTCCCATAATGATAAAGCAGTTCACCTGGGCCAAGCGAGTTAGGAACCATTACGCTGACAGCGGCTGAGCTGCTTGTAGTGGCAATTTTTGTAATGACAGCAGCGCCAGCTGATTTGCCTAAAGCAGGAGGACGTTTTGATTTGGCAATTGCAGTCGGTATCTTGGTTGCTTCTCGGCAATTACCTGCAGATAGTATCGAGGAAATTGAATTCATGGGAGAGTTGGCGCTTTCCGGCGAGCTAAGAATTGTTCCCGGTATAATACCAGGCCTTATTTCTTGCCGAGAAAAACACCGACAAAGCATTATTCCAGTGCACAATGCTGCTGAAGCAGGACTGCTAGCAGGTGGCGATATCAGGTTGTGTAAGCATTTGCTTGAGGTTTGTCATCACCTGATGGGCAAAGAGAGTTTACCCCAGGCTGAGAAAACAAAAGTAGCTAAGCAATTTCATACAGAAAGCCTAGATGATGTAGTGGGTCAGGAACAAGCACAACGTGCATTAATTCTAGCTGCAGCTGGAGGACACAATCTATTGATGAGCGGACCACCTGGAACCGGTAAAACCATGTTGGCGAACCGCTTATGCACTCTTTTGCCCGAGCTTGATGATATTGCGGCACTTGAAGTAGCAGCAATAAAATCAATTGCAAAAACAAATCTTTCAACAAGATCGTATTTTGATGCTCCTTTTCGTGCGCCTCACCATACGGCTTCAGCAATAGCATTAGTGGGCGGGGGCAGGGATATATCCCCAGGCGAGATATCCCTGGCGCATAATGGCGTGCTGTTTTTAGATGAGCTACCTGAGTTCAGTCCTCGGGTACTGGAAGCATTAAGAGAGCCAATTGAGAAGGGAAATATACTGATATCTCGAGCCGCCTATCAAGCCAGATTGCCCGCCAGATTCCAATTAATTGCTGCTATGAATCCATGCCCGTGTGGTTATTACGGGGATACAGATCGAGATTGTCGCTGCTCAATAGACCGAATTAAAAAATACCAACAAAGGGTTTCCGGACCCTTACTTGATAGGATAGATTTTCAAATTGAACTTGGTAGGCTGAGCAAAGCCGATCAAGAAAAATTGGTGGCGCAAAAAACGGGTAAAGAGAATAGCGCTAAGATAAAAAAAAAGTGCTACATTGTCGGCAAATACAGCTGAGTAGGACTGGCAAAACTAATGCACAGTTAAACCAGCAGGAAATTTTAAATTATTGCCGCCTGAAAAAAGCTGACAAGCTTTTGCTGAGTCGAGCGATGGACCAACTTAAGCTTTCAACCAGAGCTTATTTTCGCATTCTAAAAGTAGCTAGAACCATCGCTGATTTTGTTGGTGAAGAACGAATTCAAAGTAAGCATTTGCTAGAGGCGATTGCTTACCGTCAAAAGGGTCGTCAGTCTTGAGCGGTTTTTTCAAGTTCGGTTATTTTTGTTTCCAGCTCAGCAATGGTCTGCTCAGCCCGCTTTAGAACTTTAAGTTGGGAGTCGAACTCTTCTCTGGTCACCAGGTTTAATTTCCCTAAACTGCTTTGCAATAATGAGAAGAATTGTTTTTCTATATCTTCCCTTACCAAACCCGGATTAGGCAGAGTTTCGCTTAAACGAGCGCTTAGTTTTTCCAAAAAATCTTTATCTATCATAATAGGGTCTTCTTAGTATTCTTTGATATAGTCTTATTCTAGCATTGAGTATGGGCTTAGTTAGTCTAGAATCATCGTTTTTTTGATTAAGGTAGCATATACTTTGAAGGGCCCGTGAAAAGTCTCAATAGGGTTATGTGAGGAGAATATAATGAAAATGATCACAGCTGTAATTAAGCCTTTCAAGCTTGACGACGTAAGAGAAGCGTTGTCCGAAGTTGGGGTGCAGGGAATTACTGCTACTGAAGTAAAAGGGTTTGGTCGTCAAAAAGGGCATACTGAACTCTATCGAGGAGCAGAATATGTTGTAGATTTTCTGCCAAAAGTCAGGCTAGAAATCGCTGCTGATGACTCCGCAGTCGAACAAATTATTGAAGTACTATCTAAAGCTGCTTCAACTGGCAAAATCGGTGATGGTAAGATTTTTGTCAGCGACCTGGAGCAGGTCATTCGTATTCGAACTGGGGAATCCGGACCAGACGCACTGTAGTTGACTGAGTCTGTAAGTTCTAGAAGAAGATTCATCCTAAACTTAAATAGTGAAATCGCCCCAAAGAAGCTGCAAAGAAGTTAATGCTGCAATTGGGGCTGTTTCTGTTCTGAGGATTCTTGGACCTAACTGAACCGCTTTAAAATCGCTATTAGCCGCAGTATTAAGTTCTTTTTCGGAAAACCCTCCTTCAGGTCCAATAAGTAAAGCAACCTGAGTTATCTTTTCCTCCGTGGGTAATGCCTTATTGATATTTGGTTCAAAAATTAGTTTAAGTTCACAGTCCACTTGGCTGCACCAGCTTGAAAGCGTCTCAGGAGGATGCACTTTTGGGGGGCGATTGCGGCCACTCTGCTCACAAGCACTGATGGCTACCTGTTGCCAATGCTTTACCTTTTTTTGCAAGCGTTCGCCTTGCAGTTTTACTTCTGAGAATTCAGTAAATAAGGGAACAATTTCAGTAACGCCCAGCTCAGTGCTCTTTTGTATAGCGATATCCATGCGTTCGCCACGCGATAATCCCAAACCAAGTATGCTATGTAATGGAGATTCTGAATTGGCAACTGCAGATTCCTGGATATCAAGTGTAATGCTATGCTTGTCGATATCGGTAACAAGTGACTTATAATCGTAGCCATCGCCATTAAACAAAATCAGGCTAGCATTTGCTTTTAGGCGCAGCACCTTACTGAGATAATGAGCCTGTTGGCCGATCAACTTGATTTGGCTTTGTTGCTTAAGCAGCTGTTCTGTATAAATTCTGGAAATACGCATGCGCCAAGCATACCGCCAAAGATTGAAACTGCAAGAACCTTGCTGTTTATTAAGGTAGAAATGAGTAAAGAAAATACAAATAAGTTTGATGTAATCATTGTCGGTGGTGGCATGGTTGGGCTAACCATGGCCTTGATGCTCGCGCGCAATTTGGGTGAGGGTAGTTCATTAAAACTGGCTTTGGTCGATGGACAAAAAGGTGAACCCAAAGCAACTCAGATTGCAGAAAAAAAAGTTGATAGCTTTAACGCTCGAGTGTCGGCTCTTACACTGGCAAGTCAGTCACTATTCGAATCCTTAGGCTTATGGCAGAAAGATATTGCTCCGCATGCCTGCCCCTATGAAGATATGTACGTGTGGGATGCTGAAGGCACTGGAAATATCAATTTTTCTGCGCTTGATATTCAGCAGCTAGCCTTGGGCCACATTGTTGAAAACAGGATTATTACTCAGTCATTGCAAACTAAATTAGCACAATACTCAAACCTAAAGCAGTTTAAAGAAAGTCAGGTTAAGCGTTATCAAGCGCTAGCAGAACATCACACGCTGAGCTTGGCTGATGGCACAGAACTTCAGGGAAAACTGATTATTGCTGCTGATGGTGCAAACTCATTTATTAGGCAAGAAGCGGCTTTTGAAGTCAAAGCGTGGTCTTATCAACATCAGGCTCTTGTAACGACAGTGCGCACTGAAAAATCACATAATTTTACAGCTTCTCAATGTTTTTTAGCTAGCGGACCCCTGGCATTTTTACCTTTGTTAGATGCTGATAGTGAAAAAAATGCCCAGTTTTATTCCTCTATTGTCTGGTCATGTGAGCCTGATAAAGCGTCTTTGCTTATGGCTATGGATCAGGCGTCTTTCCATAAAGCATTACAAGCAGCTTTTGAGAATAGGCTGGGTCATATTAGTGAGTCATCTAAGCGTATTACCTTTCCTTTATGGCAACGCCACGCCACTAGTTATGTGAAGCCCGGGCTTGCCTTAATAGGTGATGCAGCGCATACCATTCATCCTTTAGCAGGGCAAGGTGTAAACCTTGGCCTGGCAGACGCAGAGTGTCTATACAAGGTAATAAGTGAAGCTTGGGAAAAAGCTGAAGACTTCAGCTCTGAACAAATACTTAGCCGTTATCAGCGACAACGTAAAGGCCATAATCTGAGTATGATGGCGTTAATGGAGGTGTTTAAACGTGGCTTTGCTTCAGATGATCTGGGGCTGCGGTGGTTGAGGAATGTTGGCCTTGATATTGTTGATAAAGCATCCCCTATCAAGCATCAGCTAATGAAAAAAGCAATGGGCTTTTAAGTTTGTATTGTTAGCTGTGAGCATATTTTTGGCTTGCTATATCAAATGAGAATGATTATCATCTAGTGCCCCCGTAAAGCGCTTTAGGTAAAGTTCTTGATACAGAATTAAGATAGTGGAGCCACACATGTTAAAACGCGTTTTATTTACCACATTAAGTTGTTTGATTCTTTGTGCTTGCGCAGAGGAAAGGCAGTCCGTGGACTCTACCGATGATGAATTAAGTGCAGCCGTCAATATTCCCGAAATATCTAATCCGGTAATCGTTTATTCTTCTCGGCAAGAATATCTTATTAAACCTTTATTTGACCGCTTTACAGAAGAAACAGGTATAGAAGTTCAGTATCAAACAGGTGAAGAAGGTCCTTTAATTGCTCGTTTACAAGCCGAAGGTGAGGCAACTTTTGCCGATGTCTTATATACGGTTGATGCGGGTAATCTTTGGTCAGCGTCAGATAAGGGCCTATTAGCTTCAGTCGATTCTGCTTTGCTCAATCAAAACATTCCAGAACATTTGCGTGAACCGCAAGGGCAGTGGTTTGGTCTTTCTGTTAGAGCTAGAACCATCGTATATGCCAAAGATCGGGTTGATCCTAGTGAGCTTTCTACTTATGCAGCCTTAACTGATCCTAAATGGAAAGGGCGTTTGTGCCTGCGCACCTCAAAAGAGGTCTATAACATATCCTTGGTAGCTACGATGATAGAAAGGCTGGGTGAGGAAACTACCCAAAATATCGTTGAAGGTTGGGTGGAAAATCTGGCGGCACCTGTTTTTAGCAGTGACACATTGGTAATTGAGGCTATTGCCGCCGGTCAATGTGATGTGGGCCTAGTGAATTCTTATTATTTAGGGCGTAAACAAGTGGATGATGAAAATTATCCAGTAGCTTTGTACTGGGCTAATCAGGATTCCTCAGGAACGCATGTCAATATTTCCGGCGCAGGCATTACTCGTTATGCCAAGAATCCTGAGGGAGCTCAACGGCTCTTGGAATGGTTATCTACAGAAGAGCCGCAAAGAATGTTTTCGGAATTAAATCTCGAAATTCCGGCAAACCCCACGGTGCCTTCAGCAGAGCAAGTCGCTGCCTGGGGTGACTTTATTCAAGACAATATTAATGTTGAAGCTGCTGGCCGTTTGCAAGCTGATGCAGTGATGTTAATGGATCGAGCGGATTACCGCTAAGCCATCTCTATATGTCAAAAACCGCAATAGTGAGCGCCTCAAAGAGCTACGGTGTTAAGCACTGGCCCTGGAAAGTAATGTCCTACTTAATTGCGGCAGTTGTTGTCTTGCCGATACTTGTAATCCTTATCCAATGGGGGACAGTGGGTAACGGTGAACAAGCAATCTGGCAGCATCTTTTTGACACCAAACTCGATCGCTTATTATTAAATACCTTAATACTGATGCTTGGGGTTGGATTCGGTGTAATGTTGGTGGGAGTTGGCCTTGCTTGGCTGACTTCGGTCTGTGCATTCCCGGGAAGAAATTTTTTTGAATGGGCTCTGATGTTGCCTCTGGCTATTCCAACCTATGTCATGGCCTTCGTCTTTTTGGGCTTGATGAGTTACACCGGCCCAGTACAAACCGTCTTGCGTAGCTGGTTTGGTAATGAGGTATATTTTCCTAATGTCCAAGCCTCGGGCGCTGTAATTCTGGTGTTAAGTTTAGTGTTGTACCCCTATGTTTATATGCTCGCAAGAAGCGCCTTTTTAACCCAGGGTCGCAGTATGATGGATGCCGGTAGAATTCTCGGAAAGACTAGCTGGCAGGCGTTCTTTAAAGTCGCTGTACCGATTGCCAGACCTGCCATTGTTGCGGGTATTGCTTTAGCTTTAATGGAGACTTTGGCAGATTTCGGTGCCGTATCAATTTTTAATTATGATACTTTTACGACCGCGATCTATAGCGCATGGTATGGCCTATTTAATCTGGCCGTGGCGGCTCAGTTAGCAAGCTTGCTGTTATTGTTTGTGGCCCTGGTGTTATTTGCCGAGCAAAAAGGTAGGAAAAAGGCGAGGTATACGCAACACAATAGCCGCAATTCGCAGCTATACAAATTAAAAGGTTGGCAAGCCCTTGCAGCGACTGGATTTTGCTCCTTAATATTGCTATTGGCCTTTATACTGCCGTTTTTTCAACTTCTGATATGGTGTTTTGAGATTGGAGTAGAAGAATTAGATAGTCGATATTTGGGCTTTTTATTGAATACCCTCGGGCTGGGTTTAATCGCCGCCGTTGTGACAACTCTTTTTGCCTTGTTGCTGGCCTATGTTAAGCGCTTACCGGCCGGTATAGTTGAGAAACGTTGGCAAAATATAGCAATACGCATTTCGACCTTGGGTTATGCCTTGCCAGGGTCAGTACTAGCGGTTGGTATCATTTTGAGTTTCACCTTTTTAGATCAAGCCATACTTGGAGCTGCACAAAGCTTTTTTGGGCTTAGTATAAGACCTGTGCTTGTCGGCAGCTTATTCGCTTTGGTATTGGCCTACAGCACACGTTTTATGGCTGTTGCATTTGCTCCAGTAGAATCAGGGTTTGAAAGGATTAACCCAAAAATTATTGAAGCAGCCAAAAGCTTAGGTGCCTCACCAGCCCGATTACTGCAGCAAATATATGTTCCCTTGTTGAAACCAGGTCTGCTGACAGCATTAATCATAGTCTTTGTTGATGTCATGAAAGAAATGCCAGCGACACTGATTATGCGCCCATTTGGTTGGGATACATTAGCGGTCAGGATTTACCAAATGACTGCAGAAGGACAATGGGAACGAGCAGCATTGCCTGCCGTAACCTTGATTTTGTTGGGTTTAATACCGGTTTACTTATTAATTAGAAATTCTCGCCCCGTTAGATAACAAGGCCAATTCTGGACATATAAATCCTTGCAGGATGGCGGGCTCTTACTTATGATGATGCCAATATTGTTGCTTCTTGAATACTGCCTTTATGGCAATGCCAGAAGTAAGTTTGATTAATAAAGTTGAGGAAAAATAACGTGAGCAAAACACCCGAAGATTTGTATTATGCTGCCAGCCATGAATGGCTTAAATTGGGAGATGATGGCGTTGCCACCGTTGGTATTAGTGACTTTGCCCAGTCTGAACTAGGTGATGTGGTTTATGTTGAGCTACCTGAAAACGGCTCAATAATAAATGCTAAAGAAGAGGTTAGTGTTGTTGAATCAGTAAAAACTGCTTCTGATATATACTCACCGGTAAGTGGTGAAATAGTTGCAGTGAATGAAGGCCTTGATGAAAGCCCAGAGTCTGTTAATAGTGGGCCTTATGATGAAGGCTGGTTATATAAAATCAAACTGAGCAATGACGCTGAATTGGACGAATTACTCAGCGCTGAAGATTACATAGAAAACTGTGAAAATTCTTGAGTCTTCAAATGCTATTCAAATGATAAAAAGATTAAAAACGGAAGTATCGAATTGTGGTAGACGAAGACGGGTTCAGAGCAAATGTCGGAATCATTATATTTAATGATGAGGGCAAATTATTGTGGGCCAAAAGAGCAGGTCAGGATGCTTGGCAATTTCCACAGGGTGGGTTACAGGAAAATGAAGCGCCAGAATTGGCGGCCCTAAGGGAGTTACATGAAGAAGTTGGCCTCGAGCCTGAAGATGTAGAAATAGTAGCTACAACCGAAAAATGGTTGCCTTATCGGCTACCTAAACAATATATTCGTCAAAATTCGTATCCGGTTTGTATTGGGCAAAAACAAAAATGGTTTTTGCTCAAAATGCTGGGCGATACTAGCAAGATACGTTTCGACCATACTGATAAACCTGAATTTGATCATTGGTGCTGGATTAGCTATTGGGAACCTCTTGATCAAGTAATCTCTTTTAAAAAAGACGTTTATCGTCAGGCCCTTGAAGAGTTTTGCCAGCCATTGAGTGAAGCCCTAAATTGGCCAATTGCCAAAATTAAGCAGGCTGGGATTCCCTCATCCTAGGCTAAATTATTATGCTAGAAACTTTGCGCAGCATCATTCAGGAAGTGAATGGGGCGAAAGACCTCAACTCTAGCCTGGGCATCATTACCAAACGGGTACAGCGATCGCTGGGCACTAAAGTGTGTTCTGTTTACCTGCTTGACTCCAATATTGATCGTTATGTTTTGATGGCTTCAATTGGCCTGGATCAGGCGGCTGTCAGAAAAGTAAGTCTAGGAGCAAAAGAAGGTTTGGTTGGGTTCGTAGCACTTAGAGCTGAACCCGTTAATCTGGATAATGCCAGCTCACATCCTAGCTATGTATATCTGCCGGAAACCAAAGAAGAGCAATATGAATCCTTTCTCGGTGTTCCGATAATTCATCACCAAGAAGTTCTGGGTGTTTTAGTAGTTCAGCAAACTGAAAAGCGCATTTTTGATTCTGAAGAAGAAGCTTTCTTAATTACTTTATCTGCACAGTTGGCCGGGTTAATTGCTAATGCTGAAGCAAGAGGTGCAATTACTGGCTTTAGCCCGTCTGGAATTAAAACTATCGATGTCAGTTTTGATGGTGTTCCTGGTGCGCCGGGTGTCGCTATTGCTGAAGCAGTTACTGTCTTTCCTCCTGCAGATCTCAGTGTAATTCCCAATCGACAGTGTAAAGACATTAAAGCGGAAATTCGTTTCTTTAATGATTGCCTGAATGCTGTGCGCATTGATATCAGCGAATTAAAAATGAAGATTAAAGGTCAGCTCAGACCGGAAGAACGCGAGTTATTTGATGCTTATTTGCATATGTTGAGTGATCAGGCATTAGGCAATGAAGTCGTTGCCAACATAAAAGAAGGCAATTGGGCGCAGGGAGCATTAGCTAGTGTTGCGATGGAACATGTTAGCAATATGGAGCTGATTGATGATGACTATTTGCGTGAACGTGCCACTGACATAAAAGATTTATGTAGCAGAGTGCTATTTTACTTACAGGATAAGCAGCAGAAAACGATGGTTTACCCAGAGCATTGTATTCTGGTTTGTGAAGAATTATCCGCTGCAATGTTGGCTGAAGTGCCTAAGGAAAGACTCGCTGGAATTCTGTCTGCAAAGGGTTCTGGACATTCACATGTGGCTATTCTTGCTAGGGGAATGGGAATCCCGGCGGTAATGGGCGCTATTGATATTCCTCTAGCAGAATTCGATGGCAAGCAATTAGTAATTGATGGCTATAACGGCAAAGTGTATGGCAACCCTTCTGAAGAATTGCTGGCTCGTTTCCAGGAGATTGTGAATGAGCAGGCTCAACTTTCTGAAGAACTGGAAGCTATTAAGGATTTCCCCGCTGAAACTCTGGACAAGCATAAAATAGAACTTTGGGTTAACACAGGAATGGTTACGGATTCTGCGACTGCCAAAGAACGCGGTGCTGAAGGTATCGGCTTATTTAGAACTGAAGTGCCTTTTTTATTAAAAGATCGTTTCCCAACCGAAAGGGAACAGACTGAGATTTACCGTCCACAACTTGAAGCATTTCATCCCAAACCCGTTACCATGCGGACGCTGGATATTGGAGGTGATAAGGCTCTGCCTTATTTTAAGATTACAGAAGAAAATCCATTTCTTGGCTGGCGCGGTATACGAGTCAGCATGGATCACCCGGAAATTTTTATCTCCCAAGTACGCGCAATGATGAAAGCCAGCCAGGGACTGGACAATTTACAAATCATGCTGCCAATGATCAGCAATATGGATCAAGTTGATTACGCTATCCACTTGATTGACAGAGGCTACTCTGAATTACTGGAAGATGGTCTCAACATCAACAGACCAGATATTGGGGTCATGGTTGAAGTCCCAGCAATAATGTATCAAATGGACGCTTTAGCTAAACGTGTAAATTTCATATCAGTTGGCACTAATGATCTCATTCAGTATTTGTTGGCAGTCGACCGCAATAACCCCCGGGTGGCGAATTTATTTTCCGTATTTCATCCTCCTGTTTTACAGGTACTTAATGAAATTGCGAAAAATGCTGAAAGAGTTAACTTGCGCTATAGCATATGTGGTGAGATGGCTGGAGATCCAGGAGCAGCAATACTGTTAATGGCTATGGGCTATAAGGTCTTGTCGATGAACATTAATGCTTTAGGAAGAGTTAAATCTGTAATTCGTAATATTACCTTTAAACAAGCAGAGTTATTGCTCGAAAAAGCCATGCAGGCTGAAGACAGTAAAGCTGTAAAGTCCATGATAGATATGGAGCTTTATAACGCTGGCGTAGAAAGATTATTACGCTCTGCTAGATCATAGTTAGCTATCTTTTTTGTTGTCAGTTTTATCCTCCATTCCTGATTAAAAAACGTTATACTTCTGCGCGGTATGCTGCAATATCCCAACATAGATCCTATCGCACTGTCGCTCGGTCCTCTCCAGATCCACTGGTATGGAATTATGTACCTGATTGGTTTTGCATCGGCATGGTTCTTAGCAAAAAAACGCGCTGCAATTAAAAAGTCAAATTGGAATAATGACCATGTAGGCGATTTGATTTTTTATGGCGCTATGGGCGTCGTCATTGGTGGCCGAGTTGGTTACATGCTGTTTTATAATTTTTCTTCATTGATAGAAAATCCGCTTTCATTATTTATGGTCTGGCAGGGAGGCATGTCTTTCCATGGCGGCTTTCTTGGCGTGGTAGTAGCGGTATATTTATTTAGTCGCAATACCCAAAAATCAGTTTTTAAAGTATTAGATTTTGTAGCACCATTAGTGCCGATAGGCTTAGCAGCAGGCAGGCTTGGAAATTTTATTGGTGCTGAATTATACGGAAGGGTTACCGATGCCCCATGGGGCATGGTGTTTCCCACGGACCCAGATGGACTAGTCAGGCATCCTTCTCAGCTTTATCAAGCAGGACTTGAAGGGTTAACACTATTCTTTATTATTTGGATTTATTCATCCAGGCCAAGACCAACTTTTGCGGTTAGTGGTATGTTTTGCTTAGGTTATGGGCTGTTTCGAACTTTTGTAGAATTTTTCAGACAACCTGACAATGGGATGTTTGTTGCTTTCGATTGGCTAGCCAGAGGACAACTCTTATCATTACCAATGATAATTGTAGGCGCTTTGGTTGTGGTGCTTGCGTATAGAAACAACACATTTGATAAGCCTGATGTTAACGCTAATAAATAAGGAAAATGCATGAAGCAATACCTCGATATGTTGCAACGCGTTCTTGATGAAGGCGCTACTAAAACTGATCGAACTGGAACCGGAACGCTTTCTGTTTTCGGTCATCAAATGCGCTTTAATTTAGCAGAAGGCTTTCCTTTAGTAAGCACAAAAAAACTACATCTTCGTTCAATCATTTATGAACTGCTTTGGTTTTTAAACGGCGATACAAATATTAAATACCTTAAGGAAAACGGGGTGAGTATTTGGGATGACTGGGCTGATGAAGAAGGTGAGCTAGGTCCAGTTTATGGAAAACAATGGAGAGCCTGGCCAGGAAAAGATGGCACAACAGTTGATCAAATAAGTAATGTACTAAACAGTATAAAAACTAATCCGGATTCACGCCGTCATATGGTGGTTGCTTATAACCCAACTTATGTTGATGAGATGGCCTTGCCGCCTTGCCATTCGTTGTTTCAATTTTATGTGGCTGATGGGAAATTATCTTGTCAGTTATATCAGCGTTCTGCCGATACCTTTTTAGGGGTGCCTTTCAATATAGCCTCCTATGCATTGTTAACTTACATGATGGCACAACAGTGTAATTTAGAAGTTGGAGATTTTATCTGGAGTGGAGGCGACGTTCATATTTATTCAAACCATATGGATCAGGTAAATGAACAATTGTCTCGTCAACCTTATCCTTTGCCGCAATTAAAGATATTAAGAAAACCTGAATCATTATTCGACTATCAGTTTGAAGATTTTGAAATTGTGAATTATCAATGCCATCCTCATATAAAAGCGCCAGTAGCTGTGTGATGGAACGCTAAAATGGAATGCTTAAAATGGACAGCCAGATGAAGTTGGCACTGATTGTCGCCAAGTCACAAAATAATGTGATTGGTATTAATAACAACCTACCTTGGCATCTGAGCGAAGATTTAAAATATTTCAAACGTGTCACCATGGGTAAGCCAATAATTATGGGGCGAAAAACCTTTGAATCAATTGGTCGGCCCTTGCCGGGGCGCACTAATATTGTGGTTACTCGTAATGAGTCTTATCAGGCAGAAGGAATTAAAATTGTTCACAGCTTGAAAGCAGCATTAGAGCTATGTGATGCGATCACATTAATAGATGGCAGCGACGAGGCAATGGTGATTGGCGGCGCGGAATTATACAAACAAGCCTTGCCCATAGCAGATTATCTTTATCTCACTGAAGTACATGCAGAAGTTGAGGGGGATGCTTTCTTTCCTGAATTTAATCGAGATCAATGGCAGGAAATTGGGCGTGAAAATTTTACGGCCGTAGAGCCTGACCCTTATAACTATAGTTTCCTGGTATTGGAGAAAAAGTAATGTTGGAGAGGGCCTAATAAAAGCCTTAAGCGCGATATAAAGTGAAAGCGCCTATCAGGATCAAGCCTACTCCGGCAGCATAATGCAGATACTTCTCATTAATATATTCTGATAAGACACTGCCCGCTAAAACCCCGATGGCTGAAGCAACAATTAATGCAGCTGAAGCAGCAAAAAAAACCATGTATTTACTGACATCTTTATCACTGGCGAACAGCATGGTGGCAAGCTGAGTTTTATCACCCAGCTCGGCGATAAAAACAGTAGCGAAAACGGTAAGAAAAATTCTCCAGTCCATGATTAACCACTTATTTTATTAAAGACTTAAATTGATAAGCCGGTGTAAAAATAGCGTTTCTACTCTATCGTTATTCAACTTGAGCAACATTTCGCACAGCGCCTTTATCGGCACTGGTCGTTAACGCTGCATAAGCCCTTAATGCAGGTGTAACTTTTCGTTCACGATGCTCCAGGGGTTTCCAGGCGCCTTTACCTCGGGCAAGCATATCTTGGCGACGTTGCTCCATCTCTTCTTCACTGATGGCTAAATTGATAGTGCGATTTGGTATGTCAATCTCAACCATATCATCCTCATTGACCAAGCCAATTTCGCCACCTTCGGCGGCTTCAGGAGATGCATGGCCAATAGATAAACCTGAGGTGCCTCCTGAGAAACGCCCATCAGTTAAAAGCGCACAGACTTTACCAAGACCTTTTGATTTTAAATATGAGGTTGGGTACAACATTTCCTGCATGCCAGGGCCGCCTTTAGGGCCTTCATAAACAATCACCACCACATCTCCGGCGACTATTTGATCATCGAGAATGGCTTGAACCGCAGAATCTTGGCTTTCAAAAACACGTGCAGGTCCGGAAAATTTCAAAATGCTTTCATCGACGCCGGCTGTTTTTACGATACAGCCATTACGGGCAATGTTGCCGTATAACACTGCTAACCCTCCATCTTTACTGAAGGCGTGATCGACATCACGGATACAACCGTTCTGGCGATCTTCATCGAGGCTATCCCAACGTGTGGATTGGCTGAAGGCAGTTTGTGTTGGGATGCCAGCAGGGCCGGCAAGGTAAAAGTTTTTTACGTCATCATCAGGATTATTTTTAATATCCCATTTTTCTAGGGCAGCTTTTAATGATGGACTGTGTACCATTGGAAGATCGTTATGCAATAAGCCGGCACGATCCAGGTTTCCTAATAAGCCCATGATGCCACCGGCTCGATGAAAATCTTCCATGTGGTAAAGCTGAGTAGATGGAGCTAATTTACATAAATGGGGTACTTTGCGTGATATGCGGTCAATATCATCCAAGGTGAATTTCAGTTCGGCTTCGTGCGCGGCTGCCAACAAATGCAAAATAGTATTAGTTGATCCACCCATCGCGACATCCACGGTCATCGCATTCTCAAAGGCTTCAAAATTAGCAATTTCCCTTGGCAAAACGGAAGTATCATCATTTTCATAATAGCGTTTAGCAAGATCAACGATTAGACGACCAGCCTTTAAGAAAAGACCTTCTCGATCAGCATGTGTAGCAAGCGTTGAACCATTACCTGGCAGGGCTAAACCAAGTGCCTCGGTTAAACAGTTCATAGAATTGGCGGTAAACATGCCTGAACATGAACCACAAGTAGGGCAGGCTGAACGTTCATATTCCAGAGCATCTTCATCGCTGACATTATCATCAACGGCAGCGACCATAGCATCGATTAAATCAAGCTTGATGACGTCACCAGCTAATTTGGTTTTACCGGCTTCCATCGGCCCGCCGGATACAAATACCACCGGGATGTTTAAGCGCAGGGCCGCCATCAACATGCCTGGTGTGATTTTGTCGCAATTGGAAATACAGACTAAGGCATCAGCACAATGTGCATTGACCATGTACTCAATCGAGTCGGCAATAATTTCTCTGGATGGCAGGCTGTACAACATACCGTCATGGCCCATCGCGATGCCATCATCAACAGCAATCGTGTTGAATTCTTTAGCGACACCACCAGCTTTTTCAATTTCACGAGCGACTAGTTGCCCTAAATCTTTTAAATGAACATGGCCGGGAACAAACTGGGTAAATGAATTTGAAATCGCAATAATGGGTTTATCGAAGTCGCCATCTTTCATGCCGGTGGCACGCCATAAAGCGCGGGCGCCAGCCATATTTCTGCCCTTAGTGGATGTATGTGAACGATATTTAGGCATTTCTTAATCCTTAGTTGATTCTAAGAGAAAGTGATATGGTACGGGGAACGTAAACACACGTCCATGTGTACTTGGCCTCGCCATCCTTGACTCGGACATCCCTGTATCCATATCTCACTTTTTCTTTAAGTTAGCTTAATTCTCATCTAGCAAATCTAAATTTATTTCTACAGTTTTTTCTCTAACACTTTTGAATTTCGCTGATAGTTATATAAATTTTTCTTTTCCGTCGGTAGCGAATCCACTGAGCCTTCAGTAAAACCTTTTTCCAAAAACCAATGGGGCGATTTTGTGGTTAAGACAAACAGTTTTGTAATCTTCTGACTTTTTGCGAGTTCCTCAATATATTCGAAAATAACTTTGCCATAACTATTATTACGATACTCGCTATGGGTTGCCAGACAGGCTAACTCTGCGGATTCATCGCCGTGCGGAAATAAAGCGGCACAGGCGATGACCATGCCTTCTCGTTCAATGACCGCGAAATGTTGTATTTCTCCTTCCAGCTTTTCTCGTGATCGGTGGACTAAAGTGCCTTCCTGCTCAAGCGGTAGGATCAAATCTATTATGCCACCTATATCTTCTATACAAGCAGCTCGAATTTGCTCATAGTTTTCCTGGGTGATTAATGTACCTACACCATCACGGGTAAAAAGCTCAGTTAATAAAGCGCCATCATCGACATAAGAAATAACTTGGGAGCGGGAGACCGTCGCAAGACAGGCTTTTACTCCGAGCTGAAGATTTTTTAATGCTTCATCTGTACCGTCAAGTCCTGATTTTTCCTCAATAAGTTTTTGTGCTTGTTCGGCACTTAACTTATTGAAAGCTATTCCTTCCTTATCTAGGATACCCGACTCTTTGCTATATATGAGTAATTTATCAGCATTTAGTGCTATTGCGGTTTCGACAGCAACTTCTTCAGAAGCCAGATTAAAAACTTCTCCTGTAGCTGAATAGCCAAGGTTAGAAAGTAAAACGATATTGTTGGATGCCAATTGAGCAAGAATGGCTTCACTATTTACTTTTCGAATCTCTCCGGTAAGTGCGTAATCAACACCATTCTGAATGCCATAGGGTTTGGCGACAACAAAATTTCCACCACAGATGTTAATGTCGGCACCATGCATGGGCGAATTAATCAGCCCCATGGAGAACATGGCTTCAATGTCTACACGCATTTGACCAACGACCTTTTTTATATGGCTTAGGCTATCGATGTCAGTAATGCGTAAAGGCCTGTGGATCTTGCCTGTAGGTTCATCTTTTAGATTGGTTTTTAATCCTGCGGCTTTCAGGGCTTGATCAATCTGTGGACGCGCCCCATGAACCAGCACCAGTTTGACACCGAGGCTATTTAATAGCGTAATGTCATGGGCAATGTTATGAAAATTGTCATGAGCAAGGGCTTCTCCTGGCAATAGAATGACAAAGACCTTCCCCCTATAGGCATTGATATAGGGTGAGGAATGTCTGAACCACGACACATATTGCTTAGTATCTGCGGACAAGTTATTTACTCATTTTTACATTAATTGATGAAAAGGGCGGCTATTCTAGGGGAAAGCGGGGAAATTCTCCAATAAATCTGAGTCTAAGCAGCGCCTGTCTGTTTTGCAGAGCATGACCGATTTTGCTCTTTTACAGTATGATTAATACAATCTTTAGCATGTTGATCTAGAGACTGCTGTAAAACTGACAAGTTGAGAAAGCTTTATTATTAAATGTTACTTATGAAAAAAATAAACATACTACTTTTCTGCTTGATTATATTGACGCCGAATACAGCATTGTTGGCTCAGACATCAACTACTTTAAATAGAGCGATAAATAGCTTAAATACTGTTCGCGATAGTCAGCTGAGTTGGGATGAAATCAAACTTTTGCCTGCAATACTTGAAGCATATGATGTCGATAATAACGGCAGTCTGGATAGTAATGAGTTAGGGCTTGGCAATATCGATTCTTCAGAGGGTGCGACAAGAGATGTCATTCTTGGTGCAATTGACCAGGATGGCAATTGGATGTTGTCCGCCAATGAAATAGCGATGGCCGACTGGCGATTGTTGGCGTTAGACAAAGACAACAGCGGAGCATTAATCAACCAGGAACTGGTGATGCCAGAATCTAGCTTCGGTGGACGTTTTGGCGGAGGCGGCTTTGGCCGTGGCAGGTCTGGGGGATCCACTACTACTAATTATATTGACCCTGCAGATATTGACCCCCGTGATGGTCTTGCCAGCTTGCCCGAGCGTGAAGCTTTTGAGCGCCTTTCCTATCAAGGCGAAGACGTTTCGATTGATATCGGCCTGATTAGCCTGGAGTATGTAAAATTTATTATTACCGGTGCCAATACCGGCAATCCACAAACTTATTTTATGGATACTGTCAGGCATCGTAATCATTCGAGTTTCATGCGTAGTTACGACATGAGCTCAAGAGATGGGATGGGACAAAACGATGGCAGAGTTATGCGTGGAGTATTGGTATATAGGCCATTATTAAGCGCACCTGATGGAGAAGCAGGGTTATATACCTATGAGTTTGAACCTTTTGATAGATATTCTTATAGTTTGTTGCAAATTGCTCACGATGAGTTAGTAAAAAATGCACCGATTCTAGCGGGTAAACTTTCTTATCATCCCATGCCAGCTGCGGTAAATCTCTATGAAACTCAACGTGAGCAGTTCGAAGCAGGAAATTTATCAGTATTTTTAGATGGTGATGAATACTCAGATATTGCTTATCTCCCCCTAAATGAAGCTGAAGGTTTTGGCATTTTACGCCTAATGGACTTAGACCAGCGTCCTGGTGCACGTGACGTTGTTGTATATAGAAGCTTACCGAATGAGATGCCACATGTTGCCGGGATCATTACAGGCTTTCGGCAAACCCCGCTATCTCATGTCAATTTACGAGCCGTGCAAGATAGCATTCCGAATGCTTATATTCGTAATGCTACTGAACAAGAAGAAATACAGCAGTTGATTGGTCGCTATGTGTATTATCGAGTTGCTGCCGATGGCTATGAAATTCGTGAAGCCAGCTCTGTTGAAGTTGAAGATTTTTTTGCCGACTTGCGGCCGCTAGAGCAGCAGTTGCCTGACCGGGATTTGAGTGTCACTCAAATTAGGCCGTTAAATGAAGTTACCTTTACTGATTCAATCAATGTCGGAGTGAAGGCGGCTAACGTGGCGACACTAGCTACCTTAGATTTTCCTACAGAAGCTTTCCCTGATGGTTTTGCCGTGCCTTTTTATTTCTATGATGAGTTCATGAAATACAATAATTTTTACAATGATATTGAACGCATGATGGCTTTGCCAAACTTTGCAGATGATACGGATGAACGTGAACGCGTGCTCGAAATTTTACGTGATGGCATTGAGGGTGGTGACATGCCTACCTGGATGATGGACGACTTAGCCGAGTTGCAAAATTCGTTTCCGGGAAACATGCCAATCCGTTTACGTTCTAGTACGAACAATGAAGATCTGCCAGGCTTCAGCGGAGCCGGGCTTTATGATTCTTATACTCATCGACCTGATGAAGGCCATCTAGCTAAATCGGTCAAACAGGTTTTTGCTTCTCTTTGGAATTTTCGGGCTTTTGAAGAAAGGGAGTTTTATAAGATAGATCATTTTACTGCTGCGATGGGCATCTTGGTGCACCCAAATTATGATGACGAAGCTGCCAATGGAGTAGCGGTCAGTGATGACATTGTTTACGAAGTTACGGGAGTGAATCCGGGGCGGACTTATTATATTAATGTACAAGTTGGAGAAGATTTGGTGACTAATCCCAATGACGAATCTATTCCTGAAGAGCTTCTTTTAAATTCAGTTTTGCCTTTGAATGACCGGTTAATTAATAGTTCAAATCGAACCAATGGCGAGATTCTACTGACCTCAGAGTTTAAGACTGATTTAAGGGATTATATGAACCGTATTCATAATGGTTTTCGTGAGCTTTATGCAGTGGAAGCAGGGCAACAGTTTGCCATGGAGATTGAATTCAAGATTACCTACGATGGTGTGTTAGCGATTAAACAGGCAAGGCCTTGGGTTTATTGAATATTTAATTTTTTTAAAACTAGAGCAGAGTTTCCAAAATGTAAGCAATGCCCAACTAGAAAAAAACTGCGACATATCTTATTTGTCCTGCTCACGACGGTTAATCGCATATCCAGTAATCTTTCCGACAAAGGGTAATGCAAGCATGCCAGGTAGCTTATCTACTTGCTCGGGATTACGATATCCGTGAATACCGATGGACATGTTTCCATGGCCTTTATGCGGCTGGGCGATATACGTTCCAAATAAGCGATCCCATATGGAAAGATTGAAACCAAAATTGCTATTCGCTTCGTTATCCTCTACTGAATGATGTACCCGATGCATGTCAGGCGTTACTATTATTAGCCGCAATGCACGATCCAGTGATCGTGGCAAACGTACGTTGCCATGATTGAACATGGCCAGAGCATTCAATATGATCTCGAAAATTACCACCGCCACTATAGGAGGCCCCAGTACAAGGATGGCGGCAAACTTGATCAGCATGGAGACAATAATCTCGATCGGATGAAAGCGCGCTCCGGTCGTGACATCATAATCTAGGTCCGCATGATGAACGCGATGTACTCGCCAAAGACTTGGAGCAGCATGCATTAGCACATGTTGCAGATAAATAATGAAATCCAATACGATAATTGACAGTACTACTGCCCAAGGAAACGCAGGCCTGTAATAATTCAGTAAGCCCCAACTATTAGACTCTACAAAGATGGCCACCCCTACCGCCGCTGCAGGGAAAAGTAAGCGCAGTACAATACTGTTCAAAAATACTAGTCCCAGATTATTGGTCCAGCGCATAAGCTTAGATACTTTCAACTGGCGACGAGGGGCAACAAGTTCCCAAAGCGCCATGATTAGCAAAATACCAAAGAAAAAACTTAGCCGGATAGCCATTTCATGCTGAGTAATCAAGTCTACCAAAGGCATATATTAATTCGCCTAGATTTTGAATGTCTGTTTTGGGTCGATAGAGGACGTTCAGTCATATAGAATAAAATTATAACGAATACTTAATATAGAATCATCGATTCATCTACCCTTAGGGTGTTAGCGTCATTAAGGCAGGTTACCGAAAATATTCAGTATATATTACTATTAAGATCATATTGCTATTTTTGAAAGAAGCACCCTTGTGCATTGGCATAATATGTTTAATTTGCACAAAAATAATATATTACCCGATTCAGATTGGGAAGAGCTGATTTGGCTAATCAGGTTTGTGTGTAAACGCCAAGCCACACGTGAAGCATGGAAAATCTTTAAAGGAAATTTTGGAATACCTTTTCAGGAGTTTTTAGAGCAGCAGTTTTCCATCGCAGATAACTGATTTTGAGTGCGTCTGCTTTCTATCCAAAGCAGACATTCTCACAATTGAACAAATCTCAACTAATTCTGCAAAAAAGAGTAAATGAATTAAAATTAATGGGTTGTAACTGAATAAAGCCAGATTGGCTTACTTTATAAAGTGCTTTTATACTATTTACACTTCCTTTTGGAGTAATACCCATGAAGAATTTAAATATCTTGCAAACTTTTTCAATGGCTCTGATTCTTTCCAGTTGTGCTAATACCTATAACCCTCTTGATGATTATACTCAGTTGGATAGGGTCGCTATTTTGGAAACTCCCGACCCTGATTCAACAATGATTTTTCCAGAAGAAATCGTCGCCAATGGACAGTACCTAGTGGGGTTGTTAGGTTGTGGTAGTTGCCATACTAATGGAGCCTTGGTAGGTGCTCCTGTTCCAAACCAGCTTTTGGCTGGTTCAAATATTGGGATAGCTTATTCAAACCCCCTGGCTGTTCGTAATCCGGGTATTGTGTATCCAGGTAATCTAACACCGGATATGGAAACAGGTATTGGTAGTTGGAGTATTGGGCAGATTGTGACTATGGTACAAAGTGGATTGGATAATCATAATTCTCAAACTATCCCAGTAATGCCTTGGCCCAGCTATGCAAATATTACAAATGATGATGCTTATTCAATCGCGGTTTACCTGAAAAGTTTGACGCCTGTTAGGCATCTTGTGCCAGATAATGTCTCGCCAAGACAACCAGCCACAGCTCCATTTGTTCATTTTGGTGTTTATCAGAGTAACGAACAACTGCGCTAGAAATTATCATTAAGTATACTTAATAGTCACATATACATGCTGATATGTCCGCTTCTGGCCCAAAAGAGACTAAACTAAACGTCTGCTTACGACCCAATGCAGACATTAGGAAATGCCTAATATTAAACTAAGAATTCACTGCAAAATTATACGCTTGATGGCTTGCCATAATTTCTCCATCCGCAGGGAACTTCGCCCTCCCCGAGAATAAGAATATTACTGGAATATAGATTTCAAAAAAATGAGTTCTGATACTCTCGCCAGGCTAACTTTAATATTGACAAAAAAAGTACTAATTAGTACTATAAAATACATAATATTAAAATAAACATTTTAACTAATTGATATATAAAGTAAATAAAAATACCAATGAGTACTATATACGAGTATAAGTTGAGTAGTCTAAGCCTGAAATCAAACAAGGCTCTAGCCAAACGTGAGTTTATAAAACAAGTAACTACAGAGTTATTAGTTGAATTTGGCTATGAAGAAACGAGCTTGGATGCAATTTGTCAAAAAGCGTGCTGTTCTAAATCAGCCATTTATCAGTATTTTGGCAACAAACAGGGCTTGCTGGCTGCACTAACAGAAGATGTAGCTATTGAACTTTCTCAGGCATTACAAGCATTTCATTTACAGGAACTGGATGTTGAGGATGCTTTATTAATGTATTCCAAACTAGCCATGGCAAAAATTCTTAATGATCGGCATGTCGCAGTAGTTAGGGCTACGATTTCTTCTTTATCGCAATTTCCTGAAATAGGCCCAACTTATTATCGTGTTGGGGCGCAAACAGCCCAGGCTGCTTTAATTCAATATTTCTCTGCAAAGGTTGCAACTAAAGAACTAGATATTAGTGACCCGATTTGGGCAGCACACGAATTCCAAGGGTTATTGTTTTGGGAAAAATTGGTTGCTCAGGTAGTAGGTGCACAATCTTCACCAAGCGAAGAAGAAATCGAAAATCATTCCTCAAAAGTTGTAAGCACTTTTTTAAATAGATACCAAATCGTTAAATCATAAGAGGTTAAGAAATGAGCATTTCTAATAATAATGAAAACATAAATGAATATCCGGTGCTGATTATAGGTGGCAGTCTTGTTGGCTTATCGGTTTCAATGTTTCTAGCCATGCATGGAATTAAAAGTCTGATTATCGAGAAGCATCAGGGTACAGCAATACATCCTCGGGCTGGTTATTTCCAGCTGCGTACACTAGAAATGCTTAGACAGGCAGGTATTGAGGATAAAGTTATTAAGGCTGCACATGCTTTATATGATCCAAATGGTGGCATGAATGCGGTCGAAACTCTTGCCGGCAGAGAAATTGCTAACTATATACCTGACATTAACCAAGGAATTCAGGATCTCACGCCGGTTCGTAGACTTTTTATGCCGCAGCAGGTCCTGGAACCTATTATAAAAGACCGGGCAAAAGAATTAGGCTCAGCATTTCTATATGCTCATAAAGTCAATAATTTTTCACAGGATGAGCAAGGAGTCTATCTTGAAGCAGAGCATATTGATGATAAAAGTAAAAAGTCGTTCAGAGGCCGATACCTGATTGCCTGTGATGGTAGTAGGAGTCCTGTAAGAAATCAGCTTGGTATCAAGATGAATGGTTATCCGGTGATGTCCCAAAGTATCACTGTCTATTTCAAAGCTGATTGTTCAAAAGCGCTCAGAGGCAGAAACCTTGGTGTTATTTATGTCAATAATGAAAACGTTAGAGGTTTTTTTAGGCTGGAAAAAACTGGTCTTGGTGGGTTTCTCGTCATATTTACAGTTGGCGATATTAATGAACCAGATGCCCGAAATGCAGCGGGAAATATCAGTAATGCAAAAGCTGCGCAATATGTTAAAGATGCTGTTGGTGACCAGTCGCTAAATGTACAAGTCGAGGACATTCATAAGTGGGAAGCAGTTTGTCATGCTGCAGAGCGAATTCAGGAAAACAAAATTTTTCTAGCAGGTGATTCTGCGCATGTCACTACTCCAACTGGTGGTTATGGAGGAAATACAGGCGTGCAAGATGCACATAATTTGGCCTGGAAGTTGGCGATGGTATTAAAAGGTGCTGCTAGAGAAAAGTTATTGGAATCATATAACGATGAAAGACAGCCAGCTGCGATGCAAATGATAGAGCAGGGCTACCAGAGGTATGTGACAAGATCTGATCCAGATTTAGGCATGGAAGGTGTTAAGAAGCAAATCCCTGATGTACATGTAGAATTTAACCGATACAGGTCAGGGGCAGTGATATTTGATAAAGACTATGAAGATGATGGAAAGTCAGATATAGATCCAAGAAAGTCTTTTGCTTTGCCTGGGACAAGAGCTCCTCATGTTGAGCTTTTTATTAACAATAAGCGTAGTTCAGTAATTGATTTATATGGTCAAAACTTTGTGCTGATAACTTCTAATCATGGTGCAGAATGGGGAAAAGTAGTAGAAAAATTAGCAAGCGAATTGGATATCGTGATTGGCTTCAAAGTTATTAATCCTCCTGGCTCAAATGCTGAATATGTAGAGTTACCAATACATCGTGAAAAGATCTCGAGCCCATTTTCTCTTCCATTTTCTGAAGCATATGGAATTACAACCGATGGCGCAGTATTGGTAAGACCTGATGGTTATGTCGCTTGGAGAGAAAAATCGTTTAGTTCGAATAGTGAAGTGATTATAAAGGAAGCATTAATACGTATTCTATGTAGGGAACACTCTGAATTAATAAAAGACCCTAAACAATTGGAGAAAGTTGAATCATGAAAACCAAAATACAAGTCGTTTTTTACAGCATGTATGGGCATGTGCATCAGTTAGCAAACGAGATAGCAGCTGGAGCAGCAGATATTGAAAATACTGAAGTAAAACTCCTTCAGGTTCGAGAATTAATTCCAGATGATGTGCTTTTGTTAAGTGGTGCAAGAGAAACGAGAAAAGTATTTGAGGAAGTTCCATTTGCGGAGCCTGATAAACTTGCTGAAGCTGATGCAATAATATTTGGGACGCCGACCCGGTTTGGGAATATGTGTGCACAAATGAGGAATTTTTTGGATCAGACTGGAGCATTATGGATGAATGGAGCGCTCGTGGGGAAAATTGGAAGTGTTTTCACTAGCTGTGCAAGTCAACATGGTGGGCATGAAACAACGATTACCAGCTTTCATACGACGCTCATTCATCACGGAATGATGGTAGTTGGTGTGCCATATACAGAGCAAAAGCTGCTTGATATGTCAGAAGTAAATGGAGGGTCACCTTATGGTGCTTCAACCATTACTGATGGTGATGGATCTAGGCAGCCCAGTCAGTTGGAATTAGATATTGCAAGGTTTCAAGGTCGTCATGTTGCTGATATCGCCAGCAGACTAACAAGATAGTTTGAATTGTGTTCGCATTTTGTGAATACTTAATACCTATCTAGGCTAACGTCCGCTTTCGGCCAAAAGCGGACATTTAATTTATCGGCCGGTATCGATGACTTCGTCTGCACGATTACGGATTTCAGTCTGTGACTGAGCTGCTTCATTGATTACCTGCTGCATATCAACACCGACAATTTCACCGTTCAACTTTCTGATTTTTCCTTCTATGATGACTGTATCAACATTTGCTGGAAGCCCATGCTGAATAAGCTGCATGGGAATATTCACATCTGTTAATGGCAACATGTTAATCATGTTCATATTCACCATGATGACATCAGCACGCTTGCCTGGTGTCAGTGACCCTATCTGATCGGCAAGTCCAAGCACATTGGCACCGCCGTAAGTGCCGGTAAGCAAGGCATCACGATAGGAAAAAAGCCATTCAGTACCTGGTGCAGGAATCCTGAGTGTTCCTGCTGTTATCCCGGCCTGATTGGCCTCGACTTGCTGCATGCGTGCGGAATTAACCATGGCTCTCAAGGAGGCAAAAGGGTCAACAGGTGTCTGGGCACTGACATCAACCGAAAAACTAATATTTTCCAGCGGTACGCCACCCGCAAGCAGCTCATATACTGGCGGCAGACCCCCACCGATCATGGGATCAATTAATGGTGACAATGCTACCTTAATATCCTTTTCTACCATGATCTCAATGGCTTCAGGTGTTAACCCCGGGCCATGTGTCACTATAAATTCTTCGCCGCTGACTTCCGGAGTCCCCAAGCCGCCGCTATGATCAGTGATCGGCCAGAGGTTTAATGTTCTTCCCAGTTCCGTAGCAGTTTGCATCTGTACAGCTTGAACACCATCTAGCAACAAGCTCAAACTAAGCCTCTGTTCGCCATTTTCATTAACCCAGTCAATCGCCCTGTTGAGTTCAGCACCGCCAGTCATTTCTCCCTCGATAATTGCCAGGTAGCCCATTTTCGCTCGCAACCCACTCTCAACTAGAGCCTGCATTTCTGCCTGGACATTTTCAAAGTCATTTTGGACTCCAGCCCAGTTGTGAACTGTGGTGATACCAGCATTAATCGCGTCCAACGCGGCATATCTGACGGCTGCATGGAAATCTTCAGGAGTATAGTGGGGTGTCAAAACTTCAGAATAGTAAAAATATTCAGCAGCATCATTGGCCATACCACGCAAGGAGCTCTCCCACATATGCCAGTGTGTTTCTACAAAGCCAGGCATGATGACCATGCCCGTCGCATCAATGACCTGTGCCTGGGGTGCGTCTATGGAAGCGCCAACTTCAATGATCTGCCCATCACGGATAAGTACATCGCCACTTGTCAAATCACCAATTTCTGAATCCATCGACAGCACATAACCGCCTTGCAATAGGATTTCATTACCGTCCGAGCCTATTTGTGCAAATCCCATCGATGCCCCAAATAGGATAAAAGTAAATACGATCACTATAGTTTTATTTATCATTTGCATGAGTTGAATATACCTCTTTAGGTGAATGGAGGGTCGCTTAATTAAGTAAAAATAACAGCAAAATATTAATAAGAACAGAATCGTAAAATGAATTATGCATGGTTTCCCCATGTATCTGGTTACTATTCCTAAAGTCAGAATTCCTCTAAATGTCACAAGCTGTGTTAGCTTTTAATATACGGAGGACGTAATACTAATTTTTACCTAGAAGGTCGATATTACTGCAATTTTTAAATGTCCGCTTCGGGTCGATAGCGGACATTAACGCAGCCTACATTTCTAACATGGCATAGACGATAGAATTATTTATCTGTCACGATTAGAGTTTTCGTTAGAGTTATTACGTTCAGAAGAAGGGTTGTTATTATCTCTGTCAAATCTGCCACCTGGGCCAATCCCTCCAGCATTATTTTCTGTATCTGGCCTTCCTACTCTATCTGGTCTGCCTGAACCTTCAGGTCGTCTGTCACCATCCTGTCTACGGTCTGCGTCTTGTCTGCCATTTCCGTTTCCTCTACGATCACCGTCATCGCGGTCTGAGCCTTGTCTGCGATCATCATTATCGTCGTCGTCATCGTCATCGCGATCTGAGTCTTGTCTGCGATCATCATCATCATCATCGTCGTCATCTTGACTACGCCCCTCTGATGATGAGGTATCCGATTGCTCTCTAGTTTCATTCTCAGAATCATCGGAGTCATTATCTTGAGCTAAAGCGGATTGCCCAAAAAGCACTAAAAACATTGTATAAAAGTAAGTTAGGATAGTTTTTTTCATAATTTCATATTCTCGACTGAGACCAAAAAGCAATCATATCAGGACATTAGATGATATGGATAGAAAAGGTATTATTTAAGAGAATTTCCCATATTCAATTAATAAATCTTACCGAGTCCAGCTTATCTAACATTTACTAGGTTACTTTAGATCGCCTTGAGATAATCTAGTACACCCCCAACGGCTGCAACTTGTGCCATTATGAAATTCTCATCATCAACTTTCGGGCTGTCTGGGTAAACTTTGGTGGCAGTAACAAAAGGTGCTTCAGAAAAGTCTGCGCACAACCCAAGACCTTTAATAGGATAGTTAATCACACCCCGCTTCAATGTAGTTAGCAGGTAAGAAATTCTCCTTTTAAGAGGGAGTAATTAGGGGGTGAGAATTGGAGTTTTGGTATGTAATTATAGTTAGAGGCTACAGTGTTACTAAGCGCTGTACCCAAAAGTAAAATCTGAGGGTCTGTTTTAGAAAAAAATCAGTCTTATAGAGGCGTGTAAAATAAGTGTAGGTGAAATTAACTTTTTACTGTAATTTGCCGCCGGGATTTATTATTTTGATATTCTCTATACTTAAAAGGTTATATACCATGAAAATCGCTATTTTATCTCGTGTAGAGACGCTCTACTCCACCAGGCGCTTAAAGGAAGCAGGAGAAGCGAGAGGCCATGAGGTAGATATCATTGATACTCTTCACTGCTATATGGATGTGACCCGGAGCCGCCCAGCGGTTCGTTATAAAGGTAAGCAGTTGCCTCGCTATGACGCGGTAATTCCTAGAATTGGAGCATCAATCACTTTTTATGGAACGGCAGTGGTTCGTCAATTTGAAATGATGGGGACATTTTGTGTAAACGAGTCAGTCGCAATCAGTCGATCAAGAGATAAGTTGCGTTCTTTACAGTTGCTGTCTCGAAAAGACATAGGCTTACCTCGCACTGGTTTTGCCAGCAAACCGGATGATATTCCCGACCTTATTAAGAATGTAGGTGGGGCTCCTTTAGTAGTGAAACTATTAGAAGGCACACAAGGTATAGGCGTTGTGTTGGCCGAAACCAACAAATCTGCAGAAGCTATTATCGAGGCTTTTATGGGCTTGAAAGCTAACATTTTAGTTCAGGAATTCATTGAAGAAGCTGGAGGGGCAGATATACGTTGTTTGGTTGTTGGAAATAAAGTTGTGGCTGCGATGAGGCGTCAGGGCGCTCAAGGAGAATTTAGATCTAACTTGCATCGAGGAGGTTCTGCAAAAATAGTACGCTTATCTAAAGAGGAGCGCGCTACAGCAGTGAATGCTGCGAAAGCGATGGGATTGAATGTCTGTGGCGTCGATATTTTACAATCTAAAAATGGGCCTGTTGTTTTGGAGGTGAATTCATCGCCGGGTTTGGAAGGAATAGAATCAGCAACGGGTAAAGATGTAGCCGGAATGATTTATGAGTTTATCGAGAGCAACGCCAAGCCACATAAAACAAAAACTCGCGGTAAAGGTTAGTAGATGGAAGAGCTAATTATTGGTGGGCACTCCATCTCCCCTGGCAAAACTGTACAAATAGAAATGCCTGTAGTCCGGCTCTATACCGATACAGACATTTCTATGCCTGTGCATGTGATACGCAGTAAAATTGATGGGCCTACTATCTTTATTTCTGCAGCTGTTCATGGTGACGAGTTAAATGGTATAGAAATTATCCGTCGCCTTATCAAACAAAAAAGCCTGCGTATATTAAAAGGGACTGTAATATTTGTACCCATGGTTAATGTCTATGGAGTGTTAAATCAAAGTCGGTATATGCCAGACCGTCGTGATCTTAATCGCTGCTTTCCTGGCTCTACTAAAGGTTCTCTTGCGGGTATTGTTGCTAATAAGTTTCTTTCTGAAATCGTAAAGAACTGTGAGTACGGTATAGATTTACATACTGGAGCGATTCATCGTTCTAATTTACCCCAAATAAGGGCGAATTTAAAAGATCAGGAAACTCGTGAGCTTGCAGAGGTATTTGGTGTGCCAGTATTATTGAACTCTAATCTGCGTGATGGTTCTCTGCGCGAGTCTGCCGTCCAATCAGGTACAAAAATTTTATTATATGAAGCTGGTCAGGCTTTACGATTTGATGAGTTATCGATTCGTGCAGGTATACGGGGCATTCAAAATGTACTCGCACACCTAGGCATAATAAAGAAGAAAAAACGGGGAGATTCGAGAAAATTAAAAGTCTCCCCATTTA
This sequence comes from uncultured Pseudomonadales bacterium, assembly GCA_943789335.1. Classification (GTDB taxonomy): domain Bacteria; phylum Pseudomonadota; class Gammaproteobacteria; order Pseudomonadales; family Pseudohongiellaceae; genus UBA5109. The sequence goes on along the minus strand of CALSTS010000001.1, from coordinate 427,628 downwards.
TAGCAAACACTAGTTCATGGTCACGAGCCAATGCTAGTGGTATTGTCAATAATCTGAAAAATTTGGGTGATAAAGTACAAAAAGGTGATCTCCTTGCAAAAATAGGAAGCCCTTTTGGTGAAATTTTTGATTCAATTCACGCATCAAAATCAGGCATTATAATTGGCAAGCAAAATATTCCTTTGGTGCAGGAGGGTGATGCAATGTTTCATATCGCTTATTTCTCGGAAGAAGACGAAGAAATTATTGAGAATATTGAGATTATGCAAGATGACCTGTTGCCCGATGAAAAATCAGATAGTTAGAGTCAAAGGGAATTATTAATTTATATTTTGCGTAATCATATGAGTTAGCTAGCAATGGATACTAAAATAGTTATTGGTAGTATAGAGAGCTGTGATCTTCCTGAGATTGGTATAAACAATTTGCAGGTAAAAATTGATACTGGAGCTAAAACATCATCTCTTCATGTTGATAATTTAGGAAAGTACATGCATCAAGGGAAGCCTTGGGTAAGCTTTGATATTCACCCTGACGTCTATGACATAAAAAAAATAACATCATGTAAAGCGGCGTTGCATGATGTGCGAACAATAAAATCATCCAACGGAACTTCTGAAGTTCGATACGTTATTAAAACATTAATGAGGCTGGGTAAGTATTCCTGGCCAATAGAACTCACCCTAACCAACCGATCAGATATGAGCTATTTAATGCTGTTAGGAAGAGAAGGTATGGGGAAACGAATATTAGTTAATCCTGCAAAAAGGTTTTTATTACAAAGCTAGCAGAAATAAGAAGCATCTGCGCTGTAGTTCCTAATATTTTTGTCTTGAATAGCACGCCTAAATTAGGGGGCTAAAAAGAGGTGAGTAGTAAAAAACGTACCTAAGCTAGGTAATTGATATTCTTAATTAATAAGCGTAGCTTTAAGGGCCGGGATGTTCTCAATAGCATTGCCGAAAAATATAAAAATGAAAATAATCCTTAGTTTTTCTATTTTTTTTATCTTGTCTAGCAGCGGGCTGTGCAACTCATGCAAGACTTGCAATATCATCAGTGCCAGAAGGCGCCAATGTAATCGATAGCATTACAGGTAAAGATTATGGCGTAGCACCGAGGACCGTATATTATGATACGGCAGATGTTAGACCAGATGCTGAAGGATGCTTTTATCTTAACGGTTTTGAAGCCAGATGGGTGAGCGGTGCAACAGAACAAACGGAACTAGTCAGGGTTTGCGGCAGTACAACTGGAGCTTATCAAATTGCAGTAAGCAGACCTGCATCGTATCCTGGGTTAGAGCAAGACATGGAGTGGGCTTTACAAATCCAACAAACTCAAGCTCAAGCAAGAGCTGATAGAGTTGCTAGAATAGCTATACATAATGAGATTTATCTACGCACACCTAATCCTGCTTTACCTTTTCCACCAGGGAATGGCACGATTGATGCACTTTAATTAGCTATGAAGTTTTAGAATTTACTATTACAGTAAAAAGGGGTAATTGAAGCCCCTTTTTTTGTCCGCTTCTGCCCAAAATCAGACATTCATAAATCTATCAAATTACTTATTAATAATACTTAAGCCTATAACAGCATAGTACGTAAAGCAGGATCCAGTTCACTATGTTTATCCCACAAGTAGGTGAACTCATCAGCAAGACTTTTGCTTTCTTGCGCAGCCTCATAATTAACAAAACCGTTATAGACCTGATCTTCATGCATATAAAGCAGGTGTCTACGTTCACCTATTAAATAAGTAATCGAATCTTTTTCAGGCTTAACCAGCAATTTCCGGATTTCTATTTTACTAGATAGTCTTCGTGCTAAATTTAAAATACGATGCCCTTGTTCAACTACTGGTTTAATATCCTTCACCAGAATTTTCACCTGAACATTTCGATCGCCGCGGGCAAAATCAAGTATGCCTTGATAAAAAGGTTCATTATCATAAATAGCAGGATCAAGGGTTTTACTTAGCAAGATTATTTCACGTCGTGAAGATCCAACGACTTGCAAAGAATGCTTGGAAAAATCATTCAGTTCATCAATCAGAATTAAATTAGTATCGGTTTTAGAAGTTTGCTCAACCATCAGCTACCTCAATATTTTCAGTTTGTTTTTAAAAATATTTAGGTAATTATAAAAGCCTGAATCCCATGAAGAGAGAAAAGTAATAAAAAATATAGGAAGGTATAAACGAAGAACTGGAAAATTAAACTTTTTCTACAGTAACAATTTGCTTAAGTGGAACTAACCCGGGGCCAAACTGGTTATACATTGCCACATCAGCCGCATCTCGACCATAACCAATTACTGCATAGCCTCCTTCTTTAGTCTGTTGAGTTGCGTCGAAGGTATACCAGCGACCAGATACAAATGCTTCAAACCAGGCATGTAATTCCATTGGCTTCAGACCGTATAAATAACCAACCACCATCCGCGCAGGAATGCTCAGACTACGACAAAGGGCTATACCCAAGTGGGCTAGGTCTCTACACACGCCAGTTTGTTGTTGGTTAACTTCTATAGCAGATTGAGGATAAAAACTGCTTCCCGGTTTATAACTAATATTCTTTTTCATCCAGCTCTCAATTGCTTCTACCTGATCATAGCCCAAAATCTGGTTAGCTGTAATTTCAGTAGCCATCAGTCCAAATCGATCAGATTCGCAGTAGCGGCTGGGAAGCAAATATTTGAGCACATCATCAGGTAAGTTCTCAACATCTACAAATGCAGCCCCTGGCGCTATATCGATAGTATCGGGGGTATTGATACGCGCAGAAGTAAAAATTCTAAAATCACCTCTTGGTGCTACAAGTCGCTGGCAGAGATTGCCAAAATCATCTGTGAATTCAGTCGCTATCACATTCGGCTCTAGCACGTATTCTTCATTAGCAATCCATTGTTGCGACCCACTTCGAAGGCGTAACATCAAGACAAATGGGGTAGGAATCTGAATGTTAAATCTTAGTTCACAACTTGTTTGCAACCACATATTTCTTTTTTAACCTCTTCCAAGCCTGGAATATTTCTATTACCTAAGCACTTACTCTTATGGTCGCTCTACCAGTTGTAGCAATAAGCCGTCCAGGTCTTCAATAATCTGCATTCGCATGCCGTTGCCAAAAGTTACAGCTTGTTCATTGCTAGCAGCCAGCACTGCTCCGGCAGCCAATGATTTGCTTATAGATACATCCAAATCACGAACAAAGATACGCAACATAGAAGAGCCAATACCGGGTAATTCCTGATGAATTCTTGCTTCGTCATCAACAATTAGTTCAAGTAATTCAACATTCAAATTACTGCTTGGCACCATGCCAAAAACCAGACGTGAATTTGCAATGCCTAAACCGGTTATTGCACCTAGTAAGGAATCCTCAACGAAATCCTCGGCCTCTGGTAGCTCAAACCCAAAGGCATCGTTATAGAATTGAGCTGTTTGATTCGCATCGCCCACTGTAAAACGAAACCCACCAGAAAGTACATTTCCTGTCATCCCTGAAGCTGTTGTAGGTTCAAGTTGAAGAATTTCGATAAAATAGCCATCCGGGTCCTGAACCAGAATAAAGCGACTGCCTGTGCCTACGGCTCCCCCGGTTGGAGTGATAATTGAACCTCCATTTGTAATAACCGAAGCTATTGAAGCTTCAATATCGCGTACAAACAATAAAAATATAGGCGAGCCGTGATCAAAGAAATTCGGTTCAAGTACTGGACGCTGCACCCCGCGCCACTCTAAAAATTCCATGCCTAAATCTGTATTTGGCACAGGTATAGTCGCACCTCTAAATTCAGTGCCAACAGCATTGTACATTTGCAATACTGGTTCAAGAGCGCCAAAGGCACGTGGTTCAGAACCGCCATTTGGCTCGGCACCTAAAAGATCCTGATAAAAAGCAAGTGTACGATCAAGATCTTCTACAATATGAATATAATTCCCAGAACCAACGACATCTGCCGCAGTTGCTAATTGTGAACCCTGATTTTGAGCATATACGGATACGGGCAGAAACACAGCGAAAAGCACGGCCTTAAGGAGGCTCTTATGAATTGATATTTTTGTTTGGCTTAGCATCATGAATTCCTTTGTCTTTTGCAGAATCGTACCATGTATTCAATTTAATAAATCCAAAACATAGCAACATTTTATGCGGCAGTAGAGAAAAATTCATTGCCACTCAGATTGACCTAAAGGACGAGGATTGGTCTAATGCCGCCTCTGTTACTGGGGTGTAGCCAAGCGGTAAGGCAACGGACTCTGACTCCGTCATGCGTAGGTTCGAATCCTACCACCCCAGCCAAACTCTTTACGAAAGTCCTTCATCTCCTTTCTCTTAGTAATATCTACTACTTAGGCAGAAGTATCTGAATAATGCTGTTTTATTTAAAACAGTTTTGACAGAAGCTAAAAGCTAGACTAGATATTTACTCAAACCCATCAAAATAAAGTTAAATATTTAGTGAGTGAATCTTTATTTCGAATAGAAGTTGTTAAAAACCAAGGAGAGAAGCTTTTAGGTGACATTATTCTTAGCCAGCCTATTTCTTATTTTTTTTATTCGGGTTTTTTAAAGAAAAAGACATGGTCGATTACCTGCTGAGTCAAGAATTTATTAACGGCTTTACTTCTTATCAAGTGAATGGTCATGGTGCTTTTTCAAATATGAGTATGGCAGAGCAAGTCAGTGGCAGACGTAAGCGTGTGCAAATTGAGGTGTTGTTAGAACAAGCCATCGTCAACACAATATTGGAAGGGCTCAAAAGTGAGGTTGGAATTGATATTGTTTACTGGGAACAAGCAATCGCCAACCATGGCAGGATAGATTAATCTGCTCTTCACTACATTCTCACTGTCTAACTGCCCTGCCTAGAGACACACTAGTCAATCAAAAATAATTGATCCCACCATTGACACATTAATTAATATGTTATCGATAATATCGATTGATTCAATTAGTTTAATTCATTTGATTAATAATATGTTAATCGGTAGTTTTACTGATGTACATCTATAAGTCTATACACAAATAGTAAGAGACTGAGCATATAGAGAAAAAATTCTCATTCTGGCCAGATCTGAACCGCTAGGAAAAGTGCTTAGTTTAGTAAACAAATTTAATCTAATGGAGACGAATATAATGTTCAAACGAACGATACCTTTATTTACAACGCTTGCGATTGGCTTATCGCCCTTCGCTGCATTTAATGTTTCAAATGCCCAACAAAATATGGCTACCAATGAATACTGGTGGCCTAATCAGTTGAACATGGAACCGCTGCGACTGCATTCCGTTGAGTCTGACCCAATGGGGACTGAATACGATTATGCCGAAGCATTTGCAAACCTTGACCAGGATGCCTTAAAGCAAGACTTAGTAGACTTGATGACAGAATCACAAGACTGGTGGCCAGCAGATTATGGGCATTATGGTCCGTTTTTTATAAGAATGGCATGGCACAGTGCAGGCACCTATCGGGTAAGTGATGGTCGCGGTGGCTCAGATGGCGGCATGCAGCGTTTTGCTCCGCTTAATAGCTGGCCAGATAACGCGAACCTGGATAAAGCACGCCGTTTACTTTGGCCTATCAAACAAAAATATGGTCGCAGTATTTCTTGGGCTGATTTAATGGTGCTTACAGGTACCGTTGCTATGGAATCAATGGGTTTTGAAACTCTGGGTTTTGCCGGTGGCCGTGTAGATGCATGGGAGCCAGACGAAATTTATTGGGGCCCTGAAGGAGAATGGCTTGGAGACGAAAGATATAGTGGCGACAGAGATTTGGAAGATCCTCTTGCCGCTGTACAGATGGGTCTTATTTACGTAAACCCTGAGGGTCCGAATGGCAATGGCGACCCTATGTCTGCTGCTCAAGATATCCGTGAGACCTTCGGTCGCATGGCAATGAACGATGAAGAAACCGTTGCACTTATTGCTGGTGGTCATACCTTTGGTAAAGCGCATGGAGCGGCTCCACCAAGTGAATGTGTTGGCGTAGAACCTGAGGCTGCAGGCATTGAAGCACAAGGCCTTGGCTGGACCAATAGCTGTGGTAGCGGTAATGGTGCCGACACTATAACCAGCGGTCTGGAAGGGGCGTGGACGGTAAACCCAACTGCATGGACTCATAATTACCTACAAAACCTTTACAACTGGGATTGGGTGCAAACACAAAGCCCAGCGGGTGCTACACAGTGGATTCCTGCAGGTGGAGCTGGTGCCAACCTTGTTCCTGATGCGCATGATTCATCTTTACGACATGCGCCAATCATGTTTACAACCGATCTGGCGCTGAAAGTTGATCCCTCATATCGTGAGATCACAATGCGATGGTTGGATAACCCTGAAGAATTTGAGCAAGCCTTCGCTAGAGCATGGTTTAAACTGACTCATAGAGATATGGGACCATCAACTCGCTATTTAGGCTCTATGGTGCCGGATCAAGAATTTATCTGGCAAGATCCCGTCCCTGCAGTTGATTACAATTTAATTAACAACAGAGATATTTCACGCTTAAAATCTGAAATTCTTGAATCAGGATTGAGCAACTCAGAACTTATCAGAACTGCTTGGGCCTCAGCCTCTACTTTCCGTATTACCGATATGCGCGGTGGTGCAAACGGTGCAAGACTTCGTCTGTCACCACAACGAAATTGGGAAGCTAACAACCCTGCAGAACTATCTAGAGTGCTTGAAGTATTGGAAGGCATACAGAGCGAATTCAACGATCGAAACTCCAGAAGACAAGTGTCTTTATCTGACATGATTGTGCTAGGTGGCGCTGCTGCTATTGAACAAGCAGCAGTGGCTGGTGGTTATGATATAGATGTTCCTTTTAGACCTGGGCGTTCTGATGCAAGCCAAGAACAGACGGACATCACTTCTTTTGCTGTACTTGAGCCAAAAGCCGATGGGTTCCGCAACTACTATTCCAGTAGTGAGCGTCAATCACCTGCACAGGCCTTGATCAATAAAGCGGATTTACTAGATTTGACCGTCCCTGAAATGACTGTCCTGATAGGTGGCTTACGCTCACTAAATGCAAATGTTGGTGCATCTGCCAATGGTGTATTTACAGAACAGCCTGGAACCTTAAGTAACGATTTCTTTGTTAACTTGCTAGACATGTCGACAGAGTGGTCACAATCAAGCAGTAATGAAGGTATTTATGAGGGACGTGATCGGCAGACCGGAGAAATTAAATGGACCGGCACACCCGTCGATCTTATTTTTGGTTCAAATTCCGAGTTGCGAGCTGTTGCAGAATTTTATGCAGCTGATGATTCTAAAGAGCAATTTGCTCAAGACTTTGTGGATGCTTGGACTAAGGTGATGACACTAGATCGCTTTGACCTGAATTAACAGGTAGATAAAAAGATTTCCTGTATAAAGGAAAACACAAAACATAAAAAAGCCTGCTATCGCAGGCTTTTTTATGTATATAAAATTCAGCTCGAATCCAACATGCGCGTTTTGAGAAGTTACAAAAACCCGCTAAAAAGAGCGGTCTAACTGAACAAATATCTGATTTCGGCCAAAAGCGAACATTTAAATAGTTCTTATTCATAACGTAATGACTTAATTGGATCAGCAGTCGCACTCTTATAACATTGTGAGGCAACTCTTTATGTCCATTTTGGTTTGAAAGCAGATGTTCACTAGTCAATCTGTTTTTTCTGAACTTTCCAGTTCGGTCTACTACAAAGGTCGCAATCTTCCCCCAAAAACATTGTGGTTTGGTGATTTCCTCTTAGTTGCCATGACATCCATGCAGTGGCGAACTGAGCATAATCACCACCGTTAGGTGCTATCCTGAAGGTGCCACCATGTCCTACTTGGTTTTCACCAAAAAAAGCGGGAACGTGATTGATGCGTTCAAAGTCATCTACCGCATTCAGATAGGCAATATCGCTTGGGCCGCCGTTGATGTATGCAATGGGAGCATGAATTTTCTCAAGATCCGATTTCAGTACAGAAATGCCACTGCGTCCGGCATCCGGACCAGCATTCAATACGCCACTATTGAAGAGAATGGTGGTATCCACGCGCGGATCGGCGGACATTGCAAGGGCTTGAAGCCCGCCGCAGCTATGTCCCATGACGCCTAGATTATCTAGGTCAACATGCTGATAGAAAGGACTATCTGGTTCATTATTCTGGGCTTGAATCCAGTCAATAGCATCGAGTAATTGTTGAGGCTGTGTAGGGTCTATCGCACGTTGAGGTGCGGCAGATGCTGCAGTTTCAGCAGGTGCAGCATTATTAGTTGCAGGAGTCTCGCGTGGGTATCCGGCAGCGACAATAATAAAACCATGAGAAGATATTTCACGTAGGAAAACGGCATAACTGAGTCCATCATCGCTGCATGCGCCATTACCCCAAAGCAACAAAGGCAGGCGTTCCTGCGGTAAAACTAACGGACGATAAACAGTATTTATGGGCATGGATGAATAGGATTCAGCTATCGCAGGATAGGATCCAGTTCCACTTGGCTCACCAATTACACCAACAGGAAAAACCCCATCATTCGTCTGGGATTTCACCGCTGCTGCTTGCAATAGCAATATTATAAACAAAGGGATTGAGCGTAAATAGCTTTGTATATTATTCATTGTTCTGGTCTCGGTTTTTCTTATTTTTAGTAGAGTTTAACTAAGTATTCAGAAAAAAGCGCTAATGTCCGCTTTCTATCCAAAGAAAACGTCGGGATATGTAGTTGGTTTAGGTTAAACAACAGCGTTTAACTAAATCCTGAATTATAGTGATGGCGGGCTGCACCTGATTAACAGCCATGTATTCATTAGGCTGATGTGCAAGGTCGATGGAGCCTGGGCCAAGCACAATAGTATCCATACCAAGTTCCTGTAAAAAAGGTGCTTCTGTGCCGAATGCCACACTCATAGCACTGTGGCCGGTTAACTTTTCTGCAATTTTTACAAGCTCACTGTCTTGGTTCTCAAATGCCTCTACTCCGGGGAATAAAGATGTAAGGCTAATTTTAGTCTGATACTTGCTTGCAATAGGTTTAACTAATTTGCTTATGCTTTCTCGAATAGAATCATTAGCCATGCCAGGCAAAAGTCGCACATCAAATTCCAATTCGCAATGCCCACAAATACGATTAGGATTGTCGCCCCCATGTATGACACCCAGATTCATAGTGGGAATGTCTACGGCAAAATGCGGGTTTTGATAGTCAGCTTGAAGCTGTTGTGTAAAATTCAGAAGAGCGCTTATGACTTCATGCATCGCTTCCAGTGCATTTTTGCCTAAAGCGGGGTTGGAAGAGTGGCCACTTTGACCTTGAATGCGAATAGTTTCCATCATAATACTTTTGTGCATGTTTATAGGTTTTAAACCAGTGGGTTCTCCAATAACAGCATAACGGGCTTTAGGTTTGCCCAATTTAGCCAGAGTACGGGCACCATTCATTGAACTCTCTTCATCCGCAGTAGCGAGAATGATTAGGGGTTGCTTAAACTTAAGTTCTTGTCTTAAGAGTGGCTCTAAGGCCGCATAAATTACCGCGAAAAAACCTTTCATGTCTGTTGAGCCAAGCCCGTAGAGGCGATCATCTTTTTCTGTTAATTTTAAGGGATCATGTTGCCAAAGGGCTTCGTCAAATGGGACCGTATCGGTATGGCCGGATAAAACCAGTCCTCCAGACCCTGAGCCGAATGTCGCAATTAAATTCGCTTTTGGAGGGGAATCAGAAACAGGGATTAACTCACAACTGAAGCCAAGTTGCTCGAAGACTTCTGCCAATAGGTTTATGACTGCTAGGTTTGATTGATCCAGAGCCGGATTGGCAGAACTTACCGTTGGCAGGTTTAACAGATGGTTAAATAGGCTTAAAAACCCTGATGTGCCATGGAAATGTGGAGTATTCATAATCACTCTTTTTGTATTGTTTTTGTTCCTATCTTTTCTCAGTTTTTTATTAGGGTTTGGGAATTACTGCTCCGGTAAAACGAGAAACGCAAGTTAGTTTATCTTCAGCATCATAAATTTTTATTTCCCAAATCATGGTAGTACGGCCGATGTGTAATGGTTTGGTAATTGCGGTTACCATACTTTTGCCGGGTCTGATGTGGTTAGCATTTATGTCCAGGCCGACAACGGTCTGCCCTTTTTCACAACATAAGGTTGAAGCGATATTTGCTATTGTTTCTGCCAACACCACATTAGCACCACCATGCATAAAGCCCATATGCTGACTAGTTAGATGAGAAAGCGGCATAGTTGCTTTTAAATAGTTTTCTCCTATTTCAGTAAAAGTAATGCCTAAATTACCGGCCATATGATTGGCAAGCCGAGCATTTATTTCATCAGCTGTTGAGGGAGATTTCCAAAAAGTCACTTTATATTCCTCTTAATACTTTTAATAACGCTAAATTCTATTAAGTGGCTGAATAAGCCCTTGTTTGAAGTCACTATAGCAGTTGATTTTATAAAACTTGCGAAGATTATCGCTACTAAGCACTTCCTCAGCAGATCCCGAGCTAACAATTTTTCCTTCATGCATTAACAGCAGCCTGTCACAAAAATGTGCAGCATGACTTAAATCATGCAGCACAACTATCGCAGCATGATTTCGATCTGCTCTGGTTTGCTGTTGCAATAATTCCAGTATTAATAACTGATGATAGGGGTCCAAGGCGGAAATTGGTTCATCGGCTAAAATAACGTTTGGTTCTGAACTGAATACCCTGCAAAGTGCGACTAACATTTTTTCACCTTGGGATAAGGTTGAAATGGTTCTACCTAACAATCGTTCTATTCCCGTAGCATTGATGGCTTTCTTTATAGCAGCATTGTCTTCTATGCTTAATTTTTTATAAGAATTTTGATATGGACTACGTCCAAGCGCAATAACTTTTTCTACCAATAAAGGCCAGTTAACGGGAGCATTTTGTTCCAAGTAAGCTATTTTTCTTGCAAAATTGTTTAGCTCAACTTCTTGATACGGTTTATCTAATAAAGTAAGCGTGCCGTTAAAAGGTGCATTGATTCGAGCAAGTATTTTTAACAATGTCGTTTTACCTGCGCCGTTAGGGCCAATAATACCTAACATTTCACCACTTCTTAATTCTAGACTTATGTCATTGAGAATAGTGGCATGATTAATCTGCCAGCTAATATTATTTGCTTGTATTAATGTGCTCATCTTAGCAAATGTCGGTTTTTAAATATTAAAAACAAAAAGAAAGGGCCACCCAATGCGGCAGTAATTACGCCAACCTGAAGCTCTTGTGATCCTGGTATATTTTGTACCAGAGTGTCAGCTAATAACAACAAAGAGGCTCCTCCAACTGCACTGTACGTAAGCAGTCGTCCAGGCTCATTGTTTACCAATGGGCGTAATAAATGGGGGACCATTAAACCGATAAAACTGATATTTCCACTCACAGCAACAGAAGCTCCTGTACATAAAGCGACGCCAAAAATTAATAAAAACTTTTGTTTCTTTAAATTAAAACCAAGGGATAAAGCGGTATCCTCACCCAGGCTCATTGCATCTAAAAAATGTTTCCTTGGAAATATCAGGATCCAGCCTAAAAGCATAAAAGGAAATGCAAAGAATAATTCATTGCTGCTGCGATTACTAAGTGAACCCAGCATCCAAAAATAAATTTCCTGTAAAGCGAAAGGGTTTGGAGCAAAGTTTAATGCTAAAGATGTCATGGCTGAAGTAATAGCATTAATTGCAATACCAATTAGAATAATTGTTAGCGCACCCTGATATTTTCCTGCGAGTGAAAAAATAAATGCTACTGCGATTAAAGCACCTGACATTGCTGCCAAGGGAACAATAAACCAGCTTATAGAGGCTAATCCGTAGTAGAGCACTAGCACGGCAACAAGAACGCCAGACTGAGATACGCCAAGAAGGTCGGGACTGGCTAAAGGGTTAATTAACAAGCCCTGCAAAGCAGCACCAGAAAGCGCTAATGAGATACCAATACAGATTGCTAGCAAGGCTCTAGGCAGACGAATTTCCGCAAGGATTAAGGCATCAGTACTAGTATTGCCTTTAAGCAAATCAGTGAATGCTGAGATGACAGAAAGCTCTGTAGGGCCGCTGAATAAATGCCAGAAAAAAAACATAGGTATGCTAAGCAATAAAAGCCCAAAATAAAGCTGCTGTTGTTTTTTAGTCATTATTGCCCCCCCAATATTTGCGCCATAATTTCATAGGCTTGTATAAGGCTTGGGCCAGCGCACTGGAATAAAGTGCTAGGTAATACAATTATTTTTTCTGCAGGAAAATATTGTTTTAGGACAGGGTGATGAAGTAAGGGTTGGGCAAGTTTTTCATCATGTAAGCTGGCCTGATCAATTATAAGAAAATCTGGCTGTGTAGAAACTAACAACTCTAATGGAAATTTTCCTGATCCCACCAGGCCGTGTGCGGAGGCTAAATTATTTATACCAAGAGAGCTTAAAAAATTATCGTGTAAAGTATTGGCGCCATAACTAAAACCATTATTGGCATAAAATATGGCTGAAATATTTCGGCCTGAATCAAAAGCGTCTCGGGTAGTGTTGATGCTATTTCGAAATTGTTGAATAAGGTCTTCTCCTCGCTCTTGTTCGTCCAACAGCATTGCCACTTCTTCGATTTGTTGAAAAGTCTGATCTAGTGTTGCAGGGAATTCTAGAGTTGTTATAGAGTACCCAAAGCTCTGCAATAAATTGATTGCATTACTTGCGCTAAAACGACTGCTTAAAACTAGATCGGGTTCTAGTGGAATAATTTCTTCTGCTTGGCCCCTGTTCAAATATATTCCCGAAAGGTCAATATTATTATCAGTAATAAATGAAGAATAACGTGGATCTGTGGATAAATAACTTAAGGAAATGATGTGGCTGCGGTCAGCCAAAAGGAGCAATAATTCATCACTGCACAGACTCATGCTGGCAACGCGTAGAGGCTTGTCTGCGCCTAAACTTGAATAAGAAAAAAAGCTTAAAAAGATAAAGATTACTAGTCTTGTCATGGAGTTGCTGCATTGGTATTGCCCGCCAGCAGAAAATATAAATAGACTAGCGAGCCTTATGGCAGATTTCGTTCAGGCGGTCATGGTCATTGATAACGACTTCTCTGCCATCAACGTCAATAATGCCTTCTTTTTGTAAGCGACTAAATGTGCGACTAACGGTTTCAATAGTAAGTCCGAGAAAGTTGCCAATATCCATGCGTGACATAGGTAAGCGCATGGCATTTGGTGATAATCTACGTCGGCTGTAGCGATGGGAAAGACTAATAGAAGCGTTGATACGCGGCCTTCTGCATTCTTTTTGCTAAGTGTTAGCAGCATTTGATGATTTGATTCTATATGTCTACTCATCAATTGGAAAAAATGTCGCTGCAAAGTGGGTATTTGTAAAGAAAGTTCTTCCAAGCGCGTAAAAAGTATTTCACAGACTGTTGACGTTTCAAGAGCCACAACATTACAGCCATAATTATTATTATCAATACCATCAAAACCTAACACTTCACCTGGTAAATAAAACCCCGTGATTTGTTCGACGCCGTCATCATCGATTAGATAGGTTTTAATTGAACCTGAACGAACTGCATAAATAGAAGTAAAGGTGTCTCCGGCCCGATAAAGGTGATCCCCTGACTGTAAGGGGCGCCCACGTTGAATAATATTGTCTAGACGGTCTATGTCTTTGACATCCATGGCGAGGGGTAGACATAAGCCTTTCAGGTTGCAATTAGTGCAAGATGCCCGAACGAAGCCATGCGAACATGTATCATTGTTTAGAGCAACATTTGACATGGGTCTATATAGCTACCTGATTTATGGTTTATTATGCTTGTGGCGCAATATTACCTGTTACGCTCACATCATGAAAGCCTGTAGTACATTATTTAACAAGTTATAGCCTCTAGGGCTGGTACATATAGCCTCTGGCATTAGTAACCCTTCACTTCTTAGCTTGCTTAAAATAGCGTATATTTGCTCATGCTCTATTCCTGTTCTTTCTTCTAACAGCTTAAGCTCTACACCATCTTTCAAGCGTAATGCATTCATCATGAATTCAAGTACCAGATCTTGTTCTGGAATGCGGGTAAGATCTGCTAAATATTTTGTAGTTGGGTCTAGGTAAGCCTGAGGTTGTCTAGTTTTTCTTGTTCGAACGATTTGGTTTTCCTGCGCTAAGCTAATTTTACCGTGTGCGCCGGCTCCGATACCCAGATAATCGCCAAATTGCCAATAATTAAGATTGTGCTCTGCTTGTTGATCAGGCTGACTGAAAGCTGAAATTTCATAGCGTTCAAACCCCTCAGTTTCAAGTAAGGTTATGCCTTCTTCTTGCATGTTTTCAATTATTGCTGTTGCTGGGAGCGCAGGCGGTCTGCTATAAAATTCAGTATTTGGTTCTATGGTTAATTGATACCAAGACAAATGTGGAGGGTTAAATTTTAGAGCCTGTTTGAGATCATCCATCGCTAGTGTTGCAGTTTGACCTGGTAATCCAAACATCAGATCCAGATTAAAGTTTGTAAAACCTGCTTGCTGCGCAATTTCAGGAGCAAGTAATGCTTCTTGTTCTGAGTGTACGCGCCCCAGTTTTTTTAAAAAATGAGGCTGAAAACTTTGTATGCCTATTGAAAGACGATTAATACCGCAAGCGCGAAATTCCGAAAATTTATTTTGCTCAAAAGTTCCTGGGTTAGCCTCAAGTGTAATTTCAGCATCCTCAACAAAAGGAATCATTGCTTTTATTTCGTGTAGTAAATAAGCAAGCGATGATGGAGAGAATAAACTAGGCGTACCTCCTCCTATGAAAATAGATTGCAACATCCGACCTTGAGCATAAGGCTGATCAATTCGTAAATCATCCAGCAAGGCGTCTATATAATTCTTTTCTGGAAAAGATCTTTCAAATGCATGTGAATTAAAGTCGCAATAGGGACATTTTTTTATACACCAGGGAATGTGAACGTAAAGACTTAGAGGCGGCAAAGCCTTTAGGCTAGTCGCTTTTGTACTAGTCATAAGGCCAGTGTTTTATTAGTTCCTGTATAGCTTGAAAGCGATGGCTCAATGTATTTTTAATTTGTGGAGCGAGTTCGGCTGATGCGCAATCATGACTAGGGACATAAAAAATTGAATCATAACCAAAGCCAAAATCACCACTTTCTTTAAATAATATACGTCCCTCCCAAGTGCCCTGGAAAATTAATGGCATGGAGTCATGCGCAGAACGTATAAATGCTATGACGCATTGAAATCGAGCAGTTCTTTTTTCTTCAGGAATCCCTGCAAGGTTTTTTAATACCAATTGATTATTAGCGGCATCGTTTTCTTGCCTGGATAAGTTCGTATCAGCATAGCGAGCAGAGTAAATACCGGGCTCACCACCAAGGGCATCAATTTCCAAACCAGAGTCATCTGCAATAGCGGGCAAGCCAGTGTGCTGAGCGGCGTGGCGCGCCTTAATTATGGCATTTTCAACAAAACTTAAACCATCTTCTACAGCTTCAGAAAATTTAAATTCACTTTGTGATATTAATTCAAGGTTTAAGGAGTTTAGAGTTTGCTGTAACTCTTTTAGTTTGCCCTTATTATTGCTAGCTAGTACTACTTTTGTCATGGTAATTATGCCGGCTTACTTTAATTGATATAAAGCTTAGAGGTCCAACTGAGAGGATAAACAGGGCCGTTGTTTTCTGGCTGAACTTCGATGTTAAATCGTAAATTTTCTGCATTAGAAAATTCAAATTGCCCAATATAGTAGATGGCATCTCCTTCATTGATTTCAATAAAATTAATCGTTGAGTTTTGGCTTAGGAAATTAGCTTTCATCCCAGTTATTTTGGCTGATACAGCTGCGCCGCTATTTTTAATGACGGAAATATTTAGAAATGCATTGCGTGCTGATCGGACGATGCCATAACGTTCGGCAATTTCTGGGCTGATAAAAGTACTGTTAACAGCAATATAGTGCACAGTGTAATCACCAAAATCTTGAGACTGCTCTGCCTTGACTAGTGTTGCAAAAATACAGAATGACACAATAAGCCAAAATGGAGTTATTTTTAAAAATTTAATCATCGCGTTATCTTGAAATATGGTAAATGGCATTAATGCCGAAAAAATTTGGGTCAATGTTCATTAAGCTAGAGTTCTGATACTTGTCATCAACTACTGTTCGATTTAAAACTTTAATACTTTTTTCTTTACACAGAGAGTCGAAGTCTTTGATGGTGCAAAAATGAATATTCGGAGTGTTATACCATTCAAAAGGGATATAAGTTGATACAGGCATCCGGCCCTTACTAATTAAATAGAGGCGATAACGCCAATAAGCGAAGTTAGGAAAAGTAATAATGCATTTTTTACCAATTCGTAGCATTTCATCTACCAGGACATCAGGTTTTTGCACGGCCTGTAGAGTTTGAGTTAATAAGACAGTATCGAAACTATTATCTGAAAAATTAGCCAAGCCTTTATCCAGGTCTTGTTCGATAACATTGATCCCAGCAAGCAGGCATTTTGTAATATTTTCTTGGTCTAAATCCAGGCCGCAATCAAAGATATTTTTTTCTTGTTTTAATAGCGTTAGAAATGAACCATCACCGCACCCTAAATCGAGTACTCGACTTTGCGGTTCAATCCAATCTTTTATAATACTTACATCAGCTCGCATGATCGTCTTGCTCTCTGCTCGTGGCAGATTCATTTGCAACTACTGATAAATATGCTGATAAGCCTTCCAAGTACCGAGGAACAGGCAATAGGAAAGCATCATGGCCCCCGTCAGATTCTATCTCAAGATAAGATACCTGACGGTTAGCCTTTAATAGAGTGTTTACTATTTCTCTTGAGCGCTCTGGTGGGAAGCGCCAGTCTGAGCTAAAAGACACGACCAGAAATTTACAGTTGCCTTGCAAGAAGGCTTTTCCCAAATCGCCATCATAATCAACCGCAGGGTCAAAGTAGTCCAGAGTTTTGGTAATCAGCAAGTAAGAATTTGCATCAAAGTTACCAGAGAAGCTTTCTCCCTTATATTGCAAATAGCTTTCAACCTGAAAATCAACATCGAAACCAAAATTTAGTTTGCCAGTGCTTAGATCTCTACCAAAGTTTTTCCCCGTCAAAGAATCTTTGCCAAATTTATCACGCATTGAGCTGTCAGACAGGTAAGTAATATGCCCAATCATGCGAGCAAGGGTTAAGCCTTTTTTAGGGTAAGTGTTATGTTCATAATAACGACCTTGGTGGAAGTCCGGATCAGAGGTGATCGACTGTCGGGCAACTTCATTAAAGGCAATATTTTGAGCAGATAATTTTGGTGCAGCGGCTATTACAATTGCATGACGCAGGCGTTCTGGATAAGAAATTGCCCAGCGCACTACCTGCATTCCACCTAGGCTGCCACCAACGATAGCGGCCCATTGTTCTATTCCAAGATAATCAGCCAAACGCGCCTGGCTATTAACCCAGTCTCTTACTGTTACGATTGGGAAATCAGGACCAAAAGGTTTTCCATTAGCGGGGTTTATGGATGTAGGCCCGGTGCTACCGGCACAACCCCCGAGGTTATTCAGGCTAACGATAAAAAAATTGTTGGAATCGATGGCTTTTCCTGGCCCAATACAATTATCCCACCAGCCAGGCTTTTCATCTTGTACGCCATCCACACTATGGAAACCGGCAGCATGATGATCGCCACTTAAGGCATGGCAAATTAAAATGGCGTTGGATTTATCTGCATTTAATTCACCGTAGCATTCGATCATCAGATCATATGAATCAATAACTTTTCCACTGCGCAGGGTTAAGGCTTCATCAAAATGAATACATTGGGGTTGAACAATGCCAACTGAATCTTTAAGAGTTGATTGAGTCATATTTAAGGATCAGTCTAAATACCTATGACAACAGCCGGGAATAATCGCAAGCTTTGAGCCAGCCCTTGAACTAACATTGTTTCAACTACCTGAATACCCAAGAAAACAAAAATAGGTGAAAAATCCAGGCCTCCCATCGGAGGTATGACTTTATGGACCTTTTTCATTATGGGCTCTAATAACTGGTGTATTAGAAGTAAAACGGGATTGCCGCTATGAGGCGCTATCCAACTGGCTATTATGGAGATTAATAATCCGTATTTATAAATTTTTAATATAAAAGCCAGCAAGCCAATACTAGACCAAGCGACAATAGTACCGACGCCGACTAAGCCTAGACCTCCTGCTACTAGCAGCATTACGCTGGTAGCAACAATGTTCAACAATAAAGCCAATACTAGCGAGGCAAAATCAAAACCTTTGTAACCAGGAATTATCTTACGCAGCGGAGTTACCAGCGGAGCAGTAATTTTCACGATGGATTGAGATACCGGGTTGTAAAAATCAGCACGCGCGGCCTGCAATAAAAAGCGGATGATGACAGCAAGTATGTACAAGCCACCTAGAGTATTGATAATTAGTAATAAAGACTGACTTATTGAACTTCCCATGTATCACTCATTGTTTTTTCTGTTAATTAGTTATCTGATAAAAGAGCTAGCTCTTCTGATTTGGCTTTGGCTGTTGCTACCGCCCGGGCAATGATATTGCTGAAATCATCTTTTTCGAATTGGGCCAAGGCTGCTTCTGTTGTTCCTCCGGGTGAGGTGACCTTACGGCGTAGTTCCGCCACATCGCCATCACCAGAAAGAGCCAGCTTGGCCGCACCAAAAGCAGTTTGCAGTGCTAATTTTTTTGCAATATCAGGATCGAGGCCCTGTTCAATAGCTGCTGCTTGCAGAGCTTCTATAAACAGGAAAAAGTAGGCCGGCCCTGAACCTGATAAAGCGGTTACGGTATCTATGTCGTTTTCATTTTGCAGCCAACAAACTATACCTACAGCTGACAATATCGATTGCGCTTGCTGCTGTTGAGCTTCACTAGTGTTGGTATTGGCATATAAGGCAGAAGCCCCAGCGTCTACCAGAGCAGGAGTATTTGGCATGCAACGTATAATAGCCTGCTTGGCAGAGCTTAAAGATTCCAGCGTATTAATGGAAATGCCTGCCGCGATTGAAATCAATAATACAGCTTTTGTATTTAAAGCCTTTTGCAAAGGTTGCAATACCTCATTGATTAGCTGGGGCTTTACAGCTAATACAACAACATCAGCTTGTTGGATTACCGCTGGGTTATCGTTAGATACATTAATATTTGTGTCTTTTTTTAGCTTTTCCAACTGCTCATTATTAGGGTCTGAAGCCCAAATGTTCGCGCAGGGGTAACCCTTGGCAAGTAAACCTTTTATCAAGGCTGTTGCCATATTCCCGGCACCTATAAAGGCTATGGATTGTTCCTGATTAAACATGCGCGACATTGTACATGAAACAGCGTATTTAGGCTTAATTAAGCTAGCGAGAGCACTTTGTAGGTGTGGAGAGAGGCCGAGCGAAGGACAAAGTATTCTCGATGATTAATGCTCTATCACGAGTGGTGACTTAGCTATGGCAGGTAAATGTTTTATTAGTAATCAATAATGAATAGCGTTAATTTCGGGGACCAAAAATATCTGTACCGATACGCACAATGGTTGAGCCTTCGGCGATAGCCGCTTCATAATCGCTGCTCATCCCCATGGAAAGGTGCTGACAACTTTCAAAGCCTTGCTTCAATAGTTTATCTCTGGCTTGAGCGAGCAAATGGAAGCTGGCTCTTTGTGACTCTACACCTTTTCCAGGTATAGGAATTGCCATTAAACCGGCTAGTTCGATATTGTTGAGACCTTTCACCTCATTGGCTAATTTTTCTAGGTCAGACAATGCGACGCCTGCTTTGCTAGTTTCAGCATCAAGGTTAACTTGAATCAATATTTTTAAAGGAGGTAAATGTGAGGGCCTTTGCTCACTTAGTCGACGAGCTATCTTGCTGCGATCGATACTGTGTACCCAGTCAAAGTTTTCAGCAAGTGTTTTAGTTTTATTAGACTGTATGGGCCCGATAAAATGCCATTCCAAATCATAATCTGTTAAGGCTAAGATTTTTTCTAAGGCTTCTTGAGCGTAGTTCTCACCAAAGGCTCTTTGACCGCATTCAACAGCATCAATGATGCTTTTATAGGGTCTAGTTTTGCTCACAGCAAGCAACATAACCGAGCCTGCTGGACGCGTGTAAAGTTTTTCAAAGAGTGAAATTTGATGGCGAACTTCGCGGATTTTTTCTAGTATGCTGGCGCTCATGAATTCACAAATAAGTTGATTAAAAGAATTGATTATAGGGGGTTAAGCCAAAGATGAATATTCAAGAACTATTAAATTTTAGTGTGCAGCAAGGCGCGTCAGACCTTCATGTAACAGCCGGCATGCCTCCCTTGATTCGGGTTGATGGAGATATTCGGCGAATTAATGTTGAAGCGATGGATCACAAAGAAGTTCATGGATTGATTTATGACATCATTAATGACAAGCAGCGCAAGGATTATGAAGAGTTTCTTGAGTCGGATTTTTCCTTTGAAATTCCTGGCTTGGCACGGTTCAGGGTTAATGCTTTTATGCAAAACCGCGGTGCAGCAGCCGTATTTCGTACCATTCCTTCAGATGTTTTGACCATGGAGCAATTTGGGATGGGAGAGATTTTCAGGAAAATTTCAGAAAACCCTCGTGGGCTTGTTGCGGTCACGGGGCCTACAGGTTCAGGCAAGAGTACTACTATGGCTGCCATGGTGGATTACATAAATGAAACGCGATATGAACATATCCTAACCATTGAAGATCCGATTGAATTTGTGCACCAAAGTAAGAAATCTTTGGTAAATCAGCGTGAAGTACATCGTGACACACATGGCTTTAACGAGGCTTTACGTTCAGCTTTACGTGAAGATCCGGATATCATTCTAGTGGGTGAGCTGCGTGATTTGGAAACAATTCGCCTGGCGCTGACAGCCGCAGAAACGGGACATTTAGTATTTGGTACTCTACATACGACTTCAGCGGCGAAAACCATTGACCGTATTGTCGATGTTTTTCCAGCAGCAGAAAAAGGCATGGTGCGTTCTATGTTGTCTGAGTCATTGCAGGCGGTTGTATCGCAGACACTATTGAAGAAAGTAGGCGGAGGCAGGGTAGCTGCGCATGAAATTATGATCGGGACTTCGGCAATCCGTAATCTGATCCGTGAAGATAAAATTGCCCAAATGTATTCTGCCATTCAGACAGGAGCAGGTGTTGGCATGCAGACCCTGGATCAATGTCTGAAAGAATTGGTTGCTAAAGGGCTGGTTGATCGTAATGAAGCGCGATCTAAAGCTAAGTCAGCCGATAGTATTTAATAGCCTTGCTTCTGCCGAATAAGCAGCTTTAGGCGTTTGCCGTAGCCGCAAACCAGTTTTCAAGAATGAGTTGCGCGGCAATAGAGTCTATATCATCTCTGTCTTTGTAAGGCTTACCATGAGCCTCAGCCATGTCTCTACGGATTTCCTTAGCTTCACGGCTGCTAAGCCGCTCATCAATACTGTAGCAGGGAATATTAAAGCGCCCATTTAAGCGCTGTAGGAATTTCTGAGCACGCAGGGTCATTTTGTTTTCACTGCCATCCATATTAAAGGGCATCCCAACAATAAAAGCACCAGGCTGCCATTCCTTGATCAGTTTTTCAATTGTGCTCCAGTCAGGAATGCCATCTTTGGCTGGTATTATGGCTAGAGGGGATGCGGTTTGGGTGATGCTTTGACCAACTGCAACACCTATTTTTTTGGTACCGTAATCAAATGCGAGAGCGGTTAAATCTGAAGACATTAGCTTAGTAGACCTAGATCAGTACTTAATTGAGAGAGTTCAAAACCAAGTAATGCGGCAGCCATTTTTGGTTTCTTGTCAAACTCAGTTGAAAAAATCAGTTCTTTATTGGCGGGGCAGTTAAACCAAGCATTTTCAGTAATTTCTTGTTCAATTTGGCCCGGCCCCCAACCTGAACAGCCCAATATTACAAAATAGTTTTGGGGCCCCGCGCCCCTTGCGATATCTTCAAGAATGTCCCGAGATGTTGTGATGCTGAGATTATCTTCCAGGCTGATAGTGGAGTCCCACGAGTTGGAACTACTGTCATGCAGGATAAAACCTTTATTGGGTTCAACCGGACCGCCACATAACACAGTCTGAGGGGCATCTGCAGGTCTTTCGTCTTTTATGTCTAGCTGCTCAAAAAGCTCATGGAGAGTTATCGGTAATGGCAAGTTTACTGCCATACCTATGGCTCCTTCATCAGAGTGCTGCCACATGTAGATTACGGAATTTTCAAAAAAAGAATCTTCCAGTTGCGGCATGGCAATCAGAAACTGACCAAAGAGGCCTGAAGAATTTGAGGGTATTTGTTGTTCCATAATATATATAAGCTTTAATTGCTGGTAAAAGTATTACTTTGATGGAACTGCCAGGTTCGCACAATTTCAAGTATATCCACATCTTCTCGCATATCCGGAGGAAAAGGATCAAATGGCGCTGCCAGTTGTACGATACGAATTGCTGCATCATCCAAGATGGAATATCCGGAAGAACTTAAAATTCTTACTTCACTCACTTGTCCATTAGGAAGTAAGGCAACTAATAATCTTAACTGACCATAAATACCAGCCACACTGGCTTGCTGCGGATAATTAAAATTACCGACAGCTTCGATCTTCCTGCGCCAGCCATCTAAATACAGAGCATCCCGCGCCTGCTGAGTCGAGGCTGATGAAATAGTATATTTTCTAGGACGTTGGGCGTAAGCCTCTCGATGAATATCCAGTTGTGCCTGCAGACTCGCTAAAGTTTGTTCCAGGGCATCTTGCGAAGTGCCCTGAAAGTCTTGATTTTGAGGGGTGTTCAGAAAAGCTTCATCTGTATTTAATCGAGAATTTGAATCAGTACTGGTTAATATTTCCCTTTCTGAATTGTTAACTACCGCTTCGCTTTCTAAAGCGGCAACTTCCTGGATGACATCAGCATTAAACCGGGATTCAAAAGGCGAGCTTGGACGGGCCAATTCATCTTGAGAGCCACTACCTTCCTGATTGGCCTGGGCAAGGAAATCTGCATTTTCAGGGGCTTGGTTGCTTTCGTATTGAGCTAAAGTTACCTCCAGGCTTGATGGGCTACTAAGTTGTTCATAGAAAGTAAAACCAACGCCCAATATCAATACGGCATGCACGCAAAGCGACATAAAAAGGGTGAAGCCAAAGCGTTCATTGGCCAGTGACTGATTGGCTAATTCAATGGGATCTATATCTGCTGAAATAGACAACTAATTCTCCAATTTTGCAGTAATACACTCCATTAAGTCGCCGGCTATATCCAGATCAAATGCAGCATTTAATTCACGAATACATGTAGGGCTGGTGACGTTAATCTCAGTTAGATAATCACCTATTACATCCAAGCCAACAAAGATTAAACCTTTTTCTTTTAGTGTAGGGCCAACCTGTTCACATATCCAACGATCACGATCAGTCAAAGGGACACCTTTGGAGCTTCCACCGGCGGCTAAATTACCACGAGTTTCGTTAAGGGCAGGAATGCGTGCCAGGGCATAATCTACTGGTTTGCCATCTATCATCAATATTCGTTTATCCCCAGTTGAGATTTCAGGAATAAATTTTTGCGCCATTATCTGATGCTTTCCAAACTCAGTTAGGGTTTCGATAATGACACTGAGGTTTGGGTCATTAGGTTTGATTCTGAATATGGAAGTACCACCCATACCATCTAAGGGTTTAAAAATGACATCTTCATGCTGAATGTAAAATTCTCTTAGCAAGGCGGGGCTACTTGCTACCAGCACAGGAGTGCAACAATGTGGAAATTGGGTCGCAAAAACTTTTTCGTTACAGTCTCTTAAGCTTTGCGGTTTGTTAACAATTAATACGCCTTGTTTTTCGGCGGCCTCAAGAATATAGGTGCTATAAATATATTCATTATCGAAAGGTGGGTCTTTACGCATGAGGATGACATCAAAATCGCTTAAGGACTGGCGAGTAGGTTTGCTCAAGGAAAACCAGTTTTGCAAATCATTGGCAACTCTGAGTGTGCTGCATTCAGCCATTGCGATTCCGTCATCAAGGTATAAGCCGGTTTGCTCAATATATGAAAGACTCCAGCCTCTATCTTGAGCGGCTAACAGCATAGCCAGGGTTGTATCCTTCTTTGCTGAGATGTCCCGAATGGGATCCATTACTACAGCTAACTTTACAGACATATTCATACCCACAATAAAAATTAGCTGAATTATATCAAAGAGCCTGTCTTTGGGGGTATTTAACTAAGGATTAGATATTTCATCTTTTTGAGCCCCCTACCTCGAACATTAGTAGCCTTGATTTTTTTAGAGAATATTCAATTACTCTGCTATATAGGTATGTATAGCGGTAGATATAACTGTACAAATCTAAGGAAGTCTGCAGCTTAAATGCTGGGTAAATTTTAAAAAAGTAGAGCAGATAATGGGAATTTCAAAAACAACACATAATCTTGGTTTCGGCACGGGAGAAAGTTCGAAATCGCTACGGTTTATTGATGATAATCCATTGGTACTGGAAACCGTTAAGCAACTATTAGAAAAATCACCTTATAAATTAGAGCTTAACGATGACCCATTTGATGCACTTTGTGATCTGGTAAAAAATAAACCATCTGCTGTGTTTATTGATGTGCGTATGAGCAAGCTGAATGGTTATCAATTTTGCGCCTTGCTAAAAACACAAGCAAGTTATCGGTATATTCCTTTGATTATCGTGCTTGAATACGCAAATACACTAGTTCAAGCCAAGGCGTTAGCTGCTGGAGCGGATGCAGTTTTAGTAAAACCTTTTGGTAAAAATGAACTGCTTAATGTTGTTAAGCTGTCGGGAGCTCAAGCAGCTTGAATCCTCTGTATGAGGCGCATAGTGCCCTAGGGTTTTATTGCAGCAATGAAATGGCCTTGCTCGAGCAGGCATTGGAAGGCTATTGTAATGCGAGCAGGAAACAAGACAAAGAGTCAGCTATTATTGATGTAAAAAAATATAGCTCCCGTTTGGCATTGTTACAGTCTTTTTTTAGCTTAGATACTGATAAAGCAAATTTAGGTCAGCTTCCAAAACTTTGTATTCTGCTTGGACAGGAAAAATATCAAGAAAATAATGAACAGATCCTTTTATTAACAAAAATATTTCGTTTGCTTGGCCAAATACCTGCTTCTGAATGGCGATAAATAATGCATCTTAAAAGCGTGTATTTGATACAATTCTTCAGCTGCAACAAGCTTAGGAGAAAATTGCTTGAAAATGCTGGGATATTATTGGGGAATCAGCGGTGTGCTTTTAATATTGTTATCTGCAATTGTAAGATTATCTGTGCGTGTGTTTGAAATGTATAGCTCCCCTTTAAGTGTATTGCAATGGCTGCTTCTTGTGATATTTGCTTTATATATGGCTTATGCAGAAGGCTATAAAGGTTTCCACCTCAATTTTGCGCCGCGTGTAATAAGCAGAGCTCAAATTTTCTTAGTTGAGAATAATTTAAATAATTTTATATACATAGTTTTTGCTCCACTACTTTGCATGGGTTACATTTATTCCACCAAGAAAAGAAAGGTAGTGTCTTTTTTATTAACCAGCGCAATTATCATATTGGTATTGTTAGTAAGATTATTGCCCCAACCTTGGCGAGGCATTATCGATGCAGGGGTAGTATTAGGCTTGTGTTTGGGCACTACATCTATTGTTTATTTCTGGTTTAAATCTATTCAGAAGGGGTGGGTAAGCCCAGTTCCAGCTGACTTTCCGGATAAAGAAATACCAAATAAAAATGTTGAAGCTGTATAGCAGATGCTTAAATTATAAGTGCTTTGTTATCAGTCTGTTATTAAAAGACTTCTGATATGAGCAGAAAGAATTTCCCCTATAAAGTCTAAAAACAAAGTGTCTAGGCTCGAATTAAAGTGCTTGTCTTTGTTGCTTGCTACAACTAGTAAAGGGATCCCCGGGAGTTTTGCTTTTAATTTATTCTCGTCATGAAAATGAATGGGGATAATTGCGACTGAGCTGATCTTATTTGATTCTGGGAAAAACAATGTTGCCTGATCTGCATTTAGGCTGCCGCAATAGGCGCGTTTACGCTGAAATAGTTTGCCAAGAACTTTTCTGGTTAGTTCAAGGGGCAGCAAAAATAAAGTTGATTCATTTTCTTCAATTTCTTTTATTTCGTCATCAGTAGCAAAAAATAGCTTACTGCATGAGGCATCAAATTCTTTTTCTAAAGTCTCTTCAACTAAACTTGATAGATCTTCCAAAGAAACAGTATTAATTATATTAAGGACAATGGTGCGTGTTTTTTCAAACAATTCGTCATTTTCTTTGGCATTTTCTACGAAACTTTGAATCTGATCTTGAGTTTCATCATTCCGTCTTCTTAGCAATGAAACTTGGCGTTCAAGCAGGGAAATGGCTTGGCCGCTTTTATGAGGAATATTCAAGCTAAGCAGTAGATCTTCATGAGTCGCAAAAAACTCAGGGCGTTCCATCAAATATTTGGCAACACTTTCATCATCCAGGTTTAAATCGTCAGTTTTGGCGAGAGAATTCTGGGAATTAGGTTTCATAAACTTAGATGTCCTTCATAAACAGTTGTGGCTGGCCCGGTCATTAGTACAGAGGTTCCTGCACCATTCCAGCTAATAGTGAGTTTGCCACCTTTGAGTTCAACTGTCACGGTTTCAGATAGTTGGGATCTAAGAATTCCTGCAACGACTGCAGCGCAAGCACCGGTACCGCAGGCAAGTGTTTCCCCAGCACCACGTTCATAGACACGTAGTCGGATGAGTTCTGGACTTATAATTTGCATAAATCCAGCATTGACCCTCTCAGGAAAAAGCGCATGTTCTTCAATAATAGGACCGAGCTCAGCGACAGGGGCTGTAACAACAGACTCCACCTGATAAATAGCATGCGGATTGCCCATGGAAAGCGCCGCTATTTCAATTGACTGGCCATTGGATAAATCTAATGAATAAGTTAACGCTTCTTTTCCAGCCAAAAAAGGAATGGCTTGCGGATAAGTGATCGGTTCACCCATATCCACTGTAACTTGGCCATCTTCCATGAGCTCGCATTGAATAATGTTGCCGGTGGGCATGCCTAAAGCGATTTTTGTTTTGCTGCTTAGGCCTTGATCCTTCAGGTAGCGGGCGACACAGCGAGCGCCATTGCCACAGTGTTGAGCCTCTGTACCATCAGCATTGTAGATACGGTAGTTGAAATCACTTCCGATAATGCTAGCGGGCTCGATAATTAATAGCTGATCAAAACCAACCCCTTTGTGTCGGTCGCTCAGTTTTGGAATGTGCTGTATAGGCACAGGGCTATCCTGCTGAATGAGGTCCAGCAGCATAAAATCGTTACCTAAGCCGTGCATTTTGGTAAAACGTAAAGACATTTCTTATTTCTCTAGGTTTCTATGTCTATCAATATTTGAACAATGATCTATGGCAGAATACTTTCAAGGCTAAGTTGGTCCTGATAGGTTTCTCGCCGACGGACTAGGTGAACAGAGTCTCCATCAATCAAGACTTCTGCAGCCCGGTTACGAGTATTATAGTTTGAACTCATACCAAAACCGTAAGCGCCTGCAGAGCACACAGCTAATAGATCTCCTTCGGTAATTGTAAGCTCTCGAGCTTTGCCAAGAAAATCACCGGATTCACAAACAGGTCCAACAATATCGTATACCGCTGAGTCGCCCGGAGCATTCTTGCTGACTGGAATGATATCCATCCAGGCTTGGTACAAGGCCGGCCTTATCAAATCATTCATGGCAGCATCAACAATGGCGAAATTTTTATCGTCATTATTTTTTAAATATTCAACTTGAGTTAAGAGTACACCTGCATCTGCAGATATGGAACGCCCAGGCTCAAGAATCAAATTCAAGTTGCTATTGTTCAATAATGGCGAAAGTGTTGCAGCAAAATCTTTAGGGCTTGGTGGGGTTTCATTTTG
Organism: uncultured Pseudomonadales bacterium; assembly: GCA_943789335.1. Lineage (GTDB taxonomy): Bacteria > Pseudomonadota > Gammaproteobacteria > Pseudomonadales > Pseudohongiellaceae > UBA5109. The sequence goes on along the minus strand of CALSTS010000001.1, from coordinate 399,644 downwards.
ATAACTCACCCCTAAACCACCGCCTAAATCTAAATGTTTTAGGCTTATTCCGATATCACTTAGTTTTTCAACCAGATGCAATAATCGTTGCAGTGCATCTGTAAAAGGGCTGAGGCTAGTTAGTTGTGAGCCGATATGGCAATCAACGCCAATAACTTCTATGCCAGCTAAGGAGTGCGCATGTTGGTAAACTTCTATTGCTTGATCAATATTAATACCGAATTTATTTTCTTTTAATCCAGTAGAAATGTAAGGATGGGTTTGAGCATCAACATCTGGATTTACGCGCAATGATACAGGCGCAATTAATCGAGCATCTAGGGCAACGGTGTTTAACCGCTCTAGCTCAGCTTCAGATTCAACATTAAAACAGTGAATGCCAGCTTCTAATGCCTGACGTAATTCAGCTTGGGTTTTACCGACACCGGAAAAAATTATTTTATCGGCAGAACCGCCGGCAGCTAAAACGCGCTCAAGCTCTCCGCCTGACACAATATCGAAACCAGATCCGAGTCTCGCTAATACATTGAGTACAGCCAAGTTTGAATTGGCTTTAACGGCATAGCAAATAAGCGCTTTTTGATCAGCAAAAGCATTTTTATAGGCGAGATAAGCGTGTTCCAAAGCCTGTCTTGAATAGATATAGCAAGGCGTTCCAAACTGCTCTGCAATTTGAGACAAAGGCACTGCTTCAGCATAAAGCTGATCGTTTTGATAATGAAAGCTGCTCATTAAAATTAGCTCGAGAGAATTTCTGTTATTCCAGGCATGGTTCCCTCTGAAATCATTGGCTCAGGGGGAATTAGCGGCCCTTTTTGTCCACAAGCGCAAATAAAACAAGCTATAAGCAGCATTAAAATTGCTTTTTTCATCGCTTCGAGTTGTGCTTAAGAGTTCGTAAAGCGCGAATTATACTGCCTTAAATAAATTTTTGCTGGTTTAGTAAAGGCGGGATAGGACAATCTAGTAGGGAGGCAACAGCTCTAAGTAATTCCGCTTCTTCTGTGGAAACAATTCCATCTGCATTAATACTGCAGGCCATAGCTTTTAAAAATCTGGGTTTTTGTAAGGGCTTTAAGTTTTTTAACAGGTCAGTAGCCTTTTCTAACACTTCAGTATTATTTTTTAATTCAGCATTGAAAGATATAGTCTTGCGCAGGTTCAGTTGGGTTATTGACTTGTTGAAAGCGACCTCTGCTTCATTTTCATCAGTACTGCCGATAAAGCTCAACACTGATAACAAGGCTGCACATGCCCAGCCTGCAGAGTTGATATCAATTTTCTTTTCCCTAGTTTGAATCTCTTGGTCGAGGTTGTAACGCAAGATTTTAAAAATGCACCATTCAAAAACTGATATATGTTCATCAGCAACAATGAGTTGGCTTAAATGGCTCATAAAAGTTCGATATTGAATGGGGGAAAGTTGTTTTAATGCCGGCAGACACAAATCAATCAAAGTTAAATATAAATCTCTACTTAGCCAGCTGGCTTTCTTTTGGATTGCTAACAAGCTTGAGAATTGTCGCGAATTTAAGCCTTCTTTAAGGATGGCTAACTGCTTGCTCTCAATTTTAGGATTGGCTAACTCCATTAATAAGCAATGCATTAGCATACAAGCTCCAAAAGAACTGTGAGCATCTTCAGTGAGCTCTTCTGGAAGTAAACTTAAATTATTGGTAGCCATTTCTATGTGTTCAGATTCAGGTTCACCAATCGAGTCTATGGCAGACTTTGAAGAGGCTGTCGTGCTAAAACCTGATACTTGCTCATTTTTACTTGCTGTCTTTGTAGAGCTTGTAATTTGACTGAAATCTCCGCGCCAATATGGATCAATTCGAGAAATTCGTTCTGCTAATGGAGGATGAGTTGCAAAAAGGCCTGTGAAACTTGTTTTTAAACCCTGACTGAAGAGCATATGGCTGATTTCAGATGCATCAGCACTTTTGATGTTGGAGCCTTCTTTATAGCCACCTATTTTCTTAAGCGCGCCAGCTATACCGTCAGGATTGCGGGTAAACTGAACCGCTGACGCGTCTGCCAGGTATTCGCGCTGCCGACTCACTGCCGCTTTAATTATGTTGCCAAAAAAAGTACCACCATAACCAACAATCAGCAAACCAATACCTAGAACAACAATTCCGCCACCTTTTTTGTCAGAGCGGGAGCCATGCCGGCGATAAACACTACCGCGTACAATATAATAACCAATTAGGCCTATGACCATGATGCCATAGAGCAGGCCCATCAAACGGATATTTAAGCGCATATCTCCATTGAAAATATGGCTAAATTCATGGGCAATGACTCCTTGTAACTCATCACGGTTCAACTGTTGGATACAGCCTCGAGTAATGCCGATAACAGCATCCTGGGCTTTATAACCCGCGGCGAAGGCATTAATAGCGGGATCTTCCATCAAATACACTGGAGGAACAGGGGTGCCAGAGGCAATGGCAATTTCCTCTACGATATTGAGTATTTTGCGTTCATCAGCATCTTTGGCGCCTGTATTAAGCAAGCGTCCACCCATTGCTTCAGCGACAACTTTACCACCACCTCTAAGCTGAGCAAGCTTGAATAAAGAGCCCAGAGTTACAACAGCAATTACTCCCAGGCTGACCAAAATAAAAATATCTGAAGTAATTAAATCTGAATCAAAAGCGATTTCGCCGGAAGCGCTTTCAGAAAAGCTGATGGTAAAAATAATTAGTAGGGAGGTTATGATTATTAGACTAATAACCGCACAGCTGAACAAAAACACAAGTTTTCTTGTCGTGCTTCTGGCGCGATCCTGATGGGCAAAAAAATTCACACTAAACTTTGCTCTTCGACCTTGTACGAATTAATTAAAGCTTTAAAAGGAAACTTTTGGCGCTTCCTGCATTGCTTCACTGTCTTCGTATTCCAAGAGGCTAGCATTTTCGCTATGACCAAACATTCCGGCAAGCGCAACAGGAGGGAAAGTTTGTTTATAGGTGTTATACATGGTTACTGCATCGTTGAAAGCTTGTCGAGAAAAAGCCACTTTGTTCTCTGTACTGGTGAGCTCTTCAGATAGCTGCATCATATTTTGATTAGCTTTTAGATCAGGATATGCCTCTACTACAACATTTAATTTCCCTAAGGCGCCTGAGAGTAAACCTTCAGCTTGGCTCAAGTCCAACATGGCTGCTGGGTTGCCGGGGCTAGCAGAGGCAGCTTCAAGGCCTTGCATGGCTTGATTACGAGCCTGAATGACAGCTTCCAATGTTTCACGTTCATGTGAAATATATGCTTTAGCCGTTTCTACTAAATTAGGAATAAGGTCATAGCGACGTTTGAGTTGAACTTCAATTTGGGAAAAGGCATTTTCAAAACGATTTTTCAGTGTTACTAATTTATTATAGATGCCAATGGTCATAAAAATGATGACAGCTAGAATAACCAGGATGATTGCGATACTCATAAGTCCTCCAGAATTATAGAATTATTTGCCTAATACTATTTAAACAAGAATAAACAGCAAGATTAGCAGCGTCTAGTGCTAATTAGAAAAAATGAGACTAAGTAATCAAAGCTCGTGCGTTTGCAATTGCAGCTTTAACTTGAGAAGGGGCAGTGCCACCGATATGGTTTCTGGAACTAACGGAACCCTCTAGAGTAAGCACGTCAAACACGTCATTACTAATTGAATCAGAAAAACTTTGTAGCTCCTCTAATTCAAGCTGATTCAGCCCCTTATTATGTTCAATACAATATGCGACTGTTTTGCCTACAATCTCATGAGCGTCACGGAAGGGCATGCCTTTTTTAACCAGGTAATCAGCAAGATCAGTGGCCGTTGCAAAACCCTGTGTTGCGGCAAGTTGCATATTTTCTCTATTGGCTTTAATAGCTGGCACCATATTCGCGTAGGCTGTAAGGCTATCTTTAAGCGTATCCAGCGTATCAAAAAGAGGTTCTTTATCTTCTTGATTATCCTTGTTATACGCTAAGGGTTGCGATTTCATTAAGGTTAATAAAGACACAAGGTGCCCAAATACTCTTCCGCTTTTGCCACGAATTAATTCTGGGACATCAGGGTTTTTCTTTTGCGGCATAATAGAAGAGCCAGTACAAAATCTATCGGGCAAATCAACAAAGTTAAATTGCGATGAGGTCCAAAGTACTATTTCTTCGGAAAATCGTGACAAGTGCATCATGATTAAGCTGGCAGCTGCACTTAATTCAATAGCGAAATCTCTGTCACTGACTGAATCCAGTGAGTTGTCTGAAGGCCTATCAAAATTCAAAAGTGACGCGGTCAGCTCTCTATCTATTGGATAAGTGGTTCCTGCAAGCGCGGCGGACCCTAGAGGAGAAATATTGACTCGCTTTCTGCAATCTTGCAGGCGCTCAAAATCACGTTGCAACATTTCAAACCAGGCCATTAAATGATGGCCAAATGTTATTGGTTGCGCTGTTTGCAGATGGGTAAATCCGGGCATGATGGTATCTGTATTTTGTTCCGCCAGGTTGAGGATGCCATCTTGCAGAGCCCTCACAAGCAAGCTTATATGGTCGATTTCTTCTCGCACATAAAGTCTAATATCTGTAGCTACTTGATCATTTCTAGAGCGACCAGTATGTAGTTTCTTGCCGGTGTCACCTATTTTAGCTGTGAGAGCGGCTTCGATATTCATATGGACATCTTCTAATTCAATTGACCAGCTGAAAGCGCCCGATTCAATATCATTTTGAATTTCATGTAAGCCAGAGATAATTTGTGTTTTTTCGACAGAGCTCAGGATTCCGGCTTTTTCCAACATTGTTGCATGCGCAACTGAGCCTTCAATGTCCGCTTTATACAAGCGTTTATCGAATTCAACAGAGGCTGTGAATCTTTGGACAAAAGCGTCAGTGGCTTCGGCAAACCTGCCGCCCCATAGTTTGCTTGTGTTAGTTTTTTCTTCGCTCATTTCTAAAAATTTAATTCTTTGATGCTAGTGGGCGCGAATTATAGCAATATAGGATGATTGAGTGATATAGAAGCTGGTTTAAGGCATGGGATAAAGTAAAATGCCTAATATATGAATAAAGATTTAATTCGCATAGCAACACGGAAAAGCCCTCTTGCACTCTGGCAGGCTGAGCATGTAAAAGCAAAATTAGAGCTTTTACATCCGGAGGTGGAAACAGAGTTACTCCCGATGACAACAAGGGGTGATCAAATATTAGACTCCCCTTTGGCAAAAATTGGGGGGAAGGGGCTGTTTATCAAAGAGCTTGAACTTGCCATATTAGAAGGCAAGGCTGATATCGCCGTTCACTCCATGAAAGACGTCCCTATGGAGTTCCCAGATGGTTTAGGTTTAGCAATTATTTGTGAGCGAGAAGATTATAGAGATGCGTTTGTTTCTAATAATTACGCTAGCTTTGAAGCGCTACCAAATGCAGCGGTAGTAGGAACGTCAAGCTTGCGCCGCCAATGCCAATTACGTGCAGTCAGGCCGGATATTCAAATCAAAGATTTACGCGGCAATGTAAACACTAGGCTCAGGAAATTGGATGATGGTGAATATGATGCAATTATTTTAGCGGCAGCTGGGCTCTTAAGGCTTGATATGAGTGATCGTATTCAAGCTTATATTGAGCCTACAATATGTCTGCCAGCTGGAGGGCAAGGAGCTATAGGCATCGAATGCAGGTCTGATGACCACAAGGTTTTAAATTATTTAAGTGTTTTGAATCATCGTCATAGTTCAATTTGTGTTGGTGCAGAACGTGCCATGAATGCCAGATTAAATGGAGGCTGCCAGGTACCAATTGCATGTTTGGCCGAACTCGAGGGAGATTCCTTAAGTTTAAAAGGAATTGTTGGTAGTGTAGATGGTAAAGAAATTTTAACTGCAGAATTTGAAGGAAAAGCAGAAAGTTTTAAGGAGTTGGGTATTAAAGTAGCAGAGCAATTATTGCAGCAAGGGGCTGGACGATTGTTGGATGAGATTGGTTAAACATTTAGTATTTATGAACTTACCACTACACAATATCACTCTATGGCTTACACGCCCGGCAGGTCAGGCAAAAAATTTAACTAAACTGCTTGAAGCAGAAGGTGCAAATGTTTTTCATTTGCCTCTAATCCAAATTGAAGCAATACCTCAAAATAAAAAAATAGAAAATAAAATAAAAAAACTTAACCAGTATGATATGGCCTTTTTTATTAGCACTAATGCTGCACAATTTGGCATGGAACTTATTGAAACTTATTTTTCTTCATTGCCTAAAGAAGTTAAATATTTCTGCCCGGGGCCAGCTACTGCCAGTATATTGCAGAGTTATGGTCTAGACGTAGATCATCCCGAAAAAGCAATGAGTACCGAAGGCTTATTAATTCTTCCAGGAATACGAAAAGTTTTACTACAAGAAAGCAAAAATAAAAAAAGTGCAATAATATTTCGAGGTGCAGGGGGTAGGGAGTTATTGGCTAATGCTCTAAGGTCTAAAGGTGTGAATGTCAATTATATTGAGCTCTACAAACGTGTTCTTCCTGAATACAAAGATAGCTATTTGAAAAATATTCTAAAAAGTAAAAAACCCGATGGTATTATTTTTAGTAGTGTTGAAGCTATTCATAACTTTAGCACTTTGTTTGAAAAAATATATCCTGAATATAAAGAAATTCCGATATTTGTTTCTTCACCTAGATTAAAAGAAGTTTCTAAAAAAATTGGCTTTAGTTCTATTTCCCTGCTGAAGGCCGCTGATGATAACTCAATAGCGGCAGGGGTGACGAATCCCAATGAGTGAAGTGAATCTTGAAAAAAAGTTATCTGTGAAAACTGCAAAAAATAAGATGAAGTTTAGTAATCCATTTTTATTTCTAAAATCTGGTTTGCAGATAATTGTAGTGCTTTGCATTATAGGGCTAGTTTATTTTATCTGGCAGCAACAAAATTTAGTTGATGAATTAGTTGTTAGGCAAAATCAAATTCTAGCTGAAAATGAAAATATGGCGGGTCAGTTACTGAGCCTCCAGCAAGACTTTGAGTTTTTAAATAATGCAGAAGCAAGTGCTGAAATATTATTCAGCCAACAAAATTCCAGAGTCGATAGTTTAAATGAAGAAATAGTGAGTCTGCGATTAGGCTTGAACGCTAATCAAGGCAGCGGAATTTGGCAAATAGCTGAAGCATCATCTTTGTTAAGGCTCGCACAACAACACATTGATTTGACACAAGATATAGCTGTTGCATTAAGTTTGTATCAAAATAGTAGGGCCATCCTTAGCCAAATCGACGACCCAATTCTAGATAGAATAGACAATCTATTAGCATCAGATGTGCGGAATTTAAGCAGAGCTCTAAGTGTTGATACTGAAGGGTTCTATATGCGGTTAAGTGATATATCTCAGCAATTAGATAGCGTAAGTTTAGGAACTAACATTGAACCCAGTTCAGCTTTCCTTGAGCGTGATGTTGAAAGTGAAGGTGCAAATAAAGCTGCCGGTTTTTTCAAAAATGTCAGAGAGTTTCTTTCACAATATTTCACAGTGCGTAGACTAGATATGCCTATAGACTTACCTTTAAGCAATCAGCAAATATCTTTTTTAAGGCAGAATATGCAAATCCAGATCGAGCAAGCGAAACTTGCTTTGTTGCAGAGAAGACAGGCACTTTATCAAGATAGTATCAGTAATGTGGTAATGCTGGCACAACAAAATATACCAGAACAGGACCAACAGAAAATATTTATACTTAGATCTTTGAGGGAGTTGCAAGATGAAACAATTTTGCTTGAATTGCCACCATTAAGCGAAAGTCTTGTCTTGTTGCAAAATATAATGAGCGATATTCCAGATGCTTCAATAAATTAATATATTTATGATGAACTATTTTTTAGAAGAGACATTTTGTCATGGTTAAAGCCTTTATAATTCTTTTGTTGGCTTTAGGCCTTGGCGCCTACCTTTCAGTGCTCTTAACAGAAGACCCCGGATATGTGCTGGTTACCTTTAGAGATTATTCGATAGAGGCGACATTGGCAGCGGCTGTTATTTCTTTAATTATCTTTTTTGTTCTATGTTTTGGCTTCATAAAGTTCCTCAGAACATTTAACCCTTTTAAGCTCTTTAGCAAAGATACTTGGTACAAGATATTTAATAAAAATAATCCGCGTCGACAAATTGAGCAGGGATGGCAATATCTTTTATTGGGGAAATGGCAAGAAGCTTATAAGTTGTTAGTAGAGTCTGCCAATAGATCACAAGTCCCTAGTGTAAATTACCTTGCAGCGGCCTATGCTGCATTTCAGCGCAATGATCATCTAGCATGTACATTTTGCTTATCACAAGCTAAACAACAATCATTAGTGGCGAATACGGGAATTAAAACTTTTCACGCCCTGCTTGATCTCAAATCAGGTAAGGAAGAACAAAGCTTGGCATTGTTACTCGCCATAAAAAAAGAACAGGCAGACAGCCCTTATGTCTTGATGCTGCTTAAAGATATTTACATTTCATTAAAAGATTGGGAGCAATTGAGCACATTGCTGCCTGAGCTGGAAAAGCATAAGGTTTTATCAAGTGATGATCTATTGATGTTAAAAGAAAAGCTGGCAGTTCATCGACTGCATAAAGCGACAACTCATTCAGCAAATCATCACGAATTAAAAACTATTTGGAACAGCTATAGTAAAGTTCTACAAAAACGGGAATTAGTAATGGAGGCTTATTTGAGAGCCCTTCTTACTACGGGTAACAGTCCTGAAGCATTGAGTTTGTTAACAAAATATATCAAGCATCAATGGAGCGACAGGTTAGTGGCCTTGTTAGGCTACATTGATAATCAGGATGCAGCAGAACAAATTTTATTGCTCGAAAGCTGGGTAAAGGACCGGCCAAAAAATGTAAACTTGATGCTGACCCTGGGGCGTTTAAGTCTGCGTAATAAATTATGGGGTAAGGCGCGTGAGTATTTCGAGACAGCATTACATTTCTCTAATAATACGGGGTTAAGTGCTGAAATTAATGCTGAATTAGGTAGGTTGCTGGAACACCTTGGCGAGCACGATAAAAGCCTTTTATGTTATCGCCAGGCAATGGACTTGATGGAAAGGAAGTTACCAGATCTGCCATTGCCTGAAATGCAGTAAAAAAATAGAGAGAGCCTGAAGAAACTATTTTACAAAAGATACTTTTTTATAAACATCATCTGGTACATTTAGATCATCAAATAAAAGTTTTCCGACGAACTCAGGTCCAGAGTTCGATATCAAGCCAATTTTTCTAGCAATAAAGGTAATTGTTACCTCTGCTTTAATTGCATTCCCTAGCATTTCGCCAGAATCACTACAAAGACCGGAAGGGATATCCACTGCAAGAACAGGTAGAGAGCTAGCATTTATCGCATTGATTAAATGGGTGAAAGGTTCTCGTATCGTGCCGTTCAGTCCTGTTCCTAATAGAGCATCCACTATAACTAGTTCTACAGTTTTACTTTTGCTGTCTTCTTTTTGCTTTTTAAAGATGCGGTTAAATTCCAAAATCGGTGAAACCTTAAGTCCCAGAGATAATGCATAGTCCAAAGCTTTTTTAGCATCACCATTTATTTTAGATAAATCTCCAGTGGCAAAAAGCTTTACTTGTAGGCCATGCTTTTTAGCCAAGCCTGCAATTATAAAACCATCGCCGCCGTTATTGCCGATTCCACATAAGACAATAATCTTTGTAACATTTGGCCAGTTGTTTAATAAACAATTAAATGCAGCATTGCCAGCTCGCTGCATGAGCTCAAAGCCTGGAATGTTAAGTTCTTCGATAGCAAGCCGATCGAGCTCTCTGGTAGCAGCAGCAGTATAGTAGTGGGGGTTTTTCATTCAGCTTTATCGCGCTTAAAAAAAGGTATTGCCGCACAGGCGCCAAGGAAATTACAAGTAATATCAATAGCAGTATTTTCGTAACCGCCAACATTGGTATTAGGAATAAATACGGTTGCCAAAAACTCAATAATTTCATTGATGCCGCCAATGCCAGATGCAGCTAACACCGTAATTATTGTTGCTGTAGCTAATGATTTCTGATCAAGACTTGAGACAATTTTCCAAATTAAAAGAGCCGCTATGAAATAACAGTAAAAATGTACAAGCTGATCATATTTTAATATTGAATATGGCTCACCAATAAAATCAATTAGGACAAATGAATAAAGTACACCATCATCCACAGGTAATAAGCCACCGAGAATGTGCAAGATAATCCAAATATTAAAGCCCCACAGAACCTTGGAGCTGAAAGTAAATTGTTGGTCTGCTTTATGTAAAACAGCAACTAATATTAAAGTCGTTATTCCATAAAATAAAAATTCAAAATTCTGAGATATCAAAGACCAGAGTAGAAGTGCAACTGTTAAGAAATAACCGCAAATAAATTGAGTGCGCATATTAAACCCAAAAAAATACTGAATTATTTAATTGTACAAAAAAACTAAATCACGAATATATTTATTGGAAGTAGATAGTCAGGAATACTATTGTTAGAAAAACAATCGCTCCAACCACAGATTCGACTGAAAACTCCTTAAAATTCTTTTCTGCATGCAATGTCGTATCTTCAAAAATTTTGGAATGCGTTTTGAAATAAAGTAGGGAACTCGACCAAGTATTGAGCTTGATAGAACTAAAGGGAAAAAGAATAGGCCTGCGAAAATAGAATAAAAAAATTCATATCTGCTAAGGCTTTCTTCTTCTAATATCATTAACCAGATCACAAAGAACCCTAATAGAGAAAGAAAAAGGCCTAATACTCTAATAGAATTTCTAACTTTAATTTCCATTTTACCTACTACTCCCTCTGACAATCTCGCTATAGAAAACTGCCAGAGGGTTTGATATTTTCCCGATGTACTAATAGGTTCCATTTAATATTAATCGGCTGACATATCTGTCATAAAGGTATGTGCCAGCGCCGGTCCCAGCGCCCCATGCTACTCCAACCCCAGGGCCCCACCAGCCTCCTGTGGTTGCACCTGCAGCAGTACCGGTAGCTGCATAACCAACAATACTGCCAATTAAACCAGTTTGTGTTGCTAGATCTGTAACATCGCTTAAATACGATCCACCACTAACCTCTTTTACTTCCTGTACGGTTAACGCTCTCATGACTATCTCCTTGTCGTAAGAAATTAAAAAAAAACATCACCTAATCTCAGTGATAGTTTTAATTTAGTACAGTTTGGAGAGTTTTCCAGTTTTTAGTCAAAAATACCGAGTTCCTGCCAAATGGCATCGACTCTGTCTTTAACGTCCTGGCTCATACTGATGGGGCTGCCCCATTCTCGAGTGGTTTCAGCGCCAATTTTAGTGGTGGCATCAAAACCCATTTTTGAACCTAGCCCAGAAACAGGCGAGGCAAAATCTAGATAATCTATCGGTGTATTTTCAATGGTTACAGTGTCTCTAACTGGATCCATACGGGTCGTCATGGCCCAGATAACATCTTCCCAATTACGAATATCAATATCGTCATCAACGACTATGACAAATTTGGTATACATAAACTGGCGCAAAAAGGACCATAAACCCATCATCACGCGTTTAGCATGACCGGGATACTGTTTTTTTATACTGATGACTGCAAGCCGGTATGAGCAACCTTCTGGGGGTAAATAAAAATCAGTTATTTCTGGATATTGTTTTTGAATAATTGGAATGAAGACTTCATTCAAAGCAACACCGAGGATGGCGGGCTCATCAGGCGGCCTGCCGGTGTAGGTGCTGTGATAAATAGGGTCTTTGCGGTGAGTAATTTTTTTAATAGTAAATACCGGAAACTTTTCAACTTCATTGTAATAACCGGTGTGATCACCATAGGGCCCTTCACTGGCCATATCATTAGGCTCAATAACTCCTTCGAGTACGAATTCTGCAGAAGCAGGTACTTGTAAGTTGTTACTCAAGCTTTTTGCAACTTCAGTTTTACTTCCGCGTAAAAGACCGGCAAACGCATATTCCGATAAAGTATCTGGCACAGGGGTTACAGTGCCTAAAATTGTTGCTGGATCAGCGCCAATGGCGATACTTATTGGAAAACCTTCACCGGGATGAGCCTCTTGCCATTCTTTAAAATCAAGTGCACCTCCACGATGAGATAACCAACGCATGATTAATCGGTTTTTACCGATAACTTGCATGCGATATATCCCCAGGTTTTGCCTTTCTTTATTGGGCCCTTTGGTGATGACAAGTGGCCAGGTAATAAGTGGAGCAACATCTTCCGGCCAGCAGGTTTGAATAGGCAGTGCATTAATATCAATATCATCTTCTTCAATGACAATTTCCTGGCAAGGCGGAGATTTAATAACTTTTGGAGAAAGGTTTAGTGCTTGTTTAAAAATTGGCGCTTTTTCTAATAGATCTTTCCAACCTTTGGGTGGTTCGGGTTCTTTTAGAAAAGCTAATAACTTGCCGACATCGCGTAAGGCTTCAACATCTTTTTGCCCCATCGCCATAGCAACACGTTTTGTGGTGCCAAATAGATTAGCTAATACAGGAATGGTTGAATTTAAGGGGTTTTCAAATAAAAGCGCGGGACCTCCACGCCGTAAAGTTCTGTCGGAGATTTCAGTGATTTCCAAGTAAGGGTCTACTGGAGTGCTGATACGCTTTAATTCACCTTGTTGTTCAAGTAATTCAATGAAATCGCGGAGGTCCTTGAACATAGCTGGCTTAACCTAATTGCTTTCCAAAGAGGGCTATTTACGTTTCATAGACTGAAAAAATTCATCATTGGTCTTGGTATCTTTTAATTTATCTAGAATGAATTCTGTAGCCGGCACGTCTTCCATAGAAGTAAGCAATTTGCGCAGAATCCACATGCGTTGTAATTCTTCTTCTGTGGTTAGTAGGTCTTCGCGGCGGGTGCCGGAGCGACGCACATTAATTGCTGGATAAACGCGTTTTTCCGCCATTTTTCTATCCAGATGTAATTCCATGTTGCCAGTGCCTTTAAACTCTTCGTAAATAACTTCATCCATTTTTGAGCCTGTTTCTATCAGACAAGTAGAAATAATGGTTAAACTTCCGCCTTCTTCAATATTTCTTGCTGCACCAAAAAATCGTTTTGGTCGCTCAAGGGCATGTGCATCCACACCACCGGTTAATACTTTTCCTGATGAAGGAATAATTGTGTTGTATGCTCTGGCTAGACGTGTCATAGAGTCCAACAGAATAATTACATCTTCTTTATGTTCTACCAGACGTTTAGCTTTTTCGATTACCATTTCAGCTACTTGTACATGTCGTGAAGGTGGCTCATCAAAAGTACTGGCAACAACTTCACCTCGCACTGAGCGCTTCATTTCTGTTACTTCTTCCGGCCTTTCGTCTATTAATAAAACGATTAAATGGCATTCTGGAGCGTTACGAGTAATCGCCTGAGCGATATTTTGAAGAATTAAGGTCTTACCTGCTTTCGGTGGAGAAACGATCAACCCGCGTTGACCTTTTCCAATAGGAGCAACTAAATCTATTACTCTTGAACTTAAATCTTCCGAGCTGCCATTACCAACCTCAAGGATTAGTCTTTGATCGGGGAACAGTGGAGTAAGGTTTTCGAAGAGTATTTTATTACGAGAGTTTTCAGGTTTATCAAAATTTATTTCATTTACTTTTAGTAAGGCAAAATATCTTTCGCCATCTTTTGGAGGCCGAATTTTGCCAGCTACAGTATCGCCTGTTCGTAAATTAAAACGGCGAATTTGGCTAGGTGAGACATAAATATCATCAGGGCCGGCCAAGTAAGAAGCATCTGAAGAGCGTAAAAAGCCAAAACCATCTTGCAAGATTTCAAGCACTCCGTCGCCATAAATATCTTCACCATTTTTTGCATGGCGTTTTAGTAAATGAAAAATAACGTCTTGTTTACGTGTACGAGAAACGTTATCTAGTCCCATTTCTTGGGCGATTTGGATTAGTTCAGAGATTGGTTTGGTTTTCAGTTCAGATAGATTCATAGAGTAGATTCATAGAGTAGATTAAAAGTGCAATAAGCCTCATAGAGACAAAAGAAGGGTAGGTTTTTAATTTTTATTTAAAAAGAAGTAATTGAAAAAGTTAATGGGTTAATAAATTAATTGCTTGCCCTGTTCGCCTTAAGTAAGGTTTTTCAGTTTTAAATTATATTTTTGTTAATTTGGCACCTTGGAATGGCGCCTGAAATGACAAGCTGGCGGGTAATCTATCACCCGCCCCATGCTGTGTAAAGTAAATATTATAAAAAAGCTGTTTTTTTTACTATCCTGCTAATTAACTAGTCTATCTAGCTATTTTGTTAAATTGTACTATCGATAAAAGCAGATAACTGAGCTTTTGAAAGAGCGCCAACTTTCTTGCCTGCAGCATCACCATTATTAAAAATGATTAATGTAGGAATACCTTTAACATTGTACTTTTCAGCAATGGCTTTATTTTGATCAACATCCATTTTGCAAACTTTAAGTTTGCCATCATACTCATCGGCAAGATCTTCCAGGACAGGCGCGATCATTTTGCATGGGCCACACCATTCTGCCCAAAAATCTACTAGAACTGGACCGCCGGCATTAATAACATCGCTTTCAAAACTGTCATCGGAGATGTGGCTGATTTTATCGCTCATGATAAGTTCCTTACAAAATATAGAGTTAATGTTAATTACAGATTTTAATACTAGGTGTTTAATATGGAGTTAAAACTTTAGTTATTCAAGTTTTCAGCTACCTTTTTTGCAAAATAAGTAAGAATGGCGTCTGCACCAGCACGTTTAATTGATTGTAGAGATTCAAACATTACCTTGTCGGCCTCAAGCCAGCCATTTTCAAAGGCTGCCATGTGCATGGAGTATTCGCCACTGACTTGATAAACAAAAGTCGGCACGCCAAACTCATCTTTTACACGTCTGACTATGTCAAGGTAAGGCATTCCGGGTTTGACCATAATCATATCTGCGCCTTCGCTCAGGTCCAAAGCCACTTCATGCAGAGCTTCGTCACTATTGGCTGGATCCATTTGGTAGGTTTCTTTAGTGCTTGATCCAAGATTCCCACTTGATCCAACTGCATCTCTGAATGGCCCGTAATAAGCAGAAGCATATTTTGCAGAGTACGCAAGAATTCTTGTATTAATATGACCTGACGCTTCAAGTTCATCTCTAATGGCGCCAATTCGTCCGTCCATCATGTCAGATGGAGCGACAATGTCAGCGCCAGCAACTGCATGAGAAAGAGCCTGTTTAACTAGGGTGTCGACAGTTTCGTGGTTTAAAACATAGCCTTGTTTATCAATAATGCCGTCCTGCCCATGTGTAGTGAAAGGGTCTAGTGCAACATCTGTAATAACCCCCATTTCCGGGCAAGTATCCTTAATGGTTTTTACTGCTCGCTGAGCAAGCCCATCAGCATTAAAGGCTTCTTTACCACCTTCAGATTTGCTAGCAGAATCAGTCACCGGAAAAAGAGCTATAGCAGGAATTCCTAGTTGTTTTAATACTAAAGTTTCCTTGGCTAATTCGTCGAGGGTAAGTCTTTCGACACCAGGCATACTAGGAACTGCCTGACGTTCTGCGTGGCCTTCAATAACAAAAATCGGGTAGATCAAATCATCAACCGTGACTGTTGTCTCACGCATTAATCGACGGCTAAAGTCATCTCTACGCATACGGCGCATTCGAGTAATTGGGAATTTTCGAATATAACTATCTTTGCTCAATTTGTACTCCGCTGAAAATCAAATAAAGTGATAAAGAGGTATTAATCTGACTTTCTTAGTAACATCTCCGAACGAAAGTTATCTATGACAACAATGTTGAACTAATTATGGCATATCAAAGAATAAAATGAATAAAAAACAACTCGTTTTACTTTTACTTTTTTTGTCTGTTTTAAGCAGTTTTTTTATTTTTGACTTAGGTGACTATTTGCAATTGTCATTTTTTCAGGAACAAAGAGATTTATTTCTTGAGTATAAAGAAAATAACTTTGCATTAACTTCACTCCTATATTTCATTCTTTATATCCTGATTACAGCTTTTTCACTGCCAGCTGCTGCACTAGTGACATTAGCTGGTGGCGGGTTATTTGGATTTTGGTGGGCCTTAATATTGGTGTCTTTTGCTAGCACTATTGGTGCTAGTTTAGCTTTTCTGATGGCCAGAACAATCTTACATGACTGGGTACAAAACAAATTCGGGAGCAGGCTTAAACCGATAAATGAGGGGATAGAGAAAGATGGGATCTTTTATTTATTTACCCTGCGTTTAATTCCAGTGTTTCCCTTTTTCCTTGTCAATATGCTAATGGCTTTGACGCCAATTCGTTTACGAGATTTTTACTGGGTCAGCCAGCTTGGTATGTTAGTTGGTACTGGGCTTTATGTCGAAGTTGGTGCACAGTTAGGGATGGCAGAAAGTATTCCTGCTGTGTTTAGTATCGGGCTTGTAAGAGTTCTGCTGGCGTTGGCACTGTTCCCATGGTTGGCAAAATGGGCCGTTGCAGTTATTAAAAAGAAAAAAGTCTATAAGGCATTTCCGTCACCACCTAAATTTGATTCTAATCTTATTGTTATTGGAGGAGGGTCGGCTGGTTTAGTAACAGCTTATATAGCTGCAATGGCTAAAGCCAAAGTTGTTCTTATTGAAAAGGGTGAGATGGGGGGCGATTGTCTTAATACAGGTTGCGTGCCTAGCAAGGCATTAATTCGAAGTGCCGGGGTTAGGCATTTGTTTAGCCGATCTGAAAGCTTTGGAATTAAATCAGCTATTCCGGAAGTGGACTTTTCTGCGGTGATGCAGCGGGTAAGAGAAGTCATTAATAAAGTTGCCCCACATGATTCAGTCGAGAGATATACAGAGTTAGGCGTGGACTGCATTAAGGGAGAAGCTAAAATTATTTCTCCTTACATTGTAGAGGTTGATGGCAAGCAAATTTCGACGCGTAACATTGTGTTAGCTACTGGAGCTAGACCGAATGTCCCTCCAATCCCTGGACTTGATGAAATAGATTATGTGACCTCTGATACGATCTGGAATTTGGAAGAATTGCCAAAACGTTTTCTTGTTGTCGGAGGAGGTCCAATAGGTAGCGAATTGGCACAGGCATTCGCAAGGCTTGGTTCTGAAGTCACTTTGGTTGATGCTGAGGCTAGGCCTTTACCCAGAGAAGATATAGAAGTATCAGAATTTATGTTCGATAGTTTCCAGCAGGAAGGAATTAAATTTTTAGGCGAGCATCAAGTTTTATCTTTCCAGAAACATGCAGGACAAAGCCAGGTAATGCTCAAGCATGCTGAAAATGAATTTCCTTTAGCGTTTGATGTGGCGTTGTTAGCTATTGGACGTAAAGCAAATATTGAGGGTTTTGGGCTTGAAACATTAGGAGTTGATACTACGGAGCAAGGCGCACTCAAAGTAAACGAATATTTACAAACAAACTTCCCAAATATCTATGCTTGTGGAGATCTTGTTGGCCCTTATCAGTTTACTCATATGGCGGCACATCAAGCCTGGTATGCCACAATTAACAGCCTCTTATCAGGGTTTAAGAAGTTTAAAGTTGATTATTCTATAGTGCCATGGGCCACTTTTACCGACCCGGAGGTTGCTAGAGTTGGATTAAATGAAAAAGAAGCCAAGAGTAAAGGCATCAATTATGATCTTACTAAATATAATATTGATGATCTGGATCGAGCTATTGCGGATAGTGAAGATAGAGGTTTTATCAAAGTACTAACTCATCCAGGCACAGATAAAATTCTTGGCGCTACTATTGTGGGTTATCATGCTGCGGAATTAATTACAGAATATATTTTGGCCATGAAGCATGGCTTGGGCTTGAAAAAAATTCAGGGAACGATACATATTTATCCAACTTTGTCAGAGAGTAACAAGTATGTTGCTGGGGAATGGAGAAAAGCTCATGCTCCAACTTGGTTATATCCTTGGCTGAAAAAATTTCATCGCTGGAGAAGAAAATAGTTATAGAATTAAAATTTGTTAATTTTATACAATAATTAAAAGATTGCTAATCAGGAGATAGAAGGTTGAGTGTAGAAGCTAAAGTATCAGAGAGATATGCCGGTGGTGCTAAAGAAGTGGAAGCAAGCTTATGTTGTCCAGTGGACTATGATGTAGAGCTTTTAAAAATCCTACCACAAGAAATCATCGATAAAGATTATGGTTGTGGCGATCCGTCTCGTTACGTTCAAGCCGGCGACTGTGTGCTTGACCTTGGCAGTGGTGGGGGAAAAATTTGTTACATGGCAGCTCAACTTGTAGGAGACAAAGGTTCGGTTATCGGCATAGACATGACTGACGAGATGCTCGCATTAGCAACAAAATATAAAAGCGAAATGGCAGAAAAGCTTGGTAGTGACCGAGTTGATTTCCGTAAAGGCTATATTCAGGATTTAGCTTTAGATTTGAATGCCTTAAATCAGTATCAAGAAGAAAGTAAGCCTGATGCTGTTGCTATAGAAGCTTGGAAAGAAAATCAAAAAACTCAGGCACCATTAGTTGTTAGTGACAGTGTTGATTTGGTTGTTTCCAACTGCGTGCTAAACCTAGTTGCAGAACAGCATCGAAAGCAGATGATTAACGAAATATACCGCGTATTAAAACCAGGCGGGAGAGTGGCCATTTCAGACATTGTTAGTGATGAAGTTGTTCCACAACATTTACGTGATGATCCACATTTGTGGAGTGGTTGTATTTCTGGAGCATTTCAGGAAAAAGCTTTTCTTGATGCTTTTATTGAAGCTGGTTTTGTTGCTGTGGCTTACGATAAGTGGGACATGGAGCCATGGCAAACTGTTGAAAATATAGAGTTCAGATCGGTGACTATCACTGCTGTTAAGCCTGAAAAAATTGCTTTATTAGATAAAGGCCAGGCTGTTATTTATAAAGGGCCATTCTCGGAAGTGCGCGATGATCTGAATAATGTTTTCCCTAGAGGTGAGCGAATCGCAGTCAGCGATCGTACTTTTCGATATCTCATGGAGGGGCCGATGAGTGAGAGTTTTATTGGCATTAGCGCAGCAGCTCCCCCTAGTGCCCAGAAATTCTGTAAAGCCGCAGGTACATTGCGTCCGGCACAAGAAACAAAAGGTGGCTCACATAGTGGCGGCAGTGAATCTTCCGGGTGCTGTTAAAATAGATTTTATTTTTTGATGTTTTAGCAGCCTTAAGGATGTTTGAAGGGTGTTTCAAGGATAAGAGCCTAAGCCTTTCGAAGCGCCTGGAAAACACAAAAGCAGCCCAACATTGTAAATCCGACCAAACTCCATTCAGGAATGCTCATGCCAATAACGGGATCTTGCCAGACTACTTCGGCACAATTTCCGTCACCTGAAAGCATGGCTGTAATTACTTCAGACATAGGAAAAACTTCTAGCATGTAACCTAAGCTAGGACCGCATGCTGGCACTTGGTCTTCAGGTAAATGTTGCAGATAGATCTGTCTTATGGCAAAACCTCCCCCGCCAAAGGCAAAAGCTGCACAAACAAAACCATAGACTGATCTGCCTAAATTTAAGGGATTATGTATGAAAGCAACTAAGGCTATAAGACCTGTCATTGCAAAAAATAAGCGTTGGGTCATACATAAGGGGCATGGTTCCAGGCCCATTACGTTTTCCATATAAATGGCTATGCCTAACAAAGTTAAGCAAAGCAAAAATATATACAAGTAAATAAGACGAATGCTTAAGTATTTATTGTCTAGTAGTTTCATGTGTAAAAAGACCCCTTAAATATTGAACTGGATTCTAAACTAGCCAATCCATAAATGAAAACTTTAGACTTTATTTGAATTAATAAGAAACTCATCAAAACTCAAACTATCAGATTGCTCAATTTTTTCTCGATCATGATTTGACTTCTTTGTGACTGCATTAAAGTTTTTTATTTTTTCATCGCTGAGTTTCTTTTGAAGAAATTCTGCGCTATTTTCAGATTGCTTTAGGGCAAAAGGGAAATAGGACATCGATTGTTCCCTCATGCTGGCTAATACTTTAGCTGAAGGGGTTAGCTCACTATCGTTGACCTTAGAGAGCTGCTCTTCAACTGCATTATGATAGGCAGATACGCTATTAGCCTTATCAGTGCTATCTAATAAATCAGCAACATCTAGACATTCTTGCAATATTTCTACAGCCCATGCAGGTAATGAGACTGATTCATTATTTTGTGCCAACTTGAGTTCTGGATTTCGACCTTCTGTGACGACAGAAATAAAATTATTTTGAATTTCGCTATTTTCTTCTTTTGAGGAGGGAGGGCTTTTTCTAAACAAACAAAACAGTAAAAATGTATTAAGAAAATTAATTTGAGTTTCATCGATTCCAATAGGTAGAAATGGGTTTAAATCAAGGCACCGAACTTCAATATATTCAACACCGCTATTTTTTAAACTATGTATCGGGCGTTCTCCGTTCTTGCTGATACGCTTTGGGCGAATGGTGCTGTAGAACTCATTTTCGATTTGCAAAATATTGCTATTAATTTGTTGATATCCACTACCCAACTTATCAATTTCAGTATACGGGGCATAAGGGGTTTCAATGGCATTGCGCATTCCATCTATATATTCATCTAATGAATTATAGCTGACAAATAAATCTGCTTGAGCATCACTGGTATAGCCTAGGTCTCCCATACGTAGAGAAGTGCCAAATGGCATGTAGTATGTGTAATCATCAAAAGCTTCCAAGCCATGATCTGTTTTATCTTTAATAAAACTTTTACAGATTGCTGGTGAAGCGCCAAATAGATAAATAAGTAGCCAAGAGTAACGGCGAAAATTTCGGATTAAATTAAAATACTGCTCAGTTTTATAATCATTTAATGTCTGCTTTGACTCCTGTGACTTTTGTAAAAGTTGCCAAAAATCATCGGGTAGAGAAAAATTATAGTGTATTCCTGCGATAGTCTGCATTGCACGGGTATATCGATGTCCTAAACCACGTCGATACAATGTTTTTAGTTTTCCAATATTGGATGTGCCATATTGAGCAAGAGGAATTAAATCGTCTTCTTCTATGATGCATGGCATGCTGGATGTCCACAGCAATTCTTTATCTTCTAATTGGCCATAGAGAAAGCGATGGATATCTTCAAGGTATTCAAGACTGCTGGCAGGGTCTGTAAAAACTGGCGTAATAAACTCAATTAATGCTTCTGAGAAATCCGTCGTAATAAAATCATGAGTCAATGGCGAGCCAAGCCCAGAGGGATGAGGGCTCATGGCAATACGCCCTTGTTGGTCTACTCGTAAACTTTCCTTTTCAATGCCATGGGTGATGCCTTTAAGGCATTCAATTTCAGGCATTATTTTTAAAGCACCAAGTAGGTGTTTTAATTGCTCACTCAACTTTTCATTTCCAGCGCCATCTTTAGAGGACGGCATTATGCCACATGATCTAAGAGTAGGTCATGATCTTAATCACTCACCTTGATTTTGTTTGAAACGATGAATTAGACGTCTATCTTGCTTGTTAGGGCGCCCACTTGAATGCGGATTAGCGCTTTGCATTGCTTTTCGCTGAGCAGCTTGTAATTGTCTATTTTCAAGGCTTTCAGGAGTTTCTTGGTAGAGTAATGCTGCTTGTGGTGCGCCACCGCGTTTATCAGAGAGCTCTTTAACAACCACGGTTTTTTCATCCCAGCCTTGACGAATTTCTAAAACAGAGCCAATTTCAATTTCGCGGCTACTTTTGCAACGAGCTCCATTACAATGCACTTTGCCGCCATCAATGGCTTGTTTTGCAAGGTTGCGGGTCTTAAAAAAACGGGCCGCCCAAAGCCACTTGTCTAGACGAACCTTTGACTTGCTGGTGCTTAATGACTCATGGTTATTTTTGTTCATGTTGTCATAAGCTCATCGAAGTCATGTATGGCTAGAAACTCTCCCTGAGGAAGTGGAGGTCTAGTTAAATCGGGATGTAAAATTTGGAGTAGATGGCCTACTCCCTCAGACTTTGCTCGAGTAAGCACGGGTTTGCTGTCATCAATGAACAAACAACGCGACAATTCAAGACCTTCTCTTTGCTCCAGAAGTTGCCAAAAGCCTTCATTTTCTTTTGCAAGCAAGAATTCATGCGAGCTTATTACTTTATCAAGGTGTTGGTGCAGCTTCATCGTAGCGACCTTTAACTCCATTGTTTTGGGGTGAGCATTGGTGACTAAGATGCATGGTTTATTAAGTTGATTGAGAAATTTCAGGAATTTAACAGTGTGTGGGCGAAACTTTATTTGCTCTTTAACATTGTGCTTTGCCGCTTCGATATCAATTTGCAGAACCTCAGACCAATGATCAACACAGTACCATTCGAGAGTTCCAATAAGAGAGTTTGACAGTTCTTCGAGTACCACTCTTGATTGGCCTAAAGGAACATCTCGTTGGCGAGAATACTCTTTGGGTAAATGCTCACGCCAAAAAAAATTATCAAAAGATAAGTCTAGCAAAGTGCCATCCATATCCAGTAGAACAGTATCGATTTGTGACCAGTTGATCATATTAGTCAGACTTATTTTTCAAGAGTTGTTTATAATCCGTCTTTATTTTCATTATATAGAGCGAATCTGGCAGTTAAAATGATACCAAGCGATTTAATATCTTCCGTCAAAGAAATCAGCCAGGCTGCCGGCGCAGCAATACTGGAAGTTTATAATAGGGAAGGAGCCATTGAAGTCACAAGTAAGGATGATCATTCTCCTTTGACGGAAGCAGACATAGCCGCGCATAAAATCATTGTATCAGCCTTATTGAAGCTTACACCTGATGTGCCAATACTATCTGAAGAATCATTGGATATTAGCTGGAATGAACGCCAGACATGGTCTACGTACTGGTTGGTTGATCCACTTGACGGAACTAAAGAATTTATAAAGCGTAATGGTGAATTTACTGTCAACATAGCCTTAATTCAAAATCATGTTCCAGTGTTAGGTGTTGTTTTTGTCCCAGCCAGCGGTGTTTTATATTCAGGAGCGATTGGATATGGCGCTTTTATACAGAGAGATGGCGTAGAAAAACAGATTAATGTAGCTCCTATGTCCGCAGTCGGCGATGAGAATAATGATGCAAAAAACAATGTAAAAATAGTTGCCAGCAGGAGTCATCGTGGTATCGAGTTAGATACCTGGATAAACAAAGTTGAAAAGTCCTTTAAAAAAGTTGAACTGCTAAGCATGGGGAGTTCATTGAAAATTTGCCTAGTAGCTGAGGGAAAAGCAGATATATATCCTCGACTTGCACTTACCTCAGAATGGGATACTGCTGCCGCACAAGCTGTTTTAGAAGCAGCAGGCGGAACATTAACTGATATAGAGTTTGAGACTTATCGTTATAATCAAAAAGAAAATATACTTAACCCGTTTTTCTTTGCCATTGGTGATGTTGATTTTGATTGGCGACAATTTAGTGACTAAGCTAACAAGTCTAGTTGTAGTCTAAGCTTTACCTTTACCGGCTTGCTATAAAAAAGTACCATTGCACCCCATGACTATTAAACACGTAACTTTAACTACAAGTGCACGCATCCCAACTAAGTATGGTGATTTTCAACTTTGCGCTTATACCAATTCGGAAGATGATAAAGATCATCTAGCCTTGATTGCCGGTGACGTAGAAAATACTGAAAATGTTTTAACACGCGTTCATTCGGAATGCTTTACTGGAGACGTGTTAGGGTCTTTGCGATGTGATTGTGGTGATCAGCTGGATTTTGCTATGCAAAAAATTGCCGAACAGGGATGTGGCGTTATTGTTTATATGCGGCAGGAAGGCAGAGGGATAGGTCTTTCAAAAAAAATTCAAGCCTATAATCTTCAAGATGAAGGTCACGATACAGTTGATGCAAATTTATTACTCGGCCATCAAGCTGATGAAAGAGAGTACTCACTGGCAGCATTAATACTCAAAGATTTAAAAGTTAAATCTATTCGATTATTAACGAATAACCCAATCAAAATTGAAGCGCTTGAAGCTGAGGGTATAGTTGTCACGGAAAGAGTGGGGGTGGAAGGCACTGTACACCCTGAAAATGCCCAATATCTGATGACTAAAGTAAAACGCATGAATCATATTTTATCGATTGATAATCCTCTCGATGCTCATCTAGAAAAAGATCAACATGAGCCTCAACCAACAGATTGAACGCTGGCTAGTCTCTCGTAAAAAATCTTTCCGGCCTACTAACAGGCCTTTTATTACATTAGCTTATGCCCAGTCATGGGATGGCAGCATTACTACATGTAAGGGCCAAACTGTTAGCCTAAGTTGCAGTGCATCAAATCAATTAACTCATCAGTTACGTAGCTTACATGAAGGGATATTGATTGGGATTGAAACAGTTTTATCAGATGACCCCCAGTTAACTGTTCGAGAATGGACCGGCAATAATCCGCAACCCATCATACTGGACAGTCGTTTACGTATGCCCATAGAGTCAAAATTACACAAGCATCCGGATAAGAAATGCTGGGTATTAACCCTAGATCAGAGTGAGGTTTCGGAAAATTTAAACAGTTTACATCACGAAGTTATTCAAATTTCCGCTCAAGGTCATGATTTTGTTCCTTTATTGCCCGCTATGCAGTTACTGCGCGAAAAAGGAATAAAAAGTTTGATGGTTGAGGGTGGTGCAAAGGTAATAACAGAATTTTTAAAACTAGGGCTGGCAGATGCGATAGTGATGACATTGGCACCTAAACTTATAGGTGGTTATAAAGCGGTAGGCGATATAGAAATAGAAGACATATCGGCAGCGCCCCATATTTCCCCAATTAATTATGAAAAGCTTGGGGAAGACTTGATAGTTTGGGGTGACTTAAATTACAGCGAGTCAAAAAAATGAAGGCTAAGCAGCTGTGGTTTATCGATCCAGGGAAAGTAGAAATTCGTGAGCATAAACTGAGTTCTCTAGCTGCAGATGAAGTGCTTGTTAAAACAAAAGTCTCTGGTATTAGTGCTGGCACTGAAATGTTGGTTTATCGTGGTCAACTACCTAAAAATGTAGCATTAGATGTTTCAATTAAAGCATTCGAAGGCTTGGATGGTTCTTATCCGCTGCCATATGGTTATGCCTGTGTTGGATTCATTAAAGATACTGGGAGCGCTTTGGATAAGAGCATTAAAGGCAAGAAAGTCTTTGCATTTCAGCCACATGCCTCACACTTCGTTTGCAAACTAGATCAACTTATATTTCTACCAGAAGAAATATCAGAAGAAGCAGGAACGTTTTTAGCCAATATGGAAACCGCTGTAAATTTTATGATAGATGGTGCGCTACAGAAACAAGAAAAGGTGGCCATAATAGGCATGGGTGTTGTTGGTCAATTGTTAAATGCTGTATTGAATCAGTTCCCTGTAAATAGTGTTATGGCCATCGATGCAATAAAAACCCGTAGAGATTTGGCGGCAAAAGAAAATCTTACATCTAGCTATGAACCAGTTGATAAAGAACTGCCAGAATCTGGAGAAGGCTTTGATCTTATTTTTGAGATAAGCGGCAATCCGGAGGCTTTAAATCTTGCTATAGAATTAAGTAATTTTGCTGCACGCATTATTGTTGGCAGTTGGTATGGAAATAAATCAGCCAAAATTAATTTAGGTGGAGCCTTTCACCGCAATCGTTTGAAAATAATTAGCAGTCAGGTAAGTACCATTAGTCCAGAACACGTTTTAGAATGGACAAAAGAAAAACGCTTGAAAAAAGCCATGGATTTAATTCTTGAACTAAATGTAGAAAAATATATCAGTCACCGATTCCCTTTTTCTCAAGCAGATAAAGCCTATACCTTGCTCGATGAAGAGGCAGACAAAGCATTGCAAGTAATTTTTACTTATGAGGATTGAAATATGTACAGCATAGCCGTACAAAAAGATTTTATTGCGCAACACTATTTAATTGGTGGTGATTGGGGTGAAGAAAATGACCCTCACTCCCATCACTATGTTATTGAGCTTATCATTGAGCATAATGAATTGGATCAACATGGCTATTTGGTTGATATTGTTGATATAGAAGCAGGTCTGGAGCAAACCGTCACTTACTTTAAAGATAATATGTTAAATGATTTACCTGAATTTAAAGATATAAATCCAAGTTTAGAACATTTTAGCCGCATCATTTGGCAGCATATAATTCGTCAAATTAGTCCTCCAGGCAGTGGAAAACTTGAAATAAAATTATGGGAAAATGAAAGTTGCTGGGCCGCCTATAAAAAAGAATACCTAAGTAATTAAGAATTTTATAATGCGAATAGGTTTGGTAGTTTATGGTGATATCAACACTATCAGTGGTGGTTATCTCTATGATCGAAAACTAGTTGAAATATTCCGGCAGCAAGGCGATGAAGTTAGCATTATTAGTCTAAAAAAAACTTCATATATTAAAGCGTTATGCTCAAATTCAATTCCTCGAGAACTTGAAAAGTTTGGAGCTTATGCAGGTCAAAAATTTAGATATTCTTATTCAGGATGAATTAGTTTATCCGTCATTTTGGAAAATTAATCGTAATTAAAACAATTACTAAAGTGCCCAATAGTTTCTCTTGTGCACTTGTTAAGTAGCGCTATACCTAATAACTACTGTAAAAAAATAATGTGCCAGGTTGTTGAAAAACGTTACCCTCAAATCTATTGATGGGTTAATTCTAAATAGTGAAGAGACTCTAAAGCAAGCCAATAAGCTATTGAGCAATAAATTACCTCCAAATCTTATTGCAGTACCGTGTGGAAATAATTTCAAGAAAACTGAAACGGCAAGTAAAGATTATTTAAAAAAACAGTTAAAAATACTTTTTGTCGGAAATATCACACAACAAAAAGGGCTGCATGTTCTTATTAAGGCGATGTATAAACTGAAAAATATGAATATTTCCTTGTCAGTAGTAGGCCGCGAGGATTTAGATCTCAACTATATAAAAAATATAAAAACATATATTAAAATTAATGAGCTAGGCAATCAGATAGTATTTTACGGCTCGTTAACAGATGAGAATCTTCAACAAAAATATCTTGAGCATGATGTCTTTGTTTTGCCGTCTGTGAATGAAGCCTATGGTATTGTTTTTCTAGAAGCGATGCAGTTTTGTATGCCAGTAATTGGCTGCAAATTAGGAGGAGCAAAAGAAATTATTAATGAAGGCGAGAATGGCTACTTAATCGACCCAGAGGATAGTGATACCTTAGCTGAACTAATTATATGGACTTGAGAACGATGACCGGCAGCTGTTGAGCGCAACTTTCGGAATCCGCTCAGAGAGAAATACTTACAGCACCCGAGATGGGATGAAAGCATGTCCAAGGTACGAACATTCTTGCAAGAGCTAAGCAAAGAACAAGAGGATTTAGCCGCTTTTGGTTAATGAAACCTTCGATTATGTGAAATACCTTGGATGTTAAAAAAGAATATTGATGATAGAAGCCTGAATAAAGCTTGTTTGGAATGATTTTGCGCAATTGGCTAAGGGCTAGAAATGAACTTGGAGCCGAGCTGAGGTGTTCTCGAAATTGGAGCCGGCATAGGCACTATGATAGAAAGGCTGCTAGAAGCCTGTCCTTATTAAGACAATGCCATTATATTGCGCTTGAACCTGAGTCATCATTCAGAGAAGCGGCGCAGAGATCGATTAAGTGCATGGGCAAATGCATCATGGGGTTGATCTTTGAAATACATGCACTGAAGGCATATGGTCGCTTAGCGGTAAGGATCTGGATTTAACAATTGAATGGCTGGCAGCAGACGCCGATCAAATTGATCAACTCTTTGCTAAGGAAAGTTTCGATTTGTTGTTGAGTCACGCAGTAATAGATTTGCTCCCAGTGCCAACTGTAATGCCCGTGCTATTGAGCAAACTTAAACAAGCTGGTGGCTTTTATTTCAGTCTGAATTTTTCAGGCGAGACAAGCTTTTTGCCCAGTAGATCACTCAAGCGATGCAGGCGATTGCCAAAAACTATCACAAAGACATGGATGCTCGTTTCCCAGAACTGGCTTGGCAACCAAGCCTTACCGGCAGACTGCTCTTCCCACAATGGTTGGACAAGACTACGGCTGTCAAAAAGTCATTGCCGGAGAGTCGGATTGGAATCTTAGCGATAAAAACCAACCTGCAGGTGATGGTCTATTCATTAAGAATATTTTGGACACGATTAAAAAAGCCTTAGCAGGCATGCCAGGCCTGGAAGACTGGCTCAATAAACGCTATGAGCAGCTAGCAGCAGCAAGAACTCGAGATAACAATATCTAATTCAGACTGTTTTGGCTTGAAGTAGGCGTAAACACATAAAGCCTAGGCCGAGCACTATGACATCGCGAAATCGGATCAGGGCTAGTACTGCTGCGGCGGCGGCTTCAGGTCAGCACTATTGCGCTGAACACCCAAAGCACCGCCGCTTCTAATGTGCCAATGCCTCCAGGCAAGGGTAATAAAAATGCCAAGCGCATTGCCACAAGTAATAATATGAAATCAGTCTGTGCTCAAATAAATGTTGAAAAAGCTTAATACCAGATAGAGTTCAAAAAAGGTTAGCAGCCAGCCGCTTATAGACAGTAGTAAAGCAGCAGCAATAGTGCGAGTTTATTTTTCAATAAGTGTTGCAGAGAGCTCGGTGATTTGATTCCAGTGAAAGTTCATACTAGCTAAGCGTTTGCTGCCTAACCATCTCAGACCAATATTATTTACTATTTTCGCAATTGCAGCGTATGACGTTGTATGACCCCCCAGGCCAAAAAACATAACAGCAATATTGCTAAAGCAATAATAAGTGCTACGGAAATCCAGTTTTCCAGACCGGAACCAGAAAATGCTAAGTAAAGTATGCCTAGTAAAAGCACTGCAAAATTTACCCAAAGTTCGAAGAATCTATCAACAGCAAGGGCTAAAAAAGAGTCCCCGGGAGAAATATTAAACCTTTTATATAGCAAAAAAATCTGTAGTGGTTCTCCACCAAACTGAGGGCCAGGCGTTATAAAACTAACGCTCTGGCCAGCTTGACGCAAAAATAATAAGTTAAGAAAATTTAGATTTAGATCCAGCCCTTTAGTCAGCGCCATCCAGCGCCAAACAAAAATAAATATGATAAATAAATTTAAAATTGACCAGTAAAACCACTGTCGCATTGATAAGCTTTTGACAGAATCTAATATGTCGTTAAATGGCAAATCACGAATAAGCCAGCCGGCTAAAGCTAAGGCGCTTATCCAAGCCGCTAACCTGATAATTTTATAACTGCTCATCAGTTACTGTCTCAGCCAATATTTCAGCTACCATCGTATCGGTGTACCCAACGGTCATCCCACAGCCAAAGGCTGAATTTTCCTGTGCCAAATTGCATAACCCAAATAACCAGGACGAGTAAAATAATCTCTAAATAGTGCATCTCATATGAAAGGAAAAACCAGCACAGTAGACATGAAAGAATAATAGCGAAGAAGCGACCAAGAACACCAAGCAATATCATTAACGAAGAAAGCAGCAAGCTTAGTAACAAGATGGCCTTCGAAAAAGTTATGTCATTGAATACTGAACCAAGAGGGTTAGTTTTAATAATAAGCAAGCATACTAAACATAAGATTATTACTCTGAAAATAGGTAACAAGATTTGAAGAGTGACTTTATCAGCAAGTTTAAAAAAGTTGCTGATTGCTGGTTTTTCCAAATTTATGCGTCCGCTGACGATCAGCCAATCAATAACAAAGCCTCCCAGTAAAGGCAGCATGAAAGCAAATCCTGCAATGGTAGTCGCTGGTGGCGCAAGAATTGGCCATAGCACTACGGCCAAGAAACCCATCTGAAATCCTGCGACGGCCCTGCGTGACATGTTAAGCGGCAGCTGATAAACGGGCTTTTGTTGCCTGTTTCTCCAATAAAGCCCACTTTGAAATAAGTAATAGGCCGCACTTACTAACAAATAAGACCAATGAATCTGGCCAATCCAAACTGCTAGCAAGGGGGCTATCAGTAATCCAAGCGCATCGAATTCAGTATCAAGCTGGATGCCCAATAGGCTCTCATGTTTGGTAATGCGCGCTAAATAACCATCAAGACGATCTATTATAGCGGCTATTAAGTAGCTAAATGCTGGAATTAAAAGGGCTTTATCACTTATATCGAGTTGAAGAATAAAGCCTCCAGTAAATGCAATTAAAAAGCCCCTAAGTATAGTGAGGCGATTTGCCCAGCCTAAATTTTCATAGATAGGCTGTTTTTGTGAAGGGCGGTTTAGCTCAAGTTGTTGACTTATTACCTTTATCACCAAGAGCCACAATAATCCTGCTTGAATGAGCCACTGCAAGGCCTGCCACTTCGGCCATATCAAAGAAAAAAGCACGGTAAAAATAATTAGTAAGCTAAACCCTAGATTGCGGATAAAATTGGTCTCAGAGACTAGGGCTAGGAGGGTTTCTGAAGAATTTTCAACATTAATCATTAGGTAAACATACTAGACCCTGTTTTTATTGCAATTAGCACGTTAATTCGCGTTTTATTAGGGCTTCAATTAGAAGATACAAGCCTGTAAAATAAGGCATTGCGTTCTGCTTTTCAGCATTTTGGGTGTAAAAAAGCTTTTTTTTGAAGTAAATCATTAAAAAGCTTCTTTTTTTTATTTATTAACTAGACTTTTAAATGAAATCTTGTCAACATCCCTTTTCAAGAGAGACTTTGCAAAGTTTTTTTACGGAAAGTGTAATCTTAGTTGATAGTTAAGGAGAAAATAATGAGAATTCTAAGTAAAAAATTAATCATTGCTTTAATGGCCATTTCAATGGCTACATTTCCAGCTTTAAATGCTAACGCTCAAGCTGGTCGGGCGGATTGCGGGTGTGAGTGCAACTACGGCTGTAATCGTAGGTGTTGTTGTTGTTGGTGCAGTTGCTGCTGGTAATAACGATAGTGGTCGTCCTACTGTGTTCGCGCCTATTCCTGAAGCGCCAGAAACTCCAGCTACCACTACTACAGCTAATGGCAGTGGCGGCGGTTCTACTACTACTACTACTACAAACTAAGAATAGTTTAGTATTACAAGTATCAAAAAGGCGGCTTTGCCGCCTTTTTTTTGTCTGCAGCATAAGTTTAAGCATAGGCTTTTATCTCAATAGTTAGGTTTTATTAGAAAACTAAAAATGAATCAGGTCTTAAAATTCTTTACAGTGTTTGCTTGTTTATCTGTGGCCTCTGTTGCACCAGCAGCAGATTTTGGCACAACAGGTCTAATTGATATTCCCAGTGCCAGAATGATGGACGATGGTGAGTTCAAGATTGCCATGAGCCGGCAAACTGTGGCCGATATTTATTCTTTGAATTATCAAGTCACCCCCTGGCTTGAATCGACTTTCCGTTACACCATATTCAATCCAGATAAAGTTGCTGGCTCTGGTGATGGCCTTTTCGATAGAAGCTATGAGGTCAAACTGCGCTTAATTCGTGAAAGAAGAATATTTCCGCAAGTAGCTATCGGCATTAGAGATGTTCTCGGTACCGGAGCTTGGGGAAGTGAATACCTGGTGGCCACTAAATCTATTGGCGCTTTTGACCTTACTTTGGGTACTGGTTGGGGAAGGTTGGCTGAGCGCGATACTTTTAGCAACCCCTTAACGTCTATTGCGAATAGCTTTGAAACACGAAGCGCAGAAACTGGAAGAGGAGGGAAAGTTTCATTTGGAAATTTCTTCAGTGGTCCAGAGGTAGGTGTTTTTGGTGGATTGAGCTATGAGCTGGAAAACTGGAACACCAAGCTCTTAGTCGAATATAACTCGGATTCTTTTCAAAGAGAGCGTCGATTGGGCACTATTCCTGATGCGTCACCTGTTAGCTATGGCGTCGAGTGGGAACCGACACCTGGTTTTGCTTTGGGCATAAA
The DNA here is from genome assembly GCA_943789335.1 of uncultured Pseudomonadales bacterium. Taxonomy (GTDB): domain Bacteria; phylum Pseudomonadota; class Gammaproteobacteria; order Pseudomonadales; family Pseudohongiellaceae; genus UBA5109. Next base: position 367,792 of record CALSTS010000001.1, on the reverse strand, counting down.
TAGACAGCAAGGCAATCAAACCGGGTTTTATATTTCTGCTTCGCTCAATACCAAAAATGAAGCACCACGGCTCTCACAAAATCTTGTGGTACCAGTCAGTTCCAATCTTGCTCAAGAAGTAGTGGGTGCCGAGCTTAATAACTGGTACAGAAATTTACTGCTTGATGTTGAAGGTGCTGGCATGCTGCTTAGAGCAGCATCTATCTCTTCTGACCAAAAATCGGTGAGTTTTGAGCTGTCTAACCAGCAGTACAATTTAATGGCAGATGGCATCAATCGTTTCTTGCTCTTGGCTGAAATTCACCTTCCTCCCCAAATAGAAAGCATAGAAATAATTTTAAATGAAGGCGGCATACGCAGTAATGCGATAGTTTATCAGCGCCAATTTGGCGATAGGCCAAGGACATGGCTTGATGCTGAAGATTTAATTACTATTACTCCAGGTTCTCCTTTAGTCAACCCCTCATCAGTAACCCGCTACCGTATCCCTAATGTCGCTTTTGGTGCAGATTTATCGACCCGTTTGTCTTTGTTTGATCCTGATAATCCGGCGCGTTATCAGGTCATGCTTAAAACCACAGCGGCGATGGATCTAGGAAACTATTTTTCGCTTTTTGCTAGCTATAACTGGGACATCGATAATGATTTTGACGCGATCTCTCGTGGTGCTAACTCCGTATTGCCTCATGTGCGATCAGATATAGCAAAGTACCTAAAGCAAGGTGATACCGGTCTGGACAGTTTGTACATACAGAAAAAAGGCAACCTGGGCAGAGACCTTTATTACCGGGCTTACAGTGGTTATCTGGAAGAAATGTATGCAGGTCTTGGTGGTGAATTTTTATACAGCCCCTTTAGCTCCCGCTTGGCATTTGGCCTTAACCTTAACTGGGTGAAGCAGCGTGATTATGATAAAGATTTTGATTTGCTGGACTATTCTGTTGTCACCGGCCACGTCAGCGCCTATTGGGCAACGCCCTGGTATAACTATGATGTGGCTGTGCATGCTGGCCAATATTTAGCAAAAGACGTCGGCGCGACTATTGAGGTGCGCAGGACCTTTGATAATGGTTGGATGATAGGCGCATTTGCGACATTTACAGATGTATCGGCTGAAGATTTTGGAGAAGGCAGTTTTGATAAGGGCATCTTTTTTAGAGTACCGCTGGATCAAATTTTACCGGGGAATACTCGTGCCACTTATACGAATACTATTCGCTCAATTCAACGTGATGGTGGACAAGCCCTTAATGGCTTTGGCACAAGCTTATGGTACGATTTACGCCCAACGCGTTATGACGCTTTGAATAACTATAAATTAAGAATGGTGCCTGGGGCATGAAAATAGTTAAGCTTCTATTACTATGGGTCATAGTGTTAGCTGGTATACAAGCATGTAGTTTTCGCTCGACTCAACTCGACTTGCTTATGTCTGCTTTCAATGGACCAGATGATACTGTGCCTTATGAGGAGTTAGCTTGGACCATGCTTTGGTCTGGCAATGACTATCGTTTAATGCCAATTTTTCCAACCGATATGAGCGTCACTAATTTCATGAATACAGAAGGTAGCGTCATTGTGTCGTTTGATGGTTGGCAGGTCGTAAGAGCCGATGGCGTATTACCTTCTGAACTAAACGTAGCCATTGAAAAAACCGATACTGGCTTGGAGTATTCAAGCGAAGATGAAGTTTTCGCGACCCATGCCTGTGAAGAATTTGCGTCAACGCTCCAAGGCCAAACAACAGTCTGGTTGCAAAACTGCGATAGTGCTGAAGGCCCTTATAGTAATGAGATTAGGGTGAATGCAGCCGGTTCGATAACCTTATTGCGTTTTTTAATTCACCCTGAATACCCTATGCTCACCTTGACCCCTAATAATTTAATATTTTAGGGCGTTCGAATACCATTTCGAAGCTTTAAATAAACTCGAAACACTATATCTAGTTGAACGAAAGTTTTTGTGAAAAGATTTTCGAATGGCGTCAGGGGTCGCACTGGAATATAAACAGATGGTGCCCAGAGGCGGAATCGAACCGTTTATCCTGGTGCGCGAAGCAGATGTGACTGTTCTACTTGAGTCTTACGAGACTTGAAGGTTGTTGCGGAATAACACGAGGATTTTGGTGGCGCTCAGCGCTGCCCATTGAGCAGTCTAACTTGAGCTAAGTAAAAAGAAATGGTGCCCAGAGGCGGAATCGAACCACCGACACGAGGATTTTCAATCCTCTGCTCTACCGACTGAGCTATCTGGGCATTTTTGATCTATTACCTTAGTAATTTACAAGGCTCTACACTGTATCGAACAAGCCGCGTATTAAACCTGTTGGTGTTGTTCTAGTCAAGATTGTATTACGAGAAAGCGTTAGTTTTCTGGCACATAGCCATCGGCCTCATCATGATCTTGATTGGCAAAGAACTTATCCATTTCTTCGGTAAGATATTTGCGGTCTTCGGGATTAATCATGCTGAGAGCTTTTTCATTGATTAATCGGGTTTGCAGCTGCTGCCATTCTTGCCAAGCTTGTTTAGAGATATTGTCGAAAATATCCTGACCTTTCGCTCCTGGATAGGGAGGAGTTACTAAGCCTTCCATCTCTTTATTATATTTTTTACAAAGTACGATTCTACTCATGATTGATTCACCAGCTGTTTTAATAATGTTTTTACCGGGGCCGCCAGTCCTAATTCAGTAGGCGAATTTAGATCATACCAGTGCCAGTCGGGCTTCTCCATGATCAATATAGGCTCTTTAGCCAACCATAGAATTTGCGGTTTTATATTAAGATGATAATGACTAAAAGTATGGTGAATATCATTCCATGGCATAGTCTGAGCGTTAATGACGAAGCCGTATTTTTGTAGATAGCCGGATATACTGTCATTCACTTGAATTTCAGGAAAGCTCCATAAGCCACCCCAAATTCCACTGGGAGGCCTTTTCTCCAGTAATACTTTCTCACCACTTTTGTCATGCAGAATTAACATTTGTGTCGTTTTTACCGGTAGTTTCTTTTTGATTTTTTTATACGGAAACTCAGTAGTTTTTTGAGTTAAATAAGCCTCACAGCCTTGTTGTAAAGGGCAAACAGAGCATGATGGCTTTGTGCGCGTGCAAAGCGTTGCACCAAGATCCATCATAGCCTGGGTATATGATCGACAATTGCTGCTTGGTGTATGCCTTTCTGCTAACTGCCAGAGTTGTTTTTGTGTGTCGCTTTGTCCAGGCCAGCCTTTTACACAGTGGTAGCGACATAAAACTCTTTTGACATTACCATCGAGAATAACTGCATATTTATCATCAGCTAAGGCCATAATTGCACCGGCTGTGGATTTTCCTATACCGGGTAGTTCGACTAATTCATCAAGTGTACTTGGCAAAACACCATGGTGTTCGTGATAAATGATTTTTGCGGTCTTATGTAAATTTCTTGCTCGTGCGTAATAACCTAAACCAGTCCAGTGGTGTAATACTTTATCCTCATCTGCTAAAGCTAATTGCTTGATGTCGGGAAAATTTTGCATAAAGTTTTCGTAATAAGGTATTACCGTGGTTACCTGAGTCTGTTGAAGCATGATTTCGGAGATCCAAACACGATAAGGATTCGGCTTAAGCTGCCAGGGTAAATTCTTACGGCCATGAGTCTCAAACCAGTTTAAAACTGCTTGACTGAAATCGACGTGTTTTGAGTTGTCAGTAATTGGCATGGTGACTAAGTGTAATGATTGTCAGCCTTTTTTTCACATTAAAAGCATAATGGCAGTATAATTACATTTTTCTCAATGCTGCATTATTTAAAAACAATAGTGCAGAAGTGATAGAGGCAACTATGTCTGAGCCAAGAACGGCTAGCGTTGAAAGAAATACTAATGAAACCCAAATCAAGGTTAGTGTGAATTTGGACGGCACTGGTATATTTAAAATTGAGTCTGGTTTGCCTTTTCTTGAACATATGCTTGAGCAGGTTTCTCGACATGGTTTGGTTGATATAGACATTGTCGCTAAGGGTGATCTTGAAATTGATGATCACCACACTGTAGAAGACTTGGGCATCACACTCGGCCAAGCTTTTGATAAGGCTCTGGATAAAACCGGTATCCGTCGTTATGGTCACGCTTATGTGCCACTAGATGAAGCATTATCTAGAGTGGTAATCGATTTTTCTGGCCGACCAGGTCTTGAGTATGCAATTCCTTTTGCTCGTGGATCGGTGGGAGGTTTTGATGTTGATTTATTTTATGAGTTTTTTCAGGGTTTTGTTAATCATGCCAAAGTGACCTTGCACATTGATAATCTCAAAGGCAATAATGCTCATCATCAAATTGAAACGGTGTTTAAAGCATTTGGTCGTGCAGTCCGCATGGCTATGGAAGCTGATCCGCGTATGCAAGGCACCATCCCTTCAACGAAGGGAAGCCTCTAGATTTTCCAATACTTCCTTAAAAACAGGTTCAAAATGCTCATTTATTGGACATATAAATTTCGCTTTTTAGTCTGTTTTTGCCCAGTCTTGATTTTGCTAAAGGCTTCCAGGAATTTCACGAGATAATGAATCGAGTTGTTGTCATTGATTATGGTATGGGAAATCTCCATTCTGTGGGGAAGGCCCTAGAACATGTTGATGAAAATATTTCTCTTACAATCACGGCGGATGCTCAACAAATTCGAGATGCAGACCGACTAATTTTTCCGGGCGTTGGTGCTATGCGAGATTGCATGGCGGAGATTAAGCGATTAAAAATTGATGAGCTTCTGAAACAAGCCAGGCTGGAAAAACCAATACTAGGCATTTGTGTCGGCATGCAGGCCATGTTGAGTTATTCCGAAGAAAATAACGGGGTTGATTGTATTGGGCTTTTTCCCGGCATGGTTAAACGATTTAAGGAAAATCAGGTAGATGAAAGCGGCGAAATATTGAAAGTTCCCCATATGGGCTGGAATGAAGTCAAGCAGACTTCGGCTCATCCGATGTGGCAGGGCATTGAGAACAATAGCCGCTTTTATTTTGTGCACAGCTTTTTTGTGGATCCTGATACTGACAAACAGGATAGTGCAAACATAGTTGGGGAAAGCTCATACCCCTTAACTTTTAGCTCAGCAATTTCTGCTGAAAATATTTTTGCAGTACAGTTTCACCCAGAAAAAAGTCAGAATGTAGGGCTGCAATTGCTTAAAAACTTTTTAAGTTGGAATGGTCAGCTATGAGTTTGGCAAAACGAATCATCCCTTGTCTTGATTGCGAAAATGGCCGTGTTGTTAAAGGCGTAAAGTTTTTGGATATTCGAGATGCAGGCGATCCAGTTGAAGTTTCAAAACGCTATTGTGACCAGGGGGCAGATGAGATTACTTTTCTGGATATCACCGCCAGTAGCGATAATCGAGACACAACCATACATACCGTTGAAGCCATAGCGAGTCAGGTGTTTATCCCTTTAACCGTCGGTGGTGGAATTCGCAGCTTAGATGATATTCGAATAATGCTACGTGCCGGCGCTGATAAAGTTGCTATTAATACTAGCGCTGTCCTAACCCCAGAGTTTGTTAAAGAGGCAGCCGAAAAATTCGGCTCTCAATGTATTGTCGTTGCCATTGATGCCAAACAGGTTTCTCTAGCAGGTGAGCCATTGCGTTGGGAGATATTTACTCATGGAGGACGAAAGGCCACAGGGATCGATGCAATTGAGTGGGCTAAACGTATGGTTGCCTATGGCGCTGGCGAAATTTTACTCACCAGTATGGATAGAGATGGCACTAAAAATGGTTTTGATCTGGCTTTAAACCGGGCGATCAGTGAAGCGGTTAGTGTGCCGGTTATTGCCTCTGGTGGAGTTGGCAATTTACAAGATCTGGTTGATGGAATTACTGAAGGGAAAGTGGATGCTGTACTAGCAGCGAGTATTTTTCATTTTGGTGAGTTTAGTATTCCTGAAGCTAAAGAGTATATGGCATCAAAAGGCATCGTCGTCCGTTAAAACTACTACGCTCGGCAAAGCTTTGTTGAAAGTTTTATTCCACTCAGTCACTTACCGGTTGTAAGCTCCTTCATAAAATAAACCTTTCGCCGCGCCTGGCCTTCGCTCGTGACGTATTAATGTATAGATGTAATGGTTACTATGCCTCAAAAAATTTAAAACGTTGAGGGCCCATATACAAAAAAAAGGATTAGAAATCTAGATACCAACTAAGCTAGGGCAAAGAAAGAAAAACCTTTAAAGGGACATACATGCTCAAGCAAGTAACTGGATGAAATTTATTTTTCAATCAAGCTATACCGATTCGAGCACTGTACTTTTTTACTAGTAAGGTTGAGCTCGAAGGAGTGACAAGCCCTTCAAAATATTAAAAGCTTCATTAAGTTGATAATCTCCAATAAGGACTTGTTCTCCAGTCAGGTCAAGTACTTCGGGGATTGATCCAATTAAAGCTTCATTTTCAAGATGACCTTCAAGATCTTCTTCGCGATAGCTCGCGGGGTTATCGGGCAGACTTGTTAGTCTTCCTTGTCTGACAATGATATTAGGCAATATACCGAGTGCCTGAATGGAGCGTCCGTTTGGCGTGTAATATAGGGCAGTGGTTAATTTTATTGCGCGACCATTGGTTAATGGTGAAACGGTTTGTACTGAACCTTTGCCGAAACTCTGGGTACCCATAACTACTGCTCGGTTGTGGTCCTGTAGAGCGCCAGCAACTACTTCTGAAGCAGAGGCAGAACCTTGGTTAATTAAAACAATTAAAGGCACGCCTCGACTAGGGTCAGTAGGGGTGGCATCAAAACGGGTGTATGAATTTGTTTCACGGCCTTCTGTGTAGACGATAAGGCCTTCAGGGATAAAAGCATCTACAACATCTACGGCAGCCTGTAAAACGCCACCAGGGTTATTGCGTAAATCTAAAATAATGCCTTTTAGTTCGGTGTCACTAAGATGAAAATTTTCTAATGCAGTATTAATTTCACTACCTGTTCCGGTGACAAATTGTGAAATTCGAATATAACCAAAACCAGGCTCTAAAAAACGGGACCGCACACTGCTGGAAGTAATAATGCCACGAGTGACTGTAATCTCAAGGGCTTCATCGACACCTTCGCGTAGAATTGTCAGGACGATATCTGTTCCAGGAGCGCCACGCATTAAATCGGTGGTTTCGTCGATGGTGATGTCTGACGCAGGGGTGTCATCTATCTTAATGACGATGTCCCCAGCTTTAACGCCGGCAATATCCGCTGGCGAACCATCAACAGGACTGATGATAGTTATGAATCCATCGCTAACGCCCACTTGTACGCCCAAGCCGCCAAATTCACCGGTCGTCATCTCTTGCAGATTATCGAATTCCTCATCAACCAAGTAGCTGGAGTGGGGGTCGATGCCAGCAAGCATTCCTCTGATGGCATTTTCTAATAATGTTTTGTCATCAATAGGTTCGACATAGGCATTACGAATACGGTTAAGCACTTCAGTAAAAATGCGAACTTCGTCCAAGGGTAAAGGCAAAGCATCAGTAGTATCGACATTATTTTGAGTTTGCTCAGACTCTGGTTGGGCTTGCGCAGGCAAAACTAATAAACAGCTTAAATAAACAAGAGCTGAGACTTTAAGTATTTGTAATATTTTCATAGAAGATAACCTGCGGTTTAACGCCTAACTAGCCAATTTATTGGGTCTTGTGATTCTCCATTATAGCGGATTTCAAAATATACCCCATTCTCATTGCGGCCTCCTGTATTGCCAACCGCTGCTATTGCTTCACCAGAAGTAACCCATTCACCGACTTCTTTATAAAGGGACTGATTGTGGGCATATAGACTCATATAACCATCGCCGTGATCTAATATCAATAGCAGCCCCGAGCTAGCAAACCAATCGGAATAAATAACTCGACCATGGTGAATGGCTCTTACTTCTGCACCAGAAGAGCCGGCGATTGTAACCCCTTCCCAATTAAGATCCCCTAGTTCATAGTTTGCCCCATAAGCATTAAGCAAAGGGCCATTCACTGGCCAGGGTAGAGATCCTCTAAGACTCGGGAAATCTTCACCTTGTGTGCCAAAAGAGATGTCTAAAATGGCAAGAGATAATTCTTCAATGAGTAAGGCCATTTCTTCATATTGCACCTCAAGCCGAGATAATTCATTACCTCTGTTTGCGAGTGCCTCATCGAGCTCTGAAAGTAGTGCTAAGCGTTGATTTTGCCTTTGATCAAGGTTGTTTTGTTGAATAAGAAGAGCGTCACGTTGATCTGACAGATTTCTGCTACTTTCTTGAATATCGATGCTTATAGACGCTATATCGTTAATATTTTCCTGAAATTCGATGATTTTTGTAGCTCTAGCATCATTGAAATATTGGTAATATCGCAGAGCTCGTGAGCTACTACTAACATTTTGCTGATTCAAAATTAACTTCAAGTATTCTTCTCTGCCATTCTTATAGGCAGCAAGGATATATTGACTGATAAGTGTCTCTTGAGCGCTTCTATCGATTTCTAGTTCTGTACTTTGTCGCTCTAGTTCAGTAAGCCTTATTTGCTCATTGTTGATGCGAGCTTCTATGCTGGCAATGCCCTGGTTGATGTCATTAATTGCTTTTTCATTTACTTCAAGTTCAATTTCTACCGAGCCGCGTTGTTGACGGGTATTTTCTATTTGTGATTGGACCTTAGTAATTGTCAGAGCTAAAGTATCTAGATCTGCTTGGGAAGGATTGCCCTGTCCTTTAGACAGAGGTATAAAAAGTAAGTAAGCGCTCACATATAAAATTGGGCAATATCTAAGCAGCTGCTTTGTCATATGAATTCGATTAATGAATGTCCACTCATTTCAATAGGAGGGTCTAGGTGCATGAGTTTTAGTAGGCTTGGAGCAATATCTGACAAAGCGCCATCGGCTTTCAACTTAAGATTTTGTTTACCAACATAAACCAGAGGAACGGGGCCGTCAGTGTGTGAAGTCAGGCTTTGTCCGCTCTGCTCATCTCGCATTTTCTCGACATTTCCATGGTCAGCAGTAATCAGGCAATCGCCATCAACCTCTAGAATGGCCTCGGTAATCATGCCCATACATTCATCAAGAACTTCTACTGCCTTAATTGAAGCAGACAAATCACCTGTATGACCAACCATATCACCATTAGCAAAATTACAGATGATGGCGGCATATTCCCGATTTTTAATCGCCGATACTAATTTTTCACATACTTCGTAAGCACTCATCTCCGGTTTTAAATCGTATGTCTTTACTTGAGGAGAAGGGACAAGAATGCGCGTTTCACCTGTGAACTCTTTTTCTCGACCGCCGCTAAAGAAAAAGGTCACGTGGGCATATTTTTCAGTTTCAGCAATTCTTAACTGTGTTAAGTCATGCAGAGATAGGAATTCTCCCAAGCTATTAGTTAATGTCATCGGGGGGTAAGCACAAGGTGCTTTGATATCTTCAGAATATTGAGTAAGTGTAAGGAAGGCGCTGTAGTTAACTTTCTTATGAGATACAAATTCGGAAAAATCAACATCAAATAATGCTCGGGTGAGTTCACGTGCTCGATCTGCTCGAAAATTCATAAAGATTAAGGCATCACCATCATTAAGCCTAATTGCTTTGCTATTGGCCGAATGAATACAGCTGGGTTGAACAAATTCATCATCTTCATTTCTAGCATAGGCGCTTTGCAAGGCATCTAGTGCATTCTCAAAGTGAAAATCAGATTCACCCAGGGCAATACTTTTATAAGCTTGTTCCACTCTATCCCAGCGATTGTCCCTATCCATTGCGTAAAAACGACCAGAGACACTGGCTATTTGACCTTTAGCAGAAGTTTCAAGCTTGTCTGAAAATTTTGCTAGGGAAGATTCGGCACTTCTTGGCGGAGTGTCTCTCCCATCAAGTAATGCATGCAAATAGATCTTTTCACAACCTTGCTGTATTGCCATATCGATCATCGCTTCTATTTGATCTTCATGGCTATGAATTCCTCCTGGTGATAAGAGGCCGATAATATGTAATGCACCTTTGGCAGCATTAACACTTTGGCAGGTCTTTACAAAGCCTGGATTGTTGAAAAAGTCGCCATCACTGATGGCTTTATTTATACGAGTCAGGTTTTGATAAACCACACGGCCAGCACCTAAATTCATGTGGCCTACTTCAGAATTGCCCATTTGGCCTTCTGGTAAGCCGACCTTTAATCCGGATGTGTGAATTAGAGTATGTGGATAGTCTGCCAGCAACTTATCCCAGACGGGGGTGTTAGCCAGACGGATAGCATTTGCATCAGCTTCATCTCGATGCCCCCAACCGTCAAGAATTAATAATAGGCGAGGTGATATAGGTTGATTCATAGGAATAAAAAACAGACTGATAAAGGAATACGAATTATAGGCTCTCTAGGACATTAGTGAAACTTAGTTGCGTTTAAAAACAGATTTAAGCGGTTTTACTCTGAGAGCTTAGTTCTTTATACTGCGTGCCACTTCGAAAGAGCAGTTTTTGAGTAAGTTATGCAGCGTTTTTTAGAATTTATTATCAACCATTGGATTCTTGCAAGTCTATGGATAGTTATTTTTATAGCGTTAATTGCTTATTTGCAAAAGAAAGCGGGCAAGACTGTTGGTATACATGAAGCAACTCGGTTAATTAACCAGGATGACGGTGTTATTCTAGATATTCGAGATAAGAAAGTGTTTGATAAGGGGCATATTGTTAATGCAATCAATATTCCTTTGGCTAAACTAGATGAGCGAATCACAGAACTGGAAAAAAATAAAAATAATCCTCTTATAGTGGTCTGCCAGATGGGTCATCAATCTGGTGACGCAGTTAAGAAATTAGAGGTAAAAGGGTATTCGCAAGTCTCAAGAATGACAGGCGGTATGGCAGAGTGGCAAACACAAGGCTTACCATTAGTATTATAAAGCTAAGTGTTTATTATTTTAGACGAATTAGTAAATAAAATATTTTATAATAAAACATTCTCAATATAGGAAGAATTTACAAATGGCAGATAATGCAGATAATAAAGATAATAAAGATCAAGCAAGTGAACAGGCTACTGGCGGAACAAATGAGCCGGCAATGAAATTTATAATACAAAGGATTTATATTAAGGATTCTTCATTTGAGACGCCTAATACGCCAGATATTTTTAAAACAGAATATAAACCGAATATTCAGTTCAATATGAATACTAAAACGAATAACTTCCAAGATGATTTCCACGAAGTTATTTTAACGTTGACCGCAGAAGTCAAAACCAGTGATGATAAAGTGTTTTTTATTGCTGAAGTTCAACAAGCGGGTATTTTTAATATCGAAGGGTTTGAAGGTGATCGGCTTACCGAGGTGTTACATATAACATGCCCTAATGTCTTGTACCCATATGCTCGTGAAGCTGTTGATAACTTGGCTATTAAGGGAAGCTTTCCTCCTTTGATGCTAGCGCCTGTTAATTTTGAGTCAGCATTCCTGCAAGCTCGTGATCAGCAAGCTAAACAAATTGACGAAACAGCAAGTTAATTACAAAACTACCTAGCTTTTCTGAAAATTTAACTGCCTCCATGCCTCATAAACAGCAATCGCAGCAGAGTTTGATAAATTTAAACTTCTGCTGCTACTTTGCATAGGTATTGTTAAGACCTCATCAACATCCTGACTTATTCTAACTGACTCGGGCAGCCCTCTAGTTTCTGGGCCAAATAATAAATAATCTCCTTCGCCATAATTAATATCTGTATATGATTTTTTACCTTTAGTGCTGAAAGCATAAATTTTTCCGCCTTCTCTTTTTGATAAAAATTCAGGCCAACTCTTATAAGTCTGTAAGGAACTGTATTGATGATAATCAAGGCCAGCCCGGCGCAAACTTTTTTCATCTAAATCAAAACCAAGAGGCTCAATTAAATGCAGCTGGCAGCCTGAATTACTGGCGAGTCTAATTATATTGCCGGTATTAGGAGGTATTTCTGGTTCAAAGAGCACTATGTTAAACATAAGGTTTTATATCTCATTAATCATCATCCTGATCATTTGAATGCAAACCAAGCTCTTTGATTTTACGAGTTAGAGTATTTCTTCCCCAGCCGAGTAATTCAGAGGCATCTCTTTTCCTGCCGCCGCTATGTTTAAGCGCAGCTTCTATCATGCATTTTTCAAAAATAGGGGTGGCTTGTTGCAAAATGCCAGTATGACCTAAGCTAAGTTCTTGGTCTGCCCAGTTTTTTAAAGTTTGCGCCCAGTCACCTGAGATGCCATTTTGGTTTTCAGGTTTAAGAAATTCTTCAGGCAAATCATTTATAAACACTTCACGTCCTGGAGCCATTACAGTTATCCAACTGCAAAAGTTTTCTAACTGTCTCACATTGCCTGGCCAACTTAAGCCGGTTAAATACTTAGTTGTATCAGGTCTTATGACCTTAACATCAACCCCCATTTGCTGAGCAGCTTTTTGTAAGAAATGCTGCATTAAAGATGGAATATCTTCACGTCTTTCGGATAATTTTGGTAAATGTATAGGGATAACATTGAGTCGGTGATAAAGGTCTTCACGAAATAAATGCTCACGTACTCGACTTTGTAAATTTTGATGAGTAGCTGCAATGATTCGCACATCAGCTTTAATTGGGCTCATACCTCCAATTCTAAAAAACTCACCATCGGAAAGTACTCTTAGTAAGCGAGTTTGCGCTTGCATAGGCATATCGCCAATTTCATCGAGAAACAGAGTTCCTCCGTCAGCCTGTTCAAAGCGCCCGACTCTTTGTTGGGTAGCGCCAGTAAAAGCTCCTTTTTCATGACCAAACAATTCAGACTCAATTAAATCTTTTGGAATTGCGGCGACATTTAAAGGAATATAAGGCTTGTTCGATCTTGGACTATGTCTATGAAGAGCCTGGGCAACTAATTCTTTACCAGTTCCAGATTCACCTTTAATTAATACGGTTATATTTGAATGCGCAAGTCGACCAATGGACCGAAAAACTTCTTGCATTGCAGGGGCTTCACCAATGATTTCTTTGGCGCCAACTTCAGGGACTACTATGCTGTTTCCCTTGTTTTCCTTTGCGTGTTTAACGGCGCGTTCAGCTACATCTATAGCATCATTTACATCAAAAGGTTTTGGTAAATATTCAAATGCTCCGTGCTCATATGACTTCACAGCACTGCTCAAATCAGAATGGGCAGTCATGATTATAACTGGAACTTGAGGATAGCTTTCACTAACAAGATTTAACACTTCAAGGCCATCTTTACCGGGCATCCGAATGTCACTAATAATTGCATCTGGTTGAGAAGAGCTTAGTTTTTCAAGCATGCTTTCACCATTATCAAAACTTTCGATATCAAAACCGGCTTTTTCAAGTGATTTTTCTAATACCCAGCGAATGGATTTATCATCGTCAACTATCCAAATTAAATTTTTATCACTCATGTTTATTAACCTTCAATTTCGTTAACTTCATTTTCATTCGATAAGGGAATGGACAAAATAAATTTAGTTTGTCCTTTCTGACTTTCACATTCTATTAAGCCATTATGTTGTTTTAGAATTGTCTGTGCTATTGATAAGCCTAAACCCGTTCCATCAGATCTGCCGCTTACTAATGGGTAAAAAATATTTTCTATAATGTCATTAGAAATACCAGGCCCATTATCAATTATTTCAATTCTGGCGATTAGCTTGTGCATGACTGGGCCAATAGTTGCATGACTAATAGCGCGAGTTTTTAAAATTATTTGTGGCGATTCTTGCTCAGACTCATATAAAGCCTGCATGGCATTTCTTACAATATTAAGTACAGCCTGAATTAGCTGTTCCACATCTCCCATAAATTCTGGAATACTAGGATCATAATCACGTATGAACAGGATGTTGCCTTTAGACTCTGCTTCAAGTAGCGACCTCACTCTTTCAAGAACTTCATGAATGTTGTGCTTCTTCAATTCTGGTTTTTTATAGGAGCCAGTTAAACGATCAACCAGATTAACAAGGCGGTTGGCCTCATTAATAATGACATTGGTATATTCTTCTAATTCTTTGTTGGGAAGCTCCAAAGCTAAAAGTTGAGCAGCGCCTATTATGCCTCCTAAAGGGTTTTTTATTTCATGGCCAAGATTTCTTACCAGTTCTAGAGTAGTCTCATGGTTGGAAATGAGAGTCTCTCCTCGACTTATATGATATGAGCGATCAAGCTCTTGTATTTCAACTAAGAGAAAATCTTGCTCTTGATCATTGATAGGAGAGATTGAGTAATCTGCTAAGAGTTTGGTGCCGTTGGCAAGTGCCAGCTGTACTTTTCGAGCAATAAAAGTATTTTTATTTTTTTGCACCTTACGCAAAGCTTTCAGTGTTACTTCTGGCTCATAGAGCAAATCTCCGATATACGAATTACGAGATCTTCGTTCACTTGTTTTAAAGAGTGCTTCTGCAGCAGGATTTAGGTGAAATAAGCAAAAGCTGCTATCCAGCACAACGACTGCCGATGTTAAATGGTCAAGTAAACTAGTATTGAATCTTTCAGTGTGCATGTGCTTTTTAAGGTTCTTTTTAAGGTTCTTTATGGATAAATCTTATAGCTGAAGTATTTATTCAGATAGTTGGACATAATTAGTTGGACATAATAACCCTGCAAAAATTGAACCAACCTGGGGCAAATTGAGCCTTTGGAGCTATTACTTGCATTGTCGAGATAGCAAAAGCGTAGATTATAATTGAATTATGCTAAATATGCACCATAGTAGTGCAATAATATGAAGCTTAGGCTTTCGGTATGACCCTAAAAGTGCCATTCGAGTCGGCCGTTGGTATCATGGCATGATCTTTAATGTAGTAGGCAAATTACCTCGTGATAACTTTGTAAGGATGAAATATCTACTGAAATACTCTCCTGAGATTACAATCAAAAGCCGGCCTGTGCGAGTCCGCTTCGTTAAGCAGCTCAGTAAAAACCTGAAGAATTTACTAAAAAAAATTGATGAGCACGTTAGCGTTACCTCGAAGCGAGACTATCTTGAAGTAAACTCTTCCGATGAAGCCGGCGAAATTAGCCCCTTAATAGAAGAGGTTTTAATGAGCACTCCTGGTGTCGCATCCATAGCATCTACACTTCATGTTCCGCTGGGTAGTTTGGAGAGCATACTGACTCATGCTTTGGCTTTGTTTACGGAGCGTTTACGTGGCAAAACCTTTGCTGTTCGTTGTAAGCGGGCTGGCAAGCATTCTTTTACTTCTGTCGATGTTGAGAGATATATTGGACAAGGTTTAGTTCAAAATACAGAGTCTTTGGGCGTGAATCTTAGTAAGCCAGATATCACTGTCAGACTGGAAATTCGTGAGCAAGATGTATTCATCGTGGATGAATTAAAAGAAGGCTTGGGAGGTTTTCCTCTAGGTACTCAGGACGGTGTTTTGTCATTGATTTCTGGTGGATTTGATTCTGCAGTTTCCAGTTATTTGTCAATAAGACGAGGCCTCTTAACCAATTATTGCTTTTTTAACTTGGGCGGTCATGAACATGAGATAGCGGTGCAGGAAGTTGCTCTATATTTGTGGATGCGTTACGGGTCTTCACATCGGGTTAAATTTATTTCAGTTCCTTTTGAAGCTGTCGTAGGTGAAATAATTAGTAAAGTAGATAATTCACAAATGGGGGTTGTGCTTAAGCGAATGATGCTGAGAGCAGCCGGTAAACTAGCTTCAGATCTTCATTTGGACGCCTTGGTAACTGGTGAGGCTGTTGCACAAGTTTCTAGTCAGACCTTGACAAATCTTGCAGTCATCGATGGTGTTAGTGAAAAACTGGTTTTGCGTCCACTAATTATGAGTGAGAAGCAGGATATTATCGATCTTGCGAGAAAGATTGGTACAGAAGAGTTCTCAGCAGTAATTCCGGAATATTGCGGTGTTATTTCAGTAAAGCCAACTACTAAAGCACGTTTGCATCGTATCGAGAGTGAAGAAGAACGTTTTGATTTTTCGATACTAGAAACTGCAATCGCGGAATCTAAAAGTTTAACGATCGATAAGCTGCTGGAAAGTGGAAAAAAATCACTTACTGAAATACTTGAGTTAGAAGCTGTTCCTCAACAAGCAATTGTGATTGATATTCGTCATCCCACTGAAGAAGAACGTTACCCATTAACAATTCCGGGCTGTGAAATTCAAAAAATTCCATTTTTTAAATTAAATACAATGTTTGAACTTAATTCTATTGATAAAAAGACTCAATATTTACTCTATTGTGATAAAGGTATGATGAGTAGATTACATGCCTCTTACCTAGTAGAGAAAGGCTTCCCTATGGTAGGGGTGTATCGCCCCAGCTAATGAATATATTGCTTGTTTAGACGGTAACTGGCGATAGTTGCGGGTTTTTCTGTTTTAAACTCGGCAATCCGCTATAATGCGCCACTTTTTGCAGCTCCTCCCGACAGGAAATCAAAGTGATTGAGAAGATTCGAAACATAGCCATTATTGCTCATGTCGACCATGGTAAAACCACCCTTGTAGATAAATTACTCTCACAGTCTGGAACTCTGGAAACCAGAGGTAAAGATATAGAGCGAGTAATGGACTCGAGTGATCAGGAGAAAGAGCGAGGCATTACAATACTTGCTAAAAATACAGCAGTGAATTGGCAGGATTATCGAATCAATATTGTAGATACCCCTGGACATGCCGACTTTGGTGGCGAAGTAGAGCGTGTACTATCCATGGTTGATTGTGTGCTTTTATTAGTCGATGCCGTTGATGGGCCCATGCCGCAAACTCGTTTTGTCACACAAAAGGCTTTTGCGAGGGGCTTAAAGCCTATCGTAGTAATCAATAAAGTTGATCGAGAGGGGGCGCGTTCTGACTGGGTATTAAATGAAGTTTTTGACTTATTTGATCGCTTAGGTGCAACTGATGAACAGCTAGATTTCCCTGTGATTTATGCGTCTGCTGTAAATGGTGTTGCAGGAGATGAAGCTGATCAACTAGCTGATGACATGACGCCATTATTTAAATTAATAGTTGATAAAGTGCCACCCCCAAATGTTGATCAGGATGGCCCTTTTCAAATGCAAATTTCTGCGCTGGATTATTCATCTTATGTAGGCGTTATAGGTGTTGGTAGGATTAGTCGTGGCACTGTGAAAACTAACATGCCAGTAGTGCTAATTGATATGGAAGGTAATACCAGAAAAGCTAAAGTGGGGCAGGTTAAGACGTATTTGGGTCTGGAGCGTATTGATGCTGATACTGCACAAGCCGGCGACATTATTTGTATCACCGGTATCGAAAAACTGAATATTTCAGACACTCTTTGTGACCCTGAAAATATAGAAGCACTACCTGCTCTTTCTGTTGACGAGCCAACCGTCACAATGACTTTCCAGGTGAATGATTCACCCTTTGCTGGTTTGGAGGGTAAATATGTCACTAGTCGTAATATTAGAGAAAGGTTAGATCAGGAATTAATTCACAATGTTGCTCTTCAAGTGGAGCAAGGTAGCACAGCAGATAAATTTATTGTTTCAGGACGCGGCGAGTTACACCTTTCCGTGCTTATAGAAAGCATGCGCAGAGAGGGTTTTGAGCTTGCCGTCTCAAGACCACAAGTGGTTATCAAAGAAATTGATGGTGTCAAAAATGAACCTTTTGAAATGTTGGTACTCGATGTCGATGAAGAGCATCAGGGTGGTGTTATTGAAGAGCTTGGTAAGCGTAAAGCTGAAATGCAAGACATGGTATCCGATAACAAAGGACGCATGCGTATAAGTTTTATTATTCCAACACGTGGTCTGATTGGTTTCAGAACCATGTTCCTTGGTATGACATCTGGAACAGGCATTATGACGCATATTTTTTGACCATTACGGGCCTGTGAAAGATGGTGAAATTGCCAAACGAAATCGCGGTGTGCTTGTGTCCATGGTCAAAGGGAAAACATTGTCTTTTGCATTATTTACTCTACAGGATAGAGGTCGACTTTTTGTCGAGCCAGCAGTAGATGTTTATGAAGGTATGATTGTAGGTTTACATAGTAGGGAAAATGATTTGGCCGTTAATCCAACAAAAGCAAAACAGCTAACTAATATTCGAGCAGCAGGAACTGATGAGAATTTGATTTTATCATCTCCAATTCGCCATAGTTTAGAGCAGGCAATGGAGTTTATTGAAGCCGATGAGCTTGTTGAAATCACACCGCAATCAATTCGTATACGTAAAATGTATCTAACGGAAAATGAACGTAAGCGAATGTCTAGAGGTTCAGAACTGAGGGGACAATAAGCCTCTTAAGTCATAAGAACCTCTTAGCAAACACAAAAAAGAATCACTAAAAGAGTCGATAAGAGTGTAGCTTATGTTAGCGCTTATTCAGAGAGTTTCCTCAGCCTCAGTGCAAATTAATACAGAAACAGTTGGCCAAATAGGGAAGGGCCTTTTGGTTTTTATAGGTATGGAAAAAGGTGACGGGGAAAATGAAGCAGATAAATTATTAAATAAAATCATGTCTTACCGAGTTTTCTCTGACAAAGAAGATAAAATGAATCTGAGCGTCAAAGATATTGAAGGCGGCTTGTTAATTGTTTCTCAATTCACTCTGGCAGCTGATACTAATCGAGGGTTGCGCCCAAGCTTTTCTTCAGCTTTACCTCCTCAAGAAGCAGAAGCTTTATATCAATATTTTTTAAATCAGGCGCAAAGTCAGTATGGGCAAATTGCTTGTGGAAAGTTCGGCGCAGATATGCAGGTTAGTTTAGTAAATGATGGGCCAGTAACATTTTTGTTAAACAGTTAGGATTCCTCTTCTGCTTTTTCTTCATCTTCGTCATCGTCTTCTTTTTTCTTGTAGATAATTTTCCCAGCAATTACTCCAGCCTCAAATAACATCCACATCGGGATCGCCAGCATAGACTGTGAAAAGGGGTCTGCTGGAGTCAACAACATGCCTGCGACAAAACAGCCGATTACTACATAAGGTCTTTTTTGAGTTAATTTTTCAGGTGTTGTAGCGCCTGAAATAATTAGTAAAACTGTTGCGATAGGTATTTCAAATGTTAAACCGAAAGCAAAAAACATAAGCAAAACAAAATTTAGATATTCTGTAATATCGGTCATGATGACTACTCCATCGGGAGCAACAGAAGTAAAGAAACCGAAGATAAATCCTAATACTATAAAATAAGAAAAGGCGACGCCTAAATAGAAAAGTATTATGCTTGAAACTAGAATAGGAAAAGCAGTTTTGATTTCATTTTTGTAAAGTCCAGGCGCAATAAAAGCCCAAATCTGATGCAAAAGAAATGGTACGGAAAGGAAAACGGCTGCAAAAAAAGACAGCTTGAATGGCGCAAAAAATGGAGAAGTTACTTGTGTTGCTATCATCTCTGCACCTTCAGGCAGTACATCAAGTAAAGGTGAAGCGACGAAGGTATATATTTCATTAGCGAATGGAAATAGACAAAGAAAAACAACTAATACAACAAGCAGGCAACGCAGAATGCGATCACGTAATTCAATTAAATGAGAAATCAGCGGTTGTTCTTTGGGGTCGTTTTCAAGCGCCATATTATGCTTTAGGTTCTTTAGGTTCAGGCAATTCTGTAGCTTTCGCTTGTGCCAGATTTTCAGTAGTGTTGGCGTCTACTGCAGGTTCATTAAGATTAGTCTTGTCAGAAGAAGTCTTGTCAGCTTCAGGTTTTCCGCTACTAAGAATTTGCTGTTTGAGATCTAAGTTTTGTTTTAGGCTATCTGTCTGTTTTTTTGCAGAATTTACAGTATCAGTAATTTGTTTCTTGCCGTCCTGGAATTTATCCATAATGGCTTCATTTCGAAGCTGACGGCGAATATCGTCAGCACCTATTTCTTTTTCTATATCTCGTTTGATGTCATCAAAGCTGCGCCTGAACCGACCAATCCATAAAGCCATAGTGCGTAAAGCACCAGGCAGCTTGTCTGGCCCAAGAATTAATAAGCCAACTACACCAATTAGTAAGATTTCAAAGAAGCCGACGCCAGTCATAGGAAAGCCTTTTTAATGAGATTAGGACTTACTTTCCTCTTCAACTTTTTCAGCTTTCACATCAAAAGTATCGCCTTCATCTTCGTCACTGATTTTGGCTTGCGTAGAGTCTTCACCTTTGTCACCTTCATCCATAGCACTTTTGAATCCTTTAATAGCACCACCTAAATCAGAGCCAAGATTTTTTAGCTTCTTGGTTCCGAATACGAGAAGGATAATGACCAGAATAATGACCAGTTGCCAAATTCCAATTCCACCGAATCCCATAATGTTCTCCTGCTTAGTTTAGATTAATCTTTATATTCACGCATTGTAGCGTTCTAGCTAGTCTCACGCGATGCTTTTTCTTCTAATCCTGATGTGCCAAAGCGTCTTTCCAGTTCGTTAAGAACGTCTTGGGGCTTAAGATCCAGTTCTGAAAGCATTACTAGTGTATGGAACCAAAGATCTGCGGTTTCATAAATCAACGTGGATTTATCTTCAGCTTTCTCAACATCTCTGGCTGCAAGTATCGTTTCCACAGCCTCCTCACCAACTTTCTCGAGTATCTTATTCAGCCCTTTACTTTGTAACAGCGCAACATAAGAAGTCGAAGGGTCTGAGCCTTTTCGTTCTTCAATAATCTGGGCAAGTTTTTCTAGTGTATTTGCCATACTTTGAGCCTGAATCTATTTCTTATATATGTCATTAGGTTCTTTTAAAACCGGTTCTATTTCTTGCCATGCATTATCGACTAGTTTGCGATAAAAGCATGATTGACGGCCAGTATGGCAGGCTATACCACCGATTTGTTCTATTTTATAAACTAGACTGTCAGCATCACAATCCAGATAAATAGCATTAAGCTTTTGTATATGTCCGGATTCTTCACCTTTACGCCAGAGTTTGTGTCTAGATCGAGACCAATATACCGCCCGGCCTTCTTTCTGCGTTGTAGCCAGAGCTTCACGATTAGCCCATGCTTGCATCAGTATCCGACCTGAACTGGCATCCTGAGCAACCACAGGCAGTAATCCTTCTGCGTTCCACTTTAGCTCATCGAGCCAGCTCTGTGCCATGTTCAGCTCCAATGTTTGTGGGCTAAGTATATAGCGTCTTTTAAAAGCGCCTAGAATACTCTATTTGGGGTTATTAGTGCGATATTCAAGGAACTAGCGACGAAAATACAGTAATCCTATGCCGGTAAAGCCTAACAGCCATAATTCTAAAGGCATGGAATCCATAAATTGGCCCAAATCAGTGAATATCATAAGACTTGCTAACAATAATGCAGCAAGTCCAAAGTGGAAGCGTTTTTCAGATTGCTTCTGTTGGGCCTGCAAGTGTGCTTTAGCTTGTTCTTTTAACAAGCGTTGGGTTTGGCGTCTGGATGTGCGAGTTTCGGATAAAAAGTCGTAAACCAGTTCTGGTAACTCAGGTAACTGCTCTAGTAAATCAGGAACTTTCCCTTTTAATTTTTTTAGATTTTCCCATGGAGACATGCGTTTCTTCTGCCAATTTTCCAAGAATGGTAAAGCCGTTTGCCAAAGGTCCAGATCTGGATAGAGCTCTTTCCCGAGACCTTCAACGTTTAATAAGGTTTTTTGCAATAAAACCAGCGATGGCTGAAGCTCCATATTAAAACGACCGGCAGTTCGGAATAATTCTAGTAAGAGGGCTCCAAACGAAATGTCACTTAGGGGCTTTTCAAATATTGGTTCACAGACGCTTCGCATAGTTGCTTCAAAAGCATGAACAGGAGTGTCGGGAGGAACCCAGCCGCACTCTACATGCAGTTCAGCAACTTTACGGTAATCACGCTTAAAGATAGCCAGTAAATTTTTGGCCAGGTATTGCTGGTCATCTTCACTCAGGCTGCCAAAGATGGCACAGTCTAGTGCAATATACTGGGGCTTATCTGTATGCTCACGAGAAACAAAAATGTTGCCTGGGTGCATGTCAGCATGAAAAAAACTGTGATCAAAAACTTGAGTGAAA
Source organism: uncultured Pseudomonadales bacterium (assembly GCA_943789335.1). GTDB lineage: Bacteria > Pseudomonadota > Gammaproteobacteria > Pseudomonadales > Pseudohongiellaceae > UBA5109. The sequence continues at coordinate 345,817 of CALSTS010000001.1, read as the reverse complement.
AATATTTCGACGCCAGTTTCAGCCAATTTTTTTAAATCTATATTGGCTTTTTTAAGTTCATCGATGTGACTTATAGGTATGCCATGAATTCTTTCCATGACCAGAATATTGTTGCGAGTGTAGTCCCAGTATATTTTCGGCACATAAAGGATGTTATTGTTTTCGAAATTTTTTCTTAATTGAGTTCCGTTTGCGCCTTCTGCCTGAAGATTGAGTTCATCATGAATGACAAAGTCATAATCTTTGATGATTTCTTTAGCCCGAAGGCGTTTGCCATCTTTTGTATATTTTTCGATGAATGATGCAATTAATTTCAATAATGCTAAGTCTTGGGCAATGATATTTTCAATACCAGGACGTACGACTTTGATGACAACTTCTTCACCGCTAAGTAATTTTGCAGTATGCACTTGAGCTATTGATGCAGAAGCAAGAGGAGCGCTAGAAAAATCTTTAAAGATGTGGGTTACTTTATCCCCAAGTGCCTGCTCAATAATTTTTTGTGCTTCAACTCCATTGAAAGGTGCAACCTGGTCTTGAAGTTTGGCTAATTCATCAGCAATGTCTAATGGCAACATATCACGACGTGTAGAAAGAAGTTGGCCAAACTTTATAAAAATTGGGCCAAGCTCTTCCAAAGCTAGACGTAAACGCATGCCTCTAGTTAATTTTGCTAATTTTTTATCAGAACTAAATGGAAGTTTAAATAGCAAAGAAACCGGAGTGCCTAAATTAAAATCTTCAAGTAATTCCTGCAGGCGGTACTTGGCAGCAATCTTAAGTATTTGTAATAAGCGGAGGTACTTCTTCACATTTTATCTCTTACGAAGTTCAGGACGGCAACGATAACATATACTCTACGCTGATTTCAGTAGGTTATAGGCGACCCTTTCAATCAGCAAAGGGGTTAACGCTGGTAGGTTCCAATAAGACGATTCATTCCAAGGAGATTAGGCTCGATGATTTTTAGCAGTTCCCAAAGAGTTAAGCCTGGTTTTAAATCTGTTTCGTTATCTAAAGCTAAAACCCAAAAATAATAGTGATGCAAACCATGACCCTCAGGAGGCAATGGGCCATTATAACCTGTGTTGCCATAATTGTTGGTTCCTTGAGTAAACTTATCAGTTGCTTCTGTTAATTCGGTTACATCTGCAGGAATGTTGTACAACACCCAATGAACAAAACCGTAGGTGCCATTTGGCGTTACTATAGGTGCATCAGGGTCATAGCAAATAATAGCATAGCCTTTGGTGTCTGCCGGCGGGTTCTCCCAGCTTAAAGCAGGAGAAAGGTCTTCAGCCTCATTTGAATACTTGCTAGGTAAAAGGCTGTAATTTTCAAAAGCTGAACTTTTTAGTTGAATATTGGAGAGGGCAAAACCCATAGTTAAATCCTATTAATAATTTCTTTTGAGATTGTCGATACGTGATTCGGTGCGATCAATATTTAATCTTAATTGATCAATGCGCTGAAAAAAATTTTCTAATTCAGCAGCTGTGGGTACGATATTTTTTTCTTCATGGACATATTCATCGATGTCTGTTGTAAGACTTGCCGCACTGTTAGAAATAAAGTTTTTTAATATGTCTAGGCCGTCGCTAAGTGTTTGGGTTGGTATGTCTCCTATGCCTTTACTTAATTGATATTCCCAGTCGATATCAAGCTCAAGTAGAATCGCTTGTAAGTCTTGAATGCTAGAGGCATCTCCTTTTAATTGAATATTTTCATTTCTAATGATATTGCTTTTATCTTTAGCTAAAAGTAATTTTAATAGCACATTCGCAGAAGCAGAAATTTCCGCATTAGCTTCGTCAGTAATAACCGGTGACAGTAAAATTCCTTCATCAAGAACTGTTATAAAAATTGAGTAGTCAAGAATGGAGCGGCCAGAATTAACGCAGTTAATTGCGAAAATATTTCCTTGTAGCTTTCTCAATTTATTTTTACTTGAAGGGTCAAGTGTAAGCGCTTTATTTAATATAAGCTCAGCACTAGATAATGCAGTACTTAAAAGTAAATTAAGTGGCATCTTTATAACCTATATGGATGGCACAAATACCATCCATCACATTGTGATACTCACATCTTTGAAAACCAGCATCTAAGAACATTGCCTTTAAGGTTTCTTGATCAGGGTGCATGCGAATAGATTCCACCAAATATTGGTAACTTTCACTATCTCCACTGATAATTTTCCCAGCAACTGGCCATAATTTTGAATACAAATCATACGCTTTGCTGACTAGCTGTTTGCGTGGCTTAGAAAACTCCAGCACTACAACTCTGCCCCCGGGCTTAGCTACTTCATACATAGAACGTAAAGCTGCATTTTTGTCGGTGACATTCCTAAGCCCGTAGGCAATACAGACGCAATCGAAACTATTCTCAGCAAAGGGCAGTTTTTCTGCATTAACTAGGCTGTAGGAAATATTAGATAAATTACCTTTATCAATAATTCTGTCACGGCCAACCCGTAGCATTGATTCATTTATGTCAGCTAATACAACTTGACCTTTGCTTCCTACAATAGGAGAAAATTGTAAAGAGAAATCACCCGTTCCGCCGGCAAGATCAAGTACAACTTGCCCCGGGCGAAGAGCCGTTAATTGCACAGTAAATTTTTTAATAAAACGATGAGAGCCTAGAGACATTATGTCATTCATAATGTCGTAATTTCGCGCTACTGAATGGAAAACATTGGCGACATGCTCAGCCTTTTCTTCTACCGGCACTTCTTTATAGCCAAAATCTGTGGTCGCTTTTTTAGTGTTTTGCTTCATGACTTGTATTGTAACTCATCAGGATAAGGAGGGCTTATTTAGCTCTTTAAGGGCGTGATAGTAACAACTTGAATGTCTTTTTCTAGTGGTTGCCTGCTTTGACCTGCGGTTTTTAATTTTTGAAGATATTGCTCCCACATTGAAGCCTGATTTATGCCAAGTTCGCGTAAATACTCCCAAGTATATATTCCTGTATTGTGGTCATCATCGAAGTGTAGGCGAAGTGCATAGTTGCCTACTTGATCAATTTTAGTAATCATCACATTTTTTTTCGCGACTTGAAGCACTTCTTGACCGGGGCCATGACCCCTGACTTCAGCTGAAGGAGAATGCACTCTAAGAAACTCTGCGCCTAATTTAAAAAAGGCATCAGTATATTGAAGTTCCAATATGCCAGATTTGAGATGAAGTTTGATATCCGTAGGTAACATATAAATTTTAACTAAAGAATAAAGCGGCTGAGATCTTCATTTTGGGATAGTTCACTTAAGGTAAATTCAACAAAGGCAGCATCAACAATAAATGTATCCTTTCCACTTGCAACTAACTCATCGGCACGAAAAGATATATCTTCCAGTAATTTTTCCAATACAGTATGTAAGCGTCTCGCGCCAATATTTTCAGTTCGTTCATTAACGTCCCAAGCAATTTCAGAAATTTTTTGTATGCCATCCTCAGTAAACTCAAGTGACAAATTTTCTGTTGCAAGTAATGCTTGGTATTGCTTGCTCAAGGATGCATCTGGTTCGGTTAATATGCGATTAAAGTCATCGACTGAAAGTGCATCCAACTCAACTCGAATCGGCAGCCGCCCCTGTAACTCGGGAATTAAGTCTGAAGGTTTAGAAAGGTGGAATGCTCCAGAAGCAATAAAGAGAATATGATCGGTTTTAATTGGGCCATATTTAGTAGTGACTGTAGAGCCTTCAATTAAAGGTAACAGGTCTCGCTGTACACCTTCTCTGGAAACCCCGCCAGTTGTTGTCTCATTTTTTGTGGCTACTTTGTCTATCTCATCAATAAAGACAATTGCGGTTTGCTCTGTGCTGGTGACAGCCTGAGATTTTAAATCTTCTTCGTTAATAAGCTTCGCAGCTTCTTCATCTTGAAGTAATTTAAGAGCAGATTTTACTGTGACGCGTCGAGTTTTTTTTCTTTGGCTACCGAGATTGGAAAACATGGAGCTAAGTTGATTAGTCATATCTTCCATGCCCGGGGGTGCCATAATTTCTACGCTAGCGTGCATGTCACTGACTTTTATTTCAATTTCTTTATCGTCTAAGTCGCCTTCACGTAATTTTTTTCGGAAAATTTGTCTGGTGCTGGTGTCGGCTTCAGTAACACTTAATGGTTCGACTTTTTCTTGAGAAGACGGACCCGGCAGCAGTATATCGAGGACTTTATCTTCTGCAGCATCAGCTGCTTGTGTGCCGAGGTTATCAATTTGTTGTTCGCGCAGCATTTTATAAGCGACATCTACAAGATCACGAATGATCGATTCAACATCTCTACCAACATAGCCGACTTCAGTAAACTTTGTCGCTTCAACTTTAATAAATGGAGACCCTGCAAGCCTTGCTAATCTGCGTGCTATTTCAGTTTTACCAACGCCAGTAGGGCCAATCATTAAAATATTTTTTGGAGTGACTTCATTGCGTAACGCTTCAGGCAATTTCATTCTGCGCCATCGATTACGCAATGCGATTGCTACGGCTCTTTTAGCGGCATCCTGACCAACAATATGTTTATCAAGTTCAACTGCAATTTGCTTAGGGCTTAAATCTGCCATGCATATTTCCTATAACTGAAATTTTTAAATTAGCAATCGAGTTCTTCGATTGTAAGATTTTGGTTCGTATAAACACAGATATTAGCGGCGATGTTGAGGCTATTTTTAACTATTGTGCGAGCGTCAAGTTCAGTATTTTCTAAGAGAGCGATGGCCGCGGCTTGAGCATAAGGGCCACCAGAGCCAATTGCCATTAATGAGTTTTCAGGCTCAATGACATCACCATTGCCGGTAATAATTAGAGAGGCTTCTTTATCAGCAACAACGAGTAGCGCTTCAAGACGACGCAATGCGCGCTCTGTGCGCCAAAGTTTGGCAAGTTCAACTGCTGCACGGGTGAGCTTACCTGAATGTTTTTCTAGTTGCTCCTCGAAGCGTTCAAATAAGGTAAAAGCATCTGCAGTTCCGCCTGCAAAGCCAGCAATGACTTGGTCATTATATAAGCGGCGAACTTTGCGAGCATTGCCCTTCATGACGGTATTGCCCTGACTTACCTGGCCATCACCGCCAATAACGACTTTATTGCCTCGGCGTACTGAAACGATGGTCGTGCCGTGATACTGCTCCATGATTATCTCGCTTTACTGGGATTTAGAACTTTACTATGTGGTGCTGCCTATCAGTATTTCAAGGCTTTAACAGGGAAACTGGCGCTCAACGAACGACTATTTTTATTGTGTCAGGTAAGTTGTTGCGTGCCAGCAGGTCAACAGCATCGTCTGCACTGGCATTTCCTACAAATGGACCTGCCTGAACCCTATACATAGTCTGACCTAGCACCTCTGCTTGAGAAATTGATGCGTCTAAACCGATGAGTATAATTTCTGCTCTGAGTTTTTCAGCATCTTCTATTACATTAAAGGACCCTGCTTGCACTCTATAAATATTCGGGTTTTCTTCAATTTCAGGTTCAAGTTCTACATTAACCACGTCTACCACAACTTCTGCTTCACTGAGTCGAGTATAAAACCCAAAGTCAGTGCTTTCATTCGGATCCCCTGAGATAGCATCCTGAGACGAAATAGTGCTGTTAATGTTTTGTAAGGAATCAGCCCCAAAGACCCCTAGAAATCCAATTAAAGCAACAAATAAACCTGAAAGAAGGCCAGAAAAAAACCAAGGCCAATGGCTTTTTGCAGGAGAGGTCTTTGTTGCAGATTTTGTGCTTGTGCGTTTCTTCTTGCTACTGTTGCTCGAAGAACGTTGTTTAGCAAAATCATGAGCCATTGGGTATCAGTATCTCAAGCTGGTCAGAGCTGCATTATCCCGAAATTACTTCAGTAATGGTAGCTAGACGCAATGCTTAATGTAGCTTAACTGAAATCGAGTGGGTCAATATCTATTGACCAGCGCACCTTACGACTTAGCGGCAAGGCTTCATAGACGGGGACTAAATGATTTAAAAGTGTATGTAATTCTGCTCTGCTTGAAGATTGCAGTAATAACTGAAAACGAAAACGTCCTGCTCTTTTTTCCATAGGGGCGGGTAAAGGGCCAAGAGTAAATGTAGAGCTAGAGCTAGATAGTTTGTGTTTAGTTATATTTTGCACCTCCTGCAGAAAATCCATAGGAAGAGATACTTTACTGGCTTCAGCACGAATCAGTGCTTGATAAGAAAAAGGCGGTAAGTTAGCCATCTCTCTTTGCTCCAGTTGCGTTCTTGAAAATTGTTTATAGCCATCAATTATTAGTGTATTTAGCGTAGGGTGCGTACTGTTATGTGTTTGAATAAGAACTTCCCCGGCGTTTTTGCCGCGCCCAGAACGACCTGCAACCTGAATTAATAACTGCCCCATAAATTCTTGACCACGGAAATCAGAGCTGAATAAACCTGCATCAGCGTCCATCACAGCAACTAAAGTGACTTCAGGAAAATGATGTCCTTTGGCAAGCATTTGCGTACCAACCAAAATAGCAGCTTGACCTTTATTAATCTCAGAAATGGTGTTTTCTAATTTGCTACGATTACGAGTGGTATCACGGTCAATTCGGAAAACTGGCACATTTGGGAAAGATTCTTCCAGTTTTTTTTCTGTGCGTTCAGTTCCTAAACCAATTGGTAATAAGGTGTTACTTTGGCAAGAAGGGCAAGCATGGATAATTTTCCGCTGGGATTCACAACGATGGCATCTTAATTCTGGACTATGTCTATGTAAGGTATAACTCGTGTCACATCGAGGGCAGCTAGCTGTCCAACCGCAATCATGGCACTGCAGCAGTGGGGCATAGCCTCTGCGGTTCAAAAAGATTAGAACTTGCTTATTCTGATGTAAATGCTCTTTTATGGCGTCAAGTAGCTGCTCTGAAAACCCTTCACTCAGTGTCTTGCCATTCAAGTCGATGCAGTTGAAAGTTGGATTGCTGGCTTCTGCCGCGCGTAGTTCAAGTGACAAAAGTGAATACCGCTTGCTTAGAGCATTATGAAGACTTTCCAGACTTGGGGTGGCTGAACCTAAAATGATTGGGATATCAAATAATTGTGCTCGATAAATTGCAAGGTCGCGAGCCGAGTATCGAAAGCCCTCATGTTGCTTATATGATGCATCATGCTCTTCATCAATAATAATTAAGCCAGGACGCAGTAGTGGGGTGAAAATTGCAGAGCGGGTTCCAATAACAATATCTGCATCGCCAAGGCGAGCATCGGACCAAGCATTAAAGCGTTGTTTGTCAGTTAATCCTGAGTGAATGGCAACAATATTGTCAGCAAAACGGCCCTGGAAATGCTGAATGGTTTGGGGTGTCAGGCTAATTTCCGGGACTAGCATAATTACTTGCAGGCCTAAGCGTATTTTTTCTGCAATGAGTTGCATATAAACTTCGGTTTTGCCGCTGCCGGTGATGCCTTCTAATAAAAAACAATGAAAATTATTGGACTGCTTCAAAATGGAAGCTTTGACCTGTTCTTGTTGCTTGTTTAAGACTAGCTCTTTAGTCAAATCTTTTATGATTTCTTCATGTTTTACCGTGTTGTTGTTTGATGCGGTCAGTGCTTTTCCTTGTCGAACATGAGCTGGCATTGCATTGTGAATGACTTGGCCTAGTGGGTAGTGATAATAAGATGCCGCCCATTTAAAAAGTTTCATCATCGAAGCATTGAATACAGGTTCTTGGTCTATTACTTCAATTATTCTTTTTAACTCATTAAAGTCGAAATCACTTTCCACGGAAGTATCGATAATCAGACCAATAAGCTCTCGCTTGCCAAAAGGAACTCTTACTCTTAAGCCCGTTAATAGTTGTGAAGGTGGATTTTCTGGCGGCAAATAGTCAAAGCTTCGCCTTAAAGGTGTATTAACAACAACCTTTACAACGGAATTTGCCTTAGAGGAATGGAGCGTGTTACTGCCTTGGTTTATACTCACTGGAATTAAAACTTTAAGCTATTAAACAGTTGGAAGATTACCATGCAAACGAACTCTCTGCCTGATGAATTATTAAGCCTACGTAATCAAATAGATACGCTGGATGATGAACTTATATTAATTTTGGCGAAGAGGTTTGAAGTAACCGCTAGAGTCGGCAAGCTGAAAGCGGAAAAAGACCTGGATTCTGTTGACGAAACACGAGAAAAACAAAAACTGATTGATCTTAGAGCGCGTGCTGAAGAAAAAGCTCTTAACCCAGAGTTTGTATTAAGTCTTTTTAAGATGATATTTGCAGAGGTTGTGGAAAATCATCGAGCATATCTCTAGTAATTTTGGTCAGTTGTAAACCAGCTCTTGCTAAATAGTGCGACTCTGCTAGAATTCGCGCTCTTTTTTAATTGAAGAATATGGTGCCCGATAAGAACATCAGGTGGCGATATTCAGTTTGAGGCCTTTCATGAAAGCAGAAATTCATCCTAAGTATGAAGATATAGCAGTTACCTGTGGTTGCGGCAATGTCATCAACACGCGTTCTACTTTAGGTGGCGAGTTACGTATTGATGTGTGTTCCCAATGTCATCCTTTTTACACAGGGAAACAGAAAATCGTTGATACTGGCGGTCGAGTTGATCGTTATAAGAAACGTTTTAGCAATCGAAAGCTATAAGCTTTTTAGCTGGTTTCTAAGTTCAGTGCTAGCTACCTCCTTATATAAAACATCAGCAAGTTTATATAACTAGAGCAAGCACTTAAAATAATTCGTCTGGATCATCTAAGCCATCGAGGTCATTTATTGCGTTAGCATCATTGGCCTCGAGAGGTTGGTATTCTTCCCTAAATACTTCAAATACAGCGCCTTCTTCATTTGGTTGCGCCCTGAATCCTGTTTCAGGATTGATTCTAACGGTAACAATCCCATCTGGTTGAGCCATTGAATTTATTGGCATGTCAGCAAGTGCATCTTCCATAAAATCAATCCAAATAGGTACTGCAACTGTGGCAGCCTGTTCATCTCGCCCTAATGTTTGGGGGTTATCAAAGCCGACAAAAACAGTGGTGACCATGTCCGCATTAAAGCCAGAAAACCAAAGGTCAAAATTGTCGTTAGTAGTACCTGTTTTCCCGGCAAGATCAGGGCGACCGATTTCACGGTTAATGCGTCGACCACTGCCATTGGTTACTACAGAGCGCAGCATTGTATTCATAATGTACGCAACATCTTCATCGATTACTCTTGGAGCCGGGTAAGCAGAGCTTAGCTGCGGATTTTCTGGATCAAAATTTTCTTCACATGCTGGACAAATATTTACAGCATCAGCTTGATAAACAGTTCCATCATTAAAGTTATCAATTCGCTGTATCAGATAGGGTTGAACTTGATAGCCTCCGTTAGCAAATACTGCATATCCAGTTGCTACTTCAATCGGAGTGACTGCGTGAGAGCCGATTGCTACAGTTAGGTCGTTACGCGGGAATTCGCTTTCATTAAAGCCAAATCGAGTGATATAGGGCATTACCACATTGTCGCCAAGCGCATCATAAAGTCTAAGAGAAACAAGGTTTTTAGAGTTAGTAAGTGCATACTTCAATGAAATAGGCCCAAGAAAGTCTCCATTAAAATTTTCTGGCCTATAGTCGCTTCGATCTAAGGGGGCATCATTAATTAGACTGGCTGCTGTATAACCATTCTCAAGGGCCGCAGCATATAAGAAAGGTTTAAAGTTGGATCCAGGTTGGCGTCTAGCTTGAGTCACACGATTAAAATTGCTTTGATAAAAATCGTAACCGCCGGTGAGCGCCATGATTGCACCATTATTGGGGTTGATAGATACCAGCGCGCCATTGACGCTAGGAATTTGGCTAAGTATCCAGCGTTCTTCGTCATTTTGGCTGACTCTGATTAAGTCACCTACTTCCACGACTTCACTGGCAGTCCTGGGGCTGGAAGTCCAGCTACTATTATTAATAAACCTTTTAGCCCAACGAATTCCATCCCACTCGATGGTGATACTTTCACCGGATTTAAGAAGAGCAAGGATTGATCTTTCACTAATTTGCTGAACGAAAGCGGGTTGCTGATCAGCTAATGTTGCTGTCCTGGCTAGAATAGATAACCACATAGCAACATCACCATCACTATTGGTGGGCCTCATCTTATTTTCAGGTCCACGATAGCCATGGCTCCTGTCATAATTCTCTAAACCATTGGTTAAGGCCTGATTAGCCAAGGCCTGGGTTTCACTGTTTATTGTTGTATAAACTTCGAAACCGTCTGTTATTGCTAGATCCCCATAGCGGGTTTCCATATCTAGTCGAACCATCTCAGCTATATAAGGAGCCTCTAGCTCAATTTCTACTCCGAATCGTTGTGCCGTTAAAGGGGCATCATTTGCTTCGTTAAATTGATTTTGAGAAATCATGCTAAGTTCAAACATCCTGCGTAAAACCCGATTACGATACGTTAAAGCTCGTTGTTCTGAACGCAGTGGGTTTATAGTATTTGGGGCGGGTAAAAGAGCGACTAACATAGCCATTTCAGATAAGCTCAATTCGCTAGGGGCTTTGTTATAAAATTGACTGGAAGCTGCAGACACGCCATAGGCAGAAATTCCAAAGAAGATACGATTAAGATAAAGCTCCAGTATTTCTTCTTTATTGAGTTCTCTCTCGATCTTTAGAGCCAGCAATATTTCCTTGAATTTTCTGGAATATGGGCTTTCACCCTCAAACGAAATATTCTTTGCCAGCTGCATGGTAAGAGTACTCCCACCACCGCTAGGGTTGCCGCTTAATATGCCTAATACTGAACGAGCCAGTGCCTTTAAATCGACACCGTTATGTTGGTAAAAACGTGTGTCTTCGCTGGCTATTAAGGCATTAACGAGAAGAGGAGGTATTTCGCTATATTTAATAGGGTCACGACGAACTTCGCCAAATTCAGCAATTAGTTTGTTATCTGCAGTGTAAATACGTAAGGGGTTGACCAATCTAACATTACGGTAATCTTCCGCTGGAGGTAATTTGGGAGATAGATATAAATAGGCGCTAGCAGTGATCATTACTACTCCCAGGCCGCCAAAAAGACAGCACCAAAGAAGTAGATTTATGGCTTTTCGTACTAAACTCATAGTCCTTTACTTATAGTTTCTTTACTTATAGTTCCTTTACTTATAGTTCTTTGTGTAGTTCTTTCATGATACCTGTAAAGGAGTCAATGTCGATAATTGCAGCAAGATGAAAAGAGAAAGCTTTTATATAGCTATAATTTATTACTTCAAGCTGAAAACCATGATTTTAAACGTTTTTTACTAACAAGTGTGATTCTTTAAGCATACTTTATCAAAACAATATAGAAATATGATGATTTTATGGTAACTCAAAAGAATTTGCTCATAATTAGAGAGAATGTGATGCACCTAACAAATTAAAGTAATTTGTTGAAAAAAGACTTAATTAGTTGAAATTCATACTTAAATTAAGTAACGTGCTGGTTTGTGAGGGTCTATATTCTCTCATTGTAAGAGTACATACGATAGAATTTTGGATTGATTACAAGGTTAATTGACAGATCAGTGCTCATTTTAAGTGGGCTGAAATAGGTTTAGGGAGAGTGAGTTTGTGAGTATTTTTAGTAAAAAAAATACAGCTCTGCATGGGGTGGATATTAGTTCCAGTTCCATCAAACTTATTGAATTGAGCAAGTCAGGCAATAAATATAAAGTAGAGAATTATGTAACCCAGCCACTTCCTGAAAATGTCGTAGTGGAAAAGAATATAAATGAATTGGAAGCTGTGGGTGATGTTGTAATAAAGATGGCATCTTTAATGAAAACAAAAACTAAAACTGAATTGCTGATTTTTATCACACCTTCTATTATCAGCGAAATTTAGGTTTTGAAAATATTGTGCTTCCAACTTAAGCGTATCGCTTAATGAAAAACTCTGTATATAATATTTTTTTAATTGGACCTATGGGCGCGGGCAAAACGACCATTGGTAAGTTGCTCGCGCAAGAATTAAAACTCGATTTTTACGATTCGGATCATGAAATTGAAAGTCGTACGGGAGCTGATATTGCCTGGATCTTTGATATGGAAGGTGAGGAAGGCTTCCGCAAGCGAGAAGAAAAAGTTATTGAAGAGCTTAGTGCTAAAAGTAAAATTGTCCTTGCTACCGGAGGTGGTGTAGTTCTCTCTGAGCAAAATCGCCGGTTCTTACATAGTCGAGGCACAGTCATTTATTTAATGACGACAATCAATCAGCAATTAGAACGAACCCGCAAAGATCAAAAACGTCCTTTATTGCAAAATGTTGATGATCCTGAAACGAAATTGCGGGATTTAATGGAGCAACGCGAGCCATTATACCGGGAAATTGCTGATCACATGGTAATGACAAGCCGCAGAAGTGCTAAGGCTGTTTGCACTGAATTAACCCAATATATTTTGGGCAGTTCTAATAGTAATTCTGACCAATATGCCTAATCCGATAAACCTTACTGTTGATTTGGGCGATCGATCTTACCCTATCTATATAGGTTCGGGACTGTTAGCTGACCGCCAAATACTTACGTCTCACATTAATGGAAAACAAGTTTGCATCATCAGTAATGATGTTGTGGCTCCATTGTATCTTGGGAAACTAAAAGCGCTTCTTTCGGGTTATGAATTGAGTGAAATCATTTTGCCAGATGGTGAGGCAGAAAAGACACTCGATAATATTGCTCAAATCTATGATGCCTTATTGTCGAGTCGACTTGACCGGAATGTAACGCTAATTGCGCTTGGGGGCGGCGTGGTCGGAGATATGGCAGGTTTTGCTGCTGCTACTTATTTGCGCGGGGTGAATTTTATTCAAGTGCCCACAACCTTGCTGGCCCAAGTAGATTCATCTGTTGGAGGGAAAACTGGGGTTAACCGACCACTAGGTAAAAATATGGTGGGAGCTTTTTATCAACCGCAATGCGTGATTGCCGACACAGACACATTGAATACTCTTCCAGATAAAGAATTATTTGCGGGTCTTGCTGAAGTTATTAAGTATGGTTTGATTAATAATCTAGATTTTTTTAATTGGCTGGAGAGCAATATTGAAAATCTGAAAAACCGTGATGTGGATAGCTTAATACAGGCAATTAAAACCAGTTGTGAAGAAAAAGCTGCAATTGTGGCTTCAGATGAAAAAGAATCGGGAATAAGGGCAATCCTTAATCTGGGTCATACTTTTGGTCATGCTATCGAGACGGCCATGGGTTACGGTAATTGGTTGCATGGTGAGGCTGTTGCAACAGGTATGCTTATGGCTGCAGATTTGTCATGGCGTATAGGGAAATTAACCATTGAGGATGTAGCTAGGATTAAAAAGCTCCTGAAGTCTGCCGGATTACCCGTTGTTCCGCCAGAATCGATAACGAATTCTGAATATCTATCACTGATGGGTAGGGACAAAAAAAATATACAGGGTTCTATACGTTTTGTATTGTTGGAAAACATTGGTAAAGCATTGATTACAGCAGATATAGCCCCTGAAATTCTGGAAATGACTCTTAAGTCTGGCAATATGATGGGCGAAGCCTCTTAATCTTAGAGATCACCTTCCTTTAAGCTCTTTAATCTTTCCATATCAAGCTATCAAGATTGCTGAAAACCTGCGGTTTGTGTAAAATGGTCGGCTCTTTGGCGTTAACAAAAGATGCTGTTTTCCCTCCAGAGTAAACGGGCCTGAACTGCCCTAAGAAGTAAACCTTAGTTAATAATTGGTTGAGAATTTGGTTATGAGACCCGGGTTATATAATCCCAGTGAGTTCAGAGATAATTGTGGCTTCGGCCTAGTTGCCCATATTGCAGGGGAAGCTAGCCACGATCTTTTGCAAACTGCCATAAAATCACTGACGTGCATGACGCACCGCGGAGGCATTGCTGCGGATGGTGTTACTGGTGACGGTTGCGGTCTTTTAATGCAAAAGCCTGATGCTTTTTTGCGTGCAATAGCGCAAGAACAATTCGGCATCGAATTATCTGAGCACTATGGTATTGGCATGGTGTTCTTCAGCCAGCAAGAAACTAAAGCAAACTTTGCACGCAATATCCTGAATAAAGAAATAATTGCCCAGGGGCTCGATGTTATTGGCTGGCGCAATGTCCCTTATGATTCTTCTGTCTGCGGCAGCATGGCCCTTGATTGTATGCCAGATATTGAACAAGTTTTTGTTAATGCTGAAGGTCTGAATAAAGAGCAACTAGCGGTAAAATTATTTATGGCAAGGCGCCTAGCCGAAAATCAATTGCTTGAAGATGAGGATTTTTATGTCTGTTCTTTATCGGCGAGCGTGCTTTCATACAAAGGTCTGATGATGCCAGTGGATCTTCCAAACTTTTATTTGGATCTACAAGATCCTCGTCTGGAAGTTGCCATGTGTACCTATCATCAACGTTTTTCTACTAATACTTTGCCTAAATGGCCCTTAGCACAACCTTTTAGAATGTTAGCTCATAATGGAGAGATAAATACCATACGCGGGAATCGTAACTGGGCTAAAGCAAGAATTTCGAAATTCAAATCTGCGGCAATTCCAAATATCGAGAAAATTGCACCTCTAGTTAATTCTAGCGGTTCAGATTCGTCTTCAATGGATAATATGCTGGAGTTACTCGTGACCAGTGGAATGGACCTATATCAGGCTATTCGTTTAATCATTCCACCAAGTTGGCAAAACATGGAAGACCTGGATGAAGCGTTACGTGGTTTTTATACCTTTAACTCTTTTCATATGGAGCCTTGGGATGGTCCAGCTGGAGTAGTTCTCACTGATGGTCGCTTTGCAGCATGTGTGCTTGATAGTAATGGATTACGCCCTTCTAGATGGGTAATGACTAAAAATGGCTATATAACTGCTGCTTCTGAAATTGGCGTTAATGATTACAAGCCTGAAGATGTCATTGCCAAAGGTCGAGTTGGGCCAGGCCAAATTTTGGTTGTCGACACGCAAGAAGGCAATATTCTGCACACAGATGATGTCGGTAATTACTTAAAAGTTAAACAGCCCTACGCAAAGTGGATTAAAGAAAAATCTTTCTATGTTGAGTCTACTTTGGGAGAGAACGTCCCTGAATTGGAGCCATTGTCTGAAGAAGAGCGTGGGCAACATATGAAAATGTTCCAGGTAACTTTTGAAGAAATGGACCAGGTTATGCGCCCACTGGCAGAAAGTGCATCTGAGGGCACAGGATCTATGGGTGATGATACTCCAATTGCCGTTTTATCTAGGCAAGTTCGCCCACTTTACGATTACTTCAGACAACAATTTGCTCAGGTGACTAACCCGCCAATCGATTCCTTACGCGAAACTATTGTAATGTCTTTGGAAACTCGAATGGGTCGAGAGTTAAATCTTTTTGAAGAAACCCCAGAACATGCTAACCGAGTTATTCTAACGTCTCCATTGTTATCACCTGCCAAATATTACAATCTTTTACATTTGGAAAGACCGGATTATGAATCTTCACATATTAGTTTGACCTATGATCCAGAGCTTGGTCTAAAACAAGCAATAAAAGAAGTTGTTGAAGAATCAGAAAAAGCTGTACGTGAAGGTAAGGTTTTATTGTTTATTTCAGAACGAATGCCACAAAAAGGGCAGCTGGTTATTAATGCCTTATTAGCAACAGCCGCTATACATCAGAACCTAAATGAAAAGGGGTTGCGTTGTGATAGCAACTTAATAGTAGAAACTGCAAGCGCACGTGATTCTCATCAAATTGCCTGTCTGATTGGATTTGGCGCAACGGCGGTTTATCCCTACATGAGTTATGACACTATTGAGCATATGGTCGCTCATAATCTTCTTAATATATCGCCTTTGAAGGCGCATAAAAACTATCGAAAAGGTATAAATAAAGGCTTGCTTAAAATTCTTTCAAAAATGGGCATTAGCACGATTAGTTCTTATCGTGGTGCTGAGTTATTTGAAATCGTCGGCTTAGCTGATGAAATAACCGAGCTGTGTTTCCCTGATAGTTTAAACCGTATCCAAGGGGCCACATTTGAACATCTTCAAAAAGACCAACAAATTCTCGCTAAAGAAGCCTGGTTAGCGCGCAAAGGTTTACAACCCGGTGGGTTGCTTAAATATATTCATGGCGGCGAGTACCACATGATAAACCCTGATGTTGTTAGGGCTATTCAGGAAGCCGTCAAAAGTGGCGATTTTGAAAAATATCGAGCATTTGCGCAACTGGTGGATAATCGTCCTTTATCGACTTTGCGCGATATGTTGGCCTTGCGTGAGGATGTAGATTCAATAGATATAGATGATGTTGAGCCGCTAGAAAATATCTTAAAAAGATTTGACTCAGCCGGGATGTCACTAGGCGCTCTTTCTCCAGAAGCTCACGAATCATTGGCGCAAGCCATGAACCGTCTTGGTGGTCGTTCTAACTCTGGAGAAGGCGGTGAAGACCCCGCTCGCTTCAACACTGATAAAGTATCGAAAATTAAACAAATCGCTTCTGGACGTTTTGGAGTGACTCCGCATTATTTGGTTAATGCAGAAGTGTTGCAGATAAAAATTGCTCAGGGTGCAAAACCTGGAGAGGGTGGGCAATTGCCAGGCCGAAAGGTGAATGAGTTAATAGCCAGGCTGCGTTATTCTGTGCCAGGTGTAACACTAATTTCTCCACCGCCGCATCACGACATATATTCTATTGAAGATTTAGCCCAGTTAATTTTCGATTTGAAACAAGTAAATCCTGAAGCCATGGTGTCGGTAAAACTAGTTGCCGGACCAGGTGTTGGCACTATCGCTGCTGGAGTAGCTAAAGCCTATGCCGACTTTATAACTATCTCTGGTCATGATGGGGGCACGGGAGCTAGCCCATTAACGTCCATTCGTTATGCTGGGAATCCTTGGGAGTTAGGCTTAAGTGAAGTGCAGCAAGCTTTGCGAGCTAATGACTTGCGTGGGCGTATTCGCTTACAAGCAGATGGTGGATTGAAAACGGGTCTGGATGTTGTGAAAGCTGCAATTTTAGGTGCAGAAAGTTTTGGTTTTGGCACTATTCCAATGGTCGCATTAGGCTGTAAATATTTACGCATCTGTCATTTAAATAATTGTGCAACGGGTGTCGCTACACAAGATGAAAAATTGCGAGATAAGCATTTTATCGGCGAAGTGGAAATGGTAATGAATTATTTTAAATTTGTTGCACAAGATACTCGGCAGTGGATGGCGCGTCTTGGTGTCAGCAATTTGGTTGATCTTATTGGGCGTACAGATTTATTTGAAATGTTGGAACCTCAAACTGAGAAGCAAGCAAATATCGATTTATCAAGATTGTTACACAATGATCATATTCCGGAAGATAAAGATCAATATTGCAATACTGAAAGCAATGACCCTCTGGATAAAGGTTTGCTTGCTGAACAGATGGTTAAAGATATGCTGCCAGCAATTGAAAATAAAAGCGGTGGTATTTTTAACTATGAAGTGCAGAATTTTAATCGTTCTATAGGGGCGCGTTTGTCTGGTGAAATTGCTAGACGTCATGGCAATAATGGCATGGCAGATACTCCTTTAAATATTAGGTTAACCGGTTGTGTAGGACAAAGTTTTGGTGTCTGGAATGCTGCTGGTTTAAACATGACTTTAGTTGGTGACGCCAATGACTATGTTGGTAAAGGCATGGCTGGCGGCAAGATCGTAATCGTGCCCCCGGCCGGCTCAAATTTTAAGACACAAGATACTTCAATAATTGGTAACACCTGCTTGTATGGCGCCACTGGTGGAAAAATATTTGTTTCTGGTAGAGCCGGAGAAAGGTTTGCAGTTAGAAACTCTGGTGTACATGCGGTTCTGGAAGGTGCAGGCGATCACTGTTGTGAGTATATGACAGGCGGGATGGTGACGGTCTTAGGTAGTACTGGACATAATTTCGGTGCTGGTATGACTGGAGGATTCGCATATGTACTGGATCTAGAAAAAAACTTTGTTGATAAATATAACCACGAATTGGTCGAAGTCCATAGAATACGCCAGGAAGGAATGGAAGAATATCGAAACCACTTACGTGGAGTCATTGAAGAATATGTTGCTGAAACAAACAGTGTCTGGGGACAAACTTTACTCGATAACTATGTCGATTATTTGCGTAAATTTTGGTTAGTTATTCCAAAAGAAGCCAATATGAAAAGTCTACTAGACAATATTGATGTGACTTCACAGTAGTTTGAAGATTATAGGGTTATGACTGAAAAAGTTATTAAGGCAAAAGATGTTTTTCGTTTTCTAACTCAGGATCGACAAGAACCTGAAAAGAAAGCTATTGAGACGCGAAAAACTGAATTTGTCGAAATCTATGAACAATTTGAACAGCCTCAGGCTGCAGTCCAATCTGAACGTTGTTTAGAGTGTGGTAATCCTTATTGTGAATGGAAATGCCCTGTACACAATTACATCCCGAATTGGTTAAAACTGGTTGAAGAAGGCAATATTCTGGAAGCTGCAGAACTTTGTCACCAAACCAACAGTTTGCCGGAAGTTTGCGGTCGGATTTGCCCACAAGACAGACTTTGCGAAGGAGCCTGCACACTTAATGATGGCTTTGGTGCGGTCACTATTGGCAATGTTGAAAAATATATTGTTGATACTGCTTTTGCCATGGGTTGGCGACCAGACATGAGTAAGGTAGTTCCAATCGATAAAAAAGTCGCAATTATTGGTGCAGGTCCAGCTGGGCTTGCTTGCGCTGATGTCTTGGTGCGCGCAGGGGTTAAACCAGTAGTATTTGATCGATATCCAGAAATCGGAGGCTTACTGACTTTTGGTATTCCGATGTTTAAAATGGAAAAGCAGGTGATGGTTCAGCGACGAGAAATATTTGAAGGAATGGGAATAGAATTCAAGCTCAATATTGAAGTGGGTTCAGATGTCGGTTTTGAAGAATTACTCAATGAATATGATGCATGTTTTTTGGGGATGGGTACTTATACTGCAATGAAAGGCGACTTTCCTGGAGAAGACATGGCAGGTGTTTATGAAGCCTTACCATTCCTGATAGGAAATACGGCTCATCTTGGCAAGTTTGATGTTAAAGGATCAAACTATACCAGCGTAGAAGGTAAGCGCGTGATTGTATTAGGTGGTGGCGATACTGCGATGGACTGTAATAGGACTTCCATTCGCCAAGGAGCAAATTCAGTAAGCTGTGTTTACCGCCGCGATGAAGAGAATATGCCAGGCTCTAAACGTGAAGTAGAAAATGCCCGTCAGGAAGGTGTTGAGTTTATATTTAACAAACAACCTTTAGAAATTATCGGTGAAAATGGGCAGGTAACTGGCGTCAAATTTATTTCTACCCGGATGGGAGACCCTGATGAATATGGTCGTCAACGGGCGGAAACTATTCCAGGAAGTGAAGAAGTAATGGCAGCAGATGCAGTCTTAATTGCGTTTGGCTTTCAACCTAGCCCGGCTCCCTGGTTTGCAGATGTTGGCGTTGATCTTGATGAGCGCGGAAGAGTCCTTGCGCCTGAAGATGCAGAATGCTCCTTTCAAACCTCCAACCCGAAAATTTTTGCTGGAGGTGATATGGTCCGTGGTGCTGACCTTGTGGTCACTGCTGTTTATGAAGGTCGTCAGGCGGCAGAAGGCATACTGGATCACCTTGAGGTCTAATGACATCTATACTTAAAAATGATCGTTTTCTAAAGGCTTTATTGCGTCAGAATGTTGATGTTACGCCAGTTTGGATGATGCGTCAGGCAGGACGATACCTACCAGAATATAGAGCTATTCGGTCTAAAGCTGGTAATTTTATGAACCTCTGCCAAAATCCAGAACTAGCTTGTGAAGTGACATTACAACCCTTGCGTCGTTATGATCTTGATGCAGCAATTCTTTTTTCGGATATTTTAACTATTCCTGATGCTATGGGCTTGGGTTTGTATTTTGAGACTGGAGAAGGCCCAAAATTTCACAAGCCAGTTAGAACTGAAGCCGATATAGAGGCTTTACCTGTGACTAATGCAGAACAAGATTTACCCTATGTGCTAGATGCAGTCAAACTGATTCGAAAAGAGTTGAACGGTGAAGTTCCCTTAATTGGATTTTCAGGAAGTCCCTGGACAGTTGCTACATATATGGTTGAAGGCGGCAGTAGCAAAGATTTTTCGACAATAAAAAGCCTAATGATGAATTCGCCTGAATTGATGCATCAACTGCTTGAAAAAGTTTCTCTATCCGTTATTGATTACCTTAATTCCCAGATTCGTGCAGGTGCTCAGGCAGTGCAAATTTTTGATACCTGGGGAGGCTCTTTAAGTCCACATTGTTATAAGGAATTTTCTCTAGCGTATATGGAGAAAATAATCACTGGCTTAATTCGTGAAAATGAAGGTCGTCAAGTACCAGTTATTGTTTTTACTAAAAATGGTGGCCTTTGGCTAGAGACGATAGCTGCTTGTGGGGCTGATTGTGTCGGTTTAGATTGGACAATAAATATTGCAGATGCCAGAGCAAGAATCGGCGATAAAGTTGCTTTGCAGGGCAATATGGACCCTTCAGTATTATATGCCAGCCCAGAAAAAATTCGTGCTGAAGTTGCCATGATTCTGGAGCAATTTGGCCCAGGTGCGGGTCATGTTTTTAATCTTGGGCATGGGATACATCAGCATGTTGATCCTGAGCATGCGAAAGTGTTTATAGACGCTGTTCACGAACTTTCCTCAAAGTATCACTAAACTAGAGCTATTAGGCTCGTCACTACTTCGTTAAAAGAATTAGCTTCGCTCACGACGCTCTTTAAATTATCGCCAAAATGACAATAAAAAATTTTAAAAATTATGCTTTTGTTGGATTAGGTTCTAATCTAAGTGGGTCTTTTAGTTCGCCAAAAGACAATGTGTTGGGAGCGATAGAGCGTATAAAGAAGTTAAGTGATGAAGCAATTCTGTTTTCATCTTTACTTGAAAGCAAGCCTTTAGATTGTCCGCCTGGCTCCCCTGATTTTATTAACGCAGTGGCTGCTTTCCTTCCAAGACAAAATGAAACGTCACTGAGCCTTCTGCATGAGTTGCAGAATATTGAAAATAGTTTGGGTAGGACCCGTAGTGGCTTAAAAAATGAAGCAAGGATAATTGATTTAGATTTGCTTATATTTAAAGAAGAAAGTCTTCAAAGTGAAGAGTTAAAGTTACCACATCCAGGAATACTCAATAGGGATTTTGTACAGCTACCTTTGCAAGAACTTTTAGGTGAGGATGCTTATAAAAGTTTAATTACTTTTATAAAAAATTTATAAAAAAACTCCGCCAAAAAGACGGAGTTAAGAAAAGCGGATTTTAAGTGCTCCGCGTCTTTACTGCTACTAAAAATAACTTAAATTTTACTAACAATACCTACTACAAATATTTCCTAAAAAGCACATGGAGGGGAGGCCATGACTACTAGGTATTAATTTTAGATAGGTTTTTAAAATAAACTGGGAGCTGGTTCACAAAAATTTAAGTAAGGTGCTCGTATCAGGCTTCTAGTTTTGTGAACTCTACGATTGCCTGGGTAAGCTGATTGAGCTCTTTCTTGTTAATAATGTAAGGAGGCATAGTATAGAGCAGTTTGCCGAAAGGACGGATCCATATACCTTTGCTAACAAAAAATTCTTGGGCAAGTTTTAAATCAATCGCTTCTTTCATTTCAACTACACCAATGGCTCCAAGTGTTCTAACTTCGTTAACGGCTTTACTTTCTATGCAGGCTTTTAGCTCTTTAGATAATTGCTGTTCAATATTTGCCACTCTATCTTGCCATGGTGAATTTAATAGCAGATTAATACTGGCTATAGCAGTAGCGCAAGCTAGAGGATTCCCCATGAAAGTCGGACCATGCATAAATACACCAGAATCTTTCGATATTCCATCACTGACTTTCTCATTACAAAGTGTTGCAGCCAAGCTCATATAGCCACCAGTTAAGGCTTTACCAAGACAAAGGATGTCTGCTGCAATATTCGCATGTTCACAGGCAAACATAAGCCCTGTTCTACCGAAGCCGGTAGCAATTTCGTCGGCAATTAACAAGATGTCATATTCATCACATAAAGCTCTGACTTTTATTAAATACTCTGCAGAGTAAAACCACATACCACCAGCACCCTGAACAATAGGCTCTAGAATAAGAGCAGCAATTTCATGTTTGTGCGTTTTTAATAAGGATCTGATATTGGAAAGATCTTCTTCACGACAAGGCTCGCCAAATCGGCAAACCGGCCTTTCTGCGAAATAGTTAAGAGGCATACTGCCTTCGAATAGCTGATGCATACCAGTGACAGGATCACAAACAGACATGGCTGCAAATGTATCTCCATGATAGGCACCACGTAGACTTAATATTTTGTTTCTTGTTTGCTGCCCCTGATTTATCCAGTATTGCTTAGCCATCTTAATAGCGACTTCGACAGCTACAGAGCCTGAATCAGAAATAAATACCTTCTGTAAAGAGGGCGGTGTGATTTGTACTAGCAGTTTCGCTAATTCGATAGCTGGCTCATGGGTAAGCCCACCAAACATCACATGAGCCATCTTGCCTAACTGTGTAGAAAGGGCTTGATTCAGTTCTGGTCGGTTGTAACCATGTATCATGCACCACCATGAAGCCATCCCATCAATTAGGCGCCGGCCATCTTCAAGTTCTATATAAATACCATCAGCCTTAGCCACGGGATAAACCGGCAAGGGGTTTTGCATGGAAGTATATGGATGCCAGATGTGGTTTTTATCAAAATTAGTATCAATCATGGTCAATGATTTTAATCTAATCACAATAAGAAAGCCCTAGAGGATTTGAGTTTGAAATTTTGTATAAAAAATAGTGTTGATGTTTGGACTAATGGCTAAAGATTAGGTAGCCTTGCCACCACAAATAAAAATATCCACTTACCGGAGGGGATAATGAGTCCAATTATCAAAAAATTTAGCCTAGGATTAGCGCTGTTCGCTATAACTTCTTCAATAGGTCTAGCACAGGATCGTCCAATTGGGGGGGCTAATTGTACTAATCCAGCTGTACCAATTATCCCTAGTGATGCAGGTCAAGATCTTGATGCGCTTTTAGACGCTCAAGATGCGGTTCAAGCTTATATGGCTGATTCAAATACATTCATTGATTGTGTTAATACAATTATAGAAAGAAGAGCAGATTCTGCAGGGGCATCAAACATTAATGCATGGACAGATTTAATTAATGCTAACGTTGATGCTCAGGAATCTATTGGTGCCGCGTTTAATGAGCAAGTTCAAATTTACCGAGCAAGTAGCGATTAATTTTGTAAATTTGTAATTCGATTAAAAAAGGGCTCTTAGAGCCCTTTTTTGTAATTCTTAATTTAGCTAGTTCAAACCTCGCCTAATTAACAAGGATTCAACATTAGGCTCCCGGCCTCGAAAATTTCTAAACAATTCCATTGCTTCAGTACTGCCACCTTGAGAAAGTAAGCTGTCACGAAAGTGCTGCCCATTTTCTCTACGCATTCCTCCATTTTCTTTAAACCATTCTACAGTGTCTGCATCTAACACTTCACTCCAGATATATGAGTAATACCCTGCTGAATATCCTCCCATAATGTGAGAGAAGTAACTCAGACGATATCTAGGCGGTACAGCAGCTAAATCAAACCCTGCGTTAATCAAGGCATCAGCTTCGAATTGCATGATTTCATCTGCAGTGGGTATTTCATCAGCAGGCAGCTGGTGTAAGGCTAAATCAGTGAATGAAGAGGCAAGATATTCCGTAGTAGCAAAACCTTGATTAAAAAGCTGTGAATCCATTACTCGCTCTAGTAATTCAGTAGGTAAAGGTTCTCCTGTTTCGAAGTGTATGGCATAGTTTGCCAGGACTTCAGGCCAACTAGCCCACATTTCATTAACTTGGGAAGGAAATTCCACAAAATCTCTTGGAACGCTAGTGCCCGAAAATGAAGGGTAGGTGACATTTGAAAACATACCATGTAGAGCGTGCCCGAATTCATGAAACATGGTGGTTACTTCATCAAAAGTCATTAGTGTTGGTTCGCCTGCAGGGGGCTCAGGAATATTTAAGTGGTTAGCGACTATAGGTTGCTGCTCTAATAAGCTCGATTGGCTGACATAGGCATTCATCCAGGCGCCTCCTCTTTTACTAGAGCGAGCATATAAATCCATGATGAAGAAAGCCAGAGTAGTGCCGTCTTCTTCGAATACCTCAAAAACACGAACATCTTCTTGATACACCGGTAGATCAAAACGCTCCTGAAAGTTGAGACCGTAAATTTGCTCAGCGGCATAGAACAGACCATTTTGCATAACATTGTTAACTTCGAAATAAGGTCGTAATTGGTTTTCATCAAACTGATAGCGTTCCTGCCTGACCTTTTCAGCATAGTAGGCCCAATCCCAAGCCGCTAGTTCAAAATCGCCTCCTTCAGTATCAATCATCGCTTGTAAATCAGCCGCTTCTCTATGAGCATTTGCTACAGCTGGTGGAATCAACTCAGCCAGGCTCTGATTAACTGCATCGACTGTTTGAGCGGTTTGATTTTGTAAAATGTAATCTGCGTGTGTGGCAAACCCTAGCAACTGAGCTCTTTCAGCGCGCAGACTAACTGTCCTACTCAGAATTGCACGGTTATCAAATTCTCCGCCACGATTTCCACGCGATAAGGATGTCTCGTAAATTCTCTGTCGTAATTCTCTGTTTTCAAGATTTGTGAGCGAGGGCTGACCGCTGGTGTTGAGCAAAGGGATGACATATTTTCCTGTCAAATCTCTGGCAGTTGCTTCATCCGCCGCAGTCTGTATTTCAGTTTCACTTAAGCCTGCTAATTCAGCCCTTTCATCAATTACCATTGCAACTGAATTAACTTCACTCAAAACATTTTGACTAAAGCTGGTAGATAGTTCTGCTAGTTCGGTATTGATGGATCGTAATCTTTCTTTATCTGCTGTATTGAGTTCGGCGCCAGATCTAATGAAAGCTTTGTGGGTTTCTTCTAATAAGCGTAATGATTCTGCATTCAGGCCTAATGAAGCACGATCTTGATAAAGCATATTAATGCGATTAAATAAAAGCTCATTTAAATTGATTTGATCATTATGACTTGATAACAGCGGTGCAATTTCAACTTCTATAGCATTGAGCTCTTCATTAGTATGAGCAGAGCTCATTGAATAAAAAACGGTGGCTACTTTATTAAGTAAACGCCCGGATAACTCAAGAGGTATTATAGTGTCAGAAAAAGTGGGGGCTTCAGGTTGACTGGTAATAGCCTCAATTTCTGCTAATTGCTCTGCCATACCCTGCTCAAAAGCTGGCAAGTAATGTTCTGGAGTAATTAAATCAAATTGTGGAAATTGAAAAACTAAAGGGCTAGGGCTTAAAAAAGGATTTTCTGTTGGTAGGTTGCTCATAGTAGCTTCTGTCTCAACTGAGGTGTTTTCAGCAGTATTTTGGGTGCTAGTATTATCGTTAGAGCAGGCCATCAGTAAACTGATCGTTAGCGCGATTAAAACAGTATTTTTATAAATCATGATAAGTAATCTTATTGTTGATCTGAGCGGCTTAATCTAGCGGGAAAAATAAAAGATAACAACTCTGCGATTAATAAACCACAGAATAAGCCAAGGCTATTAGCCGCCATATCTAGCCATTCACCGTATCGATTCACATAAGGCTGGATGAGCTCTACAAGGCCGCTGTATGCCAAGAAAAAAATTACAATAAACCACCAATATTTAGGTTTTCTTAGTGCAAGAGGAGTAACCAGTGCAGCATAAGCAATTAAATGATGTAACTTGTCACTTCCGGGCGCAGCTGGTAATTCATCTAATGGAGTTAGTGATAACACAGTAATGCTGCTTATAATGACTGCGGTAATAACCAGCCAATTAGTACTAATAAAGTGTATTAAATTACGCATAAGTCTTTCTTTATTATTTATATTAGTTAGTTGTATAAAACTAGATTTCTAGCTCAATATTCTTTGTATACATTTGTTTTTTATTTGTGAAACTATCATAAAATTTTAAATGTGTTTTTTGTGAAAATACATCATCTCGCGTTTCGTATTGTGATATCCAATCTTTCAGCATCTTTAATTTTTTGTCTTGGGCATTTTTGGAGTCAAATTTGTGCGGCTCCCAAGGGCGTTTTTTTGCATTTTCAATACAAAGTTCTATTGGTAAATTTA
This sequence comes from uncultured Pseudomonadales bacterium, assembly GCA_943789335.1. Taxonomy (GTDB): domain Bacteria; phylum Pseudomonadota; class Gammaproteobacteria; order Pseudomonadales; family Pseudohongiellaceae; genus UBA5109. The sequence continues at coordinate 319,668 of CALSTS010000001.1, read as the reverse complement.
AATAGATTAATTCATTTGCTTGAGGACTAAGTAAATCAAGTAGGTCTGTGTAGCAGCCTTCAATGACCCAGGATTCAATTTCCATGATAATGTTTTGAATTTTTTTGATGGCTTCTTTTGCTGGCACTCTCTGCGGAGGCGAGGACTTTGTCCATGCGTAAGTATCTAAATCTAGAGAAACAATATTCTCAGATTGACTAATTAGCTTGGCTAAACTAGATTTACCTGAGCCTGAATTACCAATGATGAGTATTTTTTTGTGCATGCTTATTATATGTTCGTGAGTTATCGAAAAATTTTGACCAGCAATCAGATATAGTCTACAACAGGCAGGCCTTATACAAAGAAAAATAAATATCTATTAAACAAGCAATGGGAAGAGGGGAAAGATATGTCGACGGATGCAGGAAAGCTGGTTTTACGCTTAACCTTAGGCTTGATGATGTTATTTCACGGCTGGGATAAAATTATTGGTGGAGTCGATGGTATCGCAGGCTTGTTCCAAAATTCTGGTTTTCCAGGGTTTCTTGCTTATTTAGTATTCGTGGGCGAGATCCTAGCGCCTTTATTTCTGATCGCAGGTGCTTATACTCGAGTTGCAGCAGTCCTGATTGCGGGGAACATGGTAATAGCTGTATTACTGGTGCATGTGGATGATATTTTTGCACTTTCAGGAACAGGCGGTTGGGCTATTGAACTACAGGCCTTTTACTTAATGACAGCTGTAGTTATTTTCCTACTTGGCCCTGGAAAACTTAGCTTTATGCCGGAAAGCCGCTGGAATTAAATTGTTGTTTTTTGTAGCGGAATTACCTCTTGTTATCAATTGTTTAGTAGCATAGCAGTCAGTAGCCTGATTTGAACATCGTCAAGAAGATCGCCGAAAGCTGGCATCTGACCACTCCTGCCGTTTGCGATAGAAGCTTTGATCGAGTCTAAGTCGCCGGCATATAGCCAAAGGTCATCATTTAGTCTGGGCGCTCCTAATAAGGGGTTGCCATCTCCAGTGGGTCCATGGCAAGCGATACAAAACATATCGTTTTGAGCTTTGCCAGGGTGATCAGCGTCAGGGCTGCCTGATAAACTCATTACATAAGCAGACACATTATCAACGCCTTCGTCATTTAACAAAGCCTGCCAGCTGATCATCACAGCAAGCCGACCATTGCGTAATGTTTGTTCAATTTGTTCGGCTGTTCCTCCCCATTGCCAATCGTCGTCTATTAAATTGGGAAACAGATTGGCCTGCCCCATAGCCTCGGCGCCATGACAAGCAGAGCAATGCTCGGAAAATATTGAGGCTGCTGAATTCATTGCTTCATTGTTGGCAGTAAGTTCAATATAAGGTGTAGCTAAAATATCTGCTTCAATATCTGCATATTCTCTTTCGAATTCTGCAGTGTGTTCTGACAGTTGCCCACCTTGTGACCAACGAAAAGCACCTTCAAACGAGCCAAGGCCTGGATAGAGCATCAAATAAACAACAGTAAAAACCATCATGAAAAGAATTAACCAGAACCACCAAAAAGGAGGAGAACTAGTGCCTTCAGTTAAATTATTATCCCAAACAGGTTCTTCGCCATCATGGTTTTGGCTAGATGGTAAGAAATAAACACTTAATACTAGCCAGCCTAATCCGATGAAACTAATGACCGTCAGCAAGATAATCCAGCCGCTCCAAAAATCACTTGGCATTACGGCCATGATTAATCATCCTCCAAAGGGATACGGGCATTGTCCTGGCCAACTTCTTTGCCATCTTTGGTGGTAACCCACATGACCAAGCCAATCATAAAGAGCATCACCAACATATCACCCGCAAAAATAAATACTGTCATCACATACCCTCCATTTCTATTTCATCCATGTTTTCGTCATAACTACTACCTAACATTTGTAAATAACGCACTAAGGCATCAATTTCACGAAGCCCCTCAAGGGCTAATGAGGCATTAGCAATTTCTTCTGCTGTATATGGATGACCGAGAGTTTTTAAGGCTTTCATCTTTTTCTCAATATTGCCCGCTTGCGAAGCGGTTCTTTCAAAAAGCCAGGGGTAAGCCGGCATGATAGATTCTGGCACAACAGAGCGTGGATTTAATAAATGCACTTCATGCCAGATGTCAGTATATTTGCCACCAACTCTATGTAAGTCTGGGCCGGTGCGTTTAGAACCCCAGAGAAAAGGTCTGTCATAAGCAAATTCTCCAGCACGTGAATAAGGCCCGTAGCGTTCAACTTCAGCTACCAAGGGTCGAATTTGTTGGGAATGACAAACATGACAACCTTCACGAATATAAATATCTCGCCCAGTTAGTTCTACTGCGTCATATACCCGAGTATTGACTGTCGGCGTGCTTAAGCTTTCATCATTAAGGCTTGGAATTATCTGGACCAATCCGCCAATGGCAGACACAAATAAAATGCCGAAAATTAAAAGACCAGTATTTTCTTCTAGCTTTTTATGTAAATTAAGACCATTCATGCTGGCACCCCAGTGCCGATATGATCATCAGCAGATTCTGGCTTAGAATTAATGCGATATTTTTCAGCAACCGGGCCGGGGATAACCTCGATAGTTTTTTGACCACGCATGGTCATGAAAAGGTTCCAGCCCATTAAGAGGGTCCCGACAAAAAAGATTAAACCCGCAATTAGACGCAAGCCATAATATGAGGACATTGCAGCCATAATTTCCCGAAAGCTAAAACTGAGTTGTCCAAATTCATCCACGCTCAACCACAATAAACCTTGAGAAACACCAGCAGCCCACATGGAAAGTATGTATAACATGGTACCTGCCAATGCCAGCCAGAAATGCATATTGGCCATTTTTTTACTGTAAAGCTCACATCCAACTAGTTTGGGGACCAGGTAATAAAATGTACCGTAGGTAATCATAGCGTTCCAACCCAAAGCACCAGAATGGACATGGCCGATGGTCCAGTCTGTAAAATGACTCACTACATTTACACTACGAATTGCCATCATTGGTCCTTCGAAGGTAGCAAGCCCATAAAATGCCAAGGACATGACAATAAATTTAAGGGCAGGGTCAGTACGTAATTTTTCCCAGGCCTTACTGACAGTCATTATGCCGTTAATCATTGATGCCCATGAAGGGGCTAGTAATATTAAACTCATGACCATGGCTAGTGATTGCACCCATTCTGGAATAGAGTTGTAGTGCAGATGATGTGGTCCCGCCCAGATATAGCTGTATGTAAAAGCCCAAAAAGAAACCACTGATAAGCGATAACTCCAAATGGGCTGTCCAGATTGTTTAGGCAGAAAGTAATACATCATCCCCAGAAAGCCGCCAGTAAGAAGAAAACCGACAGCATTGTGCCCATACCACCATTGCACTACTGCATCCTGCGCGCCAGCATATAAAGAGTATGATTTTCCTATGGTGACCGGAATGGCCAGATTATTAACAATATGCAACATGGCTATAACTATAATTAGGCCGCCATAAAACCAGTTGGAAACATAAATGGGACGGATTCGACGATTAGCGATGGTGCCAAAAAATACAATGCCAAAACAAACCCAGATAATGGCAATCGCGATGTCGAAGGGCCATTCAAACTCTGCATATTCTTTACTGGAAGTCCAGCCGGCTAGTAAAGATAGGCCGCCTAGCAGCACCACAAGTTGCCAGGCATAACAGCAAAACCATGCAAGTTTTGGCATAAATAGAGGTATATGTGAGGTGCGTTGGACACTGTAAAAGCCGGTTGCCATTAAAGCACTCACACCAAAACCGAAAATAATACCGTTTGTGTGTAAGGGACGGATGCGGCCAAAGGATAACCAGAACTGACCAAAATCCAGACCTGGCCAGATAAACTCGGCAGCTAAGAACACACCGACTGCCATTGCAACCACTACCCAAACCAGTGAAAACTGTATTAATCGTGTGACTACACGGTCATGGTATATCTCTTGTCCGTTTTGACTCATTAACTTATCTCTTGTCTCTTTTAATTAAACAGCGATTGCTGGCCCTATACCTATGGTCCATAGTCCAACCGAGATGCCGAGTATGCTTACTACGCCTACCAGTAACCAGCCTACTAATGAAGACGACATCAACATACCGCGCTCAGGTGGAATTTCCAGAGCAATAGGTAGCCCTTTATACAGAAGGGTTATGCACCAGATTAACGTGGGCAGGAGTACCAATAAATTAATGAATGCGTTTGGATACAAATGCGCAATACTGGCAATTAAAAACGGGAAATAGACAACGGTAATTAAGGCAAAATAAACTCTTAAAGGTTTATCGGCACCATATGTCACTCCCATCCAGTGAGCTAGAAAAACTGTACTAAAAAAACCCATGCTGAGGACGAAAAAATAACTAAAACTGATAATCACTCTTGAGGTGTTATCTAAAAATAGTGCTTCATCTGCGCCCATACGCCATCCGAATAAACCAGATCCGAGCCAAATAAATATAGGTGGCGCGAGCAGAATTAGTGGAACAATTTTCTGCAAAATATCGGCAGCTCTTGAATTTTCTTGTGCAATTGCTTGAAACGCAAGGTTAGGCTTCAACAAGGCAATGATCAGAGTGAGTTGAGTCATTGATTATTCCGAGATATTCCAATTAAAGACATACAATTGAAGTCTGGTCATAGTAATCAGCTTGGCGCTTATTAGCATTGATAAAAATCAAAGCCTCTAGAGCTTTCTGCATGCTCGGGCTAAAGACCATATGTGAATTTCTTTAACACCATGATCTAAGAACAAAAGGGCAAGTTCTCGTGAGCTAGCCGTGGTGGTGACAACATCATCGATTATGGCAATAGACTTAGGCATTCTCTTAAGGTTTTGTTTAAAGGCGAATGCCCCACGAAGATTTTTTTTGCGGGCTCTTGCATTTAATCCTTCCTGTTGTGGTGTATTGCGGTTGCGATAACAGAGATTAAAGTTTTGCGGAATATTGAGATGGCCGCTTAAATACCGGCTGATTTCCAAAGATTGGTTAAATCCACGTTGTTGCAGACGTGAAGTATGCAATGGCATGGGGATAAGTAATTCTGGAAGGGCTGTTTTTTCATATATTGATGACACAAGCAGCAAAAGCTGATGTGAGAGGACTTTGCCATAGGCAAGCTTACCTTGATATTTAAATACCCTAATTAGTTGATCAATGGGTTTGGCATAATTAAATGCCGAAACAATGCGTTTATAAGGCGGAGGTCTAATAATGCAGCTGCCGCAAAGGTAGCCATCATAGTTATTGGCTGGCAAAGGCAAGCCACAAGATTCACAAGGGTCTTCAATTCTTGGCAGCAGGCGCTCACAACTTGTGCAAAGGTCGTAGTCTCGACCGCTTATTTTATTACAATTGATACAGGTTCCAGGCAATAAACGATACTGAACAGTTTTTAACCAGAAGTTAACTTTTGAAATAAGCTTGGTTGACATGTAAAATCCTTTGATAGTTTTAGTTTAGTACGAAAAACAAATGTTTTCCATTTCTTGGGCGTGTAATTGGCCTTGTAATTAGTTGCGTGCGTAATTGTGTAATCTATAGGTAAATTTATGAGCAGAATCCGTCATGATTGGAGTACTGAAGAAGTCCAGGCATTATTTGAATTACCCTTTAATGAGCTTTTATTCAGGGCGCAGTCGATTCATCGTCAACATTTTGATCCAAATGAAGTGCAAGTCAGCACTCTGCTTTCTATCAAGACCGGAGCCTGTCCGGAAGATTGCCAGTATTGTTCTCAAAGTGGTCACTACAACACTGACCTAGAAAAAGAAAAGCTCATGGAGGTGGAAAAAGTTCTCCATGAAGCGCAACAAGCAAAACAAAATGGGGCTTCACGGTTTTGCATGGGAGCAGCATGGAAACATCCCTCCGCCAAGGATTTTCCTCATGTGTTAGCAATGGTTAAGGGTGTCAGGGAACTTGGATTAGAAACCTGTATGACCTTGGGTGCTTTAAATGAAGAACAAACACAGGCTTTAGCAGAAGCAGGTCTTGGATTATTACAATCACAATATTGATACCTCACGTGAATATTACAAAAAAATTATCAGCACGCGCAGTTTTGATGATCGCCTGGATACACTTAGTCATGTTAGAGATGCCGGCATTAAGGTTTGTAGTGGTGGTATTGTTGGTATGGGTGAACAAGCAGAAGACCGTATTGCCTTTTTGCGAGAATTGGCGAACCTCCCCGAGCACCCTGATTCAGTACCTATCAATAACTTGGTGAAAATAAAAGGTACGCCACTTGAAAATGCAGATGATATTGAGCCTTTTGATTTTATTCGCATGGTTGCGGTTGCCAGAATATTAATGCCTTACTCTCATGTACGTTTATCCGCTGGTCGAGAAGCCATGAATGAGCAGATGCAGGCTTTGTGTTTTTTTGCAGGTGCTAATTCCATATTTTATGGCGAAAAACTTTTAACTACTTCTAATCCGCTCGAAAATGAAGACCTGGCTTTGTTTAATAAATTAGGAATTCGACCTGAAGAAAGGTCGTTTGAGCATGCCCAAAGAGAAAATTTATTTGAACAGGCCCACGTTTATTATGACGCTACGAATCAGTGAAAAGCTTTTCACAACAATTACAAGAAAGCCTGGCAGATAGGCAGTCACAAGGTTTATATCGACAAAGAAAAACCATAACTTCACCGCAAAATACTGAAGTTGAAGTTAATGGTAAGTTGCTGATAAATTTCTGTAGTAATGACTATCTAGGCCTAGCAAATCATCCTGAGGTGATCACAGCCTGTAAAAAAGGCATTGATCGTTATGGTGTTGGTAGCGGCGCTTCACACTTGGTTGTTGGTCATAGTCATGCTCACCATGCTCTTGAAGAAGAATTAGCCGATTTTACCGGTCGTAGCAGGGCGCTATTGTTTTCTTCGGGCTATATGGCCAACGTCGGCACGCTGACAGCACTGGTTAATAAAACAGACTGCATATTTGAAGATAAATTAAACCATGCGTCTTTGTTAGATGGCGGCATATTTTCAGGTGCAAAATTCAAACGCTACCCGCATCTGGATATCGCTAAGCTCTCTGAATTGGTAAGCAAAAAACCTAAATCCGGTAATGCTTTTATTATTTCCGATGGTGTCTTCAGCATGGATGGTGATTGTGCTGAATTGCCTAGATTAATAGATGTAGCCAAAAATAAACAAGCGCAACTTGTTATAGATGATGCACATGGTTTTGGCGTTTTAGGAAGAACTGGTGGAGGGCTCATCGAGTATTATCAAGGATGTGGTCACTACATTAATGAAGAAAATTTACCAATAGTTATTGGCACTTTAGGTAAAGCTTTTGGCACACAAGGAGCCTTTGTTGCGGGCAGTGAATCCTTGATAGAAACGCTGATTCAATATTGCAGGCCTTATATTTACACGACTGCTTTAGCACCGGCACTGGCAGAGGCTACCCGAACCAGTTTAAGGCTTATACAGTACTGAAAATTGGCGACGTGAAAAATTACAGGTCTTAATAAAAGCATTCAGATCTCGTTGTGAGGACTTGGGATTTTCACTGACAAACTCAATGACGCCAATCCAAGGGCTAATTTTAGGGGATGCTGAGAAAAGTTCGCGAGCAAGTCTTTTGCTTGAAAACGAAGGCATATATGTTACAGCCATTCGACCACCCACAGTCCCAAAAGGTACGGCGAGACTTCGAATTACTTTCAGCGCTAGTCATTCTGAAGAGCAATTGGCTTTATTGTTGACTAGCACTGGAAAAAATTCAGCCACTTATCAGTCAGGAAGAAACAAATGCTTGCAGGCTGAATTTAAAATCGAAAAAAAACGTATTGCGCGTTCTTTCTCTCAAGCGGCCAGCAGCTATGATTCACATGCTTCTTTACAAAGAAACGTTGCTGATAGGCTTCTTAGGCAGCTTAAGCAGGATGCCAGTGTCCATAGAGTTCTGGATTTAGGTAGCGGAACTGGGTATTGCACAAATGAATTGCACGACTTATATCCTAATGCAGAGATTGTTAATCTGGATATTGCTGAAGCGATGTTGGTGTTCGCATCAAATCGGCATAAAAGCAAAAGCTTTAAAGAAAAATCAATTTGCGCTGACGCTGAAGCACTTCCATTTATTGGAAATACTTTTGATATTATTTTTTCCAGTCTATCGATACAGTGGTGTCAAAATTATTCTGTATTATTTTCTGAACTCAAACGCGTCCTCAAACCCCAAGGTAAATTTCATATTTCAACTTTTGGGCCAGAGACTTTGCAAGAAGTTACTCAAGCCTGGCAAAAAGTTGATTCGTTTGTTCATGTTAACCACTTCAACACAGATGCATTTTTGGTTAATGAAATAAACAATAACGCCTTTTCTGAAGTTCAGATAGAAATTGAACCAATGCTTACTTATTACCAAAGTTTTGAAAAGCTTGCCCGCGAATTAAAATCAATAGGTGCGCGTAATATGAATGCGGGACAGGGGCATGGTTTGAATGGGCGAAGAAAATTGTTGAGGTTGAAACAAGCTTTTGAACAAAATTTCGATAAGAAGCTTGGTATTCCAGTAACATACCAGGTGTACTATTTACAGGCTCAGGCTTGACTGTGAATAATCAAAAACAATGAATCCAAAGACCTTTTTTATCACAGGCACGGATACCGATGCTGGCAAAACCTTCGCAATGTGCTGTTTATTACAAGCAGCAAAAAAGCAGGGACTTGCAACTGCAGCTGTAAAACCTATTGCAGCTGGGGGGATCCTTACAAATAAAGGTTTTAAAAATGAAGATGCTTTACAGTTGCAAAAACTGTGTAGCTTTGCAATTAGAATATGAAGAGATTAATCCCATTTGCCTGCAGCAAGCGATTGCTCCTCACATCGCAGCAGCACAAGAGCAAGTCGAAATTAATGCAAGTGAGCTGGCTGAGCATTGTAAAAAGGTAATAAACAAAAAAGCGGATTTAACGCTGATCGAAGGTGCTGGTGGTTGGATGGTGCCACTTAATCAACAAGAATATATTGGCGATATTGTTAAAGTGTTAAATATTCCTGTGATTTTAGTTGTTGGTATGAAATTAGGCTGCCTAAATCACGCCTTGCTAACAGTTAATGCCTTAAAGGAAGAGGGCATAAATTTACATGGCTGGATAGCCAATCAATTGGATCCAGAAATGCCTGTTTTTGAGGAAAATATAAAAACCTTACAGTCAAAGATTGCAGCTCCCTTGCTTACTATCATTCCTTGGTCTTATGACAGTGAGATTTCAGATTTAATAATTAAGGGCATGTTTTAATTAGTCTGTGTATGCAGCTCGCTTCCAACAAACAAATTACGACTTGATCATATTATTAATAAGCTGCTTGATGCAGAAGTCTTTCCAGGTTTAGCAATTTTGCTATAATCTTACCCGATATTTTTTGCTCCGGATTTACGTTCCGGTTCGCAAGGGAAACAAAATATGACTAATCCAAACATTGTCGTCTGTGCGCTATATCATTTTGTCAGACTAGATGACTATCAAGACCTTCAGCAACCTCTGCTGGATATAATGCTGGAAAATCATGTCAAAGGAACTTTACTGCTGGCCAGTGAAGGGATTAATGGCACCATTGCCGGCAGTCGGGCAGGCGTTGATTCAGTGCTTAACTGGTTAAAGTCAGATTCACGATTGCAAGACCTGGATCATAAGGAGTCTTTTGATGATAGTTATCCTTTCTATCGTAGTAAGGTAAAACTAAAAAAAGAAATTGTCACAATGGGAATTGAAGGAATTGATCCCAAACGTAAAGTAGGCACACATATTTCACCACAGGAATGGAATAAACTAATCTCTGATCCTGAAGTATTATTAATTGATACGCGTAATGATTATGAAGTTGAAATAGGCTCTTTCAAGAATGCTGTTAACCCTAATACAACTTCTTTTCGAGAATTTCCTCAATATGTAGAACAAAAGCTTGATCCCAAAAAGCATAAAAAAGTTGCTATGTATTGTACTGGAGGCATCCGCTGTGAAAAATCTACCGCTTATTTAAAAGAGAAAGGTTTTGATGAGGTATATCACCTACAAGGAGGAATTCTTAAATATCTTGAACAAGTGCCTCAAGAAGAGTCAATGTGGCAAGGTGAGTGTTTTGTTTTTGACAATAGAGTTGCGGTAAACCATTCTCTGGAAAAAGGAAATTATGATCAGTGCCATGCTTGTCGCTTACCCCTTACAGACGCGGATAAGCAAAGTGAACACTATGAAAAAGGAGTGAGCTGCTCTCGTTGTTATAATAAGGTAAGTGATGAGAAAAAAACTGCATTTAAAGAACGCCAGAAACAAATTGACCTTGCTGCCGCAAGAGGTGAAGAGCACCTTGGTTCTGAGGTGGCACAAACTATTGTTAAGCGTAAAGCTTCAAAGCTGGAGTTAAAAGCAAAACAAAAAATCGTTTAACTAGATCAAAATTAAATTTAATTTTAATGATAGAATCACCCTCGATTTTTAAATTGCTATAAAAAATAGGTAAAAGCATGAATAAAAAATTCATTTCATTGTTGGCATTCCTAATCGTTGTTGTAGCTGGATTGTATTGGGTTTTTGGAATTCCTAGGGTGGGCAATCCGGAAATACCAGCTTCTGCACAAGCAATTGCGAATGGTGAATATCTCTATAATGCTGCGGGTTGTGCCGCTTGCCATCAAGTAGATGGCGCAGAAGGCCCATCCGGAGGTTATGAGATTGAATCTCCATTTGGCGGTTCATTTTTTACACCGAATATTACGCCAGATGAAGAAACTGGAATAGCCGGCTGGACGGGACAGGATTTTCTTCTTGCGATTAAAAATGGACGCAGCCCCGGCGGCGGATTTTATTGGCCCGCATTTCCATATCGCTCTTATCAAGGCATGACTGACGATGACGTTCTTGATATTGCCGCTTATATGGTGACTTTACCCTCAATAAATAACGAAGCGCCTGGACATGAATTACCTGCTTGGCAATTTAGTTGGATGATGAGTGGCTGGAACATCATGGCAGACTTTTTGGAAGGGGATCTTTCCGCTATAGGCAATGATGAGCAAGTGCAGCGGGGCGCCTATCTGGCCAGAAGTTTTAGCCATTGTGGAGAATGTCATACACCAAGAAATGCTCTAGGTATTTCTGATTTTAATAATGAATTTGCTGGCCAGGAAGGGGTGGCATCTGCTTCTTTAACTCTAGATGGCTTAGGTGCTTATACTTCTGAAGACTTTGTTTATTTCTTAGAAGATGGTTTTACTGCAAACTTTGAACAAGTTGGTGGTGAAATGCTGGATGTTATCGAACATACCAGTAACTTAAGCCAAGAAGATAGAGAAGCTTTAGCGGCTTTTTTCTTCCGCGAGGAATAAGCAGGAAAAGAATTAAGAAGTATTTTTCTAATAAAGATTAGCTAACAAACAAGCAATAAAAAAGGCAGCCTAGGCTGCCTTTTTTATTGCTCTAATATTTATGAAATATTATTCAGCGCGATAGGCATCATGACATGCGCCGCAAGCAGGACCAACTTGTTGAATAGCTTGACGAACACCATCTGCACCTTCTGAATTAATTATATCCATGGCAGCAGCAGCCCCCATAGATAAGTCATTCGCTGCACTGGTAAAGCCATCCATATCAGCCCAAATGCCATTTAAGGCTCGAGTTTCAAAATCATAGGCAGTGGTATCGTTTGCAAACAATTCTGGAATCATTGGTGCTAAAGTTTGAATGCGCTCTAGGGCTTGAACAGCGGCAGCTTGATCGAAATCACCCCCACGCGCCATGCCTTGCAAAGGACCCATGCTAAAAGCAAGTAATTTAAATACAGCTTGCCTGCTTCCAACTGCGGCTTCAGCCTGCTCCTCAGGAGTCATACGCTGAGCAAAAGTGTTAAAAGAAATTAGCGTACTTAATATAGCAGCGCTGATTAGAATTATACGTTTCATAATGTTATCCCCATTCGTTAAACGTTAAAAAATCGGTTTAGTTGAAACAGACTGAACTGTTGCCTGTTTTATTTACCTGCATTATATACCTGTAATAAAGCCACCGAGAGTAGCAAGTGCGCTAGTTTAACAGCAGTTTACAAAGAAAGTCACCAATTCTGGGGCTTCCGCTAACAGTAGTATAATTAATAAGATAATTCATACGATAATACATATGATTTTCTTATACCTTAAACATTGTGCCATTATGATGTGGTGAAATTGTGTAAATCTGGTGAATTTTTAAATAATTACAAGATAATCTTAGTTAGAAGCATATGTGCTTGATTTAAAGGTTAGATTGATCTCTAATTCCCTCTGTGAAAGGGTTCCCCTGAAAGATTAAAATTTTACCAACTATTAAAACTGAGCATGGGCACAAAAAAAACTGCATTTAATTTCGAGAATGCCATAGAGCAATTGGAAGAGCTCGTGGGAGCTTTAGAAGAAGGTGATTTGAGTCTCGAGGAATCACTTAAGGCTTTCGAAAATGGTATTAAACTAACCAGAGAATGCCAAGTTGCGCTGGAAAAGGCTGAACAACGCATTCAAATTCTCACTCAGGAAAACGAACTTCCCGAGGCAGAGCCTTTCGATCTGGATACTGATGAAGAGTAGGCTGTTGAGTTTATTGCCTGTTTAAATAAAGTAAAGACAAGCCGCCAAAGTAATTCATGCAAATCGAACAAACTCTAACAGCGCGCAAAAGCCGGGTAGAAGATCTACTTTCTGAATTATTGCGCTCACAAGCTAGTTCTCCAATTTTGCAAAATGCAATGACATACGCCGTAATGAATGGGGGTAAACGCTTACGCCCTGTATTAGCTTACGCCAGTGCTCAGGCTGTGGGTGCCGACTTTTCGCTGGCAGATATCGCTGCTTGTACGGTAGAAATCATTCATACTTATTCGCTGATTCATGATGATTTGCCTGCAATGGATGACGATTCTTTAAGACGAGGTGTAGCAACTTGCCATATTAAATTTGATGAAGCGACTGCAATCTTGGCGGGTGATGCCTTGCAAAGTTATGCATTTGAATTGCTTGCTAGTTCAGATCAGTTAAACGTCTCAAACGAAATACGCCTACAAATGCTAGTGGCATTAGCCAAAGCAATTGGGGCGACTGGCATGGTGGCTGGCCAAAGCCTGGATTTACAGACTTCATCCAAGAACATAAATGATGAATCATTAGCTACTTTACACTCCCTTAAGACCGGGGCTTTGATAACAGCCAGTGTCCAGTTAGGTGCTATGAGTGCTGGCTTTACTGATCGAACTCGCTTAGATCAATTATCGGTTTATGCCAGAGCCATCGGTCATGCTTTTCAAGTGCAGGACGATATTTTGGATGTTGAAAGTGATACAAAAACACTCGGCAAACAGCAAGGAAAGGACCAGCAGCTTGGCAAAGTTACTTACCCGGTTTTGTTGGGCTTAGATGGAGCTAGACAAAAAGCTCAGTCACTATATGAAGAAGCGATCAGTGCCTTGAATGACTTTGGCGAAGATGCTCAAGCTTTGCGAGAAATAGCTTTATATATCGTGCAAAGAAAACATTAAAAAATATTAAAACAAAACAAGAAACATAAGTAGTTAAATAAGATAGCGTAAAATATAAATTATGTTTGAAGAAATTCCACAACAGCGTCCACAAACTGCATTATTGGATAGCATCGATTCACCAGCAGATTTGCGACAATTGGAGCCCAACCAATTAGAAGAATTAGCCAAAGAATTAAGGGCTTATCTTTTATATTGTGTTGGTAAAACAGGCGGGCATTTTGGTGCTGGCTTGGGGGTTGTTGAATTAACGATCGCTTTGCATTATGTCTTCAACACACCAGAAGATCGCTTGGTATGGGATGTTGGTCATCAAAGCTATCCGCATAAAATTCTTACAGGTAGACGAGAGCGCATGTTGAGCATGCGCCAGAAAGATGGCTTAGCGGCTTTCAACAATCGTCAGGAAAGTGAGTACGATACATTTGGGGTTGGCCATTCCAGCACATCTATTTCTGCCGCCCTCGGGATGATGATGGCAGCCAGGAAAAATGAGAGTGACCGCAAAGTGGTCGCTATTATTGGTGACGGTGCTATGACAGCAGGTATGGCATTTGAAGCATTGAACCATGCAGGAGAATTGGACGACGACATTATTGTCATTCTCAATGACAATAACATGTCGATTTCAAAAAATGTTGGGGGCTTGTCCAGCTATTTTGCAAGAATGTGGGCAAGTAAGCCCTATAATTTTTTGCGTTCTGGTTCTAAAAAAATGTTATCGAAAGTTCCTCCAGCCTGGAAAGCAGCCCATCGTGCTGAAGAATACATGAAGGGTATGGTTTCGCCAGCCACTATTTTTGAAGAGCTTGGGTTTAATTATTTTGGTTTGGTTGATGGTCATGATATTGATGGGCTGGTTGACATGTTAAATAATATTAAAAATCTAAGAGGCCCGCTTTTACTGCATATAGTGACTCAGAAAGGTAAGGGCTATCTGCCTGCAGAAGAAGATCCCTATGGTATGCATGCATTAAATAAACTGGCATCTGCAGAAGAACTTAATCAAGACAAAAAGCATGATAAAAATACCGCACCGACTTATTCAAAAGTTTTCGGTAACTGGCTTTGTGAAATGGGCCCTGTAGAACCCAAATTAATGGCTATTACGCCTGCTATGGGAGAGGGCTCAGGTATGCGGGAATTTGAAGAAAAATTCCCAGAGCAATTTTTCGATGTGGCGATTGCAGAGCAGCATGCAGTGACTTTTGCAGCGGGTATGGCTTGCGATGGATTGAAACCAGTAGTGGCTATTTATTCAACATTTTTACAACGCGCTTATGATCAATTGATACATGATGTTGCTTTGCAAAATATGGATATATTATTTGCAATTGATCGTGCTGGTTTGGTTGGTGAAGATGGTCCAACTCATGCCGGCAGTTTTGATTTGAGTTATTTACGCTGCATTCCAAATATCATTGTCATGACGCCAAGTGATGAAAATGAAACAAGACATATGCTTTATACGGGATATCACTTTTCCGGGCCCGCTGCTGTGCGTTATCCCCGTGGCAAAGCGACAGGTTGTGAGCAGGATGCCAATTTACAGCTCTTAGAGATTGGCAAGGGCCTTGTTAAAAAACAAGGTGAAAAAATTGCCATTCTAGTTTTTGGCACTTTATTAAAAGCAGCAAGAAAAAGTGCAGAAGAATTGAATGCTACTTTGGTTGATATGCGTTTTGTAAAACCGCTTGATGAAGCTTTAATAAAAGAGCTGGCTGACAAGCATCAACTATTAGTCACGGTAGAAGAGAATGTCATCTTAGGTGGCGCTGGATCAGCGGTTAATGAATTTTTATGCACTATTAATAGCAAAACTGATGTGTTAAATATTGGTTTGCCAGATCAGTTTCTAGATCATGGCAAGGCAGAAGCTTTATTGGCTGAATGCGGATTAGATGAAAATGGTATCACCGCATCTATAGTGAAGAAGCTGGAAAGTTTAACTTAATTATTACAAGAGTTTGCTGCCAAACTGAATTTCACCGTCTGGGATTACAGGAATGCTATTGGGATTCCAGCTAGATTCAGAAAACTCTGTTATGGCAAGTGTTGCACTTTGACCAACACTCCCTTCCGAAAAAGCGCCGACATAAATGTCATACATGCCTGACTCCGGGCTGGCAAAATAATATCCACTGTTCAAAGTGTTTTCCAAATTAGAATTATCAACATTTAGTAGTCGACAGAGGCAGTCTGGATCCCTTCGACATATTGTTCTAGGGCTTTAGTTTTACAGCACGTCCTGATCCATCAATGCGGGCTTTACTCATTGGTGGGCTTAGGCAACTTCCCAGGTGTGTCCGCTGCGCAGTAATTCATTCAGCTTACCTTGATCTTTACCTTGGCTTAATTGTTCGCGCTGGATAAATAAGTCATCGACATAATTAGGCTTGGGATTATGGTAAATGACACCAACAGCTACTGGGGAATCATCTCCCCCCATAGCGCCAATTAACTGAGCTAGAGTAAGGTTAGTTTGGTCATGAACCAGCACTTCTTCTAGTGGGCAATCCACACCAATAGTGACAACTTCCAGTGATAAAGTTTTTGTGTTTAGTCGAATACCTTTGTTTTTTTCTTTACCAAAAATCAAAGCTTGACCGTGCTCAATCTCAACTCGGAAATCTGCGGCTATTTTTTTGTCTTTGACGTTTTCAAAAATACCATCGTTATAGATTGGGCAGTTTTGTAAAATTTCGATAAAGGAAGCTCCTTCATGCGCGTGGGCAGTTTTTATGACTGCGCTCAGGTGTTTCATCTCAGTATCAATAGAGCGTGCAACAAAAGCAGCACCGGAACCTAAAGCGACTGCACAAGGCGAAAGTGGCAAGTCGATTGAACCTTGGGGCGTTGAAGGCGAGTGAGTGCCTACTTTAGAGGTCGGTGAATATTGTCCTTTGGTTAGTCCATAAATTTCGTTGTTGAATAAAAGGATGTTCAGATTTACGTTGCGACGTAAAGCGTGCATGGTGTGGTTCCCACCAATACTTAGCGCATCACCGTCGCCGGTTATAACCCATACGTCGAGTTCCGGGTTAGCCAGTTTGACGCCGGTAGCAATAGAGGGCGCTCGACCGTGAATAGTATGGAAACCATAAGTATTCATGTAATAAGGGAAGCGTGATGAGCAGCCAATGCCAGATATAAAAACCTGATTTTCTTTCGGGCGATCAAACTCCGGCATAAGCTTCTGGATAGTCTTCAGAATGGCATAATCACCACAGCCTGGGCACCATCGTACTTCCTGGTCTGAGGTGTAGTCTTTAATCGTAAGTTTATTGACTGCCTGGTTCATCACTATCTCCTAAGCTCTATTCAGAGCGATTTCTGACTTTATTAACTTTAATCGAAATTAATTTAGTTCAGATTTAATTGCATCCTCGATTTCACTTATTTTAAAAGGTTGCCCAGATACTTTATTTAATGCTTTTGCGTCTAGCAGAAATTCAGAACGAATTATTTTCACCAATTGACCGGTATTCATTTCCGGGATCAGAATGTTGTCATACCCAGCAAGTAAGTCTTTAAGATTAGTGGGTAAAGGCCACATATGGCGAATATGAATATGCGAGACATCAAGCCCTTCTCGGATGCATCTTTTTACCGCCTGATGGATAGCGCCATAAGTTGAGCCCCATCCGACGACAGCCAATTTCGCATTGTTGTTTCCCAGATGCACTTCTTGCATGGGAATGTCATTGGCAATATTGTCGATCTTGGCTTTGCGCGTATCAGTCATCTTTTGATGGTTGTCGGGATCATAACTGATATCGCCAGTGTCATAACTTTTCTCAATGCCGCCGATACGATGTTCCAAGCCTGCAGTTCCTGGTTTAGCCCAGACCCGGGCTAGGGTTTCAGCATCACGTAGTGAAGGTTGAAAACCTTCAGGCTTATCATGAAACTCAACCGGGAAAGGCTCATATTCATCAAAGTCAGGAATTAACCAGGGAGCAGATGCATTCGCAATATAGCCATCTGATAACAACATAACAGGCGTCATATATTTAGTGGCTAAGCGCACAGCTTCTATGGCAGTGTCAAAGCAATCGCCCGGGTGGCTTGATGCGACGACCGGCAGAGGTGTGTCACCATGCCGTCCGTAGATAGCCTGTAACAAATCTGATTGTTCGGTCTTAGTAGGTAGTCCGGTTGAAGGACCGCCACGTTGAGTATTAACGACTACCAAAGGTAATTCAGCTGATACAGCTAGTGATATAGCTTCCTGCTTTAGAGCAATACCTGGACCGGCGCTAGATGTAACGCCCAAAGACCCAGCAAATGATGCGCCAATAGCGGCGCATACTGCAGCAATTTCGTCTTCCGCCTGAAAAGTAATGACATTGTAATCTTTACGGCGCGCCAGGGTATGTAACAGACCTGAAGCTGGGGTGATCGGATAAGAAGCAAATAAAATACCCAGATTTGCGAGCTGGCCACCGGCTAACAAACCCCAAGCTAGAGCAGTAGTTCCATCCATATTACGATAGGTACCGGGTTGTTGATCAGCCTTTGGTACTTTATAAACTTCAACACCGCTAGGTAATTCAGCGGTTTCACCGTATGCGTTTCCAGCATTGAGGGCGGCAATATTGGCATTGGCTATATCAGGTTTATTGGCGAATTTTGCTTTCAGGCCGTCTATTGTGCTTTGTTTATCACGATCAAACAGCCAAAATACCAGACCCAGGGTCCACATGTTCTTACAACGTAAGCTCATTTTATGGCTTAGGCCAAATTCTTCGACGGCCGCAATTACCTGGGAGTGAATATCTATCGCCAAAACTTTATAAGCTTGCAATGAGCCATCTTCCAGGGGATTGCTAAGGTATTTGGCTTTGGCAAGGTTTTTAGCATTGAAAGCGCCCGTATCAACAATGACCAGACCGCCTTCTATGAGGTATTTCAAATTAGTAATTAACGCTGCGGGATTCATGGCGACAAGTACTTCTACCTCATCACCTGCGGTGGTTACATCTTCCGAGCCAAAATAAATCTGGAACGCGGATACACCAAAAGTAGCGCCTACTGGGGCACGAATTTCTGCTGGGAAATCAGGGAATGTTGAGAGATTATTGCCATACAAAGCAGTGGCCAGAGTAAAATTGGTGCCAGTCAACTGCATACCGTCACCAGAGTCTCCGGCAAATCTTACAACAATATTCTGATGCTGCTCAGTTTTAGCGTCCATATTCACATATCTCAATCGGTATTCTTCCAATCTGGCTCAACCAAGCTAATTCTCAGGTATCAGGCAAAACAAATCTGTGAACCTTGAAGGGTATCAGAGAACGAGCTAGAAAATTAGGCTGCGAATTATAGCAATCTACAAGGAAATATTGCTATAGCAGTCTTATTTTGGCATTGTCTCATTGCAGATTGAATTTTGAATATTTAGGAATAAGTAGGTCATGACCAAAAGCTCAGAAAAGAAATTAAAACGAGAAGCCAAGAAACAACAAGCTAAACGCCACCAACAAATTCAGAAATCACTGATTACCGCATTCGTTGTAGTGATGATTCCCGTTGTTCTATATGTGTTGTATCAGGGGCTCTTTGGTGGGGCGCCGGTTTACCCGCCCGATCAAGTCTCACAAACAGATCATGTTCAAGGTGCAGCAAGTGCTCCTCTCACAATTACTGTTTATGGTGACTTTCAATGTCCAAATTGTGCCAATGAGGCTAATTTAATCAGCCAGGCCTGGCCACGAATTGCTGATCGATCGCGTTTAGTTTTCAGACATTACCCTTTGGATACTTATCCGCATTCATTTGAAGCAGCACGATATGTTGAAGCAGCTGGACGGCAAGATGCGTTTTGGCAATTGTATAGCTTACTTTATGGTGATCAGGCTTCATGGTCAGTTTTACCCGATGCGACGGTTGCCTTTGAGAATTATGCTGCTCAGCTAGATTTAGATATTGACCAGCTCCGTGCTGATGCCGACCTGCCTGAAATCAGAGATAAAATTCTGGCTGACCAACGTGGCGGGAATAGGGCGGGAGTTAGGAGTACGCCGACGATGTATTTTAATGGGGAGATGATGGCGAATCCTAGAACGGCCAGTGAATTGATTCAAATGGTAAATGAGTTTTTGGCGGAGTAGGCGTGCTGCGCTCGATTATTCATCGTTAAAAGTTAAATCCAAAGCGGTCACTTACTGTTAAAAAGGCTATTCAGAAATAGCTAAAACCCGAATCATGTCGAGCAACTCGTAAGATGCATACCCATCTGTCGGCAATCCACTTTCTTCCTGAAATGCTCTTATAGCTCCTCTGGTTCTGGAACCTAAAATACCGTCTGGCGCACCTACATCTATTCCCATAGTGTTTAGGAGTTCTTGTAATTCAATTACTTCATCACGGCTTAAGGCGCGTTCTTCAGTGTCGGGCCAGTGTTGTATCTCTCCTCCACCTACGAAACGGTCAGCGAGATGTCCGACTGAGATGGCGTAATAAGTTGAACGGTTCCAGACCATAGTAGTTCTGAAATTATTGTAGGCTAAGAAGGCGGGACCACTAGCGCCAGCAGGTAAGATGATAGAACCTTCTATGGAAGAATTCCCCAAAGCGGCTCCATTAGCACGCATAACGCCTATGCCATTCCATTCAAAAACGGTCTTGCGAATGCCTGTGCCTGATTGAGTAAAATCAAAGCCTTGCGGAAGAGTTACTTCACGACCCCAACGCTCATCCGGACGCCAGCCTGATTCAGATAGAAAGTTGGCAGCTGAAGCAAAAATATCAGGCAGACTGTTCCATATATCAATACGGCCATCATTGTCGCCGTCTATAGCGTAACGATCAAAAGTAGAAGGCATGAATTGACACTGCCCCATTGCTCCTGCCCATGATCCAGACATATCTTCAACGCTGATATGACCTGCATCTAGAATTTTTAAAGCTGTTAATAGCTCATTTCGAAAAAAGCCACTACGGCGCGGATCATAGGCTAGGGTAGCCAGAGCATTTAGCACTGAAAAACCGCCAGTATAATCACCAAAGTTGCTTTCCAAGGCCCAAAATGAAACTAAGTAATGTGGTTGTACTCCATATTCCCGAGAGATGCGGCTAAATAGCTCGCTGTGCTCCTCTAGAAGCGCCTGCCCTCTTTCTATTCGAGCCTGGCTGAGCCTATTATTCATATAATTTGAGAAGGTTTGTACGAACTCAGGTTGGCTTTGGTCAAGTTCTATGACTCTGGGAATTGGTTCTTCAATGGTAGACAAAGCTTCATCCAAAAGGTTTTCACTAATGCCTTCTGCAAGTGCTTCAATGCGCAACTCAGCTAGCCACTCGGCAAAAGCTTGCTGTTCCTGAGCAAGAGATCCACTGCTTAACAAGCAAAATAGAATAAATGAAATAGTCAGCTTTTTATGCTGCAAAAGCTTGATCAGAAAGCTAGGCATATTAAGAATTCCACTCAAATTTATAACCCACAGCGTAAAGCGAATGAATCAATTCTACATCAGGAAGTTCCGCGGCAATTTTTTTCCGGAGTTTTTTGATATGGCTATCAATAGTGCGATCACTCACGATACGCCCGTCAGAATAAATTTTATCGACAAGTACTGCGCGAGAAAATATACGACCGGGATGGTCTGATAAAACTTTTAGTAGTTGGAATTCCACAGCTGTCAGTCCAAGATCGTTTCCATTGATACTGACTTTATAAGTATCTGTATCCAGTCTCAGACCTTTTTCTTCGAGTTTTTCAGAGCCTTCACTACGTCGAAGTACCGCTTTTACGCGGGCGACTACTTCGCGAGGGCTAAAAGGTTTGCAGATATAATCATCGGCACCAAGTTCAAGGCCAAGTAAACGATCAATTTCATCAACTTTGGCCGTCACCATAATCACGGGTAGCTGTGAATTACGACGAATTTCTTTGCAGATATCCATGCCATCTGTCCCTGGGAGCATTAAGTCCAAAAGAACCAGGTCAGGTTTATGGTTTTCAAGCCATGGCAGTACGTCATCACCATTATGCAGTAAGGAGGTTTTAAATCCATTACGGTCTAGATAATCTTTTAGAAGGTTTGCCAGTTTTTCTTCGTCTTCTACGATTAAAACATGCTGCATATATATACATCCGGACTAAAATTTAATTGAAGCAGTTTAAGTCCTTGAGGGCCAAGGGGCAAATTATTCCGCGCTTAGGATTTTTGCCGTTTCGGCAACTCAATACTTAGTTTCAAACCGCCTAGTTCAGAGTGCTCTGCTCGAATCTGGCCTTCATGGGCTTCGATAATGTTTTTACAGATAGCCAGACCTAGGCCAGAACCGCCTTTCTCGCGATTACGCGAGGAATCCACTCGATAAAGGCGATCAAACAACTTTTCTAGGTCTCTATCACTAACACCAGGCTCAGAGTCTATCCAAGTGATAACAACTTTATCTCTATATTCCTTAACATTTATTTTGAGCTCACCGCCCTCATTTGTATAGCGACAGGTATTTTGCAGCAGATTATCGAATAATTGTTTGAGGCGCTTTGGATCACCAAAGATATTGATATGAGCTTTATTTTTAAGACTATGGATTTTAATTGATAGTTTTATGTTGTTTTGTTCAATTAAAATATGATGCATACCAAGTGTCTGTTCTAGCAAAAGTTTAATATCAACTTTTTCTTTTTCATAAACTAAAGCGCCATTGTCAGACATGGACAATTCATGCAAATCGTTGACCAAGGTATTTAAATGCACAACTTCTTGATGCCAGGAATCCAGACTCGTGGGATCTAGCGGCCTAATACCGTCCTGAACAGCCTCTAGTTCGCCGCGAAGTATCGCTAAAGGTGTTCTAAGTTCGTGAGAAATGTCTGCAATCCATTGCCGCCTAGCGGTCTGATTCTGATCCAGCGTATTGGCTAAGGTATTAAAATCCTCTGATAACAGGGCCAGCTCATCAGAGCTTCGAATTTTAATTCTGGAGCTGTACTCTCCAGCAGTTAATGCACGAGTCCCTTTTACTAGATCTCGAATAGGTCGAACCATATAGCCTGAGGCCGGAATAGCGATAAGTGTTGAGATCGCAACAAGTACGATTCCAAACAAAAAGAAGGTATTAATTTGACCTTGGACAAAAAGCACATCAGCACGTTCAGATAATTCCTGCCTACTGGTAACCGCGAGATAACCAACGGTTTCATCCATAAAGTTGAGAGGATAAATGTTTGCTAGAGGCAATGCTTCAGGGTCCCCAAACATGATTTCCTGGCTAGCATCCAATAAAAGTAAGTGTGGCCTGGCAGGACTGTATTCAGAGGAAAAGTACCAGTCATCATCAGCTAATAAGGAAGGTCGCCGAAATGCATCAATAGCACTAGGGTTTGAAGTTAGAATATTACGATCTTCAATGGCAGACTCGATTAGGCGAAAATTAGTAACTTGGCTGATCTCGAGTAACTCACCAGAGGTTGTGGTACGGGCAATGCTGTCTCTTATGATGATATTCCAGAGGCTGGGATTGCCACGAAGTAAATCCCATCGATCGCGTGTCGCATACCAACGCTCCAGGCCATCAATGAGCGCAGGAACCTGCTGCTCTTCAATGCGGCTGATATAGTCAATAAAACCATTGTTAAATTGCGCGCGACCTATACTGTACATCGATATATAGACTATAAGATGGGCAGACAGAATCGCTAATATCAATTTGTATTTGATGGTTAATTTCATAAGTTCTCGTTTTTTTACAAGTTTTTTACAAATATATGGATAACTATACTCAGGCTTAATATAAATTCAGAGCTGCTTAGCCTTATAAACGTTATGTTTCATAATATTTGCACATTGCAGCAAGCTTAATAATTATTGAGAAAATGTTAAGTATTGCAACATTATCGCCATACTAGTCTGCTATGCTAAGCTACTGTAGTAAGAGTATAGGACATACTTTAAATTTGCTTGGTAGTTGCTATTAATTCCCTCTAGAGTCAGGCTTTGAGGGGACTCCAGATGGATAGCATAGCGAATAAGAAGGAGCACATAGTGAAAAATAAAGACACTAATAAATTAGTTGATGATCTGAATTTAGATCAGATCGAACTAAAAGGGTTTGCACGCAGCATTTCAGAAATTGAATGGCTGTTGCTTTTGATCGTGTTGCTTTATTACATGTCGCCAAATGCAGATATTGCCAGTCCTTCAGCCTTGTTAATCTGCATGGAACTTTTTGGTGCTTTTATCTTGGGATTTCATTATGTGAATTTCAATCTTCCACACTTTAAGTGGAAATTGGCTGTAGAAACCTGGGTAATGATTCTTTTTATCTCAGTCGTGGTTTGGAATACTGGCAGTGTCGATAGCCCCTTACTTAACCTTTATTTGCTGGTAATTATTTCAAGTTCCATCACCTTAGGTAAAGCAATCACTATTGCCGAAATTGTCTTAATTTCAGCAGTGTATATTCTTTTGGCATCACGCGCCGGAATAGAATATTCCTTAGTTGAATACACTGAATTTCTAATTTTCTTTTTACCATTCATGTTAGTGGCTTATATCACGACCATGCTTGCTGCTGATGTAAATTATGGGAAACAAATGTTTAAGACTCTATCTGAAACAGATGAAACGACAGGCTTATTAAATAAACGTTCATTTAGCCCAATGCTGCATAAAGCAACTGAAATCGCCATGCAGTATTCCCAACCCTTATCAGCAATGATGATTGATGCCGACAATTTAAAGCAGGTCAATGATACTTATGGGCATAAAGCTGGTGATAAATTAATTTTAACAATCGCCAGTACACTTAAGGATTGTTTACGTACTTCAGACATTATATGCCGCTACGGAGGAGACGAATTTGTTGCCTTGTTGCCTCAATTACCTTCTGAGAGAGCAATCGAGACTGCTGAACGTTTGCGCAGCGCAATTGAAAATACTTCTTTTGATGTTGATGGGCAAAGAATCACAACAACTGTCAGTATCGGGATCGCAACTTGTCCGGATGAAGTTCATATAGCAGAAGAATTGTTAGAAAAAGCCGATGAAACCCTTTACGAAAGTAAAAAGGCCGGTCGTAATGTTGTTATTAGTTATGCCAAGCTTAATCCTGAAAGTTCTGCTAAAGACATTATTGAGCAAAGGGAATTTGGCTTACGTAGTAGTGATTTTTCATAATTATCACCCTTTTTTAGGAATAGAAGTGGCAATAAAAAAAGTTGATCAACTTATAGCACCTGTTGCAGCGTCTGCAAATACTAGTAAGGGAATTAAAGGTATAGAAGTAAGTGATGATGCCGCTTATGCTTCTGCCTCTAGAAAGAATTCTAGTAAAGATCATGTTGATGCTATCAATCAAATGTTTGCTGAATTTGAACTGGCCTACCATAACCAATATCACAAAGCCTTTCCGGATGAAGGCGCTTTAAACCTTGCAAAAAAATACTGGCTAACCAGCCTTGCGGCTTTTTCTCCTGAATTGGTTCTGGCTGCTACCCGTGAGTTAGTTCTCAACCAGCCATTTTTACCGAGTATTGCGAGCGTTGTTGATACATGTAAATCAGGGCTGTCTTTATTTGGCTTACCTGTAGTTCATGATGCCTACCTTGAAGCATGCCGCATGCCATCACCTAAATCAGTCCAGAGCTGGAGTCATCCTGCTGTATATATGGCAGGTAAAGCAACTGGCTGGTTTGAATTAGCTAATCGAGCAGAAGGGCAGATATTCCCTTTATTCGAATATCATTATTCACATTTAGTTCAACGTGCATTACAAGGTGAAGAATTGACTTTGAATGCCCCTACACCGATTCCTGAATCGTTGGCCACACCTTTAAGCACAAAAGAAAACCAGTCGCGCCTGCAAGAACTGAAAGCCAGCCTGAAACTTTAGTCATTAATTTGTTTCTTCCAGGGTTTTAGGAAGAATATTTCCTTTAATGCTAAACATTCGACATCTATATTATTCGGTGCCGCTGAACTCATCGCTTTGCGATTCAGACAGTCCTCGCTTATTTCCGAATAATTTGTCTATCGAGAATATGTTTAAAGCATGAGAAGGAAATAATTTATTCCTTCTAGGATTTCAGGAAGAATATTCCCTTCAATGCCGAACATTCGCTATTCATATTATTCGGCGCTGCGGAACTCATCGCTTCGCGATTCAGACAGTCCTCGCTTGTTTCCGAATAATTTGTCTATCGAAAGCATGTTCAAGGCATGAGAAGGAAATCGATTCTTCCTAATAACGCAAACTAAATTGTATATAGAAAGCGTTACGAGCGCTGGTAAGGCGAGGCGAAAACTGACGAGGAAGCGGAATTTATATAATAAGTAAATGAGTATTCCGAGGCAGTTTTTAACAAAGCATTACCAAGCGCAGTAGCTCAATTAGCTGAGTTTTTTGTATTTGACTCGAGTAGGCTCCCCATCCCCTTTTCTTTTCTTCCTATCTTCTTCGTAGTCTGAATAATTCCCTTCGTGAAAAATTACATCGCTGTCGCCTTCAAAAGCCAAGATATGTGTTGTAATCCTGTCTAAAAACCAACGGTCATGTGAAACCACTATCACTGTGCCTGGAAATGCTAATAATCCTTCATCCAAGGCGCGCAAGGTTTCAATGTCGAGGTCATTTGTTGGCTCATCTAGTAAGAGAACATTTGCGCCACGCTTTAGGAGTTTCGCAAGGTGCAGTCTGTTACGTTCTCCCCCAGATAAATGCTTAACAAATTTTTGTTGATCACCACCTTTAAAATTGAAGCGACCAAGATAGGCACGAGAAGGAATTTCGTAGTTGCCGATTTTTAGGGTATCAAGGCCTTCTGAAACTTCCTGCCAAACAGTATTTTCATCATTCAACTCATCGCGGCTTTGTTCAACATATGCCATATCTACTGTTTCGCCAATACGAATGGAACCGGAGTCTGGCTTTTCCTGATCCATTAGCATTTTCAGGAAAGTCGTTTTACCCGCGCCGTTACCGCCAATAATTCCTACTATGCTGCCTCTCGGGATAGTCAGGCTGAGATTTTCGATGAGAGTTTTGTCACCAAAACTTTTGCTGATCTTATCGACTTCAATAACCAGCTCGCCCAATCGAGGGCCTGGTGGAATATAGAGCTCTAGGGTTTCATTACGTGTCTGAAACTCTTTTGAAGATAATTCTTCGAAGCGAGCCAGACGAGCCTTGCTTTTAGACTGTCGTCCTTTGGGGTTGGCTCTGACCCACTCCAATTCATTTTTAATAGTTTTGGCAATTGAGGATTGTTGCTTTTCTTCAACTTCTAGGCGCTTTTCTTTTGCTTCTAGCCAATTGCTGTAATTACCTTCATAAGGGATGCCATGCCCGCGATCAAGCTCGAGTATCCAACCAGCAGCATGATCCAGGAAATAGCGATCATGGGTGATTGCTACAACAGTTCCTGGATAATCCTGTAGAAATTTCTCCATCCAGGCGACTGAGCCTGCATCAAGATGGTTAGTTGGCTCATCTAATAAAAGCATGTCAGGTTTGGATAACAGTAACCGACAAAGTGCAACTCTACGTTTCTCGCCGCCTGAGAGTTTTGTGACATCCGCATCCCAGGGAGGCAAACGCAAGGCTTCAGCCGCAATTTCAAGGGTGCGATCCAGTTCCCAG
Organism: uncultured Pseudomonadales bacterium; assembly: GCA_943789335.1. Lineage (GTDB taxonomy): Bacteria > Pseudomonadota > Gammaproteobacteria > Pseudomonadales > Pseudohongiellaceae > UBA5109. The sequence goes on along the minus strand of CALSTS010000001.1, from coordinate 292,535 downwards.
CCTCCACTAGCATCTATCTGAACTTGCAGTTCTCCTTGCTTTTCTAACAAGGTATTCATTTCTTCATCGCTCATGGGCTCGGCGAATTTGTCACTGATGCTGTTAAATTCATCTACTAGGTTCTTGATTTCACGAACGCCATCCTCGACATTGCCTTTCACGTCTTTGTTTGCGTCAAGTTCTGGCTCTTGAGGTAAGTAACCAACTTTCAGGTCTGGCTGAGGTCTGGCTTCGCCATGAAACTCTTTATCTACGCCAGCCATGATTCGAAGTAAGGTGGACTTACCCGCTCCATTCAAACCAAGAACGCCAATCTTGGCGCCAGGGAAGAATGACAGGGAGATATCTTTCAGAATTTCACGCTTGGGCGGGACAACTTTTCCTACCCGGTTCATGGTATAAACAAATTGAGCCATTAAATTTCAACCTACTGCTTTAGAGAGAATTATTAAGCTGACTATTCTATTCTTCCCGAGTAGGAAAGTAAGGTAGAATAGCGCTTTTTTTACAGAGCCTAGCTTACTTTTTTTAATTTACTTTAATTTGCCCGATTCCCGAGGAGAAAAATGTTAACTAAAGATATGACCATTGCCGGTTTTGATGATGAACTTGAAGCAGCGATGGCTGCAGAGGCCCTGCGCCAACAGGACCATATAGAACTAATCGCTTCTGAAAATTATGCCAGTCCTCGAGTGCAGGAAGCGCAAGGCTCAGTATTAACCAATAAATATGCAGAAGGCTATCCGGGTAAGCGTTATTACGGTGGGTGCGAATATGTCGATATCGTTGAAAACCTGGCAATTGAGAGAGCCAAAACACTTTTTAATGCAGGATATGCCAATGTGCAGCCACACTCAGGCTCTCAAGCCAATTCAGCGGTATTTATGGCCTTATTAAAGCCTGGCGATACCTTGTTGGGCATGAGTTTGGCTGATGGCGGACATCTTACTCATGGAGCTGCTGTTTCTTCTTCAGGGCGAATTTATAATCCCGTCCAATATGGTCTGAACAGCGAGACTGGTGAAATAGATTATGAGCAAGTCGAAGAGCTAGCCTTGCAGCACAAGCCTAAATTAATTATCGCTGGTTTTTCAGCCTATTCAAGAACCGTCAATTGGCAACTAATGCGAGATATTGCCGATAAAATTGGTGCTTATCTGGTGGTCGATATGGCACATGTGGCAGGTCTTGTTGCAGCAGGCGTCTATCCGAGTCCAGTTAATATTGCCCATGTCACAACTTCCACCACGCACAAGACCTTAAGAGGTCCACGTGGGGGCTTAATTCTGACTCCTGGCGATGACGAAGCACTTAATAAACGTCTGAATTTTGCTATTTTCCCTGAAAGTCAGGGTGGACCATTAATGCATGTTATTGCCGCGAAAGCTGTCGCCTTCAAAGAAGCTATGTCTGAAGAGTTCAAATCGTATCAGCAACAAGTCGTTAAAAATGCTCAAGCAATGGCTGAAGTTTTTATATCACGAGGTTTCGAAATTGTCTCTGGTGGCACAGATGACCATCTTTTCTTATTGAGTTTGGTTGGCCGAGAAGCAACCGGCAAAGATGCGGAAGAAATTTTGGGCCGAGCGAATATTACGGTTAATAAAAATGCTGTGCCTAATGATCCGCGCTCTCCATTTGTGACTAGTGGTTTACGTTTAGGCTCTCCAGCAATAACCACTCGGGGTTTTACTGAAGTTGAAGTGAGTGAAATGTCGAATTGGATTTGCGATATACTGGAAGACATTAATAATGAGGAGCTCATAAGCTCGGTAAAAGAAAAAGTTTTGGCCTTGTGCGAAAAATTTCCGGTTTATAAATAAAAATGGTAGTTGACTGATGCATTGTCCTTTTTGCCATGCTACAGATACAAAAGTAATTGATTCGCGCTTGGTTGCCGAAGGCAATCAGGTGCGAAGGCGGCGAGAGTGTTTGACTTGCAATGAGCGCTTCACTACTTTTGAAGGGGCTGAATTATTAATGCCACGTGTCATCAAACAAAATGGCGACCGTGAACCATTTAATGAAGATAAGTTACGCAAAGGTATTTTAAAAGCGCTGGAAAAAAGACCAGTGAGTATGGATAAAGTTGAGGAAGCACTGACCCATATTAATCATGCTTTACGGGCCTCCGGTGAAAGAGAAGTTTCCAGTGATCTTGTTGGCGAAAAAGTGATGCAGGAGTTGCGTAAATTAGATGAAGTTGCTTATGTGCGTTTTGCATCTGTTTATAGAAGTTTCAAAGATCTAAATGAGTTTAGAGAAGCAATTGATAACATTGATCAAGCGTCCAAAGACAAAATCTAGTAACTACTTTTAATTTAACTTCACTATTTTTTTATTTTTTCTCACCGTGGCTTTACTGCACTAATCTGAACCGGCAATTAATATAATCAAATGAACATGAATACTGACACTACATACATGCAGCGTTGTATAGAGCTTGCTTTAAAAGGGGAATACAGTAGCAAGCCTAATCCTCGTGTCGGTTGCTTAATTGTTAAAGAAGGGCAGGTTATCGCAGAAGGCTGGCATCAGTTTGCTGGCGAAGTGCATGCAGAAGTGCATGCGCTAAATCAGGCTCAAGCATCTACTTCCGGTGCTAGCTTATATGTGACACTTGAACCCTGCTCGCATCATGGGAGAACAGCCCCTTGTTGTGATGCCATTATTGCAGCCGGTGTAAGTAAAGTTGTGTATGGCATGATTGATCCAAATCCAGAAGTAGCCGGCAAGGGTTTGAGTAAATTAAAAGCTGCTGGTATAGAAGTTATTGGCCCTCTTCTTGCCGAGAAATGTGCAGATTTAAATCCAGGATTTATAAAAAGAATGACTTCTGCTTTGCCTTATGTGCGCTGCAAAATGGCAATGAGTTCGGATGGTAGAACGGCCATGGCTAGTGGGGAAAGCAAATGGATCACTGGGGTTGAAGCCAGGCAAGATGTTCAAAAATTTAGAGCCAGAAGTAGTGCATTAATTAGCGGTATCGAAACAGTATTAGCAGACGATCCTTCTCTCAATGTCAGACTAGATGATGCAGAAGTCTTACAACCCTTAAGGGTGATTTGTGATTCGAATTTAAGGCTGTCGCCAGAAGCAAAGACTTTACAAATTCCTGGAAATATATTGCTAGTATCTGCAATAGAAAAAGAATTTGAAACAGCTGAAAAAAAAGTCGCTAATCTTGAACAAATTTGTTTACCTAATGCTGAAAAAAAAATAGATTTACATGCCTTGCTAAAGTTTCTAGCGCAAGTAAAAGAATGCAACGAAGTGTTAATAGAATCAGGATCAACCTTGGCAGGAGCATTTATTAAAGCCGGTCTGGTCGATGAAATAATACTTTATATGGCGCCTAAACTTTTAGGTCATAAGGGCTTGCCATTATTTACTCTTCCTGGCTTGGAAAATATGGAAGATCAAATTTCGCTTGAATACTCAGATGTGTCATTGCTGGGTAAAGATTGTAGAATGCGCGTCCGAGTTTTAAATAAGTAAGTAGGAAATATTTCTCAGCATGTTTACTGGAATAATTGAGGCAACAGGCACCATTAAATCGCTTACTAAACCTAGGCTAGAAGCTGAGGGAGGTAGTAAGGATGAATGTTGTTTGATTGTTCATTCAGACAAATTAAATTTCAATGATATTGCACTAGGTGACAGTATTGCAGTAAGTGGGGTATGCCTTACTGTAACTGAGCTCGGTGAATCAACATTTAGCGCCGATGTTTCAAATGAAACCTTAAATTGTACAAATCTCGGCAGTCTTGTTGACGGAAGTTTGGTTAATCTGGAGCTTTCCCTTAAGCCGGAAAGCCGACTGGGAGGACACCTTGTTAGCGGCCATGTTGACGGATTAGGAATTTTACACAGTAAAGGTGTTGATGCAGGCAGTCTGAGTTTAGTGTTTGCAGCGCCACTTGAGTTGGCACATTATATTTCCCGCAAAGGCTCAGTTTGTATAGACGGCATAAGTTTGACTGTTAATGAGGTAGATGGATTCAATTTTACAGTCAATATAATTCCTCATACAGCGGCGGAAACCACCATGCATGAATTTGAAGTTGGCCGGCAGGTGAATCTGGAAGTAGATTTAATCAGTCGTTACCTTGAACGATTATTACAGAAAGACGAACTTTCCAAAATTTATTCCGACAATAAAGCTGAGAATGATAATGAAGGTTTGAGTGTTGAAAAATTAAAGGCTAGCGGTTTTATAAAGTAATGGAATTAAATACTACTCAAGAACTTATTGAAGATATTCGTCAAGGTAGAATGGTTGTCTTGATGGATGATGAAGACCGGGAGAATGAAGGTGATATCGTAGTTGCTGCTGATAAAATAAGTCCGGCCGAAATCAATTTTATGGCAACACACGCACGTGGTTTAATTTGCCTGACCCTTACAGGTGAACGTTGCCAGCAGTTAAATTTACCTTTGATGGTCAGCTCTAATCAAACACCTTTCGGAACAAACTTTACAATTTCAATTGAAGCTGCAGAAGGGGTCACTACAGGCATTTCAGCTGCTGATAGAGCTCTTACGATTCAAGCTGCGGTTGCTCCTGATGCTGCGCCAACTGATATTACTCTGCCGGGTCATATCTTTCCTTTGATGGCAAAAGAAGGAGGCGTTTTGCGCAGAGCGGGGCATACAGAAGCGGGTTGTGATTTAGCCAGATTAGCAGGCTTAACCCCTGCTTCAGCAATTTGCGAAATAATGAATGCAGATGGCTCTATGGCCAGAAGAGCTGATCTTGAAAAATTTGCTGAGGAGCATGGATTAAAAATTGGCACTATTATGGACTTGGTGCATTACAGGATTGCTAATGAGCAAACGGTTGAACGACTTCAGCAATATCCTGCAGCGACTGAGCATGGTGATTTTGAAATTTATTGCTACCGTGACAGTATAAAAGAAGGAGAGCCGACTCATATGGCTTTAGTAAAAGGAGAAATTAATAGTGAAGAGCCTGTTCTGGTTAGGGTATTAGTTGCCAATACTTTAAGGGATTTACTGACAGTTAAAGACTCTAAACGTTCAAGCTGGTCACTGCATCGAGCAATGGAAAAAATTAGTGAGGAAGGTAAAGGGGTCGTGGTTATTTTGGCAGGTGAAGAAAACGGTTCCGATATTTTAAATCAGTTGGAAAGTTTAAGTCAGCAAGCCAAAATAAAGGTTCCAGCAAAAGCTTCTCAAGGGTTGTTCTTGAACGTAGGTACTGGTTCTCAAATTTTACGAGATTTGGGTGTAGGCAAAATGCGCCTTATGAGTTATCCAACAAAATATGCAATTTCAGGTTTTGATTTAGAAGTTGTGGAATATATACCTTTTGAAGAATAAGCTAGCCTGATAAAAATGAATTCAAAAATGTTAAGAAGAAAGATTTAGAGAATATTATGGAAAAAATAAAAACAATTGAAGGCGATTTCGGTGGCGCAAGTGCAAGTTATGCAATTGTTGTTAGCCGCTTTAATGAGTTTATTGTTAATAGTCTGCAAGATGGCGCTATAAATTGCTTAAGTCGTCATGGTGTTGCTGACAGCGCAATTACAGTAATAAAGGTGCCAGGCGCGTTTGAATTAGCTCTGGCTGCACAAAAAGCCGCTCAGACTCAACAATTTGACGCCATAATTGCTCTCGGAGCAGTCATCAAGGGTAGCACTCCTCATTTTGATTATGTCTGCACTGAATGCAGTCGCGGCCTAAATCAAGTCAGTCTGGAGTTTGGACTTCCAGTGGCATTCGGTGTGCTTACAGTTGATACGATTGAGCAAGCTGTAGAGCGGGCTGGTACTAAAGCAGGGAATAAAGGTGCTGATGCTGCAATGACTGCGCTGGAAATGGTCAGTCTCGTGCGTAAGCTGTAATCTATGGCCGAAGACTCATCACAGCCCAAAATTTCACATCGTAAAAAAGCCAGAAATTTATTAGTTCAGGCCTTTTATCAATGGCAGTTGGCTCAAGGCTCAGCAAGCGATATAGAAGCCCAATTTCGAGCAGATAATGCCGCTAAAATTGATTGGGATTTTTTCCACCAAGCACTTGTTCATATCATCACAAAATCTGAGGAAATTGATCAGACTTTTGCAGATAAGCTTGATCGCCAGTTATCCCAACTTGATCCAATTGAGCTCGCACTTTTGCGCTTGGGTAGCTTTGAATTTACAGAACGCATTGATGTTCCTTATAAGGTTGTGATCAATGAATATGTTGACTTGGCAAAAAAATATGGTGCCACTGATAGTCATAAATATATCAATGGTGTATTGGATAAACTGGCTAAACAATATCGAGCATTAGAAATAGAAAATGCCTGAGATACAAGATGCCTGTTTCAGAATTTGATTTAATCAGAACTTACTTTAATAAACCCGGTCTCATTCCAACACAGGAACAGTCCGCAAGAATACCTTTGGGAATAGGTGATGACTGCGCACTGATTGATCTTCCTCCTGAAAAACTTTTAGCAGTCTCAATGGACACTTTAATTGCCGATGTGCATTTCCCAGCTAAGGCTGATCCGGCTCTAATCGCGCAACGTGCTCTAGCTGTTAATCTTAGTGATCTGGCTGCTATGGGAGCAGAGCCTTTGGCATTTACACTAGCATTAAGTTTGCCAAAAGCAGAAGAGTCTTGGTTACAAGCATTTAGTCTTGGTTTGGAAACTTTGGTTCAGACCTACCATTGCCCGCTTATCGGTGGTGATATCACCAAAGGCTCTCTTAGTATTACTATTCAGGTGCATGGTCTGCTAAATAAAGATGAAGTGATGACTAGAAAAGGGGCAAAGCCAGGTGATCTTGTTTATGTTTCTGGTGAGCTTGGCTCTGCTGGTCTTGCTCTGAGTTTAATGAGCAATGGCATGTCGCTTGATAAACCCGATACTAAAGAACTACATGTGGCTTATTTTCAACCTGAACCAAGAATAAGTTTAGGGCAAGGCTGTGCTGGTATAGCCTCGGCCGCTATCGATATATCTGATGGTTTAATGGCTGATTTGGGGCATATTGCAAAACAAAGTGATGTTGGTATCGAACTGGACGCAAAAGCGATTCCTATAGCTCGAGCTGTAAAAAAAATCATGGGTGCAATGGGCGATAGGAGTAAGGGTTTGAATTTAGCCTTAACTGCAGGCGATGAATATGAATTAGCTATAATTGTTGCAGAAGATCGACGAGAAGCTCTTCAACAAACAGCAGTTGCTATTAATGTGCCTTTAACCTTAATAGGTCGTGTCGTAAAGGGCTCTAGAGTTAAGTGCTTAGATAATAACGGGCATGAAATCGAAGTGAAAAATTTAGGCTATCAACATTTTTAAATACTGTATGGACATGCCGATACAAGTTCTCCGATAAGGAGTATATAGTATCAGCATGACAACCCAATTTTACGAAAAAGCCTAGACTTCAATCTTTCCAGCAGCAATGAGAAGTAGCGTTATAACGATGCTACCAACCGATATTGCGGCTAGCGCTACACTTACAGCTATTATGATACCCATAATGCATTCTCTAATCTGGTGAATGACAATGTAATCATAGTAAATCCCTTGCCTTGATATGTTGATCCACATCAATCAAACTTTAGGACTAATCAAAATAATAAAAGCTTTTCAGAGTTACTAACAGTAAGGAAGGGTATGTATAAAAGTATTCTTTTAATATTAGGCATTTTTCTTTTTTTTACCTTCAATCTTACTTTCTGGGTTTATGTTCCCTTTGGATGGCATGCCGAAACCTGCACAATATATTGCTGAGGTGCTTCCATTAACGCACTTTAATCGTATTATAAGAAATATAATGTTGCGTGGTGCTGAGATAGATTTTTTAAGTACTGATATGCTGGCGCTGATTGGCTTTGCATTTGTGGCTTTAAGTATTGCTATATTACGGTTTAATAAACGGTTGGATTGATGTCAGAAAAAATATCTTCAAAAACAGTTTTTACTCACCCGGTACATTTTCTGGCATTCGGTTTCGGTAGCGGTTTATCTCCTAAAGCGCCAGGCACAGCGGGCACTATTGTTGCTGTTGTGCTTTACCTTCTGTTAGCGCAGTTGCCGCTGACAGCATATCTTTTAATGTTATTAATGACATTTGCGGCGGGAATATACTTGTGTGATCGCAGCTCTAAATTGCTCGGTGTGCATGATCATGGAGGCATAGTCTGGGATGAGTTCGTTGGCTATTGGATTACCATGTTGCTTGCGCCAAGCGGATGGCTTTGGATAGTCATGGGTTTTTTCTTGTTTCGTCTTTTCGATATTTTAAAGCCTTTTCCAATTAATATTCTGGATAAGCATGTGCATGGTGGTTTAGGGATTATACTTGATGATGTCCTTGCAGGAATTTTTGCCTGCATATGTTTACAGTTGATCGCGTTTGGAGTCGCTACTTGAAAATTTGGGTTGATGCGGATGCCTGCCCAATAGTAATTAAAGACATATTATTTAAAGCGGCGGAAAGAACTCAAACGCAATTGACGCTGGTTGCCAATCAGCCTTTGCGCGTTCCAGGTTCACGCTATATCAAATCAATTCAGGTGCAAGCCGGCTTCGATGTTGCTGATAATGAAATCGTTAAATTGGTTGAAGAAGCTGATTTGGTAATTACATCAGATATTCCATTAGCAGATGAAGTATTGGAAAAAGGCGGGCAGGCTTTGAGTCCGCGCGGGGAGCTCTTTACTTTAAGTAATATAAAAAGCCGTCTGAATATGCGTGATTTTCTGGACACCATGCGTGCCAGTGGTGAACACACTGGCGGGCCGCCGCCTTTAAGTCAAAGTGATCGGCAACAGTTCGCTAATCATTTGGATAGAATATTGTCTAAATTAGGGTAAATGCTGACAAAAGTTAATAATTAAAGACTGTATTCGATGACATCATTACCTGCTTGGCTGGCTGGTTGACCGATAGCAATAATACCCTGACCGCTAAGTGGTAATTCTTCGCGTCTTAAATATATTTCCTTTTGGTTGTTTTGAGTAACATAAGTGCCATTGGTACTTATGTCACATAAAATAAATTTCCCTCGTCTGAAAATAATATGGCAATGATCTCTGGAGGCAAATTCATTACTAGCCAAAAGTGAAGATATTCCTGAGTTCCTGCCAATAGTAAAGGGTTCCATATCCGGTGTTAAAATATACCTTTGATTTTGATAATTTAGCCTTAATCTATTTAATTTGGCTGCGCGGGTAATATTCTGGGAACCCACAAATACAGTAGCTTCACTATAATCTTCATCAGTTTTTTGTTCCCAGTGCATACGAAAAACTCTGGTTTTAAGCGTGTGTCCTTTCAAAATAATATTGTCATATTCGTAACACAATTTTTGAGATTTAAGGCTTAAGGAGTTGAATGCATTTTTGGAGAGCAATATTTTGCCCCCCTTTGCGATGCCGGTCAGGTAGGCAGCATTATTTACAGTTTCTCCGAAAAGATCCTTCTGTTGACGAATAATGCCTCCTCTGTCGATACCAATTCGTAATTTAAGTGTCATATCGGATCGAAAATTTCTACATGTTTCCTGCATTTCCCTTGCGGCATCAGCAGCACTGTCAGTTCTATCAAAACATGTCATAACTTCATCGCCAATTGTCTTAATGACTTTGCCATGATGTTTGGTAGTAACATCTGTCATCATAGAAAGCAGCTGTTGTACCAGTTCATTAGCCTTGGAGTCGCCTAATTTTTTATAAAGCGGTGAGCTGCCAGAAATGTCGGCAAACATTACAGTACTGATGATTTTTTCAGCGGGCATAAAATCACATCTGATAATTCAAGAATACAAAAATAGTAAATGAACTATACGATATAGAGGTTGAAAGCTTCAAGTAATTCACTAGAAAAGTAAATTGCGCTAGTTTTTATAGCAATTAAATTATTAATCTTATTAATAAATTTTATTTTTTTATTCTTGGCTTTCTCTTAGGTTTGCTTAAAAAAGGTTTTTTGTCCGATGGCTTATCAGCCTTTCCGCCTTTTTTCGTATTTCCATCATTCCCCTCTTTGAAAAGAGAAATGTTGATTTTTTTGCCGCCGACATAAGTATTTCTTAAGTGTTGTAAAATTTCTTTTGGCATGCCTTGCGGTAAATCGACCACACTGTAGTTTTCAAAAATATTAATTCGTCCGATGTGCTTGCTTTCAATTTCAGCTTCATTGGCAATAGCGCCTACAATGTTGCCAGGCTTAACTTTTTGCTCATGCCCAACTTCTAAGCGGTAACGTTCCATACCTTCTTCTTCAGGAGACAAAAAGCGCTCATCATTAGTACGTCTTTTCTTGCGTGGCCTATCATTGTCAGACCTTTCTCTTTCTGGTTTTTTGAAGCTTTCTTTTTTGGTTTCTTTCTTAAGTAGCAGGGGTTTATCTCCATGAAATAGCTTTGCCAGAGCAGCAGCAACATCCAGCGCTGGCACATTGTGCTCAAACTGATATTGCTCGAGAATTTCCTGATAAAGTTTTAAATCTTCATTAGCTAGAGTGTCAGCGATAGCTTGTTTAAAATTAGAAATACGCTTGGTGTTGATAAGGTCCGTGGAAGGTAACTCCATTAATTCAATTTTGCTGCGAGTGGCTTTTTCAATAGCTTGCAGCATTCTTCTTTCTCTTGGTGCGACAAATAGGATTGCATCACCTTCACGTCCGGCACGCCCAGTTCTGCCTATACGGTGAACGTAAGCTTCAGTGTCATAGGGGATGTCATAATTAATAACATGACTAATGCGCTCAACATCAAGACCGCGAGCAGCAACATCTGTTGCGACAAGAATATCTATTGTGCCTTTTTTTAATTTTTGAACGGTACGTTCCCGAAGATTCTGTGCAACATCACCATTAAGTGCTGTTGCCGCATAGCCGCGTGCTGAAAGTTTTTCTGCTAACTCTACTGTGGTTGTTTTCGTGCGAACAAAAACTATGACGCCGTCAAAAGTTTCAGCTTCAAGAATGCGGGTAAGCGCATCGAGTTTATGTAGGCCGCTGACAGGCCAGTAGCGTTGTCGTATCGTTTCTGCCGTACTGGTTTTAACTTTAATCGTAATATGGTGAGGTTTAGTTTGATATTTTTCAGTTATGCGGCGAATTTGTTTCGGCATTGTTGCGGAAAATAAAGCGGTCTGTCTTTGCTCGGGGCATTGTTCGAGTATCCACTCGACATCATCAATAAAACCCATACGCAACATTTCATCTGCTTCATCTAATACCAAAGTAGATAGTTTATTTAATTGCAATGTGCCTTTACGCATGTGATCCATTATTCGCCCAGGCGTGCCTACAACAACATGCACACCACGCCGTAAAGCTCTGATTTGTCCTGAATAATCCTGGCCGCCATAAACAGGCAATACATGAAAACCTTTTATATAGGCAGCGTAGCGTTGAAAGGCTTCAGCAACTTGAATGGCTAGTTCACGAGTAGGGGCTAGCACCAATACTTGTGGTTCTTTTTGTTTGAGATTTAAATTAGCTAATAGTGGCAAAGCAAAGGCTGCAGTTTTACCGGTTCCGGTTTGTGCCTGCCCGAGTACATCTTCACCAGCTGCTATCAGTGGAATAGTTTCAGCCTGGATAGGGGTTGGATGTTCATAGCCAACTTCATTTAAGACTTTTAATAAGGCCGGATTATCTATGAGTTGGGTAAATGTTGGGGGTACTGTGTCGGTCATGGAGGTGCCTGTTAATGCCTATTAGAAATGCTTTAAGAAGTGTCTATTAAATAAGTTAGATGGAAGTGTTGAACCTGGAGTTCTGCCATTTCTAATTTGGCTAAACTGAAGGGGCGCGAATTGTACCGCTAAACAGAGCATTAAGCTATGAACAAATAAGAGCTTTAGTTAAAAATAGTCTTATAAATAGCTTATTTATACTGTTCTAATTCAGCCCAGCGTTCAAAGTAGTGCTCTAAATTTTGTTGAGCTGCAGCCAGTTGCGCAAGAGTGGCGCTGGTAAATTCATGGCTCTGGTCATAAAAACCTGTCTGGCTAATTTGCAGTTCTAGCTTTTGAATCTCTTTTTCGGACTTTTCAATCAAGCCTGGTAATTGTTCTAGCTCTTGTTTTAATTTATAGGTAAGTTTAGAAGTTGGTTTAATATTCTCTTTTTGTTGTTCGGTTTTATCAGTTTTTGTTTTCTTTTCGGTTTTGTCCAGTGCAAAACCATGTCCTTGTCTCAGCCAATCTTCATAGCCGCCGACGTATTGATTAACTGTTCCTGCGTGATCGCTATCTTCAAAGGCAATTGTACTGGTGACAACATTATTGAGGAATTCACGGTCATGGCTGACTAATAAAACGGTGCCTTTAAAGTTAATTAATAACTCTTCTAATAATTCCAGCGTTTCCATATCAAGATCATTAGTAGGTTCATCTAATACAAGCAAGTTGGCCGGCTTGCTGAAAAGGCAGGCTAGGATTAAACGATTTTGCTCTCCTCCAGATAGAGAGCGCACTTTTTGACGTGCGCGATCAGGGGCAAACAAAAAATCTCTTAAGTAAGACATGACATGAATTGATTTGCCATTTATCTCCACAAAATCACTGCCTTCAGAAATAGTGTCATAAACATTTTGATCAGGGTCGAGCTGCAGACGCAATTGGTCAAAATAAGCAATTTCTAGTTTACTGCCAGTTTTTACTTTGCCAGAGCTGGGTTTTAATTCGCCCAATAATATTTTTAATAAAGTTGTTTTGCCGGCACCATTGGCGCCGATAAAACCAATTTTATCGCCGCGCATGATCTTGCTGGAAAAATCACTAATTACTTTATGCTCAGCAAAACTATGCTCAATGTGTTCAACTTCTATGACCAGCTTGCCCGAAGACTCAGACTGATTAAGTTTAATTTTGGCTTTACCTTGGCTTTGTCTGCGTTGGCTATATTCCTCTCGTAAAGCTTTTAAGGCTCTGACTCGGCCTTCATTTCTTGTTCGTCTGGCTTTAATGCCTTGGCGAATCCAGACTTCTTCTTGTGCTAGTTTTTTGTCAAATTCTGCATGGGCTTTTTCTTCCGCCGCTAATTGTTGCTCGCGAAAAACTAAAAAATTATGATAGTCACATTCCCAAGAGCTTATCTCCCCGCGGTCAAGAATCATGATTTTGTTGGCAATCTTTTGCAGAAATGCACGATCATGAGTAATAAGCAGAATGGCGCCGGAGAATTGGTTGAGCTGTTTTTCTAAAAATTCAATGGTTGGGATATCCAGATGATTGGTTGGCTCATCCAATAGCAAGACATCAGGTTCATTAATAAAGGTTCTGGCTATAGCAACTCGACGTAGCCAGCCACCAGATAAAGTATTCATTAGCGTCTCACCTTCAAGACCTAACTTACTGAGAGCGCTGTCGACTTTTTGTTGTATATTCCAGGCTCCTACTATTTCTATTTCTTTTTGTAAGTCAGCAAGTTTTTCCAGGCTTTGCTGATCAGCAGCTGATTGAGAGACATGGTTATATTCTTTAATTAAGGCCCCAGCTTCTGCTAAACCGTCTAGCACGTAGTCATTCACGCTTTGCTCATTGGCCTCCGGCAACTCCTGGTCTAGATAAGCAACTTTAATACCTTGTTGTTGCCATAATTCTCCACCATCTGGTTTGATTTGCCGACTGAGAAGTTTTAGAAAAGTTGATTTACCAGCGCCGTTGCGTCCAAGCAAACCAATACGTTCACCACTTTGTATTGAGAGTGATACTTTATCTAGTAATACCTGTGGTCCATAAGCAAGATGAAGGTCAGTTAAGCGAAATAAAAGCATTAAAGTATTTGTCTTGCCCGCGGGAATTTAGAAAGCAGGGATTATACCCTTTTTAGGTGATGACTTAGTTTGAATACTAACTGAATGATCTAAATTGAGCCTGTCAGTGGGTTCGCTCGCTAAGACGCTCCTCACCCACTGACAGGCTCAAATAATTATAGGAAAAATTTATCTTACAAACGGATATTAGCACTGGCACGGAGAACTCATACTTATGTCCTTGTATGCTCGACCTCGGCATTCCTGCCTCAGACGTCTCATTAACCAGTCTCAATATCCGTTATTCTATTTCAGTCAACTTCAAGTAGAAGCACTATTCTGATTTAAGTATTTAGACCTTGTTTCTTACGTTATACTCGACAGTTTTAATCACGATCAATTTTTAAACTTAAATCAAAGCAGGAATTCGGCATGAGAGAGTATTTACAGTTTTATATTAATGGCGAATGGGTTGACCCCGTAGAAGCGAAACCATTCGATGTCATCGATCCGGCGACAGAAGAAGTCACTGGGCGTATTAATTTAGGTAGTAAAGTAGATGTAGATAAAGCGGTCTTAGCTGCAGCGGAAGCATTCAAAAGTTGGTCGCAAACCAGCAAACAAGAACGCTTTGACGTGCTAGATCGTATTATCGTGGAATTTGAAAAAAGACTACCCGAGATGGCAGAGGCTATCACTGAAGAAATGGGCGCGCCTAAGTGGTTGTCAGTCGGTTCTCAGGCGGCCCTAGGCATCAATCATTTTAAAAATACCAGAGCAGTGCTTGACCGATTTGAATTTGAATCGGATCGCGGTGGTAGTCATATTAGTCGTGAGCCGGTTGGTGTGTGTGGTCTTATCACTCCATGGAATTGGCCGATGAATCAAATTTGTGCCAAAACAAGCCCAGCCATAGCGGTAGGTTGTACCGTTGTACTGAAACCTTCCGAGATAGCGCCATTTTCCGCAAAAATATTTGCCGATATTCTACACGCTGCGGGCGTCCCAGCAGGTGTTTTTAACTTGGTGCAGGGCGAAGGTCCAGTAGTAGGTCAGGCTATAGCAGAACATCCACTGGTCGACATGGTATCCATTACCGGCTCCACCCGTGCCGGCGTTGCGGTAGCGCAGGCTGCTGCGCCAACAGTTAAGCGTGTACATCAAGAACTGGGTGGTAAAAGCCCAAATATTGTATTGGAAGATGCTGATCTTGAAGCCGCGGTAACCGGTGGCATAAATAGTGTGATGATGAATTCAGGACAATCCTGTCGGGCACCAACACGCATGATTGTGCCAAATAAACTAATGGATCAGGTTAGCGCGATTGCAAAAGACGTCGCTGAAAGTTGGGCGCCTGGGGATCCTAAACAGGACAGCCGAATGGGGCCGGTTATTTCAGAGCAAGCTTGGGAAAAAATTCAGCGCCTGATTAAAAGTGGAATAAAGGAAGGCGCAACTGTGGTGACTGGCGGTGATGGTAAACCAGAAGGTCTGGAGAAAGGCTACTTCGTAAAACCAACAGTGTTCAGTCATGTTAATAATGATATGCAGATTGCCCGAGAAGAAATCTTTGGGCCAGTGTTAAGTATTATTGGCTACGATACTGAAGAGGAAGCCATCGAGATTGCTAATGATACTGATTATGGCTTAGGCGGCTATGTGCAAAGTAAGGATTTAAATAGAGCGCGTACTGTTGCATCCAAAATACGAGCTGGTTATATAAGTATCAATAATGCCGGAATGGATATAACTGTGCCTTTTGGTGGTTATAAGCAATCGGGCAATGGGCGGGAGTATGGTGATGAGGCATTTGGGGAGTTTCTGGAATACAAGTCTCTACTCGGCTACAACCCTTCTTAGCTATTACGCTCACTAATGACGCTAAGATAAGCTTTGGAAAGAATAAAAAAATAAATAGAAATTAATATGACTGCAAAAATTTGTTTCACTATGGACAATCTTTCTGATGCCGCTGATTTAGGCAGAGGAGTAATTGATAAGCCCAGGCCTCCAGGACAACGCCCTGCTTTAGAGCATGGTTTTCCAGCCATGCTCGATCTTTATGATAGGTATGGCGTTAAGGTCACACATTTTCTGGAGGGCTGGAACGGTGAAGCTCATCCTGACATCGTTGAAGACCTGATCAATATGGGTCATAGCGTAGGGATGCATGGATGGCAACATGAGCCCTGGTCTGAGTTAAGTCTTGATCAAGAAACTGAGTTGATGGGTCGCTCAACCGATGCTTTACACCAAGCTTCAGGATTAAGGCCAACAGCTTTCAGGGCCCCTGGAGGTAAAAAAACTGCTAATACTGTCAATTTACTGACTGAATTTGGCTATACCATTGATTCGAGTATGAACGATAAAAATGAAGATGGCGGAGATATTCAGTCTTTAAGCGACACACTTTGGCATGTTCCCTATTTAGAAGCGACAATAGATGCTCGGCAATGGCTGCAAAAAAGTATTCCTGCAAAAGAAGTGGAATTGTCCTGGCATAATTATCTTGAAAGCACGCGTGAACAAGAGGGCTTTTTATTATTTATCTGGCACCCTCATGTTATGGGCGTCAATGCTGAATACAGAAATGTCGGTGAAAGTATTTTGCAAAAAGTAAGCCAAGGAAAAGATTTCCAGATTGTTACTTTGCAAGATTTAGTTTTAGAACAAATAGCCGCTTAATAAAATATTAATCAGGAATGCATTTATAAAGTGCGTAATCCCTCTCTCCATCAACTATCGGAGAAGTCGCAACGATAGTGTCATCTCCACGCTCTGCCGCCTGATTTCTAGCTAAAGCTTGTAATTCAAGCATCACATTACTGGCAGCGCGTTGCAGAATTATCCTGTCGACTACTTCAACATGGCTTGTTCCTGTTCTGACACAACTTGATCCTAGTTCATCTTCAGTGACGACTCGAACATTGGCGCCTTCTTCACTGGTATCAACCCAGGTGCAACTGCAAAGCGTTAACATTACTATAGAAATAGATAAAATTTTCATTGGATAACTCCCGTTTATCTTAGCGACGCAGAAACCGAAACCAGCGCCAAAAATTTAATAGCCCTGCCAGGGAACTGGCCAGATAGGTAAAAGCACAGGCAAGTAGTATATGCCGAACAGAGCGCATATCTCTATTATTTATGTACTGTCCTTCTTTAAGGATTGGCAAGGCTCTGCCAAAACTGGCGTCAAACTCAACCGGTAATGTGACCAGATGCACGAAGCTGCTAATAGCGACCGTGATTATCATGAATACGATTAGTATTGGCAGCCAGCGAAGGCCTCCGGGCGTCAAGCTCAGCAAAGGCATGGCCATTAAGGCAAGACCACCAAGCTTTTCAGTTTTTTGAGCGAAGCCCACCATGCGCGTGCGGGCAATAAGTGGTTGATAGTTTTTAGCATGCTGAAGAGCATGACCAAATTCGTGGGCGGCAACAGCAACAGCAGTCAGGGATCGCCCGTTAAGGTTGCTTTCACTTAAACGCACAGTCTTAGACATCGGATCATAATGATCGCCAACATTACTCGGCTCTAATTTTAAATAATCAAGTTTGAATTTTTTTCTAAGATGCTTAACAAATTGACCGCCAGTACCCTGTATATCATCACGCGGAGCACTGTGTTTATTGAGTATATATTTGGCCCATTGCTGCGGGCCAAGAATGAGAGCTGCTAAAAGCAGTATGAGGATGATCAGTATCATGCCGCGTTGCAAAACATACTTGGAATAAAATGTTGGAGTAGATTAATTGCTTATTCTACTCCAACGTGAGGCAGATACTAATAGCCGATACTAGAGTTACTAATATTTATAAGAATCCGGCTTGTAAGGGCCGTCTGCTGGAATACCAAGATAGTCAGATTGTTCTTGCGTCATGCGAGTAATCACGCCACCAAAGCCCCTAACCATACATGCAGCAACTTCTTCATCCAGATGCTTGGGTAAGACTTCTACTTTCAGGCTGGTTTTTTGTGTGGCGGCATCTTGCTCAGCATATTTACGTTCCCATAAGAACATTTGAGCCAAGACCTGGTTAGCAAAAGATCCGTCCATGATGCGAGAAGGGTGACCGGTTGCATTACCCAGATTAATCAAGCGACCTTCAGACAGCAGGATTAGATAATCATCGTGGCCTTCACTGTTAGCGCCTCGAATAACGCGGTGTACTTGAGGTTTAACTTCCTCAAATTTCCAATTGCTACGCATATAGGCTGTGTTAATTTCGCTATCGAAATGGCCGATGTTACAAACTACAGAGCCGCTTTTAAGTGCGCTAAGCATATTGGCATCACAAACATCGACATTACCGGTAGTGGTAACAATCAAGTCGGTGTTTTGCAGAAGCTGTGTGTTTATACAGTCAGCTTTTCCAGTATTAATGCCGTCTAAATAAGGAGAAACGACTTCATAGCCATCCATGCAGGCTTGCATCGCACAGATAGGGTCTATTTCGGTAATTCTTACAATCATGCCTTCTTGATTTAAGCTTTGCGCTGAGCCTTTACCCACATCACCATAACCGATAACTAAAGCTTTCTTACCTGCCAGCAACATATCGGTGCCACGCTTGATGCCATCGTTAAGGCTGTGGCGACAACCGTACTTGTTGTCATTTTTAGATTTGGTCACCGAATCGTTAACATTGATAGCGGGAACTTTTAAGCTGCCTTCTTCAAGCATTTCATAAAGTCTGTGAACGCCCGTGGTAGTTTCTTCGGTAATACCATGGATATGATTTAACATATCCGGAAATTTGTCATGCACCATAGAAGTTAAATCACCACCGTCATCCAATAGCATATTCGCGTCCCAAGGCTGGCCATCTTTTAAGATAGTTTGCGCGATACACCACTCAGCTTCTTCTTCGCTTTGTCCCTTCCAGGCATAAACTGCGACACCTGCTGCGGCCATTGCGGCTGCGGCGTGATCTTGGGTAGAAAAAATATTACAAGATGACCAACGAACTTCAGCACCTAATGCTTCGAGTGTTTCAATCAGAACCGCTGTTTGAATAGTCATGTGAATGCAGCCAATAATTTTGGCGCCGGCTAATGGCTGTTCTTTGCTATACTTTTCTCGCAGAGTCATCAAAGCAGGCATTTCAGCTTCTGCCAGAGTGATTTCACGACGGCCAAAATCAGCCAGGCTGATGTCGGCAACTTTATAATCTTCAGATTCGATAACTTGCATATTCGGGTTGTTCATTTTTTTATCCTGTAATAATTTTTCTTAGCTGCTCTTACTTGAATGCTTTTTTAAGCAGAGCTTATAAACCAGCGTCTGCTTTTAAAGCCTCGGCTTTGTCAGTATTTTCCCAGGTGAATTCTTCACGGCCAAAATGACCATAGGCTGCAGTATCTTGATAAATCGGTCGTAATAAATCTAACATTTCAGTCAAGCCACCAGGGCGCAGTTCGAAATGTTCTCGAACTAACCTGGTGATAGCCAAGTCGTCTATTTTTCCAGTACCGAAGGTATCGATTAATACAGAAGTAGGATCAGCCACGCCAATCGCATAAGAAAGTTGAATTTCACATCTGTCTGCTATGCCTGCTGCAACAATATTTTTGGCAATATAACGCGCCAAGTATGCAGCAGAGCGGTCAACTTTTGATGGGTCTTTACCAGAGAAAGCTCCACCACCATGACGTGCCATGCCACCATATGTATCAACGATAATTTTACGACCGGTTAAGCCGCAATCGCCATGTGGACCGCCAATAACAAAACGACCGGTTGGGTTGATATGGTATTTAGTATCAGCATCCAGCCATTCTGCTGGTAAAACGGGTTTGATGATTTCTTCCATCACACCTTCATGCAGATCCGCATCAGTAACGCCTTCATCATGTTGAGTTGAAAGTACGACTGCATCAATTGAATGCGGTTGGCCATTAATATAACGGAAAGTGATTTGGCTTTTAGCATCGGGTCTCAAGAAAGGCAAAATGCCGCTTTTACGCACTTCAGCCTGACGTTTAACCAATAAGTGAGAATAAGTAATTGGTGCTGGCATAAGCACATCTGTTTCACGACAGGCATAGCCAAACATAAGGCCTTGATCGCCAGCGCCTTGTTCTTTAGGGTCGCCTCTATCTACCCCCTGATTGATATCAGTGGATTGTTCACCGATGGCATTTAGAACAGCACAGCTTTTATAGTCAAAACCCATGGCCGAATCGTCATAGCCAATTTTCTTAATGACGCCACGAACAATTCGTTCGACATCAATGGAGACATCTTCATTCATTTTTACTTCGCCAGCGACGAGAGCAAGTCCTGTTTTGGTCAAGGTTTCAACGGCAACGCGAGCGTTGGGGTCTTGCGCAATAATGGCATCCAGAATGCCGTCAGAAATTTGATCAGAAATTTTATCTGGATGGCCTTCTGAAACTGACTCAGAGGTAAAAAGTGATGCTTCAGTCATAAAATTCTCTTGATAATTGATTAGCGTTGTGGTGGACATTTTTTGAGGGTGCGAAATGTATCATTACTGGGCTTTTTACGCAATTTTTATGCGCTTAGATCATGTCATATAAAAGACTAAATAAAAGACTAAGAGATACTGATATTTATGACATTTATTGACTGGCTGCGCTGGCATATTTTAATCGACTAAGAGAGAATAACAGGTCTTAAATTTCCAGCAGTCGAGCCTATCTACTGCATTTTCATAATAGAGCCATATAAGCGCCAATGTAAGCGCCAATGTAAGCGCTAAAATAAGCGCCAAAATCAGGAGAACCCATGGGGGAAAATACCGAAAGTAATAACGGTATCGATCGTCAAGCTTCAAGAATTGATTGTGCTAATGCCATAAGGGCATTAAGCATGGACGCAGTCCAAAAAGCCAAGTCCGGTCACCCGGGAGCCCCGATGGGCATGGCAGATATAGCTGAAGTCCTCTGGCATGACTACTTAAAACATAACCCTTTAAATCCTGCTTGGGTTAATCGAGATCGTTTTATTCTGTCTAACGGTCATGGCTCCATGCTGATGTATTCTTTACTGCATTTATCAGGTTATGACTTGGCAATTGAAGATTTACAAAACTTCAGGCAATTACATTCGAAGACTCCCGGGCATCCAGAATATGGTTACACTCCTGGCGTTGAAACCACCACAGGTCCACTCGGACAAGGTTTAGCCAACGGAGTAGGCATGGCGATTGCTGAGCGTACTTTAGCCGCACAATTTAATCGCGGCGCCTTAAATATTGTCGATCATTATACCTATGTTTTTGCTGGCGATGGCTGCTTGATGGAAGGTGTTTCCCATGAGGTCTGCTCTCTCGCTGGGACTTTAGGCTTGGGCAAACTCATTGTGTTTTATGATGATAACGGTATTTCTATTGATGGTGATGTCAACGAATGGTTTGCTGATGATACCGATTTACGATTTCAATCTTATAACTGGCAGGTCTTAAAAGTTGACGGACATAGGCCAGAAGAAATTGCTACAGCAATTGAATCTGCTCAACAAAATAATGATCAACCTAGCCTGATAATTTGTAAAACCATTATCGGCAAAGGCTCACCTAATAAGCAGGGTAAAGAGAGCTCTCATGGCGCCCCTTTAGGTGAAGAAGAAATAGCTGCAACGCGCAAAGAATTGGCTTGGCCTCATCCGCCTTTTGAAATCCCAAATGATATTTATCAGACTTGGAATGCAGAGGACTCAGGGCGCAAAAATGAAGCCGCCTGGCAGTCATTATTTATGCAATACGAGCAGGAATATCCTGAGTTAGCAATGGAATTTATGCGCCGCGTAAGTGGGCAGTTATATGGAGATTTCTCTGAAATGGCTGATGGCTTTATACAAAGCTGTGTAGACAAAGCTGAATCCATCGCTACTCGCAAAGCTTCACAAAATGCGATAGCTGCGTTTGGGGAATTCATGCCAGAATTGATAGGTGGTTCCGCTGACTTAACCGGTTCAAATCTAACCAGTTGGTCTGGCAGTAGGGCTATCTCAACAGATCCTGATGGAAACTATATTTATTATGGGGTTCGCGAGTTTGGCATGCTGGCTATTAATAATGGCATCACATTGCATGGTGGCTTTATTCCATATGGCGCCACATTCCTGATATTTATGGAATACGCCAGAAATGCTGCCCGTATGGCTGCCTTGATGAAGCAGCAGAGTATTATGGTATTTACCCACGATTCAATTGGCCAAGGTGAGGATGGCCCAACACATCAGGCCATAGAGCAAGTCAGTAATTTACGTCAGACTCCGAATATGTCGGTTTGGCGCCCTGCAGATGCAGTTGAAACAGCTGTTGCCTGGAAGGCAGCGATTCTTAAGGCTAATGGCCCAACTTCATTAATACTGTCGCGACAGGGTTTGCCGCATTTGGCTAGAACACCAGAGCAAGTTAATGATGTTGCCAAAGGGGCTTATATTCTTTGTGATTGCGAAGGTGAGCCAGAAATAATTGTTATTGCTACGGGTTCTGAAGTAGCAGTGAGTCTGGAAGCTGTTCAGAATGCCATAGAAAAAGGCTTAAAAGTCCGCCTCCTAAGCATGCCTTCCACTGATTTATTTGACGCTCAAGACGAAAGTTATAAAGAATTAATTCTGCCTTCTTCTGTGCGCAAACGCCTAGCTGTTGAAGCGGCACATCAAGATTATTGGTATAAGTATGTTGGCCTTGATGGTGTGGTAATTGGTATGAGCACATTTGGTGAATCTGCACCGGGACCTGTGGTCATGGAACATTTTGGTTTTACTGCTGAGAATATTCAGCAAGCGATTGAAAGTTTGTGAAACTAGCAATTAATGGGCTAGGACGCATTGGCCGCAATGTGCTCCGAGCTCATTACGAACGATCCCTCTCAACAAAAATACAAATATCCGCCGTTAATGAATTGGCCGATCTACCTACCCTTGCGCATCTTATTAAGTACGACTCTACGCATGGTCGATTTAAAGGGAAAGTCAGTACTTCAAAAGATAAACTATTAATCAATGAAGATGAGATTGCGGTAAGCCAGATTGACGATATCAGTGAGCTAAATTGGCAGGATATCGATTTGGTACTGGAATGTACGGGCGCTTTTGCCACACGCGGAGATGCTGAAAAACATTTGCAAAGAGGCGCTAAGCGAGTGTTATTTTCTCAACCGGCAAGCACGGATGTTGATATCACTCTAGTCTACGGAATAAACCACCAAGCGCTTAAAAAAGAACATACTATTATTTCTGCTGCATCCTGCACAACATACAGCTCAGTGCCCGTTATCAAAGTCTTGGATGATGCGCTCGGTATAAAAAACGGCATGATCACAACTATTCATTCAGCAATGAACGATCAGCCCTTAATCGATGCTTTTCATAATACCAATCTACGGCTAACTCGCAGTGCTTTTCAGTCGATTATTCCAGTGGAAACAGCTTTAGCTAAAGGTATAGAGCGAATCCTGCCCTCTATGGCAGGTAAGTTTGAAGCACAGGCAATAAGAGTGCCTACTATCAATGTGTCTGCTATCGATTTAACCATTTATGTGCAGAAAGCTTGTTCAGTTGAAGATGTAAATCAGATCATCAAGGCTGCTTCAAGCTCATTGCCGGCTGAAGTATTAGGTTATACCGAAGAGCCTTTGGCGTCTTGTGACTTTAATCATGATCCACGTTCCGCTATTGTGGATTTAGGCCAAACTAAAGTTAGTGGCGGTCATCTAGTGAAAATTCTGGTTTGGTTTGATAACGAATGGGCCTACGCTAATCGAATGCTCGATGTGGCAGATTTAATTTCAGGTCTGGCTGAATAAATTTAAAAAGAGTGAAAAAGCAGGGGTAATAATGACAGTTCGATCCATGCGAGGATATAGAGCTCGGCGGACAAAAAGTTCTTATTCGCGAAGATTTAAATGTGCCAATAAAAGCTGGCAAGATTCATTAACGATGCGCGTATCCGAGCTGCATTGCCAACCATTGAAGTACGCCCTTGCAAAGGGCGCAACGGTAATTCTAATGTCGCACCTCGGACGGCCCGAAGAGGGCGTAAGCCGATTTCTGCGCAGCCAGAAGCCTCTCTGGCGCCTGTCGCTGAATTCACTTATCCAAGCTTTTAGATAAGGCAGTTGCTCTTATGCCTGATGTTTTCAGTGCTGAAGATGCGGCCAGTTTGCAGACCGGTAGTTGTGTTATTGTTGGAGAACGTTCGCTGTAATCAAGGTGAAAAAAGCAATAGCGACGAATTGTCACACTACTATGCAAGCCTTTGTGAAGTCTTCGTAATGGATGCCTTTGGTACGGCGCATCGGGCCCAAGCCAGCACGCACGGTGTAGCAAAATATGCTGCCGGCAGCCTGCTCTGGCTTGTTACTCTCCCGTGAATTAGACGCCTTACATACAGCCTTAGCTAAGCCCGAGCGGCCTATGTTGGCGATTGTGGGTGGCGCTAAAGTTTCCAGTAAATTGGCGGTGCTCGAAACTTTGGCACAAAAGGTAGATCATTTAATTGTTGGGGGAGGTATTGCGAATACTTTCCTGGCTGCTGCGGGTTATAGTGTTGGTAAGTCGCTTATATGAAGAAGACATGCTAGATAAAGCCCGTGAAATAATGAGTCTGACTAATATTCCTCTGCCTAAGGATGTTGCTGTGGCTAAAGAATTTTCAGAATCGGCAAGTGCTGAGATTAAGGCAATTGCCGATATTGCTGAGGATGATATGATCCTTGATATTGGGCCTGAAACAATTTCTGATTTTGTAGCAGTGATTGCATCGATGAAGACTATACTCTGGAATGGCCCATTGGGCGTGTTTGAGTTTGCTTCTTTCTCCGCTGGAACTGAAGCCGTGGCCCGAGCAATAGCCGCAAATAGTGGCTTTTCAATTGCTGGTGGCGGAGAGACAATTACCGCAATTGAGAAGTATCAAATAAGTGAGCAGATCTCTTATATTTCAACTGGTGGCGGCGCCTTCTTAGAGTTTGTGGAAGGAAAAACCTTACCAGCAGTCGCGATACTTGAAGAACGTAATGCTGGGTAGATGCATTGAATAGAACAAAAGAATATGAGGTTAATTAGAATTTATAGAGTTATCAGATAAAGAGTAAATAAAAGGAAAAGAATATGGCTTTAATCAGTTTACGACAATTACTTGATCATGCTGCGGAACATGAATATGGAGTTCCAGCATTTAATGTGAACAATCTGGAGCAAGTACGTGCCATTATGATGGGCGCAGATGAAATGAATAGCCCAGTCATACTGCAGGCATCTGCAGGAGCCAGAAAATATGCTGGTTCAAATTTTTTAAGGCATTTAATTGAAGCGGCTATAGAAGAGTTTCCTCATGTTCCCATCGTGATGCATCAGGATCATGGTGTATCTCCAGCGGTTTGTCAGCGTTCTATCCAGCTTGGTTTTTCATCAGTAATGATGGATGGTTCATTAGGTGAAGATGGCAAGACGCCGATGGATTTCGATTACAACGTGGATGTAACTGCTCTAACTGTGAAAATGGCGCATGCCTGTGGTGTGTCTGTTGAAGGTGAGCTTGGTTGTCTGGGTTCTTTAGAATCAGGGATGGCAGGAGAAGAAGATGGGCATGGTGCAGAAGGCAAGTTGTCTATGGATCAATTACTGACAGACCCAGAAGAAGCTGCACGATTTGTCGAAGCAACCCAGGTTGATGCTTTGGCTATCGCTGTAGGAACCAGTCATGGAGCGTACAAATTTAGCCGCCCACCCACTGGCGATATATTGGCGATTGAGAGAATTAAAGAAATACACCAAAGGATACCTAATACGCATCTGGTCATGCATGGTTCTTCTTCAGTGCCGCAAGAGTGGTTAGCCATTATTAATGAATTCGGCGGAGAGATTCCGGAAACCTATGGTGTGCCGGTAGAAGAAATTCAGGAAGGCATTAAAAATGGTGTGAGGAAAGTAAATATAGATACTGATTTACGCTTAGCCTCAACTGGAGCAGTAAGAAAATTCCTGGCTGAAAACAAATCAGAATTTGACCCACGCAAGTTTTTGATCCCAACTATTACCGCAATGAAAGATGTGGTTAAAGCAAGATTGGAATCATTTGGTACGGCAGGTCAGATTTCCAGTATTGGTAAGGTTTATAATCTGGAAGAAATGTCTGAAAAATATTCAGCTGGTGATTACAGCCCAAAAGTAAATTAACTTATTTAGTGTGATAGAGGTAAGAGTGGCGACACCGTCCCTACTATTCAAACAGCTCTTTGATCAGGCTTCAGGCACTTACACGTATCTGCTGGCTGACTCTATAAGCAAAGACGCAATCTTAATTGATTCAGTTTTTGAAAAATATTCGCGTGATTTATCTTTAATACAGGAATTGGATCTAAATTTAATAGCGTGCCTGGAAACACATTGCCATGCTGATCATGTTACTGCGGCCTGGCTATTTAAACATACGCTGGGCAGTAAAATTCTGGCTTCGATTAATTCTGGTATAGAGGTGCTTGATCAACAGCTCAGCGCTGGAGATGTCATTGAGTTTGGCAGCAAGCATTTAAAGGTTATTGAGACTCCTGGCCATACAGATGGATGTGTGAGTTATCTGCTCGACGATGAGAGCATGGTGTTCACTGGCGATAGTTTGCTGATACGGGGTTGTGGCCGTACCGATTTCCAGCAGGGCTCAGCAGCAAAATTATACCGCTCTATCACTGAAGGCCTGTTTAGCTTGCCGGAAGCTTGCCTGGTTTATCCTGGGCATGATTACTCAGGCCGAACAGCCAGTAGTATTGGCGAAGAAAAAAAGTTAAACCCGAGAATTGGCGGTCAGGCAAACGAGAATGATTTTGTCGGGTATATGGATAATATGCAGCTACCGCATCCGAAAGAAACTAGACATAGCTGTTCCGGCGAACTTAAGGGGGGGTAAGCCGGATGATAGCGCCTTGCCCGAAAAGCCAGACTGGGCTCCAGTAGTTACTACCTATAGCGGAGTGATTGGAAATCACGCCACAATGGGTGGCTTCACATCTAGATCAGGTTCATATTCTTGATGTTAGAACCAAAATAGAAACTGATGAAGAAAGTGCTCGGGTGGCAGGTGCCCAGTTGATTCCAATAAGTGAGTTGCGTGAGCGGTTGGATGAAGTGCCAACAGATAAGCCTGTAATGACCATATGCCGCTCGGGTAAACGATCGGTATTGGCTTATTCAATTTTAAAAGAAAATGGCAGGGATGAAATTGCTAATATCCAAGGAGGATTGCTGCGTTGGCAACAGGAAGGCCTGCCGCTAAATTAGTGTGCTAAATAATATTTATTAAATTTTTGTCGTAAACCGCCTAAAAAAAGCTGTAAGATCGTAACCCCTGTCATTAATTAACCCTTAAGGAGAAAAAAATGAAAAGAATAATCCTGCTTTTAGTGTTTTCAGTATTTAGCGCAGCAGTCTTCGCGCAGTATCCAGTACCGCAGCAAAGCCCTTCAATTTGGCAATGAATGCGCAAGAGCGAGCAAACCTAGAATTTGTGACATGACTTTTGGCGCGACATCGTGAATGGCGGCAACCTGGATATTGCTACGCATTACATGCCGGATGGTTTTATTTCACGTAAACCCTAATATAGGCTGCAGGACGCGATGCCTTCATCGACACCTTAAGAACTAACCCCTCATTAGCTGCAAAATCGTGGGCAAACAACGCCCGAGGTGATCAAATTGCCCAGAATGAGTATGTGTTTTTTATGTGGGCAAGCTTCATTGTTAACCCAATGGATGCCGGCGATTATCTATAAATACAACACCCTGGACTTGTTCAGAGTAGAAGATGGCAAGATTGTTGAGCATTGGGATGGCGCGCGCAAAGTCGTAGATGCCGATGTTGGTGCAAAGGGCATGAGGTGGTGGTGTTTATATACGCTTCAAGCAACCTTTACAGCACAGGGAGCAGGAAACTGCACCGGCTTGGCCAAATTGAGTTCAGAGATATACTGCAATATCGGGCACGCTGAACTTAGCCATGGAGTATTTTGCACCAGGCTACATGCAACACAACATGAATGTTCCAGGCGGTCTGAGATAGGTTTTATGGACTTCTTTGGTGGGCGCGAATCGCAACCCTTGACCGGAGAGTGGGTAACTCCGCCAACGCTTGAACTGGTTTCCGGGAACTACTATCTAAAGTTTGATCAGCGTTTTGAGGATGCGGCTTCAGGCGGGCAAAATGTGTATTACCGCTTTGACATGGTTCGGGCTGATGATGGCTTGATCCAGGAGCATTGGGATGTGGCTTTCCCCAGAGGAATCGCTAGTCCTAATGGTGGGTTAACTCGATAACTTTCATGAGCGCTATGTGCTTTGCAGTAACAAACACATAGCGCTCTGATGTCCTTAATGCTGCTTTTACCTTGGTTTTTTTTGCCATAAGGCGCTCACAAGTCAGCAGTTTATAATGACGCCAACTTTCGTTCCCATGGCACTTGAATATATGAGCAGATATGGTGGCACTGTTGGTTTAGGTTCTGCTTCAGCAGAAGTAGCAGAAAACGTAATTTATTCTTGGGGGCACGACCCGAATGGAATGTTAATGTCAGTGTCTCCTCCACTAAATCAGTAGTAAAGTTAAAGTCTGATTTAACACTTGCCTAATAAAGCCCAAATATTCGAGAGAATAGTGGGCTTTTTTATGTAAAATAATTACTGATTCATTTATTTTTCAACGACTAAGGATAAAGTTTTGCATACACGTTTTATTGGTTCTTCTGAGGTTACCGCCATCGGCTTTGGCTGTATGTCTATATCGCATGCCTATGGGCCTGCACTTGAAAAAGCTGAAGCACATAAAGTGCTACACAGGGCATTAGATATTGGCCATACCTTTCTTGATACCGCCGCATTATATGGTTTTGGCGCAAATGAAGAATTACTGGGTGAAGCCCTCAGCGCCAGAAGGAATGAATACTTTTCTAGCCAGCAAATGTGGCTTGTTCAAAGACAGCGAAGGCAAGCGCGAAATAAATGGTCGTCCTGAAGTAATCAAAAGTACCTGCGAAGATAGCTTGCAACGATTAAAAACCGACTACATTGATTTGTATTATTTACATCGATTAGATAGACAAGTGCCGATTGAAGAGAGTGTTGGCGCGCTGTCGGATTTGGTTAAGGAAGGCAAAATAGGGCAGATAGGTTTATCAGAAGTTTCCGCAGAGACTCTTACGCAAAGCGCATGCTATTCATCCGATAGGCGCTTTGCAAAATGAATATTCACTGCTGACCAGAAATCCTGAAATTGCTTCTCTGCAGGCTTGTAAAGACTTAGGAGTGGCCTTTGTGCCTTTTTCTCCGGTAAGCCGAGGCTTGTTAACTGATGAGCCGCCTTTGCCGGGAAAATTCCCTGAAGGCGACATCCGTCCGAATATGCCACGTTTCCAGGGTGAAGCACTGGAGCATAATTTATCCTTGCTGGATCAATATTCGGTGATTGCTGAAAAGGCCGGTTGCAGCCGCGCGCAACTTGCACTTGCCTGGTTGCTGTCACGAGGCGAGCATGTCATTCCAATTCCTGGGACAACATCAATACCTCACATGGAAGAAAATTTTGCTGCTGGAGATGTGACATTGGATGATGAAATCATTAAGGAATTGGACGATCATATAAATCAGAATACGATTATGGGTGAACGCTACAATGAGGCGACCATGGCTGAAATTGATTCTGAAAACTTTGCGCCTACTTCTTAACAGCTTCTCTTTTTAGTAACTTTATTTTTAATGGCAGCGTTAAATAAGTGCGCTCGGTTTTCCGCCGCTGCCTTTTAAATAGCCTGTGGCTCTGATGCTCTTCGATCTTTAAATAATCGGCAATAAGCTATAAACGAAAAGCCGCTTATATAAGAAATGAATAAGTAAGTGATTGCAAAAACAGAAAATTCAGGAATTTTTAGAATATTCAGAGAAATCAGCATCGCCAGTAAAAAATTCTGGATGCCGATTTCAACAGTAGTAGAGCGTGTTTGTTTTTCACCGACACTTAATATTTTAGCTAATCCAAAGCCCGCCGACATATTAATAATGTTGACAGCAAGCGCCATTAGGCCAAAAGTCATCATTAATTGCGGAAGATAATCAATAACAGCGACGAAACCAAGTATCACGATTAATAAAAGACCAGCGAAAGCAATTTTGGAGGTCAAGGCTCTAAGCATCAAGGCGTATTTAGTACCCAGAACTTTTCTGAGCACCATGCCGGCAATGACCGGAACCACCAATAATAAAAATATTTCGTACATGGTTTGCAGTATTGGTAAAGAAATATCCTGCCCTTCCTCGGCGAACCAGTTAAGTCCAAGATTAATGAGTATTGGTGTGGTGAAGACTACGACTATGCCGCTTATGGCTGTTAAGACGACTGAAAGCGCAATATCGCCACGCGCAAGATAAGCGAAATAATTAGATGATGCAGCCCCTGGGCAGCAAGACAAAATGATGGCCCCTAGAGCAACTGATGTTGTTGGCGAAAAAAGAAAGACGAGCAAAAACGTAACCATGGGAAGAAATACTAGCTGCCCTATTAAACCAATGCTAACAGGTAAGGGCTGAATCATTAATTGGCTAAAATCCGAACGCTGTAGCGACAGTCCCATGGTAAACATTATAAAGAGTAGCGCGTAGCGGCCAAGAGCAGCCGAGGACATCCCAAAGAAATCCATGGATAAAACATTTTGAGCAATTAATAACGCAAGATCTGATTCAATCATGATGTACCATCATCCTTTTGGTTGGCTATGCTTTAAAGGGAATATTTTAGGATATTTATGAGGAAGTAATTTCAACCACGCCATCTGCTTTTCCTAGCAATAGAATATCCGCCGGGCGTTGTGCAAATAGTCCATTGGTCACTACACCAACGATCTGATTGAGATCGTTTTCGAGTTTTCTGGGATCAGTTATCGACATATTGTAGATGTCGATAATGACGTTGCCGTTGTCAGTTAATACACCTTCACGATAGACCGGGTCACCACCTAATTTCACGATTTGTCTGCCGACATGGCTTCGCGCCATAGGAATGACTTCAACGGGTAATGGGAAGTTGCCTAGTACTGTGACAAATTTACTTTCGTCAGCAATGCAAATAAATTCTTTGGCGACGGCTGCTATAATTTTTTCTCGTGTAAGAGCAGCTCCTCCGCCTTTTATGAGTTGCAGGTATTCATTAGCCTCGTCGGCACCATCAATATAAACAGTGACTTCATCAACACTGTTTAAATCGTAAACCGGAATACCATGTTCTTTTAGGCGACGCGCAGTTTCTTCAGAGCTGGCAACAGTGCTTGTAACCAGGTGCTTGGCTTCGGCTAAGTATTCAATAAATACGTTAGCGGTGGAGCCTGTGCCAACCCCGATAACGCTGTCTTCATGCAGGTGCGGTTCTATGCGCTTGAATGCGGCTTGGGCAACGGCTTTTTTCAAATCATCTTGGGTCATTTAGTCTGCTCGGATTTAATTCTACTAAGAGCTGAGAGTCTAGCGGACTTGGTGGAGTCTGGCGAGTCTTGTGCTGAAATAATAAGTTTAAATTTAAATCTTGTTTGTTTTAATAAATATCTATATAGTTCAGCATGTTGCAGAACATACCTAAAAATATATATTAAGTATAGAGTGTAAGCATCAGTTATTTTGGAGTAAATAATGAGCAAGAAGCCAGACATTATAGTCGTACTTATGTTCATATTTGGTTTTGGGATTCTTATAAGTGGCGTGGCTCAAAGCGCATTACTATAAGTAGATCATAGAGTTAGCCAATATAAGTTGATCAGGAAGCTGTCGTATAAGTAGCCTGATCGGTGATGATTTTATCCATAGGAACGTCCCACTCGGCACGTTCAAGTTGCTCTACCCTCTGACATTCATGCGCCAAACCAATCAGTTTTGGTTTTTTTATAGAACTTAGCGACATTTTGGCGCCATTTTCAAGCATAAAAGCTAAATTCTTATCATAGTAGCCTTTCCCCATCCCGAGTCGAGTGCCGTTAATGTCAAATGCAACCAGGGGCATGAAAATCACGTCCATACGCTCAGGAGACAAGGCCTTATTAGGGGTATAGCCTTGGTTCTAGTATGCCAAAATGATTTTTTTCTAAAGAAGAGCTCACTGTATATTCCACAAAGGACATGGATTCATTAGCAGGGTTAATGACAGGTAAAAAACAATGCTTGCCATGTTCTAAGGCCGCTTTAATCGCGGCAGCATGGGTTAATTTCACCATCAAAAGCCTGATAAAAAGCAATGTTAGAGGCTTTTCTGAAATCGTCTTGTTTAAGAATGAGCGATAGCAGCTTTGAGCGCTGGCTCGTTGTTGTTCAGCAGGGCTGAAAGAGCGCCGTTGCTGGCGTATATTTTTACGAATATGTGAGCGCTTACTTTCTATATAAGCATCTGCTATTACTGGTTGAGTCTAAATAAGAAGAATTCATGACCTGGCTTTAATAAAAAGGCTCTCCGGAATACCGCTACCAATGGAGTCCTGAACCCAAGAGTTCAGGTGGTGACTCGTCCGACATATCAGGCTTTCCGTCTAGCGGACATGCACAACAATGCCATTAGGCAAGTCTCCGGGGTGTAGTTATCGGCTCAGGGACATATTGATTGGCCAATATCCTAGAGAGCTTATGCCCATTATAGACATAAAAAGTGATGGTGAAAGTGAATTTTACTTATATTTCGAATTGGCGAGAAGTTTGTAGCGCGGATTCGATTTTTTTCTCTAGATGAGTTAAGAATTGCTGCGCCCCATTTTCGGAATCATCGGCCTGTTGAGTGTTCTGCAGAAGTTCATGCGAGATATTAAGAGCAGTCATGACAACTACTTTTTCGAAACCCAGAGTTGATCCGTGTTTCTTGATTTTTTCCATCTGCTTGTTTAGATAAGTGGCGGACTGCCTTAACGCATCTTCTTCATCTGGGCCACAAGCAATCTGGTAATCTCTGCCCAAAATTTTAATGTTGATACTGTTTTTTTCAGACATGTCTAAGCGTCCTGTTCCAGCGATTTAAGACGTCTTAGTACTTTTTCCAGGCGCACCCTCGCTAGCTGATTTTTATCATCTTAGGGTTTTACGCTCATCTTCCCAACCACTGACTTGGTCACGTAAATTTTGATTTTCAGACTTCATATCAGCACAAAGTTGAATAAGCTCATCAACTTTTTCTTCTAAGCCACTGAAATTAGTATCACTCATGGTATTAATGCTCTTCAAATTCTGACGGCTAACTATAAAACGCGAGGTGCATAGGGTCAACAGACAATTTTGTAAAAAAATACAGCCTAATCAGACTGTTGTTAATAATACTTCATCTTAAGCGCGAATATTTTTTTATGAGAGGGTATTATTAAACTTTATGACAATACAGGAGTAATCCCAAGCGTGACGCCAGATTTTGACAAGGTAGCAACTTTACTCAGCAATAATAAGATATTTAATTCAGTCTCTGAATTACACGGTATTATTTGCGGCCAGTTATGCGCGGGTAGCAACAAGGTGATGCGACATTAACTTGGCATTTACTGGGCCTGGAAAATAAGCCGAGTAAAATTATGAGCGACTGATCATGCGCTTGCAGCTCAATATACGTGAACAACTAGAGGCCGATGATTTTTCATTTCAGCTTCTGCTGCCTGATGATGATAGAGGAACTTTCGATACGCTTACATGCCTGAGTAATTGGTGTGAAGGGTTTTATTTCAGGTTTTGGCGGAGCTTTTGCGAAAGGTGACAGTTCATTACTTGAAGAAACCCGTGAGGTTTTGAAAGACTTTACTGCTATCGCTAATGTTGATGATAGCGAACAAGATGAAGTTGAAAATGCTGAGCAGGATTTTATGGAGGTCCTGGAATATGTGCGTATGGCTACATATTCAGTTTTTTACAAAATCAAGCCTGAAAATGGTAATGCTGCATCACCAATCGAAAACAATCTGCATTAAGGCAGTATTAAGAGATAAATTAAGAAAAAAGAGATAGATTAAGAATAATATGAGTATTAAAAAAAGTGAATTTATAAAGCGTCGTAAAGATCTGATGGCACAGATGGAGCCGGACAGTATTGCAATTTGGCATCAGCTAAAGCCAGCTTTACGCAATGGTGATGCTGATTATGCATATCGTCAGAATAGTGACTTTTACTATCTAACAGGATTTGCTGAAGCTGAATGCAGTATTGGTTCTTATACCGGGCAGAAAGAATGGGGAGTGTTTACTGTTCTGCCAGGAAAAAGATGAATAAAGGAATTATGGAATGGTAAATTACTTGGGCCTGAAGCGGCTATTGAAACCTAGGTCTTGATGATAGTTTCCAATCACTGATATCGATGACATTTTGCCAGGGCTTAATTGAAGGGCGGGAACGAGTGTATTCTCCAATGGGGAAAGATGAAGCATTTGATCATCAGGTAATGGAATGGGTTCGAGTCATTCGAAGTAAAGTGCGCAGTGGAGCGCATCCCCCAGGTGAATTTTTAGTGCTTGATCATTTGCTGCATGAAATGCGTTTAATTAAATCAAAATCAGAAATCGATTTAATGAAAAAATCTGGGCAGATTGCAGTGGCCGCGCATAAGCGTGCGATGCAGGTATGTAAGCCGGGATGAATGAATACCAGTTAGAAGCAGAATACTTGTATGAATTTTCGCGTAATGGTTGCAATGCGCCAGCTTATAACTCTATTGTTGCCGGAGGGATAACGCCTGTATTTTGCACTATATTGATAATAATCAGAGCCTTGCAGATGGCGATCTGGTTTTGATAGATGCTGGTTGTGAATACGAATATTACGCATCTGATATTACTCGAACATTTCCAGTTAATGGAAAGTTTAGCCCAGAACAAAAAGCTGTTTATGAAGTGGTTCTGAGAAGCGCAACTGGAAGCGATAAAAACATTAAACCGGGCGCGCATTGGGATGACCCTCATACACGAACGGTAGAAGTTATCACTGCTGGTTTGGTTGAGCTTGGCTTGCTGAAAGGTAAAGTTGAAGCCTTAATAGAAGAGGGCGCATATCGTGACTTTTATATGCATAGAGCGGGCATTGGCTTAGGTATGGATGTGCATGATGTGGGTGATTACAAAATAGAAGGAGACTGGCGTTTATTGAAGCAGGTATGGTAATGACAGTTGAACCTGGTATTTACATATCGCCTACCAATGACAAGGTCGATAAGAAATGGCGCGGCATAGGTGTTCGAATTGAAGATGATGTTGTCGTGACCAGAAAAGGCAATGAAGTTCTAACCAGTGGCTTAGCGAAAACTGTCGATGAAATAGAGTCCTTCATGGCGGCCTGATATGACTGCTCCTCAGCACAAGCACTATGATGTGGTCATAATTGGCGGCGGCATGGTCGGTCTGAGTTTAGCCTGCGCATTAGCAAAAACTTTTATCAGGCAGTATCAGCTAGAAATACAAGAAACATCGTTCTGATAAAAAATCAGCAAAAATTCTTTTACTAGAATCCTCATCCATTAACACTCAAAAAGCTTTACAGCCAGGCTTTGATGCCCGCTCTACAGTACTTTCCTTTGGGACTGTGCAATACCTTGAAAGCATAGGTCTATGGAGTGAAATTAAAGCTCAGGCGGAAGCAATCCATAATATACATGTTTCAGATCAGAACCGCTTTGGCAGTGTGAAGATCAGAGCTGAAGATGCTGGTGTTGATGCTTTGGGATTCGTAGTTGAGAACCAGAACTTAGGTCAGGCACTTAATAAAGCTTTACTGCAAGCAAAAATGACAGAAGTTAAGAGTCCAGCTCAGGTAAAACGTATATCGCATCAGTCAGACAGTGCATTATTAGAATGTCAGAGTGATGGAGAAACTTTTAAGCTTAATGCTTCTTTGGTTGTATTGGCGGATGGTGGGCGCTCCGGTTTAAGTGAACAACTGGGTATCCATCGAATACAGCAAGACTATAAGCAGGTTGCTATTATTGCTAATGTCGCGTTCAGCGAAGCACACGATAATGTTGCTTATGAACGTTTTACTCCGCAGGGCCCTTTAGCCCTTTTGCCTTTAATGAATTTTGGTCAAGCATTTCGAGCGGCATTAGTTTGGACCCAACATTCGCATGAATATAAAGAAGTTTTTGAACTTAGTGATGAAGATTTTCTAAAAAAATTACAAGAAGAGTTTGGCCATCGCCTTGGTACTTTTACAAAGGTTGGTGAGCGTGCTGCTTTTCCATTGAGCTTACAGCAGGCAGAAGAACAGATTCGGCATAGTTTGGTTCTACTTGGTAATGTAGCGCATGCATTGCATCCGGTTGCTGGGCAAGGTTTTAACCTGGCCTTTCGAGATACCATGCGCTTAGCAGAAAATATTTCTGCAACAATTCAAGCAGGGGGGAATCCAGGCGACTTTTCACGCTTGCAAGAGTATTTACATTCAACCAGTTTGGATCAGGAAAAAACTATTGGGTTCAGTCATTACCTCACTCAGTTCTTCTCAAGCAATCAACAAGCCCTGGTGTGGTTAAGAAAATTTGGTTTGTTGAGTATCGATCATTTACCTCCGGTTAAACAGGCGCTATCTATTCAGGCCATGGGAGTAAGCGACAGGTTGATTAAAGTTGTATAGCTAATATAGATACTCGTCTACTTATGAAAAAACTAGCGACATTACTTTTACAAAAAGAACTAAGCATTTTGCATGATAAGTTTTCTGCTAAGACAGAAAAGTTGTTAGGAGATGGTTTATGGGAAATATCAGCAGATGGTTCAACTCACACCAGAGAAGAACTTTGCCATTGGCTTAGTTCTAAAGCACCTGAATCGCGTTGGGAAATTAATAATTTTGAGATTAATGAGTTAGCTGATGGGTTAGCCCTTGCGATATATTGGGCAAAAATGACAGCTCCCAAAACATCTGAATCTAAAGGAGCTATACATAGCTCCTTATGGAAGAAAAATGCCAAGGGATCATGGCAAATGGTATTCCATCAGGCAACTAAAATTAGTTAATCAAGCTTGAGGAATAAGTTTGAGAGCGAGTCCAGAAGTTGTAATTAGCCACCAAATATAGCTTTCAAAATATAAAAGAAGATGATGGCTAGTACAGCACCTGCTGGTAATGTCACCAGCCAGGATAAAAAGACTCGTTTTATAACGCCTATATCTATCGCGGTCTTGCCCGCCCTAGCCAGGCCCACTCCCAACACAGCGCCAACTAGAGTGTGAGTGGTTGAAATGGGGATGCCAGTTGCTGAGGCGATTACAACCGTGGTGGCTGCAGACAGCTCAGCGGAAAACCCCAGTGTTGGAGTCAGGTGGGTGATTTTTCTTCCAATGGTCGCCATCACTTTATGGCCATACATCATCAAGCCTACAACGATACCAATGCCGCCGAGGAAAAGAATCCAGAGAGGCATTATTGATTCCTGTGCCACTTCACCAGATCGAACAATTGCGTTGACTGCAGCCAGTGGCCCAATGGCATTCGCAACATCATTTGAGCCATGGGCAAAGGCCATACTGCAGGCTGTGAATATCATTAAAGTAGCAAACACTTTTTCGATTTTGCTTAAATGCAAATGGTGGTCTTCATCGATATGCGGCTCAACCTTGCTTTGCATATACACACCAATAGCCATCACAAATATGCCAATGGCGGCTGATGCTGCCATAGATTCTAGAAAGCTAGTATCAAGCCCCACATGGGTCAGTCCTTTCAAGAATGTCACCATTGAAATCATGAAGCCAACCAAAAACATGTAAATTGGGATATAGCGCTTGGCATTAACCAAGGGTTTTTCTGTATCAAGAATCAGGATGTGCACAGAGCGGTAGATAATAAAAGCAAATACTCCAGCCATAAGCGGAGAACTTACCCAACTCATGACTATTGTGCCGACTTTTACCCAGCTAACTGAATCAACACCGATGCCAACAGCAGCAAAGCCCACTATTGCACCAACGATTGAATGTGTCGTAGAAACAGGCCAGCCTTTCATGGAGGCAATCAGCAGCCATACTGCCGCCGCAAGTAATGCCGATATCATGCCGTATACCAGTAATTCTGGAGTTCCTGCTAATAGTGCTGGATCCACAATTCCGCGTCGAATAGTAGATGTAACCTGACCTCCCGCTAAAAAAGCGCCAAGAAATTCAAAAACAGCAGCAATAAGAATTGCCTGTTTTAGTGTAATGGCTCCAGATCCGACAGAAGTCCCCATGGCGTTAGCCACATCATTGGCGCCAATACCCCAAGCCATAAATAAACCAAAAACAATAGCCAGAACGAGTAAAATGGTGCCATATTCACTAAGAATATCCATTAGGACCTCGATATAAGAAAATTTAGATTAGGGGAGCTAATACATATAAGATACATCATTACAATTTCAGATTCCTGCATTGAATAACATCATTATATATTTCAATATTTTAGAATCTAGCACAGAAAATTCATCATGTAGTGTTATTTTTTTAAATGCAAAACAGAACGATTGCCAATGTAGATTTAAAAGATATACAGACGCTATAGTTGTTAGTATCTAAAGTTAGCAAACAGATTTTTTTCTATCGAGTAATAACTAAAGAGGTAGCCTAAGAGAATAAATCAGTATTAATGTGTTTACTAAATAAAATTCACCATCCACAAACTTAAAGCAAGCATAAGGCATATTTTGAAAGAACTTAACCCAAAGTTTTCAGATTTCGATTTAGATGAAAAACTACTAAAAGCACTGACCAAACTTCAGTTTGAAAATTGCATGTCGATACAAGCAGAAATGTTGCCTATAGCAATTAATGGTTTTGATATATTAGCCAGTGCTGAAACAGGAAGTGGCAAAACGATTGCTTATTTGCTTCCTGTGTTACAAAAGTTTATACAACAGCCGGCACCTAATACAGCAACACGTTGTTTGATTCTTGTTCCTACCAGAGAGTTAGCTGCGCAAATTGAAACAGACTGCAAAGCACTTTGTAGCTTCTCGCAAATTAATTGTAAAGCAATGATTGGAGGTGTTTCTTTTAAGGAACAAAAAGCGCTGTTAAGAAAAAATCCTGAAATCTTAATTGCTACTCCAGGACGAATACTTGAACATATCAATCAAGCTTCTGTCGACTTAAGTGATTTGGAATTTTTAATTTTAGACGAAGCTGATCGAATGTTAGATATGGGCTTTAGGGAAGACGTGCTTGAAATTTGTAATGCCTGCAAAAAGGAAAGGCAGACATTTTTATTGTCTGCAACCATGGTGCATGTAGGGATAGAAAAAATTGCAACATCTATTTTAAATAAAGCCGTGCATATTGAAGATGGGAAATA
Source organism: uncultured Pseudomonadales bacterium (assembly GCA_943789335.1). Taxonomy (GTDB): domain Bacteria; phylum Pseudomonadota; class Gammaproteobacteria; order Pseudomonadales; family Pseudohongiellaceae; genus UBA5109. The sequence goes on along the minus strand of CALSTS010000001.1, from coordinate 253,513 downwards.
TAGACAGCAAGAAAGTAATATTAAGCAGCAAACCGTTTTAGCCGATGATGTGGCACATAAAAATAAGCTAGTAGGTAAAATTCTACAAAATGATCAAGATCAGAAAGTGTTGATTTTCACCAATACTAGAACCCAGGCGATGCAGTTAAATGCTTATCTGCAATATGAAAAACTTAATACAGCATATTTACATGGGGAATTGAGCCAAGAAGACAGGCAAATGGTCATGCAACAATTTCGTAAAGGCAGCACGAAAATATTAGTTGCAACCGATTTGGCAGCAAGAGGCTTAGATATTAAAGATTTAGATCTTGTGCTCAATTTTGATATGGCACGCTCAGGTGATGATTATTTACATAGAATTGGGAGGACGGGTCGTGCGGGTAAAACAGGCACTGCAATTTCACTAATCAACGCGAATGACTGGAATTTAAGTCAAAGTATTGCCAGATATTTGAATGTTGAATTTGAAGAAATAGCTATTAAAGGCTTACAAGCTAAGTTCAAAGGAAAAATTGAGAATAAGAAAAAAAATACGAGCAAGAAAAACAGTCAGGCAAAAAAAGACGCTAGTAAAAACAAGAGTCATCCAAAAGCCAAACAAAGGTTGCGAAATAAAAAAAATATTGGAAAGCGCAGGAAACCCAAACAAGAGGAATCTTCTACTGCTGGGAACGATGGGTTTGCACCTCTAAAAATAAAATAAACTCTTTTTTATCATTTATATTATTTTGCTATCTGAAATATTATTGTAATTTACATATAAAATTGCATATATAGCCGAGATGGAGCTTCTGCAATCAGGCATGCTGTCAAACATCAAAGAAAGCCTTCTTTACCAAAGCTTAACAACTTCGTGTTAATCTTCAATGGTTCTAGATTATTTATTCAGGCACTGAGAGATAATAGTGGTGAACAGAAAAAAAATTGTCATTATTGAAGACGAGCCAGATATTCTGGAAGTTCTTAGTTATAACCTGAAAAGAGAAGGTTATGTGGTTTTAACCACCCTTGATGGTGATGCTGGACTTTCTCTAGTGCAAAAAGAAAAACCTGATTTAGTCCTTTTAGATCTTATGTTGCCAGGAAGAGACGGTATTGAAATTTGTTCCAGCATAAAAAATGACAACGATCTTATTAATACTTTAGTTATTATGGTTACAGCCAAAGGCGAAGAAAGTGATGTAGTACTTGGTTTGGGTGTTGGTGCTGATGACTATGTTTCAAAGCCATTTAGTCCCAGGGAATTAGTGGCTAGAGTTAAAGCTGTATTACGAAGAGGAAAATTGCTTGAGCTAAAACCAGAAAAGGAAAAAATAGAGTATGGTGATCTTTTAATTGATACTCAAAAACATAAAGTCCTTGTAAAACGAACAGAAATTAAACTTACAGCGACAGAATTCCGCATTCTGCATTTTTTAGCGAGCCATTCAGGTAGGGTTTTTTCAAGAGAACAATTATTAAATAAAGCCTTGGGTGATGCTACTATTGTTGTAGATAGGAATATTGATGTTCATATCCGCGGTATCCGTAAGAAATTAGCTATACAGCCTCCTTTAATAGAAACCATCCGCGGTGTGGGGTATCGGTTTAAAGAATAATCTCATGCATTTTAATTTCTCCTTTTTTATTAGAGTTTTTTTTGTTTATGCAACCTTATGTATTGCCAGCATCTGGACTTTTAGTGTTATACGAGCCGGTGCAGTACAAGAAAAATTCGACGAAAGAGTAGACCTAGAATTAGCAAGTCAGGCAGAGCTTTTGCTTGAAAATTCTCGTTCTTTTTTAGTATCCATCGATCCAAATCAAATTGCCCTGCAAGTAGACCGCCTTTATAAAGTAACAAATAATCGTTTTACAGTTATTAATCCTCTGGGTGAAGTCATTGCTGATTCTCATGAAGATGCTAGTCAAATGGCTAATCATTTGCAAAGGCCAGAAATACAAAGCGCCTTAGCAAGTGGTAGTGGGCAAATATCCAGGTATAGCCGGACTATTGAACAAGATCTTATTTATTATGCTTTACCCGTTTATAGCGACACGCAACTATTAGGCATTGTGCGTTCGGCATTCTTCATTGATGTGATGGATGAAGCAGTATCATCGGAAATTAATGAAATCATTAATGATGCTGTACTTTCTGCTGTCGTGGGATTATTTTTGATTACTTTGGCGGCTTTAATTCAGTCTAGTTCTGTCGAAAAATTAGCTTTAATTGCTTTAGATATCTCTGCAGGAAATTTTAAAGGAAGAGTTCCCGAAAAAAATGCATTGGGACTAAAAAAACTAGCAGAAGTAATTAATCAATTAGCTAGAAATTCCGCGTCAAACATTTCTGATATTACCGCTGATCGCAATCGTTTGTCTGCAATATTTGCAGGCATGGTTGAGGGCGTTATAGATGTTGATCAAGAGCAGAAGATTCTACATATAAATGAAGCGGCTGTTAAATTACTAGGCGTGGATAGTGCTGAAAGTACTGGCAAGCCTGTATGGGAAGAAGTCAGAAATAATGAAATTACTCAAGCTCTGGACGAGGCTATGAAAACCCGTTCTATCGTTAAGACTCAAATAGTTCTTACTTATTCAAAATCGATAAATAATGAGGGTTCTGTGGTTGATATTTATGCGGCATCATTAAGTGATGATTCGGGTAGTCCCATTGGCGCGGTTGTTGTTTTGCATGATATTAGTGAGCTTAAAAGTTTAGAAAGGATTAGAACTGATTTTGTGGCAAATGCATCGCATGAATTAAAGACGCCTATTACTGCAATTCGTGGACTTTCAGAAAGTGTAATTGATGATGAAAATATAGATCAAGATACGGTTTTGCAGTTTATGAAACGTATCCATTCTCAAAGCATCCGTTTATCTCAATTGGTTGGAGATTTAATGACATTATCTCGCCTGGAAGATGCTCATGAAAGTGAACGTTTTACCATTATTAATATGAATGAGCTTGTTAAAAGCGCTGTTGAATCTGCTCAAGCAGCTGTTGAAGAGAAGCAACAAAAATTAAATCTTGAGATTTCAGAACAAAAGATTGAAGCTTACGGTGATCGTCAGAACTTAAGTCAATTAGTAGATAATTTACTTGATAATGCCATTAAATACACACCTAAAAATGGAGAAATCAGTATTAAATTAAGTATAGAAGATAAGGAGTTATTACTGCAGATTAGTGATACAGGTATAGGTATTAGCTCCCAATATCAGCAAAGAATTTTTGAGCGTTTTTATCGTGTTGATAAAGCCAGATCAAAAAGCTTGGGCGGCACAGGCTTAGGGCTCTCAATTGTGAAGAATATTTCTGAAAGGCACTCTGGAAAGATTCAGTTATTGAGCCAGCCTGGTAGGGGCTCAACTTTTAGTTATCGTATGCCATTGGCAAAGAATGTAAATCCTCAAAAGGTAGATTGATTTTAAATTCCCTCATCTGATCTTCTACCTTACATTATTTCATTTTCCATCAACATCCTTCTTTAAACATTAATTTAGTCTTTATCTAATCTTAATAGTGCTTTGAAAAAATGCATGAGTCTTTAAACGAAATCATCAAAAATCATTAAAACTATGGAGTGACCATCAATGAAGCCAATTATTGCACCGCTTAAATTTAAGCACTTGGTTTTAGCAGTAGCCTTGACTCAAACCACTTCTGCCGTAAATGCAGCAGAACAAGAATTACTGGATATATTGCTGCAAAATGGCGCAATCACTCAGGAACAATATAATGGCTTACTTGAACAAGAAACTGTCTCAAGTAATGATATTTTAGACCAGCCTGTTTTAGAAGAAGTGCTTGATATGGCTGTTGCTGCTGAAGTAGCCGAACAAATTGAACAAGAATTTCCAGTAATGGCAAGTCGTGGTAGCAGTGGGTTTCGCTTAGAGACGCGAGATGGTAATTGGCAAACCAATCTCCAATGGCGTGCTCAAATGCGTTTTACCACGCCATATCGTTCAGATCCGAGACAGATTTCTGCTTTAAATGCTGATGATCAAGCTAATTTTGAAGCTCGCCGCCTGCGTATGAAAATTGGCGGGCATGGCCTTCAGCCCTGGTTGCAATACTATTTTGAGGTTGATCTTCAGCCATCTAGAGATGTAGATGATAGTAGCTCTTCTGCCAGTGCCAGAGTGATCGACTATCGAATTGATATCGCTAAATGGGACTGGATCGGAATTCGACTTGGCCAATGGAAAGTTGACCTTAACCGTGAGCGGGTTGACTCTTCTGGACGTCAACAATTCGTTGAACGCTCCATCGCCAACAGAGTGTTTACAATGGATAGGCAGCTTGGTGTGCAGGTAAGGGGACATTTGTTCCAGGACACTCCTGCTGATATGAGATATTACGCTGGTGTATTTAACGGCGAAGGTCGTGCAGTAAATAATACTGACGATGACCTAATGTATATGGCTCGTTTGCAGTGGAATTTTATGGGTCGAGATCTTTCCTGGCGCCAAACTGATGTGGAATACACAGAGCAACCCACAGGCAGTTTAGCCATTGCTGGTTTCACCAATACGGGTAGTTGTACTCGTTGGTCTTCATCTGGTTGTGGCAATCTAGATGGCTTCGCTAAACCTGCAGTTGCCACACCTGGTCAATATGAGATTAAACAAGCCGTACAGGAATTTGCTTTCAAATATCGTGGCTTCTCTGCCCAACAAGAGTTTCATCGCAAAGAAATTACTGATAATTCTGATGGAAGCACACATGAGTTAACCGGCGGTTATATTCAAGCTGGAAACTTTTTCCATAATCAGTTTGAGGCAGTGCCTGAGCAACTAGAGTTAGCAGTGCGCTATGCCTTTGTTGATGAACCTAATGCGACTAATAGGTTGCTAGAAAATGAGCGAAGAGAATTCACGCTTGGAGCAAACTGGTTCTTTAATGGTCATGACAGCAAGGTGACATTAGATTACTCACGTTTGAGCATAGACGATAGATTATTGCTTGCGGAAGATTCTGATAACCGTTTGCGTGTTCAGTGGGATGTCCAATTTTAATTATCGTAGCAGAACGCCTTGGTTTAAATATTTTATTATATATCGCTAGGAGTATTTTATGAGCATGTTTACACAAATCTACATTTTAAAAAATATACTGATAGCTTCTGTGCTGGCGCTTTTTTTAACAGCTTGCTCAGGCGAAAGCCAGGAAGTAGAAGCAAATGATCCTAACCGTTTATCCGGTGTGGTTAGTCTTGATGGATCAAGTACTGTATTCCCAGTAAGCGAAGCTGTCGCAGAGGAATTTTTAGCTGTACAGCCTCGAGTAAGAGTGACAGTAGGCGTCTCAGGAACTGGGGGTGGTTTTCAAAAATTTGCGGCTGGTGAAGTAGATATAAGTGATGCATCCCGTGTTATCAGGGATTCAGAAGCAGAGGCTGCTAGGGCTAATGGCATTGATTTTATGGAAATAGCTGTGGCTTATGATGGTTTATCAGTCATAGTTAACACAGAAAATACTTGGGTTGATTACCTAACAGTTGATGAGTTGAACATGATCTGGGCCCCAGGCAGCGCTGTAGATTCATGGAATGATGTTCGTCCGGAATGGCCAGACCAGCCCTTACGACTTTATGGGCCAGGAACGGATTCCGGAACATTTGATTACTTTACAGAAGTGGTGAATGGAAATTCCGGTGCTTCAAGACCTGATTACACTGCTAGTGAAGATGATAATGTTCTTGTGCAAGGTATCAGTGGCGATGTAAATGCGCTGGGATTTTTTGGTTATGCCTATTATATTGCCAACGAAGCAGTGCTTAAGCTTGTACCTATAGACGGTGGAGAGGGTCCAATCAGTCCTTCAGCAACAACGATTAATGATGGCAGTTATAGCCCATTATCTCGCCCAATATTTATTTATCTTAGTAAAGTTAGTGCACAAAGACCTGAAGTCAGGGCCTTTGTTGAATTTTACTTGGATCAGGCGCCTGCTCTTGCAGAAGAGGTTGGTTATGTAGCAATGCCTGCGAGTGAATATCAGGCATCTCGAGAAGCTCTGGCTGCCTTTTAATTAAAGCAGGACATTAAAATAAAATTAATAAGTATATCTTTACAGAATCTTTAAATAGCTATGTTTAAATTCCCGCTTAGGCAATTATATCCAATATTATTTATCATTAGATAATCGGGAAGTCTAGAATGGCCGAGGCAGCCAACAAGTCAATACAGAAATCTGGCAGGCGCCTTGGCGAGTCATGCATTGTTAGCTGGCTGGTCGTTTGTGCAGCTGTTTCAGTTATTACAACTGCTGCCATCATAGGCTTACTTTTTAAAGAATCATTAGTATTTTTTGAGAATGTTAGTCCTGCTGAATTTTTCTTTGGCACCACCTGGGTGCCTATACTTCAACCAAGCTCATTTGGTGTATTACCTCTTTTATGGGGGACTCTGCAGGTAACCATTGGCGCAGCTGCTGTCGCCATTCCTCTTGGCTTAGCCTGCGCTATTTATTTAAGTGAGTATGCTTCGCCCAAAATGCGCTCATACATTAAACCAGTGCTTGAGCTATTAGCAGGTATTCCAACTGTCGTTTATGGCTATTTCGCCTTAACTTTTGTTACGCCATTATTGCGAAGCATTTTCCCTGAAGTTCAGGTGTTTAATGCACTTAGTGCTGCCATAGTTGTAGGGATCATGATTTTACCGATGATTGCCACCTTAAGTGATAATGCACTGCGTGCTGTTCCTGATAGTTTGCGGCAGGGCGCCTATGCACTTGGGGCGACTTCATATGAAGTGACGACTAAGGTAGTAGTCCCGGCAGGGTTGTCTGGGGTTATGGCTTCATTTTTGTTGGCAATTTCGCGTGCAATTGGAGAAACAATGGCGGTCGCAATTGCTGCAGGGCAGACGCCTAATCTTACCCTTAGTATGTTTGAGAGCATTCAGACTATGACTGCCTATATTGTGCAGATTAGCCTTGGAGATACACCCGCTGGCGGGATCGCTTATCAGACTTTATTTGCGGTTGGCGCTCTGCTTTTTGTCATTACTCTGCTTATCAATATTTTTTCTCAATTAGTATTAAATAAATATCGAGAGGTTTATGACTGATGTCATTAATTTCTGAAAGAGACAAAAAACATCTTCGTAACAGACAAAGAAAGTCTCTTTATTTTTCTTATCTTTGCGCAGGTGTAACTTGGGCTAGTGTGTTGTTATTAGGAGTTTTACTGTATCAGGTGTCGGTGGACGGACTTGGCTGGATTGACTGGCAATTTATCAGCAGTTTTCCATCACGCTTTCCGGAAAGGGCGGGTATAAAATCTGCGCTAGTTGGAACTTTATGGCTAATTGGCTTGATAGCCATTATTTCAATTCCTATCGGTGTGTCCTCTGCATTGTATTTGGAAGAGTTTGCCAAGCCAGGGAAACTAAGCAAATTTATTGAAGTGAATATTTCAAATTTGGCGGGTGTACCTTCGATCGTTTACGGTATTTTGGGATTAGCCATTTTTGTTCGTTTTTTTGCACTGGAAAGGTCATTACTCTCAGGGGCTCTCACTATGAGCCTGCTGATATTGCCTGTTATTATTATTGCTAGTCGTGAAGCAATCAGAACGGTTCCTATGAGTATTCGATATGCTGCGTATTCATTGGGGGCAACTCGGTGGCAAACAGCCTGGGCACATGTGTTACCAGTTTCCTTCCCTGGCATAATGACAGGAGTAATTCTGGCTTTGTCACGTGCTATCGGTGAGACAGCCCCATTAATCATGATTGGAGCGCTGACATTTGTTGCCTTTTTACCTGAAGGGCCAATGGATTCTTTTACCGCGATGCCAATTCAAATTTATAACTGGATATCACGTCCTCAGCAGGAATTTCATGAGCTAGCAGCTGCAGGTATTATCGTTTTGCTTCTGGTGTTACTGTTAATGAATGCAACTGTGATCTATATCCGTAATAGAACTGAACGGAGATTGAAGTAATGCCAGAATTAGCAGCTGTAGAGAACTTATCAGCAAATACCGAGCATCCGGAAGCCATTTTAGAAAAGGCTCTAGACTTGCATGAAGTCAGTATTCTTTATTCGGGGAATCCTGCAATAAATAAGGTGTCTTGCCATTTTTTACGCAATAAAATTACCTCAATAATCGGACCTTCCGGTTGTGGTAAAAGTACATTACTGCGTTCGCTTAATCGTATGAATGATTTTATCAGCGGAGTAACTCTAGAAGGTAAAATCATGTTTTCTTCTGAAGATTTGTATGGTGCAGAAGTAGACCCTGTAGAAGTAAGGCGCCGAATTGGAATGGTTTTCCAAAAACCCAATCCTTTTCCTAAGTCCATTTACAATAATATTGCCTGGGGACCAGGTATTAATGGCCATGAAGGATCAAAGGATGAATTGGTTGAGCGCTCCCTTAAACAAGCCGCTTTATGGGATGAGGTAAAAGATCGTTTACATGATTCGGCCTTGAATTTATCTGGAGGGCAACAGCAACGTTTATGCATAGCCAGAGCCTTGGCTATGGAGCCAGAAATCCTATTAATGGACGAGCCCTGTTCAGCACTCGATCCGATTTCAACTGCGCATATTGAAGATTTAATGTTTGATCTGAAATCACGTTATACCATCGTTATAGTGACTCATAACATGCAACAAGCATCCCGCATTTCAGATTACACTGCTTTTATGGAATTAGGGCATCTTATAGAGTTTGGTGAAACAGAACAGGTTTTTACCAAACCTTTAGTTAAACGCACTGAAGAATATGTGACCGGGCGTTTTGGTTAAGTTCAATAAAAGAGTAAATTATGTCTCTACATTTTCAGCGTGATCTTGAGAATCTAAAAAAAGAAATATTACTTATTGGCGGCTTGGTTGAAGTGGCTATAAATGATTCTATCCGAGCCCTTAAAAATCGTGATGCAACTTTAGCTCAGTCTGTCATAGATAAAGAATTCATGATTGATGAAAAAGAAGTGCAGATTGAAGAAGAATGCCTGAAAATTTTAGCCTTACATCAGCCAGTGGCCACTGATTTAAGATTAGTTGTCGTTATCCTAAAAGTGAATAATGACTTAGAGAGAATGGGTGACTTTGCATCGAACATTGCGCAAAGGGCGCTTTTTTTATCGGAACATGATCCTTTGCCGGATTTAATAGAGTTTATCAATGAGTTGCCGGTTTTGGTGCAAACGATGGTTCGAAATACCCTTGATGCATTGGTTAAAATGAATACTGAAATTGCTCAGAAGGTTATTTTAGCTGATGATGCAGTTGATGATATTAATCGACTGATGCATCAAAAAGTTAATGAAACAATTATGCAAGACAGTAGTACGTCAGAGAGAGCTATTAGTTTGCTTTCAACTTCACGCTATCTCGAAAGAATAGCTGATTTAAGTACTAATATTGCGGAAGATGTAATATTCATGGTTGAAGGCAGGGTAATAAGACATGACTTGGATCATGATTAACCCTACTATTTCACTAATTGATTGACTTCTTAATGAGAATGATTATCATCTATCTAGACTAGTCATTTATTAGAGAATTCCATGTTTAAGCAAATCTGCACACTAGCTTGCATATTGAGCATTGTTGGCTGTTCTACCGGTCGTCAAAACTCTACATCCCATGCGGCAATCATAGAGAACTATATCTCCATTGCTCAAGCATCTTACGAAGACTCTTTGATTTCAGCAAGAGTATTAGAAGATACTATAGATGCTTTCCTTGAAGAGCCTAATCTAACCACATTAAGCTATGCCAGAAATGCCTGGTTGGCAGCACGCGTTCCTTACCAACAAACTGAAGCCTTTCGCTTTGGCAACCCAGTAGTCGATGAATGGGAAGGCAGGGTTAATTCCTGGCCCTTAGATGAGGGATTGATTGATTATACCGCTGCATTCTACGGTGAAGAGTCTGATAACAATTATTTTTATACCGCTAATATTATTGCGAATGAGTTATTAGATATTGGAGGTATCAGTGTTGATGCTGCACAAATCACGCCACAACTACTTGCAGAAACTTTGCATCAAATAGATGGCGTTGAGTCGAATGTGGCGACAGGATATCACGCGATTGAATTTTTGCTATGGGGTCAAGATTTAAATGGAACCAATCCTGGTGCGGGTGACCGCCCGGCTACAGATTATTCTTTAAGTGAATGCTCAAACAGAAATTGCGATCGGCGGCGGGATTATTTAAAAGCGGTTACAAGCTTGTTGGTCTCAGATTTGGACGAGATGGTTTATAACTGGCAACCCGGTGGGGCTGCCTATGTGGATTTGATGCAAAAAGGACCGGAAGGAGGGTTGGCGACTATTCTTACTGGTATGGGCAGTCTGGCTTATGGAGAGCTAGCGGGTGAAAGAATAAGGTTGGGGCTATTATTAAACGATCCTGAAGAAGAGCATGACTGCTTCTCAGATAATACTCATAACTCTCACTATTACGACGCTCTAGGAATTCAAAATGTCTACATGGGTAGCTATGAAAGAATAAACGGCGAGGTAGTCCGAGGAGCGTCTTTAGCAAGCTTAATGGCACAAGAGGCGCCCCATCTTGCCGCACAAATGTTAGCCAGAATTGAAAGTACAGAGCTAGCAATGGAAGTATTATTATCTGAAGCCGCTAGAGGTAATACTTTTGATGTACTAATTGCGAGTAATAATTTAGATGGTGAAGAGGTGGTTTCGAGAGTAGTCGATGCCCTGATGGAGGAAACCCGAACCATTGAAGATATTATTAGGGAATTAAATCTGCAAAATGTGAGTATTTCAGGCTCAGATAGCTTAGGCGGTTTGTAGCTGCATCGAAAGCAATAGTAAGAGCTGCAACTAAATTTTCTCTTTTAATTGCAATATTAAAAACAAATTATGAAATTGCGATTATTCATTATTTTCTTTTCATGCTGTTTTGTGAATGCTTCTATTGCGCAGGTAAACCCTTTTGCAATATCTGAAGCTGGCTTGGATTTTGTAACTGGGCAAGCTCTGTTTGAAAAAACCTGGGTAAGTGCCCCCTCATCAACAAAAGCCAGTGATGGTTTAGGGCCTCTTTATAATGCCCGCTCTTGTGCTCAATGTCATTTTGAAGCTGGTAGAGGGACTCTGGCCGATGGATTAAATTTCCGCATCAATAGTGATTTTCTAGGACAACAAATACAAAGCAGTGCAATTTCTGGTTTGCCTGCCGAAGCGCAAGTCGACATTAGCTATAGCAGTATTGTTGAAAAATTGCCTGATTCGACCGAAGTTGTCCTGAAAATTCCCAGATATTTTTTTACAAATGTGCAAACTGAATCGGGGAAGGCAGGAATTGGGCAAACAGAAATCGAACAAGCAGAAATAATAGAATTTTCGCCCAGGTTTGCACCGGCATTGTTTGGCGTTGGTTTGTTGGAAACAATACCTTTAACTGAGTTACTTGCAAAAGAGGATCCTGAAGATCTAAATGATGATGGAATTTCAGGTAAAGCGGGGTCAGGCCGTTATGGATGGAAAGCAGACGTGATTAATTTAGAGGAACAGACAGGCCAGGCATTAAGTTTAGATCTAGGAATTAGTTCAGAATTATTTCCCAATCCATTTGGAGACTGCACGCAGCTGCAACACTATTGCCTATCCCGACCTAATGGCGCTTCCAGACAAGATCAGAATTTAGAAATTGGTCCTCCTGCATTTGCCAGCTTATTATTTTTTATAAGAAACATCCCTTTGCCTATAGTTAACGTAGATAATATATATAGCGCAGGCAAGGTGGTATTTGAAAATATTGGCTGTCAAAGCTGTCATCAATCCGGTTACATGCAGGGCACTGTGAACCCTTATTCAGATTTATTGTTGCATGATATGGGAGATGCATTGGCTGATACTTCTGATGATGAATTATCCCATGAATGGAGAACGCCGCCTTTATGGGGGCTTTCAGCTTATCAGCAAATAGATGAACAGTATTATTTACATGATGGGAGAGCTACAAGCTTGCTAGAAGCCATTTTATGGCATGGGGGTGAAGCTGAGAGATCTAAACAAGCTTTCAAAGCCTTATCAACGACAGAAAGAGAAGATTTAATCAATTTTCTACAAAGCATATAATGTTACCTATGGATAAATATATCGCAAAACTAAGTGGACTAATTTTACTCTTATTAGCTAGCCCCTTAACATATGGGCAGAATCTGATTACTCGTGATGAGGATTGGACTGCAATTAATATTGCCGTTACTGATGAACTAATTATTCCGTCATATCAAAATTTAGAGTCGCGGTCATTAGAGTTAATTTCTGCTACTGAGAATTTTTGTTCTGATTTAAGCGCCTTAAATTTAGATAGCTTAAAGAACTCTTATCAACAATCCATGCTGGCCTGGCAGGCAATTCAGCATATTCAATTCGGCCCAATCACCTACTTCAATTGGAATTATCGTATGCATTATTGGCCCGATGAACGCGGAGCTAGTGGTCGCCAATTAGATGCTTTGATTGCATCACAAGATGAATCAGTACTGACTAGCAACGCATTCCCACGCCAGAGTGTTGGTGTGCAAGGGTTGCCCTCATTAGAAAAACTTTTATATGACGCTAATGCTCTCAGTGATTTTCGAGACAACGCTTATTTGTGTTCATTAACTACAAGCATCTCTAGAAACATAAATGAGATTAGTTTTGGCGTTACTCAACGCTGGATGGATGAATATAGAGCGCTGATTTTAGATCCTGTTGCAGGAGGGTTTTATGAAAATGCCGAAGATCTAAGTATTGATTTTTTGAAGGCCTTGCAAGAATCCATCGCAAAAATACGTGATTTAAAACTAGCCCCAGCTATTGGAGAATCCTTTGTCACTACCAGAACGCGTTCAGCTGAGTCTTGGCGCTCTGAAAGTTCGTTGACTAATATTAAAAATAATCTCAACAGCGCAGAGTTATTATTTACTGCTTATAGTTCTGCTTTTTATGAGGAAGATATAACTGCAATTGTTAATGTGTTTTCAGATTTAGCTGTGACACTTGCTGCTTTGCCAGATTCAATGGTGACAGCGCTGACAAATGAAATGCAATATGCACAATTGCAGACATTGCATGCAGAAGTTGAAGCCTTGCATGAGGCGCTAGAAACAGCTTTAAAAAATACTGATCTATATCTTGGTTTTAACAGTTTGGATGGGGACTAGTATGTCTTCGAAAATTATTCAAAACTTGCCAAGACGCTCTCTCCTGAGTCTTGCTGTAATGCTTTCTTTAAGTCCGTGTCTTGCTCTCAGTAATGATAAAGCTGCTCCAATTTTTCTTAGTGCTGCTACTGATAGTGATGATAAGCACTGGTTAAAAGCTTTCACAATTGAAAATAATCAACTTACTGAACTTTATAGCCATCAGTTAAGGGCGCGAGCACATGCGGCTACTTTAAGCAGCAAAGTAGATTTATTTGTTGCTGTTGCGCGCAGACCCGGTAGGTTTATGGTTCTTGGAGATACATTAAGTGGCAATATTCTACAAGAAATTGAAGCGCCTGAAGGCAGACATTTTTATGGGCATGGCGTTTTTTCTAGCGATGATGAATTTTTTTATACAACAGAAAGCGCTTATGATGACCTGCAAGGCGATAGCGGACGTATTGGAGTCTGGCGGGTTAATAAATCATCAACAACTGTCGCTCTTGAGCGGGTTAATGAGTTTCCCAGTTACGGTGTTGGACCGCATGAATTACTCCTTATGCCAGATCAGGAAACCTTGGTTGTTGCTAATGGAGGAATTCGCACTCACCCTGAGTCGGTGCGTGAAAAGCTCAATATCGACTCTATGCAACCTTCATTAGTTTATATTAATAGATCCACAGGTGAGAACTTAGAGCAAAGGAGTTTACCTGCTGAATATCATCAGGCTAGCATTCGGCATCTAGATATTAACCCGCAAGGGCAGCTTGCTATGTCTATGCAATTTGAAGGCGAACCATTTTTACGTGTTCCACTGCTTGCAACTCATCAACGCGGTGAGGCTATACGCCCTATGCTGGCACCAGAACAGGTTCAATCCCAATTGTCACAATATGTCGGGTCCATTCGTTATGATGAAAGTGGCCGATTTTTAGTAGCCTCATGCCCACGCGCTAATGTGTTAACTTTTTGGGATGCAGGAAGTGGAGAGTTTTTAAACCAAGTTCGTGCCAGAGATGCCTGTGGTGTTTGTGCCTATAAGGATGGATTTCTTTATAGCGCTGGAACAGGACAGCTTCGATATTACGATTTACCTCAACAAGCCATCATGAATATGACGATAAGTGAAGATTTCACTACTGGTTTGTTTTGGGATAACCATTTAGCGGCAGGCTAAATGTTGAAATATTGCGCAATATTTTTTCTTTATGCTGGGCTAATTGGAAATGCGCTGGCAGCAGATGTAGCTGATTTACGCTTAAGTAAAATGGCTGATCTTGGTGCCGCTTTATTTTTCGATGTAAACCTTTCTCAAGAACGTACTCAAAGTTGTGCTACTTGTCATGATCCAGCCAGAGCGTTTACAGATTGGCGAGATAGTGGCGTCTCAGCCGCCGCCTCCTTAGGTGGAGATTTGATTTCTTTAGGTGATAGAAATGCGCCAACAATTTCTTATGCGGCACTAACACCTGAGTTTCATACTAATGCAGAAGGTGAATATGTAGGAGGCATGTTTTTGGACGGACGTGAAGCTAATCTAGTAAGTCAAGCTGGAGGCCCACCTTTAAATCCTATAGAAATGGCTTTCCCAAATAAACAAGCAGTGATTGCGCGTTTATTAGAAAGCCAAACATATGAAATGGCTTTTAAAGATCTTTTTGGTGAAGAAATATTTACTGATATTGATGCTGCGTATCAAGCTATGACGGAAAGTGTAGCCGCTTTCGAACAGACTGAATTTTTTTCTCCATTTGATTCAAAATATGATCGCTTTCTGCGCGGAGAATATGAACTCAGTAGGGAAGAAGAATTAGGTATGACCTTGTTTTTTTCTGAGCAATTTACTAATTGTAATCAATGCCATCAACTCAATACCTTGCCAGGCTCAGAAAGAGAAACTTTTAGCAATTATCTCTATCACAACATTGGTGTGCCAGTGAATAGCGTCTTACGTGAAGCAAATGGTTTAGGCTTAGAATATATTGATAAAGGGCTATTGGAAAATCCGCAAATTAGTGATCCATTACAGGCTGGTAAATTTAAAGTACCGACTTTAAGAAATGTCGCTATTACTGCACCATATATGCATAATGGCGTTTTTCAGGATTTGAAAAGCGTGGTTTTGTTCTATAATAAATTTAATACTAGGAGTAGCTCAGCACAAGTTAATCCTGAAACAGGAGAAATTTGGGGAGAGCCTGAAGTTGCTGAAAACATATCTATTATAGAACTAGAATCTGCACCAGCCTTAGATGAAAGAAGGATAAACGCATTGGTAGCTTTTATGCGATTATTGACAGATAGTCGTTATGAATCCCTCGCTGAATCCCTAAATTAATTTACAGCAAGATGTTTACTCATGAAATTTGTTGATACTGAAATAAGTACTCGCCTAGAAAATCAGCCTAATGGGATATTAGGAAGATATTGCACTTTGGTGGGCATTGATCAAGAAGCTTTAGGGTCCACTCGAGTGTTTTTTGATATTTATAATATTGAAGGCAATCGATTAAGCGGTAGCAGTAATGGTGACCATATTTTGCAAAATATTTTCAAGGGTGAAACTGGGAAAATATTTACTAAAGCTATTGAATATCGCCCTTTTCAGGATGCAGAATTAATTACTATGATTCAGGGCTTAGTTAGCGCTGATATTTCTGTTGCTGAGTTTAAATATACTTCCAGAGGCGATCATTTTGCTTTTTCAAAACCCAGTGATAGTGAAAAAGCTGCTGATAATATTCGCATAGCTCATGATAAATATGCCTATTTTTTAAAGTTATTAACTGTTATAAAAAGCGCGATTGAAAAACATGGTGAGCGCTTTAAACAATGGAGTGGACTTAAAGATATTGATAAGGTTGCTAGCAATATAAAAGTCTTAGATAAAATTGTTCAAAATTTAGCAATGGAACCAGATGGTTCAGATACGATTAAAACCTCAGGGCTCACTTTAGATGATTTGGGCATGCTAGTAACACTTGAGCCTGAAGTAGCAAAAGAAACCGGAATTACGGATACTGAAATAAAAACCCACTGCCATTTACCCGGCAATGCAGCTGCTGAATATATTCAAAGTTGCGGATTACACAAATTTGCTCAGGAAGCTTTGATGGTTGCCCAGTTAATAGAATACGCTGAAAGTGTAAGAAACATTGATGCAACTTTTTACGGGAGCTTTCCTAAAGTGTCTGCTCCAGACGGCACAGGTTTGAATTTTTCATTTCATAAATTTCACCATGCTTATTTACTAAGAGAAGGTCAGGGTGGTATCCCTGGGGTCGATATCTCAGTATCAATGTATAAAGACCTTGGCGGCACGGAAGCATTGATAAATCACCTAAAAGAACATGAGCTGGTTTCAAAATTAGTCAAACGTGAAAATGACTTTCGCCGTGGCCGAACGAATAACCTGCGTTGGTCTGAAGCTAAATCTTTACAAGAGCTTGAAAAAGCCTTGGATGCATTTGCTGATACTCAAGCTAAAGATAGTGTACTAAGAGAGCGCCTCATTGAGCATTTCTTAAACAGTGTTAGTGAGAATTTTGGTGACTTTTCTTTAGGAGAAATAGATCCAGCAAGCGGTCAGGCAGTTACTGTAGTCGTTTTACCTTCGCCTAATATGGCAGGTAAATCAACTTCATTGAAGGCCTTAGGCTTAATCTTGCAAGGCGCTTTAATGGGAAGGACTATCGCTGCAGAAAGTGCAGAACTAACCGTTCCTGATCAGATTTATCATAATTTTAATGTTGAGGATGACCTGACACATCAACGCAGTACTTTTAAAGCTCAGCTTGAAAATATTAAAGACTTTTTGGCTAACGCCACAATTAATAGTTTGGGTCTTTTTGATGAATTATTTAATGGTACTAGCTCGGATTATCAGTTAGCACTAGCCTGGGCTTTTCTGGAAAAATGCTCGGAACGTAGTTTGCGAGTCATGATTTCTACTCATAATCGTGATTTAGAATACTACAGTGATCCACAAGGTTATGAGCATATTAAAGGCTCACATGGTCGACCTAATGAGACCATTAATCCGAAAGGCGGCCGTAATGCTAAAACAGTCTCTATCGGCCATGACCATAAATTTAAATATGGTTCTGAACGCGACAGTGAAGCACTGGTTATTGCGAGTGAAGTGCTTAGCCCAAATCATGATGACATTCTTGAAAGAGCCGATGAGATATTAGTTCATATCCGTTCAGCACGAGACTAGTTTTTTAAACTGAAGAACTTTCTTAATGAAGGTTAAATTCTTTGCATTGCATCAAGAATGATGTTGGTCGTAAGTATCTGAGGCAGTACTTCTGCAGGCTGCGATGGGTTTGCAGGGAACATTAGATATAAAGGCACGCCACTGGTCTCATAGCGTCTTAGCACTTCAGTTATTTCGGGATCGTTATTTGTCCAGTCACCTTTCAAATACGTTATATTGTTATCTGCTAATGCTGTTATGAACTCTTCAGAGTCGAGAGCGATTTTCTCATTGACTAGACAGGTTATGCACCAGCTTGCTGTCATATTGACAAAAACTGCTTGTCCATCATTTCTCAATTGCGCCAGGCGGGCATCGCTATATGCTTCATAAGATGCATCTTCACTAATCACCTGGGCAATAGCTTGGGTCTCAAGCAAAGGCGATCTCACCACGCCTACAGTTGTTACTATACATAATAAGATAATTAAGGCATTTGCATAACGCCAGAATGAAGATTGAATTTCGCGGCGACGCTGATATAACCATGCTGCTAATGCTAGCAGAACACAAGTTGCAACGATTAAAGCCATTCCATCAGTACCAGTTTGATTGCCCAATACCCAAAGAAGCCACACAACGGTCGCATAAAGTGGAAAAGCCAACACTTGTTTAAAAGTAAGCATCCATTTGCCTGGATGAGGAAGCAAGTTTGATAGGGTCGGAACAAAAGAAATTAATAGAAATGGCAAAGCCATACCCAAACCTAAGGCAATAAAAACAGCCAAGGCAATAATTGCTGGTTGGGTGAAAGCAAAGCCTAAGGCCGCACCCATAAATGGGGCTGTACAAGGACTGGCGACTACACTCGCCAGAATGCCAGTAAAAAATGAACCTGAATAGCCTTCTTTATCTTGGAGTTCAGTGCCAACTCCCATAATACTGGTGCCAAATTCAACCACGCCAGACATTGAAAGTCCCATAATAAAAAACAGGAAAATCAGCAGGCTGATAAACCAGGGTGACTGCAGGTGAAAGCCCCAGCCTATGAGTGCACCACCAGCCTGCAGGGCAAGCAATACAGATGCAAGGATCAGAAAGGCTGCAATGACGCCAGCCGTATACGCTAAGCCATGTAAACGTTTTTCTTGTTGAGAGGAATTACTATTAGAAACCAGGCTAAGAACTTTTAAGGATAGCACTGGGAACACACAAGGCATGAGATTAAGAATCATGCCGCCAAGCATGGCAAAGACAAATACCAGTATGAGGTTCATATCCGAAACAGAAGATGATGTGCTAGTTAAAGATTCTGAATTAGCAGCCAAAAGTCCTAAGTCTGAAGCATTAATGCCATCGGGTGCGGCTGCAATTTCATAAGATATGAGTTGGTTGTTATTATCAGTTACTAACAAGAGTCCGGTAATTTCTTCAGGCGCTTCGTTGAGACGAGGGTGGTGACCTTGAGAGAGCTGCAAGCTTGAAAGTTGGTAAGTAATTTCCTGAGGCGAGACATAATCAAAGACTCGATGCTCTCCAGGAATAAAACTTATAGCGTTTGCGTTTTCGAAGACCGCTTCGGTTGCTTGAACCAATATATGCAAACTGCCGTTCGCGATAGAAAAAGTGGTATTGAAACTTACATCACTAGTTGGTATTGATGTGCGAGTTATCTCGAAGCCTTCGATCCATTGTACATTTTGTGTAATTTGAGATTCATCTAAGACAGGTAATGACAAAGACACAACAGCTCCGCCAGGAATACAAATATCTTCACATTCTAACCACTGAGCATTGGCGCTGATATCCAGGCTTTCAGCTTGAAAAGAAGCTGAAATATTGAGAGGAACTTGTAAAAAAATCTCGTCTTCGTAACCAAAATCCACTAGGTCAGCTGGTAGCTCAATACGTTTAGGTGTAGGCCAAACAATTTCGCCTGCAGTAACGCCATCAGGAAGAGTCCAGTTAATCTGAGTAGCAAGTCCAGCATCACCAGGATTTTTCCAATAGGTGTGCCAGTTCTCCATATGGTCAAGGCGTAGAGCGACCCAAGTATCTTGGCCCGGCGCAACTCCAGTCATTTCAGCGACTAGTTCAGCATCGACATGCTCGCCAATAACCACTTGCGCCTGCGCAGAAAAACTTAACAGGATTAGTGTAGAAGCTACTATTTGTAAAAAAACTGATTTCATTGGTCGTTAAAGACTCTATAAGTCGTGCAATGTTACACATATTACTGATTTTTATTGGGTTTATCAGCTTTAGCTTAACTAGAATTAAGGAAAAAATATGTATTTAAGCTCCTGTATAAGCTACAAATCATAGTTTATTTATTCATTAGTAATAGTTTTTACGCCATCGTTATCAGAAAAAATTAAGCTTTTAATGACAGCCCCATAATCAACATTTAGATAATTACGCATATTTGGCCAATAGTTTCTCAGCATCCCATGCTCAACTCGCATTGATTCGGGAATAGCAGTTATGCCTGCTTCTTGATAAATATAAAGGAATTCAGCTTCAAGTTCAGCGCCGACGAGCGCCAGAGGAATCTCTTCACCGTCAAGCTTCCATAACTTAAATGTTTTACCTAATTCAACTCCCACTAATGCTTGTGCTGGGACATTATCGAGTCCGCCTTCTGCCTGAACCAGATTGCCAAAAGCATGCTCGACATCGTGTGCATAAATTTGATGCACCACTTCCAGCCTTTGCGTGCGGGAATTAAATGCTACTGTTGTTAGCAGGGTTTGCTCAAGGTGTGCCTGCACTTGCACTGCAGGCTGAACAGCAAGCAATGCAAATAAGATAAGACTATGCAGGCGCATTTATTCCCCAGTTGATTGAAGTGGAACGTCGTTACCTGCATCGGCTTCTTCACCCGTTTCAGCTTGTTCTAATTCGACCAAAAGATCCGCCATTAAATCTCGAGTAGGGTTGTTAGAACGGTAGAGTTCAATGCGAGAGCGTTGTATTTGCTGAGGTATACGATTGTTATTTCTGTCTGTATCGGCAATCTGAAATAAAGGATCAAGCTCAACTGCAACGATAGCCTGGTCGCTTAAGAACAAACGCGTGACTTGATGGGGGCTTCTACGCCATATTTCAGCCGGTAGCATTATATCTTCTGATTCGCCATTGGCATATTCAAGCCGGATAGGTAGCGGCATTACCAGCCCGCCAATATTTTCAAAATCCAGAAAATAGACCATCAAACCATCAGCGATGGATTGGTCGAGTAATTCCAGTTCCCAATCCTCTAAACCTTCTCGAAAACTGGTGTATTCATTACGGTCTACGTTAGATACGGTGAATTCGTCATTTTCGTTATACAGGTCTTCTAACTCAGGAAATTCTTCGACCCGCTTTGGTAAAACTGCATTTCGAATTTGTGTTAAAGATACCGGCTCTTCAGCTTCTTCCTGGCGCTGAATAGGAAACTCTATTTCCGGATCCTGCGTTGAGATACTATATTCACGAATGTCACTGAGTGCAATATCGACATGGTCAGTTGTATAAAACCAACCACGCCAGAACCAATCCAGATCAACTGCTGAAGCGTCTTCTAATGTGCGGAATAAATCAGATGGTGTTGGGCGTTTAAACATCCAACGCTCAGAATACTCTTTAAATGCAAAATCAAATAACTCACGGCCCATTACTGTTTCCCGCAGTATGGTTAAAGCAGTAGCGGGTTTGCCGTAAGCATTATTCCCTAATTGTAGAACAGACTCTGAATTGGTCATGATCGGAACTTGATTTTGAGAAAGCATATAATTTGTAATATTTGCCGGGTCTCCCCGACGAGAAGGGTAATCATCTTCCCATTCACGTTCGGCCATAAATTGTAAAAAGGTATTCAAGCCTTCATCCATCCATGTCCATTGGCGTTCATCAGAATTGACAGTCATGGGAAAATAAATATGCCCCACTTCATGAATGATCACAGAAATTAATCCGTACTTGGTTCGTCTTGAATAGGTTCTTTCTCCAGTTTCTTCATCTTCTACTGGCCGATAACCATTAAAAGTTATCATTGGGTATTCCATGCCGCCATTTTCCCAACCATTGACAGAAATTGCAGTAGGGTAGGGGTAATCGAATGAAAAATCAGAATACACATCCATCGTGTGGGCAACAGCATGAGTAGAATATTGTGACCATAAAGGTTCAGCCTCAGAAGGATAAAATGACATGGCCATAACGACAGGATAAGCTGCACCTTCTTGCTGATGGCCTAGTGCATCCCAAATATATTTTCGTGAGCTGGCCCAGGCAAAATCACGAACATTTTCAGCTTCAAAGATCCAGGTTACTGTCTCATCAGTTCCTTCTTGCTCATTAGCCATAGCTTCTTGAGGAGTTACGATAAATACTGGCGTGTCAGAATCTTGCGCTTGCTCCAAGCGGTCCTGCTGTTCGTCAGTTAACACAGCATTGGGATTTTGTAGAGTGCCAGTGGAAGCAACGATATGGTCGGCGGGAACTGTTATATGGACTTCAAAATCGCCAAATTCGAGAGTGAATTCACCCGTGCCAACAAATTGTTTATTTACCCCAACCATCATAATCGGTATAGGCAGCTATACGGGGGTACCATTGTGATACAGCATACTGGTAAGTATCGCTTTTCTTCAAAATGTTCATAGCCTCCACGTCCACCAAGAATACTTTGATTGACGATGTTATGTTCCCAATCGATTTCGAAGCTAATGCTATCGCCTGACTCTAGGGCTGCCTCAAGATCCACACGCATCATGGTACCGTTTATCTGTGTATTCAGCTCACGTCCTTGGATTATTTGTGTATTCTGTTCGCTGCCTTCGAACTTCCTGTACTCGACTTATTTGAAAGCCCCCCTTCGAAGTCTTCAAAGTGTTCGCTCACGAAGCAAGGTGGAAAAAGCCAGGCGGTCGCTATTGCCTGAGGTTTCAGAGCTACGTCCAATCGAATCATTTCGAAAGCGGTTTTGATCAAGTTGGACCCATAGATAGCTCAATGTATCTGGGAGAGTTATTTGTGTAAGTTATAACGTTCGGAACCCAAGATGCGTTTATTTTCTTCATCTAAAGTTACCTCAATTAAGTAATCTGCTTGTTGTTGCCAATACTCATTGCCTGGAGCGCCTGATGCCGTACGAATAGCTATTGGCTGTAGGTAGCACTTCATCAAGTTGACGAAATTTGTCTTCGAAATTTCCCTTGGATTGGCTTATCTGCGCATTAGCAGTAAAACTCAATATAAACAAAGAGATAAAAATAATATTTTTCATGCAGCCGCTCCAATTATTAATAGGAATCCGAAAGTATACCCGTTCTTATAAACACAATGTAATACTAGATAGAAAAAGAGAAAACCATTATGTAAAGCAGCAGTGTTGCTAGTGTTTAATTGATTTATATATATGCATTCACTTCGTTTTTAAGGTATATTTTCTCTACTTTTTATAACAATCCATAACTATAACTATATACAGGAGGGAGTGAAGATGCATTTATCAATAAGGCGACTGCTTGCTTTTACTCTAATGTTTTCTTTTACGAGTTTGACCCAGGCTCAAGGCATTTATCGGTCACTGGGATCCGATAATGCATGAAGATCAAGAAGAGCGTATACCAGGGCCCTTTTGTTGGAGATTATGCTGGCCTACCTATAAATGAAGCAGCACAATTACGCGCAGATAGTTGGCAGCCTTCATTATTAACCTTTGCCAGAGCATCAGTGTAAGCCTCATCCATCTATCTTATGGTTTCAGAGGTGTTGGTAATCTTTATATCTGGCAAGAGCTGGACCCACAATCTCTTGAATTGATTAAGATAGGCACACACATTCGATGGCAGGCTCAGCGTCGTGAAATCTGGATGGATGGGCGCCCACATCCTGATGATATGGCTCCTCATACTTGGCAGGGGTTTTCGACGGGGACGTTGGGAAGGTGACACACTAGTTGTTACTACCACCCATTTGAAAGCTGGCTGGATGAGACGCAATGGTCTAGCACTAAGTGATCAAGCAACTATGATCGAGCGTTTTATTCCACAAGGTGACGACGAAACTATTTTGCACATCTATATGGTTCAGGATCCAGTTTATCTCTACGATGTCTTTTTCAAATCAAACGGTTTTTCCAAGCGTGGCAAATACCACAATGCAACCCTATCCTTGTCGCCCTGCAACAGAAATCATTAGAGCCGCTGGAGAAGTTCCACATAACCTTCCAGGCGAATCGACTTATGCCGTTGAGTTTTCAGAAATGTTAGGTGTCCCAATGGAAGCAGGTCGTGGTGGAGGCATCACTATGCTACCTGAATATATGGATGTTGTTCGCGAATGGCGAAATGACAACATGACCGCTGAAGAACGTAATGGTGATGGTAATATTTTTCCAGTAAGAGAGTAATTTTAAACCGCACTAAGTTATTATTTTCATCAGAAAATATTAAAAAAGGAGGCATTTGCCTCCTTTTTTATTGCTTTGCTGATTTCTATCGATGAGAAGACTATAAAAATTTATTATTTTGACTACTACTGAATTGTCAGAGGAACAAAGATAATGAATAAACAATTTTTAGCTGGAATTAATGGAATTGCCTGTTTGGCTAGCTGGAATTGTTCAGGCAGATGAAGCTGGTGATTTTATTGTCAGAGCCGGCGCTGCATCAGTGAATCCGTCTAAAGGTTAGCAACATTCTACAAGCCACTGTGTTCTCTCCAAATGGACAGGTGAGTATTGATAGTGATACTCAGTTAAGCCAAACTTTCACCCATATGCTTACTGATAATTGGGGTGCTGAACTGCTGGCATCATCAGCATTTACACATACTGCTGTTTTTTTTCCGGCAATTTAAGTGGGGCTGGGTTCGATTGCAATTGAAAAGCACTTATCACCAAAGCTAAGCGCACAATATTTCTTCAATACTGAAAGCAATATCGATTCTTATAATGAAGTAGGACATAAATTACTTAATGCTGATGGAAGCTAAGTCTACTGCGAATGGCAGCGTTGTCCTGGATACAATAGAGCCAGCTGGAAACTACAACATAGATGTAGTTGATTCCCAAGGTCTTAATTTCAAGCAGGAGTGGATATTAATTTAAATGAAAGCTTAATGTTTTAATGCAGTCATATGGAAAACGGGTATAGGTACAACTATTGAGCTTGCTAATACCTTGATAGTTGATCTAGTAATTGATTCTTGGGTTTATATCTTGAGGTTTGGCTATAAGTTTTAAGGAGACGAAATTCACAAGTTTGTTTAACTTATTTAAACAAGCATAAAAAAAGGCAGCTAAATAGCTGCCTTTTTTAGTTACTACTATAACTATTGACTGAGTCTTAGTTAGAAGCGACTGCTTCACCCTGACCCTTCATTGACTCTCATCTGAAAAGGTACGCTTTTAACAATTCCTAGAATAATATCAGAGAATTTATAGTTTTCTTGAGCAGACTCACGAAGTATATTTCTTACATGAGGCATATCATACCAATCTAGAGGTCTGGTTAATGCAAATTGCATTAATTTCTCTATTGTATTAGAAGCAAATATTTCAGGACGCTCCACTAACCAGTTGCGAAGATCAGCAACGCTGGTGATCTCAGTTCCATCAAATAGAAAGTCTACTGGATCTATAGTTACACCTCTATCTAGTGTGCGATGTCGTCCAACGCCGTCAAAGTTTTCCATAGCTATCCCAATTGTATCCATTAATTGGTGGCAAGATGAACATACAGGGTCTGCTCTATGCATCTCCATCTGTTCACGCAATGATTGTGGAACACCTTCAACCTCGGTTAATTGAGTGTCAACATTTGGTGGGGGCTCAGGGGGTGGAGTACCAACTAAGTTAGTCAAGAACCATTTACCTCTAGTAACAAGAGATGTTCTTATAGTCAGAGAAGTTAGGGTTAAAATGCTACTGTGCCCCAAAATACCTCTCCTATTTTCATCTTCTATTTCAACGCGTCTCATACGACTACCTATGATTCCAGGTATACCGTAAACCTTCGCCAGTTCTTCATTGATAAAGCTATAGTCAGCATTAATGATATCAAGAACACTTCTGTCTTCATCAATGATGCTTTGGAAAAGCATCTGAGTTTCCAAGACTGAAGACTGTCTTAAGTTGTCACTATAATCAGGGAAAGTCAGTGGATCAGGAACAATTGCTTGTAGGTTTCTTAAAGTAAACCATTGAGATGCAAAGTTTGTTGTTAGATTTTCAGCTCTAGGATCAGCTAGCATTCGCATTACCTGCTCTTCCAACACATCTGAATCACTTAATCTGTTTTCAGTAGCAATATTGATCAACTCGTCGTCTGGTAGTGAACTCCAAAGGAAGAATGCTAATCTGGAAGCCAGCTCAATATCACTGATTTGGTAAGGTTGACCTTCAGCAACTCCTGCTGGAGCAGTCTCCACTCTGAAAAGAAACTCGGGGCCAGAAATAATACGGCGTATTCCAGTTTCTATACCTTTCTCAAAGCCGCCAATCTCATTACCGATTTCATAGAAGCCTAAAAGATCAGATACTTCATTTTCAGTAACAGGACGTCGATAGGCTTGTCTTGCTAAAGAAGAAAGAATTTCATTAGCGCAAGCTAGTTGTTCATCTTCCAAAGCACCTGGCTCACAAATAAAGATTTTTTCACGAGCAGCTGTAATGCCTGTACCAGTAACTTCAAAAGGTCCTCGGATTTCAACCTTATCAAGGTGAGGAGGGCCTTTTTAATGGGTCTCGGTCAAGTGAAGTACGATCAGGTTGTCTCCAAATTTCTCCATTTGGGCCACCAGGAACACGGCTGAAGTTAACAGCAATTGTGTG
Organism: uncultured Pseudomonadales bacterium; assembly: GCA_943789335.1. Classification (GTDB taxonomy): domain Bacteria; phylum Pseudomonadota; class Gammaproteobacteria; order Pseudomonadales; family Pseudohongiellaceae; genus UBA5109. The sequence continues at coordinate 227,358 of CALSTS010000001.1, read as the reverse complement.
CTCTCCTGCACTTAAGAGAGTAGTGAATTTAAAACGCTCATCAATGTCTTCAGCTAATTGGAAGCTGTTAGCACTAAACTCACCTTGTTCGGTATCTAGATATCCACCAAAATTAGCAGTATGTACAGGCACTTTATCAATAGTAATTTCTAGAGTGCTTGGAAATTCAATACCACGCGCTTCATCTTGAATTGAGCGCCAGAGTTTTGGGCTAAGCTCATAAGTACCATCTAAAGGAAAGTAGTGATCAAAAACCAAACCACCAACTGTACCAATAGGTGCCCCCATGACATGTCTATCTTGACTAGCATCTGATGGAACGCGATAAGACACAAAGTCCGGTGTCATATCAGGGTTACCTACCGCTAGAGCAGCAACTCTACCAGATGCTGCTACATAACCTTCCAGCAAGGTAGCTGAAACTTGAAGTGCAGTTGACATATTGTCAAAACCTTCAGCAGAGTCATCAGAGATAAGCATGGCAGAAGCATCGATATCCAATGCTAATAAATCACGAATGCTGTTTTGATATTCAGTACGATTTAACCGCGGCAACACAGGAGCGCCTGGATTAGGGTTTTCTTGAGCTTCTTGGTTAAGAATTGCTTCTAGAGAAGCAATAAAAGTCTGTCGTTGCTCTGGCGAAGGTTGCTCTTCTCCAAGTGGAGGCATTTGACCTGTTGCAAGCTTCTTAATAGCTTTTTCCCAGATTTCGCCTTCTTCATGAACAAAGTCTGGTGAGGCATACTCAATAGAAAGCCCTCCAGTGTAATCAGTTTCATTATGACAATCGACACAATAGTCATAGATCATGTTCCATTGGTCTTCCATAGGAGGTAGCTCTTGAACTGCAAGCTGAGGCGCAGCGCCAGAATCGACTGAGTCTTCTCCAGAATTATTACAAGCACTTAAGCCTAAACTTAAACCTGTAACTATAATCGCGGATAAAGTTCGTTTTTTCATTTTAAATTACCTACATTAAAAAATTAATATTTCTTATTTGATTGTTTAATTTAACTTAAGCTTCGCCTGACTCGCTATCATCTTCTGCAGGAGGCGCCACATATTCTTCAATGGCTACACCTTGAGCATTCATGGCTTCAGTGAGAATAGCCATAGTTGATTCATAGATAGGAGTCTCAGGAACTGGGGCTCCAGGGAACATTGGTCTTTCACCGCCAACAGGAGGGATGCCACTAGCAACATCTAAAGCAGTTCGATTGCTTGAATCCTTTATTGATAAATCAATACCTTGTTCAAGCAGAAACTCAACAATTTCATCTTCTCCGAGGGAGGCTGGCGCCATGCAATATTGAGCCGTTTTCACCGCTAGTATTGAGATCACCGCCATTCGCCAGTAATAAGTCTACGATTAGCATTTTTTCTTCTAGAGTAGGTTCTGTAATTATCACGTCCCCATTGTTTGCATTTGGCGGACGATAGCCAGAGTAAACATTTAATACAGCGGCAATGGGTGTGCTTCCTCTTTTGCTTAGAGTGTTGGGGCTAGCTCCATTAGCAAGAAGCATTTCTACATCATCCAGACGATCACCCAGCGCCGAGTTATATAGAGCTGTCTGACCAGAGGTGCCAGTGGCACCTACAAAGTTGGTGCTAAACACAGGGATTCCGGTTTCAGGAGTTGAATCTACATCTACACCCATTTCTACCATCAGCGTTATAAGCTCATCAACGGTAGTCTGATTATCGTAGTTACTCGCAGCATGCTGGAAAGCAAATCTTTTATGAGGTATTTCCACAATATCGACGAAAGAGCCGTCATTAAGATCTGCACCACCTTCAATTAATATTTTGGCAATATCCAGATTCTCGTTAGTAGCGGCAACACGCAGTGGTGAAATACCTTGTGGATCTAGGATGTTGGGGTCAGCACCAAGCGCTAAAAGTACTTCAACAGTTTCAACGCCATTTTCACGAGCAGCGTGATGTAGTGAAGTCAGGCCACCATTTGGAAAGTCGCCTTGTACACCACCTTGCTGGATACCTGAAAATATAAGTTCAGCAGAACGGGCATTAACGTCAGCTCCATTTTCCGCCAAAATACGGACTATCTCAGCTTGATTGAAAGCGGCTGCCCACATCAACGGAGATTGAAATGAATACCCATCTCTAGCTTCGACACCTGCGCCAGCTTCAATTAGCGCCTGAACACCTTGAACAGAACCAGCTTTAGCAGCATTCATTAATGCGGTGTCGCCCTGCAGCGTTCTCGAATTGGCATCAGCGCCAGCATCCAATAGCATTGAAATTATTTCACCATTACCAGTAATTGAAGATTGAATAAGTGGTGTTAAGCCATATCTATTTTGGACGTTGGCATCTGCACCGGCGTCTAACAAAAGACTGACTATATCTGCTTCTTCATAATATACAGCCCAGAATAAGGCGCTCATGCCATCTGGTTGTGTGGCATTAATGTCTTCTGTAGAAATAGAAGATTCAACCCCATTCCAGTCTTGGTATTCTGCCATGTCGACTAAAGCAGCATATCCAGATTGGGTTAATCCTAGTATTAGGAAAAAAGCAAAAGTTATTGTCTTGAAGTTTTGTAGTATTTTCATTATTTACCCCTTTAAGCCGTGATATTCCTTACTCTCGGAAATGTCTAAATTATTGTTTAAGACTACACTTATCCTTATTAAACTTAAATATTTACTTATCCTTATTAAACTTAAATATTTGTATTCTACACACTCTATTATTACTAAAAATATTTTTTCAGAGTTTTACCAGTGCCCAGTTAGAAATTAGCTGATACCACTCTTGTATTATGTTGTGCCAAAGGCATTTCACCGACAATAGTAACATTATACGTTGACAGGAGTTAACGATAAATTGTGCAATAATTGAGATAAATCAGGGATGTAGGCTTGTGTTACTGCATATACAGCTAATATGTCTAGGGTGCTTAAATTTGTTGGCTTTTGCCTAATCGGGAAACTAATAAAAATGACCAAATGCCTAGTATAAAGAAACCTATGATCAAAGGGTTAATCGTTCCGTTATAGAGATAGCCTATAGTTGCGCCTAGGCTAGCTGATAACAGGGTTTGAATGCAGCCGATTACTGAACTGGCAGCGCCAGCTATATGGCCAAGAGGGTGTATAGCCATAGTATTAAAATTGCCAAATAGTAAACCGCAACAGAAAAAAACGATTAGGAGGTAGATAATAAGTAAGATTAATGGTGGATTCCCATTAAAGAATAAGCTGATTGGCAAAAAGATAGTTGTAGCTCCCACCATGACCAGTAAAGAGGTATGACAAATTTTTTCCATTCCATATTTATATACCCACCTTGAATTAGCAAATGAAGCAATGCCTAAAGCAAGCGCTAGAAAACCGAAAACAACAGCAAAGGCTCCTCCCAAGGCGTATTGCTCCTGTAGAATTTGTTGCGCAGAATTTAGATAACCTACAAAAGCCCCAAAGATTATTCCTGAAGCTATCGTATATCCTCTAGAGATTTTGTTATTCACCGTTTCATGAACAGCATGAAGTATGGGTCTTATTTTAAAGGGATGCCTATTTTCAGGCTTCAATGTTTCTTCTTGCCTAATGGCTAACCAGGCAACAGAGCTAATGCCGATGAAAAACATCACAATAAAGATTACTCGCCAATGTGCAAATAATAAGATGACCTGACCTAGGGATGGTGCTAAAGCTGGGCTGAGTATAAAAATAATCATTATAAAGGACATAATTCTAGCCATAGCATTGCCTTCAAACTTGTCGCGGATCATGCACATTGTTGCTATCCGGCAAGAGGCGGTACCAAAGCCTTGCAGCACCCTACCTAGTAACATAATTTCAAAACTGTTGGAAAAAATTGAAGCTATGCAGCCAAAGAGGAAAATGCTGATGCCTAGATAAATTGCTTTTTTTCTTCCAAAAGAGTCTGCAAAAGGGCCGAAAAAAAGTATCCCTATTGCCAGACCAACAAATAAACTAGAAATAACAAGTTGAACATCATTAGGATTTTGAACAGCTAGATCTTCTCCTATTTGACCGAGAGCAGGCAACATAGCATCAATGGATATTGCAGTAAGCGACATCAGAACTGCCATCAAGGCAATAAAAGATAAAGGAATTTTTTCAGCTTGTTCTTGTTCGTTCATTAGGTAGTGCTACTGAGTCAATTAAGACTGGATAGAAATATAGGAAATTTTTGCAGATAGAGCAGGCGTTTAGCTCTAGAATGCATAAGGCGCCGCATTATACCTTATTGTTAAGTGAATGCTGCTTTTAAAAATATTGCACGCTGACTATTAATTAATTTTCTTATATAAATTTGATGCCCCTTTGGTTAGCATGGTGGAATGCTTTATATGCATACTGTGCTTTGGTCAGGTAGCAAATTAAAAGTTTTTAACCAGGCAAACTTTAAATGAATTTCGCTTCGCCTCTCTTTATTACCTTCTCTATATATCTCTTAATGATTCTGTTTCTTGGGATTGTTGCTTATCGGCGTACTCACAACCTTGATGACTATATTTTAGGGGGGCGCAAACTGGGCTCAGTAGTCACAGCCTTGAGTGTTGGAGCTTCTGACATGAGTGGGTGGTTATTATTAGGTTTACCAGGAGCTATTTATCTATCAGGGCTAAGTGAAATATGGATTGGTGTAGGTTTACTCATAGGGGCTTATTGCAACTGGCTTTTTGTATCTCGAAGGCTGCGGGTATATAGCGAACACGCTAGAAACTCCTTAACTTTGCCTGATTATTTTGAGAACCGATTTAATGATGAGACAAAAATTTTACGCATCGTTTCTGCAATTGTAATTTTGCTGTTTTTTACCTTCTATACCGCTTCAGGCTTGGTTGGCGGCGCCATACTTTTCGAAACAAGTTTCGGTATAGATTATTCTACTGCCTTAATTTCCGGGGCATTTATTATTGTTAGCTATACGTTTATCGGTGGTTTTTTGGCAGTAGTCTGGACAGATGCAATACAAGCAATGTTGATGCTGGCTGCTTTGATAATAGCGCCACTTACGGTGATCTTTGGTAATGGGGGCATTGGTCCAGTCTGGCAGCAAATGCAAGTTTTTAATCCTGAAAGTACTCAGCTGTTCAGTAATCTCAATTTGTTAGGCTTTATCTCACTCATGGCATGGGGATTGGGTTATGTGGGTCAGCCGCATATTTTGGCGAGATTTATGGCGGCAGAGAATACAAAAAAATTAGTATCAGCAAGACGTATAGCGATGTTCTGGATGGTGCTTGTCCTGCTTGGGTCCGTAGCAACAGGTATGGCAGGGATAGCATATTTTGGGCAGCAGCCATTGAGCAACCCTGAAACAGTTTTTATTACCTTAAGTCAGCAATTATTTAACCCTTGGGTTGCGGGGATCATAACTGCGGCGATTCTATCAGCGATTATGTCGACCATTGACTCACAATTATTAGTCTCTTCATCAGTCATCAGTGAAGATTTCTACCGAGTGTTTGTAAGACCAGAAGCAACAGAAAAAGAATTATTAATGGTTAGCCGTATTGCAGTTATTATTATTGCAATATTGGCTTTAGTGATTGCCAGTGATAGAGAAAGTAGAGTGCTAGATTTAGTGAGTTATGCTTGGGCAGGCTTTGGTGCTTCTTTCGGTCCGGTTATTGTATTCTCTTTATTCTGGAGAAATATGACAGCATTGTCAGCTCTTGCTGGCATGATCGTCGGTTCGGTCACTGTTGTACTTTGGTCTAATTTAAGTGGAGGTATTTTTGATCTTTACGAAATAGTTCCAGGCTTTGTATTAGCTTCAATCGTTATAATCGCAATTAGTTTGCTAAAACCAACAGTAAATAAACAATCAGTTCAGCGCTTTGAAGAAGTTGAGCTAATTATAAATAGCTAATTTTAGGAAATTAGTATCTTTGATATTGACCTTTGAAAGGTGCAATCTTTTTTAGAAATCAAATGCTTGTCTTAGTTAAACTATTGCTCTTAGAAATGGATACAAGAATACTTTTAATCGGTCTTAAACTTTTCAGCCTAAATTCTATACAAACGTTATCATATAGGGTTGCAGCTATTACTCAAATTAGATACAGATATTATTTATCAATAGTTTGTGTATTGGTTTTATTGGCAGTGGGATCTAACACCGCTTTCTCACAAGGTGATGCTCAACGTATAGTGAATAATTTAAGTTCTGGAAACCAAGACAATGCTCAGCTCTACATGGATCGCTTGAGCATGCTTGATGCAAACAAAATACAATGCCGTCTCTTGATTAATTTTGGCTATGTTTTTGATTATGACAACAAACTTTTCACCAGAGCAAACATGGAGTGGTTATTAGATAGCTTTGTGGAAAAAGGTTATTCCTGGCCTTCGTCTTGTGAATATCTTGAACGGACATACGAATCACATTGCTTAATTTATGGTGGCGACCTAAGTTCTAATCAAGCAAATTTGCTGAAGGAAATCTTTGAAGGATTAGGCAAATGTTCAACGATTAATTTGGGTTGTACTGATGCTAATAATCAGTATAAGAATGCAGAGTACACAGATATTTATTTATATGTTGTAGAACGTTATTTTTCTGAAGTGCTCATTGATAATTCCAGAAGTAATTGTGGGGAAATTAATTCATGGGCAGAAGCTGTCGTGTTTACACATACAGAATATTTTAAATTGGGTTGGGCTGTTTATAGCGACTTACAATTAGAGTCAGGTTCAACATCTCTGCAAAAATCTCTAGATGCCATGCAAAGCTTCGTTGGGATCAATGAAGACGATTTAAAAGAAGAGTATGAATCTTTACTTCAAAATATGTCAGATACTGACAGCGCTGGTGCCAGAGCAAAATATAATATGCTTATTGAAACATTGGCGCCTTATGTCGACAACTAAAGCAATGAAACTTTTTACAATCAAATAAATTGAGCCTAGATTTGGCACGGAATTTTCTTAGATGAGTCAACTAGTACGAAAGCAGTAGCGCCTTTCTTTTCCTTTCCCTTTTCCTATTTCTTTTTCTTTAACCTACTTATATGGTGGGCCCAGTAGGACTTGAACCTACGACCAATCGATTATGAGTCGACTGCTCTAACCAGCTGAGCTATGGGCCCTTTTAATCTTCGCTAGTTACTTTGGATGATTCGTTGGATAGAATTTTTCCTCAGCCATGTGCTAGCTAATTGCACACTTTTTCGTCAAAATTCTCTCCGCCTCGACTACAAGCAGCTAGCTATGCTTAAACGTTCACTAATGTTCTATGGTCTTACTTATAAACACCAGTGTGTGTCTAAGTTTTGTTTTTTATTCAACCTTTTCGAAGTTTCTTGATAATTTTATACAGAATCGGCTGCACCTTTGTAGAAACTCCAAAAAGAAGGGGCGCATTATAATGCGCCCCAGGTGTCGATGCCAACAATGTCTAGTTTTCGTCTAGGAAACTCTTTAAATGATCTGATCTAGTCGGATGTCTCAACTTCCTTAAAGCTTTGGCTTCTATTTGACGAATACGTTCACGTGTTACGTCAAATTGTTTGCCCACTTCTTCCAAGGTGTGATCAGTATTCATATCAATACCGAAACGCATGCGTAAGACTTTAGCTTCTCGAGCGGTAAGACTCCCAAGCACATCTTTAGTCGCCTCTCTAAGTCCTTCATCCAAAGATGAATCTACTGGTGAATCAATATTGGCATCTTCAATGAAATCACCCAGATGAGAATCTTCATCATCTCCAATTGGGGTTTCCATTGAAATAGGTTCTTTAGCAATTTTTAAGACCTTGCGAATTTTATCCTCAGACAACTCCATGCGTTCACCAAGTTCTTCTGGTGTTGGTTCGCGGCCTTTTTCGTGCAGCATCTGCCTAGAGATACGATTGAGTTTATTAATTGTTTCAATCATGTGAACAGGTATACGTATAGTTCTCGCCTGGTCAGCAATTGAACGTGTAATTGCCTGACGTATCCACCAAGTGGCATAAGTAGAAAATTTGTAACCACGACGGTATTCAAATTTATCAACCGCTTTCATTAATCCGATATTGCCTTCTTGGATAAGATCAAGGAATTGCAAACCTCGGTTGGTATATTTTTTGGCAATGGAAATAACCAAACGTAAATTCGCCTCGACCATATCTTTCTTAGCGCGACGAGATTTAGCTTCACCAATCGACATCTGGCGATTTATATCTTTGATTTCGACGATTGTTAATCCAGTTTCAGATTCAACTAAAGATAATTTACGTTGAGCTCTAACGACCTCGATCTTAACTTTTGCTAAGGTTTCAGAATAAGGCTTGCCTTCTAAATAAGGCTCAATCCATTTCTGGTTAATTTCATGACCGGGAAATTCTTTGATAAAAATTGAACGAGGCATTTTACCTGTGCGCACGACCAGTTTCTGAATATTTCTTTCGTGCCGCATAATGCGGTTTAGAATACCTCGGATATGTTCAAGTAATGGATCGAACTGTTTTGGAATCAACTTGAAGTATTTGAAGACTTCCCCCAAAGATACTAATGCAGCAATTCCCTTATCATGCCTGCGGCCATATTTTTTAAGGGCACGCTCGCTGGCGCTATAAGATTTTTTCAGTTCCTTAAACCGAATCTTTGCTTCTTCTGGGTCTGGACCAGTGTTAACTTCATCTTCATCATCATCCGCCCCTTCAACTGCGGCAGCACCGCCGGTTGCTAATGCATCCCCAGGATTGTTTTGTACAGGGGGAGGAATCATTTCGTCATCAGTAGTGTCTAGATAACCAGTCAGAATATCGCTGAGTTTGCGTTCTTCTTTTTCATATTGAGCATATTCATCAAGGATGTATTGGACTGTTCCAGGAAAGAATGCCATGGCTGCCATTAACTCACGTATGCCTTCTTCAATGCGTTTGGCAATAACAATTTCACCTTCGCGGGTCAGTAACTCAACTGTTCCCATTTCTCGCATATACATACGAACTGGGTCGGTTGTACGTCCAGCTTCATTTTCTACAGCAGCAAGGGCAGCAGCAGCTTCAGCGGCGGCAAGTTCATCAGTTGATTCATTCTCAATCATGAGTAATTCATCAGCATCAGGGGCGGTTTCATAAACCTTGATGCCCATGTCATCAATCATTTGGATGATGTCTTCAACCTGATCTGGGTCAGAAATAGACTCAGGTAAATGGTCATTCACCTGTGCATATGTCAGGTAAGATTGCTCTTTTCCTTTTGCAATCAATGCCTTGAGGCTAGATTGCTGAGTGCCGATATCGCTCATATGATTAAGTTACCTATGATATATCCTGTGAAAGGAGTGGAATATTAGATGATTGGAGACTAACCGCACATTATAACTAAGCTATTAATTTGATTCTAGTTTTTACTAGGTCTTTAATAAGACCAAAAGGTAAAAAATCAAGCTTTTTGCATAATTCATTGATTTTTTGCCGCAAAGGTTTGCTTCCCTTTAGCAATAAGCGCTTCTCGTTCAGCTATTTTGGCTAAATATTGCATAATTTCTTTAAATTCATTTTCAATGCCGGTAGCTGGTGTAATTTGCTCGCGGTCCTGTAATTGTATTAATTGAGAGCCGATTGGTGTGTCATAAACCCTTCCTAAAAGTTCGTGTGTACTATTGCTGGGGAAGCTTTTTGCAAGGTCGATCACTTCAAATAGTAAATCAATGTCATTACTTTTTAGTTGTTTGATAGATGTGTCTACCTCAATCTTACTGACAATTTCAGGTTTAAGTAGAATAAGGTTAACTGCTTTTTTGCAGGCAGAATGGGTTGATTTACTGCGAGCTTTGGGAATTGAGTTATCTGGATGTTCTTTTACCGGCACAGTTGGCTCTGAAGGTGCTTGTTTTGGTGCATAGGGGTGTGAATCTTTTGCCGAAGCATTAGCTCCACTCATTTTACTTAAAGTATTCAGATCAACACCTGTAGTTTTGGCAAGCTGGTCGAGAATTAACCGCCGTAATAGACCATCAGGGAAGAGCTTAATAAGAGGCATCGCAATAGTGCCTAGTTTAGCCCTACCTTCCAAGGATTCCATGTCAACCTGAGAACACAAGTTTTCAAAAAAGAATTCAGCTAGTTGCGTTGCTTCACTAATTGAATTAATAAATGCTTTAGAGCCAATTTTTCTGACCTGGCTATCAGGATCTTCTCCATCTGGTAAAAATAAAAAACGCGCACTACGTCCGTCTTCCATGAGAGGAAGAGCTTGCTGTAATGCTCTCCAGGCCGCATCACGACCTGCTTGATCGCCGTCGAAACAGAAAACAATTTCAGGCACTAATTTAAATAATCTTTTAAGGTGAGCAGTGGAAGTCGCTGTTCCCAAGGTTGCAACACAATAATTAATATCGTTTTGGGCTAGGGCAATTACGTCCATATAGCCTTCTACTATCAATATACGTTCAAGTTTGCGGACTTTTTGTTTGGCTTCATAAAGTCCATATAGCTCTTCTCCTTTATGAAAAACCGGTGTTTCTGGAGAGTTAAGATACTTGGGCTTGTCATCACCAATGACTCTTCCGCCAAAGGCTATGACCCGACCTCGCTGATCTCTGATTGGAAACATAATTCGATTTCGAAAGCGGTCATAGACAGGGTTACGTTTGTTTTCTGGATTTTCAATTAAGAAACCAGCATCAAGTAGGTTCTTTTTAGAGTCTGCTGTGCTGCCAAGCCGTTCTAATAAATTCTGCCAACCCGGGGGAGCAAAACCAAGCTTAAAGTCACGCGCTATTTCTCCACTTAATCCTCTGTCTTTCAGATATTTGATAACGGAATTCTTATCCGGATGGTGACGCAGTTGCTGCTGATAATAGCTTGATGCTTTTAGCAAAATATCATAAAGCTCTAGGCTCTTTTCACGCTTTTGTTGTAGTTGCGCAGATTCTTCCCTTGGGACTTCTAGGCCCATACTGTTTGCAAGAGATTCTATTGCTTGAGGGTATTCAATGTTTTCATAATCCATGACAAACCCGATGGCGTTGCCACCTTTGCCGCAACCAAAACAATAATAAAACTGCTTATCGGGTTCTACTGAAAACGATGGAGTTTTTTCCTGGTGAAACGGGCAAAGCCCGCTGTAATTTTTCCCCGTTTTTCTGAGGGTGACGGATGCCCCTACAACATCCACAATGTCTGCTCGTGAGAGGAGATCATCGATGAATGATTGTGGGATTAATCCAGCCATTTTATTGCTTTCTGCTATTACGCTTGCTCATGGATCGTTAACAAATAACGTTAATTCAGTTACATACCTTAGGGCTTATGCGCCTTCATTGAATTTATTTGTAGCCTTGTCTGTGCTGCGTTTATGACGCAGTATTATTTTATATTTGATGTTCTAAATTTTTGTACTTGAGGTGAAAAAGCATGGGTCTTAAGGAAACATCGGAGGCATGCATACCAAAGCCGAGCTTCCTTAACGTGTGTTTATTTGCATCCACACAATTACACCAGAATTTTATGGAAGAATAACTTAAAAACAAAAAGAAGTGTTTTAAAAAATCGTAAAAAATCAGGAAAGTTTGGATTTAACTAAGCCGCTTACTTGGTCCATATCAGCACGCCCCATTGCTTTAGGTCGCACGATATTCATGACGGCGCCCATATCTTTCATGGTAGCAGCGCCAGTCTCACTAATAGCATCATCTACTAAGCTAGTTATTTCTTCTTCAGTTAATGCTGCGGGAAGGAATTCCTGGATGACATCGATTTCAGCTTGTTCAACATCGGCTAAATCTTGACGATTACCAGCTTCATATTGTTTTATAGAATCCCTACGTTGCTTCAGCATTTTGTCGAGAATCCCTAGGATGCGGTCATCATCAAGCTCGATGCGTTCATCGACTTCAACTCTTTTAACTTCAGCAAGCATTAAACGAATTGCTGAAAGGCGAGGCTTATCTTTGGCGCGCATGGCGTCCTTCATGGCATCGCTGATTCTGGTTTTTAAACTCTGCTCAGTCATGTGAGAGGGGGTCTATTAATTAAGAGTGGGCTAGTAGAGGCGTCTGGTTCTTCGTGTTTCGCGAGAGACTTTCTTCGCATGACGCTTTACAGCTGCTGCAGTTTTACGCTTACGGACAGATGTAGGCTTTTCATAGAACTCACGACGACGAACTTCAGCCAGAACGCCAGCTTTCTCGCAAGAACGCTTAAAGCGACGCAAGGCGACATCAAATGGCTCGTTTTCTTTTAATCTTACAACAGGCATTTATGCTCCGAAGTTTGGTTGTATACATAATCAGGGCGGCGATTCTAAAGCCTAATGCCCTGAAATGCAAAGATTATCAACCAGAAATAAAATTACTTAGACTCGTAATTAAACAAAGACCATGTGAATTGGAATTTAGCGTTTATCGACGACAAATTGACCGCTTTTAACGACTACATCAACATTAAGTAAATCAAAAATATCGGCTGCAGGGTCTCCGTCAACTAAGACAATATCGGCAATTTTCCCGGCTTCTAGGGTGCCTATTTGATCTTCCATAGCAATATTGATGGCTGCATTTTGCCCCATGATTCTGAGAATGTCTTGCTCTGAAAATACCAGGAATAATGATTTCAGCTCATGTTTGAAGGTCAAATTTGGTGCATACCTAGTATCAGTACCAAAGCCATATACAACTCCAGCTTCCCAGAGTAGGCGGGCATTTACAGGCCCCTGTCCGGCACTGGAAATTGTGTCCCAGGGAAAAGGTAGTGCATCCCTGAAGATGGGCTCATTGTTATCATCATAAAAGGGGACAAAGATTCCAAGTGTTGACGTCATCGGGATACCAGAATCCGCAATTTGCTGAGCTTCTTCTAGAGTTAACATCCCAATATGAGGGGTATGAACTAGCTGATCAACGCCGGCCCTCATCGCTGCCAATGTATCAATGACGGTAACGGCATGCGTTATGGTGCGGATACCTAAACGTTGGGTTTCTTCAACAATCATAGCAAGGGCTGCTTCCTCAGGCCCTCCTGGAGAAATATTAATAACATTTTTAGCCGCATCAAAACCCCTATCAAACAAAGCTTGCACCTGCCCCCGAACAGCTTCTTCTGGAAGTGCTGGCATAGCCTCTGTTGCTCTAAGGGGAGGGCGGGCATTATCAAAACGTGCTGGGTCACCTTCTATACCGGCCATTCCGTTTGCAGCAGCCAGGCCCGTAAATTGTGCCGCAACAATACGTGGTCCCAAGATTTCATTTTCGGCGGTCCTGCGTCTTAATTCAAGAATCTGATCGGGGGCATCGCCAGCGGATAAGAGGGTAGTAAAGCCTGCTTCAAGAAATGCCTGCATATCAGATTCGGCTTGATTTGCCAGCCACTCAGCAGGGTCTGCACCAGTAATAATGTGGCGATGCGCATCGATAAATCCAGGCATCAGAGTTCGACCTTCGGCGTCAATGGTTAAGGCTCCAGCAACGGTGGAATCACCGTTATTAACAGATACAATTCTGTCGTCTTGAACAACAATGGAGCCATTTTCGATAACACCGCCCATGCCATCAAGTATTTTTGCGTTATTAATGACAAAACCATTTGCAGGAATAGCTGCAGCGGTGAGATCAGTTATTGTTGGTGATTCCACGGTGTCTGTAATGGGGATGCTTTGCACGGCAACTTCCTCAGAACAGGCAGCAATATTAAGCGCGAAGATAAAAGTTAAAATTATTTTTTTCATTAAAAACACCTGGTTAGTATTTAGCAATTAATTATTAGGCTTTAAAGTTTAAATATAGGAGACAAGCCCCCAACTTTAAAACAATCTGGATTACGATATCAATAAGAATAGTAGTATCGATATTCAATCGGCTCTTGAGATATCAATTCTCCAGCTCTCAATAAGGGTCGAAATTTAGTTAATTTAATCTGGCTTTCAAGTATAGCTTGAATTCTTCCGTTTTCGTTTTCACTACTCCCTATAATTGCAATATCGTTGGTATTTCCAAGTTCATCTATAGAAAAACTTACATCGATATATCCAGAATAGTTTGGATTTTGGATAAGTCCTAGGCTTCCTGAGGTTTGTTGGGTAGCGGGGAATGCGCCAATCCTTGGAACTGCAACAGGCACGCCTATATTAAAGGCCGCATCGATACTTGCATCGCTAAAGCCTTCATCGCGAAAGACCTGATAGGTTGCCTGGTAAGCTTCTTTTGCGGTCTCAACTCTGCCATATGCTAATTCCCAGTCAGCTAAATCAAATAAGGCCAATGCTACTTGCTCAGCCCCAACTCCTTCAGCCGACTGCACTAGGTTAGATGCATATTCTAAGGCTATTTTACCAACATCATAACTTTCATCACGACGTTGATCTGAATTACGCACAGCTTCTTCACGTGAACCGTTATAGATTGGATCGAATACATTGCCCTCTCTTTCATAATCCATTTCTTGTTTAGCGTGGTAAGACAAGCGAGCAATTCTTCTAGCCACATCAACGACCATAGTTAGGGTTGTGTTACCGCTATAACTATCCTGGTAATCCTCATATAGGTTTTCAAGTTTTCGTAAACGCAGATCAATAACATCATTAATATTGACGTCGCGGACATTGCCGCTGGCTATCGCTTCTAGCAGATTGCCTCGACTGTTAATATTATTATCGCTACCATCACTAGCGCCTGCTCCGCCAACTCCTACTTGTCGAGATACTCGTTGAGCAGAAGTTAATCGTGGAATAAATCCTATATTTTGAGAGAGGTAGCCCTCTTTGAAATAAGATGAGATATACCAGTTTGCAAGATTTGTCATGGCGGAATACATCTCTGCAGAATCAGCCGCATATTGTTCAGACCTTAACTCATATAGAAATTCTTCTATATTTGTTATTTCAGAGATATTATTTAGTTTCAAATGGCTCAAAATGGATTGTTCAAGCATGGGAGCTTGCTGCAGACTATCTTCTCCATAAATATTTACTGCTATTGCGGCAGCTTTATCAAAGGTTGCGATGGCATCTTCATGTTGATCAATAGTTTGTTGGGCTAATCCTAGAGTATTAAGTTGCGTTATCAGTTCAGGGTCATTGGAGTTTGCTTCTTCCAAAGCGCTTATTTCTGCTTGGAACCTAGGTATTGCGTCTGCTGCCGATTGCCTATCAACCTCCGCTAAGCCACCGGCATTTAGTGTAATTAAATCAGCTTGATCTAGTGGAACAGGTGTAAAAAAGAGATTTGCTAATTCAATATTCTGCGCGCTGGTTGAGGTAGAAACTAGAGAGGCAACAATAATGCAGGCACAATATCCAAATGACATTTTATTTTGCATGAATTGTAAAATTTTCATGATTTCTTCTTATTATAAAAAATACTGTATTTTTTAGGTAGCCTTTATTCTAGGCAGTTTAACTATTAAAAGTTGTAAATATAGCAAATGACTTAATCAAAATATGTTCTTGTATTTCAAGACTAATCCGCATAAGCGTAATAATAGCGAAGGTTAATTTGCCCAGGGCTAACCAAAGTCTGGTTATTAAAGTAAGGTCGAAATTTTGCAAGCCTTAGACTAGATTTAATTAAATTATGTATTCTCCAAGATTCATCTTCCTCATTTTCATCCTCATCATGATTCATACTACTAGCGAGTAATGAAATATTATCAGCATTACCTTGGCCATCAATGGTAAAACTTACATCAAAATAGCCTTGATAGTTTAACCTGGCACTATTAGAAATGCCGGCGCTTCTTCTAGTAAACATATGGGTCGCCATTCGGGGGATTTGATAAGGGACACGGCCATTGAAAGCTTGGTCTGCAGCTTCAATAGAAATTCCCATATCTTGCATTACTGCATATGCTTCTTTGTAGGAATCTTCTGCTGCGGGTATTTTTCCATAAGCAAGGTGCCAATCACCTAATTCAATTAAAGCAGAAGCTAGGAATCTAGGGCGCGCTTCGATATTTTTTAACAAAGTAATAATGTATTGCAGTGCATTTCTGCCACTATCATAACTTTGGTCCATTCTCTGCTGAGAATTTCTATACGCTTGCTCCCTTGTATTAGTATAATTCATATTAAAATTCGTGTGTTGTCTTTCAAAATCCATTTCCTGTTTCGTTACAAAAGACAATTCGGCTATGCGGCGGGCCGTTTGGACAATAGATCCAATATCTGGCTCTTCAGCAGCATAGATCTTTCTTTGGAGTTCTTCATAAATACTGCCTACTCTTAATAAGAGAGGGTGTTCTATATCTCTTGGATTAATATCTCTTATGTTGCCATTCAAAATATTCTCAAATTGAGCTTGGTTAGGGTTTGCTAAAAATTGTTGCATTATGTCTTGATCTTCCACCATCCCTGCTGTTCCCCTGGGTTGGCGTGAGATCATGTCATCTACCATTTGTAAATTTTGGCTGGGGCTTTGGAAGTTGCTTCTGAAAAAATTTGAGATATACCACTGTGTCAGGGTGAATGTTGCTTCTACCATTTCAGGATCAGCTGCATTGTAATTTTCAAGGTGTAGATAGTGGCTGTATTCATGCCAAATTGTTGCATTTTCCATATCGCCTAATGCGAGATAGCTTTGAATAATTTTTTCTAACAGAGGGAGCTGCTCTAAATTAAAAAGACCGCCTTGGATTTTGCTAATTTGAATTGCATTATCGTAATTACTAATTGCAGTTTCATGTTGTCCAAGAGATTTATAAGCATCTCCGAGGCTTGTGTATTGCTCGAGTAATTCAAAGTTATAAGGGTCGTTAGTCGTCAGCTGTAAATTATTGATAGAGTCTTGGTAAAGTTCTATTGACTCAAACAGAGCCATATTTTCTTCTCTATCAGCGCCATCGGTAGTAGAGAGTTCTATAGAATTATCTGTAGGTAAAGTGATTTCAAAAATTAGATTCTCAGAGTCGGACAAAGCTTGTGAGTAAGCAGCGGCAGCAAAGGGTGCCATAGAAAAGATTACGACAAGTCTTAGGCTTGCTTTGCTGGCGATAAATAGTATTAATTTGTGGAATAGTTTGCACATTGGATGTGAGCCTCTATGTCACAACGGTACTAACTATAAAAACTAGTTAACTTTTTCTTATTCATTATCTTTTCATAAGGATCTTTAACAAAGAATAGTCCTGTTTTTATTGAAGGTCTATAGTGTTTGGAAGGAATTTCTTAATTTTATGGTACTTTATCGTAATCGTTTATATACTAGGCGGCTGTTATAAATAGTGGATTATTGGTTGGAGTATATAAAAATGAAAAGATCAGTATTTAAAGCAACAGCTTTCACACTAGCATTATCCTCACCATTCAGTGCGTTGGCGCAGGATTTTGTAGGTTGGCTGGATTATGGTGAAGGAGATGCTCAGTGGCAAGGTAGCAAGCAGCGCCTACAAGCATTTGGTGAAGAATTTGATAGTGCTTTTGAAATGTACCAGTATCTTGAACAACAGGCAGGGGGTGGTGATCAGCTGAGTTGGGAAGATATGGATCGTCCTGAATTTGATTGGTCAGGTATTTATACAAGAGCTAGGGGCGGTCTATCTTTTGACCCGGATATCCCTGCTGATCAAACAACTGCTCAATTGACCGAGAATGGTATGGCAGCAAGACAGGTGAAAATTGATCAAATTACTGCTACCGGTGGTGAATATGACCCAATTTCAGATTGCCGACCTCCAGGCCACCCGCGTTGGGCAAGTGAACCCTTTTTGCATGAATTCATAGTCACACCTGACCAAACATGGTTAGTCAATGAAATGGTTAATGATGTGCGTCGTGTCTATACCGATGGTCGAGCACATACGGCCCCGGAAGATGCTTATCCAACATGGAATGGCGATACTATTGGTTTCTGGGATGGAGATATACTAGTTACTCACACAAATTATCTTAATGCCGGACAATACCAGCGGGGAACACAGCCTGATTATTCAGATCAGGTAGAAGTTGTTGAACGCTGGCGCAAGGTCAATGGTATATTGCTTGAAGCAGACTTCTGGGTTTTTGATCCAGTTAATTTGGTAGAGCCTTGGTATTCGCGTCAAAGCTGGATTGAGCTTGCAAATGATGACACCTTGTTGAGAATCCGCTACTGGTGGTGTGGAGAGAATGTAAATAATGACATCATTATTCTAGAAGATGGCACTAGCCAATTTTCAGAATTTGATTTCTTAGATGGTTTATAATATCTAGTTCTAACACTAGAATTGTAGAATAATATTGAGGAGAAGGATTATGAAAAAACATTTAATTACGGGCTTAGCCCTACTGTCTCTTTTGAGTTTACCTAGCTTTGCCCATCACTCTGGTGCAATGTTTGATTACACTCAACTTGTTGAAGTTAGCGGTGTTGTTAAGCAATTTCAATATACTAATCCACATTCGTGGCTGATTATTGATGTCACCAACGAGGATGGATCAGTAACAACTTGGGGCTTCGAAGCTGAAGGGCCAAGCTCTTTGTTGAGAGCAGGTATTAAGCGTAGCGATTTACCAGTAGGCACTCCAATTACTATCCGTGGGAATCCGCTAAGTGATGGACGTCCAGCTGCGGCTTGGTTTGACGCTGTTGTTAATGGCGAAAGCATGAACCCTTTGAATGGATTTGCTATTAACCCTGCTGACGATTGATTGTTAGTCAAATTAAAAAGCTAAAAGTAATTAGTTAAAACAGTTAGTAAAAAAGACCAGCCTTGTGCTGGTCTTTTTTTGTTTGGCAAAAGCAAAAACTGGCTAAATTAGCCTTATCAAAGATCGACAATTGCACCTTGGTGTAAAAAAGAATAAATTCAGCCCTTTAGAAGATAAAAATCTTACTTAAGATCTTTGAGAGACGATAAAAGAACAATGCTCCTGAATAATATTCTTCCATTAAACTCCCCCTCTACCCGCAAACTTTTAGGCTGCAAATGTTTGATATTACTCGTTTGCTGTTCAATTTTGCCTTTTAGTCTGCACGCGGCGGAATTTGAATTAGAGGCTGCATTACTGGCATATGAAGCCGGTGATTTTGATACGGCATTTACACAATATACTGAACTAGCAAACCAGGGCAATGTCGAAGCTCAAGTTAGATTGGCCAGTATGTACGACAACGGAGAGGGTGTGGAGGAAAATGTTGTTGAGGCTGGCAGGCTATTTCAGCTTGGCGCTGATGCAGGTAATGCAGAAGCATTAGTCGCGATAGGGGATAGATACTTTTCTGGACTAGAAGGTATACCAAATCCTGATGAGGCATATCGCCTATACCAACAAGCAGCAGATCAAGGTTATGCTCCGGCCAATGTAAAACTTGGCAATATGTATTTTAATGGACAGGGTGTCGATACGGATCTAGATGAGGCAGTGAGCTTTTATTCAACCGCGGCAGGTTTAGGAGATGAGCAGGCTTTAGTGGCTTTAGGCAATCTTTATTTGACTGGTCAAGGACTTGAGCGTGATTTCGATGAAGCGATAAGACTTTACCAGCAGGCAGCGGATCAGGGTTACGCGCCAGCTCAGGTTAATCTTGGTAATCAATATTATATAGGACAGGGCGTTGAGCAGAATTTTGATACTGCCATAGAGCTTTATGAGCTTGCCGCTGAACAGGATTACGCTCCGGCTCAAGTATATTTAGGCAATATCTACCTAGAAGGAACCGTGGTCTCTCAGGATTATGATCTAGCGAGAAGCCTCTTTACTGAAGCGGCTGATAAAAGTGATGATGATGCTATCCATATGCTGGGAGTTATTTTCGAGTTCGGCTATGGAGTGGATGAAAATTATGACCAGGCCTTAAGGCTGTATGAAAGAGCTGCTGATTTCGGCAGCGCAGAAGCTCAATATACGCTTGGGCTTAAATATGATACTGGAGAAGGTTATCCTCAAAACTCCACCATTGCGGCTAGTTTGTATCAACTTGCTGCACAACAAGATTTTGTTCAAGCTCAGGTAGCTTTAGCCAACAAACTTTATTTAGGGGTCGGAGTTCCTCAGAATTTCGATGAAGCAGCACGTTACTACCAGTTGGCAGCCGATCAGCTGAACCCTGAAGCGCAAACCAATCTTGCAGTTATGTACATCAATGGACAAGGTGTAGAGCAAGACCTTGATCAAGCAATTAGCTTATATGGTCTAGCTGCCGAGCAGAATTATTCTCAGGCATTTTTAAATCTTGGCTGGCTATATACCAATGGCCTTGGTGTAGAACAAAACCTTGCCGAAACTATTCGTTATTATCGTTTAGCGGCTGAACAAAATAATGTTCAGGCCATGTTTAACCTTGGTATTATCTATGCCACTGGGCTAGGCACCGATCAGGATAATGACGAAGCGGTATATTTTTATAGATCTGCAGCAACTTTGGGTTATGCCCCGGCACAGGCTAATCTTGCAGTTATGTATGTGAATGGACAGGGGGTAGCGGAATCATCATTGTTTACCGCTTATATGTGGGCATGGCTGGCTGCCGAACAAGGCAACGCCCAGGCTGACATTTATGTTCAGGCACTTGAGCAAGAATTAAGTGAAGAAGAAATAGTGAATGCACAAGCAAGTGCACAGGCTTGTGTGAGCAGTAATTACAATGATTGCTGATTAATACTAGTGCAGGCTACAGGGAGTAGGATTCCATTTTGAATCATCCGCCTCACGCTGAAAGTTTGAGCTGGTGATATGGTCAACCAGTAAGTTTATCGGGTCACGTACTACGGTTGTGACAATCAGCCATTCTGTTCCATCAGGCTCTCTCAAGGTGTTGAAATACTCCTTAAGTTCAGTTGCCCCGCTATAAGGCACGCCATTTTTTCTCAACATTCCAGGACTTAGATTACTAGTCTCTACATACAGCTTTCCACCGCTCATTTCCAGAGCAGAGCCACGAGATAGCCTGCGACTTCCAGCTTGCCCAGGATTCAACACGGCTCTTTCGGGATCAAAGCCACCAGCATATTGCCATTCAGCGATAGAGTGTCCTTGCAGGCTCGGAGCTCCTGGAGAAGGGATATTATCAAAGTGTAATAAGCGAGTTTGCTCGCCGGCATCAGTATTAATGCTCAAAGTATCACCATCAACCCAGGTAATTCTAAGTCGGCCTGGTTCACGCATAATTCTTCCTGCCCCAAAAGCCTGGCAGGCTTGCCCACTGTTTTCAATTTGCTCAAGATCAACCGCATGTGCTATTTCTTGGGCTCTCTCAGTCAGAGGAAGGCCATCAAAATTCCCCACAGGCGGTGTAATCATGCGTATATGCCAGTCTTCAGTAACAACTGAGACCCAATTTCCAGTAAGTTCTATGGGTGAAAATTGCTGATAAAGTGATTCACTTTGTGCTTGGGTATTAAGCGGCAAGACCATAAATACGCTTGTGACAAATGCGCACATAGTTGGTCTTAAAGAAAAGTTGGATATTATTGTATGTATTTTAATTTGCATTTTGTGTATTCAGATAAGCGCTATTGAAATTCTTGGTAAACAGCTTCCAGGAACATATTGACAGTCCATTCGGGACGATTATAACGACTTTCCCAGCCTAGAAGTGGTCTAGCTTCTAGCACCTGCCTAAGATTTAAACCATCTTCGACTATTAATTTTTGTAATCGATCGCGAATGATGTAAGTCATATCACGGTATTCGACTAGATCGGCTTCATCTGAAATATAACCATGACCTGGAATAATATAAGTGCCGCCTTCTGCCAGATCATCTGAAATTGTGATATCAAGCATTTGATCCAGAGCATCTATAGTGCCGGCCAATGACCCGCCTTGACTATAATCAATCAGGGGTAGACCCGTATTGGTGAACACATCACCACTGACTAATACATTTGAGCCTCGAAAATAGACTACGCTATCTCCGTCACTATAAGCATTAGGCATGTGAATAATGTCGATAGCTTCGCCATTAAAAATTTGTCCCCTTTGCGGTTCATAGTAGCCGTCTGTTGGCCACGATAATTGAGGATGTATTTGCTCACCATTTGGCCCTCTGGATACACTCATCCTGAATAATACATTTTCCTGTGATATCACATTTATTCTGGCGCCGCGTCCTGCCCCACTTGTAGAGCCACCGGGTAATATGGCTAAATCTGAATTTCCACCAATGTGTTGATCAGCGATGGAGGTGTTGACGATATATCGAATTGGCCGGTCAGAAATTTTAGCTATGGCAGAAATGACATCCTCACCAAACCCGTTTGCACCAGTATCAACTACAAACACGCCTTGCTCACTGGCTTGCACGGCCACATTGCCTCCAACACCCGCTATAAGCCAAACATTTCCCTGTACGTGAATAATTTCTAGCTCACCAGATACAGGTGGTTCAGAAGGAATTACCTGGGCAAATGCTGTTGTTGATAGGACAGCGAAAATTAAGCTGAGCAATATAGGCCGAGCTTTTATGAGAAATTGCATGCTAAGTGAAATCATCTTATAACTGATCTCTATATTCAGGATAGGCAGTTTCTTCTCCGCCTAAAGTAGCATCTATAGGGACGCCAATGTCATTAGCCCACTCCCCAATAAAAGGGTTTTCTCCGGGAAGATAATGCGGCACATAATGCTTTTCAGGTCTGGCAATTTCTGCCCGGTTGAGGCACTCAGCAAAAACACCGTTATTGGTATCGGCAGCTTCGAGATCAAACGAGGCAGTAGTGACGCCTTGGGGAGCAATTATAAAATCTGCAGATTTCATGTAGGTATCAGTTAAATAATGTGGATCCTCAACAAACCAGGTTATAGTCAGAACATCATCGTTGCGCTGATAGTAGGTATAGACTGTTGCCTGATCACTTGAAGGAACGCCATTACGGCGTATCCAGCCCCATTTGAGGTGAGTTGTTTTAGTGACTAAAGTCCCGTTTTCCCATTGACCACTTGTGTAGCCAGCCCAGGTGTGAGGGGCATGCTCAGAGGGGTGGTCTCGACCATCCATCCAAATTGTTCTGTCAGCACGCCTGAATGTTCCGCCTACTGAGTAGGAGATGATATCCAGATTTTCGTTTAGTTGTGCAGCAATTCTCAGATTAGCAGGTCCCCAAAAAGAATACGTCGAAGGGTGCCGCATACAAACATGCTCTGGAACTCCGAGTATTGCACTGTCATAAGCCAGCGCTCGGGAGAGAGCCTCTTCATTGAGGGGTATCCCTAAAAAGTCGACTACAGGCGGGCCATCGGCTCTCTCAATGGCGTCTTCACTAAAACCAAATAATGCAGCTACGCCACCTAGAGAAAGCCCGGGGGCGGGCTGATTCCAGAAGCCTACAATATCTGACTCTTGAGCATTTAGAGGCACAACCTGGCACAAAAGTGCCAGGAAGATTACTTTTTTAAACATGAATTATCTCAGTTGTTTAGTCTGTAGCGAAGCAATAATAACGACCAGTACCACCAGTATTGACCAAAGCTTGTTGGCTACAACCGGCAGATGGATGTGCGACACTCCAAGGTGATAAACCTGGTCCAAGAGTACGACGATCAATATGACCAAGCATCGCACTGCCTTCATCGTTAGAGGTCCAGTTGCCACAAGTTTGATCTTCTCCAGCTGGGAAGGCCATACCATTAATGTCCGATCCAGTTAGCGCATCATGCTCAACATTTGGAGTGATTTGGAGTTCTAGCGGAAGAGGCACACCATTATTATCAACACCAACGTAAGGGACTGGAGCGCCATGTTCATCTAGCGCATTTTCCACACTAAGATGGTTGGTTTCTTCCTGGTGCAATTCTTCAAGGTTTCTGGCAATCATTGTTCCCTTAGCGTTGTACCATGGGCCAGAACCAATTCGATCGCGGGCATTAACAGCATTTGGGCCTTGAGTGCTCAAATAGGCGTGCCAGCTTTGATCACCAGCACCAGCTACAGATGCTAAGGCCTGACAACGGGCATCTGCCCCAGCAAGTCCACCAAGGTTGCCACCATGGCCGGAACCAGCGCTGGTAACGAAAAAATTCATTTCTTGTGACATTGCGCTTGCACTAGAAAATAGAATCCCAGCTGCCAATGCTAATTTTAATTTGGTCATTTTCATTACAAACTCCTGAGTTTTATTTTTATATATTTATTGTCTAATACTCTAAAGGCTTAGACGAGCCTATCGGTAGACAGGTGAGAATAACCATCTCACTGCTAAATATCTAGCTTATTTAAGCAGTTTGAAAGCAGAAAAGTGTGAAGGAAAAGTGAAAGTTATAATCTGATTATTACGGCTGTAGTTTGTCTTAATTCAATTGCAAATCTTGACCAGGAAATATCAGATCACTATTTAAACCATTTAGTCGTTTCAAACCATCAACAGTTAGGCCAAAGCGGCGAGCAATGGCTGCCAAATTATCGCCACGTTGAACCTTGTATAGCTGTTGACTTGGGGCTGTCGCAGCAGTATGTAAAGTCAATTCTTGTCTAGCGTAGATAGTTGTGCCACGAATATTATTCCAGTTTTGAATATCCCGCACAGACACATCAAAGCGTTCGGAAATCTGCCCTAGTGTATCGCCACGACGGACTTGATAGATTGTGGGTACAATTAAATTATCAACGATATCATCACTTAGACTAACAGCCATTAACATGTTATCTGATGTAGACCCTGCTTGTTCGACCAATTGAAAACCTTCAGCTAGCCGTATTGGACGGTATATCGCATCACCATATTCGATCGATCTCACTATGTTGTTGTTTGCAGCTATAGAAATATTGGTATTAATTCCACGGCCCGGAATCATTACTTTTTGTTCAGGGAAAATTAGGTGATTGCGGATATTATTCACAGCTTGTAATTCTGCCACTGATGTTTCAAATCGTCGCGCTATGTTGTCTAAAGTATCGCCAGAACGAATTGTGTATTCGGTGGGTGCTATTTTTTCTTCTGCGGGCATTGAGTCAAAGGCGTTGATAAAACGCTGATAACTACCAGACGGAACTTTTAAAGGAAATGGTTCAGCGCTATCAGGCAATGTAGCTTTGCGTACAGAGGGGTTTAAATTTTTAATAGTTGCCAGATCAACTCCTGCTAGCAAGGCAGCATTTTCAAGGCTCAACATGCCATTAATAAGCACAATATCGTAGGAATATTCTTGACCCAGATCGGCTACTTGAATGCCATAGAGCTCTGGGTCTGAAATAAGCAATGCAGCTGCAATAAATTTTGGAATAAAGTCGCGGGTTTGTTGAGGTAAATAAGGATAGATTTCCCAGAACGAGGGAGGGTTTTCAATAGAACCGCCTGCACGATTAACTGCTCGCGAAATACACCGGTAGCTACAGTTGTATCCTGCTAATGCAAGGTGCCAGTTGCCACTATAGGATTCATAAAGTGTTTTTAAATGCTTTGCAGCAGCTCGTGTAGAAAGCTCGGGGTCTCTTCTTTCATCAACCCAGCTGTCCACACGTAAGCCTTCACTTCTAGCTGTCGCCGGCATAAATTGCCACATCCCTGCGGCACCAACATAACTTCTTGCATTAGGGTTAAGAGAGCTTTCTCCTAGCGCTAGATATTTCAACTCATCCGGAATGCCCTCTTCGGCAAAAAATTGTTTCAATCATCGGAAACCATATTCGGCCACGGTCAATCCATATTTTTAAAAGGTTTCGACGATTTTGTAGGTAATCATTGATTTCAAGTTCTACAACGCGATTGGCAGTCATTGCCACGGCTGGTTCAATAGGCTGAACTCTTTCAGGTTGAATTACTGAGTCTAAAGGAGCAGCCTCTAACAGGATATTTTCTATATCTCGATCACCTGAATTGCCGGCGGAACTTACCAGATCTTCGACAACTTGTTCAGCATTTTGGCTTGGCGTGCTAATTTCGGTGGTTTCGTTATGATTTTCTAAAGGCTCAACTGTGCTACAGGCTGCAACTATTAGTAGGCTGGCTACTAGAATCAGAGTACGCAAGGGAAGGCAGGCTGAAAATTCCCACCGCTTAAAACTATTAAATAACAGCATAAATACTTCCAAAATACTAAGTGCGCCCAATTATCCATATTTCCCAGGAAATGTATAATGCTAAGCCTTTAAGTTTGAGAGAGATCACGTTTAGAAACCATGAAAGTATTAGGTATCGAATCTTCCTGTGATGAAACAGGTATTGCTATTTACGATAGTGAGCAGGGCTTAGTTGCAGATGCGCTTTTTAGTCAGGTAGACATTCATCAAAAATATGGAGGAGTGGTTCCAGAATTAGCATCTCGAGATCATATACGCAAGACCTTGCCTTTAATTCAAGAAGTCATGAGCAAAGCCAATTGCAGCAAAAGTGATATAGATGGATTAGCTTATACGGCTGGCCCAGGATTATCTGGAGCTTTGTTAGTTGGGGCGTCAATTGGTCGGGCATTAGGCATGACCTGGGGTATACCCACCATTGGTGTTCATCATATGGAAGGACATTTATTGGCGCCCTTATTAGAAGAAAAGGGGCCGACTTTTCCCTTTGTGGCACTTTTGGTTTCTGGTGGTCATACCCAGCTAGTTGAGGTCGATAGAATTGGGTCTTATCGTTTGATTGGCGAGTCATTGGATGATGCGGCGGGTGAAGCTTTTGATAAAGTCGCAAAGATGTTGGGTTTACCTTACCCGGGAGGACCACATATTGCTCAGATTGCAGAAAAAGGTGAAGCCGGGCGTTTTACTTTTCCAAGGCCAATGACTAACCGGCCTGGATTGGACTTTTCTTTTAGCGGACTAAAAACATTTACTCTCAACACGATTTTAGGTTTATTGGATGGTGAAACTGATACTACAAAAATTGATCAACAAAGTAAGGCAGACATCGCCCATGCTTTTCAGGAAGCAGTCGTTGATACAATGCGTATTAAATGCCAAAGAGCATTTCAACATACTGGAATGCGTACATTGGTCATAGCTGGCGGCGTTAGCGCTAATAAAAGGTTGAGGGAAGTGCTGGCAATCATGGCGCAGAAGGAAGGCGGTGAGATATATTACCCGCGCTTACAATATTGCACGGATAATGGCGCAATGATCGCCTATGCCGGCTGTCAACGTTTACTAGCAGGTCAGTATGATGATTTAACAATTAGAGCAAAACCGCGTTGGCCCTTAGATCAGCTAGAGGCTCTTTAAAAACACTAAAAGCTAACAAACAAACTAGGGAAAACTATGGATATTGTTTATATAAAAGGTCTGGAAGTAAAAACCGTTATAGGAATTTATGACTGGGAAAAAGAAATAAAACAGAAAATCACTATTGACCTTAAAATGGCCAGTGATATCAAAAAAGCAGCAGAGACGGATGAAATTGGTGACGCGTTGGATTATAAGGCTGTTTTCTAAACGCTTAATTGCTTTTGTCGAAGAAAGCGAAATTCAATTAATAGAAACCCTGGCTGAAAAAATAGCTGAGATTGTTTTATCAGAGTTCGGCGTAAAGTGGTTGAAGCTTACGCTTGGGAAACCTGGCGCTGTTACCGGCTCCAGAGATGTAGGTGTGATTATTGAAAGAGGGGTTAAACAACTTTGACCTGGGTCGCACTGAGCCTTGGGTCGAATATAGAGCCAGCTGAAAATTTTCAGTCTTGTTTGGATGCTCTATTATTAAAATTTAATGATCTGAGTTTGTCTTCAGTATTTGAAAGCGAAGCAATAGGTTTTAATGGTGATAATTTTTTTAAATATGGCCGTCGCATTTGATACGGAAATGCCATTGGACGTTTTAATTAAAACTGTAAAAAAAATTGAAGATGATTGTGGCAGAGATCGTACCCAGCCACGTTTTAGTGGCAGGACTCTGGATATTGACGTTTTATTATATGGCAATAAAGTCGGTGTCTCTTCTGACATTGAATTGCCAAGACCAGAAATCACAGAAAATGCATTTGTGCTCTGGCCGTTATCGCAACTATCTGAGCGACGACAACACCCATCATTGAAACAAAGCCTATAAACAATTATGGGAAAATTACGATAAGCAAACACAACACTTGTGGCCAGTCGATTTTGTATGGCATGGCCGAAAAATTTCAACCAAACTTACAAAATAATAAAATGACACTTACCGCTTTAAATTCAGAAGAGATAATGGAAAAACTAGGCGCCTTAAATGAACCTTTAAACTCTGCTTGGGTGATTGAATCTGAAAAATTGAGCAAGACTTTTATTTTTAACAACTTTATTGAAGCTTTTGGATTTATGAGTAAAGTTGCGCTTTATGCTGAAAAGGTTAACCATCATCCTGAATGGTTTAATGTCTATAAGACAGTCAGAGTACAATTGACTACCCATGAAGTTGGAGGAATTTCTGAAAAAGATTTTGATTTAGCAAATACGATGGAAAACATTTATTTAACTGAATACCAGCAATTCAAAACTTTAGTCGTTTGCCTCCATCTACATTAAGAACTTGACCGTTGGTATAAGTGTTATTTATCAGAAATTCAGCGGCATAAGCAATATCTTCTGCTTTACCTGGATAATTCAAGCAGCTTATTGATAAAGGATCGCTTTCAGTGGTGTTATTAACGCCGTCTGAGGTGGAAAAATTTGGCGGTAAAATAGCACCAGGTGCAATGGCATTTACTCGTATATCAGGAGCGAGTTCGCGCGCTAGTGATCGGGTTAAATTATTTAATGCTGCTTTAGCCATGCTATAGAAAAGGAAATCCGTGCGACCCGTACTCGCGGCAATATCACTGATATTGATGATGCAACCTTTGCTAAGTTGCAGGGCCGGGAAGCAGGCTTTACACAAAAAAGCCGGAGCAAGAGCATTTGTACCAGCTAAGTCCTGCCATTGTTCTTCAGTAATGTCGTTTAATGGCGTAGGGTAAAAACTGGATGCGTTGTTGATAAGCACATCAATTTTATCCCAATGTGTAAGTGTATTTTTTGCCAGCTGTTGTATAGCCTTGAGATTTTTTAGATCAGCCTCAAAGCAATATGCTGAGTTAGTACGGATGTCGTTTAATTCCTTACTTAAGGTTTCAGCAGCATGTTGCGAGTGATTGTAGTGCAAGGCAATATTAAAACCAGCCTTATGTAAATGCTTGGCAATACTAGCGCCGATTCTTGCTGCGCTACCGGTGATCAGAGCAACTTTGCCAGCATTTACAGTAGATAAGTCAGCTTTCATTGTTAAGGTCTTTTAAGTAGTTCTCAATTGTTTCTAATCGTAATAGTCGTAGTTGAATGCCAAATTCTTCTTTTTCATATCCCGCATCACGCAAAACACTCGAATCAAGCTTTTGACAAAGATTGAGAAGATGCAACAAAGTTTTATGTCTAAGGTCGATAAGAGCTTCATTTTCTTCAGAAGCTTTACGTATTGCTTTACATGCAGTTAGAAAAAATTGAAAACGCTCAGGGCGGCGAATCGCATCACAATTTTCAAATAGCGTTAATACTGGCTCGGCTTCTTGTAAGCTTAATCCACTGCAACTATCCCAATAAAGACAGGTCATGCTTGCCAGATCCTTATGGTCATTTGGGATTTTTAAACGCATACATAAGGCATCAAGTTTTCTTAAGTTCTTAACAAAAGTGAAGTCATGGGTTACTGGAAGTTCATAACATAGTGCAGAAAATCGCACAGCAGTATCTGGAGTTAGCTCAGCAGCTTTGGTCAAGGCCATTAAACTGAGTCGGGCTTTTTCCTGGGAAATACCAAATAGACTTTCAATTTCTTGCATCACTACACCCAAGGCATAACAATCTCTGAGTGTTATAAAGAAAAATGCGGGCGTTATTTCGCCTAGTGCTCGTCTAAACTCATTCCAGACTCGTTCAGCAGGAAGCTCATCAAGTTCACTATTATTAACCAAATGCTGCATGAGGCCCAATGTCTCTTGTGCTACTTCAAAGCCTAAATGCGCAAAGCGAGCTGAAAACCTTGCGACCCGAAGAACACGTAAGGGGTCTTCTGAAAAAGCGGGTGAAACATGCCGTAGAACTTTATTTTTTAAATCTTCCTGACCTCCATAAGGGTCGATTAAAGTGCCGTCATCATCCTCAGCCATAGCATTGATAGTCAGATCTCTGCGTAATAAATCTTCTTCAATCGTAATAGTAGGAGTGATGTCTACGCTAAAAGCAGAGTGACCTAAACCGGTTTTCTTTTCTGTACGTGCCAGGGCGTATTCTTCTTTAGTTTCAGGGTGTAAGAAAACCGGAAAATCTTTACCAACTTGCTGGTAACCTAAGCCAATCATTTCTTCTGGTGATGAACCCACCACAACCCAATCCCTGTCTTTGATAGCAAGGCCAAGTAATTTGTCACGCACTGCGCCGCCGACGAGATAGATTTTCACGATAGTTTTCGAATCCGTTTAGTTACAGTCAGTACAGAATATTTGTTTATCTTCAAGGCGTAAAGCTGTTAAACAACGACCCCAGACACAACCAGTATCCAGGGCATAAACATTTTTGGTGTCAGTTACTCCATTGAGAGTCGCCCAATGACCAAATAAAATAGTCATGTCATTACTTAGCTTTTGATATTGATACCAGGGCTTAAACCCTTTTGGTGCTGTAGTTATACCAGTTTTTTATAGCAAGATTTAATTGAGTTTCTTTATTGCAGAAACGAATACGAGTGAAGTAATTGGTCAATACTCTTAAACGTTCCATGCCTGTAAGTTCTTTATGCCAAATATCAGGGAAATCGCCATACATTTTATTTAAAAATTTAGTATAAGTGTCTCCACGTAGAACATTTTCTATTTCATTAGCATAGCCTAGAGCTTGTTTAAGACTCCAACCTGGCGCTATTCCAGCGTGAACCATTAAGAAAGCTTTTTTGCCATTATCTGTTTCTAGTTTTTCGTAGTGCAAAATTGGCAGCTTGCGAACCCACTCACAAAGTTCTTCGCAATCAGGTGCAGCTAGTAATTTTTTTAACGTTTTCTTTTTGCCACCATCAAAAGCACCTGTGGCTAAGGCCATAAAGTGCAAATCATGATTACCGAGAACGGCTGTGAAAGCTGGCCCAAGTTGCTTTAGAAAACGTAGGGTTTTTAAAGAGTCAGGGCCGCGATTAATTAAATCACCTACACTCCATAGGCGATCTTTGGCAGGATCAAAATTGATTTTATCTAACAACTTGATTAGAGGTTCATAGCAACCTTGAATATCGCCTACTGCATAAACTGCCATATTTTAATACTCCGGCTCAGTTGTCGCATTGTATTCAGTGCAGCATATTAGGTGTTGCCAGCACAAAAAGAGGAATTTCAGCTTCGAAATTTTCTCCATTTCCTGCTTGCATAGTGTAACTGCCTTTCATGTCACCAATACGGCTGTTTATTAAGGTGCCGCTAGAGTATTGGTAACTTTCACCCGGTTTAATAAATGGTTGCTGACCCACTACGCCTTTGCCTTGAACTTCCTCAATTTTGTTGTTTTGATCAGTGATAACCCAATGCCTATGTAATAGCTGCACAGTATCGCTACGGTTATTTTGAATATTGATAGTATAGGAAAAAGCGTGGTTATTAGTGAGAAGGTCAGATTGTTTATCCAAGTAACGAGTTTTTACGCTGATGAGGATGCCGCAATCTGCTGCTGATGTCTGATCCATGGAATTTAACTCGATATTAAAGCAATAGCTTAATGTAGATGTTTGCAGATTTTAACATAGTCATCAAGAGAAAGGTTTTCGGGTCTTAAGCCAGGGTTGATGCCTAAATTTTCTAATTCTTCAGCGCTAATTAAGCTGCTCAAATTATTGCGTAAGGTTTTTCTTCGTTGCGCAAAGGCTTGGCGTAATAAGTTGGTGAGTTGCTCAGGCGATTCTAGTTCATTGGCAGTTTGTTTTAGCGGAGTGAGTTTCACGATTGCTGATTCAACTTTTGGGGCTGGTGAGAATGCTGAAGATGGTACATTAAATAATTTTTCAACCTGACAGTAATATTGAACCATAATGCTAAGTCGGCCATAGCTCTTAGAGCCGGGCACAGCTGCCATTCTTTCCACAACTTCAAGCTGCAACATAAATAACATGTCTTTAACGCCTGCCAGATATTTTAGCAAATGAAAAATTAGTGGCGTGGAAATATTGTAAGGTAGGTTGCCGATAATACGTGCTGGTTGCTCAGCTGAGAGTAAAGAACTGAAATCCACCTTTAGAACATCTTCTTCATGCAAATGGAAATGACTGATATTGGCATATTTTTCGCGTAGAAAAGCAGCTAGGTCACGATCTATTTCAATCGCATGCAGTTCAGCATCGCTAGTAAGTAAAAGCTCAGTCAGTGCACCTTGGCCTGGACCAATTTCTATAATTTTATCTGATGGCTTAGCTGATATTGCTTTAACAATCTTTTCTATAATTGATGTATCAGTCAGAAAATTTTGCCCGAAGCGTTTTCTGGCGCGATGACTAAAATTTTTATTAGTCATACTTTGCAACTCATATTGACCGCCATGGTGTAAGCCGCCAATAAACTGCTAATCTCAGCCTTGCCGCTTCCCGCAAGATCCAGTGCAGTGCCATGGTCTACAGAGGTGCGGATAATGGGAAGTCCAAGTGTTATATTTACCGCCTCGCCAAAACCCTGTGATTTTAAAACGGGTAAGCCCTGATCGTGATACATAGCAAGAACTGCATCAGCATGGTCTAAATATTTAGGTGTAAATAAAGTGTCAGCAGGTAAAGGTCCTATTAAATTGAAACCTTGGTTTTTGAGAGAAGCTAATACGGGCTCAATTATCTCAATTTCCTCTCTCCCCAGATGCCCACTTTCGCCGGCGTGAGGATTAAGGCCACAGACTAAAATTACAGGGTCGCTAATATTAAATTTCTGTTGAAGATCGCGCTGTAGTATGCGGATAGTCGTTTCAAGATGCTGCTTGTTAATTGCAGCAGGGACTTCACTTAGCGGAAGATGAGTGGTAACTAGTGCAACTTTTAGTTTGCTGCTTGCAAGCATCATAACAACCGTATCTTGCTCACATTTTTCTGCTAAATATTCTGTATGTCCGCTAAAGACAATGCCAGCATCATTGATAATGCTTTTTTGTACCGGACCAGTAACTAAAGCTTGGTATTCGCCTGTTAAACAACCATTAATTGCCTGATCCAAGCAGGCCAGAACATAACCACCATTATCTGAATCAAGCACTCCACATTGCGCTGGCTTTGCGAGTGTTGTCGCCACTATCCACATTGCTCTTTCTTCAGGCTTGTAGTCTGCAAAAGATTTAATTGGAATGTCTATTTGCAGCTGTATGGCTCTTTCAGCCATTAAGTTTTGATCAGCAATAAATACAGGTGTGGCAATGTTGAAAACAGGATTATTTTCTTCTAAATAAGCTTGTGCAAGTTGTAAGCAGATATCAGGACCGATACCTGCAGGTTCGCCAGGAGTGATGGCAATAAGAGCTGCTTGGCTAATCGTTTTCTCCAAGCTTGATATTTACATAAGCAGTATCTCGGATTTCAGTCAGCCAATTTTCTAATTCATTATCGAACTTGCGTTGTCGCAAAATTTGCTCTGCCTGAAAACGCGCATTTTCCTCAGTGACATCTTCTATGCGTCGGTCCAGAAGCTGGGCAATATGCCAGCCGCCATCTTCATTTTGGAAAGGCTGTGATAGTTCTCCGATTTCTAGTTCATTGATGACGGACTCAAAAATGGGAGGAAGTTGTCCTTCTGTCATCCAGTCGAGGTCTCCACCTGAGACCATTGAACCAGGGTCATCTGTATAGACACGAGCCAGATCACCAAAATCTTCACCATCTTCTACTCTTTGATAAAGTTCATAGATGAGGTCTTCCGATTGTTGTGCGGTGCGAATTTCATTGGGTCGAATCAGGATATGGCGAAGCTGATTTTGGTTAACTTGTAGATCTACTCCACCACGTTTTTCAACTAATTTGACGATATGAAATCCGTTATCGCTGGTGAATGGTTCAGTAACTTCACCGACTTCCATAGGCGGCACAACAGGTCGAAACATGGTTGGTAATGCTTCAACTTTACGCCAACCTGCTAGATCACCTCCACCAACGGGAAGTCCAAGAATTTGTCTGGATGCAGCAAGCTCCAGTATGTCAGCGCCATCTTGTAACTGCTGATAAAGCAGATTTGCTAGTTCTTCTTGTAGGTCATTTTGAGCAGGGTTATCAACCGGCACTAAAATATGTTGTACCCGGTATTCTGGAGAAATATCAGACTGTGCAGCCTCAGAACGAAGATAGTTTTCAATTTCCTGACGGGTAATAATGATGCGTGAATTGATAGAGCCGTTCTGAAAATTATTGATTACCATATCCTCACGCACTTGTTCTCTAAATGAAACGTATTGACCATCAGCATTTAGTACTGTGCGGAATTCATCGAAGCTCATGTTATTTTGTTGTGCAATACTAGTCAGGGCTTGGTTTAAACTATTATCATCTACTCTTATACCCGAACGGATTGCCAGCTGGATTTGGAGATTCTCCATGATAAGCTGCTCTAGGACCTGACTTTCTAACTCGTCATTAGAGAGGCCTCTTGGGAGAGTGCCATTAGCTATTTGTTCCCTGACAGCAGCCATACGAGCGTCAAGCTCGCTTTTTAAAATTACGTCATCATCGACAATAGCAATAACTTTGTCAGTTAGCTGAGCTTGTACTGGGTAAATTGCCAGCAACAAAATGAGTGAAAATAAAACTTTAATAGTTTTCAGCATAAGATCTAAAGCCTGTGATGCTTTCTCCGATGAGTGAATCAATACTACCACCTAAGATATTACCGAGCCCCTTTAGTTCAAATTGTAGAAAAACACCTGTGTTATTCTGAGTAAATGCGCCAAAAATTTCGGTGTTATCAATCCATTTACGAGCAACAACTCGCATATCCCAACAGCAATTAGAGTATTCCAAGCCGATAACAGTTTCTAAATCTTGGTTATATTCATGATCATAATTCCAACGACCAATGAATTTTAGGTTATCGCTTATAGGCCAAATTGCTGAAATATCCGTTTGTTTTATCTGGCCGGGCAAATTAGGGCTCTTACGATAGCGGTAGCTCAAATTTAGGATGTGATTTATATCAGATTGATAACGAAATTGAAAACTACCATTATTAAAATTATCGTTGTCCGTATTCCATTCATTAAAAGCTCTTATACGCCAGTTGTCACTGAAATAGTAACTAAAATCACCTACTAATGAAGCGCTTGATTGCTGCAATGCCGTGTTTGCAGTAGTTAGACCAACTTTACGGTCTTCAAAGTAGTATATTTGACCAAGGCTAATGTGGGCTTTTTCTTGGCCCTTACTATTTAGAATTCTGGAGCTTAGCGCTAAGGTGAGCTGATTGCTGTCTCCAATTCTGTCTTTACCGCTAAAGCGATCTTCGCGAAATAATTGGTTATAACCTGAAGTTAAATTAGCCGTATCGAATAGTGGAATATCACTTTGGTCTTCATATTCACTATAAAGATAATAAAGTCTGGGTTCGAGGGTTTGGGTATATTCATTCCCATTGAAATCTAAAGCTTTGTCAAAAATTAATCCGCTATCGACTTGTCCCACGAAAATGCCTCGTTCAGGTTGATCGGAGTTACCTAGCGCTTGCTCATCGAGTTGGTAAGAAGCATATTTATATTTAATTTCAGGTTTAAAAAATAGTCCGGGGGACTCCTTTTCCCAAGCCAGTTTTGGCTCAAGAGACAGGCGCTGACCAGTAAGCAGGGCACCATTATTAATTTGCGCTTGACTAAAAGCATTGGCATCAAAATTACGATCAAAATAAACATATTCAGCATCTAGGCCATAAACTAAGCCTGAAGCTTGCTGCTTGTCATAATCAAGATTAATTCTAGGTAGGCTTGAATATGGCTTATCAAGGCTATTTAGAGACTGGTCAATGAGTTGGTAACTTTGTAATGCGGCTTGCAGGTGCCAATTGGCTTGTTGGTAATTAATTTCACCTTGGCGGTATAAATAACTTCTACTATTTTCATTTAAACCCTTATTGCCAAAATCCTGATAATAATCCAGATCACTTATTGCTGAAAAATCTGCAGAAGCACTCCAGGCTCTATTCAATTCAGCAGTTCCCACATAGTTTATCTGCCAGCGTTCAGACTGAGGAGGGCTCTGTGTTAAAGGCAGTGAAACGCTTGTTGCATCAAATTGGGAGTCATCTGGTAAATAAGAAAATCCAAGCGTATTGTTAGAATTTTGCCCAAGGTAGCGTGCTTCGACACTGAGCATTAAGCCCCTTTCTGTCATCAAGCGAGGTGTAAGAGTTGCGTCATAATTTGGAGCCAGGTTGAAATAGTAGGGTGAAGAAATATCAATGCCACCTTCTTGGGTATTGCCGATACTAGGGTAAAGCCAGCCGGAACTTCGTTCGTCATTAATAGGAAAACTTATATAAGGAATTGGCAAAACTGGAATGTCTTTAATTCGCAATACAACATTTCGGGCTACACCACGCCCAGTTTGTTGGTCCAACTCTATATTTTCACCGACTAGTAACCAGCTATTATCACCGGGCTCACAAACGGTATAACTCCCTTCGGTGATACTAAGAGAGCCATCAGCATTTCGAAAAATAATTTGCTCTGCAGTGCCCCGAGCTGCTTGCTCAAACAATACATAAGAAGTATCTAATAATTCAGCACTGGCATCGGACTGGTTAAAATTGGCTCTATTCGCCCCTATTACGAGCCCGGGTTGACGTAAACGAATATTGCCCTCTAATTCGATTAGTGCTTGCAGTTGATCATAAACTCCATTTTCAGCCTGTAACCAAATATTTTCATAGCGTAGGTCAATGCCATTTCTGATGGTTACTTGTTGCCTTTCGCTATTAAATTCTCCACGACCGGCAGTAAGGATTAAACTACCATCAGTAATTGCTGGGGGTAGTTCTTCAGTATCAACATAAAGACCACAGCAAGCTGAGGGCACTAGTGAAAGCTGATCTGCACTCAGATTTGGCAAGCTTACCCAATTTTCTTGTGCGACATCTGCTATCGATGTTTGATTATTTTGCTGCGCTATTGATAAATTAGAAAGTAGTAGCGAAAGTAACAAAAAAACTAACGTAGAGAGCGGTTTAAAGAATAGCTGTGAGTCCTGCTTAGATAGTGCCGTACTGAGCATGGCTGCAATGGGCAGAAGAGGTATTAATATCAGGTTTGGAAATACAAGCCACTTGTTTTTGCGGGTCACTTCTAAAATCCAGGTTGTATAGGCATAATTGATTTTAATTACTCTTATCTAGCTAAACAAGGGAAGCTCAGAACAAGCATGTCTGAGGGTGTAACTATAGACAATAACCAAGCTCGAATACAGCTGCTGAAGCGTTGGTTTAAATCTGTGCTTGCTGAAGTTTCACCAAGCTCTGATTTTAATGATTTTACCGTTAATTTGGTCCAAGGTGATGCTAGTTTTCGCCGGTATTTCCGCGCACAGAATCAAAATCTATCCTATATTTTAGTAGACGCACCGCCTGATAAAGAAAATAACCAGGCTTTTGTAGAAATCGCGAATGCATTCAGCAAAAAAAGAGTGCAAGTGCCTACGATTTATCAGTTTGATCTTGAACAGGGTTTTCTTTGTTTGTCAGATTTTGGCGATACCCTATTATGGTCAACGTTAAAAAAAGCCCAAAGCTTGAATGCGGATGCCACATCACTTTACCGAGCGGCGTTCAAGGAGCTGCTTTTAATTCAACAAGTTTCTGTAGAAAAATTGCCATTATTTTCTGAAGAGTTATTGCAACAAGAAATGGAATTATTCCGTCACTGGTTTTGCGAAGGCATTCTAAATTTAACGCTTAGCGATCAGGATAATAAAATTTTAAAAGAGGCGTTTGATTTTTTAAATCAATCAGCTCGGAAACAGGCGCAAGTCTGTGTGCATCGAGATTACCATTCACGCAACTTACTTTATCTTGAGGCTAAAGTTTCTGATGAGTCACCTATTAAATCAGAATTTAAATCACATATAGGAGTGATTGATTTTCAAGATGCCGTTAAGGGGCCCTTTACTTATGACCTAGTCTCTTTATTAAAAGACTGTTACATAGCATGGCCAAATGATCAGGTACAAACCTGGGCTTTGGAATATAGAGAGTTGGCTATACAACAGAAAATATTAGATAAAGGTGATGCAAATAGATCAAATACAGAAGAGAGTATGTTTTTGAAGAGTTTCGATTTAATGGGTGCGCAGAGACATTTAAAAGCCATCGGTATTTTTTCGCGTTTATTTTTGCGTGATAAAAAAATAACTTACCTGACTGATATCCCACGCACTCTATCTTATTTGCACCAAGTCGCTGCAGAATACCCTGAGTTAAATGAGCTGCATGCTTGGCTTGAAATTAAGGTCATGCAGGATGTCGAACAAAAAATACTGGCGGCTAGTAATAATGATAGTAGTAATAGTAGTAGCAACATAAGCGGCATTAATAACAGGAATACTGAGCTATGAAAGCCATGATCCTTGCGGCTGGGAAAGGGGAAAGGATGCGACCGTTGACAGAAAAAACACCTAAACCTTTAATCCCTGTAGGCGGCAAACCTTTAATTGAATATCTAATTGAGAGCCTGAATAAAGCAGGGTTTACTGACCTGGTTATTAATCATGCCTGGCTTGGAGAGCAAGTCGAGTTGGCTTTAGGGGATGGCAGTCGTTTTGGTTCAAACATAGTTTATTCTGCTGAAAATGAGCCTTTGAATACAGCCGGAGGAATAATAAAAGCCTTGCCACTGTTAGGAGACGAACCCTTTCTCGTAGTGAATGGAGATATTTGGACGGATTATTCTTTTTCTTCATTAAACGTTTATTCTGATTTAGAAGAATTGGCTCATTTGGTAATGGTTACTAACCCTCCGCAACATCCCTTAGGCGATTATGTGCTGGACTCTAATAATTATTTGTCTTTAAGAGATCCAAATCTAACAACTCAAGAAGCTTTAACGTATTGCGGTATAGCAGTGTTACATCCTAAATTATTTGAAGGCCTTTCAGTCGAAAAGTTGCCACTAGCAGATTTATATGAAGCTGCGATCAAACAAAAACAAATCAGTGCAGAACACTATCAAGGTGAATGGTTTGATATTGGAACGGTTGATCGCCTAAAAGAATTGAATGCACGCCTACAATAATTAATTTGCATGATTAAATAGAGGTAAACGTGAAAAAGAAATTCCAGGAGATAGACCGTGAGAAACGCCGCAAGCCCGGACATTTGTTTCGCGATGCTGCAGAAGATAGATTTCACGCTCAGCACAAAGAAATGCCGCCTAAAGTTAAAGCTCAGGTTAATTCCCCTGCTTACCGTCTGGCCTATGATGATATTGATTATTTATTGGCGGACGAGCAGCGTCCAATGCGCCTTTTGTTAGAGCTGGATAAACCAGAGGAAGAATTAAAAGCGCATGGTATTGAACATACCGTTGGAATTTTTGGCAGTGCGCGAATTAATGAAAAG
Source organism: uncultured Pseudomonadales bacterium (assembly GCA_943789335.1). GTDB lineage: Bacteria > Pseudomonadota > Gammaproteobacteria > Pseudomonadales > Pseudohongiellaceae > UBA5109. The sequence continues at coordinate 188,042 of CALSTS010000001.1, read as the reverse complement.
AATACTTATTATCAGCAAGCAAGAGAGCTTGCAGCACTTATTTCTACGAAATCGGGTTGTGATGGCTGTCCGGATTTGCATGTTGTAACCGGTGGCGGACCAGGGATTATGGAGGCCGCTAATCGAGGAGCAAGTGAAGCAGGTTATGAATCTATTGGTTTAAATATTGTGCTGCCACATGAACAATACCCAAATGAATACATAACGCCTGAACTTTGTTTTCGCTTTCACTATTTCGCAATTCGTAAAATGCATTTTTTGTTAAGAGCACGGGCTATCGTCGCATTTCCAGGTGGCTTTGGCACCATAGACGAAGTTTTTGAAGCCTTGACCTTGGTGCAAACAGGAAAAATTGAGCCACTGCCAATATTACTCTTCGGCAGTGAATATTGGCATCGATTGATCAATTTTGATGTGTTTATAGAAGAAGGAATGGCTAATCCTGATGATCTAGAATGCTTCGCTTTTGTTGATGATGTTGAGGAAGCATGGGAAATCATCAGGCAGTCGATGGCTGACGAGGATTAGCAAATAATTATCCCGATACTACCTTGTTGCTGGCAACTGCGAACCAGACAAGTCATCCGGAATGCTCTGCTCAAATCTCACCGTGTGGTGCAGGGTGCCGATTCCTTCTATGCTTGCTCTGATGGTCTCGCCATCGACTAAATAACCGGAGCCAGTCGCGCGCTCGACCCTGCCAGCTCCCGTGCCGCCTGACGTTCCGCTTTGCAGAACATCACCGGGGAAGATCGTAATCAGAGACGAGGCATATTCGATAAGCTCAGGGATATTGTGGATCATATCGCCAGCCCTGGCTTCCTGAACAGTCACCCCATCGATGACCAAAGTCTGATGTAGGCGCTCCATCGGATCGCCGTAGAATTCTTTGGGAACTATCCAAGGTCCATGCGGTGCAAAAGTGTCATGGCCCTTACTAACGAACCAGTCTGTACCGCCATCAAAGCCTCCAACTGGACGGCCTCCACGGTCAGAGATATCCATCGCAACCATGTACCCGAACACATGGTCGTAGGCTCTACTGGCAGAGATGTACTTGCCTGAGCGGCCAAAAACAATGGCCATCTCGACTTCCCATTCAATGCGGTCGCGCCCATAAGGCATGATGATATTGTCACCATCGCCGATGATTGCTCCGCGGGTAGGCTTCAGGAATAAATATGGAACACCACGATTCACCTGACGTTCACGGTTCATGGCAGCCTGCTCATCATCGTTACAACCCTCACAGGCATGAGTATAAAAATTTACAGCCGCGTTCATGAGTTTGCTTGGATATTGAATCGGCGCCATGATGTCTACAGAATCTACTGGATGGACAAAGTTTCGCTGAGAATTGTCACTTAGCAGATTCTCTTGCACGAGCCAGTTTACGATTTCATAGACACGATATTTCAGACCGTACTCATATTGTGCAATTAGACCTAACATGTCTTCTGGCATACTTACTTTGCTGTACTGCGGTATCAGCTCTAAGGCACGGTTTGCAGCGGCAAGATCAACGATTAGCTCATCATTCTGCACAACCAAGCCGACAGTTGGAATATCATTTATTGCGAAGGTTCCGACCTTGAATGGAATTATTGATTCTAAATCTTGGGCAGCGACCATACTTGGATTGGCAAATACAGCCAATATGGCGATGAGGGTCAGGGTAAATGCGGTTTTTTTTATCATTTTTCACTCCCGTGCAGTTTACTAACAGGGTAATAAAATAAGGCGAACTGGTTTTTTATTATTTTATTAAAAGTTATCTCAGCTGTTTATCAGACAATAAGACAATATGGTAAACAGAAGATATCTCTCACCTTAGGAACTTGTCCAGCGTTTTAACAGATGCAAAAGAAAAAATGAATAACTTAAATAAAAGGTTAGAGAAAATTAAAGTCAGGCTGGCTTAGTTAAGGTGTGGCTTTTATACTTTGAATGCTTGGTTTCTTATAAAGGTGAGATTGGTGCAAGATACTTTATTTTATGTTCATGACCCAATGTGTAGTTGGTGTTGGGGGTTCGAACCTGCTCGGCGAGTGATTTTTGATGCTGTTGCAGAAAAACTTCAGATTCGCAGTTTACTTGGTGGACTCGCACCGGATACAGATCAACCTATGCCGGAGGCGATGCAGAACATGTTGCAACAAACCTGGAAGCGAATCGAACAAACAATACCGGGTACTCATTTTAACTTTGATTTTTGGGAAAAATGTTCGCCTAGGCGTTCCACTTATCCAGCAAACCGTGCCGTCATCGCCGCGCGTATTCAAGGTGATGAGTTTGACCAGCAAATGACAGCGCGAATTCAACAGGCGTACTATCTGGAAGCTAGGAACCCATCGGAAAACGCTACGCTGATCGAGCTGGCCACGGAAATTGGCCTCGATGCCCAGCAATTTTCAAAACAGCTCGAAGATGTTTCGACTCAAGAACTTTTGCTGGCAGAGATTCAGGTTTCGCGGCAGATGGGGATGGATAGTTTCCCCAGTCTCGCAGTCTACAGGTCGGCTGAGCTGCATCATATCAGTTTAAATTATACTGACCCACAGGCCATGATAAAGGAGATCGAGAGCGTTTAGAAAATTTCATTTGCAGGACACTTCTCCTTAAACCTTGTACAATGCTCGTCTAAATTTCAACAGCTGAATCAAAGGTCATGAGCACCAAGAATTTTTTAATTGCCCCTTCAATATTATCAGCAGACTTTGCTCGTTTGGGTGAGGAGGTTGAGACTGTAATAGCAGCCGGCGCTGATGTGGTGCACTTTGATGTCATGGATAACCATTATGTGCCCAATCTCACTATTGGACCAATGGTTTGCAAAGCTCTGGTTGATTATGGCATCAAGGCGCCTATTGATGTGCATTTGATGGTGTCTCCGGTAGATAGCCTAATCAATGATTTCGCAGAGGCAGGTGCCAGCTATATCACTTTTCATCCCGAAGCCAGTAATCATATTGATCGTTCACTTGGGCTGATTAAGTCCTTGGGCTGTAAATCTGGGTTAGTGTTTAATCCGGCAACACCGCTTAGTTATCTTGAGCATGTGATGGATAAGCTCGATATTATTTTGCTTATGTCAGTTAATCCAGGTTTTGGTGGGCAGAAGTTTATACCCTCCACTTTAGATAAACTTGCTCAGGTCAGGGCGCTGATAGACAAAAGTGGCCAAGATATCCGTCTCGAAGTTGATGGTGGCGTAAGTGTCGATAATATTGCAGAAATCGCACAAGCCGGCGCAGATATGTTTGTAGCAGGCTCAGCAATATTTGGTAGCGATGACTATCAAGCAACCATACAAAGGATGCGGGCGGAACTTGATAAATCATGAATATCAGTCAGTTCAAGGACCTTGCAAGTCAAGGTTATAACCGTATTCCTCTGGTTCGGGAAGTTCTTGCCGATCTAGAAACGCCCCTTAGTGTCTATTTAAAATTAGCCAAAGGCTCCTATAGTTATTTTCTTGAATCCGTTCAAGGTGGAGAGAAATGGGGGCGCTATTCAATCATTGGTTTGCCCTGCAAGACCATACTTAAAGTCAGCGGCAATGATTTCACTCTGGAACAAAATGGGGAAATAGTTAAGCAGCATGAAAGTGTAGATCCCTTTGTTGATATTGAGGCGTTTCAACAACAATATAAAATTCCAGAACTTGAAGGCTTACCGCGTTTCAACGGCGGCTTAGTCGGTTACTTTGCTTACGATACCGTACGTTATGTTGAACATAAGGTGGCTCACAGCGCCCCAGAAGATGTTGTTGGCACGCCAGATATTGTATTAATGGTTTCTGAAGAAGTTGTTGTGTTTGATAATCTGCGCGGTACAATTTCCTTATTGGTTTATGCCGATCCCTCTCAAGAAGACGCTTTTGCCTCTGCCGAAGCACGTTTAGATGCCTTGGCGCAGGAACTACATAAACCTCTTGACCCTGCTCTATTTAGACCCTTGCCACACAGCGGTGAAGTTGATGAATCTAGTTTTATATCCAGTTTTGGTGAAGAAGCTTATAAAGGCGCGGTAGAAAAAATTAAGGAATACATTATGGCTGGTGATGTGTTTCAGGTTGTATTGGCACAAAGAATGAGCATTCCTTTCGATGGTGAGCCGATAAATATTTATCGTGCTCTGCGTCAATTGAATCCATCACCTTATATGGTTTTTATGGATCTAGAAGACTTCCATATTGTTAGTGCGTCTCCTGAAATTCTGGCTCGAGTTGAAGATGGAAATATCACTGTCAGGCCTTTGGCCGGCACTCGTCGTCGTGGCCATTCTGAAGAAGAAGATTTGGCGCTAGAAAAAGATTTACTCGCAGATGAGAAAGAACGCGCTGAGCATTTAATGCTGATCGACTTAAGTCGAAACGATGCTGGTCGTGTATCGAAGGTTGGATCAGTTGAAGTTACTCGTAAAATGTTTGTTGAGCGTTATTCTCATGTTATGCATATCGCATCAAATGTAGAAAGTGAAATCGCAGAAGGTAAAACAGCCTTGGATGTTCTAAAGGCAACTTTGCCGGTTGGGACCCTAAGTGGTGCACCAAAAGTACGAGCTATGGAAATTATTGATGAATTTGAGCCAGTGAAACGTGGTGTTTATGGCGGTGCGATGGGTTATTTATCCTGGAATGGCAATATGGATATGGCTATAGCTATCCGCACCGCTGTCATTAAAGATAAGACACTTTATGTTGAAGCTGGGGCAGGAATTGTGGCTGATTCAGTGCCGGCCCTGGAATGGAAAGAGACCATGAATAAAGCCAGGGCATTGTTCCAAGCTGTAAAACTGGTCGAAGAAGGAATGCAATAATGCTAGTTATGATTGATAACTATGATTCCTTTACCTATAACCTGGTCCAGTACTTTGGAGAATTAGGTATGGAGATTGCTGTTTTTCGTAATGATGAAATTAGTATTGAAGAATTAGAGGCCATGCAGCCAAGCCATATTGTCGTTTCTCCTGGACCCTGCACACCTCAAGAAGCCGGAATATCCGTAGAAGTAATTAAGCATTTTGCAGGGAAAGTACCAATCCTGGGTGTTTGTTTAGGGCATCAAAGTATAGGCGAAGCTTTTGGCGGCAAAACGGTCATAGCTAAGCGGGTGATGCATGGCAAAATCTCAGCTATCCATCATAATGGACGGGGTGTGTTTAATGCTTTACAGACGCCCTTTGAGGCAACGCGTTACCATTCTCTTGTTGTCGAGCAGGAGTCGTTACCGGACTGCCTTGAAATAAGCGCCTGGACGCTTGATGATGAAGGTGAACATGAAGAAATTATGGCTCTTAGGCATAAAGAATTGCCAATAGAAGGAGTTCAATTTCATCCAGAATCTATTCTTACTGAACACGGGCATGCTTTATTGAAAAATTTTCTGGATGCCAATCCCGCCAATACTCAATAGAAATCTTAATTGTTGTAAGCTATAAATCTGGCATGGGTAGTGTTGGATGATTTGAAGGAAGCCTAAGTGGAAAAACCAACGATTTTAAAAAAAATTCTGCAACGAAAGCAGGTAGAAATAACTGAGCGTAAAAAAGTACGTTCGCTTTCTGAGTTGGAAAAAAGTATTAAGGGCCGAAATGGTCTGAGGGGCTTTACTCAGGCTTTGGCCCAGCAAATAAACCGTAAACGTCCGGCGGTTATCGCAGAAATTAAAAAAGCCTCGCCAAGCAAAGGTTTGTTGCGTGAAGACTTTCAACCTGAAGCTATTGCTCAAAGTTATGCTTCGAATGGCGCCACATGTCTTTCAGTATTAACGGATGTCGATTTTTTCCAAGGCAATGATGATTATTTATTAGAAGTTAAGGCAGCCTGTTCCTTACCCGTAATCCGTAAGGATTTCATGATAGACCCCTATCAAATAGTTGAATCACGTGTGCTTGGTGCAGACTGCATACTATTGATAGTTGCTGCCTTAGAAAAAAATCAAATCCATGAATTAGCGGCTTGTGCTACAGACCTAGGATTAGATTATTTAATTGAAGTCCATAATCATGCTGAATTGGAGTTGGCGCTTAAGTTAGAACCAGAACTCATTGGTATTAATAACAGGGATTTACATAATTTTAATACCAGTTTAGACACCACCTATGATCTATTGAAAGAGATACCTGAAGGCACTTCTGTAGTGACAGAAAGCGGCATTCTTGCAAGACAAGATGTAGTTGAAATGATTCAACATGGCGTCTATGGTTTTCTGGTAGGGGAGACCTTTATGCGTGCCCCTGATCCAGGGCAAAAGCTACAGGAATTATTCTTTTTTAGTTAATTACGAAGAATTTAGCGGGTGCCAAATACGACAATAGTCTTGCCATGTACTTCGATTAAGTCTTGTTGTTCAAGATCTTTTAAAACTCTTCCAGCCATTTCTCTAGAACAGTTCACTATCCTGCCCAATTCCTGACGGGTAATTTTAATTTGCATGCCATCAGGGTGGGTCATCGCATCTGGCTCTTTGCTAAGGGTGAGTAACTGACTAGCAATACGCCCAGTCACATCGAGGAAAGACAGATCTGCGACTTTTTGTGTTGTACTGCGTAAGCGATGAGCCATTTGCTCACCGATAGTGTAGAGGATTTCAGGATGTTGTCTTGTTCGGAAATTTTCGTCGGTGTGAATGACTTAAAAAGTTTTCAAGATCATGGATGTGAGGTGTAATTGCCATCAACGCCATGAATAACTCCTAATGTCGTGTTAATTAAATAATCAATCGATTAAGGATAAAACATTTCTCGACGCTATTGTACTGCTATTTTTACTCTTTCCAGAGAACTAGTGCTTGATTCAAGATTCTATGTAGTGGCTATGCGATAATACACGGACAAAATCAGATTTAGGTTGTAAATCTATGAAAACAACAATTAATTGGTTAGGAAATGCCCTTATGCAAGGCGAATCGGGCAGTGGCCACTCTGTCATGGTTGATGGCCCGGAATCCATTGGCGGGCTTAATCAGGGCATGCGGCCAATGGAATTGATGTTAATGAGTGTGGGCGCTTGCTCAAGTGTAGATGTTATCAGCATACTAAAGAAAGCCCGTCAGGATGTCACTGATTGTAGCGTTGAAGTTGATGGCGAACGCGTCGATGCAGTCCCGGCTGTTTTTAAAAAAATTCATCTAAATTTCAAAGTAAGCGGTAATGGCCTTGAGGAAAATAAAGTAAAACGAGCTGTAGAATTGTCAGCAGAAAGATACTGCTCAGCATCGATAATGCTGAAGAATGCAGGCGTTGAAATATCACATAGTTTTGAAATTTCTGCTGCTTGATTCACAGATTGCGTCGCTAGTTTTTATACAATCATTCCTCTGCAATAAAGGTCTATACTGACTTTTTAGGTTTAATGAAAGCATTAGATAATAAAATAATATAAAAAAGGGAAAAGAGAAAAAATGAAAAAGTAACAAGGCTAACATTCTTAATAATTTGCATCTTGTTATCAGCTTGTACCAGCACTCAAGGTAGTATTGCTGAAAGACAGCAAGCCGTTCAGGAAATGAAAACAGAAGTGCTTACTGAGCTATATGAAGTAAAACCTGATGTTGAAGGTCAGGTTTCCCAAGCCTTAGGATATGCAGTTTTTAGTAATGCCAATATAAATTTAATATTTGCTAGTTTTGGTGGAGGGTATGGGGTTTTACGAAATAATCTAACAGGTCAGGATACATACATGAAAATGGGCGAAGTTGGTCTTGGTTTTGGCGCTGGGATAAAAGATTTTCGTGTTGTTATGGTTTTTCATACTCAAGATGCACTAGATCGTTTTATGGAAAATGGTATTGCTTTTGGTGCCCAGGCAGACGCTGCTGCAGTAGCAGACGATCAGGGTGTCGCTTTTGGTGGAGAAGTAACGGTAGACAATATTACGATATACCAAATGACAAAGTCGGGTCTTGCCTTACAATCAACGGTTAAAGGGACTCGGTTCTGGGAGGATGAGGAGCTTAACTAGAGCCTGTACGCAGTTTTTTTCATGACTTGCGACATGATAGTCATAGATGTTTTGACAGCTTGGGGCAAAATAGCCGCGCCTGCTTGTTCAGCCATAGCGGCATGCTGACCTTCATCAATTAACATTTGTTCAAGAATAGCTTTACTCTTCTCATCCTGCTCAGGAAGCTCATTGAGATGCTCATTGAGATGCTCACAAACCTGATGCTCAGTTTCAGCGACAAAACCTAAACTCCATTTATCACCTAATATTCCGGCTGTAGCGCCTATACCAAAAGACATGGCATACCAGATTGGATTAAATAAGCTTGGCCGATCATTGAGTTCAGACAAGCGATCTTCACACCAACTTAAGTGATCTGTTTCCTCAGCGGCGGCCAAAGCCATTTTTTCTCTTACTTCTGGTAATTTTGCAGTAAGCGCCTGCCCCTGATAAAGCGCTTGAGCGCAAATCTCACCAGTATGATTGATACGCATTAAACCAGCGCTGTGCTTGAGCGCAATTTGATCTAATTCATTCTCTTTAGCCGAAGCGGCAGGGTTTGGCCTATTGGCAGAAGCAGTACCAGGGTTAAGCGTTCTCAAAGCCTGATCAAAATTGTCAATCAAGTTATCTAAGAAATTGTTTTGGGCATTAAGCATTGTCTAATTAGTTACTTTGTAAAGCTTCTCTTTTAATCGCTCGGTAAGCGATATCCGTCCGGTAGTATACTTCATCCCAGCTAATTTGATCGACTATTGCATAGGCTAATTGCTGCGCTGAAGTCACTGTATCGGCTACTGCTGTGGCGCAAAGTACACGACCGCCATTAGTGACTATATTGCCATCGCTTTCGGCAGTGCCAGCATGGAATATCTTACAGTCTTTATTCTGCTTGTCTTGTTTGCTATCAAGCCCACTTATCACTTTACCTTTAGCGTAAGAGTTTGGGTAACCTCCAGCGGCCATCACAACGCCGACAGCGGGTCTAGCGTCAAAATCGATTGTGGCTTTATCAAGTTCACCTTTTAAAGCTACCTGACAAAGTTCTACTAAGTCGCTTTGTAGGCGCATCATAATTGGCTGCGCTTCAGGATCACCAAATCGACAATTAAATTCTACAACTTTAGGTTCGCCATCTGGCGTAATCATTAAGCCAGCATATAGAAAACCAACATAAGTATTGCCTTCAGCTGCCATCCCCTTAACCGTCGGAATAATAACCTGCTGCATAATGCGGTCATGAATTTCTGGGCTTACCACCGGAGCAGGTGAGTATGCACCCATGCCTCCAGTGTTGGGTCCAAGGTCACCATTGTCGCGAGCTTTATGATCTTGTGATGACGCGAAAGGTAGGGCGGTCTTTCCATCCACAATAGCGATAAAACTGGCTTCTTCACCTTGCATAAACTCTTCAATGACTACACGGTGTCCGGCATCACCAAAGCTATTGCCAGAGAGCATATCTTTAACTGTTTCAATTGCTTCATCCAATGTTTGAGCAATGATTACACCTTTGCCTGCAGCAAGCCCATCAGCTTTGATAACGATAGGAAGGTTTTGTTTTTCCAGGTAGGCAATGGCGGGCTCGATTTCAGTAAAATTTTGGTAGTCTGCTGTTGGGATATTGTGGCGTTGCAGGAAGTCTTTACTAAAGGCTTTTGAACCTTCGAGTTGTGAGGCCCCTTGGCTGGGACCAAAACAAAGCAGCCCTTGTTCCTGAAAATAATTGACTATACCGTCCACTAAAGGCGCTTCTGGGCCAATAATCGTAAGGCTGATATCGTTTGTTTTAGCAAATTCGACTAAAGCAGAAAAGTCCATCGGATCAAGTGCCACATTTTCTAAGTCGGGCTCAATGGCTGTGCCAGCATTACCCGGGACAACATAAACTTTATCTACCTGATGTGACTGAGAGGCTTTCCAGGCTAGTGCATGTTCTCTACCACCACTGCCGATAATCATTACTTTCATGTTATTTCTCTTTCAACTCAGTTGGAGATTTTTAATGTTAGAGTCCATTTATGGGTGAGGAGCGAAAGCGAGCGAGCCACAAATGGGGTCTAACTTACTACTTCAGAAATATACAACGAAATAGCGTTGGATTTTTATTTTACACAGACGGAAGTAGTGGTTCGCTCGCTTTCGCTCCTCACTCACTACATTCCGGCTGTTTAATCTTTCCAGTGTGACTTATAAATAATACAAGCCCTTAATGCCTGAAATGCCGCATGCCAGTAAATACCATCGCCATGTCAGCCGCATCAACAGCATCAATAACCTGTTGATCATTGACCGAACCACCAGGTTGAATAACGGCAGTGATGCCTGCTTTTGCTGCAGCTTCAACCCCATCACTAAAAGGGAAAAAGGCATCAGACGCCATGACTGAACCTGCTACTTGTAGATTTTCATCTGCAGCTTTAATGCTGGCAATTTTAGCACTATAAACTCGACTCATTTGCCCGGCGCCAATACCAATTGTTTGTTGGTTTTTAACATAAACAATAGCATTAGATTTAACAAATTTAACCACTTTCCAAGCAAACAGCATGTCGGCTATTTCGCTTGGGCTCGCGGCCCGCTTGCTGACTAAAGTCAGATCAGATCCGTTGATAACACCAGTATCAAGATTTTGTACTAACAGGCCACCTTTAACTTTTTTGTAATCCAGGCTAGCAATTACAGATTCATTCCATTTACCACAGCTAAGTAGTCGAAGGTTGGGTTTAGTGCTGATGACTTTCGCAGCTGCTTCTGAGACAGATGGGGCGATAATCACTTCAGTAAACTGACGCTCAGTGATAATTTGAGCAGTTTTTTCATCGAGCTCCCTGTTAAAAGCAATAATGCCACCAAAAGCTGAAGTGGGATCTGTTTGATAAGCTTTTTCATAAGCCTCTAGTATGCTATCTGCTGTGCCAACACCACAAGGATTGGCATGTTTTACAATTACGCAGGCTGGCTCAATAAAACTTTTTACACATTCCAAGGCGGCATCGGTATCAGCAATATTATTGTAAGAAAGTTCTTTGCCTTGCAGTTGAACGGAAGTAGAAATACTGGCTGCATTATTGTTTTCTGCACTGCTTCTCTCAATGTAGAAAGCGGCTTCTTGATGAGGATTCTCACCATAGCGCATATCCTGTTTTTTTATAAATTGAGAATTGAAGGTGCGCGGAAATTCATTACCGGTTTTTATTTTTCCAAGATAGTTAGCAATAGCTCCGTCATATTGGGCGGTGTGTTCAAAAGTTTTAACGGCCAGATCAAAGCAGGTTTCTGAGCTCAAGTGTTGCTGTTTATCCTTAAGCTCGGCAGTGATTTGATCGTAATCTGCCGGATCAACTATCACAGCTACATGGGCATGGTTTTTAGCGGCGGCTCTGAGCATGGTTGGGCCACCAATATCTATATTTTCAATGGCAGTAGCTAAATCACAATCAGGTTTCGCGATGGCTTCCTGAAAGGGGTAAAGGTTCACTATCACCATATCAATAGGCGGAATTCCATGCTCTTGCATAACGGCGTCATCAGTGCCACGCCGAGCTAATATGCCACCATGGACTTTAGGATGCAGAGTTTTAACTCGTCCATCCATCATTTCTGGAAAGCCTGTGTAATCAGCAATTTCTGTTACAGCAATGCCGGCTTCAGCCAGTAATTTATAAGTGCCCCCAGTAGAGATTAATTCAATCCCTTGTTCTGTTAGTGCAGCGGCGAATTCTTTAATACCTGTTTTATCGGAAACGCTAAGTAGGGCGCGTCTAACTGGATTAGAAGTGGTTGCTGTCATATTGAGTAAATATTCCTATGGTTATAGTTTGAGACTTAGAGTGTGGCTTAGTCGAGTAAATTGTATTGGCGTAATTTTTTGCGCAGGGTGCCTCTGTTGAGACCCAGCATAGCTGCAGCTTTGCTTTGGTTGCTACCGGCATGTTTCATGACGACAGCTAACATTGGGGCTTCAACTTCACCCAGCACCATGTTGTAGAGCTCACTTATGTGTTCCTGCTCTACCTGGCTTAAATACTCTTCCAATGCCTCGTTGACACATTGCTTAAGAGTTTGGGGTCTATTATTACTGTCATCACTCATGCGGCGGCCTTTTTGCAGGAAAAGTCTTCTAGTTTTAAAAAATAGTTTTGTAAAGATTCAGTTTGTTCTTGAATTGCGTTGAGCTTATTAAAGTGTGCTCTAAAAGTCAGGTGATCAGTCAGATTTTGGCAATACCAGGCGACATGTTTGCGCGCAATTAATACACCTTTAAAGTCTCCATAAAAATCATAAAGATTTTGGAGGTGAGTAAGGATTAAAGCCAGTTGCTCGCTTAAAGCAGGTTCAGCTAAAAGTTGTTGGTGTTTAAGGTAATAGTCAATTTCCTGAAAAACCCATGGGCGCCCTTGTGCTGCCCGACCAATCATCACCCCATTAGCATTGGTGTAAGATAGAACTGCTGCAGCTTTTTGCGGGCTATCAATATCGCCGTTGGCAAATACTGGAATTCCAACCGTCTCTTTGATTGCGGCAATTGTGTCGTATTCTACTTCACCACGGAACATACATTCACGGGTTCGCCCATGAACCGCGAGAGATTTTACTCCGCTATCTTCTGCAATTTTCGCAATAGTCGTTCCGTTTCGATTAGCAGGATTCCAGCCCGTTCTAATTTTTAAGCTGACTGGCACTGAGACAGCATTTACCACAGAGTGAAGAATTTCTTTAACCAGCTTCTCATCTCTTAACAGTGCTGACCCCGCAGCTTTTTTAAGCACTTTTTTTGCAGGGCAACCCATGTTGATATCGATTATCTGAGCGCCTTGTTCGACATTTAAGCGTGCTGCTGCGGCCATCATTTTAGGGTCGGAACCCGCTATTTGTACTACTCGAGGTGAATTTTCACCTGAATGTTGACGCCGTAGTCTATTCTTTTCGCTGTTCCATAGTTGAATATTGCTCGTCAGCATTTCGGAGGGTGTCATTGCTGCACCATACTGACGACACAATAATCGAAAGGGACGATCAGTGACTCCAGCCATTGGGGCTAGTACTACATTAGACTTAATTGTGTAGGGCCCGATTTGGATCACTTAATGAGCAGCCTGTTTGAGAAAAGCGAAGCCCGCTATTCTACTAAAAAATTTGAACTGTTTAAACGAGCAGTTATTTAAACACCTTTAGCCTAAGGAGTACGCAGCATCAGTGAGTAATTTATAGCTTCAGCACCTGGATCCGCTATTTCAAGGCGAATCTGTATTGAAGAATTAGGTGGCAAATGTGAAAACGGCTGGAGACCTTGTTCGAGGTATTCCTCGGGTCTGAACAATCTATTGGCTATTAATCGACGATTAAGGTCAGAAAAATTTAATTCAACTAGAGGAAATTCTTGTTCAAATTCGGCGTTATTGCTGAAAATGAAATCAATTTGCAACGCGTTGGCGATCGACGGATGAGCATTTATAATTAGCTCATCGGTAGAAAATGAACTTAAATCAAAGCGTTCGACGTCTGGGCAGTTAGCATAGTTGCAAACAAAAGCTGTTAGAGCGCTAAAGCGCGATTCACGTAGAAAGTTATCAAAGTTTGCCCAAGCATATTGAGCGCCTATCGCCGTTATTAAAAGAACATTACAGAAGAATAAAGCAAAGCTAATAAATGCAGGGCGACTATATTGTCGATAAATAGGTATAGGTTCTTCGCTTATAGCGTTGACCGGGTTGCTACCATCTGTATTCAGGGCTTCATCATCATAGAGTTTATCCAGGCTTTGTAATTCTTCCTTTTTTTTCACATTGCCAGCTGAGCTGACAGTAATTGGGCTTGTATCTAATTCGATCAGTTGCTCTTTTATTGTTTCCTCTGTTTCCTCTGTTTCCTCTGTTTCAATATTTTTTTCTAGATCTTTGTCGAACTCTGATTCTAACTTTAGCTCTGGCTCTGGCTCTTCAAGAAGAACTTCTCCAAAACCTGATTTTGCAAAGCTCCTATTAGAATCATCTTGAGGTGCAAGCTTTTCTACATCTTCATCTACATCTAAATCTACATCTACATCTACATCTACATCTACATCTAAATCTACATCTACATCTTCATCTACATCTATATCTATATCTTCAACTTCTATATCTTCTATTATTACTTCTTCTAGTATTGTTTCTTCCTCGTCCACCGGAACTTCGGTGATACTTATATTCTCTTCTACATCTATAATATCTTCTAGATCATCAAAGCCCTCAATTTCTTCTATAAATTCAGTGTCTATTTGGTTTTGCTCCGGTAGAAATGTCTCGAGCTCTTCGTCTTCATCACGATCGCTTTCAGATTGGTCAATAAGATCAAGACTTTCGTCTTCTTCAATGCTTTCCTGAAGATTTTCTTCAAGAAAAATCTCTATAGCTTGCTCGAAGGGTGTTTCATTATTTTCAGATAGATCTTCTGAATGGTCAGGTCCGTCCTCAGTATTGTTGTTTAGATTGTCAAAGTAGTTTTTATTTGATTCGAGTTCTTCTTCTATAAATAATTGCTGCTCAAGGGCAGAGAATGTTCCTAAGCAAAAGCCACAACGTACTTTCCCCTCGGCGAGTTTTAACTGCGCCTGTGTGATATTAAAAGAGGTTTCGCAGAGTGGGCATTGAGTAATAAATGATGACATAGTTTTGCTTATGTTATGCGACGCCCAACAATTCTAACCCAACCGTCTTGAGATGTGATGGCTTCAAATTCAAACCAGGATCCATAGGCTTTTATTACTTCTTCTGCTTGTTCTTCCAGTATGCCCGAAAGAAGGATTTCACCATTGGGTTTAAGCAGTGCAGCGAAATATGCTGCTAGCTCTATTAAGGGACCTGCTAATATATTTGCCAGTAGAATATCAGTTGGCTTTATGTGAGAGAGTTTGATTTGCTCCACAAATTCTTTGGGTAAAAAGACAGGAAACTTTGTTAGCTCGATTTGGTTTTTTTCACAGTTACTTTTACTTGCTGTCAGCGCTTGAGGATCGTTATCCACGGCTATTACTTTTTTAGCACCAAGCAGCAGAGCGGCAATGCCTAAAATACCCGAACCACAGCCGTAATCAATAAGCTCCTTTCCCTTTAATTCTTGCTGATCAAGCCAACTTAGGCAAAGCGCAGTGGTTGGGTGGGTTCCAGTGCCAAATGCCAGTCCGGGATCAAGCATAATATTGACAGCCCCAGGGTCTGGCGCTTTAGCCCAGCTTGGACAAATCCATAATTTTCCACCGAAACAAATAGGCTTAAAATTATCCATCCATGCGCGTTCCCAGTCCTCATCTTCAAGTAGTTTAAGTTCAATGGGAGGTAATTTATTTGGTAAATAACCTTGGCTCAGTTCTTGAATGAGTTTTTCGGGATCTTGTTCAGCCGGGAAAAGTGCTGTGAGGATGATGCTATCCCAAAGCGGAGTTTCTCCTCTGACAGGTTCAAAAACTGGTTGATCAGCGGCATCAATCAGCGTAATAGCAAGAGAGTTATTTGATTCTAGGAGAACTTCCAGATCTTCAGCTAGATCGGGGGTGGTGCTCAGCTGCAATTGAATCCAGCCCATAAAATTCTACCCGGTAAAGTTAAAGCTTAAGCTTTTTTTCCAGATAGTGAATGTTGACACCACCGGCTTTGAAGCCTTCATCACGGAAAATATCCTGGTGCAAAGGTATATTGGTTTTGATTCCATCAATGTGCATTTCTTCAAGTGCATTAGCCATTTTTACAAAAGCCTCATTTCGATCGGCGCCATAAGAAATTAACTTAGCGATAAGAGAGTCATAATGAGGTGGAACTGTATAGCCGCTATACATGTGAGAATCAACACGAATTCCGTTGCCACCCGGAGCATGGAAAATATTGACTTTACCTGGGCTAGGCAAAAAGCTGACCGGGTCTTCAGCATTAATTCGGCACTCAATCGCATGCCCTTTAATCGTAATCTCATCTTGTGTAACAGATAAAGGTAGGCCAGAAGCAACTCTTAATTGTTCTTTAACGATATCAATTCCAGTAATGAGTTCAGTAACAGGGTGCTCGACCTGAACACGTGTATTCATTTCAATAAAGTAAAAATTGCCGTCTTCGTATAGGAATTCAAATGTTCCGGCGCCTCGGTACTTTATATTTTGACAGGCTTGGATGCATGAATTCATGATGTTGTGGCGTTCTTCATCAGTGACGCCTGGTGCGGGCGCTTCTTCTACGACTTTTTGGTGGCGCCTTTGTAGAGAGCAATCTCTGTCACCTAAGCTGATGGCATTTCCTTCACCATCACCAATCACCTGTATTTCAACATGGCGTGGGTTGCCTAAATATTTTTCCAGATAGACCATGCTATTGCCGAAGAAAGATCCTGCTTCATTTTGAGTAACAGTAATAGAGCCCAGCAGGTCTTCTTCTTTTTCGACCACTCGCATGCCACGGCCACCGCCGCCGGCAGCTGCTTTAATTAACACTGGGTAGCCAATTTCTTGAGCAATTTTTAAGGTGCGTGGATTATCATCGGTAATTGGCCCATTTGAACCGGGTACGGTTGGAACGCCAGCCTTTATCATGGCGTCAATAGCTGCAACTTTATCTCCCATGATGCGGATGGTCTCAGCTCTTGGGCCAATAAAAATAAATCCACATTTCTCAATCTGTTCAGCGAAATCTGCATTCTCAGATAAAAATCCATAGCCGGGGTGTACAGCTTGAGCGTCAGTTAGCTCCATGGCACTGATAATAGCCGGGACGTTTAAATAACTGTCTATTGATCTAGGTGGGCCAATACAAACAGATTCATCTGCCAGGCGAACATGCATTAAATCTTTATCAGCAGTTGAATGAACTGCGACGGTTTTGATGCCTAGTTCTTTGCAGGCGCGTAATATGCGTAAAGCAATTTCACCGCGGTTGGCTATTAATACTTTTTCAATCATAAAAGGGAATCAGCTTTTTAATTGTGGAATGGAGGGTTTTAAGCAATGGTAACCAGGGGTTGATCAAATTCAACAGGCTCACCATCTTCAACCAAAATAGCTTCTATCACTCCAGCTTTGTCGGCCTCTATTTGATTCATCATTTTCATGGCTTCAACGATACAAATAACATCGCCAACTTTAACGTGTTTACCGACTTCAGCAAAAACTGGAGAGCTTGGAGAAGGTGAGCGGTAAAAAGTCCCAACCATAGGCGATTTAACAGCATGCCCTTGAAAAGCACTAGTTTCTTCCACTTTGGCTTCAGCTACGGGACTGCTGATTGGCGCTGGAGTCGGTGCAGCCATAGGATAAGGTTGCGCGAATGGAGCATGCTGTATGCTAGCACCGCGGCTTATTCTGACGGATTCTTCACCTTCCTTGATTTCAATTTCATTAATGCCTGACTCTTCCAGTAATTCAATTAGCTTTTTTACTTTTCTTATATCCATTACGTTCTCTCTATACTTACTTTACTTAAAACTTTAGTTATTTGTATCTGGGATTTAGCCTAATTGTCGAGATGCCGCCTGCAAAGCTAACTCGTAACCCTGTGCGCCTAATCCAACAATACAACCTTTGGCTATATCTGAAAGATAAGAGTGTTTGCGGAAATTTTCTCTGGCATGAACATTAGAAAGATGAACTTCTATAAACGGGATTTCAACACCCAGCAAGGCGTCACGCAAAGAGATGCTGGTATGAGTAAATGCACCAGGATTGAGAATAATGAAATTAACACCTTCTTTTTTGGCCTGGTGGATACGCTCTACAATTTCATGCTCAGCATTACTTTGTAAAAAGGCAACCTCAAGGCCAGAAGTTTCAGCTTGTTTTTGTAAAACAGCATTAATATCTTCCAAGGTCTGAGAACCATATATTTCAGGTTCCCTCTCGCCAAGAAGGTTAAGGTTTGGACCGTTAATAACAAGAATAGAAGCCATGTGTCGCTGCGTGTATAGTTGGTCAGAAAATAAGCTGCTCATTTTACGATTTTGACGGCAAATGTCAGCAACTTTTAATAATTTCGCCTATTTTACGATTTTAGCAGCAAATGTCAGCAACTTTTACGATATTTTGTCAAAAAACTATAAAAACTACTTATTAAATGGGGAAAATAAAAAATATTGGATAGTTGAGCTCCTACTTAAGAAAGTCAAACTGTAAATATTATTGGTTAATTCTAGATAAGTGATTTTAGTCACGTCGAAGTTTGCTGGAAATCGCAATTGGTGAGGGGCAAAACAGAACGATGATATATGATGAGATAAGGAAGGTGATAATTGCAGCGCCTTGAATTACCAAAGACGCTACTTCACCAATCACGCCTGACTGAGTAGCAACAAAAGCAATTAGTAAGGAAAACTCACTAATTTGTCCCAGTCTTAATCCTGCATCCCAGGCTAAGCTATCCCTTTCACTAAACTTTTTAAGTAAAAAGTGGAAAACAATTGGTTTTACACTTAGCGCTAATCCCGCTAACAATAATGCTGGCCAGATAATTTCGTTGAGTAGTGAGATATTGAACTGGGCTCCGAGTGAGAAAAAGAAAAGTATCAGGAAAAAGTCCCTTAAGGGCTTTAAATTAATCGCGATATATAAGGCAATCGGACTTGTGGCAAGTGAAACGCCTGCGACAAATGCACCAATCTCAGCAGATAAGCCTAATAGAGATGCCAATTCAGCGACGGCTAAACACCAGCCAATGGCCAGAAGAAAAATATATTCTTTGAATTGATCAAAGCGCGCGATAAGTTTTACTAGGATGTATTTGGTAGTGATATAAGTAGTGAATATTAATAGTGGTAGGGCTAATAGCACACGAAGAGCAGTTGCCTGTTCGAAAGTACCTGAGTTCAAAAACACTAAAATAAAGATGGCAATAAAATCCTGTAATAACAGAATTCCTACCATTATTTCGCCCATGTGTTTCTGATGCAGCACAGTTGTTGGCAGTAACTTTATGCCAATAATTGTGCTGGAAAAAATCATGCTAAATCCGATAACAAGACTTTCTGTAGTAGAAAAAGCAAAGATTAGTCCAGTGCTGAAACCTATCAACATAAAGATCAGAGCACTGGCTATGGTGACCAGAAAAGTTTTCTTTAAGGTGACGAGTAATTTTGCTGGCTGCATATCAAGGCCAAGCAGGAACAGAAGAAATATTATTCCAAATTCTGAAATGTCGGTTAACAGCGTAGGGTCTGAAATATACCCAAGACCATAAGGCCCTATTACAACTCCCACCACTATATATGCGACTAATAAGGGCTGCCTTAAAAAAAGTGCCAGAGTGCTTAATAGTGCAGCACCACTAAAAATGAGAAAAAAAGAAAAAAGTAGAGATTCTGATTCCATTACATGAACCTAAAATACGTCAGTCTTAAATAATTATCATATTGACTATAGACAGTTAAATGCACTGTAACAAGGTATTGAAAACTTTAAGAAAAGCTAAAGAATTTTATGGAACTAGATTATTTCCAGATTTAGCTCTTTAAATTGCATAGGGTAACAGTAGCTATCCTTTGCACAGCCCTGATAATTAAGTTGTAGAGAAATATTGTCACCGACTTTAGTCGCATCGAAGGGTATACGAATTAGTAATTGTTGATAATAAACTTCAACTTCACCAAAAAATTCATCTTCTGTCTGTATCCCCATTGGTATAATAGGATTTTGCAGGCTGTTATTGTTCGTTTCGATAAAATTCAAACTTTTGCGATAGAGATAATAGCCATCTTCAATATCCCAGCGAAGCACCAGGGTGTTGGGAGTTTCTATATAGGCACTTAGAGCAAATGCTGAGTCAGCAGGTAATACTGATTGCACAGCAGAAGTCGTTAAACCTGAATTACTATTGGTGAAAAGGTCGTTAGAAGAATTATCAAGCAACTGAGCTTGAAGGTTTGCCGAAGCTAGGACCAAGCTGCATAAAAAGATAATGTTTTTTAGTGTGGTAAGCATGCGCTTCACCTCACGCTTTAAGTTAATAAATTTAGCTAACTCTTTATAAAAACAATCAGTAATCCAGATAAATAGCGACTCAGATGATTAAGCTTTATAACACTCGAAAATCAATGTGGCGTTTGTGCCGCCAAAACCAAAACTATTGGACATAATAGTATTTAGTTCTACATCATCCTTCCGTTGCGTTACGACTGGAACACCTTCAATTTCCGGATCAAGATTTTCAATATTAGCAGAAGCTGCAATAAAGTTATTTTCCATCATCAGCAAGCTATAGATGGCTTCCTGCACGCCTGCCGCGCCAAGAGAATGTCCCGAAAGTGATTTAGTGGAATTAATAGCCGGAATGTTATCGCCAAAGACTGCTTTAACAGCTTTGATTTCCTGGATATCACCCACTGGTGTACTGGTGCCATGGGCATTAATGTAATCAATATCGTTATTAGCGGTTGCCATAGCCATTTGCATGCATCGAACCGCACCTTCTCCAGAAGGAGCAACCATATCGTAGCCATCAGATGTTGCGCCATAGCCGGTCAGCTCGGCATAGATATTAGCGCCACGCGCAAGTGCGTGTTCCAATTCTTCAACGACTAAAGTGCCACCCCCACCAGCAATGACAAAACCATCGCGGTCGGCATCATAGGCTCTAGATGCTTTATCAGGTGATTCATTATATTTGGTTGAAAGAGCGCCCATAGCATCAAACATACAACTCAGGGACCAGTGTTCTGACTCGCCACCGCCAGCGAAAACCATATCCTGCTTGCCTAGTTGAATTAGCTCCATTGCATTTCCGATGCAATGTGCGCTGGTTGAGCATGCTGATGAAATGGAGTAATTAACGCCTTTGATTTTGAAGGGAGTTGCTAAGCATGCTGAAACAGTGCTGCCCATGGTGCGAGTTACTCGATAAGGACCAACTCTTTTCAAGCCCTTTTCTCGTAAGATATCGACTGCTTCTACTTGGTCTTGGGTGGATGTGCCACCAGAACCCATAATAATACCGGTACGAATGTTTGAAACCTGATCTTCAGTCAGGCCAGCGTCGGCAATAGCTCTAGCCATGGAAATATAACCATAAGCAGCAGCGGACCCCATAAACCGTAAACTTTTACGATCAATATGCTCGGAAAAATCGATATCTACGGCTCCGGCTACGTGGCTGCGCATACCAACTTCTTCATAATCGGGGCGATAACTTATGCCACTTCGGCCGGTTGAAAGTGATTCGGTGACAGTTTCTTTATCTATACCAAGGCAGGAAACGATTCCCATACCTGTAATGACGACACGACGCATTATTCAAGACCCTCTAAATTGTCTCTAAACAATAACTAATGTTTAGGATAAAGACTCATCAGGTTTAAATAAACCTACTTTCAAACCTTTTGTAGTATAAATGACCTGACCATCTACCGAAACAGTGCCATCAGCGATACCCATGATCAATTTTCGTTCAATAAGACGTTTGATATTTAGCTCATAAACAACTTTTTTGTGACTTGGCAGGATTTCCCCAGTAAATTTTACTTCTCCACAACCTAATGCTCGACCTTTACCGTTGTTACCTCGCCATCCCAGGTAAAACCCAACTAATTGCCACATAGCATCAAGGCCTAGGCAGCCCGGCATGACCGGATCACCATTAAAATGGCATTCGAAAAACCAAAGGTCAGGTCTTATATCAAGTTCGGCAATAATATGGCCTTTGCCATCACTGCCGCCATCGGAAGATATTTCAACGATTCTGTCCATCATCAACATGTTATCGATGGGAAGTTTAGGGTTGCCGGGACCAAATAATTGACCATGACCACACTCCAAAAGCTCTTCTTTTGTATAACTGCTTTTTGGTGAAAATTCAGTTGTCATAATTTCTCAAGTATATTTTATAGGCACTAGTCGTAAGTGTGCATCGACAAAAGGCCGTTATTATAGAGATAAGTGGCCTGAAACGATAATAATTTCACTAGATATGTGGGTATAATGCCCAGCATTTATGCCTATTGAATAGAAACACCGTCTAGAAAACCCGGGAAGTGAACCGCTTGTACTAATAGAAGTGCAATGTGGGGATTATCTAGGAAAAGATGATATTGAGCGCTTTGAAGATATATATGGAAGAAGTTCTTAAGTGAGGAAAATGAGAAATGAGTGAGCAAGTAATAAAGAAATGTTTATTCCCTGCTGCGGGTTATGGGAGTCGTTTTTTGCCAGCGACGAAATCAATGCCCAAGGAAATGTTGCCGGTCGTTAATAAGCCATTGATTGAGTATGGTGTGGAAGAGGCCATGCAAGCAGGTATGGATAATATGGCCATAATTACTGGCAGAGGAAAGCGTGCTATAGCGGATTACTTTGACACTAATTTTGAACTCGAACATCAAATTTCCGGCACTGGTAAAGAAAAATATTTGGAAGATATACGTAGAATTATTGATGAATGCGTTTTTTCCTATACCCGCCAGATTGAAATGAAAGGTTTGGGTCACGCTATTTTAACGGGTGAAACTTTAATAGGTGATCAAACATTTGCAGTCGTGCTAGCCGATGATCTTTGTTACTCCCCGGATCAGGGCGTGTTAGCACAAATGGTGGATCTATATAAAAAATATCAGTGCAGTATCGTTGCTATTGAAGAAGTACCTGCTGATGAAACTCATAAATATGGCGTTATTGCAGGGGAAGAAATCGAACCAGGTGTGTTACGAGTGAATGATATGGTTGAAAAACCTGCACCTGAAGATGCACCTAGTAATCTGGCCATAATCGGGCGTTATATTTTAACGCCGGATATTTTCGATATTATCCGCCAAACACCCCCTGGTAGAAATGGTGAAGTGCAAATCACCGATGCCTTGCTAACCCAGGCAAAACAAGGCGGAGTTCTTGCATATAAGTTTAAAGGTCGACGTTTTGATTGCGGCAGTGTAGGTGGGTTTATGGAAGCCAGCACTTTTTATTATGAAAATGTTTATAAAGCATTAGATTAGAATTTACGAGAAGAGGGAAAGCAGTGTTTCAGGAAATAACTTGTTTTAAAGCATACGATGTCCGCGGTCGTATTCCCGATCAACTCAATGAAGATATCGCTTATCGAATTGGTAAGGCTTATGCAGCTTTTTTGAACCCAAAACAAGTTGTTGTAGGTTATGACATTCGCTTAAGCAGCCAAAAAATATGCCAAGCTTTAATAAATGGCTTAACTGATGCTGGTGTTAATGTCAGTAATATCGGGCAGTGTGGTACAGAAGAAATATATTTTGCGACCAGTCATCTCAATATGGATGGCGGCATTGTGGTGACTGCAAGTCATAACCCAAAAGACTATAACGGCATGAAATTCGTGCGCGAAAATTCTAAACCAATCAGCAGAGATACTGGCTTATTAGACATTAAAGCATTAGCTGAACTTAATGACTTTCTGATTCCTGAAAATAAAGGGCAAGTCATGGACGCTGATGTCAAGCAAGCCTATATCGAACATTTACTTTCTTACATTGATGTTTCTTTATTAAAGCCCATAAAAGTTGTCTGTAATGCTGGAAATGGTGGCGCCGGCTCAGTGGTTGATATGCTTGAAAAGCATTTGCCGATTGAGTTTATAAAAATTCACCATGAGGCTGACGGTAACTTTCCTAACGGTGTGCCCAACCCTTTATTAGAAGAAAATAGGCAGCCAACTATAGATGCTATATTGGAGCATAAAGCAGATTTAGGAATTGCCTGGGACGGTGATTTTGATCGTTGTTTTTTCTTTGATGAGAAAGGCATTTTTATCGAAGGTTATTACATCGTTGGCTTATTGGCTGAAGCATTTTTAAAGAAACAGGCAGGTGAAAAAATTATCCATGATCCGCGTTTGAGCTGGAATACTTTAGCTGTAGTTGAAGAGTTTGACGGCGAAGCAGTGTTGTGTAAAAGCGGGCACGCTTTTATAAAAGAAAAAATGCGGCAAGTAGACGCAGTCTATGGCGGAGAGATGAGTGCGCATCATTATTTTAGAGATTTCTTTTATTGTGATAGTGGGATGATTCCTTGGTTACTAGTGGCAGAAATACTTTCAGTTTCTGGTCATAAATTTTCAAGTTTGGTCGAAGCAAGAATGCAGGCTTTTCCCGCCAGCGGAGAAATCAATCGAGAAGTTGAGGATGCCAAAAAAGCCATAGAGAAAGTACAAGGCGTTTATAGCGATGCTGCAATAGCAACAGATTTTACTGACGGCCTAAGTATGGATATGGGGCAGTGGCGTTTTAATTTGCGTATGTCTAATACTGAACCAGTAATTCGACTTAATGTTGAATCTAGGGCAGACAGTAAGTTGATGCAGGAAAAAACCACAGAAATACTGGCTTTGTTATCCTGATAATTTTCTTTGTTGCGTGTCTGAAAAAGAACTATTTCGTTATATTGCAAAATTCATCATAAGGAAAATCAGAATCAAGGCTTTTGAGTTCTTGAATAAAGTGATTGTCTATCCTTATCTGTTGTTCCCTTGAAATTAATTCTGAAGAATTACCAGTCTTACCTTCTCTTACCATTTTGAAGTCCCCGCCCCATGGGAAAGAAGATTTGCCCATAGGATTAAATTTATCATTGATTCCCTTCATATATTGAACCGAACTTTTCTCCAGCACCTTGGTAAATTCTTGCTCGCTTAAATTAACCCCAATCGTTTCAGCAACTTGATGTATACCTGCTTCAGGGTCACGCTTTAATTGGCTATATGACAAGAGCAAGACATTAGGCTCATTTCTTAATTTCCAATAACTGTCTGTGTGTTCTGCCCAAGTGTTACCAAAATTCATTGACCAATGTTTTGTTAAAAACATATCCAGCCAGACATCTACATCGGGCATTATTGGTCCGGCGAGGCTTCTAACAAAGGGGTAACTGGAAACAAATACTTCTTTTGGATCGCGAACAACTATTAGATATTTTGCGTGTTCATTGATAGGCACATAGTGTGCTGATAAATGTGTTTTTATTACACGCATCCCGCTAGGGCTCAACTGCTTAATAATATCGCCATTTAGAGGCGTCATCATTTTCGTTGCGCCTTTATTTGGCGTGTCAGGCCAGGCAACTGCATCATGGATATTTTCGTATTCCCCTTCACCATGCCATGCAATTTGGTGAGCAATCTGCATCATCCAATTTGTACCGCTTTTGACAAAAGTGCTGACAAAAATATCTTGAGCGTCAGGTATATAGCCTTTAAAGGCTTTCTCAAGTTTTTTTGAATTTGCTGCTCTCCTGCCCATAAAGTTAAATAAGGCGCCTGGCTTTCCGATTAACTTCATCAAGTAACTAAACGGCAGCAAGAGCAAGTAATACAGAATAGTGGTTATCCAAAGCAAAAACTTAGGGGCTGACCTTTTGATGACGGGAATGCTTTTTGTGTTCATGCAAATGCTCTAATTACTGTTTAAATAATGATCTCAAAAAGTAAATATACTAGTATTTAGGGTCTTTAGTACTAAGCTCAACATACTGTAGGTATAAGTTCTTTAAAATAATTCTATTAATTTTTTTCAAAAAAAAGGCCATTTAAAATGGCCTTTTTCTTAGTCACTTTTTCTTAGTCAGGTAAGGCAAAGACAAACAGATTGTTAGCATCTGTTGCCCCGGCATATATCGACATACCAGTACTTACTGCTAGATACTGTTTACCATTGACCATGAAGGTAGTTGGGTAGCCACTAAGTGTAGAACCCAAGTTGATCTCCCACAAGATTTCTCCAGTATCTTGGTCAAAAGCTTTCATGCGGCCATTGTTATCACCACCGAAAATTAGACTGCCAGAGGTCGAAAGCAGCGTCATCATGGTTGCTTCTTGCTCGTAGGTCCATAAGGTTTCACCAGTCTCAACCGAGATGGCAGTCACACTGTTTGGCGAAGTTTCTTGACCCGCAGGCAGATCTTCAGCTCGGCCAAAAATCCCGTAGAGATTTTCCAGGGATGGCTCAGTCAAGGTTGCTGTGATTGTTTGACACTGACGTGCTAAGGGGAAATACATAGCATTAGTGTCTGGGCTGTAAGCGCCTGATGGCCAGCCACGGCTTAAGCCGCCACAGGCAAATACTGATTGTCCTACCTCAGTGAATAGTACGTCAGGATTAATTGATACTGCGCCGGTATTAACATCAATATCGGACACCAGGTTTTGATAAACAGCTGCTGTCGCCCAAAGGAATTCACCGGTTTCTCTGTCCAAGGTATATACCAAGCCGGGTTTACCAGGAATACCGGTCAGTACTTTACGTACTTCACCAGGCTCTATATCAGGGTTGATCCAGCTAACACTGTCAGGATCAGGCGCCACTGCAGTATCAACTAAAAGTCTTTCAAAAGGGAAGTCGTAATCCCAATGATCGACTAAATGCTGGTAATACCAAACAATCTCACCAGTATCGGCATCAAGCGCTAAAGTAGAATTATGATAAAGGTAGTCGTACTCATTGCCCGCCATTGTGTATTTTGGAGCTGGAGAAGTAACAGAAGTACCAAAATAAACCAGATTCAATTCGGGGTCATAAGAAGGTACTAACCAGGTTCCGACATGCCAACGTTCGCTGTCCAACATGTCACCCCAGCTATCACCGTTTTCTTCTCCCATACGAGCGATTGTGCTGGTGCGCCAGATTTCCCGGCCAGTTGTTGCATCATGAGCTGTCATAATACAGGCTTCTGGACTGCCTTCAGGTTCACAGCCGCGGCCTGAAATAGCCATGCCGTTTGCAATAATAGGTCCAGAGGTTTGCTGTGCACCTTGACGATAATCCAAGATTTGGGTTTCCCAAACCATCTCACCAGTACGTGCATTTAAGGCATAAATATAATCATCGGCACTGGTATCAATGATCAGTTCACCATAAATAGCCAGATTACGATTGATATCTGGTACGGGGAAATAAGGTCTAAGTTCACTCTCATCTGGCAGACGACGTCTGTGCTCCCAGATAAGATCACCGGATTCTATGTCGATAGCTTGCGTGACATCCCAAGGGTTAGGGAAAAACATGATGCCATCGTGTACCAGTGCGGTACCTTCCTGAATACCGTCGCCTAAGCCTCGGGCCCAGACTAAACTTAGCTCATCGACATTATCAGTGTTAATTTGGTCCAGCGGACTATGGCCCCAGGAATTTAAGGTCCGTCGCCACATTAACCAGTCTGCAGGATCTGGATTTTGAATCATTTCATCGGTCACTGGGGTAAAGTTTCCCATAGCGGCCATGGCTGAATTTGATTCAGCAATTAAAATTTGCTCAGCGGCTGATGCTGAGTTTAAGAACAATGGACTGAGCATTGCTGCACAAAGTAATAACTTCAGCGGAGATTTCATTACACTTTGCTTGTTATGTTTAACTTGGGACATATTTTTTTCCTCGTGCTTAATACTTATGACTTACACACCCTTCAAAGTATGGCTTCAAAGAATACCGTGAAAGCATGACTCGAAGTGTGAAGAGTAGTAATACCTTAAATAACCATATAACCATGAAATTAAGCGGTCGATAATAGCTTCTGAGACCGCAGATATCAAAAGTATATTGAGATAATGTAAGCTATAGTGCTAAAAAATAAAAAGGCCACTATGTGGCCTTTTTATTCTCGCTAACTTAATAGAATGTTTTTTAATTTCAGCGCTTAATCAGGCAGTGCGAAGACAAACAGGTTATTGGCATCTGTTGCTCCAGCATAAAGCGAAATTCCTGTACTCACGGAAATATATTGTTTGCCGTTAACCATGAAGGTAGTTGGGTAGCCACTAACCGTTGATCCGAGATTAACTTCCCAAAGGACTTCGCCACTTTCTTTGCTGATAGCTTTCATGCGTCCATTGTTATCACCCCCAAAAATTAAATCTCCGCTAGTAGACATCAAGGACATCATTATTGCTTCTTGTTCATAAGCCCATAAGGTTTCACCAGTCTCAACCGAGATGGCAGTCACAGTGTTAGGGGGATTTGGCAGACCATCAGGGCGATCCGCAGCACGGGCAAAGCGTCCATACAAATTGTCCAATGAGGGTTCTGTCAGTGTTGCTGTAACATTCTCACAAGTATGCTGAAGTGGGTAAAACATCAGGTTTCTGTCAGGGTCATAAGTCCCTGATGGCCAGCCGCGGCTGATTCCACCGCAGGTCAGTACTGTCTGTCCGACCTCAGTGAATAGTACGTCAGGATTAATTGATACTGCGCCGGTATTAACATCAATATCGGACACCAGGTTTTGATAAACAGCTGCTGTCGCCCAAAGGAATTCACCGGTTTCTCTGTCCAAGGTATATACCAAGCCGGGTTTACCAGGAATACCGGTCAGTACTTTACGTACTTCACCAGGCTCTATATCAGGGTTGATCCAGCTAACACTGTCAGGATCAGGCGCCACTGCAGTATCAACTAAAAGTCTTTCAAAAGGGAAGTCGTAATCCCAATGATCGACTAAATGCTGGTAATACCAAACAATCTCACCAGTATCGGCATCAAGCGCTAAAGTAGAATTATGATAAAGGTAGTCGTACTCATTGCCCGCCATTGTGTATTTTGGAGCTGGAGAAGTAACAGAAGTACCAAAATAAACCAGATTCAATTCG
This sequence comes from uncultured Pseudomonadales bacterium, assembly GCA_943789335.1. Lineage (GTDB taxonomy): Bacteria > Pseudomonadota > Gammaproteobacteria > Pseudomonadales > Pseudohongiellaceae > UBA5109. Next base: position 159,557 of record CALSTS010000001.1, on the reverse strand, counting down.
GGGTCATAAGAAGGTACTAACCAGGTTCCGACATGCCAACGTTCGCTGTCCAACATGTCACCCCAGCTATCACCGTTTTCTTCTCCCATACGAGCGATTGTGCTGGTGCGCCAGATTTCCCGGCCAGTTGTTGCATCATGAGCTGTCATAATACAGGCTTCTGGACTGCCTTCAGGTTCACAGCCGCGGCCTGAAATAGCCATGCCGTTTGCAATAATAGGTCCAGAGGTTTGCTGTGCACCTTGACGATAATCCAAGATTTGGGTTTCCCAAACCATCTCACCAGTACGTGCATTTAAGGCATAAATATAATCATCGGCACTGGTATCAATGATCAGTTCACCATAAATAGCCAGATTACGATTGATATCTGGTACGGGGAAATAAGGTCTAAGTTCACTCTCATCTGGCAGACGACGTCTGTGCTCCCAGATAAGATCACCGGATTCTATGTCGATAGCTTGCGTGACATCCCAAGGGTTAGGGAAAAACATGATGCCATCGTGTACCAGTGCGGTACCTTCCTGAATACCATCGCCTAAGCCTCGGGTCCAAACCATACGAAGTTCATCGACATTATCAGCGTTGATCTGGTCCAGCGGACTATGGCCCCAGGAATTTAAGGTCCGTCGCCACATTAACCAGTCTGCAGGATCTGGATTTTGAATCATTTCATCGGTGACCGGGGTAAAGTTTCCCATAGCAGCCATGGCTGAATTTGATTCAGCAATTTCATCAGCTGCAGTTGCTGAGTTCATTAAAAGTGGGCTCATAACTGCTGCGCAAAGTAGCAGTTTTAGCTGGATTTTTAATAAGTTATTGTTCAGGTGGTTATTATCATTGCTTTGGTATTGCACGGTTTCCCCCTACTGACGAATTGAGCTCTTTTCCAAGCACTCTACTTACAAGCGCTCTAGATGAGCAGTAAAACTATCTATATAAATTAATTTAAGTGATTGATGATAGCGTCTGGTTCTTTACATTCCAAATTTAAATAAAGACTTAATCGGGAAGTGAGAAGACAAACAAAAGATTAGCATCGGTAGCACCGGCATAAAGCGACAGCCCAGTACTAAATGCGATGTATTGTTTACCACCGGCCATGAAAGTAGACGGATAGCCGCTTACAGTGGAACCCACATTGATTTCCCAGAGTAATTCGCCAGTACGCTGGTCAATAGCTTTCATGCGGCCGTTATCGTCGCCGCCAAAAATTAGCCCCCCGTCGGTCGACATCAGAGACAACATAAGGGCTTCTTGCTCATAGGCCCACTGCACCGCCCCAGTCTCTGCAGAAATTGCGGTAACAGTGTTAAGGGTCGGAGTTCCATCTGGTAATGGAAGGTTGGAGGTGAAACCAGCAATTCCATAAAGGTTATCTAGGCTAGGTTCGCCCATAGTAGAGGTCACTTCGCCACAACCCCGATGCAGTGAGTAGTACATCATATTGGTGCTTGGGCTATAGGTCCCGGAAGGCCAGCCACGAGCTTCACCGCCACAGGTAAAAACTGTCTGCCCAATTTCAGTAAACAGGGTTTCTGGATTCAGTGAAACTTCACCTGTAAGACCATCAATATTGTCTATCAGATTCTGGTATACCACTGGGCTGGCCCAGAGGAACTCGCCAGTCTCTCGGTCTAGGGTATACATCAGTCCTGGTTTGCCGGGAATGCCAGTCAATACCTTACGGACTTCACCCGGTTCGATATCCGGATTGATCCATTCAACCGTATCAGGATCTGGCGCCACGGCAGTGTCGACCAGTAGTCTTTCAAAAGGGAAGTCGTAATCCCAATGATCTACAAGGTGCTGGTAATACCAAACCATCTCACCAGTATCGGCATCTAGTGCCAGGGTGGAATTATGATAGAGGTATTTATATTCATTGCCTGCCATGATGTATTTTGGTGCTGGTGAAGTCACAGATGTACCAAAGTAGACCAGATTCAATTCAGGGTCATAAGAAGGCACCAGCCATGTGCCGACATGCCAGCGTTCGCTATCGAGCATGTCACCCCAGCTATCACCATTTTCCTCTCCCACGCGGGCGATCGTGCTTGTGCGCCAGATTTCTCGTCCAGTTGTGGCGTCATGGGCTGTCATGATACAGGCATCAGGGCTGCCTTCTGGTTCACAACCCCGGCCTGAAATAGCCATACTATTGGCAATTATTGGGCCTGATGTTTGTTGAGCACCTTGATGATAGTCCAAAATCTGAGTTTCCCAGACCAATTCACCGGTATAGGCATTAAGCGCATAAATATAATCATCGGCACTGGTATCGATGATCAGGTCTCCAAAAATAGAGAGGTTGCGGTTAATAGAAGGAACCGGGAAATAATCCTCCAGGTCATTCGGCAAACGACGGCGGTATTCCCAAATCAGGTCACCGGTATTGATATCAATAGCCTGAACAACATCCATCGGATTCGGAAAAAACATGATGCCATCGTGTACCAAGGCCGTGCCTTCTTGGATGCCATCATCTAGGCCTCTAATCCATACCATACGTAGTTCGTCAACATTATCCGCATTAATCTGATCTAAAGGGCTATGACCCCATGAATTTAGAGTGCGACGCCACATTAGCCAATCCGCAGGATCAGGGTTTTGTAACATTGCATCGGTGACAGGTGTAAAATTTTCAAAGAGGGGATTTAATAAAGGTCCACCTTCAATCTGAGAAGGCTCATCAGCTGCGAGTGCTAGTTCAAACAAAAAACAACTAAACAGCATGCTAATGATAAATTTGAATTTAGCTGATACGTATCTATTATTATTTTTCTCTTGAAGTGTGCGCATGGTTTTTCTCGTTAATTATAATTTTAAAAGTTATCTTTTTTAAGTGCCCCAAATCATCGTTGCTCAGTAGTACTTTTTGAGTTAGTGATATGGCTTACTGGATTGTCTCGTTGATCAATATATCATTTAAACTCTCTTGCCAGCCAGTTGGATTATTGAAAAGTCTTTGATGATTCAGCATTTTCAGCTTCCCATTTTGCTCAAGGACAAAAGTTGGAAAACCTTGCCCGCCAATAGTTTGAAGTAAGATCCGGCTATCATTAATGTGCTTAACAACCGCAGCTTCACTTAAAACGTTAAATGCGTTTTGAAAATCATCAATATTAATACCACATTCAGCAGCAATTTGAACCAAGGTTTCTTCTTCAGCAATGCGCAAGCCATCTATAAAATGAGCCTTAATTAGAGCTTGGTAGTAGCTCAGAATATTTCCTCCAGCTTGCTCTGCAGCAAGGCAAGCTTTAATGGGAGGTGTGGAATCCAGCACTGCTGTACCGCTATTTAACAGCTGGCTCATTTTTTCAGCAGGCGTTTGATTAGTAAGTTGGGTGATCCGTTCATGGTGACTCATAATGTAGCGAACCATTGCTGCATCAACCTGTTGATTATTGGGTGCGCTAAAAAGCCCTCCAAGATGTAACTGGATAGGTAGATTTTCTACTTTCTGGCTGGCGGCTAGTAAGGGAGCAGCGCCAAAACACCAACCACAAAGAGGATCTGCGATATAGTGCAAAATAACATTCATGGCTTATTCTCTTTATTTTTTGAGTACATTTACTATTAATTTGCTCAGTATTCTAACAAGTAAAATAGTTAAGTAAGGTGACATTTTTTAGTGAAAGACATAATATGCTGCGCTTGTATGATTTATCTATAAATCTTTTTTTTAAACTATTCAACAAACTAACAACAGGCTGAAACAGCTTTAAATTCAATGGGAGTAAAGATGTATAAACAATCAATTATGCCTAAATTTACCAAACTTGCTGCGCTTTTATTAAGCTTAACAGCATTATTAATAGGTCCTGCTACTTCAGCACAAACTGCTCAAACCACACTTGAATCAGAATTTATTATGAGTATGGTTTTACAGTTAGGGGGTGCACCCATGAATGCTGGCAATACTCAAATTGCGCCGCTCGGAGGTGGGACTTTTTCGGGCCCGGGATTAAATGGAACAATTCTTCCTGGTGGCGCAGACTGGATGACTACAGTGTCAGGACACAGTAGTCTGGATGTTCGTGTAACACTTCAAACAGACGATGGTGAATATATTTATTTAAGTTATGTTGGGGTAATGCATGAAACTGATTCAGGCCTTTATTGGAAGGTAACGCCTAATTTCCAAACAGCATCAGAAAAGTATGATTGGCTAAATCATATCGTAGCAGTCGGCCAAGGTTATCTGGAAGGTGGCGATTTTGCTAACGGAATTTTTTACGATATATTCCAAATTTTATAACTTTATAAAAGAATGTCTAAAGCCTTGGGTTCGTATAGTTTCCAGGGCTTTTTTATTTTCATTTAAAAATTAGGAGCCGCTTAATATTTTGGCTAAATAATGCCCGGTGAAGGATTGCTTGATCTTGGCAACTTGCTCTGGGGTGCCGGTCGCAATAATTTGACCGCCACCATCTCCACCCTCTGGTCCAAGATCTATTACCCAGTCAGCAGTTTTTATCACATCAAGATTATGTTCAATGACGACAATAGTATTTCCGTCATCACGCAATCGATGTAAGACATTTAGTAATTGCTGGATATCATAAAAATGCAAACCTGTAGTTGGCTCGTCCAGAATATAAAGCGTCTGCCCCGTGTCTCTTTTGGATAACTCCTTGGCTAGTTTGACACGCTGAGCTTCACCGCCGGATAAGGTAGTTGCTGCCTGACCCAGTTTCACATAAGACAGACCAACTTCAATTAAAGTTTGTAACTTGCGGGCGATAACAGGAACTGGATCAAAAAACTCACGCGCATCTTCAATAGTCATATCCAGAACTTCAAAAATGTTTTTACCTTTGTATTTAACTTCTAAAGTCTCACGGTTATAGCGCATGCTTCTGCAAACATCGCAGGCAACATAAACGTCAGGCAAGAAATGCATTTCGACTTTTACTAGGCCATCGCCCTGGCAAGCTTCACAACGTCCACCTTTAACATTAAAAGAAAAACGCCCTGGTTTGTAACCACGAGCGCGAGATTCCTGAGTCGCAGCGAAAAGCTCACGCACTGGAGTGAATATGCCAGTGTAAGTAGCAGGGTTACTACGCGGCGTTCTACCAATGGGGCTCTGATTGATATCGACGACTTTATCTAAAAGGTCTAAGCCTTGAATTTTTTTATACTTAGCCGCGTTCAGCGTCGTGGCGCCATTTAAGGCAGTAGCAGCAAGCGGATAAAGTGTATTGTTAATTAAGGTGGATTTACCTGAACCGGATACCCCAGTAACACAAGTCATTAAGCCTAAAGGGATTTCCAGATTTATCGATTTTAAATTATTACCGGAGGCCCCTGATAAGACCAAGAGCCTATCTGCAGTGGCCTTAATACGCTTTGTAGGTGTTTCAATTTTCTTTTTGCCGGACAGGTATTGACCGGTCAAAGACTTTGCAGATTTTTTTATATCTTCGTAAGTCCCTTGGGCAACAATTTCGCCACCATGCACGCCGGCACCTGGGCCAATATCAATAACATGATCGGCACTGCGGATGGCTTCCTCATCATGTTCAACGACGATAACGGTATTGCCAATATCACGCAGGTGGCGCAGGGTATTTAATAAACGGTCATTATCGCGTTGATGCAGCCCGATTGAAGGTTCGTCCAGAATATACATAACGCCAACCAGACCCGCACCTATCTGGCTTGCCAAGCGAATACGCTGAGCTTCACCGCCAGATAAGGTTTCGGCGCTTCGGCTTAAAGTCAGATAATTCAGACCGACATCGACCAGAAACTTAAGACGGTCTTGAATCTCCTTAAGTATTTTTTCTGCAATTTTGGCCTTTTTACCTTTTAAATTAAGGGTGTCGAAATAATTGGCGGCTTTGCCAATGGTCATGGCTGTGATGGCCGGTAAATTCTTTCTGTTGATTAATACATGCCGGGCATCTCGGCGCAGGCGTGTGCCATTACAATCTGGGCAGGGTTGTGAATTGAGATACTTTGCTAGTTCTTCGCGCACCATTTGTGATTCAGTTTCACGATAACGACGTTCCATGTTGGGTAAGATGCCTTCAAATGGTTTGCGATTAATATAGGTTTTACCTTTTTCATTAATGAAGGTGAATTCAATTTCAGTCTTCCCGCTGCCAAATAAAATCAGGTCTTGGTGCTTTTTACTAAGCTTGTTATACGGTACTTCGACAGCAAATCCATAATGGTCTGCCAGAGATTTAAGCAACTGGAAATAATAAATATTGCGTCTGTCCCAGCCGCGTACTGCGCCTTCTGCCAGGGAATGTTCTTCATCAATAATAATCTTAGCCTGATCAAAATATTGCTTCATGCCTAGACCATCACATGCGCCGCAAGCACCAGCTGGGTTATTAAAGGAAAACAGCCTGGGTTCTAGCTCAGTAATACTATGGCCACACTCAGGGCAGGCAAAAAGAGATGAGAATACTAGATCATCGCCAGCGCCCTCATCCATATAAGAGGCAATAGCAAGCCCGCCAGCAATTTGCAGAGCAGTTTCAAAAGACTCGGCCAGACGCTGCATTAAATCAGGTCGAACTTTAAAGCGGTCAATGACTACTTCAATCGTATGTTTTTTATTTTTTTCCAGATCTGGCGGGTAATCTAACTCAGTGACGATGCCGTCTACTCTGGCTCGTATAAAACCGCCGGCTTTTAATTCATGAAAAATATGAACATGCTCGCCTTTACGTTCGCGTATGACTGGCGCTAACAGCATCATTGGGGTGCCTTCGGGTAAAGCGAGTACCTGATCAACCATTTGGCTGACTGTTTGAGCCTCCAGCTTGAGGTCGTGATCGGGGCAATAAGGGTCTCCGGCACGGGCAAATAATAGTCGCAGATAATCGTAAATTTCCGTAATGGTGCCAACGGTAGAACGCGGATTATGTGAAGTGGATTTTTGCTCAATTGAAATAGCGGGTGACAAGCCAGAAATCTGGTCCATGTCCGGTTTATCCATCATCGATAAAAATTGGCGCGCATAAGTAGACAGAGACTCTACATAACGACGCTGACCTTCTGCATATAAGGTATCGAATGCTAAGGATGATTTGCCAGAGCCAGACAGCCCAGTGATGACAACCAGCTTATCCCGGGGGATTGTTACATCGATATTTTTCAGGTTGTGAGTGCGGGCTCCCCTGACAATGATTTCGTCCATTTATTCTCTACTTCTTGGTTTGAAAGGCTAAACCGACCATTATACGTTGTAAGGTAATAGAAAGAAGAATCTAATCGAATTTTTTCTCAAGCATGCTAGACTTAGCTTATCTAAAGAGAGGAGATTTATTGTGGCAAGTAGAGGTATTAATAAAGTAATTTTAGTAGGAAATGTCGGGCAAGATCCAGAAACACGCTATATGCCGAATGGCAATGCAGTTACCAACATCAGTATAGCCACTTCTGAAACGTGGAAGGATAAAAACACTGGTGAACAGCAAGAACGCACGGAGTGGCACCGAGTCACTTTTTATCAGCGTTTGGCAGAAATCGTGGCTGAATATGTTAAAAAAGGATCTAAGCTATATGTTGAAGGGCGTCTGCAAACTCGCTCCTGGGAACAAGATGGCGTGAAAAAATATGCGACGGACATCATCGCTAATGAAATGCAAATGTTAGATAGTAGAGGAAGCTCCGGAGAGAGTTATTCACCTAGCCAATCTCAATCGGCTCCACCCCCAAGGAAAGAAACTCCCACGCAGCAAGCTCCAGTTGATGCGGATAGCTTCGATGATGATATTCCGTTTTAGGAATAATCTGAAACGACCTAAAACCAAGCAAGATAACAGTGAAACTTTTAGTTTTTGGATCCAACAGCCCGCTGGGGAAAAGTTTCACTCAGCTACTAAAACAGGAAACAGTAGCTTATATTGCCATCGATGATGGTGAGCCAAGCATCTATGATGCTGACAGACTAGCAACATTAATAAAGGAAGCGCAGCCTAGTCAGCTAATTAATTTGAGTTTGAATCCAGGGCTTTTTCAGTCTGAAGCGGTTATCAGTAAAGAGCGTATTAACCAGCTTACGCATGCCTGCACAGTTTTGTTGAAATCAGCTAAAGCCCTAAAAATTCCTTTCATCCAGCATTCTTCAGTAGCGGTTTTTGATGGCTCGAATCCTAAGCCATATTTAGAAACAGATAGTTGCTCTCCGAAAAACCCTCTGGGGAAATTAGCTTTTAGCCTGGAAAAGAAAGTTGCAAAAAATGAAAGGCATATAATTTTACGAACAGAAGGCATTTTTGATTCAGGCACTGCTTATTTCAGTAATACCATCAAGGAATGTATAGCCAATCAAGGTAAATTGGATCTGCTAGATCAACGTTGCAGCCCAACTCCTTTGACAGATGTGGCTAGAGTGTTGTTGGCAATTACTAGGCAACTGTCATGCAATGCCAGCCCTTGGGGCATTCATCAATATTGCGCCTTGAAAGCAACACATCGGCATACCTTTGTGGAAGATTTCTTAACAGTAGCTGCTGAAAGGGATAAAGGTTTAGCAAAAGTTATAGAAAGTCTTGAACTAAGGACTCAAGAAACCAGCAAAGCTCAATTAAGAAATTCGGTTTTAGATTGCCAGCACATTATGTCCAGCTTTGGTATTAAACAACGCTCGAGAGGGGCTGCCATAAAAGAACTCATTGCTAACTTATATGCATGAAGTGGCGAGGCTTACTGAGGCTTACAAAAGGTTAAGTGAATGAATAAAAATGCCTTAATAGTTATCGACGATGCTTTAGAGCACATACTTCAACAAGCTTTAGTGACTACTAATATTGAAGAAGTGGCGTTGAGTGGGCTGTCAGGCAGAGTTATTGCCGAGACTATAAAAGCAGGCATTAACGTACCCGGCTACGATAACAGTGCTATGGATGGCTTTGCTGTTAATACTGATTTTGTCCCTTCGCCTGAAACCACTTTAGCTATCTCACAAATTATTCCCGCCGGCAAAGTGGGCTTTACACTAGAAGCTGGCACAGCCGCCAGAATTTTTACTGGTGCACCAATTCCAGATGGTGCTAATGCCATCATATTGCAGGAGGACACTGAGCATGATGAGCATCAAGTGAAAATCTTGCAGGTGCCTAAAGCCGGGCAAAACATTCGATTATGTGGGCACGATATCAAACAAGGCGATGCTATTTTGGTAAAAGGACATAAGCTGTTACCACAGGATATCGGTCTGCTGGCCTCTCTAGGGCAAAGAAAAGTAAAAGTTTATCGGCCATTAAGCGTTTCTATTTTAAATACGGGCGATGAATTGATTACCCCTGGACAACGATTAAATCCGGGTCAGATTTATGAAAGTAACAGTTTTACCTTAGACGCATTATTAAAAAATTTAGGCATGCAAACTCGGAAAATAGGAATTGTTAAAGATGATTTGCCAGCCACACAAAAAGCGCTATTAAAAGCCGCCGAGGAGTCAGACTGTATTATTTCTAGTGGGGGAGTGTCCGTCGGAGATGCCGATTTCGTAAAAACCGCGGTTGAGAATTTAGGTGAACTTTCACTATGGAAACTCGCAATCAAACCTGGCAAACCGTTTTCTTTTGGGCACCTTGGTGAGATTCCTTTTTTTGGCTTGCCGGGTAATCCAGTAGCTGTTTTTGTCACCTTTCTAATGTTGGTAAAACCGTATTTGCTAAAAATGCAGGGGGGGCAAAATATTCACCCGGAAAAATACCAGTTACCTGCCGGGTTTGAAGTTCCTGAAGCGGGCAGTAGACAAGAATATATTCGGGTGCGAATAAATATAAATCAGCATAATCAGCAAGAGTTAATACCCTTTTCGAATCAGGGATCAAGCGTAATGACCTCAACATCCTGGGCTAATGGGCTGGCTATTATTCCAGTTAATGCCACGGTGAAAAAAGGCGATCTTCTAGAATTCCTGCCTTATACAGGTTTGCTGTAATTTCCAACAATACAGTATGATGCGCCTGTGATGTTTACTAAATTAACAAGTTACTTAATTGTCGTTGGTGCACTGCTATTACAAGCATGTGCTACGACAGATCTTAGTTTTCCTACACAAGAAACGACTTCAAGTAGTGAACAGGAAAGTATTGTTATCGAGCAAACGAGGACTGGGCGGATATCTGACCCTATTTTACGAGCTCGGATCTTGGCGGATATGCTTTTTGAAGCCAGCATGGCCTTTGATGATAATCGCTTGATGCTGCCGGCAGGAGATAATGCTTATGACCGGTATCTGGAAGTATTAAGTTTTGATCCGAGATAACCAGATTGCATTACAAGGCGTAGAAGATATTGTTGAACGTTATGTTGTTATGGCAAACCAGGCGATCCAAATTGGACAGTTTGATAATGCTGAGAATTACCTGAGCTCGGGCCGAAAGTATAAACCAGACAAGCAAAATATTATTGAAGCAAGAAGAGTTTTGGCGAGAGAGAGTAGTGTTAGCTAGAGATTATTTTGCTCTCGATCCGGAAGAACTGGCAGCCCAAAGCCTGAGAATAATGTCGCAACTAGGCACTATCGGAGAGTTGGTCAGAAATCTATGATGCAACTTTTTTAATTACCGCGCGCAGCGATGCCGAAGGCCGTTGGATATATCAAGTGATGCGAGAAGCGGTCGGCGGATATCGCTTGCGTGGAAATATTACTTTAGGTTCGCAGCCAACCATTCAAGTGAATATCCCGCAAACCTGAATAAATTTGGAATATGCAAATGAAAATATTTAAAGCTATTTTATTCATTATCTTGCTTATTACCGATGGCGTCTCTGGCACAAATGAATATTCGAGTAGAAGATGCTCTATAGCAGAGAGATGCCTCCGACAGCTTCAAATATTGCGGTTTATTTCACTATAAGAAATGTCGGTAGCCATGGTGTTAGCCTGGAAAGTGTCAGTACTGATGCAGCAGAATCGCAGATGATTCACCGCAGCGCAATGGAAATGGCATGATGACAATGGAGCATGTCTACCAGAGCTATATATCGCTCGCCTAGAGAAAATGTCAGATTAGAGCCAGGCACCTGGCGTGCATACACATTATGCTGGCATGGGCTTAAGGCGACCCTTAAGAGCCGGCGATCTAATCCGAATGCACCTCAATTTTAGTAATGGTGTCGTGTTGAGAGTAGATGCGCCAGTACGTGGAAATGTAAAACGTATAGGTTGAATAAATCGCTTTAATGATCCCTTAGAGCTTATGGTTAATTGCAAATAAATACGTTCGTATGTCGGCTGTAAAGACTAGTAAAGCAAAACCCTCAGGCGTTCATAGTCGCTATAAATACTGCTACTAATACATCTTCTATTAAAGGAAATTTACCTCTCATCACCAATGCAATAAAAATTAAAGTCGAAATATTTTAGAAAAATATTTACAAGGTGATAAAGGGCTTGCGAGAAAAGAATTAATAGGGCTATATAAAAAGCATCCTGATTCGGTTGTGGTTAACCATCTAGCCGCCTTCATTCTATACAGAGATAAAAGATTTGATGAAGCCTATCTGCAAATAAATAAAGCTCTCTCTACATCACCTAAAAACTCAATCATGATTAACCTTCGCGGCCTCATTCAAAGACAATTGCTATTATTTGAAGACGCTATTTCATCTTTTCAAAAAGCTATAAAGATAAATTCTGATTATCCAGATCCTTATAATAATCTTGGAATATTTTACCGTTACTATGGGAAACAAAAGGAAGCAATAAGCTGTTTTAAAAAAGCTTTGGCAATAAATTCTGAGTTTTATTCGGCCAGATATAATCTGGCATGCATGAAGGGGTATAAATTCAGTGAAAAAGAAATTAAGTTAGTTGAAGAACAGCAGCATAAGCTAAAAACACTTGAAGATAAGGCCCGCTGCAGCTTTACTTTATACAATGCTCTGCTGAAAAACAGCGAGCATCAAAAGGCATTCTACTGTTTGGAGGAAGGAAATCAGCTCTTATTTAACGGCAGCAAGCTGCATCATTACAAGCTGCAAAAATCGAAGCAGAGCAACAACAAATTGCATTAGAACACCTAAGGCATGAGCAAACAGCACAAGAACAGATTGCATTAGTTGAAACCCGCAATGAAGCAAATGAGATGGCTTTTGGCTTGCAATATACAGATGAGCTTGAGAATGAGGTGGTCGCGGTAATAGATGCTTGGGCTAGAGCGTGGTCTACACAGAATGAATCTCTCTACCTTAGTTTTTATTCCGATAACTTTGTTGTTCCAGGTGGAATGAGTCGTGATGTTTGGGAATAGAAAGAATTCGTAGAATTAATGCACCGGATTTTATTCAAGTGGATGTTGGTTATGCTCAATTTGAGTTAGTAGGCGAAAATTCAATTTGTGTTTATCTAAGGCAGGGCTACAGCTCAGATTCATACAGTGATTTCACTAATAAGAAAATTGAATTAGAGAAAGTAGATGGACTCTGGAGAATTCTCACTAAAGAGTCGATTTAGATTGTAAATTTTATTAAATCCATCGCTGAGATAAATTAATCTATTCTCATAAATACCTCTTGCAACACACTGATTTCAATTCGATAACTGTCGTTAAAAAATGTGAAGCCGAACTAACACCGGGGCATTTTTCATGTTAGTATTTCTACAAGTTCAGATGTGGAAGAGGCTTTTAAATGTTCCGAAATCCATTAAAATCGATACAAATGATCGTCCACGTCCTTTACTCTATTATTACCCTCCCCAATAAGGTTACGTTTATGAAAAGACTCTTACGTGGCATTGCTTATATGTCAGTCTTCGCCATATTGGCGGCCTGCGGTGGTGGTGGAGGTCAAGATTTTACCGTGTTTGGCAATGGAGGGCTTTCAGGCGAAGCTGGAACAGGTGCTGGTGGAACTGATGGCGTAGCAGTCGTGCAAATTGGCAGTGGTGTTAGCTCTGCATTTGTTTTGGGTGCTGCTACGGCTAGTGAGACCAGCCTGCAAGCTGGTGAGTCAACTACAATTACAGTAAATATTGTGGATGTAAGTGGGAATCCTGTGATTGAAGGGGCTGTTGTTACTTTCTCATCGACTTGCTCAGCTAGTGGTTTAGCAATCTTTAGTGAGACGCCTGTTAGTACTACGACAGGACAGGCTCAGACGACGTATACTCCTCAAGGGTGCTCAGGGACAGATACAGTCACTGCAGTGCTTCAAGAAAATTCCACAACAGCGACTGTTGATTAGCTGAAAGTGCTAGCGATTTGCTGTGAGGTTATTTACCACTGCCGGTTCGGCCAAAGTTGAAGTGTCTCCCAGGTTATCCAGTTCATTAGCCGCTATCTTGCGCAAGATACGACGCATAATTTTACCTGAGCGGGTTTTTGGTAGGCCAGGAGCCCATTGGATGACATCGGGCTTGGCAATTGGGCCTATTTCTTGAGCTTACCATAGCAATTAACTCTTTCTTCAGTTCATCACTTTCATCAACACCTATCATTAGTGTGACATAGGCATAAATGCCCTGACCCTTAATATCATGGGGAAAGCCAACAACGGCTGCTTCTGCAACAGAAGGGTGTAAAACCAAGGCGCTTTCAACTTCGGCCGTGCCGAGTCTGTGGCCGCTGACATTGAGAACATCGTCAACACGTCCGGTTATCCAGTAAAACCCATCCTCGTCGCGACGGGCGCCATCACCGGTAAAATAGTAACCGGGGTATGTGGTGTAATAGGTGTCAATACAGCGTTGATGGTCACCATAAACTGAACGGATCTGGCCAGGCCAGCTTTGAGTGATGACGAGATTGCCTGAAACAGCCCCGTCCAGAATAATGCCTTCAGGGTCAACCAAGGCAGGTTTAACGCCAAAAAAAGGCAGGGTGGCTGATCCAGGTTTGAGATCCGTCACGCCTGGTATAGGAGTAATCATGAGCCCGCCAGTTTCTGTTTGCCACCAGGTATCCATAATTGGGCGATTGTGCTTTACCAACTTGATGGTAATACCATTCCCAGGCTTCCGGGTTGATTGGTTCACCCACTGTTCCTAATATTCGCAATGAATCTCGGGATGTGTTTTGTAAAGGTTCATTACCTTGTGCCATTAGATGCACGTAAGGCGGTAGGGGCGGTATAGAATGAATTCACTTGGTATTTATCGACAATTTGCCACATTCGGCTGGCATCTGGGTAGGTGGGCACGCCTTCAAACATAAGTGTTGTTGCACCATTAGCCAAGGGCCCGTAAACAATATAGGAATGGCCTGTTACCCAACCGACGTCAGCAGTACACCAATATATATCGCCATCATGATAGTCAAAAACATAATGATGGGTCATGGCAGCCTGAAGAAGATAACCGGCAGTGGTGTGAAGGACTCCTTTAGGCTTACCTGTAGAGCCAGAGGTATAAAGAATGAAAAGCGTATCTTCACTGCCCATGGGCTCAGGTTCACACTCAGAACTGACGTCCTGAATAGCTTCGTGATACCAAATATCACGACCCTCTTGCCAATTTATATTGTTACCGGTGCGCTTAATCACTAAAACGGTATGCACATTTGGGCAGCTGCTAAGGGCTTTATCCGCGTTGACTTTTAGCGGAACATATTTGCCACCACGCATACCTTCGTCAGCAGTAATGAGTGTCTGGCAGTCTGAGTCTAGGATGCGGTCTTTTAACGCTTCTGGAGAAAACCGCCAAAAACCACTGAATGGACTGCTCCAATTCTTGCACAAGCAAGCATGGCAAAAGCTGCTTCTGGGATCATTGGCATATAAATGCAGACTCTGTCGCCCTTACTAACGCCCCGTTGTTTTAAAACATTTGCCATTTCGCAAACATGGTCATGCAATTCCTGGTAAGTAATTGACCTATCTAGCGCCAGGTTCATCACCTTCCCAAATTATAGCGATTTGTTCAGCGCGATCTGGTAAGTGGCGGTCTATGCAATTAGCGCTGACGTTGAGTTTTCCATCACTAAACCATTGGACCTTACCTTCTTCCATGTCGCCCTGGTAGACCACTGAGTAAATGGTTGGATCCAATCCAGAAAGTGATTGGCCTGATTGGCCCAGAAAGTATCCGGGTCTTCGATAGATTGTTGGTAGAGGCTTAGATATTCGTCTAATTAAGGTGTGATTGGGCTTTAGCTTTTTCAGTAACAGGGTATATATGTTGCTCGGACATTACTTACCTCTTGTATAAAGAAATCAAGATAGTGAAATCAAATTAAAAAATTCAGTGCCAGAACTTTTAATTAAGCAGCCTGGACTGGAATGGTATTACTTGAGCGTGTAATAGTATTATTTTCATCCAGATACACCAAGCGGGGCTTATAGTTAATTAATTCCTGCTCACTATAGGCACAATAGGCACAGATGATTAAACGATCTCCGACGGCGGCCTTATGAGCCGCGGCGCCATTGACAGAAATAATTTTTGAACCAGCTTCAGCTCTAATAGCATAAGTTGTGAAGCGTTCACCATTAGTCACATTATAGATCTGGATCTGCTCATATTCGCGGATACCAGAGAAATCTAGACAAGTCACCATCTATGGCGCAGGAGCCTTCATAGTCAAGCTCAGAGTGAGTGACACAAGCGCGGTGTAATTTGGCCTTCAACATGGTGCTGTTCAAGCTAGGCTCCTGTTGGCTACGATACTGCCATATGCAATCATAAAAGGGGCGTAATTATCGCTGAAACACGATAAACGCGCAAATACAGCCTTCCTTACGCTCTATCAGCAGCTTTATTGTCTCATGCCAATTTAATTGAAATATTGTCAATCAATCGGGTATTTCCTAAGATAGGCGGCAAGCCAGAATAACCAGATGCTTGTCGTTAGCTGTGGCAGGCAATAGAGACGGAGCATCGCAGATAGAAAAGTAATCTGGTTTTAAGTCCTGCTGAAGATATATTTTCCAACGCTGCTTCTTCCAATTCAGGATACTTCGAGTTCTTATCTAGCTTAATTGAATTAGCCGTTTTCTGAAGAGTTTTGTAAAGAACTGCAGCCTGCTTAAGCTGATCAGGCATTAAGGTAGTTATTACGTGAACTTAAGGCTAAACCTGAAGTATTCCGGGCAAGGTAGGGACGCCAATAATTTCAATGGGAATATTTAGATCATGCACCAGTTTTCTGATGATGGCTAGTTGCTGGTAGTCTTTTTCACCAAAATAGGCTTTATCTAGCCGGCAAATATTAAACAGCTTGGTCACAATTGTGCAGACACCGTCAAAGTGCCCAGGCCTACTAGCCCCGCATAGCAGCTTACTTATATTTGGAACAGTCACTAGAGTTTCGAGTTTTGGGCCCTGTGGATATAGCTCTTCAATATTGGGAGCAAACACGGCATCACAATTAATTAGATTTCAAAGCTGCAATGTCATCGTCAAAGCTACGAGGGTAGTTTTGAAAGTCTTCATTTGGTCCGAATTGAGTTGGATTAACAAAAATTGTGGCAAGGACGAAGTCACACTGTTCTCGGGCTAAGCGAGCCAAAGACAAATGTCCTTTATGCAAATTGCCCATAGTAGGGACCAGCCCGATGCTTAGACCATCATCCTTAACAAGCTGAAGGGCTTGCCTTAAGTCCGCAATTGTTCGGTAAATGTGCATTTAGATTAGAAGAACTTAATTATAAGACTGTTCTGGACTTGGGAAGCTGCCGTCTTTGACAGCGGCGATATACGACTTTATAGCGCCAGGGATGCCTTCTGTAGATATCAGCTAGAAAGTTTTTTACAAATTTTGGGGTAACAGGTGAAATGCCAAGTACATCGTGCATAACCATGATCTGCCCATCGACATCTTTTCCAGCACCAATTCCTATCACCGGGATGCTGAGTTTCTCACTAATGGTTAAAGCTAACTTGGCAGGAATACATTCCAACAAGAGCATGCTGGCACCATATTCTTCCAGCATTAAGGCTTCTTCAATAATAGTATTGGCTTGCTGCGGGTCTCTACCCTGCACCCTAAAGCCTCCCAGTCGATTTACTGATTGTGGAGTTAATCCCATATGAGCACAAACTGGAATTCCACGTTGGCTCAGCAAACGAGTGCTTTCAGCTATCCAGGCTCCGCCTTCTAATTTAACGACATGTGCGCCAGCTCGCATGAGTCGAGCAGCATTTTCTAAGGTCTGGCTTTGAGATGAGTAAGACATAAATGGAAAGTCGGCAATTAATAAAGCGCCCTGATTCCCACGCTTAACGCATTGCATGTGATAGATAATATCTTCCATAGTTACCGGAATAGTAGAGTCATGCCCCTGCAGAACCATGCCTAGTGAGTCTCCCACCAAAATAACTTCAATACCGACTTCGCAAAATAGTTTTGCAAATAAGGCGTCATAGGCCGTGATGCAAACAAACTTTTCACCTTTTTGCTTCATCTCCTGCAGAGTATGTACGGTAACTGGAGTCAAAATTAGTTCCTATTTAGCATCTATTTAGTATCTGCTTATTAACTATATTAAGGCTGGTTTTGGGTTGAAAAAATGACGGGTACCTTTTTGGGTACTTAGAATATGCTCAACAAGTTGCGAATAATCCTCGTCATTGTTTACAAGGTCAATATCAGCGCTGTTGACTACAAACAAGCTGCTTTCATCATAGTAGTGAAAAAAATTAGTATAAGCATCAATTAAATTGAGTAAATAATTTCGATCTATAGATTGTTCATATGCTATTCCGCGGTTTTGGATACGTTCAAGCAATACTTCTACTGGGGCTTGCAAATAGATAACCAGGTCTGGTTTTGGGGCATCAATAGTTAAATGATCATATACATTTTCATAAAGCTGGTATTCATCTGTATCGAGGTTCTGGCTCGCAAAGATGCGATCTTTTTCAAGTAAAAAGTCAGCTACTCGAACGGGTTCAAACATGTCTTCTTGGCGTAATTCTTGAAGTTGTTGTGCGCGTTGAAAAAGAAAAAAGAGCTGTGTTGATAAAGCATTTTGTTTCGGGTTTTTATAAAAGCGACCCAGAAAAGGATTTTCTTCGCTTTTTTCCAAAAGTGTATCGTAATTGAAACTTTCCGCCAGGCGTTTGGCCAAGCTAGTTTTACCCACACCTATTGGGCCTTCAATAGCGATATAACGTGGAATGTTAGGACTTGATACAGGAATATTTATTACGCTATCTGACACATCGTTACCATTTGTATTAGTGTGATAGAAAAACTGTTTTCAATCTACAGCTTTTTTATTTCGTTGCCCAGATTTTACCCTGCGCTTGTGGGGCTTTGAAAGCGTGGTCTTTTGTTGCACTGTTTGTTGTTGTGGGTTGGCTTCCTGGTAGTTTGTCCACCATTGCCCCAATCCATTCAGTTTTTCGCCACTGGCTTCTCGAAGTAATAGGAAATCATAAGCTGCACGAAAACGTTTTTTAGTAATTAAAATTGCAGCTTTCTTCCCATTGTTGCGCTCCAAGCGTAGCTGGTACTCCCAGATTTCTCGCATAGGAATACTAAAGCGTTTAGGTATGGCAATTTGAGTGAGTTGCAAATCAATAATTTCTCGTCCAGCTTCATGCATGGCTGGCATAGGCGCGAGCTTTTCGGCAATTTTTTGTTGAAAAACTCTTCTTACAGCTGGCCAAAGGATTGCAGCAAGCAAGAAAGCAGGCGTAACACTTTTCGCATTCATAATACGATCATCGGTGCTTTGAAATGCACCCTCAAGCATTATTCTGTCTCTAGGAGTCTGAAAAATCAATCAGCTTCTGAAGCGGAGGAAATAAAACGCTAAATACACCATATGAATTAAGCATATGGAAAGTTTGTAGACTATTGCCATTGAAAAATAATTTAATAAACTCATCAAAGAGTCTGGCAGGGGGAATGGATTCAAGTAGATTGGCGCAAGCCTTGATTGGCGCTTCAGTATTTTTTTCAATAGAAAAGTTCAGTTTACATGCGAGTCGAATGGCTCGTAATATTCTGACCGGATCTTCTCGATAGCGCTGTTCTGGATCTCCAATTATTCGCAAGGTACGATTATGAATATCTTCCAGGCCGTGACAAAAGTCATGCACGGTAAATCCCTGAACAGTGTAATAGAGAGCATTAACGGTGAAGTCTCTTCTTAATGCGTCTTCTTCAATAGTCCCGTAGACATTGTCTCTAAGTAACATGCCACTTTGATTATGGGCTGAATCAAGATGTTTAACATTTCGTGCCAGACTATTTCCTTCTACTTTTGTACTCTGACTGGCTTGGGCGCGAAAAGTAGATACTTCAATAATTTCCCGTCCAAAATGTACATGTACTATTCGAAAGCGTCGGCCAATCAATCTGGAATTTCTAAAAACCTTAGCGACTTGTTCAGGGCTGGCATTAGTTGCGATATCGAAATCTTTTGGAACTAAATTTACCAAGAGATCACGTACACCTCCCCCGACAATATAGGCATCGAAACCAGCATCGTTTAACTTATAAAGTACTTTCAATGCAGAGGGACTGATTGATTTTCTAGAAATCCCATGCTCAGCCGCGACGGATGATGGAAGATTCGAGAGTAGGGGGAGTTGCTTGTTTTGAATGCTTGGTCAAAGTTATTCGCTAATAGACTAAAGTGGCCATTCTACACAAGTGTACAGGAAATAAAAAAGCCGATAAGACTTTAGTCTTATCGGCTTTTAAAGCGTTGGTTTTTATTATTATTAGTTTGAATACTTCCCTGTAGCAAAATTCGGAGAACAAATTGCCACCTTTTGCAGGGTATTCTTATCCCATAAACTGACCTCACGCTTCCCCCTTTGCTGTGCTGATTTTTCAGTTCTTCCAGCTTAGGTACAGCTTATCGCTGCATACCTGGGTCATCTAAATTGCACTGTCATTATATTTTTATTATTTTATTATTTTAATTTTTGGAGACAGGCAAAGTAACCATTATTAACGCAGCATTCGTGCCAAGTTCTCGATATTGCTAAAATATATCATATAAAACAGTAAGATAAACTAATATTCCAATTATTTCATATCAGCAAATACAGTTGAATTATGAAATTAATGTGAAGAAATGTAACTTCATAGGGTGCTTAGGTAACGGTTTATTGTTTATTCTAATGCTAGAACTAGTCAATAAATTGTTTAGCTTTCGATCGATTTCTTTTGCCGTGGCATGTCAAAACGCTGGCGCCTCTCCCATAGGCACTTGCGACTAATTCCCAGTTTTTTGGCTAATTGTGTCTCGTTCATTGAGTCCTGATGGTCAAGCACAAAGCGTTGAAAATAGTCTTCCAACGATAAATCCTCTGGGGGGTCATCATCGATATCTCCTGTTGTGTATCGATGTCTATTTTCCATCAGCTGAATGGTTTTATTACGATTCTTTTGTAATTGCTCTAAATTCAATGCATCAATTTCTATAAGTTCAACATCAATGCCAAGCAGGTCCAATGGAATTTGTGAGCTTTCTGTAAGTATCACCGCACGCTCTATCGCATTTTCTAACTCTCTGACATTACCGGGCCAGGGATACATGGTAATTGCTTGAATAGAGTCAGCGCTAAAATGCATAGATTCCATACCTAAACGCGCGCAGATTAACTCGTAACTTAGATTCAGCCAGTTCCAAAATATCTGTCCCTCGGTCTCTAAGTGGAGGGATTTGTAGCGGCATAACATTAATTCGATAAAATAAATCTTCTCTGAAAAGTCCTTCCATAACAAATTGCTGCAAATCTCTGTGAGTAGCTGCAATCAGGCGTACATCAACCTTGGTTGATTGAACTGAACCGACCTTACGGATTTCATGTTCTTGTAATACACGAAGAAGCCTTGCTTGTGCTTCAAGGGGTAGTTCGCCAATCTCATCAAGAAACAATGTGCCATTATTAGCGGCCTCTACAAGCCCAGTACGGGTATTGGTAGCACCAGTAAAGGATCCTTTTTCATGCCCAAATAATTCAGACTCGATGAGGTTTTCAGGGATAGCAGCACAATTAATTGAGATTAAGTTTGAGTTTTTACGTGAGCTTGCTTCATGCAGAGCTTTTGCAACCAGTTCTTTGCCGGTCCCAGATTCACCTTGAATTAACACCGAAGAATTAGTTAAGGCTACTTTACGAATTCGCCTAAACAACTCTTTCATTGCTGGGCAACTTCCTACCATGCCTGGAACGGGCTCCTCACTGGATTTAGGTATATTTTTGTTTTTATTCGCAAGAATGGTGCAGAAATGATATTTTTTATTGCGGCAAGTACTTCATCAGCTTCAAAGGGGATAGATAAGTACTCCATGGCGCCATTCTTTGATGAATCAAGCGCAGAGCGTAGGCTGGCAAAATTACTAGTAAATAAAACAGGCGTAGACTGTATGTTTAATTAGCTCAGTACCTGGAGAGTCAGGTAAGCGTAGGTTGCAGATTATTGCATCAAAAGCATTCAAATCGAATTCACAAGCTGCTTTCAGAGTTAAAGCAGGACTCAGCTCTTAAAGCCTGCTTGATCCAGTATTTCAGTGAGTTTGCCAAGAGTTTCTTGGTCATTTTCTACTATTAAGATATTTAGACATAAATAGATATTGGCTGATTAAAAAGGTGCTAGGTAGCATCATAAAATGGTCTTTGTTAGCTTAAAACTGTTTCCTTTCTACTCACATTTAACTAAAAGTGCAATAGTAAGTGATCAAGATGAGGACGACAAATGAAAATATGCTGGATTGTTTAGTTAGCTTTTGACTTTCCGTCACAAAGGTTAGTTTTTAATAAATACAGGTATCTACTCCAGAATAGTTTCATCAATTTGGTGCAAATTCTGTAATCTTGTAATTCGCCAGTTTTCAACAGCCCAGAGCAGAATGTCAGAGGGCTGGTTGGTTTTAAGCTCAGCGGGTGGGCTTTGCTGTAAATAAACTAAGCCTTGATACAAGGCTTGAGATGGATCAGCTAAATTTAAAGGCGTTGCATGATGTTGTTTGCTAAGTTTCTGGCCGTGAGCTATTAATAATGACAGGAATATGGCCATAAACAGGTTGGGGCAATGCTAATAAACCTTGCAGGTAAATTTGCCTATAAGTTGAATCCAGCAAATCGATGCCGCGAATAATATGAGTGATTTCTTGAAAGGCATCGTCAATAACAACGGCGAGCTGATAGGCATATAAACCATCCTTGCGTTTGACGATAAAGTCGCCTACCTCCTTGTCCAGATTTTGAGACTGTTTGCCTTGAATTAGGTCATTAAATTGCACAGCCAAATCTGATACTTTGCAACGTAAAGCATATTTCCCTGATTCTTAAGTCAGGACTCACCTATCTGACGATTTCTACAATTGCCCGGATAGATGCCAGCATTCTCTCGCAGGCTTTGTCTGCTGCAAGTGCAAGGAAAGACTAGTTGCTGCTTTTGGAGTTGGGTAAGAGCGTCGTGGTAGGCAGCGTGACGGCTGCTCTGATATAAGACTTCAGCATCCCAATATAAATTTAAGGCTTCGAGCGCGTGTAAAATTTGTGATGCGGCTTCGGGACTTTCTCTTGGAGGATCAAGGTCCTCCATTCGAACAATCCACTGCCCATTATTCGCGCGAGCATCAAGATAGCTTGCAAGCGCAGCAATTAATGAGCCATCATGTAAAGGGCCGGTAGGAGAGGGCGCAAAGCGTCCTCTGTAAGGGGGGATGTTAAGTTTACTAGGGGCCGAGATGTTTAGGCTCCCAGTTGCTTTTCCTTGATCTCGTCTAGGGTCTTACAATCAATACATTTATTGGCAGTTGGACGGGCTTCTAGACGACGTATGCCAATTTCAACACCACAGGAATCACAAAAGCCATAATCATCCTTTGCAATTAGCTCAATAGTAGAGTCAATTTTTTTAATCAAACGTCTCTCACGGTCACGCGTTCGCAGTTCTATACTGAACTCTTCTTCAAGGGTAGCTCGATCAGCTGGATCAGGTGGATTGGCAGCTTCATCTTGCATGTGATGAACAGTTCTATCAACCTCTTCCATTAATTCGTTACGCCAGTTGAGTAATATATTTTTAAAATGAACGCGCTGGGCTTCATTCATATATTCTTCACCACGCTTTATCTTATAAGGGGTGAATTCGCTGACCTCAAAAGGCGTTTCCAGGGCTGCTAAGCAGGGCTTTCTTTGCGCGCACAGGTTTTTTTGCCACAGCAGCAACCTTCTTTGCGGCAGGTTTTTTCACAGCAGCAGCTTTCTTTGCGACAGGTTTTTTCACGGCAGCAGCTTTCTTTGCGGCAGGTTTTTTCACAGCAGCAGCCTTCTTTGCAGCGGGTTTTTTCACAGCAGCAACTTTCTTTGCGGCAGGTTTTTTCACAGCAGCAACTTTCTTTGCGGCAGGTTTTTTCACAGCAGCAGCTTTCTTTGCGGCAGGTTTTTTCACAGCAGCAGCTTTCTTTGCGGCAGGTTTTTTCACAGCAGCAGCTTTCTTTGCAGCAGGTTTTTTTCACAGCAGCTTTTTTTGGGCTAGCTTTTGCTTTAACAGCTTTAGCTTTCACTTTTGCTACAGGACTTGCTTTTTTGGCTTTAGTAGCCGGCTTTTTTTTGGTTACCATTACATTATCTCTTTCTAACTCACTACTTGATAATTATCAGTAGTTATTTTTAATGTGCTGATCTTGTCGTTTTCTGGCTCAAGAAAATTTATTGCAAGCCATCTTTTGGAAAGCAATGCATTCTACTGGTTTATTCCAAGCCAGGAAACTATTTGTCAGGCTTTTTATTGCCACATCAGATCAGATTCTTTAATACAAATTTTTCCATCCTTAACTTCATAATCAACAGCTTGCAAACTCTGTCCTAGACAGGGACCTTGCAGGCACTCTCCAGTCTCAATGTTAAATAAGGCGCCATGTGTAGAACATTGAATCAGATCACCGCTATTATTCAAAAATTTGTTGGGCTCCCAGTTTAGTGGAACATGCAAATGTGGACAGCGGTTAATATAAATAAATATTTGCTCACGTTTTTTTATAACAAAAAGAGCTGATTGATCAAATTCGATGGAATAGCTACCACCTTCCGGGATGCTATTAATCTGACAAATCGCTTTTAGCATTAGGCGTCAAGTGCTTGTTTAAAGTCTGCGATAAGGTCCCTCTTGATCTTCAATGCCAATTGAAAATCTAACCATGGAATCAGCAACTCCCATAGAAGCTCTTCGCTCAGGCCCCATCTCAAAATATATGGTATGTGCAACAGGAATCCCTAAGCTGCGGTTGTCTCCTAAATTGCTGGAACTGACGACTAATTCCAGAGAGTTTAGAAAATCAAAACAATCAATGTTTTCATTTAACTCGATACTAAAAATTGCACCAAAATGCTTGAATAGATCTTGCGCTCTTTCATGTTGAGGATGATCAGGTAATCCTGGATAAAAACACTTTTCTGACCTTAGGGTGATTCTCGCAAAATTTTGCGATGGCAAGGGCATTGTCGCAGGCATGATTGATTCTTAAATTTAAAGTATCAGAGCCAACAGATAGATGGTGCGCAGCTTCAGGTCCTAAGGCTGAGCCGAAATCACGCAGACCTTTCTTGCGGATCTGTGTAATACCCCATTGTGAAGCGTCTTTGTTTTTATAATTCTCATAGATATTATCAAAGCTACTCCAGTCATAAAGACCAGTGTCCGTTACGCTGCCACCTAAGGCATTGCCATGACCACCTATATACTTAGTCAAAGAGTTGATTATGAGACTGGCTTTCACTGTTATTGGAAGAAACAAGCAGGGGGAGGTCATAGTGTTATCAACAAAATATATTAGTTTTTGTTTCTCGCACAAATCCCCAATAGCTGCTAAATCAGCTACTTGTGTTACTGGATTGGCAATGGTTTCTACAAAAACCAGTTTGGTATTAGGTTTAATAGCCGCTTCGACTTTAGATGCATCTGTAGCATCAACGAAAGTGACCTCAATTCCTAAGCCATTCAAAGTATTAAACAAACTATTGGTATTGCCAAACAGATAAGCGCTTGAAACGATATGGTCTCCAGAGCGAAGAAGTGCCAACAAACTAGAACCAATTGCAGCCATGCCAGTTGCAAAAATCACGCTGTCCAAGCCTTGTTCCATTAATGTGATTTTATTGGCTAGTGCATCTATAGTTGGATTATTTTGTCGGCCATAAGCATAACCTTTGCGCTTGTTTTGGAAGACCTCTGCTAGCTCTCTAGCATCTTCATAACCATAAGCCACTGAGGTATGGATGGGTTTATGCAACACGCCGTGTTCCGGCCGACCTTCACGGTCAGCATGTAAGATGGTGCTTGTGAATTGCTTCTTTTTCATTGCGCTTCGGTCTTGCTACAAAGTGTTGATGTAAAAAAGAGGGGCGGATGATACTCCTATTCTAAGTCGTATAGAAGTGCAGTTGGAGGGATAAGTTTAGTAAGTGATTCGATACTGCGGGTTTCTATTCCTTGACCATTACATCTATTAAGACGCTAAGATCTTGTTCAGGGGCAGGATCAACAGAGTCTGCGGGGCCGACCCATAGCTGCCCCATCATGCCGGCTTCAGCATGATCTAGAATATGGCAGTGGTACATCCACATGCCAGGTCTGCCCTCGAAGTTAACGGCTATGCGTACAGTTTTCTCCGACTGGGACATCAACGGTATCTTTCCATTGAGGTATGCGGTTTTCATCCAGAACTTGAAAGAAGTATCCGTGCAAATGAAAAGGGTGGTTAAAATCAGAGTTGTTAATTAAGTTCCAGATATGAGTTTCTCCGACTCTTGCTTGCAATGGCTGCATGCTCCAATAAGGAATACCGTTAAAGCCCATTTCAATTTTATTAGTTTGGTCTTGCCCAATGGTCATTTCCAAATCTTGTTCAATGGCAGAGCTGAGATCAATTGGCTCAATGGTGCGAAGTTGAATAGGGATTTCAGCAGGTATGACGGCATCATCCATCACTGTTTCAATGTCTATCATGGGAACTGAAGCCCGACGATATACGGTGCCGAAACCTCGATTAAAGGGTGTCCATCGGAAAGCTTGAGTTGTGCCGGGTTCATTCATCGGTGTGAAGACAACATCTGCTCGTTCTGATGGTGTTACTACAACTCGGCCAACGACCTCAGACTGCTCAGCTAGACCATTATCACCCCCAAGGACTGTAAATGTATGATTGCGCAAGCGAATCGGAATATATCTGGATCTAGATGCATTAATGATCCGCCAGCGTTGTTGCTTACCTTGTCGGACTTTAAGGGTTGGGCGAATCTTTCCATTTACCAGCACTACTGTCCCTTCCTTGCCAAATAATGCAGTAAAATCACAGCCTGCATTTTCTGCCAGAAAGCTTCCGTCACCAACATTCAGGCTCATGTCTGACATCACCAGTACCAAGTCATCACCAAACTCTTCAGGATCATTCGGGTCTTCAACAACAATAGGCCCATACATCCCCCAACCAACTTGAGCAGCTGAATTAACATGAGGGTGATACCAATATGTACCAGCATCGTCTACGGTGAATTCGTATCTGAATTCACCACCTGATTCTACCGGGGGTTGCGTAACGCCAGGAACACCATCCATTTGGTTGGGTACTCTTAAGCCATGCCAATGAATAGTTGTAGAGTCAGGAAGAGAATTTTTGAAGTGAATGATTACAGTATCCCCGACCTTGGCTTTGATCAAAGGTCCAGGCAAGCTGCCACCATAAGTCCATACAGGAGTTATTTGGCCCTCAATTATTTCCATATCGACTATCTGAGCTTCTAATTCTATTTCTAGGATATTAGGATCAGGGTTGAGGTCTTCTGGTATAGTCAAAGCCAAATCGTCGTCCCAACCCTCAGGCTGGTCTACTTCTAACGCAGTCAATGGGCCACGGTCACAACTACCGAGTAAAATCAGGCTGAATATAAATAATATTCGGGATTTAGACATAACTCTCCTCTGGCTGTTGCCAGCATTTAGTATAAGTATAAGCCTAGGTTAGAGAATTCTAACAATCAGAGACACTCAAATTAGATTTAAATCAATATTGGGGTTATTAGGCCACAATATAGGCCCCAATATTGATTCTTTTGTTACATCAGATGATGGTAAGCGTTCGAGTGAACTGGCCAGGATTCTCCCACCTTGATACTTTCTCGGGTAGTTCTTCCGGTGTTGCTTGGATTTGACCATTGACATCAATAACTCGAGATACGATTTCATGATCGCCGGGTGTTGCATTTTCCCAAGCGAACTTAAATAACTTCCAAGAGTAACGGGTAGCGTCTGGGAGAATTTCTGCTTGTTGCCAAGGGCCATTATCAATTTTCACTTCCACCGCTCTTAGTGGCGTGCCATCATTAAGTGCAAAGCCCATGATGTTGTGACTATTGCCGCTTTTCGTGACACGGGTAATGGCAGACTTTAATCGAATCTTAGTCACAAGACGCTCTTCCCAGCGTTCTACCCCGCCAACGTCACGACGACTTAAAGTAACGTAATCTCGAGCCTGGAATCTTCCAGAAAAGCGCCTGTCTTGCACGTGAATCTGTTCCAGCCATTTAATATTAGTAATGCCATACCAGCCTGGCACTAACAATCTAATCGGAAAACCATGCGCGCCAGGTAGAGGCTCACCATTCATTTCATAAGCCAAGATAATGTCATCATTCATCGCTTCATTAAAGCTTAGGCCGCGAGCAAAGCTTTGTTCTACTTCAGTATCCCGAATAGTCTCCATCCCGCGGTCAGCACCATAGAAAACAACTTCTGAGCCGCCATATTGGATGCCAGCATCTTGTAATAAATCACGCAATCGGCAACCACCCCACCGCGCATTGCCAATAAGGCCATTATAAAGGCCTCGTTGATTGCCGCCGCATTCAAAACCTGCGACTATTTCCACTTTTGGACGGCGACGAATATCTGCCATGCTTAGCGTCATTGGATTGTCTACCATGCCGCTTACCTGAATACGGTGGGTGTTGGTATTAAGTTCGGGCTGTCCGTAATGTTGCACAACGTAGAACTGATCTTCATTACGCGAATAAAAATCTTCTATAAGCTGTGTGTTTTGAAAAAATGTGCCACCTTCGGTCTTCGGTGGGCCAGCGAAATTGGGCGGCATGTCAGTAAAGGGTATTAAGACTTCATCCTGCGCCATAGCTGTTTGTGAGATAAAAGGAGCTGAACCGGTCATAGCAAAACCGCCCATGACAACGCCATTTTTTAGAAAATCTCTGCGCTTGTTTTCTTGTTCTTTTTCTTGTTCTTTTTCTTGTTCTGACATTGCCATTCCTCAATAAAGTAAATGTTCCATTCATTATTCCGATGGTATAGGTACTAGTCAAGTTAAGCTATTGATGCTTGCCTGTTATTTAAACAGTTATTTATTTTGCCTGCGCCAGACTGTGGTTCGCCCCCTAAGCTACGCCTCACCTATTGACGGACTTAGGCTATAAGGCTCATGTCATATTCAAGCGAAGACAATATTTTATATTTTGCAATCTATAAGTTTATTCAGTTCCAACAGCACTGAATTATCAAAAGCTATTGTTCTTGCTGACTTTGGCACCTTAGGCAAAGTTGAGCCTCTGGCCTCGCTTGTAAACGAGCAAAAGCAATGAGGTCCTCACAAAGTTCACAATAACCATAATCCGCGTCTGGCACTTTATTTAAAGCCTTTTGCACTAGTTTTAATCGTTTTTTAGCTTGCTGTAATGTTGAATCGGCCATGTGTTGTTGCTGTAAAGCATCCATGCGAGATAGCCTGCCAACCTTGCTTTGATCCAAAACCACTGTTGATGCTGCAGGTGAGGCTAGTTCTACTTGCTCACGTAAATCAGTTAAGAGCTGCTCTAATGTTGCAGTTAACGATATGATTTGATTGGCGTTTAAGCTATCCATTTTAAGTTGTCTATTTAATCACCTTGAGCGTTTATAAGCTCTGGAAAATTGGCAGTTGCTCAATGCTATCCTCAATCATTTCCAATCGGTTTAAGTAAGTATCAGAACTTCGGCTGCCATATTGAGCAATAAATTCGGCTTCGCTGATTCCATCAGCCCGACCGACTAGCGGGATATATTCGCTTTCAAGTGCCACTTCGGCAAAGAAACGTTGAAGTTGTAATGCGGTATTTTGATCTTCCGTTGCTAGTTCTCCAATGCGAGTGCCAATTTGATTGGCAGTGATATCACTAAAACTGAATCCAGAATTGCTGCGACTGTCGTGAACTTCTTTATAAATAGATAACATATTGGCCATATCGTTATCGGCATAAGCTGCAATCGCCGCAGAAGCAATCATATGGCGAGGAAGGTCATCTCTGGCTTCAAGAGTGACTCGCAAAGGTCTTGAAATTGTCGCTGCTGCAGCTTCAGTGCCGACTAAGTCTTCAATCTCCAACTCCGCTAATAAAAATGAACTCAGAATTAATAGTATTGCTTGGTTTTCTTCAACTGGATCTCCTTCGGTTTCCATAGCAAGACTAAAAAGAGGTGCTATTAAAGCATTCAAGCTGATGGATCTAATGTCTTCTGGGACTTCATTGAGGATAGCCGTTAAATGGTTTTGGAAGGTGATAAGTTGGTTATGAGTTGTTTCATCAATAAGAAGTCGCCTAGCTTGTTCTCTAACAAGATCAAAATTTTCCGTTGTCCAATTAATAGTGAGGCCTAGATAATTTTCTTTAATTTCAAATTGTCTGATGGAAGCCAGCATTAAGTTTAGGAGTCGATAATTATCATTATCGGCAAGGACTTGTTGGCTGTAATTTAAGAAAGGGCGAAGGATAAAGCTAGGGATTTTAAGATCGCCTAAGCGAAGATCTTGCAAGATTAAATTATTTCTTACTTGTTCGAAGCTGGTTTCAACATTTAAATATCTGCCAAATAAATTAGGTTTGATAGCAAAACTACCTCCCAACTTGGCTGAGCCAGGCATTAATTCAATTGACAGGGTGTTATCTGTTAGCCAGTCGAAGTTGTAATTGTTTAATTGCTGAGAAAAATAGATTAAAAGCGCATTACTTTCAGCTTCATTTAGTTCAATAAATTGATCACTGTTGTTGAACAAATACCGAGGGTCGTATTCAATTAACATATCCTCAATACTGCTAATTTGTTCAAGGCTTAGCTGCCTGTTTAATGGGTAAGTTGACGTTTCTTCCAAAGCTATAAATAAGCCAAGTAAGGGCAGGCTGAGCACCAACAGTATAAATAAGCTTAGTGTGTAGCTAAAAAACTTCATAGCAAACAGTATACTTAGCCTTGATTATTCTGGATAGTTATCAACAAAAAGTTTCATAAACATTAGGTTTTTGGGGTATTATCGCCGCCTTACTTCTTTCAGTTGTATTTAGGGATATGAAATTTAACCAAAGTCTTTTAAAAATCACCTTGATTGGTCTTGCGATATTGCTATCTGCCTGTGCTAATAACGCAGCCCAAGATAGTGCTCGAGAAACGGCCCGTACCGAGCAACAACAAGCTGCAGAGCAGGCCGAACTAGCTCGACTAGAGAGCTTGCGAGTTGAAGAAATAGAGCGGGAAGAGGCGAGCAGACAAGAAGCAGCACGCATAGAGTTTGAAAGAGCTGAAGTTGCTCGCCAAGAAGAACGACAAAGAGCTGCAGAAGAGGCTCGCAGCCTAGCGGAAGAGGCTAGAAGAGCCGCGGAAATAAAAGCTGAACAATTACGTCAGGAAGCGACTTCAGCAAGGCAGCAAGCTAGAGTAGAAGAATTAAGCATGCAGGTTCAATCGCTTAATGAACAAACGCAAGCAATAGAGTCAGCTAACGAAGTTTTAAGCCAAGCACTTGAAGCGGCAGAAACGATGTCCGCTGCACTTAGTGAAGAAAGCGGAAAATTCAATACTCTTGATTCCGAAACAGGACTTTTAGATGAAGATATTGATACTGAGCGTCTTGAAGAATTGGCCGAGCAACTAGAACGTTTACGCACTCAAGCCGCCGCTCTGCAAGCTCAATAATTCATACTTCACAACACCCTTTCTTAGCTTTGTTTGTTCATCGGGTTGTGGTAAAGTGCGCGGGTTTTTTTCAACCTAAATTTAATTAATTTGTACGGAGATTTTCTGGATGACAATTGCACTAATTATTCTCCTGTCCCTTATGGGGCTTGCCATCGCTTTTTATTACATGAAAAAGGTGATCAGCATTCCTGTGGACTTAGGGCTTGATGCAGAAGAAAGTGGACGCCTTAAAACCATACATGGGGCTATTGCTGAAGGCGCTATGGCCTTTTTGAAGCAGGAATATAAATATTTGGCCTATTTTATGATTGGTTTTGCCATAATCATTGCCTTATTAATTGATGACCAACATACACCAGATGTTAGGGAAGGTATATTTACTGCTATAGCTTTTCTATTTGGTGCAATTATTTCCATTCTTTCTGGCTATATCGGCATGAAAGTTGCCACTGCCGGTAACGCCCGTACAACTGTTTCTGCTCGTAATAATATTGCCGATGCGTTTATTGTTGCTATGAATTCTGGCGCTGTCATGGGTTTTGCTCTGGTTGGTCTTGCGACATTAGGTTTGATCATTATTTATTTAGTGATGAATGCGGTATTACCTGACGTTGAAAACAATGTGTTGATGGAAGTCATTGCCGGTTTCGGATTGGGTGGTTCTTCTATTGCTCTTTTTGCTCGTGTCGGTGGAGGGATTTTCACCAAAGCAGCTGATGTTGGAGCTGACTTGGTAGGAAAAGTAGAAAAAGGTATACCTGAAGATGATCCCCGTAATCCAGCTGTTATTGCCGATAATGTCGGAGATAATGTAGGTGATGTGGCAGGTATGGGAGCCGATTTGTTTGGTTCATGTGCTGAGAGCACCTGTGCGGCACTGGTTATTTCTGCAATAGCCTTTTCTGCAGATTTAAATGCGATGCTTTATCCGATCATGATCACTGCAGTAGGTATTCCAGTGAGCCTAGTGACCAAAATGCTGGTCCGTGTGCATACTGAAGAACAAGTAGCTCCTGCCTTAAAGAAACTGTTAATTATCTCAAGTGCGATTATGGCGGTAGTACTTTACTTTGTGACTATGTGGATGATTCCAGACTCTTTCGCTATCAATGGCGAAATTTATTCAAACACTGGCGTTTACTGGTGTTTCTTTTCTGGATTGCTTGCTGGTCTCGCAGTAGGACTTTTAACTGAATATTACACATCGGATCAATATAAACCGGTTCAGGATATCGCTAAGTCTTGTGAAACAGGCGCAGCAACAAACATTATTTTTGGTCTGGCACTTGGTTATAAAAGTACTGTGCTGCCTTATGCTGCTATTGCTGTTTCAATATTTGTTTCATGGGAGCTAGCTGGCATGTACGGAATTGCCATTGCTTCTTTGGGTATGCTGGGGACTTTAGCAATTGCACTGACAATTGACGCGTATGGGCCTGTTGCTGATAACGCTGGCGGTATTGCCGAAATGGTTGGTTTAGATAAAGAAGTGCGTCGTCGCACGGATATTCTGGATTCTGCTGGCAACACAACAGCTGCTATTGGTAAAGGCTTTGCTATTGGTGCTGCAATTCTGACTTCATTGGCATTGTTCGGTGCATTCTTAACGCATTCACAAAACTTAATGCGTGAGCTTCCTGAGTTTGGTGCTAACTATGATCTTATTGGCTCCATTACTTTGCTTGATCCGGTTGTCTTCGTCAGTCTATTTATGGGGGCGGTACTGCCTTTCTTGTTCTCAGCGATGACGATGAAATCTGTCGGTGCTGCGGCTTTTGATATGATCGAGGAAGTTCGCCGTCAATTCCGTGAAATTCCTGGCATCATGGAAGGTCAGGGACGCCCGCAATATGCTCAGTGTGTGGCCATTTCTACAAAGGCTGCATTACGCGAAATGATAGCTCCTGGTGTGTTGATTATAGGTACGCCACTTGCTGTTGGTTTCTTGTTTGGCGTTTCAGCTGTGGCCGGAATGTTGGCTGGCTCATTAGTGACTGGTGGTGTTCTAGCCATTGCGTCTTCTAATAGTGGCGGCGCCTGGGATAACGCCAAGAAATATATCGAAGCAGGTAATCTGGGCGGCAAAGGTTCAGATGAACATAAAGCAGCAGTAGTTGGTGATACTGTTGGTGACCCGCTAAAAGATACTTCAGGACCTTCATTGAACATCCTGATTAAACTATCAGCAATTTTGAGTTTGGTATTTGCACCGTTCTTTGTTAACTATGGTGGCATACTGCTTTAATTCAAAGTGTGTTTCATGTAAATACAAAAGGGGCCTTGGTGCCCCTTTTTTATTAAAAGATTTTAGACAGGTTCAAAAACTTTGAAGCAAAGTTCGAGAAATTTAAGAGAGTTATATGAATCAAAAGCAAGCAGACACTAGCCCAAATCTGGCAGGCATAAAAAATATAATTGTAGTTGCATCAGGCAAAGGCGGGGTTGGAAAATCTACAACTGCAGTCAATCTAGCGCTTAGCTTAAAAGATCAGGGTGCAAAAGTAGGTTTATATGATGCAGATATTTATGGCCCCAGTATTCCTATCATGCTTGGTTTGGCAGAAGGAACTCGACCAGAGATAGTGGACGAACGAACCATGAAACCAATATCGGCACATGGTATTTATTGCCACTCAATTGGCTTCTTAGTAGACGCAAATCAGGCCATGGCCTGGCGTGGACCTATGGTGGTGGGTGCATTTAATCAAATACTTAATGATACACAGTGGGGTGACTTGGACTATCTTATTGTGGATATGCCGCCAGGCACGGGTGATATTCAATTAAGTTTGGCGCAATCGGTTCCGGTAACAGGCGCAGTGATAGTTACAACTCCACAAGATGTTGCATTGCTAGATGCCAAGCGTGGTATAGAAATGTTTCGCAAAGTAGGCATCCCCATTTTGGGTGTAGTAGAGAATATGGGACTACATATATGTAGTGAATGTGGACATGAGGAACATATTTTTGGTGAAGGTGGGGCCGAAAGTATAGCTAAAGATTACGCCGTAGATGTACTAGGAAGTTTGCCGCTCAATAAAGCTATACGTGAGCGGAGTGATGAGGGTGTACCAATCGTTGCAGCAGACGCCTATGGTAAAGTTGCAGAGATATACCGCAATATCGCTATAAGAGTAGCGAATACCGTGCAGGACCTAAACAGTAGTTTAAGCACGCCTAACATTAGCGTAGTAGATGATTAATCAGTTTGTTTGAGTTCTCGCAAATATTGGAAAAGCTTTTTACCTGAACTCGGAGGTTTCTTGTGGTCCTGTTCTTTCAGGGTCTGTCGAATTAACTGCCTTAAATACTGA
This sequence comes from uncultured Pseudomonadales bacterium, assembly GCA_943789335.1. Lineage (GTDB taxonomy): Bacteria > Pseudomonadota > Gammaproteobacteria > Pseudomonadales > Pseudohongiellaceae > UBA5109. The sequence goes on along the minus strand of CALSTS010000001.1, from coordinate 125,392 downwards.
ATGTCTATCGTTGGATGGTCAAGAATTAGTTCTTGCAAAGCTTCTTCAGACCCAGCTAGAAGCTTTTCTCGTAAGTCCTCTAATTGGGTAAAGAAACGTTTATTCAAATTAGCGTTATGCTGATCCCGTTCTAGAACCTTTTCAATTAAAGAAGTGTCAACACTGCGCATTACTTTTCCAATAAATTGAAGTTGTCTGCGACGTGCTTCATGCTTATTAGGTAAACGCTTGTATTCTTCAATAGCACTTAATAATTCAGTAGGCAGTTGACACTTTGCAAGTAGCGGGGCATTGACCTCAGTTAGCTTTTTGCCTAAATCTTGTAAGGCTAGCATTTCACGTTTGCGCTGACTTTTGCTAACAAACTCTTCTGTATTATCTAGCGGTTCTTCGGAGTTATTCATGTCATGTTCAATACAGTAATGTTGCAAGACCGAGGAATGAAAGGAAGCCAACCACATCAGTGATAGTAGTTAGAACAACGCTACCAGCCAAGGCGGGGTCAATTTTTAATTTTTTGAGGAATATTGGCAATAGGGCGCCAGCTAAGACGGCAACTATAATAGTGACGATCATGGCGCCGGCAAATATATACGCCAGCTTATTATCAGAAAACCAGAATATAGCAATCATTGCTGCGACAAGCGCCCAGAGTAAACCGTTTAGCAAACCGACACCCAACTCACGCCACATCAGCCATAAAGAGTTGGTTTTACCAATCTGTCCAAGAGCCATACTTCTAATAACTAGGGTTAAGGTTTGGTTGCCTGCAACGCCTCCCATGCTAGCGACGATGGTCATTAATACGGCTAAGGCTACAATTTCATTGATGGTGTCCGAAAAACGACTTATAACTACAGCAGCAAGGAATGCAGTTATCAGATTTACTCCTAACCAAATAGCACGGCGTTTGGCCGTTTTAAATACAGGCGCAAAGGTATCGTCTTCTTCACCCAGACCGGCCATACGCATAAATGAATGATCGGCATCTTCTCGAATGACATCAACAATATCGTCAATTGTGATTCGGCCCAATAATTTGCCGTCTTCATTCACAACGGGCGCTGAAACCCAGTCCATCCTTTCAAACAGTTGTGCCACTTCATTGTCGGGCATAGATACAGGGATTGCTTCAAAATCAGTAATCATGATTTCGCTGACAGTGAGATTCGGGTCTGAAACCAAGACTTTGCGCAAGGGTAACAAGCCAACCAAGTGGTCTTCACGACTAACCACTAGAAGATTATCTGTCATGCTTGGGATTTCATCATGGCGGCGCAAATAACGTAGCACTACATCGAGGGTGTGACTGCGCCTTACTGTGATTGTATCGGTATTTAACAGGCCTCCAGCAGTGTCTTCAGGATAGAAAAGGACGGCCTCCAAGCGCTGTCTATCCTGGTCTCCCATTGCCAGAAGTACTTCATTGATTACCTGGTCAGGAAGTTGTTGCAGAATGTCAGCCAGATCATCAGTTTCCAGGCCTTCTGTCAGGCTGGCAACTTCTTTTGGACTTAGTTTATTAAGGATATCGCTTTGAATATCCTCATTTAGAAAATTAAGGACTTCGCCTTCATTGTCCTTGGCTACTAGACGCCATAGGATTTCTCGAGCTTTATGTGGCGAAGATTCAAGCAAATGTGCGATAGTGGGTGCGGGCAATTTATTGAGCATTTGCCGCACATGCACAAAAGAACCACTTTCCAGCGCTATGCCAAGCGCTTCTAGTTGTTCCTGAGTTTGATTAGTGTTTTCGCTCGCTTGCAGCATACTTTCTTAGAAACTTCACAAAGACATCTGTTATTGGAAGCGGGTATTATAACAGTGCGAAGGTCGCAAAGCCCTAGAAAGAAGGAGTAGCGTAGTAATATTCATGTCAGATAGTAAATTAAAAATAGTTATTGCCTCTCTCATCGTCATAGGTTTTTCAATCTTGGCATGGTCTGTTCAGCCTGCGGCAAATGAAAGTGGCGTTGTTTGGTATAGCATTTTACCTCCGGTTATTGCAGTGGCTTTTGCAATTGCCACCAGACGTTTATTGTTAAGTCTGGCGGCAGGGGTAGTCCTTGGCAGTATATTAATTAATGTACCGCCGGCACTTACTCAGCCATCTGCATGGGCTTCGAGTTTCGTAACCCTAGTCGGCCACCTTTGGAATGTGATAAGTAGCCCTTTTAATTTAGCGGTGCTCGCATTCATTATGTTGATGTTGACTATGGTTAGCATTGTTATCCTTTCGGGTGGCTTGCTGGCTATAGTTAGATGGCTGGAACAATATGCCAAAGGCCCCAGGTCTACTCAGTTTATTACCACCCTCATGGGTTTTTTAGTTTTCATTGATGACTATGCCAATGTCATGATTGTTGGCACTTCCATGCGTCCAATTTCTGACTCAATGCTAGTGAGCAGGGAAAAGCTGGCATTTATCGTTGATGCAACTGCTGCACCGATTTCAGGCATAGCCTTAATGTCAACCTGGATTGGTTATGAGGTTGGTATTTTTGCTGAAGTTAGTACGGCATTGGGTTTTGAGCGAGATGCGTATTCAATGTTTCTTGATGCCCTTAGTTTTCGTTTTTACTGCATTTTTATGATTTTGTTTATTTTTGTGAATATTTGGTCTCGCCGTGAATTCGGAGGAATGTTGATTGCTGAACGACGCAGCAGGTTGGGGGAAGTGAGTGCTGCTGATGCCGTTTTGCTGAGTAAAGTTAATGACAATATAGAGCCGGATAAAAATGCCAAGATAAAAATGTCTACGGCTTTTTATCCTTTTGGAATTCTATTTTTTATCTTATTTCTAGGTCTATGGATTGACGGTGGCGGAGTAGCTTTACTGGTCGAGAGTCCCATGAGCCTTTTGAGTTTCAGTGATTGGCGAGATGTTGTATCCGCCGCTGAGAATAATGTTCATGTGCTGAATATTGCAGGTTTGCTGGCATTACTCACCGCAATATTCTGCGCGATTGTTATAGCAACTTTGCCTAAACAATCAATTGGTCGCGCAATTAAACAAGGTGCAAAGTCAGCTTTCTATCCATGGCAAATTTTAATTCTGGCCTGGACCCTCAGTGCTATATGCAACGAATTGCAAACAAGCCCATTTCTCGTCGCTGTAGTTGGTGATTCAATGCCTGTGCTTTTTTATCCGGTGATTGTTTTTATTCTTAGTGCCGCAGCAGCTATTGCCACAGGCACAGCATGGGGAACTATGGCAATATTTATTCCTATTACCTCGCAGGTGGCATTTCAACTAGATGGCGGTATTTACGGTTTAGTGACGATAATGAGTCTTGCTGCGGTACTTGATGGTGCGATTTTTGGTGATCATTGCTCGCCAATTTCTGACACCACTGTTATGAGCTCAATTGCGACTTCCTGTGACCATATTCACCATGTACGAACTCAGTTTCCTTATGCTTTATTAGTTGCAGCTAGCGCCATTGGAGCAGGATATATACCCGCAATGTATGGCACGCCCTTATGGTTAGCAATGATGCTGGCGGTGGGGTTTTTTAGTTTGTTTCTGGTATTGCTTGCAAAAAAAGTAAACGCGTAGGTATTTCGTATTTGCCTTAATTACTCTTCGTCGAATTTATTATCAACTAGGGTATTAATCGCAGTAAAGGCTTCAAGTTCATCATTGCCATTCAGTTTGATATCGAGAACAGTCCCTGGTGATGCCGCAAGCAGCATAATTGAAAGTATGCTCTTGCCATCTACCATTTTCTCGGGGCTACCAATTTCAAAATGAGATTCGAACTGGTTAACAACTTCAACTAACTTTGCTGCCGCTCGGGCATGTAAGCCAGCCTTGTTGCTGATTGTGATTTTATCTTCGATCATCTGCTAAAAATTACTTAATTCTCTATGACGAATTTGAATATTACTAATTGTTGGGGAGAAATGCTTCCTTAGTTTTTCACTAAGGAAAACAGAGCGATGTTGCCCGCCAGTGCAACCCAGAGCAATAGTGATATAACTGCGGTTGTTACGCTCAAAGCTGGGGATCCAATTTTCAAGAAAGTTCTTGATATCATTGAACATTTTGTCGACTTCAGGCTGATCATTCAAATAATCGATAACTTCTTGATTCAGTCCGGTCAGCCCTCTGAGGGTATTAACCCAATAAGGATTAGGTAGGCAGCGGAGATCAAAAACCATATCTGCATCGATAGGAATGCCATGCTTAAAACCAAAAGACTGAAATTGTAATGCCAGAATGTTGGGCTCATGATTAGCAACTCTGTCACGCACTATATCTCGCAAGTCATGTAAAGTTAGACTGCTGGTGTCTATCGCTAAGCTGGCTAGATTGGCAATCGGTAAGAGCAACTCCTTTTCGAGTTTAATCGCTTCAAGTAGGCCTAAGTCTGAATTGCTTAAAGGATGCTTGCGCCGAGTTTCGCTAAAACGCTTCAACAGTGTGTCAGTCTCAGCATCTAAAAAGATAATTTGCCGGTCTAAAGCTGAATCATCTAATCTGTCGTATATTTCTCTGAACTTTGAAAGGTCGCCTGATAGATTTCTCGCATCTATACTAACTGCGACTTTATTGAGCTCGTTGTTGTTTTCCTCAGCTATACGCTCTGCGAGCGCTGCCAGTAAGCTGGCTGGCATATTGTCTACACAGTAATAACCCAAATCTTCCAATACATGGAGGCAGGTAGTTTTGCCAGAGCCGGAGCGGCCGCTAATGATAATTAGTTTCATATTGACATTTTATGCTATTTTTTTGCTTTAAGGGCAAGCCACAAAAGTTTTGCTTGTTAGTGGGGTATTTTAAGGGGGATATTTAAGAGTTTATATTAAGGATAAGCAAATTTTTACGGGATGTAGAGTATAAGTTGTAATGTTGAGTTTTATTGAGAGTCTTCAGTAGAGTTAGGCGTACGCATAGCGGCAGCATAGAGCTCAGCATCATTCTGACTTTTTCTGAGATTGTCACAATAGGTTTGGCTTTTAAAAAGTTCTGCTAATGTTCGAAGAACCTCGAGATGGCCTTCAATAGTATTTTCAGGGACCAGTAGGAAAAAAAGCAGGTCGACTGGGTTTTGGTCAATCGCATCGAAATCAATTGGGTTGGCTAATTTGACCAGACAGCCAATAGTGTCCTTACATTTAGGAACACGGCAATGAGGAATGGCGATACCGTTGCCAAGACCGGTGCTTCCTAATTGCTCTCTAGCTATTAATGCCTCATAAACCTCATCGGGGTTCACATCAACTTTGCTGGCGATTAATTCTGCGCTAGTTTCTAATAAGCGTTTTTTACTAACACCTTCAATATTGCAAAAAGTGAGTTCAGGACTAATGATTGATTCAAGCTGCATGGTTTATTAAATGTAGTCTCTAATGGACAAGTACTCTATGATTTTTATAGAAGTTGTGTTGTCTAAAGTAGACGTTTCCTTTCGTTTGAAGGTGAGATTGTCAGGAATTCCCTGTATTTTGTAATTGTACGGCGCGCAATGTTAATACCTTGTTCACCTAAAAGGGAAGTAATTTTGCTATCACTGAGAGGTTTTTGTGGATTTTCGCTCGCTATCAGCTTCTTGATAAGTGCTCGGATTGCAGTAGAAGAGCACTCTCCACCCTCTTGAGTAGCCACATGAGAGGAGAAAAAGTATTTTAATTCAAAGATTCCACGTGGTGTGTGCATGTATTTTTGAGTAGTGACACGTGAAATTGTAGATTCATGCATGCCCACTAATTCGGCGATATCATGTAAAATCAAGGGTTTCATTGCTTCATCACCATAATCAAAAAAGCCTTTTTGGTGTTCTACTATTTTAGTCGCTACTTTTAATAAGGTTTCGTTGCGGCTTTGTAAACTTTTCAGAAACCAGCGGGCTTCTTGTAAATTGTCTTTTAAGTAAGCGTTATCACTGCCAGAATTTCCACGCCCTACTAGTGCGGCATAATCTTGATTGACTCTTATAGAGGGGGCTGTGTCTGGATTTAGATCAACTTTCCAGCGGCCTTTTTCTTTGGTAACAAAAACATCAGGAATGACATAAGGCGTATCAGATAAGGTAATCTCGGAACCAGGTTTAGGGTTTAGACTAAGAATTATTTGTAATGCTGCTTTCAATTCAGCTTCTTTAACTTTGAGACGCTTCATAATCAGCTTGTAATCTCGAGTTGCTAGCTGAGGAAGAAAATCTTCAATTATTTTAGACGCCAAGTTGTGACCAGGGCAATCTGGGTCGCAATGCGCTAATTGTAGACTTAAGCATTCATTAAGGTCGCGATAACCCACGCCAACAGGATCAAATTGTTGTATTCGGTGAAGTACAGCAAGGACTTCATCTTCTTCTATATCTAGGTCTCTAATTAGTCCTGCATGAATGGATGAAAGGCTTGATGTTAGCTGGCCGTTGGGATCTATTGAGTCAATAAGCGCCATCGCTATTAAACGGTCGCTGTCCGACATTGGTGTTAGGTTTAATTGCCAGTTTAAATGATCTTGTAATGATTCGACGGCACTGTTTCTTGATTCAAAATCACTGTCGTCATTGGGCAGGCTTGATTGGGATGAATTGGGTGATGTGTTTATGTAGATGTCTTCCCAAGAGCTATCTACAGCGAGCTCATCAGGAATTTCATTTTCGCTCCAATCGTTATTTTGAAGATCCTGAAAATCATCGCTATCTTGTGAGCTAATTTCTTCTATATTTTGTTCGTTCGTAACAGAACTTTCATTTTCTGCTTGAATCGCTTCATCCTGATTGCTTGCATTAATTTCTGCCTCAGGCTCGTTTTCATCTAACTCCAGCATGGGATTGCTTTCCAGAGCTTCCTGAATTTCTTGTTGTAAATCCAAGGTAGAAAGCTGCAGCAGGCGAATAGCCTGTTGCAACTGGGGAGTCATGGTGAGTTGCTGACCGAGCTTTAGTTGAAGTGATAATTTCATTTGTACTGCCGATAGAATGAAAAGCCTAGCTTAGAATCTATTACGAGTTTCCTCTTCACTATATCGATCGACTATAGCAAAATATATGCAATTATCATACCGAAATGGACAAGTCTTAGCATGTTAGCTTGTCGCTAATGAGCCGTAGCTTGAATTGAGGGATTTAGTTGTCCTAAAGGCGAAACTCATGGCCTAAATACACATTCTTAACTTGTTCATTCTGCATTATGCTAGCTGGGTCACCTTCAGCCAAAATAGCACCTTCATTAACAATGTAAGCGAGTTCACATATATCGAGAGTTTCGCGGACATTATGATCAGTGATAAGGACCCCAATATTTCGTTTGCTGAGATCTCGAATAATCATTTTGATGTCAATGACTGAAATAGGATCTACACCGGCAAAGGGCTCATCAAGCAGAATAAAATCAGGGTCAGTTGCTAAGGCGCGAGCTATTTCAACTCGGCGACGCTCGCCTCCCGACAGGCTCATGCCTAAACTGGACTCAAGGTGTAGGATATTGAATTCTTGCATAAGGTTTTGACAGATTTCGTGGCGCTGGTCTTTGCCTAAGTCTTTACGGGTTTCAAGAATGGCTAAAATATTGTCTTCAACGCTTAGTTTGCGAAAAATAGAGGATTCCTGAGGCAAATAACTCAGACCCTTGCGGGCGCGCTCATGCATGGCAGATTTAGAAATATCATCATCATCAATAAAAACTTGTCCATGATCAGATTTAACCAGCCCAATGATCATGTAAAAAGAAGTTGTTTTCCCCGCCCCATTGGGGCCTAAAAGCCCAACGATTTGTCCACTTTTTAGTTCGAGTGAGACTTCCTTAACGACTTGCCGGCCTTTATAGCTTTTGCCAAGCTTGCTGACACTAAGAATTTTCATACTTGATTTATTCAAGGGTTGGCAGTGGCCGGAATTACCATATTCATCTGCGTGGCATCCAGCTTACGATTAGCTATATCGTATTCAATACGTTCAGCTGTGGTATCAATAGTTCCTTCCTGTGAGAAAGCTGCATTACCTTGAATAATGATCATTTGGTTTTCATTATTTAAAGTAATACTCGAACCACTGGCATATACAATTGCTTGTTCGATTTCTGGTTGTTGCTGGAAAGCAGCTGGGGACCCACTAACAATTATAGTACTGATACTCCCTTGCTCACGCTCTATACGGATTTCAAGACCACTGAGTTTGAGGCTGCCTTGATTAATTTCTGCAGGCTCATTGCTTGTGCCGCGACAAATTTCCAGGCCTTGATCCAGAAAGGACTCACTCCGAGCAGGGCAACTTGTGACCATATCCTGATTAATATCGTCAGGCAGGGCTAAAGAAGTGGTAGCCGATAGACTGAAACTTATGACAATTAGAGAGCTTAATAATTTATTCATACCGCCCTTTGACTTCGCTTAGAAAAGTAATGTGCTTTGTTGTTAGGTCTGCTGTCATACCTAAGCTACTAATTTGCCGATTTGTTGATTCAAGCATGACTTCACTGTCGGTGATAAGGAAGCTGCTATCAAGATAAATCGTAAGTTCCTCTGTAAAAATTTTGTATACCTGACCTTGAGCATCTGTATGTTGCACGATCACATTTTCAGAAAGATCTAGCCTATCTTCAGATCGCTCAAGGTCTTGCTCTATTGTGCCATAGGCCGCACTTACGAACCATGGGCCAGTCCGGGCTTCATAAATAATCAGACGTGGTGAGTCTATTGTCGCATATTCTGGTGAGGGGTAGTGCACGATACGTTCAGCTTGTAGTCGATATTCAGATTCTCCTTGAGGGTTGAAGCGAGTGCTGTCTACCGTCGTCATATAATAATCAAATGCCTGATTTACCCTGCTGCCTTCAAGTCTGGAGAAGTTTAAGTCGTCAGTTTCTGAAATTAATAAAAAGAACAGCATGCCTGCAAGAACAGCTAAAACAATTGTGTGATAGCGCATGGGCTTACCTGCCTACATGAAAGGCGCTATGGCCGAATCAAATTTATTTTGCGCTTGCAGGATTAAATCGCAAATTTCGCGAACGGCACCTTGGCCCCCGGGGCGTTCTGTGCAACATAAAGCATGTTGAAGAATAACAGGGTTTGCATTTGGGACAGTTACGCCAAAACCGACACGGCGAATACAAGCTAGGTCTGGAAGATCATCACCAATGTAAGCAACTTGTTGAAGGCTTAAACTCATTGCCTTCAAGATCGTATTCAAGGCATCGAGTTTTTCTTCACAGCCTTGTATCAACTGCTCAATTCCAAGCTCTTTTGCACGTAGAGTGACAATTTTTGATTCTCTACCAGTGATCAGGGCGACTTCAATTCCAGAATTTTGTAAAAGCTTGATGCCTTGGCCATCAAGTGTATTAAATGCTTTGATCTCATCCCCTTTGTCTGAATAATAGAGCTTGCCGTCACTTAAAACACCATCGACATCAAGCACCAGCAATTTAATATTTTGTGCTTTTTCTAAAATTTCTTGTGGAAGATCAGGCATAGTCTTACCTAACAATAAACAATATTGGATTTAGACAACATTTGCTTTTAATAAATCATGCATGGTGATGATGCCTTCTAGTTTTTGTTGATCATCGAGTACCACCAAGCTATAGATTTCATGGTCTTGCATTATTTTTGCTGCTTCAGAAGCTAGAGCATTGGCGCCAATAGAGCGAAACGAAGTGGTCATTACTTCACCGATTGTTGTAAGGTTGAGGTCTTTGTTCTGGTCGAGCAAACGCCGTAAATCTCCATCGGTAAAAACGCCAGCTAGATTGCCAGCTTCGTCTTTGATGGTTGTCATACCAAGTTTTTTTGCGCTGACCTCTAACAATGCCTCACTAATCGGGGTAGTAATGCTGACAATTGGAATATCACCATTGGAGTGCATGACATTGTCTACCTTGAGCAGCAAGCGTCGCCCTAAATTTCCTCCGGGGTGTGAAAAAGCAAAATCTTCCGCAGTAAAACCTCTAGCCTCCAATAATGCCATTGCTAGGGCATCTCCTAATACCAATGAGACAGTGGTACTAGTGGTTGGTGCAAGGCCTAAAGGGCAAGCTTCGATTTCTACGCTGGCATCCAAATTCACATCTGCACTAAGAGCTAACTCAGAATTAATATTCCCTGTCATTGTTATTAAGGGCACGCCTTTACGTTTTAAGACCGGCAAGATTGATAACAGCTCTTCGGTTGTTCCAGAATTTGAAAGAGCAAGAACGATATCATCGGCGGTAATCATGCCTATATCTCCGTGGCTTGCTTCTGCAGGATGCACAAAGTGAGCAGGCGTACCTGTGCTGGCCAGAGTCGCAGCAATTTTATTAGCTATATGACCTGATTTCCCCATTCCCATAACAATAATACGCCCAGAACAATCGAGGATTAATGAGCAGGCTTTATTAAAATTGTCATCAATTTTTGTTTTAAGTGCAGCAACAGCATCTTGCTCAAGAGAAATGGTTCTGAGGGCTGTTTCTATAAATGAGTTTTTGGTCATTGGTTTAACTCAATGCAAACAAGAGAGCAGTGTAAGACAAATATAATAGTAATAAAACTGCGCCTAAAAAGCGCCCAAACTTTTGCCTACTTTTAATTTTAAAAACAAGGAAGACTGTCAATAGCAGAGTCATAGCTAACATTGCACCTGCATCTCGCCAGAAAACAACAGCATCTATGTAAAGTGGCGCAAGAAAAGCTGGCACTGGTAGTACCAGTAATAAATTTAAAATATTAGAGCCGACCACATTGCCAATCGCGAGCTCGTGATGACCTTTAAGGACACTAGTAACAGACGCAGCCAGTTCGGGTAAACTCGTACCGATTGCGACAACAGTTAAACCGATAATTACCTCACTAACGCCAAAGGCCTTTGCAATACCTGTTGCTCCATAGACTAGTACATTTGCGCTGACGAGCAGGGTCAGAAGACCCAAAAACATAAGCCCAAGAGATTTCGCTGTACTAATATCTGCGATAAATTCAGCGACTTCATCATTTTCTAAAAGTTTTGTGTCAGATAATGATTTTTTGATCTTTAAAACAAACCAAGTAAATAATGCAAGCAGCACTAGAAGGATAGTCCCATCAAGCCAATTCAGGTACAGATCTTGAAATATAAATAAAGCGGCGAAAGTGACTATCAATAAAACTGGTAACTCTTCTTTAAGCAGGGAGGCGGGAATGATAATAGGGCAAACAAGGGCCGTTATGCCTAATACTAAACCAATATTAGCAATATTGGAGCCCAGCACATTTCCTATGGCTAGTTCTGGGGAGCCCCTGAGCGCTGCAGTGGCTGAGGTTATAATTTCGGGGGCGGAAGTCCCAAAAGATACAATGGTTAAACCGATGATAAGAGTAGAAACACCTAAATTCCGAGCGGTAGTGGATGCTCCTAATACAAATCTATCTGCACTCCAAATAAGTCCAATGATCCCGCCAATAATAGCCAGCGTGAACGATATATACTCCATTTACACTTACCCTTGCTGAGTAATAAAAGGCGCGATTATAGCTCATTTAGCGACCCATAAACCCTACATGCTATAAACTCTGACAAATTGTTTGCGTTAGGATAAAATGCACGGCCTTTTGAATGAGTTGAGAAACATGGGTATTACAACGGAAGAAATTTCAAATATTATTACGGCAGCAATTAGCGATGCTGAGGTCAATGTCAGTGGTGGTGATGGTAAATATCAAATAAACGTCATTGCCGATGTATTTGCTGGTTTAAATTCTGTGAAGCGCCAGCAGGCTATTTATCGTATTATTAACGAGCATATCAGCTCGGGAGCTATTCATGCCGTTAGTATGTTGTTGCTTACTAAAGAAGAGCATGCGAAAAATGGATAATTAACAAATGGTTTTTTAAAAAGAGCCTGTTGGCTCTTTTTTTTTGTTAGGACTTTTTTTGCTTAGTTGTAAAAGCTATTAGTCAAAAAAAACACAGTGCTGGGGTCAAACTTGTTAGAATACTCCAGCTTAAAATTCGAGGTTAATACCTTTTAGAACAGGTGAAAATGTGGATAAATTATTAATTCAGGGTGGTATCAGGCTAAATGGGGAGATTCGCATCGCCGGAGCAAAAAACTCCGCCTTGCCAATTATGGCTGCTGCTTTGTTGACCGATGATTTCTTGAAAATTGGTAACTTACCACACTTGTATGACATCACGACCATGCTGGAATTACTAGGCTGTATGGGTGTGGAATCTATAATTGGTGACAAGCTAGAAGTTGAAATAAACAGCAGTACCATTAATAACTTTAATGCACCATATGATTTAGTGAAAACTATGCGAGCATCTATTCTGGTGCTTGGGCCAATGCTTGCGCATTTTGGCAAAGCAGAAGTAGCTCTACCGGGCGGTTGTGCTATTGGTAGCAGACCGGTAAATCTGCACATTGAAGCCTTGAGAAAAATGGGGGCGGATGTTCAGGTTGAAGAAGGCTATATAAAAGCCACTACAAATGGTCGATTAAAAGGCGCCCATATTTTTATGGACTTAGTAACAGTTACAGGCACCGAAAATATTTTAATGGCGGCAACTCTGGCAGATGGACAAACTATTATTGAAAATGCCGCTCGAGAACCTGAAGTAGTCGACCTTGCTTGTTGTTTAAGGGCTATGGGCGCAGATATTAGTGGTGAAGGGACAGACACTATCACAGTAAATGGTAAAGAAAAGTTGCATGGCTGTAGTTATTCGGTCATGCCAGATCGAATTGAGACAGGCACTTATTTAATTGCTGCAGCGGCTACTAGAGGTAAAATTAAAGTAAAGGATACTCGTCCGCAAACACTTGAAGCAGTATTAAGCAAGCTTGAACAAGCTGGAGCTCAAATTGAGGTTGGAGAGAATTGGATTAGCCTAGATATGTTAGGTAAAAGGCCTAAAGCGGTATCCTTAACTACTGCACCTTATCCGGCGTTTCCAACAGATATGCAGGCACAATTTACTGCTTTAAATGCAGTAGCTGAGGGCTCTGGTGTGATTACAGAAACAGTTTTTGAAAATCGCTTCATGCATGTGCACGAGATGAACCGAATGGGAGCTGATATGGTAGTTGAAGGCAATACGGTCATTGTGAATGGCGTAGATACGCTTATCGGAGCTCCAGTAATGGCTACTGACTTAAGAGCATCTGCAAGTTTAATTATTGCTGGCCTAGTTTCAGAAAATGAAACTATGGTTGATCGTATTTACCATATAGACCGCGGCTATGAATGTATTGAAGAGAAATTACAATCGTTAGGGGCAAAGATTCGACGATTACCTTCCTAAGTTTATGCTTTGGTTGTTTAGGTTTAAGAATATTTAGATAAGAAAGCGTTAAGAAGAGAAAACAAAGTGAGACAGCAAAAGTTAGTCATAGCTCTTACAAAAGGGCGCATACTGGAAGAAGTGCTACCTTTATTGGAGGAGGCTGGCGTTATACCAGCAGAAGACATAAGTCAAAGCCGTAAATTGATTTTTGATAGTAATATCCCCGGCGTACAACTCATGGTTATTCGAGGATCTGATGTGCCAACCTATGTGGAATTGGGCAGCGCGGATATTGGAATAACCGGGAAAGATATCATTATGGAGAATGGCTCACAGGGCTATTATGAACCCTTGGATCTAAAACTCGCAACATGCCGATTAATGACAGCAAAACCAAGCAATCAAACTGAGACGCCGAAACGCCTGCGGGTGGCCAGCAAATTCGTCAATATTGCTAAAGCGTATTTCTCAGAGCAGGGACAGCAGGTCGATATAATTAAATTAAATGGTGCATTAGAGCTTGCTCCTATTATGGGGATGGCTGATCAGATTGTTGATATTGTTGATAGTGGCAAAACACTCATAGCTAATGGACTTGAACCTGTGGAGTTGATCGCAGAAGTCAGTACACGAGTGATCGTAAACAAAGCTGCTATGAAATTAAAGCATGACCAAATTCAAAAGTTGTTGCAGCGTTTGCAAGCTGCAGTCAATTAATATTCAAATTTTAGATATAAAATTTCTTTTAAAAAAAGACGTAAAAATTAAGGTATGACACTCAATATTCGTAAACTTAATGCTGCCGACATTGGATTTTCTGCTGATCTAAAACAGGCCATAGCTTGGGATACATTGGCTAATCCTGAAGTGATCAAAAGCGTTAGTACTATTCTTGCAGAGGTGAAAACAGATGGTGATGCTGCAGTTCTCAAATGGACTAAAAAACTTGATCAACTAGATTTGTCATCCGCTGAAGAACTTGAAATTCCTCAAGAACGTTTACTAGAAAGCCTAGCATCTATTCCTTCTGAACAACTTCAGGCTTTGGAAAAAGCAGCTATAAGAATTAAGCAATATCATGAAAAGCAAAAGCAGGGGTCTTGGCAGTACACAGATGCTGACGGCTCAAGCTATGGTCAAAAAGTTACAGCTCTTGATCGTGTTGGTATCTATATTCCAGGAGGTAAAGCGTCTTATCCTTCGACTGTATTGATGGACGCAATTCCTGCGAAAGTAGCAGGTGTTGGTGAAGTTATTGCTATGGTTCCAACCCCAAATGGGGAAGCAAATGAGTTGGTTTTAGCAGCACTCGCCTTAGCTGAAGTTGACCGTGTGTTTACGGTAGGTGGTGCTCAGGCGATTGCTGCCTTAGCTTACGGTACTAATACTATTCCTGCCGTCGATAAAATTGTTGGTCCAGGAAATATTTACGTTGCAATAGCAAAACAGCAAGTTTTTGGGCAGGTAGGCATTGATATGGTAGCCGGACCATCTGAAATTTTGGTGATTTGCGATGGTCAGACTGATCCGGATTGGATAGCTATGGATTTATTTTCTCAGGCTGAGCATGATGAAAATGCGCAGTCAGTTTTACTATGTCCTGATGCCAGTTACATAGAAAGAGTTGAACAAAGCATTGCGAGCTTACTGCCAGAGATGGAACGCAAAGCAATAATTCAGGCTTCATTAGAAACAAGAGGTTTATTAATTCAGGTTGATAATCTTGAGCATGCAGCTTCAGTATCCAACAGCATAGCACCTGAACATTTGGAACTGTCTGTAGAAAAGCCTGAAGAATTATTGCCTTTAATTAAGCATGCTGGAGCTATCTTTCTTGGGAGATATACATCTGAAGCGCTTGGAGATTATTGTGCTGGGCCCAGTCACGTTCTACCGACGTCTGGAACTGCTCGTTATTCTTCAGCATTGGGTGTTTATGACTTTCAAAAAAGATCTTCTCTAATTAACTGTTCTGCCGCAACAGCAGCTGAACTAGCTGACACTGTTTCAGTATTAGCCAGATCAGAGGGGTTAACAGCTCACGCCAGGTCTGCTGAATATCGAAAGACTACAAACAAATAAGGTTTTAGGCTACTGAACTGAAAATAAAACGAAGGGTTCGCCAACGCCAAGTGTGACAGGAATTCGTAAGAAATTCCTATTTCGAAAAATCTCGATATCTACGACTTCACCTGCACCAAGATTACTTATATCGGCAATAGCATCAAATAAATCATCTTCATTGATCAAGGCGCTAAATTTTTTCTGGTTAAAGCCGGTAATAATATCACCTACCTCGATACCTGCTTTTTCTGCAGGCCCATCTTCAACCAAAGATAGTACTCTTGCGCCTTCAATATTTTGACCATAAAGTAAAATGCCTTCATTGCGGGTGAAAAGTTCGGAGCTATTAACACCGAGATATCCGCCTGGTCCACTTTGAAAGTAATAATTTAATAAAAGGCTAATCATGCTTGAATGGGTTGCAAAGCCAAGGCCTTCTGAGCCGCCAGATTCAGATAGTATATTTGAATTTATACCAATTAAATTACCTTGTGTATCAATAAGTGCGCCGCCAGAAAAACCTGGATTTATAGCGGCATCTGTTTGTATCAGGTAGGAGTCATCACTTCGATGTATCGCACTTATAATGCCCAAAGAGGCAGATAGGCCTATGTTTCGAGGATTACCAATTGCTACTACAAAGTCACCTATTTGTAGGTCTACATTATTTGAAGGTTCAATGTAACTGATATTGGGAGTATCAATTTTTAATAGGGCCAAATCACTGTCTTCGTCATAAAGTAAAGGCCTAGCATTTACTGTTCTACCATCATTAAGCGTTGCGGTAATAGTTTCGGGGAAGTTAATGACGCCTGTATCAGAGCTTAAAAAAATATGATAACTGGTCACTAAATAACCTTCTTCAGAGATTATCACGCCTGATCCCAGGCTATTGTTTTCACTTAATGTGCCGAATTGCTGATTTACAATGCCAATAAGCGAATCGCCGATGTTTTGAGAACTGTCTGAATCTGCAAACACTTGCTGAAGGTTGATAGTGACAACAGAAGGCATAACTTTTGCGATAGCAGTATTGAAAGATAATGGGAGGATTGATCTTTCGTCTTGAGCAGGCTCGGCGTTAGAAAACACCATTCCATAAAAAACCTCTGACAATCTAGGCAATTGCATTACCGTCAGAGCAAAAATTAAGCCTGCTAAAGCTGGCCAAAAGATATAATTTACAACTTTTTTCATCTTATGCCCTCATATTTTGGGCTTTGGATTCAGGCTGATATTCGCATCTGTTATGATGCCGGCTTGGTAGTATACAGTAATTAGCAAGAGCCTTTACAGTTTCACATCGGAGATATCTATGCCAATTAGTCTTGATACAGTCGTGCAAGATTTATACAGTTTATTACGTCCTGATGATTATAGAGATTACTGTCCGAATGGTTTGCAAATTGAGGGGAGACCTCTCATTAATAAACTGGTGACCGGTGTTACTGCTAGCCAGGCTTTTATTGAAGCGGCCATAATAGAGAAGGCAGATGCCATTCTAGTTCACCATGGTTATTTTTGGCAGGGAGAAAAAGCTGAAATAACAGGCATCAAAAAGCAACGCATTAAAACGCTGTTAGATAATGAGATCAGTCTTTTGGCTTATCATTTGCCATTAGATGCTCATCCGAAATATGGCAATAATGTCCAGCTAGGAACTTTGCTGGATTTTAAAATTATTGATGATCTTTACCCCAAGCAAAAAAGTAAAGTAGGTGTGGTAGGTGAGTTGGTGAAACCTAGCACTTCAGAAGAGTTAAAGAAACAACTGCAAGCTAAGCTTAATAGAGAGCCTTTCCATGTGCCGGGTAAGACAGAGCTTATCAATACGATAGCCTGGTGCACAGGTTCTGCGCAGCATTTTATTGAAAGGGCTCATGAAGCAGGTGTGGATGCTTATTTGAGTGGTGAAGTTTCCGAGCAAACAGTACATTTTGCCAGAGAAGCAGGTATACATTTTTTTGCCGCGGGCCATCATGCCACAGAGCGTTATGGCGTGCAGGCGGTTGGGGAGTATCTTGCAGAAAAATATTCTATTGAGCATGTGTTTGTAGATATTGATAATCCTATATAAAAAATTGATATGAACAAAAACAGCACTAGAGTTTATTCAACTGTGACAGGTAACATATGTCCAACTTGCTCTAAAAAACTAAGTGTTTGTAAATGCAATAAAAGTCTCGCCCCAAGCCCTAGTGGTGACGGCAAAGTCAGAGTTTCCAGAGAGAGCAAAGGTAGAAAAGGCAGTGGTGTCAGCCTGATAAGCGGTTTGGCTTTATCTGAAAAAGAGTTAAAAGTATTAGCAAAGAAGCTTAAGCAAATTTGCGGTTCGGGAGGTGCGGTTAAGAGTGGCATTATTGAAATTCAAGGTGAGCATCGTGATAAGCTGGTAGAAGAATTAAAAAAACTTGGTTTTCTTGCGATTAAAGTAGGTGGTTAAATTTAATGATAAGCGAATATAAGAAAATATAAGAGGAGAAAGAATGAGCACTGAAACTGAAATACAAGCTGCAGTATTTAGGCGCTTAATTGAGCATTTAGATTCTCGTAAAGATGCACAAAATATTGATTTAATGAACCTTGCGGGTTTCTGTAGGAACTGTTTATCTAAATGGTATGTCACAGCCGCACAGGATCAAGGCAAAGAAATAAATTATGAAGAAGCCCGTGAGCTGGTTTATGGTATGCCCTACTCAGATTGGAAAGAAAAATTTCAGCTTGAAGCTTCAGCAGAGCAGAAGTTTTTATTCGAAAAAAATAATTCGGTATAAATTTGCATACTGATTTTTTTTAAAATAAGGAAATGAGAAAAAATAAGCATTCCTACTTTTTGAAACTCTAATTTTTGTTCTATTTTCCAATAGCATACTTTAGTATAATGATGAATTTCGTTATTGCCGTATTTGTAATATAATTACACTTTTATTCTTAGGTAAAAAATCTTACAAACAAATTTGAAATATAAATTATCCCAACATGTCGTCGTTGGATATTACTTTTCCACGGAGTAGCATTTTGCAAGCATTCAATCCAAAAATTTCAACCTTAAGTTTAAGTATAGCTTTGCTGTGCGGGGCTGCTCAGGTGAGCGCTCAGAGCAATAACATTGAATCCATTGTGGTGACCGCAGACCGTCAGGAAACGGAGTTGCGAGATATTGCCGCAAGTATTTACACAGTTGACTCTGAGTACCTCACTACCATTAAGCATGTGCATGTTGGAGAAGTACTAAATTCTATTCCTGGAGTGGTGTTTAACCGCGGTAATGGCCAAGAGTCCTTGTTAGGTATTCGTGCCCCCGTCCTAACGGGTGCAGGTAGTTGTGGTTCTGTTCAAACATCTCAAGATGGTATCCCTTTGCGCGGTGCCGGATTTTGTAATGTAAACCAGCTTTTTGAAGCTAATACAGAACAGGCATCTAGAATAGAAATAGTTCGTGGCCCGGGTAGTATCTTATATGGTGTTAATGCTCTTCATGGAGCTATCAATATTATCAGCCCCACTCTGGGTGAAGCAGGTGGAGATGTTTCTCTGGATTTTGGTCCGCATGGATATGGACGTCTAAATCTTGGCTATAAAACTGTCAGTGGTGATCATGCTTTTGGAGTTCATTTAAATGGTGCTAATGATGATGGCTACAAAGATGATTCCGGCTTTGGTCAGCAAAAACTAAATTTGTCGCATCGTTATACTGGCGATATCACTGTCACTACGGTATTAGCTGCAACTAACCTTAACCAAGAAACAGCGGGCTATATAGAAGGGGCGGAGGTGTATAAAAACGAAGCCCTGAAAAAAACCAACGGCAACCCTGAAGCCTATCGTGATGCAAGCAGCTTTAGATTACATAGCCGGATCGAAGGTGAGTTTGCCTCTGGTGCTGAGTGGATGTTAACACCCTATATCAGGGATACAGATATGGAATTTCTAATGCATTTTCTGCCAGGAACCCCAGTGGAAGAAAATGGCCATAGTTCTTTTGGACTGCAAAGTATGTACAGCAGCATGCTTACAACTGACCTAGAATGGATTGCTGGTATTGATCTGGAATTTACAGATGGTTATCTGCGTCAAACTCAGGCCGGTGGTTTTGGTTCATTTCCTGCAGGCAGACAATACGATTTCGATGTTGATGCTCAATTAATATCACCTTATGCGCAGTTTAAGTTTCAATCCACAGAAAAAGATCAGCTCAGTCTGGGTTTGCGCTATGAGCTTTTAGAATACGATTATGACAACAAAATGATTGATGGCAACACTGCAGAAGATGGCAGTTCATGTACGCCATCAGCTTTTAACCCAGCCGGGACCTGCCGTTATAGTCGACCTGCTGATCGCAGTGATGATTTTAATAATGGTTCTATACATCTTGGTTGGATCCATGATTTTGATGAAGCACAACAAGTTTTTGTAAATGTTGCACACGCTTTTAGAGCGCCTCAGGCGACTGAACTGTATCGTTTACAAGTCAATCAAACGGTTGCAGATCTGGATTCAGAAGAAGTCGACAGCTTTGAAATTGGGTATCGCGCTTCGCGTGAGAGCATGTCATACAGTGTAGCGGCTTACTGGATGCAAAAAGATAACGTGATTTTTCAGGACAGCAGCCGTAGTAATGTGAGTGGTGGAGAAACTGATCATTTAGGGCTTGAATTTAATTCCTTATTTAATCTGACTGATGCTTTGCAACTAAATATTGTTGCCAGCTATGCCGATCATACCTATGGGGCCAATATAGCACCACGAGGCGTTACAGTTTCAATTGATGGCAATGATATTGATACTGCACCTAAATTAACCGGCAATGTTCAGCTTAGATGGGCTATCAATGAAAATAATAGCGCTCAGTTGGAATGGGTGCATATGGATGATTATTATACCAATGAGACTAACACTAATAGATATGAAGGCCATGACTTAGCGAATTTGCGCTATCAGTATCAGTCTAATAATGCTTGGTATTTTGCTGCCAGAGTGACTAATCTGTTCGATACGGATTATGCTGAAAGAGCCGATTGGACTAGCTTTGTTGGAGATCGATATTTTGTTGGTGAGCCAGCTAGTTTATATGTCACTATTGGTACTGCCTTTTGAGTGTTAGGTTTTAATCCATAAGAGTTAAAAAATTCAAATAAGTAAGTTATAAAAAAGAGGGCATTAGTCCTCTTTTTTTGAATTAAATTTTTGTTTGGATAAAGTCATGTTGGAACAAGTTGCTAATAGTATCGGCCAAAGCCTGGGGAAAAGGGTTCGCATTATTAACCAACGTCCTTTAAGTGGAGGCAGCATTAATCAAGTCAGTTGTATTGGCCTCGATAATGGTTCAGATTATTTGCTTAAAACTCAAACAGGCACTATTGCAGAAAATACATTTCAGATTGAGTATGACTCTTTATTACTGCTAGCTGAATCCAAAACTATAAGAGTGCCAGCTCCATTAGTTTTTGATGATGCTTTCCTAGTCATGGAATTTATTTCGAAAGGAAAAAAAGCAGCGGACTGGCAAGAGCAAATGGGCCGCAATTTGGCTTTGTTACACCAGTATGCTCAACAAAAAAAATATGGCTATCACTGTGATAATTATCTAGGTACTAGTTTGCAAATAAATGCCTGGCAGGATGATTGGGTGACTTTCTGGCGCGCTAATCGACTTGAGCCACAATTAAATTTATTTTCTCAACATGCCGGAACTGACAATGCATTAATTAAAAAAGGCTATCAGCTTTTAGAGCAACTTGAGTCATATTTAGATCAAATTGAAGAGGCAGCAGTCTTATTACATGGTGATTTATGGTCTGGTAATGCAATGGCGGATAGTAGAGGAGTACCTGTTATATTTGACCCCGCTTGCTATTACGGTCACCGAGAGGCTGAATTTGGCATGATGCGAATGTTTGGTGGTTTTGGTGATAGATGTGAAGCTGCTTATGCGGAAATCTGCCCTTTTACAGACGGTTATGAAGAGCGTTTTAGAATCTATCAGCTCTACCATGAGTTGAACCATTTAAACCTTTTCGGGCAGGCTTATTTTTCCGCATGTATGGCTTCGATAGACGCAATTTTATAGCTTTATCTGTCTCTAAAAATCTTGAGTGTTAAAGAATTGATTGCTCTTTTAGTACGTTGATTAATTTATCAATACATTCATCCACATTGAGCTCATGTGTAGGCAAAATAAGATTTGGGTTTTCCCAATCTTCATAAGGGAAAGACACGCCAGGGACCGTGCCAGTTTCGACGTTAGCTTCAGCAGCATAGATTCCACTAGGGTCTCGTTGTTTGCAAACTTCTAAAGGAGGGTTCAAGTAAACCACGATGCAGTTATCTTCTCCGATTACATCGATCATATGTTCTCTGGAATCTGCATTTGGAGCGACGAAGGCTGCACAACAAATCAATCCAGAGTCATTAAGATATTTTGCAATATAGGAGCTTCTGCGTAAGTTCTCAGCACGTCCGGCGGCATCATGTGAGAGGTCTTTGCTAATTCCGAGACGCATGCTTTTGCCGTCAAGAATAGTGCTAATTCTCCCCATATCAAACAGTCTTCTTTCAAGGGCATGGGCAAGTGTTGATTTGCCAGAGCCGGATATGCCAACAAACATAATCGTAACTGGTTTTTGCCCAAAACGAGCGGCTCGATCTTCCTTAGTAACATGGCTGGTTGAGCTTTCGGCCACTTTACGTTTTCTTTTTGTGGCAGTTTCTATCATCCCGGCACCGACAGTTACATTGCTTAAGCGGTCGATAATGATAAAGGCGCCCATACTTGGATTTTGGCTATAAGAGTCAAAATGAATAGTTTCAGAAAATTCTAGATCACATAAACCAATTTCATTGAGTTCAAGTGAGGGTGTAGAGCTGGTTTCTAAAGTATTAACATCAACTTTGTATTGAATGTTAGTAATTGTGCCGCCGAATGCTCTTGATGCCTGCTTAAATTCATATTGTTTGCCAGCAAGCAAGGGTGCTTCATTCATCCAGACAATATTGGCTGCGAATGAATCTTGTGACGTAGGGAGATTATCTGTATGGACGATCATGTCGCCACGGCTGATATCTATTTCATCTTCGAGGGTTAAAGTGACTGACATTGGCATGTGAGCCTGCTCGAGTTCTTCGTCGTAAGTCACAATAGATTTTATTTTGCTGCTTTTCCCAGATGGCAGGGCAATTATTTCGTCACCTTTGCGGACAATTCCAGACGCGATAGTGCCACAATAACCTCTGAAATCCAGATTGGGCCGATTAACGAATTGCACTGGAAATCGAAAATCTTCAAAATTTCTATCAGCAGAAATTTTAACATTTTCAAGCATCCACATTAGTGTTTCGCCGTCATACCAAGGCGTTTGATCACTTACATTTACTACGTTGTCCCCGTTAAGAGCCGACATTGGAATAAAATATAATTCGCCAGTGTCCAGTTCTTTAGTGAAATCAATATAGTCCTGTTTTATCTTGTTAAAAACATCCTCGCTGAAATCCATTAAATCCATTTTATTAATGGCGACAATGATATGTTTAATACCTAAAAGTGAGGCAATAAAAGTATGTCTGCGTGTTTGAGTTTGCACGCCATAGCGAGCATCAATCAAAATAATGGCTAGTTCACAAGTAGAAGCACCAGTTGCCATATTTCTGGTGTACTGTTCGTGGCCAGGTGTGTCAGCAATAATAAATTTTCGCTTTGCTGTTGAAAAATAACGGTAGGCAACATCAATAGTGATCCCTTGTTCGCGTTCAGCTTGCAGGCCGTCCACTAGTAAAGCTAAGTCAAAATCATTGCCCGTGGTGCCGGATTTCACACTATCAGATTTTATTGCTTCCAGTTGATCTTCATAGATCATTTTGGAATCATGTAATAAGCGACCGATTAAAGTGCTTTTGCCATCATCAACGCTCCCACAAGTTAATAAGTGCAATAGCTCCTTCCTTTCATGTTGAGCAAGGTAGGCATCAATATCGGTGCTAATAAGTTCGGATTGGTGGGACATGAGTTAGAAATAACCCTCGCGTTTTTTCTTTTCCATTGAGCCAGACTGATCACTGTCAATTAAACGACCCTGACGCTCAGATGTTGTTGTTAGTAACATTTCCTGAATAATCTCTGGTAAAGTGCTGGCGCCAGATTCGACGGCGCCAGTTAGTGGATAACATCCTAATGTTCGAAAACGGACAGTTTTCATTGTTATAGATTTTTTCATTTCTTCTGGAATACGATCATCGTTAGCCATGATGTCGATTCCTTCATAATTAATTACCGGGCGTTCTTTGCCGAAATAAAGTGATGGAATATCAATATTGTTTAAGTGGATATATTGCCAAATATCCAATTCTGTCCAGTTAGAAAGAGGGAAGACTCTAATACTCTCACCTTTATTAACTTTGCCGTTATAAATATTCCAAAGCTCTGGGCGCTGATTTTTTGGGTCCCAACGATGGTTCTTATCGCGAAAAGAATAGACTCTTTCTTTGGCGCGCGATTTCTCTTCATCGCGACGTGCTCCACCAAAGGCAGCATCAAATTTATATTTATTTAGTGCCTGTTTGAGTGCCTGTGTTTTCATAATGTCAGTATGTTTCTGACTGCCATGACTGAAAGGGCTTACCCCAGCATCGACTCCTTCCTGATTAGTGTATACCAGTAAATCCAAGCCAAGCTTTTTGGCTTGTGCATCTCGAAACTCAATCATCTCCTTAAATTTCCAGGTGGTATCAACGTGAAGCAAAGGAAATGGTAGCTTGCCTGGATAAAAAGCTTTCAATGCTAAGTGCAGCATAACCGCAGAATCTTTACCAACAGAATACAACATGACGGGCTTATCAAATTCTGCAGCTACTTCACGGATTATATGAATACTTTCCGCTTCAAGTTGTTTGAGGTGTGTAAGTCGATGCTCTGTCATATTTAACAACTAAAATAAGTTTATTTTTGCTAAATGCCCTAAAAATGGGCGAAGATTATAAATTAAGCCACGAAAAAACCCAAGATTAAAGGCTTATGGCTCTTCAGGAATTTCCTTTTTAGGAAGCCCGTAATCCGCAGCAAGTCCGCCTTTTTGTTCCGGGCTGGTTTTGGTTGCATAATCACGAGGAGGAAATAAGTCATCCATTTGTTCATTCAGATTGCCTCGAGTATCTGTGCCTAAAAGGTCTGAACTTTGTTTAGTCAAAGCCAGCTGTTTAGTGATATCTTCTGGACAAAGAATATCAGCATCTCGAGCCAAACCTTCATAAACGTCTCGATAACTTTGAGTAAGTTTATTGACTAGCTGTGATGTGTTTTCGAAATGAGAATATACGCTCTGTTGATAATCATTATGTGTTTCAGTTAATTCATCTAACTCTTCAGTCAGATTTTTCACTTTTGCAGCGTCAGATAAAAATTGCTTAAAAATTAATGCGCCAGCAATAAGGCCAATTACAAAACTTAATATTCCAACTAGCCAAATGACCATTAGTGTTCCTTTTAAACTTATTACCTTATTATTTGCAAAATGAAGTCTAATTATACCTATAATTGCTTCCTATATCTCCATCTTTATCCTATTGAATTGCCGGGGTTACCTAACATTAAAAGTAAATTTGAAAATCTGACTAAGCCTATGCAACGCTATCAGGAAGATATGGCTCAGGGTAACTTAATGCCTGATGCAGCTCAGTTGATGGCTGTTGAAGAGTTGCAAGCAGTCTTTGAAGCTTTGCAGACGAAAAGAAACAGAGGAACTCAAACTTCATTCCTGAGTAGAATATTTGCTGCACAGACAGCCCCTATAAAAGGATTATACTTTTGGGGTGGGGTAGGTCGCGGCAAAACGTATTTAATGGATTTGTTTTACCAATGCCTGCCCGTTGAGCGCAAAATGCGGATGCACTTTCATCGCTTTATGCTTATGGTAAATAAACGCCTAAACGCCAATACGAAAATTAAAAATCCGCTTCAGGAAGTTGCCTTAGGTATTGCAAAAGAGGTCGATATTATTTGTTTCGATGAGTTTTTTGTCACTGATATTGGCGACGCCATGATATTAGGCGGCTTGCTGGAGACTCTTTTTAATTCAGGCGTCATTTTGATAGCCACTTCGAATATAGAGCCTAATCGTTTGTATGAGAATGGCTTGCAACGTCAAAATTTTTTACCAGCTATTAAGCTATTGGAGCAGCACACTAAGGTAGTTAATGTCGATGGAGGTATAGATTATCGCCTACGCAGCCTAGAGCAGGCTGAAATTTTTCATAGTCCTCTTGGTGAAGAATCTGAAGCTCTTATGCATGCGAACTTTAATCGCTTAAGTGCCGGGCTGAAGACTTTACTCAATGGGGAAATTGAGATTCAGGGGCGAGAAATTCAAACTCGCTTTCGAGCCGAGGATCTCGTTTGGTTTGATTTTGAAAGTATTTGTGGAGGTCCACGCAGCCCCGCAGATTACATTGAAATTGCACAACTTTTTCATACAGTCTTAATAAGTGACTTGCCTCAATTGGATGCCAGCAGAGATGATAAGGCGAGGCGGTTTGTGAGTTTGGTAGATGAATTTTATGATCATAAGGTCAAGCTCATTATCTCTGCAGAAACAAAATTAGAAGATATTTACCGAGGACAAGAGCTAAGCTTTGTATTTGAGAGGACCAAAAGCCGATTATTGGAGATGCAATCGCACGAATATCTCGCCTTAGAGCATACGCCTTAAATTTAGTCCGTTATTGCAGCTAAGTTGAGCTATTTTGCACTGTTTGCTTGTAAAGGGAGGGGCTTTATTTTGTTCAACAACTCCTTGATTTGACAGTTATTTCAAGATGCTTTTGATTATTCAATAAAAACAGCTCAGAACGCTTGAATATCCACTGCTCCATCTGTAGAATTCGCGCTCCATTTGTGGCTTTGCTAGATCAGGGCTCAAAACCAGAATTGAAACGTCAGAAACACAAGTAGATAAAACAATGAGAACTATTTCAGCAAATAAAGAAACTGCACAGAATGACTGGGTGCTGATTAATGCAGACGGTCTGACTCTAGGTCGTATGTCAGCAGAGATAGCGCATCGACTTCGTGGTAAGCATAAAGCCGAATACACAGCGCATGTTGATACAGGTGACTATATCGTTGTTGTTAATGCTGAGAAAGTTAAAGTAACTGGCAAGAAGGCGACTGATAAAATGTATTATCGTCATTCTGGTTATCCAGGCGGTTTAAAATCTCGCTCTTTTAATGAAATGATTGAGCGGACCCCAGAAGAAGTTATTCGTCTCGCAGTAAAAGGCATGTTGCCGAGTACTCCGCTAGGCAGAGCAATGTTTAGCAAATTAAAAGTTTACGCTGGTGCTGAACATCCTCATACTGCTCAGCAACCCGCTCAATTGAATTTATAATAGGTAAATAAAGCATGGCTGATACACAATATTACGGTACTGGACGTCGCAAAACTTCGACTGCTCGAGTTTTTTTAACGCCAGGTAGCGGCAATATCTCTGTTAACAAAAGAAGCCTGGATTCCTATTTTGGTCGTGAAGTAGCTCGCATGATTGTGCGTCAGCCACTAGAACTTCTAGAAGTCTCTGATAAGTTTGATATTAATGTCAGTGTTGTTGGTGGCGGAAGTTTTGGTCAAGCTGGTGCAATAAGGCATGGAATAACTCGTGCTTTGATGCAATTTGATGAGGAAAATCGTACACCATTGCGTAAAGCTGGTTTTGTTACACGAGATTCTCGTGAAGTCGAACGAAAAAAGGTTGGTTTGCGTAAAGCCCGTAAGAGACCTCAATTCTCAAAACGTTAATAAATATTTTGGTTTTTATAAAACGCCGGAACTCCTTATGTTTCGGCGTTTTTTTTTGAGAGAAAAAACTTAATAATTTTACAAAGCAGGTGTTTTCACCTTGAAAAAAAAGGCTTTTTTTAGTAGCATTCGCGCAGTTTTCGGCCCTGCCTACTTGGCGGCGTCTTTTTACCTTTTCAAGCGTTTCCAATAGGAGAGTTTCATTGTGAATGGCGGTTCTAAGAGCAATAATCGCAGGCGTTTTTTAATTGGCAGTACATCAGTTTTAGGAGCGGCGGGAGCCGTTGGTGCAGCCCTACCTTTCGTAGGGTCTTGGAACCCTAGTGCTAGAGCCCTTGCTGCAGGAGCTCCAATCACTATTGACATCAGTAGGCTTGAACCTGGCGAATTATTAGGGCCTATGCCAGCTTGGCGTGGTCAGCCAATTTTTGTATTGCGCAGAGATGAAGAAGCTTTAAGTAATCTGGATAATTTTATTGATCACCTTTCTGATCCGGACTCTGAAAGCGACCAGCAACCTGAATATGCTCAAAACGCTTATCGTTCAATCCGTCCTGAAGTAGGTATTTATGTAGGGCTTTGTACTCATTTGGGTTGTTCTCCGCAAATTAATACTGAAGTGACCGCACAAGAATATGATCCGGACTGGAAAGGCGGTTTTTTCTGTCCTTGCCATGGCTCTATGTTTGATTTAGCTGGTAGAGTCTATAGTGGCGTGCCCGCGCCAGATAATTTGATTGTTCCTCCACACTCTTACGAGACTGATAACGTCATTGTGATAGGTATAGATGGGGAGAATTCATAATGAGCGAAGAAATGACTAATACTCCTGAAAATAACGAGGCTAAGAAAAATGCTTTTATGGGCTGGATAGATGCCCGCCTGCCAGTAACGCTGGCATGGGAAAAGCATATGTCCAAGTATTATGCGCCAAAGAATTTTAATTTTTGGTACACCTTTGGCGTGCTTTCTATATTTGTGCTGGTTAATCAGTTGCTGACGGGCATCTGGTTAACGATGAATTATGTCCCAAGTTCAGATGGAGCCTTTGCATCCGTTGAATATATTATGCGTGATGTTGATTATGGCTGGATACTACGTTACATGCATTCCACTGGCGCTTCAGCATTCTTCATAGTCGTCTATTTACATATGTTCCGTGGTCTGATGTATGGTTCGTACCAAAAGCCCAGAGAATTGATCTGGATTTTTGGTATGACAATTTATCTGGTATTAATGGCTGAAGGCTTTATGGGCTATGTACTACCTTGGGGACAGATGTCTTACTGGGGAGCTAATGTGATTGTCTCTCTAGCAGGTGCCATCCCATTTGTAGGTGAAGACTTGATGGTGTGGATACAAGGTGATTACCTGATTTCTGGCGCTACTCTCAATCGTTTCTTTGCCTTGCATGTAGTTGCTTTACCATTAGTATTGGTCGCACTGGTTGTGCTGCATATTCTGGCTTTACATGAAGTAGGCTCTAACAATCCTGATGGTATTGAAATAAAGAAAAATAAGGATGCTAATGGCATTCCTCTAGATGGCATTCCTTTGCACCCTTATTATTCTATTCATGACATGGTTGGCATTGTTGTTTTCCTGTTTGTATTTACCTTTGTTATTTTCTTTATGCCGGAAATGGGCGGATACTTTATTGAATATGCAAATTTTGAACAGGCTAATAATCTAAAAACGCCAGACCATATTGCACCTGTTTGGTATTTCACGCCTTTTTATTCAATGCTGCGGGCTGTGACATATCCTTTGTTTGGTATTGATGCCAAATTTTGGGGCTTAGTAGTAATGGCTGGAGCAATTGCTATTCTTTTTGTTATGCCTTGGCTTGATAGAAGTCCAGTTAAATCGATGCGTTATAAAGGTTTATATAGCCGAATAGCTTTATTGGCTTTTGTTATCAGTTTCGTCATTTTAGGCGTGTTGGGAACGCAAATTGCGACTGGTCCCAGAACCGCTTTGGCGCAGTTGTGCACAGTAATTTACTTTGTGTATTTCTTGGCCATGCCTTGGTATACCCGTATCGAGAAAACGACTACTCCACCTGAGCGGGTAACAGGGCGATTTATCAGCATACCGCAATTACTACTTGTGCTGGCTATTCTTGTTGTTTTCATTGTTGCTCCTTTAAATGCAGTTGCAGCGGAAGCTGAAGTTGAGCTTGAGCATGTTGAGATGGATCTGGAAGATACATCATCATTACAATCAGGATTACAGACTTTTGTTAATTACTGCCTGGGCTGTCACTCAGCACAATATTCAAGGTACCAGCGTGTAAGTGAAGATTTAAATATTCCAGAAGAAATAATGATGGAAAACATTATTTTTGACCCAGAAACAGGTATAGGTGATTTGATGTTTAGCTCTATGCCGGATACTGCTGAAAACTGGTTTGGCATTTCTCCTCCTGATTTAACACTAGTCGCTCGCGTTCGTAATCCATCTTGGCTTTATGGTTACCTAAAAGGGTTTTATCTTGATTCGTCTCGTCCCTTTGGTGTCAATAACAGAGTTTTTGCTAACGTCGGCATGCCTAATGTTTTGCAAGAATTGCAGGGAGATCAAACTTGCGATCCGGAGCATTGTGAAGCTTTGCATCATGTGTCTGGTACTGGCAGTCTAAGTGAAGAAGAGTTTGATGAGCTTGTTTACGACCTTGTGAATTTTCTCTACTACATGGGTGAGCCTTCAAGATTAGATCGTGAAAGGATTGGCGGATTTGTCCTCCTATTTTTAGCATTCCTATTTGTACCTGTATTTATGCTGAATCGTGAATACTGGAAAGATATCGAACATTAACAGAACTCAAAACTAAGAGGCTTAATATGGGAGTTGTAACTAAACGCTCTTCAATGTTGTTTTATTCAGATGGTTCGAGCCAATACAGCCATCGTGTAAGAATTGTTTTGGCTGAAAAAGGCGTAACAGTGGATGTTGTTGATGTTGATGTCCATGACAAACCTGAAGATTTAGCTGATCTTAACCCATATAACAGTCTACCCACACTGGTCGATCGTGATCTTGTTTTATATGAGCCTAACATCATGATGGAGTATCTGGATGAGCGATTCCCGCATCCTCCTTTATTCCCGGTTTATCCAGTAGCCCGAGCTCAAAGCCGACTTTGGATGCATCGTATTGAAAAAGATTGGTGCGCATTGGTTGATATGTTACAGGCTGAAACGGCTTCCGATAAAGAGCTGGAAGCTGCTCGCAAAGAATTGCGAGAAAACCTAGTATCTATAGCGCCAATTTTTGCTGAAAAGCCTTACTTTATGAGCGAAGAGTTTACGATTGTTGATTGCTGTGTATTGCCAATTCTCTGGCGTTTGCCTGAATTGGGGATTAAGCTACCAGACACTAAAGCAACAAAAGCATTGCTGGAATATCGCCAGCGTCTGTTTGAGCGTGAGTCAGTTCAGGAATCTCTGTCTGAGCAAGAAAAGGAAATGGCTGGCGTGTAGTTTAGAAACAGGTATTGAAATGCACTTATGATAGGGGGTAAATAAGTATGACAATGACTTCTCATCGCCCCTATATGATAAGAGCTTTACATGAATGGATTCTAGATAATAATTTCACTCCTTATATTTTGGTAAACGCTTTTGCTGAGGGCGTTGAAGTCCCTCAGGACTTCGTAAAAGACGACCAAATTGTTCTTAATATATCTCCGCAGGCTATTAAAACCCTCAATATTAGTAATGCAGCCATAGAGTTTGAAGGTCGTTTTGGTGGAATTCCAACCAAAGTTTATGCCCCTATTAATGCAATTGTGAGTATTTATGCCAGAGAAAATGGCCAAGGTATGATGTTTGAGTCTGATGATCCGATGCCAGAACCGCCTGCACCTATAAGCAGTGTAAGTGGCCCTTCTGCAGGCAAGAATGATGACAAGAAAAGCAAAGGTGCTGCTAAAAGTGCGAAACCCTCATTACGGGTAGTGAAATAAAGATTATTATAAATCAGTCGATATATTCGAAGGCTCTTACTACCTTAGTGACGCCACTGGCTGTGCTAACTAATTCTACAGCTTGATCGGCTTCAGCGTGTGTTAACAAACCCATTAGAAATACCACGCCATTCTCTGTGACAACCTTGGTTCTTCGTCCTTCTACATCATCATTAACTAACATTAATGATTTTATTTTTGCTGATAACCACATATCGTTGGTGCGAGAAAGGAATGATGTGTCGCCTGCCACTTCTAGCTCGTTATATACTGTTTTGACTCGGCTATTACTAGTGGTCGCTACTCGTGTAGCTAAGTTTTTCAATTCCTGGTCAGGCACCTGGCCAACCAAAAGCACTGTCTGATTAAAGCTTACGACGTCAATGTTAGACTCACGTAAAGCATCATCAGCCGCATTTAAATTGACTTTAATCATTGTTTCGATAGCGCCATCATCAATCCGGGAACCGGTTGAGCGACTGCCTTGGTCCTCCTGAATGCTGTCATTGCCATTTAAAGTACTAATGACTGAAGCGCAGGCAGAAATTGTTAGCATTGAACAAAGAAATGTTAAAAGTAGTAGTTGACGTAACATGTTTTAGAACCCTTTAAATTGTCAGTTTATTCAGGACCAAATAAATGAGTATCAATCAGGTCACAAAGACAATGGATCACTAACAAGTGTACCTCTTGAATACGTGCAGTAATTTGAGATGGCACACAAACTTCGACATCGCCAGGTTTAATCAGTTCCCGCATAGCACCACCGTCTCTACCGCTTAACATGATGACTTTCATCTCTCGGGCATGTGCAATTTTGATTGCTTCGATAACATTAGAAGAATTACCGCTTGTAGAAATGGCGAGTAAAACATCGCCTCCTTGGCCGAGCGCGCGAACTTGTTTAGAAAAAATTTCATCAAATGAATAATCATTACCTATAGAGGTGATCGTAGAGCTATCGGTTGTTAATGCGATAGCCGGCAATGGAGGACGTTCTCTTTCAAAACGATTTATTAATTCAGCTGAAAAATGCTGAGCGTCTCCAGCAGAACCACCATTACCACAGGCCAATATTTTTTTTTCATTCAATAAAGCTTCAACCATTGCCTTTGACGCTTCCACAATGTCAGGGCTAATGACTTCCATTGATTGCATTTTGCATTCTATGCTAGCAGTAAAAAAGCCTTTAACGCGCTCTAGGTAGTCCATACTTATCTCTCAATTAAAAAATTGATATTTTTTTGCTTCTAACACTTTTAGTTATTGCATTGCTAAAAGCAATTGTGTCAGAGTGTACGCAGCTAGTACAGTTCTAGCTTGAATCTTACTAATATTTTTCATTTTTTAATAGGAGGATTGCCGCAAACCAATATTTTCTACTATTTCAATGTCATTAGCACCTAAACATTTTACAACTAAATATTTTAAAAATAGGTACTAACGCGTTTTCACAACTCGATTCTTTTTATTTAGCAAATTGGAGAGTGAGCATGGCAAAGAGATCGCATAAGCGTTCGATTAAGTACAGCAGTGAAATGGAGCAACACCACCACGGACACAAGGGTAGTAAAAGAAACAAGGAAAGTTACAAGCGCCGCCGCAATAACTCAGAACCCAGTAATATCGTTGAGCTCAACAGTCTACTTAACACCAGCTATCAACCCAAACAAAATAGTCTTCCGCTCGAAGCTCTTACACCCGCCCAGCAAAAATATATTAATGCCATCAAAAATAATTGTCTGACTTTTGGTATCGGTCCGGCCGGCACGGGCAAGTCTTATTGTGCGGGCGCGCTGGCTGCAGAAGCATTAGAATCAGGCCGCATTGATAAAATTATTATCACTCGACCTGCGGTTGAAGCCGGCGAGCAACTAGGTTTCTTACCGGGTAAGCTGGAAGATAAATTTTCCGTATATATAGATGCATTTCGTGACATTCTGAATGAAAGGTTGGGCAAAGGAGTCGTTGAATATTGTTTACGGCATGGTCGTATCGTTGGCGCGCCCTTGGCTTATATGCGTGGCAAGACATTTAATGCTTCGACTTTTGTTATTCTTGATGAAGCCCAAAATGTATCGCCAGTTCAGATGAAAATGTTTCTGACTCGTATTGGTGAAGACTGCAAAGTCGTTATTAATGGTGATGCCAATCAAAGTGATATCAGAGGTCCAAATGGGCTTGATGATGCAGTTAAAAAGTTACGGGGTTTACCAAGCGTGCATGTGCATACATTTGCTCGAGAAGATTCTGTAAGAAGTGGATTAGTCAGGCATGTGCTTGATCGCTATGAAAATACAGATATGTAAATCACAAAGAAAAGGCCAGTATAAATTGTTATGCCGGCCTTTCTAATTCGTAATTTCATTCTGAAAGGCATTTTTAACCCAGCTTAGCTCGGGTTTTAATTTGCTGCGAGAAATACTGATCACATCAAAGCGAGTGGGAACTTTTTCATAGAGTCCATTTTGAATAAGGTAAAGTTGTGCAGTTTTTATGAGCTTTTGCTGTTTACTTTTATTTACTGTATCTAGACCATTTCCAAAAGCTGAATTTTCTCTGTAGCGAACTTCAATGAAGACAATGTAGCCTTGATCGTGCATCACTAAATCGATCTCGCCTAAACGGCAATGATAATTATTTTGCAGAAACTTTAGACCCTGTTTTTT
The DNA here is from genome assembly GCA_943789335.1 of uncultured Pseudomonadales bacterium. Classification (GTDB taxonomy): domain Bacteria; phylum Pseudomonadota; class Gammaproteobacteria; order Pseudomonadales; family Pseudohongiellaceae; genus UBA5109. The sequence continues at coordinate 91,710 of CALSTS010000001.1, read as the reverse complement.
TAAATATTTAAGGGCCAGTTTTTCATAATACAGGCCTTTAACCTGGCTGGGGCTGGCAGTTTTTTTGGTAAACATTAATCTTCCTTGATTAACGAATGTAGTTTTTATTATTGGGTGTCGTCTATTGGTCGTGCTATTCCATCTTGCATTCGTGCCCAATCAAGTTGTCGTGTGATCCTATTGTCTGCATCCAGGCTCAATACGCCAGTTGCGCCAATAAAGGCATTTGTAGCGCCAGTTTCCAACTGCCTAATGCGTGGATATAGCCTGAAAGCATCAATACCAAATGCCTGCAAACGTAAATTTTGTGCGCTTGTTTGAGGGAATAATAGTTGAGCAGCTATTTTTAATTCATCATCCTGCGACAACAGCCAAGGGCTATCACCAAAAATTATGCCGTTTAAGTCGACGTCTTCCAAGGTGCGATTTAAGCCGGAATAAATGTCTTGGGTTGCGTAAACGGGAATATTCCCGGCATATAGATAACCCAAACTGGGGTTAATCTGACGGGCTGCTAAGGGTTCGGCAATTAGAAAAATGAAATCAACATCCTGACGACGACGTTGAGAGAATTCAACAGAAGCATTAATGATATCGCTAATTTGTTCTCTTCGATTAGCGCTTTCACTTAAATTTAATAAGTTTTCGATGCTTTGCGTGTAATTACTACCATACATTTCTTGCGTAACTATTTGCCCGCCTAATTCTGTCCACTGTTGAATAAAACTATTTCTTTTTCTTTGGTAGATTTCACTATTTGCATTATCAGGGTTCATTATTGCCGCCTTACGGTGACCATCATTCCATGCTTTGATAGCAAGTTGTCTGGCCTCACTTTCTGGGGATAACGCAAATTGGTACAAGAGGTCTGATGCCGATTGCGCACCATCAATATTATTTAGAGCTAAGGTAGGTACGCCTAGATTACGAACCTGCTGTAATTGGCTAAGGTTTTGTCGGAGCAGCGGGCCAATAATCATGCCAGCGCCATCAATGCGCGCTTGATTGTGTAAGTTAATAATATTATCTGTAGAACTGGTGTCATAGAAACGAATTTCAGGGACTTGACCACCAAAAGATTGCACATTCAGATAAGCACTCATGAAGGCATCCCTAATGATTACGCCTGCATTAGTATTTAATGGCAGAAGTAAGGCAATTTGGTTAGGTCTTTGTGCTGCCATGCTTTCGACTAACTGTAAAGTCAAAGGCAGTTGCTCGCTAGCAGGGTGTCTAATCCAGGTACTTTGCCATTTATTGAGTTCAACTAATTGGCGGTCCAGATTATATTGATAGGCTTTGCCAACGATGCCCAGTTCATACCAGCCTTGAAACGCATAAACAATTTCGTTCTCAGACAAACGGCGAAGCTCATCTAGAGGCAATGCCAGCAAGTTTTGCCAGATTTGCTCATGATTCAAATTTTTTTCTTGCTCACTGAGCAGCCCACCTACCAAGATCCTTTCTCTAAGACCGGCAGCTGGTTCGCTTAAGGCTTCATAAGACTGGGCTCGCATAGTTCTCAGTTGTTTTTGCAGAGCAATAGATAATTGTGGAATGGCATCAAAACGATCAATAGTCAGGACGTTAAGCGCTTCTCTATATCGAACATTATCAACCAAGTATTGAGCACGTAAGAGTAGAATTTCTGCAGCAAGTTCTAGGTCAAGCTGCCTAGTGTTTAAGGTGGTAAGTAATTCGAAAGCTTGGCGGTCTTGGCCAATTCCTATATAAATTCTAGCTGCTTCTAATGAAAAAAATTCTGATTCTGGAGAGCTTGCATTATTAGCCTGTTGTAGCAAACTAAAGATTAAAACTTCCTCGGGGCTTCTGATGCCATCGGCATCAATATCAGGGATCTCACTATCATTCATTGCCCCGGAATTGGACGAAGGCGTCGTGCTACATGACGCCAGTAATATCGTCACTAGTAAGCAAAAAGAAAATCGTAAGGACTTCATAAGCTTCAGTATAACGCAATATAAAAAACTCGCTAACACCCTAATCACTTACTATGGCAAGATATTGCTCTTGTGAATCACAACAACTTTAATAAATGAATGCTGCCAGTTTATATATCGTCGCAACACCTATTGGTAATTTATCCGATATCAGTGAGCGTGCCATTAAGATATTGCAAGAAGTAGATTTAATTGCGGTTGAGGACACCCGGCATAGTGGCAAATTATTGCAGCATATAGGCGTTTCCACACCAATGTTGGCCTTACATGAGCATAATGAAGATAAAAAAGTCCAAGATATTATTGATAAGCTATTAGCAGGAGCCCAAATTGCGCTGATATCTGATGCGGGCACCCCTTTGATTTCAGATCCTGGGTATCAGCTAGTTAAAGCGGCTTTGCTAGCAGGTATAAAGGTAAGTCCTATACCCGGGCCTTCTGCCCTAGTTACAGCCTTATCTGTATCGGGTTTGCCGTCTGATTCTTTTATATTTGAAGGTTTCCTACCGAATAAATCCTCTGGCAGAATTAAGAAATTGGGAGCCTTGTCTGCTGAAAGCAGGACATTGATTTTTTATGAAGCGCCGCATCGCATAGTGGCTTGTCTTCAAGATATGTTGCAAATATTTGGAGCTAAACGTACTGCTGTAATTGCACGTGAGCTTACTAAAACTTTTGAAACAATAAAAAATGACAGTTTGGAAAATTTGCTAGAATGGGTACAAGCTGATACAAATCAGCAGAAAGGTGAGTTTGTTGTCTTAGTGCAGGGAAAAGAAAAAGATAACACTGTTGTGAATAGTGAGGCTGAATCTATATTGAATACCTTAATGCAGGAGCTGCCTTTAAAACAGGCAAGCCATTTAGCTTCAAAGATAACAGGCATCAAAAAAAATACCCTTTATCAGATCGGATTAAATAAAAAATAATAAGATAAAAAATTAATAAGAAAAATTAATAGTAGGAGATTATTCTGGAATTTTTGGCCTGGCTTGAAGCAGCCTCATTTAGTGTTTGGGTACGAGAGTCTGTCGTGGGCTTTCCTTTGACAATTTCTTTGCATGCTCTTGGAATGGCTTTTTTAGTAGGCGTGCACTTTGCACTTGATTTAAGAATCATAGGGTTTGCACCTAAATTACCTGTGCATTTAATAATCAGGTTTTACCCTTTGATGTGGGCGAGTTTCATTGTTGCTCTTTTATCAGGGCTGACCTTGCTGCTAGCTTACCCAGCAAAAGGCTTAACCAATTATGTTTTTTATTTAAAGATGCTGTTAATTGCAGCGGCCTTTATTGTTGGAAGGTTTTTGACGCAAAAAGTAGTCAAGCAAGAATTAGAAATTTCAAAAAACCATAAAATGCTTGCGCTAGTATCAATAGCGCTATGGGTGTCGGTAATTGTAGCCGGGCGCTTGCTTGCTTACACCTACACTATTTTGCTAACAACTGATTATTATTAGAAAAGAATTCAGATAAAAAAATGGAAGAAGCACTCTTAAGTTTTTCACAAAATACTGGCATCTATAGCATTATGGGTTCTCGCTGGGGTTGGCCCATTATTGAGTCATTGCATTTTTTTGGATTATGTTTGTTGATCGGTACAGTTGGGTTATTTGACTTGCGCATGCTTGGTTTTGTTAAAGCTATTCCACTTTCTGGCATGCATAAATTAGTACCTATAGGCGTTGCAGGTTATTTTTTAAATGCAATCACGGGCACCATGTTTTTTACTTCTGCACCCGATCAATATCTGTATAACCCAGCATTTCAAACGAAGCTCATATTTATGGCCGGAGCAGGTATTAATATGTTGTTTTTTTATTCGGTTTGCTTCAAAGAGGTGAAGAACCTTGGGGCGAATCAACAGGTCAGCCAACCGGTGAAAATTATCGCAGGGGTGTCACTCTTGTGCTGGTTAGGTGTTATTAGTGCTGGCAGGTTAATTACTTTTTATCGGCCGCCAGCTTACTGGTGTTTCTGGTGTGGCTGAAAATCTATTACGCTTGCTTATATTTCGTTAAAAGATTTATTTCATTCAGTCACTTACTATTTGTAAGCTCCTTCATTAAATAAACTTTTTGCCTAATCTAAGCGTCGCTCATGACGATTTTATAAAAACTATTGCGCTTGATATTTACTCGTTAAAAGCAAAACTTTACTAATGTCCGCTTTCTATCCAAAGCGGACGTTGGCCTCAAAGGCTGATCGCTCTTAATACCAGTTAAAAAGTCATTGAAATGTTGCTTAAGTGGTCTTCTTTGAGATCTTCTTTTATAGCACAAAAAATTAATAGAATTCAGCTCGTAACTCAGGCAAAATCAGCAGCCTTCGACTTTGTTAGAAGCCTAATCCTGTAAGGCAGGCAAGTAATAACACTGCTGCCTCTGGAGAGTGAAATGAGCAAACCAAGCGCCGCTCAATGGAGCGTTCAACAATCAATTGATTTATACGGTATTCAACGCTGGGGAAATGATTATTTTGGCGTGGCGGATAACGGCAATCTTATAGTCAAAACCCTCAATACCGAAGTTCAGTTACTGAATATTATAGAAGGTATGCAAGAACGTGATTTGCAAATGCCTGTCTTGCTCCGTATAGAAAATATTCTAGATGCCCAGATTAAACGTCTTAATGATGCCTTCTCTTCAGCCATTGCTAAAGCAGGCTATAGCTCTCACTACCGGGGCGTTTATCCGATCAAGGTAAACCAACAAGCACAGGTCGTTGATGAAATCGCGCACTTTGGCGCACGTTTTAAGCATGGCTTTGAGGTTGGCAGCAAAGCCGAAATGATTGCGGCCTTATCGACGCTAGAAGAACCTGACAGCCTGATTATCTGCAATGGTTACAAAGATGAAGAGTTTGTTGAGCTGGGCCTACAGGCTTTGCAACTTGGCTTTCAATGCTTTTTTGTCATAGAAACGCCAGCTGAATTACCCATAATTATTAAACTTAGCAAGGCTTTTGATATAAAGCCTATGCTTGGTGTACGTATAAAAATGACATCTCAGATTAGCGGCCATTGGAATTCTACCAGTGGAGACCGGTCAGTTTTTGGCCTCACCACCACCCAGCTTATAGAAGTAGTTGATAGTTTAAAAACTGAGAATATGCTGGATTGTTTACAACTTTTACATTGTCATCTTGGCTCACAGATTCCTAACATTCAGGAAATTAGAAGCGGCATTGTCGAAGCTTGCCGTTTTTATACAGATTTAGTCCATGAAGGAGCTGCCATGACGCATATTGATCTCGGTGGAGGTCTGGCCGTTGATTATAGTGGAGAACAAAGCAGCGAAGAACAGAGCCGTAACTATAGCCTTGAAGAATATTGTGAAGATATTGTTGAAACATTGAAAGAGACGTTTGATGAGTCAGCTATCGAACATCCCATTATTGTGACTGAATCTGGTCGTGCCACGGTCGCCTACTCATCAATTCTACTTTTCAATATTCTGGATGTTAATAATTTTGAATCTAGTGAATTACAAACATCACAAGATACTGAGCATGCGCTGATAATAAATTTACGTGAGGTGCTTGAATACATGACACCGAAACGTTTACAGGAGTGCTTTAACGATGCATATTATTATCGTGATGAATTGAGAGAACTCTTCAAGCACGGTCAAATCGATTTGCGCTCCAGAGCTGTCGGTGAAAACATTTTCCTGGAAATCCTCCAAAGAATTTATAACCAGTTAGATGACCTTGAACGCATCCCTCCTGGCCTGGAGAATTTAAAGCTTGATCTGGCTGATATTTATTATGGTAATTTCAGCCTTTTTCAATCCTTGCCGGATATTTGGGCTATAGATCAGCTGTTCCCTGTCATCCCCATTCACCGACTAGATAAGGCCCCAACAAGGCAAGCGGTTATTGCTGATATCACCTGTGACTGTGATGGGAAAATCGATAATTTCATCGCAGAATTTGGACCCAGTAAAACCCTGGCACTACATCCTCTGCAAGAGGGGAAAGAATATTATTTAGGTGTATTTCTGGTCGGGGCTTATCAAGAAACCCTCGGTGATTTACATAATCTTTTTGGTGATACCAATGTCGTTAGTGTGCGTTTAAATCAAGATGGCAGTTTTGATTTCGTTAAGGAAATTCATGGCGACACTATTGCTGACGTGCTCAGTTATGTGGAATATCAGCCACAGCAAATGGCTATTAGATACCGCAATACCGCCGAACGTGCTGTTAAGGAAGGCCGTATTAATGCCCGACAACGCCAGCAAATCATGAAGACCTTTAACGCCAGTATGCAAGGCTATACCTATTATGAGAAAGAGGACTAATAATGGCTAAAGTATTAATCATAGGTGCTGGCGGAGTTAGTGGTGTTGTCGTTCATAAATGCGCTCAGCTGCCTGAGGTGTTTTCAGAAATTGTGCTGGCAAGCCGCACTGAAGCCAAATGTAAAGCCATCGCTGCTCAAATCAAAGAGCACTATGGAGCAAGTATAGAAACAGCAGAAGTTGATGCAGATTCTGTTCCTGAGCTAGTAGCTTTGATCAGTAAAGTTAAGCCCGTTCTGGTCATTAATGTCGCTCTGCCTTATCAGGACTTAAGCATTATGGATGCCTGTCTCGAATGCGGAGTGCATTACCTGGATACAGCTAATTACGAACCTCTGGACACAGCAAAGTTTGAATATAGATGGCAGTGGGCGTATCAGGATAAATTTAAAGCAGCAGGTTTGATGGCCCTATTGGGTTCTGGCTTTGATCCTGGCGCGACGAATATATTTACCGCTTATCTTGCAAAACATTATTTTGATGAAATTCACGCTCTAGATATTATTGATGTTAATGGTGGTGATCATGGCTACCCCTTTGCCACTAATTTCAATCCGGAAATCAATATTCGTGAAGTCAGTGCAGAATGCCGTCACTGGGAAAATGGACAATTTATTACGACTCCGGCAATGTCTTTAAAGCAGTCTTTCACCTGTCCGGATAACGTCGGCACCTACAACATTTATCGAATGTATCACGAAGAGCTGGAGTCATTAACCAAGCACTTCCCTACACTGAAACGAGCACAATTCTGGATGAGTTTCGGCGATTCCTATCTTAAGCATTTGGAGGTCTTAGTTAATGTCGGCATGACTGGAATAGAACCAGTTGAGTTTAAGGGCCAACAAATAGTTCCAATTCAGTTTTTAAAAGAACTTTTACCTGACCCATCTTCACTGGGGCCAAGAACACATGGACTCACCTGTATTGGCTGTGTAGTGCAGGGTCTAAAGGACGGTAAAGAGAAAACGGTCTACCTCTATAACATTAAGGACCACCAAGACTGCTATAAAGAAGTAGTCTCACAAGCCATTTCTTACACTACCGGTGTGCCCGCTATGATTGGTGCCAAGTTGATGCTTGAGGGAAAATGGATGCAGGCAGGCGTCTGGAACATGGAGCAACTGGATCCCGATCCATTTATGAAAGATATGAATCAATACGGCCTGCCATGGACAGTGATTGAGAACCCTGACTTTAATTTGCTTTGAAAAGTCATCGGCTAATATTTTGAGGATGCAACCTTGATTTTATTTAGTGTACTGCTAAAACTTCGCTGTGAATCTTTTTATGATAAAAAGTAAATCGTTCAAGAACTTTGATCCTCAGAGGGTTCCATCACCATGTTTTGTGGTTGATGAAGCCGCTGTAGAGCTTAATCTTCAACGATTAAAAAAAGTGCAGGATGAAAGCGGGGCGCGCATACTCATGGCGTTGAAGGCCTTTTCCATGTTTTCGTTGGCTCCGCTTGTAAAAAAATACTTAAGCGGTACCTGTGCTAGCGGACTTTATGAGGCCCGTCTAGGCAAAGAAGAATTCGGTGGCGAAGTGCATACTTTTTCTACGGCCTATTCTGAAAAAGATCTAACTGAGATTCTGAAAATTTCAGATCATGTGGTGTTTAATTCATTCAATCAGTGGCAGCGTTTTCAAGATCTATTACAAACAGCAAAAACTAAGCATCCAGAGTTAAAATTTGGTTTACGGATTAACCCCTTGCATTCTGAAGGGACTATGTCTTTATACGACCCCTGTGCACCAGGTTCAAGACTAGGTATTCCTTACCCTCAATTTGAAGGCAAGGATTTAACTGGTATTTCAGGCCTGCATTTCCATACCTTATGCGAACAAGGTTATGAGCCCTTAAATCGAACCTTGGCTGTTATCGAAGACAGGTTTTCTGAAGTATTACCCCAATTAGAATGGGTGAATTTTGGAGGGGGGCATCATCTGACAGATGAAACTTATCCCATCGATAAACTAATTACACGCATTAAAAATTTCCAGGAAAAATATACTGTTCAGGTCTACCTGGAGCCTGGTGAAGCCATAGCTATTCATACAGGAGTGTTGGTGACAGAAGTTTTAGATATTGCCCATAATGAGCATGACATAGCAATTCTAGATAGTTCTGCAACATGCCATATGCCAGATACCTTAGAAATGCCCTACAGAGCAGAAGTTTTCTATGCTGGTAAGCCAGGTGAAAAAACCTATGACTATCGCTTGGCTGGAATGACTTGTCTGGCTGGTGATGTAATGGGAGATTACAGTTTTAACGAGACTTTACAACCAGGGCAGCGATTACTTTTTGATGATATGGCACATTATACTATGGTAAAAACAACAACGTTTAATGGCATAGCTTTACCTGCAATTGCATTATGGAATTCAGCAACAAATGAAGTGCGAATGATTAAAGAATTTTCCTATGATGATTTTAAAAACCGTCTCTCATGAGAGTTAAATGTTATGAGTAAATTTGATCAAGAAGTTGCGCCTGGTTATCCAGTATTTTTAGGTTCAGAGTTTGAACACCCTAAACTGGAAGATGCTTATTTTCATATTTTACCAGTTCCTTTTGAAGCTTCAGTTTCATATGGTGGTGGCACCTCATTTGGTCCAGCAGCAATATTAGAAGCCTCTTGGCAGCTGGAAAGCTGGGATGGGAAAAGCGTCCCTGGTAAGCGAGGAATCCATACGCATCCGCCAATTAACTGTAAAGGCGATGCAGAAAAAGTCTTAGCTCGTGTGAGTGAAGGCACTGAGAATATCGTTAACAACGGAGCCTTTCCAATAGTCTTGGGCGGTGAGCACACAGTGACCTATGGCGTTATCAATGGCTTAATTGAAGCAGGTATTGAAGATTTCGGGGTAATTCAGATTGATGCCCATGCTGACCTAAGAGATAGCTATGAAGGAAATTCTCTGAGTCACGCTTCCGTAATGAGGCGAATTGCTGACCTGGATATTCCTATCTTTCAGTTAGGTGTAAGAGCGATGTGCGAAGAGGAAGTACAGGCTCGAAAAACTTATGGTATTGAATACCTGGATGCTGAAATTCTGATCAAAAAAAATATTTATAAATTTGATTTACCTGAAGATTTTCCTGATAAAGTTTTCTTCACAGTAGATATTGATGGCTTTGACCCTTCTGTGTTTCCTTCAACGGGCACTCCAGTTCCAGGCGGTTTGGCTTGGTACCAGTCTTTAGCTTTATTTGAATCTGTGGCTAAGCAAGCCCAAATTATTGGTTTCGACATCATGGAGTTTGCTCCTGTCGAAGGCTTTCATGCCTATGAATTTTCTGCTTCTTTGCTGGCCTATAAAATGATGGGTATTATTGAACGTAATCAATTGTAATTCGGTAGCAAAAGGATTGGAGTTGTTAGATATAACAATTATTCAGTTTTTCACTATTCAAAGATTAAGATAAAAATTCCAATGTCCGCTTTTGGCCGAAAGCAGACATTAGTTGATTTTTAATACTATTTAATTCTTCTATATAAAGAAATAATTAAATTCTTATTCCTTTTTAATTTATTCAGACACTAAATCCCCTATTACTTTATAATTCGCCCGTGAGTCGGCCAGGCAATCGCTGTTTTCATATTGTTAATATGGAAGTAGAGGAAAGTCCGGGCTCCAAAGAGCAAGGTGCCAGGTAACTCCTGGGGGGCGTGAGTCCACGGAAAGTGCAGCAGAAAAGAAACCGCCATATTGGAGTAATATCCTTTACGGTAAGGGTGAAATGGTGCGGTAAGAGCGCACCGCATGGGTGGCAACATTCCATGGCAAGGTAAACCCCGCCTGGAGCAAGGCCAAATAGGGACCCCATAGTGCTGCTCGCATTGGGTTCGGGTAGGCCGCATGAGGTTTATGGCGACATAGGCCCAAGATGAATGATTGTCCACGACAGAACCCGGCTTATCGGTCGACTCATACTTTTTTTAACTATAGTCATTTTTTAAGCTATAGGCATTTTTTACTGCGTATTTGCCCTGCAATAGGTTAAATCCAAAAGAAGTAGTGAAAAGATGGCAAGTTCATAATTTTTTTTTTAAAGCACGTTAAAGCATCAATACTTAATGTGTTACTTTAAGTTTAGAATATAGCTTTATGTAAACTAATGTTTTTAGAATTATTTCCTTTTCGTAATTTAAGCACTTTTCTCGGTTTTCGCCTCTTTTAGCTTCATTTTCTACACAAATTAACGCAAACAAGTGCTTGATTTACTTGTTGGAACTCCCTTATAGTGCAGAAAAGTAGCATTAGAGTGGGTTGAAAGTGGATTAATAGTGGGAAATTTTCGCTATGATTGCTTTTAGCCTTTGGGAGGAAGAGTTTGTTATTTCGTGGCTTACATTCAATAACACTGGACGCAAAGGGTCGCATGGCGATGCCTGCGCGTTTTCGTGGCATTGTTGAAAGTCATTGCCAAGGGCAGTTAGTGGTTACTATTGATCAGGATGGTGAGTCGTTGGTGATTTATCCCTTGAATGAATTCGAAGAAATAGAGCGCAAGGTTTCAGCGCTTTCCAGTTTTAATCCAGAATCTAAACGCTTAAAAAACATATTCATAGGTCATGCTACTGAAGTGAATCTTGATAGCAGTGGTCGCATCTTAATTCCTTTGAATCTAAGACAATTTGTGGGTTTGGAAAAAAAAGCAGCCTTAGTCGGGCAAGGCAACAAGCTGGCAGTTTGGAATGATGAAGTCTGGATTGAGACCAGGGATGGCTGGTTGAAACATAAAGTGAATGCAGAAGAGTTACCAGACGAACTGAAAAACCTCTCCCTATAAAAGGTAGAAGTAATACTAATAGGTAGAGGAAAGAGGGGAGATTGTGACCATGCAGCATCAAAGCGTACTGTTGGAGCAGGCCGTTGCTGCATTAATAACAGATAAAAATGGGTTTTATATAGACGGCACTTTTGGTCGAGGTGGTCACAGTAAACAGATTTTGAAAGAACTATCAGAGCTTGGTCGCCTACTGGTAATTGATAAAGATCCGGATGCAATTGTGCTGGCTCATGAGTTGGCAGAAAAAGATAAAAGAGTAAGCGTTTTCCACGGCAGCTTTGAAGCTTTACAAAAAGCGGTTGATGACTTGGGAAATATGGGGAAAGTGACAGGGATATTGTTGGATTTGGGTGTTTCATCGCCACAATTGGATGATGCGCAAAGAGGGTTTAGTTTTAATAAGGACGGACCTTTGGATATGCGAATGAATACTGCAAGTGGGATTACTGCAGAAACATGGCTCGCACAAGTTGGAGAGAAGGCGCTAGCCGACGTGCTTTACCTCTTTGGTGAAGAGAGGTATTCCCGACGTATTGCTAGAGAAATTTGTAAGCATCGAGAACAGGATGCAATAAATTCTACTTTGCAGTTGGCGGAAATAATAAAACAAGCACATCCAAAATGGGAAAGAAATAAACACCCTGCGACACGTTCATTTCAGGCCATACGAATATTTATAAATAACGAATTAAGTGATTTACAAAAAGCTTTGACGGTAATGCTGGAAGCTTTATCTATTGGTGGTCGTTTCGTGGTTATTAGTTTCCATTCATTGGAAGACCGAATAGTTAAACAGTTTATTCAAAAAGAAATAAAGGGTGGAGATTTTCCAGTAGATCTGCCCATTACACAGGCGCAACTCAACCCTCGGCTAAAAGCGATTGGAAAAGCAGTCAAGGTGGATGCTGAAGAGATAAATGCAAATGTCCGGTCACGCAGCGCAATAATGCGAATTGCAGAAAAAATTGCCTGATTAATGAAATGGTAATGAATAAATATAACAAAGCGTTTGAAAGGCAAAGCAATAGTGGAGTCATTTGGTTTGTATTTTTTCTCAGTCTGATTTTGGTTTGCAGTTCAGCTTTAGGTGTTGTTTATGCGGTTAATGAAAGCAGGCATATGTTAAATGAATTGCAAACGTTGGAAAACCAACGTAATGATTTACAAGTCGAATGGGGGCAGCTTTTGCTTGAGCAAAGCAGCCTGGTTTCACAAGGTAGAGTTGAAGATATCGCAATCGCGGAACTTGGAATGAAAATTCCAGAGATGGAGAATATGGTGATGGTCAGGCCATGAGTGCTGGGCAAGTTGAAAAGAAACAAACTACCTGGAGACTTTATTTTGTCTTCATAGTGATTCTTTCACTTCTGAGTGTGATCGCCTGGAAAGTAATGGATCTTCAGGTTCTCAATAATGAAACTCTTCAAATTCAAGGTGATGCTCGAACTGTACGCAATGTCGAAATAGCTGCACATCGTGGCAACATACTAGATAGAAATGGCCAGCCTTTAGCAATCAGTACTCCAGTGCAATCCTTGGTGCTTAACCCTAAAGAAATAGTGCAGCATCCTGAGCAATGGGAGCAGCTTGCGCAAGCCTTGATAACGATTGATGTCAATCCGGAAGTTTTACGTAATCGCATACAAGAAAATTCCACCCGGGAATTCATGTTTGTTAAGCGCCGAATTCCTCCTGCCGAAGCTGAAAAGGTGTTGCGTTATGGGTTCAATGGTATTTGGGCTGAGGAAGAATACAAACGATTTTATCCGCTAGGGGAAGTTGCAGTACATGTGGTTGGCATGGCTGGCAGTGATGAGGTTGGACAAGAGGGTATAGAGCTGGCTTATGATGATTGGTTAGAAGGTACACCTGGCTCTAAGCAGGTTTTAAAAGACAGAAATGGGGCAATTATTAGCGAAGTCAGAATAAATCAAGTTGCCGAACCGGGAAATGATCTTGTTCTTAGTATTGATTCGCAAATTCAATTTCTTGCTTATAAGGCATTGAAAGAAGAAGTCACTCGGCGTTATGCAAATGCAGGTACTGCTGTTGTTTTAAATGTTGAGACGGGCGAAATTCTTGCCATGGTTAGTCAACCATCTTATAACCCTAACAATCGTTCAAACTTAGGCCAGCAGCTGGATGGATTAAAAAACAGAGCAATAGCAGAGTCTTTAGAGCCTGGTTCAACAGTGAAAACATTTACCGTTACAGCGGCTCTAGAAACAGGGCTGTTTGATACTGAAAGTATTATTGATACTAATCCAGGCTATATACGAATTGATCGATCTACTATTCGTGATCCGGTTAATTATGGAGAATCAACTTTACAACGGATTCTATCTAAATCGTCTCAAGTTGGTGCTAGTAAAATAGCTCTGGCAATGGGGCAAGACCCTATGTTGGATATTCTGAAAAGAGTGGGCTTTGGTCAATCTCTAGGAACAGGGTTTCCAGGAGAGTCTGCTGGATTACTAGTCAATCATTCACGCTGGAGTGATTCTGAAATTGCGACCTTGGCATATGGCTATGGTTTTCAAGTCTCACCTTTACAGTTAGCACAGGCATATATGGTTTATGCGAATGGAGGGATTTATAAACCTGTTTCTTTATTAAAAGTAGATGAGACTGATGAGGTCCCAGGAGTGCGAGTTATCAGCGCTGATGTGGCAGCATCTGTTACCCAGATGTTAGAGGCAGTTGTAACGCCTGGCGGCGGAGGCACAGGTACTCGTGCTTATATTCCTACCCATAGAGTTGCTGGTAAAACTGGAACGGCTTGGTATTACGATGTGCAGCGTGGCGGATACGATGATGAAAATTATATTTCTCTTTTTGCGGGTTTCGCGCCAGTCTCTGATCCTAAAATTGTGACTGTAGTGACTATTCATGAGCCGCAAGGTAAAGAATACGGTGGTGGGCAAGTTGCTGCACCAGTATTTGCCAACATTACAGCAGGTGCGTTGCGAATTTTGAATGTGCCGCCAGACATTATTCCCGAAGAGTCCGAAGTATTAAGTCTTAAGAGTGCTGTGGCAAGGCCTTCTCTAGCATTAGTCAGAGGGGGAGATCGATGAATACCGCTAAGAGCATGTCACAAGAAATGACGCTGGCTTTATTGCTGGAATCTAAAGTGGATATTCCGGAAAAATATAATTTGGTATTAACCGGTATTGAAATGGACAGCCGCAAAATAGAAAGCGGAGATCTATTTATCGCTTGTAAAGGCGCTAACTTCGATGGCAGAGATTTTGTTAGTGAGGTCATTAAGAAAGGTGCTGCAGCAGTTCTGGTTGAAAAGGGAGAGCTTTGGCAGGAAATAAATGTTGAAAATAATGTGCCAATTATCCCGGTAGAAAATTTGGCAAGTCAAATTAGCTCTCTTGCAGCAAAATTCTTTAATAAGCCGGCTGATCATTTAAACCTAATCGGCATAACTGGCACTAATGGTAAAACCAGCGCATGCCAGTTTATCTCGAAAACTGTTGCTAGCCTCAACCATATTTGTGGGGCAAGTGGTACCTTAGGGTTTAGTATTTATGGCAAAGAGTATATTGAGGGTGATACAAATGCTAATTATAGTTCTGCTCTAGGTGCTACTCCAAGCACAACGCCAGACCCCATAACAGTGCAACGAATTTTCAGCGAAATGTTGCAGCAAAATGCTGACACTATGGTTATGGAAGTTTCTTCTCATGGTTTGAAGCAGGGGCGGGTTTGTATCAATGAGTTTGATATTGCTGTGTTTACTAATCTAACCCGAGACCATCTTGATTATCACCATTCCATGCATGCCTACGGCAAAGAAAAGCTGAAACTATTTTTGGGTTCACGTTTATCTGTCGCCGTGTTGAATATGGATGATTTATTCAGCGCAACCATCCTTAACAATTTATCAAGGCGAGTAAAAAGTTACACATATAGTTTAAATAATTCTCAAGCGGATGTTTATCCAGAGGATGTAAAATTTTTACGCAAAGGTTTCAAGTTAAGTGTGGTAAGTCCCTGGGGAAAAGGAACGATAGAAACTGGTTTATTGGGCTCGTTCAATGTCAGCAATTTGTTGGCAGTTCTCACAACTGTAATGGCATTAGAAAGTAAGCATAGTGATTTTGATTTTGAGCGCGTGTTATTAAAAGTCTCTAGCGTTTCACCTGTTAAAGGTCGGATGGAGCTTATCGGTGATAAGCCTGTCTCAGTGGTGGTTGATTATGCCCATACCCCGGATGCTCTTGAAAATGCATTAAATGCTTTGCATGAACATTTTAAAGGGAAAATTTGGTGTGTGTTTGGTTGCGGTGGTGAGCGTGATAAAGGTAAGCGTCCAATGATGGCGCGTATAGCTGAAAATCTGGCAGATGAACTGATAGTTACTGATGACAATCCACGTCAAGAAGCATCAAGTGACATTATTAAGCAAATACTTGCTGGCTTTACAGGTAATGAAAAAGTCATGGTTGAAAGCGATCGGGCTATAGCAATAGATTTCGCCATAGCTAATGCAACAGAGGGCGATGTGGTGCTAATTGCCGGCAAAGGTCATGAGGAATACCAAGATATTGGAGCTAAACGCATGATGTTTAGCGATGTAAAACAGGCAAGGTTGAGTCTAAACAAACGTTTCAGTGATTAAACATCACAGGTTAATTAAGTGATAAAAACAATGAGTTTGCAAGAAGTACAAACATTAACGGGAGGTCAGCTAAGTGGCGCTGATGCTTCATTTAATGGCGTATCTATTGATAGCCGAACTTTAAAAGCTGGTGAGTTGTTTATAGCAATTTCTGGTGAGAATTTTAATGGCAATAAATTTGTCAGTGCTGCTGCGGAAAAACATGCTGCAGCAGCTATCACTACTGAAAAAGTTGATACGGAATTATCTACCTTGCTAGTTGAAGACAGCAGGATCGCTTTAGGGAAGCTGGCGGCTTGCAATCGCAATTTAAGTGAGGCAAAAGTTATTGCCTTAACTGGTAGTCAGGGCAAGACGACTGTAAAAGAAATGACAGCCAGCATATTGGCTTGTTGCGGTGAAGTGTTAAAAACTTTTGGTAATTTAAATAATGATTTTGGTGCGCCTTTAACCTTATTAAAGCTTGAAGCTAAGCATCAGTTTGCAGTAATAGAGCTAGGCGCAAATGCTCCTGGAGAGATTGCTTATAGTTCAGCACTTGCTAAGCCTCATATTGCTCATATTACTAATATTGCACCGACTCACCTAGAAGGTTTTGGTGACCTAGATGGCGTGGCCAGAGCAAAAGGAGAGATTTGGAAGAGCTTGGATGATGACGGGATAGTCGTGCTAAACATCGATGATGCTTATGGCAGTCAGTGGATGGAAAAATTAAAGAGTAGGAATTTTGTCAGTATTAGTGCGCTAGGAAAAGCCAACGCAGATTATAAAGTTGCAGAAATGCAGTTTGATGATGCAATACACTCGATTTTCAAGTTGATCACTCCTCAAGGGACCATACAAATTAACCTACCCTTACCGGGGCAACACAATGTTGCTAATGCTATAGCCGCTGCAGCCTTAAGCATGCAGGCTGGCGCTACTCTCGATGATGTCAAACAAGGTCTAGAAAGTATGCGTTCGGTTGATGGTCGGATGAAAACCATCTCTGGTTTGAATAACTCAATATTAATAGATGATTCCTATAATGCTAGCCCAAGTTCATTTATGGCTGCCATCGATGTATTAGCGCAGCATGAAGGTTCAACAATTATTGCAATGGGTGAAATGGGGGAATTGGGCGATGAAGCAGCACAAGCTCATTTTGATATTGGAGTTTATGCCAAAGACAAAGGAATAAATTATTTGTTTGGTGTTGGCTCCTTAAGTGAATCTGCACTTTCAGGTTTTGCCGGAGAAGGGAAGATCAGTTCTGATTTAGAAGAGTTAGGACAGTATTTAAAGCCAATGCTGAATCAACAAGTGAAGGTTTTGATTAAAGGATCTCGAAGTGCAGGTATGGATAAGTTGGTTCAACTTTTAAAAGCAAAAGGAGATTAAGCGTCCATGTTACTTTGGTTAACTAATTATCTCGCTCAGTTTAATTCTGGGTTCACTGTTTTCGAATATTTAACTGTGCGTGGAATTTTGGGGGTTCTCACAGCGCTGCTTATTTCATTGCTAATAGGGCCTTATGTTATTAAGCGTTTGAATTATCACCAAATTGGGCAAGTCGTTAGGAGTGACGGCCCAGAATCGCATTTAATTAAAGCAGGGACGCCCACTATGGGCGGCGCCTTAATTCTTATTAGTATCATTATCAGCAGCCTGCTCTGGTCTGATTTGAGCAGTGCTTATGTCTGGATAGTAATATCTGTGACAACGGGATTTGGAATCATTGGCTGGGTAGATGATTACCGTAAAATTTTCGAAAAAAACCCAAAAGGCTTGAGTCCTGGCTGGAAATATTTATTCCAATCCATTGTTGGACTTGCAGCTGCATGTGTCTTGTATTGGCATGCTGCCACTCCAGCAGAAACTGAGCTGATCATTCCTTTTTTCAAAGATTTTGCACTTGAGCTTGGTGGTTTTTATATTTTTGTCGCCTACTTCTTTATTGTTGGATTTAGCAATGCGGTCAATCTGACTGATGGCCTTGATGGCTTGGCTATTTTGCCTATCGTAATGGTTGCAAGTGCCTTGGGGATTATTAGTTACCTAGTCGGCAATGTAGAGTTTTCTGCTTATTTGAATATTCCATATATATCTGGAACTGGAGAGCTTGTTGTATTTTGCGGTGCATTAGCAGGTGCTGGTCTTGGCTTTCTCTGGTTTAACACTTATCCAGCACAAATATTTATGGGAGATGTGGGAGCGTTGGCACTAGGGGCGGCATTGGGAACAGTTGCTGTTATTGCCAGACATGAAATTGTTTTGGTCATTATGGGGGGCATATTTGTTATGGAAACCCTCTCGGTCATTTTACAAGTGGTTTCATTTAAATTAACTGGCAGACGAATTTTTCGCATGGCGCCATTACATCATCACTTTGAATTAAAAGGCTGGCCAGAACCTAGGGTTATTGTTCGTTTTTGGATTATTACCATCATCCTAGTGTTATTTGGGCTTGGCACATTGAAACTACGGTAAAGATTTTTTAGAGGAATGTTAGTAAAGGAACATTGTAGGTAATAATAAAATGCAGATAGCTGCGCCACAACAACCACATAAAGTAATCGTCGGTCTAGGTAAGACCGGGCTTTCATATGCGCGCTATTTAAACAAGCAAAATGAGAATTTTACAGTGGTTGATAGCAGGGAAAGCCCGCCAGGTTTGCAAGAATTAACTGAAAAATTTCCAGATGCGAGAGTTGAACTTGGTAGTTTTAAAGAAAGCACTTTTTTAAACGCGACAGAGTTATTAGTAAGCCCTGGTGTCGATTTGCGTGAGCCGGTGCTGGCAAAAGCTATTCAGCATAATGTTCCAATAACAGGCGATATTAATATTTTCGCAAAAAAAATCACTGCACCAATAATCGCTGTTACTGGTTCTAACGCAAAAACCACAGTTGTAAGCCTGCTTGGAGAAATGGCTAAAAAAGCAGGTGTCGATGCTGTTGTTGCAGGGAATATAGGAATGCCAGTACTGGATTTACTTAATAAAGGTTTACATAAACTTTATGTTCTGGAAATTTCCAGTTTTCAATTGGAGACGACAAAAGAATTAGGTGCAGAAGTGGCCTGTGTGCTTAATATTAGCGCCGATCATATGGATCGTTATGATTCCATGCAGGATTATCATGCAGCCAAGCATCGTATTTTTCAGGCTTGCAAACAAGTAGTTGTGAATCGTGATGAGCCATTAACTAAACCTTTACTACCCGCTGCAGTTAAGCAGTGGAGCTATGGTTTAGAAGAAGGAGATATCAACGAGTTCGGCATAATAGAAAATCGGGGAGATTTCTATTTAGCGTTTAACCAAGAAATCTTAATAGCGGTTAACGAAATAAAAATTTCCGGACGCCATAACTTATCGAACGCTTTAGCAGCACTAACAATTGGTCATGCTGCTGGTATAGATATGCCAGCAATGCTGCAAGCCTTACGTGAATTTTCAGGTTTACCACATCGTTGCCAATGGATTACAGAGCTTGCAGGGGTCAGTTATTACAACGATTCTAAAGGAACAAATGTTGGGGCCTGCAAGGCTGCGCTGCTAGGTCTTGGAAAAGCAAATAATGTGATTTTGATTGCTGGCGGGCAAGGCAAAGGCGGTAAATTTTCTGACTTAAAAGATGCTTTCATAAAGCATGGGAAATTACTCATCGTCTTTGGTGAAGATGCTGATTTGATTGCAAAGGCTTTACAAGAAATTGTCACTACTAAAAAAGTAGCGTCTTTACAGGAAGCGGTAAAGCTTGCATCAAAGCAAGCTGAATCGGGTGACATCGTCTTGCTGTCTCCGGCCTGTGCAAGTTTTGATATGTTTGAAAATTATGAAAAACGTGGTGAAGCATTTATAGATGCAGTGGAGGCTTTGCACTAATCATGGCAACCCTTGCTCAAAGTCATAGCTTTAGTCACAACCGAGAAGCCTTTTATTTTGGTGATAGAGCTTTGATTATAAGCGTTTGCTTATTACTGGCTTTCGGCGTGGTGATGATGACCTCTGCATCAATTGAAATTGCTAGCAGTGAAAATGGTGATGCTTTTTATTATTTGAAAAAACAGCTGATTTTTATGGTGATGGGTTTTATTGCCGCAACTGCCATTTATATGTTGCCACTTAAGTTATACCAAGAGTGGGACATCTTTCTGCTGTTTTCAGCAGTAAGTTTATTAGTCTTGGTGCTAGTGCCAGGCATTGGAAAAGAAGTAAACGGTAGTACTCGATGGTTAAACTTGGGTTTTATGACATTGCAGGCATCGGAGCCAGCTAAACTTTTTATGGTGATATTTATTGCTGCATATTTAAGTAAGTACCGCACATTTGTGTGTAGTTCCTGGAAGGGTTTTGCTATGCCTTTAATGTTTGTAGCAGTGCCAATTTTCTTGCTGCTCCAAGAGCCAGATTTTGGCGCAGTGGTGGTGCTGTTGCTGTCTGTATTTGGCATGATGTTTCTTGCTGGAGTAAAGCTTTATCAATTTGTTTTATTAATATTAGCCGCCGGCGGAGCTGCTGCAGGGTTAATTTTTTCTTCTACCTACCGTATCGCTAGAGTTAAATCATTTCTTACTGCATTGTCGGATCCATTTAATGAAGATGTGGTATTTGGTTCTGGTTACCAATTAGCTCAAGCATTAATTGCTTTTGGTCGAGGCGAATGGTTTGGCGTTGGTTTAGGCAACAGTATTCAAAAATTGTATTTCTTACCGGAAGCTCATACTGACTTTGTGTTAGCAATTATCGCTGAGGAGCTTGGTGTAATTTCGGTATTGCTGTTACTCGCATTATTTCTGGTATTTATCTGGCGCGCGATGATGATTGCCAGAAAAAATGAGCTCAAAGGTGATTTTTTCCCAGCCTATCTTGCTTACGGTATTGCACTGATTTTTCTAGGCCAGGTCATTATTAATGTAGGTGTTAATACCGGACTTCTGCCGACTAAAGGTTTAACGCTGCCGTTTCTTAGTGCAGGAGGTTCAAGTTTGATTACGTGCATGGTGATGGTTGCGATTCTGTTGCGCATTGATATTGAAAACCATGCCAAAGCAAATAATTTAAAACGAGTGATAAACGGATGAGCATGACTAACAATAAAAAAGTCTTGATCATGGCCGGAGGAACAGGGGGGCATATTTTCCCCGCCTTAGGCATTGCTCATCATCTACAAACGCTTGGTGTCACAGTGGAATGGTTAGGGACAAAAAAAGGTATGGAGTCAGAATTGATTCCGCAGACCGGCATTCCAATTCATTATATTTCTATATCTGGTCTAAGGGGTAAGAGCGCACTAACCAAAGTGTTTTCACCGTTTGCCATTGTAATTGCTGTATTCCAAGCACTGGGGAAAATCCTTAAATCAAAACCTTCTTGTGTATTAGGGATGGGTGGTTTTGTTACTGGCCCAGGTGGTGTTGCAGCTTGGATTCTCAGGAAACCTTTATTGCTGCATGAACAAAATGCCATTGCCGGATTTAGCAATCAATTATTGTATCCAATGGCATCTATCGTGATGGAAGGTTTTGCTGGAGCCTATAGGCGCAAACAAGAAGTTACTAAAAGTTCATTATTAAAACGGATATGTAGTGGTGGCAAGGCCATACATGTAGGAAATCCTTTGCGCCAAGAGATACTAGATTGCCCGCCTCCACAGCAACGTTTTAGAGAAAACGATAATCAATCTGGGATTAAGGTATTGGTGCTTGGCGGCAGTCGTGGGGCATTAGCAATAAACCGACTAATCCCAGAGTTATTAAAAGAATTCTCAGCGGCTGAAAAAATTGAGCTATGGCACCAATGTGGGAAACAAAATATTGAATCTTGCAAGGCCTATTATAAAGAGCAGGGAATAGAAGAAAGTCAGAATAGGCGCATAGTGTCTTTTATTGACGACATGGCAGAAGCTTACTGTTGGGCCGATGTGGTTATTTGTAGGGCCGGTGCATCTACGGTTTCGGAAATTGCTGCCATTGGAATTCCTGCGGTATTTATACCATTTCCATTCGCTGTTGACGATCATCAAACTGAGAACGCGATCATTATGCAAAAGCTTGGGGCTGCTTGGGTGCTTCAGCAAAAAGGACTCGTCGCTGCAGAACTAGGCTCTGTTCTCATGCAGTTTATTGAAGATAAAAAACTAATTCTGAAAATTGCCTTATTAGCAAAACAAGCTGCTAAAACTGACGCTACCGAACAGGCCGCTAAATATTGCATGGAGGCTTGTTATGCCTAGAGTAAATACAGTTCAAAAAGTACAAAAGGCAAGAAGTAATCTGTTAAGCGTTGTGCCGGAAATGCGCCGAATTCGTAATATTTATTTTGTTGGTATTGGCGGAGCAGGCATGAGTGGAATTGCTGAGGTTCTTTTGAATCAAGGTTATAAGATCAGCGGTTCTGATATTGCTCTAAGCAAATCTATTACCCGTATGCAAA
This sequence comes from uncultured Pseudomonadales bacterium, assembly GCA_943789335.1. Taxonomy (GTDB): domain Bacteria; phylum Pseudomonadota; class Gammaproteobacteria; order Pseudomonadales; family Pseudohongiellaceae; genus UBA5109. The sequence goes on along the minus strand of CALSTS010000001.1, from coordinate 69,594 downwards.
AGCTCGGAATGAATATTTATATAGGCCACAAAGCTAAGCAAATAAAAGAGTCAGATGTTGTTGTTGTTTCTAGTGCAATTGACCAAAGTAATCCAGAAATAAAAGCAGCCATGAAAAAAAGAATTCCGATTATTCGGCGTGCAGAAATGTTGGCTGAGTTAATGCGTTATCGTCACGCTATTGTTATTGCCGGGACTCATGGTAAAACGACTACAACTAGCATGGTGGCTTCTGTGTTAGCGCAAGGCAAGTTGGATCCTACTTTCGTAATTGGCGGGCTACTTAATAGTGCTGGTACGAATGCAAAACTCGGCGCCAGCCATATTATGGTTGCTGAAGCCGATGAAAGTGATGCGTCATTTTTGCATTTACAACCCATGGTTGCTGTTGTCACAAATGTTGATGATGACCACATGCTGACCTATAGCGGTGATTTTGAAATATTAAAACAAACGTTTTTGGAATTTTTACATAACCTACCGTTTTATGGTTTAGCAGTACTCTGCATTGATGATCCAGTAGTTAGAGAATTAATGCCAAAAATATCTCGTCCTATACTTACTTATGGTTTGTCTCCAAAAGCTGATTTTCGTGCTCATAAAATTTCACACCACAAGCAAAATTCTAGCTTTACAGTTAGCCGTCCGGATAAAAAAGATATAACACTTACCCTAAACATGCCGGGTGTCCACAATGTCTTGAATGCTACAGCAGCTATTGCCATCGCAACAGATGAAGGATTGAAAGATAAAGACATCGTGCAAGGATTGGAAAGTTTCCAGGGTGTAGGTAGACGCTTTGAGATGCATGGCGACCTTAATTTTACCGGCGGTAGTGTCATGTTAGTGGATGATTATGGTCACCACCCAACGGAAGTTGCAGCAAACATTCAAGCCGTAAGAGTAGGCTGGCCAGGAAAGCGCTTGGTAATGATTTATCAGCCACATCGTTACAGTCGCACCCATGAATTATATGAGGATTTTGTAGATGTACTTTCAGCTGTGGATGTATTGCTATTGCTAGAAGTGTATTCGGCAGGTGAGAAAGCCATAAAAGGCGCTGACAGTAAAAGCTTATGTGGAAGTATTAGGCAGCGCGGTCAGCTTGATCCGGTTTTAGTAAAAGATCCTAAGAACATACCCCAACTATTAGAAGATCTGCTTGAGGATGGCGATCTTTTAATGACTCAGGGTGCCGGTAATGTGGGGATGATATCAGCAAGTTTAGCGCAGGAAGGCCTGCAAAGTGTTCGGAGTTAATGCCGTATGGAAAATGAATTTGGCAAAGTGGCTGTGTTAATGGGCGGCCAATCTTCCGAGAGGGAAATATCACTCTTGAGTGGTAATGCTGTGCTTCAAGCTTTGCAATCAGCTGAAATAGAAGCTGTGGGGATAGATACAGATAACGATTTTTATACGGCAATAAAAAAAGAACAATTCGATAGAGCATTCATTATGTTGCATGGCAGTTTTGGTGAAGATGGTCGGGTACAGGCCGCACTAGATTTAATGAACATTCCTTATACAGGAAGTGGTCATCTAGCAAGCGCGTTGGCTATGGATAAAGTGCGAAGCAAAATGCTGTGGACTACACAAGGTCTAAACACCCCCGACTTCGTCATACTTTCTGGGGACTCGAATTGGCAAGCAATAATAGATCGTCTAGGAAAATGTTTCGTAAAGCCAGTTAGTGACGGGTCCAGCTTGGGGATTAGTAGAGCAGAAGATGCTCAACAATTAAAAACCGCTTATGAATACGCCTTGCAGTTTGATGATGCAGTATTTGCAGAGCAATGGATTGAGGGTTTGGAATACACAGTGCCGATTGTAAATAACAAAGTGCTGCCAGTCATTGAGCTGCAAACCAATAATTTTTTTTATGATTATGCTGCAAAGTATGAAGCTGATGATACGGTTTATTTGTGTCCATGTGATCTTAATTTAGAAGACGATAAAGAGTTAAAAATGTTGGCTAACGATGCTTATCAACTACTAGGTTGTAGAGGCTGGGGAAGAGTTGACCTTATGCGAGACAAGCAAGGTAAATTCTGGTTGTTAGAAGTGAATACTATTCCTGGAATGATGAGTCATAGTTTGGTACCCAAGTCTGCGGCAGAAGCAGGAATGAACTTTCAGCAGCTGGTAATTGAAATTTTAAAAAGTAGCAAACTGAAGCGAGGCTCTTTGTAAGATGATGAGCTTTCTAAACAGCAATAAAAATAAACGTGGCCGCGGTGCTAGTTTAAGAGTGCAAAAAAAGGTAAGCCCTATTTCTCATCAGTTATTGTTGCTGAAAAAAGTTGTATTTGTTGTGTTGGTTTGCGCACTCTTGATATTGATCGGATTGAATTCAAAAACACTGGTTAATGATATTAATCAACAGAGGATTGAGTTTGTAGCAATCGAAGGAAACCTAAGTAAAGTTACAGAAAATGATATTGAAAGTGCAGTTTTTGATTATATAAATCAAAGTATGGTGGCTATAGATCTGCTCGCTATTCAAAACGCACTTGAACGAAATGCCTGGATAAACACGGTAAGTTTACGCAGAAAATGGCCGGATACATTAATCATAAATGTAACTGAAGAATTAGCCATCGCTAGATGGGGAGAAAGACAGTTATTAAATCAAGAAGCAGCACTGTTTTCACCTCCATTGATAGTGGAACAATTAAATCTAGCCAAACTGTCTGGCCCTGACGGTTCCGAAGAAAAAGTTATGCAGCAATATCAAATTTTTAATCAACTTCTATTTTCAAAAAACTTACGTATAACCAGCCTAAATTTAAATTCGCGTGGAGCCTGGTCAATGCAAATTAGTAATGAAATAGCAGTCTCAGTTGGGAGTATTCAAGCAGTAGAAAGAGTGAGGAGATTTGCGGCTGTTTATGAGGCTTTGTTTGCGGAGCAAATAGAAAGTATAGAAAGTTTTGATTTGCGTTATGAAGATGGCATTGCAGTGAAGCATAAATCATCAAGCAATGACGTTTTAGTTTCAATGCAGGGTTGAATATAAATGAAAAAAATAAAGATCGTTAAAAAGGTGGGCTTCTCGCTATGAGTAATACATCGATTGGGAACATGATAGTGGGTTTGGATATTGGCACATCTAAAGTTGTTGCCATTGTCGGTGAGGTTGATGCTGAGGGAGCTCTTAATATCGTCGGCATAGGCCGACATAAATCCCGCGGCTTGAAAAAGGGGACTGTGGTAAATATTGAGTCGACCGTTCAGTCTATTCAACGAGCTATAGAAGAAGCCGAGCTCATGGCAGGTTGCCAGATTCATTCTGTGTTCGCCGGTATTGCTGGAAAACATATACGAAGTATGAATTCGCACGGAATCGTCGCCATACGCGATAAAGAAGTTTATGCAGCAGATATAGAGAGAGTTATAGACGCGGCTCAGGCTGTTGCGATTCCTGCAGATCAAAAAGTTCTGCATATCCTTCCACAAGAATATATTATAGATTCTCAAGAAGGTGTTAAAGAACCTATGGGTATGTCAGGGGTTCGTTTAGAAGCGAAAGTTCATTTAGTGACATGTGCAACGAATGCAGCTCAAAATATTGAAAAATGTATTCGCCGATGTGGTTTAGAGACGGATGAAATTATTCTTGAACAGCTTGCTTCGAGTTATTCAGTTTTAACAGAAGATGAAAAAGAATTAGGCGTCTGTTTGGTTGATATCGGTGGCGGTACAACAGATATAGCTATTTTCACCGAAGGCGCCATTCGTCACACTGGTGTTATCCCTATAGCTGGCGATCAAGTAACAAACGACATAGCCATGGCTTTGCGCACTCCGACAGATCATGCTGAAGAGCTTAAGATTAAATATGCTTGCGCACTTTCTCAATTAGCTAGCCCCGATGAAATGATTAAAGTTCCTAGTGTCGGGGAGAGACCCCCGCGCGAGCTTTCGCGTCGCGCCTTAGCGGATGTAGTCGAACCAAGATATGACGAACTCTTTCACTTAATTCAGGCAGAGCTCCGTTTAAGCGGCTTTGAAGATATGTTGGCAGCGGGCTTAGTCCTTACTGGTGGTACCAGTAAGATGGAAGGAGTTGCCGAACTCGCTGAAGAAATTTTCCATATGCCAGTTAGGATTGGCATGCCTTATGAAGTTAACGGCCTAGCCGATATTGTTAAAAATCCGACGTATTCCACTGGTGTTGGTTTATTGCTCTATGGCTTAAAACAACATCAGGAAAAGCATGGAGGAAATAGCAATAAAGATTCAGGAAGTAATGTTTTTGAAAAGATGAAGAAGTTTTTTGGTGGTGATGAGTAGTAAGTGGTTGAGCATTAAGATTATAAATTTTTTAACTTATAGCAATAAATAGAGGGTAAAACTATGTTTGAGATCATTGATAATATTGCGCAAAACGCAGTAATAAAGGTGTTTGGTGTCGGTGGCGGCGGCGGTAATGCGGTACAACATATGTTGACGAGTAGTATTGATGGCGTTGATTTTGTTTGTGCCAACACTGATGCACAGGCTTTAGAAAAGGTAGGCACCAAGATGAACTTGCAACTTGGTAATGACGTTACTAAAGGTTTAGGAGCAGGAGCAAATCCTGAGATTGGGCGCCAAGCTGCACTTGAAGATAAGGACAGAATCCGGGAAATTATTTCTGGTGCGGATATGGTTTTTATCACAGCAGGAATGGGTGGAGGAACCGGTACCGGTGGCGCTCCAGTTGTAGCAGAAATTGCACGTGAAATGGGAGTATTAACAGTCGCAGTTGTCACTAAACCTTTCCCATTTGAAGGCCGTAAACGCATGGCTATTGCTGAAAAAGGTATAAAGGAATTGGAAGAGCATGTTGATTCTTTGATTACCATTCCAAATGAAAAATTAATGGATGTGCTAGGTAAGGGCTCGACATTATTGGATGCTTTTAAATCTGCCAATGATGTATTGTTGGGCGCCGTAAAAGGCATTGCTGACTTAATAACACGACCAGGGATGATCAATGTAGACTTTGCAGATGTAAGCACTGTTATGTCTGAAATGGGTATGGCAATGATGGGTAGTGGTATCGCTAGCGGTGAAGGCCGTGCAGTTGAAGCCGCAGAAGCTGCTATTCGTAGTCCATTATTAGAAGATGTGAATTTACAAGGTGCTAGAGGAATATTAATAAATATCACTGCCAGTGAAAGTCTTACCTTGGGGGAGTTCTCGGAAGTAGGTGACACTATTTCTGAATTTGCATCAGACCAAGCAATTGTCGTAATTGGCACTGTGATTGACTCTGATATGGGCGATGAAATTTGTGTAACAGTCGTAGCAACAGGATTAGGGGGGCAGCAGATAGAACGTCCTTCTAAAGTGGTTGATAACACAAAACATAGCAATAAAAACGTCGATTTCAATTCATTGGATAGGCCAGCTGTAATGCGTAAATCGTCTGGTACAGACTCAAATACAGATAAAACGATTGGAGAAAAGCCTGTGATAGCTAAAGCTGTTGGTACTGAATCAGATATGGATTATCTAGATATTCCAGCGTTTCTCAGAAAACAGGCGGATTAAGGAACTTCTCGTGTACATATGGTCTTACTATTGAGTGGATATTTTTTATACTGCTAATAATAAATTCCAAGTAATAAACTTGGGCTATAGTGAGAATATAGTTGGGATATAGTTGGGATATAGTTGGGATATAGTTGCTGGTTTGCTAGAATCGTGAAGCTGTTGTGGCTTGTTTTAACGAAGAGTATGTAAATGATTAAACAAAGAACCCTGAAGAATGTAATTCGCGCAACTGGCGTAGGTTTGCATACAGGTGAGAAAGTTTATTTAACGTTGAAACCCGCTCCAGTTGACACAGGTATTATATTTAGGCGGGTCGATTTGGACCCCGTAGTAGAAATTCCTGCCATAGCAGAAAATGTGGGAGAAACCACACTATCATCAACCTTGGTCAAGGGTGATGTTAGAATTTCTACTGTAGAGCACCTGATGTCCGCAATGTCTGGCTTAGGTATTGATAATGCTTTTGTTGATCTAAGTGCGCCTGAAGTTCCTATTATGGATGGCAGTGCAGGTCCTTTTGTCTTTTTGATCCAGTCAGCAGGAGTTGAAGAACAGTCTGCTCCTAAGAAATATATTCGCATCATAAAAGAGCTGAGCCTTACTCATGACGATAAGAAGGTGAGTCTCAAACCCTTTAATGGTTTTAAGGTTGGCTACACCCTTCTCTATGATCATCCGGTCCATCGTAAACATACCAAAGAAGCCTGTATCGATTTTTCCAGTACATCTTTTGTGAAAGAAGTCAGCCGTGCTCGAACATTTGGTTTTATGCATGAATTTGAAGCCTTACGTAATCGTAACCTCGCACTTGGCGCCAGCATGGACAACGCTGTTGCAGTTGGTGACTATAGAGTATTAAACGAAGACGGTTTACGTTATGAGGATGAATTCGTAAAACATAAGATTCTCGACTCTATTGGTGATTTATACTTGCTCGGCAAAAGCCTGATTGGAGAATTTGCAGGCTATAAATCAGGTCATGCTTTGAATAATGCACTGTTAAGAAAGTTACTCGCAAGTGAAGATTGTTGGGAAATTGTGACATTCGACACAGAAGAAGAAGCGCCGATTTCCTACCTTAGACCCCAATTCGCATAAGTTTTAACTCTTTAATACTAATTTAGTGCTTTGTATTCGCTAAAACGCTTGGCATAAGGCTATAATTGCTCGCTATTGAACTAGAAGCTTAAATTGATAGTTCTGAGAATAATCTCTTATTAGTTATGGAAGTTGTATTCCTCACCCAAAAATGAAAATAATCATAGTTGATCAAAAGCATGGTGAAACTAGATCCGTAGTATTAAAGGACTGGATGCGCGTCTTGCTGACTTTCTGTTTCCTTGGTATGCCTGTATTGCTGGGCTATTACGGTTATCAGTTTAGTGCAAGCAGATCTACTGATTTATATACTGATGAGGCTGCGCAGGCTTGGGTAGATAAATTAGTTGAGCAAGAGGCAGAAGTTCAAAGAATTCGTGAAGAAACAGTCGCTCAATTACAGGCATTAACCCTGCGCTTGGCTAACCTGCAAGCACGTCTACTTAGATTAGATGCCCTAGGTGAGCGCTTGACTGCCATAAGTGATCTAGATGATGGTGAGTTTAATTTCAACCAGATTCCGGCACTTGGTGGCCCGGGGATAATGTTAGAAGAAGGCGCTGGTTTTGAATCATTTGACTTGATTAAAGAAATTGATGACTTAAGCCTACAGATTGAAGATCGTCAACAGCAATTAGAGCTTCTTGAAAATTTACTTTCTGATAGACAAACTCAGGCGGAAACTTTTTTAGCGGGCCGACCCGTAAGCTCAGGCTGGATTTCATCTGGCTTTGGTAGGCGTATTGACCCTTTTAATGGTAATTTAGCATGGCATGAAGGTGTTGATTTTGCCACCGGAGTAACTGGTATTGAAGTTTCTTCTGTAGCCTCAGGTGTTGTTACTTTTGCAGGCGAGAGAAGTGGTTATGGCAGCATAGTTGAGGTTAATCATGGCAATGGTTATGAATCGTTATATGCGCATAATCAAGAAATTTTAGTTAATTCAGGCGACATTATAAAGAAAGGTCAGGTTGTTGCGCTTTCTGGAAATTCTGGAAGATCTACTGGCCCTCATGTACATTTTGAAATTCATAAAAACGGTCGAGTTATCGACCCGGCTTCTTATATAAACCGCACTAATCGGTAAAACTCCATCTACTGTAGATAAAGTACAGTGCTAATCTGTACCTCTTCTACTATTAAATCTCTGTAATTTAAATAAACCTGGTCATAAACTGGCCTCTACATTTATAGAAAAAAAGATTGGAAAATCGTCATCATGCTGACAAAAATATTTGGTAATAAAAACCAACGTGAAATTAAACGATTAAATAAAGTCGTTACGCAAATTACTGCCATGGAAAGTGCTATGCAAAGCCTTTCGGATGATGAGTTAAAAGCGAAGACTATTGAATTTAAACAACGCTATGAAAATGGTGAAAGCCTAGAGCAATTACTGCCCGAAGCCTTTGCTGTAGTGCGTGAAGCTGGTGTTAGAACAATGCAGATGCGGCATTTTGATGTGCAGTTAATTGGCGGCATGGTGTTACACCAAACCAAGATTGCTGAAATGAGAACCGGGGAAGGGAAAACCCTGGTGGCTACATTACCAGCTTATTTAAATGGTTTAACTGGTAGAGGTGTACATCTCATTACAGTCAATGAATATTTAGCAGCACGTGATGCTAAATGGATGTCGCCATTATATGAATTTCTTGGCTTAACTGTTGGCGTTGTTGTACCTGGTCAAGGGCCTGAAGAAAAGCGAGCGGCTTACAGAGCAGATATTACCTATGGTACCAACAATGAGTTTGGCTTTGATTATCTACGCGACAATATGGCGTTTCGCCTTGAAGATAAATTCCAGCGTGATCTTTATTTCGCTATCGTTGACGAAGTTGACTCTATTTTAATCGATGAAGCCCGAACTCCTTTAATTATTTCTGGTGCAGTTAAAGATAGCGGCAAACGTTATGCGGCCATCAATGCCCTTATCCCAAGCTTGAAAATAGGTGAGAAAGGTATCGAAAAGTCGCAATTAGAGCGCAGGATAGAAGGTGAGGATGAAATAGATGGTGATTTTATTGTCGATGAAAAAACTCGCCAAGTTGAGCTGACTGATCTGGGACATGAAAAAATTGAAGGTTTGTTAGTCAGTAGAGGCTTATTAAATGAAGGCGAAGATTTATATGCCGCAACAAATCTGAGCTTGCTGCAACAAGTGCAATCCGCTTTAAGAGCACATTATTTATTTAATCGAGAAGTTGAATATATTGTTCAAGAAAATCAAATCGTGTTGGTTGATGAGCATACCGGTCGTACCATGCCGGCAGACGCTTATCAGAAGGTTTGCATCAAGCAATTGAAGCCAAAGAAGGCGTGCCTATTCAGAATGAAAGTCAGACGCTGGCGTCTACTACTTTTCAGAATTATTTTAGGTTGTATGAAAAACTATCGGGTATGACCGGCACAGCCGATACCGAGGCTTTTGAATTTCATCAAATCTATGGGCTTGATGTCGTGGTTATTCCAACAAACCAAGAAATGATTCGCGATGATGCGAATGATTTGATTTATCTCAGTACCGAAGAAAAATTTGCGGCAATTGTTGAGGATATAAAAAGATTCAGGGATAAAGGCGCGCCTATTTTGGTTGGTACAGCGAGTATTGATACATCTGAGATTCTGTCAAAATTTCTAAATAAAGAAAAAATAGAACATAAAGTCCTCAATGCAAAATACCATGAAAAAGAAGCTGAAATTATTACTCAAGCGGGTCGGCCTGGGGCAGTTACCATTGCTACCAATATGGCTGGTCGTGGTACAGATATCGTTCTCGGTGGTAAATGGGAAGCCGAAATTGATGCCTTGGAAAACGCTAGTGAGCAACAGATTGCTGACATCAAGGCTGCCTGGAAGATACGTCATCAGGAAGTGTTGGAAGCTGGGGGTTTGCATATTATTGGTACAGAGCGTCACGAATCGCGGCGTATAGATAATCAGTTAAGAGGGCGCGCAGGCCGGCAGGGAGACCCCTGGATTTTCCAGATTCTATTTATCTTTAGATGATAATTTGATGCGGATTTTCGCCTCTGAAAAAGTAACTAATCTAATGCGCCGATTGGGGATGGAAGAAGGTGAAGCCATTGAGCATCGTATGGTGTCGAACTCTATTGAAAAAGCACAACGCAAAGTAGAGGGACGTAACTTTGATATTCGTAAACAGCTTTTAGAATATGACGATGTAGCTAACGATCAAAGGCAGATTATTTACCAACGCCGTAATGAATTAATGGAAGCAGACGATATTTCAGAAGTAATTGCTGATATGCGTGAGGCTGTAGTCAATGATTTTATAAGCACTTACATTCCTCCTCAGAGTGTTGAAGAGCAATGGGATATTCCAGGCCTAGAACAATCATTACAAGTTGAGTTTGGTGAAAGTTTGCCCATTCAAAAATGGCTGGACGAAGATAAGTCTCTTTATGAAGAAACTCTGAGGGCAAGAGTGACTGAAAAAATTGCAGAAAGTTATGAAAGAAAATCAACGGAAGTTGGCCCTAATATGCGTGTTTTTGAAAAACAAATTACTTTACAAATATTAGATAACTTGTGGAAAGAGAATTTGTCGCAAATGGATAGTTTACGTCAAGGCATAGGCTTGCGTGGGTATGCAGGTAAAAATCCTAAACAGGAATATAAACGAGAAGCCTTTGCCATTTTTGAAGAACTTTTACAAAATATTCAATTTGAAGTTATTAAGTTTCTTAGTCACGTGAAAATCCAACAAAAAGATGAACTGGATGCGATCGAAAGAAAACGTGAAGAAGAGATGAAGAAAGAGCAGAAAATTATGACGCATCAATCTGCTAACCTGATGGACGATAGTGCTCAACAGCAAGCTGCTCCACAAGGGCAGAGGCCAGCAGCCCAACAAGCTCCATTTGTGCGTGAAGAGCAAAAGGTTGGCAGAAATGAGCCTTGTCCTTGTGGGAGTGGTAAAAAATTCAAACAATGCCACGGTAAATTAGGATAAGACTACTACGTTTGTTGGAGCGTCGTTAACAGTAAATTTTAATCGGTCACTTACTAAAGATGTAAGCTCCCTCATAAAATTGACTTTTGCCTAGCGCCAACTTCACTCGTAACGTTCTATTTTTTTATAATACTATTTTCATTTTTACAAGGATAAAAAAATGCTGGGTATAGTATTAGGATGCCTGTTGAAATGCTTTTTTCGGGACCTTTTTTCAGGAGAAAGCGAGGACTGTGTGAGCCGCGTAGCGTTGTGTTCTAAAGCGTCGAAAAAATAAAACGGAAGATTGAAGAGTGATTGATACGTTATCATCGATAGCTAATCATATAGATAGATATAATTTTAAGCAGAGATAAAGTGTTAAGAATGAGAGCAATAAGGGTATGAATGAGTTAACAGGAAAGCTCTATCCGGTACAAGGTGTAAGAATGTCCGCTGTATCGGCTGGATTGAAAAAGCCGGAGAAGCCAGATGTCGTTCTATTTGAATTATGTGAAGGAGCTTCTGTTGCTGGGGTTTATACAAAAAATGCATTTTGCGCTGCGCCAGTAGTTTTAGCGAAAAAGCATAGTTTTTCGCACAGCCCGCGTTATTTTTTGATTAATTCCGGATATGCTAATGCTGGTACCGGAGAAGCAGGAATGCAGGCAGCATTACAATGTTGTGCTGCACTTGCCGAAGCATGTGATGTTGAACAACAACAAGTTCTGCCATTCTCAACTGGAGTCATTGGTGAGGCTCTTCCAGCTGAAAAAATAATTAATTCATTGACACAAGCAATCACTAAATTAGACGGTGATTGTTGGATTGATGCCGCCAAAGGCATTATGACAACGGATACAGTGCCTAAAGCATATTCTGAGCTTTTTGTGTTGGCGGGGAAGCAAGTCACTATTACAGGAATAGCCAAGGGTGCGGGAATGATTAAACCCAATATGGCTACTATGTTGGCTTATATATGCACCGATGCTGAAATTGCTGCAGATTCTCTGCAAGAACTTTGTCAAGAAGCAACAAACCTTTCTTTTAATAGGATAACGGTAGATGGTGATACGTCTACTAATGATAGTTGTATGTTGGTTGCAAGTGGTCAAGGCGATTTGGTGTATTCTGAACTTACTAAAGAGCAACAACTAGAGTTTGCTTTAGCCTTAAACAAAGTTTTTTTGCATCTTGCTCAGGCAATTATTAAAGATGCAGAAGGCGCTAGTAAATTTGTCACAATTTCTATAGAAGAAGGTCTAGACTCAGCTGAATGTCTGTTACTTGCCTATGCTATTGCTGAATCCCCTCTGGTTAAAACAGCTCTCTTTGCTTCAGACCCTAATTGGGGAAGGATATTGGCTGTAGTGGGGCGAGCCGGCTTGGCAGATTTGGATATTACAAGGGTTAATGTCTATTTAGATGATGTGTGTATTGTTGAGAGTGGTGGCAAAAGTGTTACTTATACAGAAGCTCTGGGGCAAGCCGTCATGAATCAAAGCGAAATTTCAATTACTGTTAAATTAAATAGAGGGGCTTGTTCTGAGCGGGTGTGGACTTGTGACTTGTCTTACGATTACGTCAAAATAAACGCTGAATACCGGACCTAAAACCAATGCCAGAAATTCTCCACGTTGCTGTTGGCATTATTCGCAATGATAAAGGAGAAGTCCTTATAGCCTTGCGTGATAAGAACCAACATCAAGGGGGGCTTTGGGAATTTCCAGGAGGCAAAGTGGAAGCAGGTGAAAATCTAGCTGTCGCTTTAAGTCGTGAACTCCAAGAAGAGCTTGATCTAGAGGTTCTAAGTTCATCACCTTTACTTAAGGTTGAACATGATTATGGGGATAAGCAAGTATTGCTTGATGTTTGTTTAGTAGAAAGTTTTCAGGGAAAGGCAAAAGGTAAGGAAGGTCAAGCAATTTGTTGGGTTAGCTTAAAGGAATTAGAGAATTATCAATTTCCCCAAGCTAACCGAGAAATTGTTCGCTTTTTGCAAGGGTGTTAAATCTTATTCTTCAAAGTTATCCCAATCATCAGTGGGATCTTCCACAGGGATAGTGTTTTTTTCCATTGCCCAGTCGCCGAAATCAATCATTTGACAACGTTTTGAGCAAAATGGACGATATACTGAGTCATCAATCCATGGAACCTTTTTGTGGCATTGCGGACATGCAATTTCAGTTATTTTGTTTGAGTTTTTGATATTTTTCATGGAGCTCTAAAACTTTTTCCTCTAATGATTCTAAGGTACCTTCATTCACAATAATATCATCTGCTAGCATTAGACGTTTTGATCTTGGCATCTGTGACGCTATTATTTTTTTTATTTCATCTGAACTACTTTGGTCTCTAGTTATTGCTCGACTTAATTGTAAAGCTTCTGAGCAATCTACTACGAGTATTCTATTGATAAAATTATAATTATTATTTTCCAGTAAAAGTGGCACGACTACCACGACATAAATTTCGCTAATTTTTTTAAGTTGCTCTAATAGTAAGTACTTAATTTCGGGGTGTAAGAGTTTTTCTAACCACTGTTTTTTTGCCTTATCCTTAAATACTAATTGTCTCAGCTGTTTTCGATCTAACTCTCCAGATTTTGAAATTATTTCATTACCAAAATATTGTTTTATTTTATTGAGTAAGGGAGAGCCTTGCTTTACTAATTCTCGACTTAACAGGTCGGTATCGATGACCGTGACTCCAAGGTCAGTAAATATTTGGCTGACCGCACTTTTACCACTACCTATGCCGCCTGTTAGACCTATGGTCAAAGGTGATGTATCGCTAGTGCTCATATTCTTATAGGGTTTACTTACAAAAAAATCGCGGAATATAGTTGGTTTAACTCATCGCTCCACAAAAGTGAAACAAAACCGGCTCCAGCTAAATAGGGCCCAAATGGAATAGGTATGTTTTTATCTCTACCTTTAAGCATGATGAGGGCAATACCAATAAGCGCGCCAATTAACGAAGAGAGTAAAATTATTTGTGGTAAGGCTTGCCAACCCATCCAAGCGCCTAAAGCAGCTAACAATTTAAAATCCCCATGCCCCATGCCTTCCTTGCCGGTGAGTAATTTAAACAGCCAGTATATAAGCCATAGGATCATGTATCCCGCAATTGCTCCTAAGACTGCTGTTTCAAGTGTGGTGATGAGACCAAAATAATTAATTATTAAGCCTAACCATAATATTGGCAGAGTAATGTCATCAGGCAGAAGCTGATGATCATAATCGATCATGGTTAACACTAAGAGTGACCAGGTCAATACTAGAGCGGCTAGACTTAAGCCAGTGAAACCAAATTGGTAAGCAACTAATACAGTAAGAATTCCACAGGCAGACTCAATTATTGGATAGCGTCTAGAAATTGGAGTCTTACAATTCTTGCATTTACCTGCTTGAATTAGATAGCTCAATACCGGAATGTTTTCGATTGCAGTTATTTGATGCTGGCAGTTGGGGCAGTGTGAACCTGGTTGTGCAAGGTTAAAGTTTGAAAATTTTTCAGGGCCATTTTTATTGCTCTCATCAGCTTTAATCTCTAGAAAGTCATGGCACTGCTCAGTCCACTCTCGCTGCATCATTACTGGCAGCCTGTAAATCACAACATTAAGAAAACTTCCGACAATAAGTCCCAGAGCAAGAGCAAATCCCAGAAGTGCTATCGGGTAAGTCGCAAAAAAAGATGCCATAGCCATGAAATTATTTCTCCTTAATATACTGTATCTTATAAAGGCTAAACTAATATGTATTTAGGTATAGTTTATCCTAATGCTGCATGCACTAAAGCTGATAAAAAGATAGTGGCACTATATTCTCATCTATACAAAAACTCTCATTCATAAAAAGTTCGCAATCATACAAAACGCATAGAGAAATCAATTGCTTTACAATGCTTGGTGAGAGCTCCAACTGAGATGTAATCTATGCCAGTTTCAGCTACTGCAATAATACTGGCGTCATCATAACCACCTGATGCTTCTAGCAAAGCTCTGCCTTTATTGACTATAACAGCTTGCGCTAGATCGTCTAATGTAAAATTGTCTAGCATCACTGTGTCGGCTTTTGCTTCTAGTGCAATTTCAAGTTGCTCAAGCGTTTCCACTTCAACCTCAACAGGTTTGTCAGCATCGTAGCGACGCGCATTGGCGATAGCTTCAGCGATGCCTCTGCAAGCACTGATATGATTTTCTTTGAGTAGGAAAGCATCATATAGCCCTAAACGATGGTTGTAGCAGCGGCCCTGAGTGACTGCATATTTTTGCGCAAGTCGTAATCCGGGAATCGTTTTTCTTGTATCCAAAATTTTAACTGCAGTATGTTGTACAAGTTCAGCATAACGTCTAGCTGTTGTAGCTGTGCCAGATAATAATTGAAGAAAATTTAATGCAGTTCTCTCGGCGCTAAGAATGTTTTTGGCAGATCCATAGGCGTTGAAAATTAAATCGTTGGTGCCGCAGGCTTGGCCCTCTGTGGCTTCCCATTCAACATCAATACTAGGGTCTATTTGTTTGAAAACTTCATTTACCCAGGGCTGGCCACAAATAACTGCACTCTCTCTGCAAATTACTTGTGCCTCGGCTCTCTCCTCTGCAGGAATTAGAGAGACGCTAATATCGCCACTTCCGATATCCTCTTGTAAGGCACTACGAACATTTGTTTCGAGGTCTTCTAGAAAAATGTTATTACTCATGCTGATCTCTTTTAAATATTAGCTGCCTCATTATAGCTTAGCCCTTTTGTGGTATAACAGGACTATGAAAATTATTGATCACCGTTTGAATAATGCTCGAGAATTAAACTCTCCAAACTGCAGTGAAAGGGGGGGTGAACTTATCGATCTTTTGGTGATTCATAACATTAGCCTTCCTCCAGGCCAGTTTGGCGGCCCTCATATTGATCAACTTTTTTGCAATGAGCTGGATTGTAATCAGCATGAATTTTTCATGGAATTGGAAGGTTTAAAAGTTTCCTCACATCTGCTGATAAGAAGAGATGGCGAGATTGTTCAATATGTACCTTTTAATCTGCAGGCTTGGCATGCGGGCATTTCTGCTTATCAAGGGCGTGATACCTGTAACGAATTCTCTATCGGTATTGAATTAGAAGGGACTGACCATGAAGAATTTACAGAGGCTCAATATAAGGCTTTAATTGATACCACTCGTGTATTATTAGATACCTACCCAATGATGAGCGAGAATAAGATAGTAGGACACTCAGATATTGCCCCAGAAAGAAAAACAGATCCGGGCCCTTATTTCGATTGGCAACGATATCGAGATGGATTGATAGGCTAAACCGTTTTACTACAAATTTATCTTATTGATATTTATAGAAATAATTATAAAAACATGGATAAATAATAAATATATGTAGTAATACTACATAATTTGAGATCTCCACTAGAAATTTGGCATATATTTAAGTAGAATTGCGCGCGATTGTAGCTTTACTACAGACTGTTTTCCAAAAAGAATACTAGAGAAATACAAGAGAATTAACCTATGTCAGAGAGCAATAAAGACATCGATCAGCAAGAAACTCAGGAATGGGTGGATTCGATATCTTCAGTCATAAAAAACCAAGGCTTAGAAAGAGCGCAATTTTTACTCAAATGTCTTGTTAATAAAGCCACCGAGTCCGGTGATCCACTTCCTCCCGATACGCTGAACACTCCTTACCGTAACTCCATTCCAGTTTCAGCCGAAGAAAAAATGCCTGGCGACATGTTTATGGAGCGCAGTATCCGAAGCATTGTACGTTGGAATGCCATGGCAATGGTTATACGTGCTAACAAATTAGGCATGGACTTAGGCGGCCATTTGTCTTCTTTTGCCTCTAGCGCAACGCTTTATGATGTTGGTTTTAATTACTTTTTTCGTGGTGAAACTGAAAACCAAAAAGCTGATTTAGTGTTATTTCAGGGGCATTCTTCACCAGGGACTTATTCCCGCTCTTTTCTAGAAGGACGCTTCACGGAAGAGCAACTGGATCATTTTCGACAAGAGGTTGATGGCAAAGGGCTTTCTTCCTACCCCCATCCTTATTTAATGCCCGATTATTGGCAGTTTCCAACAGTTTCCATGGGTCTGGGGCCTCTTCAGGCAATTTACCACGCCCATGTGATGAAATACCTCGATAACCGAGGCCAAGTCAAACAGGGTGACCGTCAGATATGGGCATTTTTAGGAGATGGAGAGTGTGATGAGCCGGAATCTTTGGGTGCTATTAGTGTTGCTGGCCGAGAAAAACTGGGCAATTTAAATTTTGTAATTAACTGTAACCTGCAGCGTCTGGACGGACCTGTCCGTGGAAATGGCAAAATCATACAAGAACTGGAAGGCATATTCCGAGGTAATGGCTGGAATGTAATTAAGGTCGTTTGGGGCAGGCATTGGGATGAGCTATTGGCGAATGATACTGAAGGTCTTTTGCAGGCTCGCATGAATGAAGTAGTCGATGGCGAATATCAGACCTATAAAAGTCGTGGCGGGGCATATACCCGCGAGCACTTCTTCGGTAAAAGCCCTGAATTATTGAAAATGGTTGAACACCTATCTGATGATGAAATTATGAATCTTAATCGTGGGGGTCATGATCCATTTAAGGTTTATGCAGCATACAAGCAAGCTGTTGATACAACAGATAGGCCAACTGTTATTCTGGCAAAAACTGTAAAAGGCTACGCTTTTTCAGCTATAGAAGGTCAGAATCCCGCCCACAATGCGAAGAAGCTTAGCATTGAAAGTTTGAAAGATTTCCGTGATCGCTTCGGCATTCCAATTCCAGACGAAAAATTGGAAGAGGTTCCGTATTATCGCCCCGATGACAATAGTCCAGAAATGCAATATATGCGCAAACTTAGAGCAGCATTAGGCGGTGTAGTTCCACAGCGTAGGGCTAAAAGTTCAAAATTGGAAACACCTGAGTTAAGTGAGTTCAAGGCCATTACAAGCGGAACGGGAGAGCGTGAAATTTCAACAACCATGGCATTCGTTAGGTTACTAACGGGCTTGGTAAAAGATAAAAAAATTGGTGAAAATATTGTGCCGATTGTGCCGGATGAGGCTCGAACATTTGGTATGGAAGGCATGTTCCGCCAAATAGGAATTTATTCTGCTTTGGGTCAGCTTTATGATCCTGCTGATTCTGGCCAAGTTATGTATTATAGAGAGGATGTTAAAGGCCAAATATTAGAAGAAGGCATCAATGAAGCAGGTGCAATGAGTTCATGGTTGTCTGCTGCAACTTCCTATAGTGTGCATAACTATCCACTGATTCCTTTTTATATTTATTACTCCATGTTTGGTTTTCAACGCGTTGGAGATTTGTGTTGGGCCGCTGGGGATTTGCAAGCCAGAGGATTTCTGGTCGGTGGTACAGCCGGTCGAACGACCCTGAATGGTGAAGGCTTACAACATCAGGATGGGCACAGTCATATTATGGCCAATACTATTCCAAATTGTGTGACATACGACCCTACCTACGCCTATGAATTAGCAGTAATTATTCAGGATGGCATGCGTCGTATGTACCGAGATGATGAAAGTGTTTTCTATTACATAACCACCATGAATGAAAATTATATTCAGCCAGATATGCCGAAAGGTTGTGAAGAAGGCATTAAAAAAGGCATGTATTTACTAGAAGATGGCGACAGCAAAGCATATAAAGTGACATCAAAAGAAAAGTTAAGAGTGCGCTTGCTTGGCAGTGGAACAATACTGCTTGAAGTCCGAGCTGCGGCTGAGATTTTACGTAAAGATTATAAAGTCAGCGTTGATGTTTGGAGTGTCCCGAGCTTTAATGAATTGACTAGAAATGGCCAAGACGCGGAACGCTGGAATATGCTGAATCCTGAAGCTGAACCAAAAATTTCTTATGTAGAAGAGTGTTTGTCGAAACAAGTGGGACCTGTTGTTGTTTCTACAGATTACGTCAAGTTATATGGTGAACAAATCAGGCCTTTCGTTCCAGCTCCATTCAAGGTGCTTGGTACTGATGGTTTCGGTCGAAGTGACAGCAGAGAAAAGCTTAGACACTTTTTTGAAGTAGATCGAAATTATGTAGTTGTGGCAGCGCTAAATGAATTAGCTAAAGCAGGCAGTATTGCAAGTTCTGTAGTTAGTAAGGCCATCAAAAAATTAAAATTAGACCCGGAAAAAACCAATCCGGTTTTAGTGTAAGAATCGAAAATAGGAGAAATCTGTGTCCCTGGAAAAAATAACAATTCCTGATTTAGGCGATTCGGAAGATGTTGAAGTTATTGAAATTCTAGTTTCTGTTGGAGATGAGATTCAAGAAAATAATTCTTTATTGGTTCTTGAAACAGACAAAGCCGCTATGGAAATTCCAGCAACTAGTGCTGGAATTGTTAAAGAGGTATTGGTGAAGGTTGGGGATACAGTTAATCAAGGCCATGAAATCGTTGTTGTAGAAAGTGCTGCTGGTACTAGTGCGAGTGTAGATGCAAAAGCTGCGACTCATACAGAGCCAACAGCAGAAAAAGTAATAGAAGAAACAGAAGAGAAAGTAGAAGAGAAAAAAATAGAAAAACAATCGACCAGCTCATCAGAATTATCTATTGCAGATATTAACGTGCCTGACTTAGGTGCTGAAGATGCTGTTGAAGTTATCGATATATTAGTTTCAGTTGGAGATGAAATTAATGCAGACGATGGATTGCTTACTTTGGAAACTGACAAAGCGGCAATGGATGTGCCAGCGCCATTTGGCGGAAAAATCACCGATATTTTGGTTAAAGTTGGTGATAAAGTGATAACTGGCGCTGTAATCATGCGTGCAGAAACTTCTGATGAAGCAAGTGACGAATCCAAAGCAGATACTAGCCCCGAAGCAGAAACTAAAGCGCCAGAAGTTGATTTAAAAGCTGCGCAAAGTACGGCTGAAAATGTTGTAAGTGCCTCGGTTGCTTCTTCATCTAAAGCTACATCAAGTTCTCATCAAGCAATAAGCCCTAAAGATAATTCAGAAGTCTATGCAGGCCCGGCAGTCAGAAAGTTAGCTCGGCAACTGGGCGTTGATTTGACCTTGGTTATGGGTACTGGTACTAAAAAACGCATCCTCAAAGAAGATGTAAAAGATTTTGTAAAAAATGCGCTTCAAAGTGGAGGTGGAATTGCATCAAGCGGTTCAACTTTTGCCTTGCCTCAGGTTAAGGATATTGATTTTAGTCAGTTTGGTGATATTGAAGAAGTTGAGATGAGTAAGTTACATCAGGTGACTTCTCGAAATATGTCTCAAAACTGGTTATCAGTCCCACATGTTACCCAGTTTGAAGAAGCTGATGTTTCTGATCTAGAAGAGTTCCGATCTGCTCAGAAAACACTTTCGGAGAAAAAAGGTATTAAATTATCTCCACTGCCTTTCATCGTTAAAGCTTGTGCTCAAGCATTAACTGAATTTCCACAATTTAATGTGTCTTTGCATTCGTCCGGCAAGAAATTAATCCAGAAAAAGTATGTCAATATAGGTGTGGCTGTTGCAACGCCTGCAGGATTGATGGTGCCGGTGGTTAAAGATGCTGATAAGAAATCTGTATGGGAAATAGCGGCAGAAATTAACGAGCTAAGCCAAAAGGCTAAAGATCGTAAGCTCACTAAGGAGCTTATGGAAGGCGGTTGTTTTACTGTTTCCAGCTTAGGAAATATAGGCGGGCTAGGTTTCACTCCAATAGTGAATGCCCCTGAAGTGGCTATATTAGGTGTTTCTAAAACCGCCGTTAAACCTGTTTGGATCAATAATGAGTTTGTCCCGCGTAAGATGCTTCCGTTCTCATTATCTTACGATCATCGTGCAGTGAATGGGGTTGATGGAGGATTGTTTTGTAGTTATTTGAATAACTTACTAAGTGATATCCGCTTAATGGTCTTGTAGCTTAACTGTTGCGCTTGCCAATACTTCGTTTAAAACATAATTTAATTCGGTCACTTACTTTTTAGTAAGCTCTCTTATTAAATTATGTTCTCGCCTCGTCTTGACTGCGCTCTCTGCGTTAAGCATAGATATTTATCCAGTCTGATTTATAATCAAATCTATTAATGTTAATTGAGGAAGGATGAATGCCTACTTTCGATATAGTTTCTGAAGTTGATATGCACGAAATGTCTAACGCTGTTGATCAGGCGCAACGAGAGATGAGCAACCGTTTTGATTTCAAAGGGGTAGACGCCTCTTTTGAGTTAACAGATACTGAAATTATTATAAGTGCTGAAGTGGATTTCCAGACTCAACAAATGCTCGATATTTTGCACAATAAAATGGCTAGCCGTAAGTTAGATATAGCAGCATTAAAGCTTGGAGAAGTTGAAATGTCTGGTCAGCGCGCCGTTTTAAAAGCAGCTATTCAACAAGGAATTGAATCAGAAACAGCGCGGAAGATGGTAAAAAAAGTCAAAGATTTAAAGATGAAGGTACAGGTGGCGATTCAGGGTGAAAAACTTAGGGTCACTGGCAAAAAACGAGATGATCTGCAAAGTGTTATGGCAGTTTTGAAAGAAGATAATTGGGGGTTGCCCCTGCAGTTCAATAATTTCCGAGACTAGCGCTAGCGTCTGTTGCGCTTATTTATCCTTCGTTGCTGGTCTTTTTTGAGCCAGTCATTTACTTTTTTAGTAAAATCTCAGCTCAACAAAGACCCGCGCCTTGACTAAATTTCGCTCACTACGATGCTATTAATTGCTGTATTAAGTTAACTATTCAAATACAGTGGTGATAGCTCTAAAAAATCTAAGGTTTTATCTTTGGGATTTAATCCCTATAGTTAGTACGAGGATTTAAAGGATTTCATTGTGCGCTACATTTTTTTACTATTTATTATCATCCCTCTGGGAGAAATGCTGCTGCTATTCGAAGTGGCGGATCAAATTGGCGGATTAACTACACTCGGACTGGTCGTGTTAACCGCTGTGGTCGGCATTCAGATATTAAAACAACAGGGCTTATCAACTTTCACTCGAGCAAATCAACGCATTGAAAGTGGCGAGCTGCCCGCTCAAGAAATAGTTGAAGGTTTGTTTTTAGCGGTTGGAGGAGCCTTTCTGTTAACACCTGGATTTATCACAGATACCTTAGGTTTTATGTTTTTAATTGGGCCTATACGGCGCTATATTGTTAGAGCCCTTATCAAGTCAGGCAAGCTGGCAATGTTTCAATCGGGCGCGCAAGGGCAATTTTTTTATACTCAACATTCCCGGGGCAATTCAAGAGATGGCAATACTTTTGAAGGCGAGTATGAGAAGGAAGCAGCGCCTGCAAATGATCAAAATAAGCTCGATAAAGAGTAGGGCAATAATAAAAGCAAAAATAATTATATTTTCCTATTGAAATCCCACTATCTAACCCCATTTAGGTGATTCAAATCGAACTTGCTGGGCTTAAGCCTAAACTAAGTTGTTGATTTGTTAAGGTTTACGGCCAATTGACATTAAGAATCAATGGCCATTCAACGTATTATTAACACCCAATAGTTTTGGAGAATACAAACTATGAACATTCGTCCTTTGCAAGACCGAGTCGTGGTACGACGTCAAGAAGAAGAAACGACAACTGCTAGCGGTATCGTACTCCCAGGTTCTGCTACTGAAAAACCTTCTCAAGGTGAAGTTGTTGCCGTAGGCCCAGGCCGTCTTTTAGATAACGGTGAAGTGAGACCGGTTGATCTGAAAGCAGGTGATAAAGTTATTTTTGGTAAATATGCCAGTAACACAATCAAACTTGGGGATGAAGAGCTGCTTATCCTTAATGAAAGTGAAATCTTTGGTGTTGTAGAAGACTAAGCCAAAAGAATTTTAAGCGACAATTTATTAACAGATTGAATAATAGGAATTAAGACAATGGCTAAAGAAGTGTTATTTGGAGATAAAGCCCGCCAACGCATGTTAAAGGGCGTTAACCTACTGGCAGATGCCGTAAAAGTAACTCTCGGACCTAAAGGTCGCAACGTGGTGCTGGATAAGTCCTACGGAGCCCCGACAGTCACTAAAGACGGTGTTTCTGTAGCAAAAGAAATAGAGCTGCAAGATAAATTTGAAAACATGGGCGCCCAGATGGTTAAAGAAGTGGCTTCTCAGACTTCAGACCTCGCAGGTGATGGAACAACTACTGCAACTGTATTGGCTCAGGCTATTCTAAATGAAGGCTTAAAGTCAGTTGCTGCTGGCATGAATCCAATGGATCTTAAGCGCGGTATCGATAAAGGTGTTACTGCTGTTGTTGAAGCGCTTGGTCGTATGTCTCAGCCTTGTACTGAAACAAAGCAATTGCTCAGGTTGGTAGTATTTCAGCTAACTCTGATACCACTGTTGGCGACATTATTGCCGATGCTATGGAAAAAGTTGGTAAAGAGGGTGTTATCACCGTTGAAGATGGCTCTGGTTTGGAAAATGAATTAGATGTTGTTGAAGGTATGCAGTTTGATCGTGGTTACCTATCACCTTATTTTGTGAATAATCAGGACAACATGACTGTTGAACTAGAAGATCCATTGATTCTTTTAGTTGAGAAAAAAGTAACAAATATCCGTGAAATGTTGCCATTACTTGAAGGCGTAGCTAAGAGCTGGTCGTCCTTTATTGGTGATTGCTGAAGATGTTGAAGGCGAAGCTTTGGCTACTTTGGTCGTAAATAACATGCGTGGCATTGTTAAAGTTGCGGCTGTTAAAGCACCAGGGTTTGGTGATCGTCGTAAAGCCATGTTGGCTGACATTAGCACCTTAACTGGTGGTACTGTAATTGCTGAAGAAGTTGGTTTAAACCTTGAAGGTGCCACAGTAGAAGATATGGGTTCTGCTAAACGTGTCATTCTTTCTAAAGACAATACAACGATTATTGATGGAGCTGGGCAAGCTGATGCCATTCAAGCTCGCGTCACTCAAATCAGAGCACAGATAGAAGAAACCTCTTCTGATTATGATCGTGAAAAACTGCAAGAACGTGTTGCTAAACTTGCTGGCGGTGTAGCCGTCATCAAAGTGGGTGCTGGCACTGAAATCGAAATGAAAGAGAAAAAAGCTCGCGTTGAAGATGCCCTTCATGCGACTCGTGCTGCTGTTGAAGAAGGCGTGGTACCTGGCGGCGGTGTTGCTCTTGTTCGCGCATTACAAGACATTATTGACCTTAAAGGGTGATAATGAAGACCAGAATGTTGGTTTAAATATTCTGCAACGTGCCTTGAACCATGCCTTTACGTCAGATTGCCGAAAATTCCGGTGATGATGGCTCAGTGGTACTGGATAAAGTACGCTCTCTGAAAGGTAATAAAGGCTATAACGCAGCCACTGGCGAATATGGCGACATGTTGGATATGGGTATTCTTGATCCGACTAAAGTCACTCGATCTGCGCTTCAAGCTGCAGGTTCTGTTGCTGGTTTGATGATCACCACTGAAGCGATGGTAGCTGAAATACCAGAAGAAAAAGCTGCTGCACCAATGCCTGATATGGGCGGTATGGGTGGCATGGGCGGAATGATGTAATTTAAGCCTTGCTATAAAAAGCCCCGTAAGAACGGGGCTTTTTTTTGAGTGGAGCTATTGCGCTTATATTCTTTTCGTTAAAATATTTTTTTATCGGATCGCTTACGTTATTGTAAACTCACCTCTATAAATACGTTTTACCTCAATAATTTTACGCTTCTTGTGCCCTACATGCCGATATGGATTGAAGAGTCACAGGAGAAGCATACTGGAAGGGGGGTTGAAACGAACTTATACTTTTCACAACAAAGTAAATATAATAGCCAGCATGAGTACAGAAGATAGAGATTACGACGATTTTTCAATAGTCCCTGAACGGGACGAGCTCGTCACCCATCGCAAAAAAAAGCGTGGGAATTCGATGTCTTCCGGTGGAAGTGGGCAAGTCGAAGTCTCGGCAGGCGCAAGTGCTGCGCTGAAGCTTTTGCTAGGTGTTCTTATTCTAGGATTGTTTGCCAGTGCTGGTGGTGCATATTATTTCTATGAACAAGGTCTATTAATACAAACAACTTTGGATCGTTCCAATGATCGTATAGTGCAGCTGGAAAACCGTTTGAGTCTAGTCGATGAAGCGGCCGAACAATCTTCAATGGGTTTATTGGAGAGAGTGGATTTCAACTTTTCTGAAATAGATAAATTATGGGCAGCACGTAATGTGCTGCGATCGGATATTGGCGGAATGAATTCGACTCTTGAAAGACAAACTGAAAATCTTACTCAGATTGAAACAGTCGTGGCAAATCAGGCTGGGATGCTTAATCAGCAGGCCGCAAACCTTGATCAGAATGAACAGATTATCGAAACCATTCGCAATCAAATAAATAGTCTCAACAGCAACGTTGCCGGTTTAAATAATTTAAACATTAATCAGCAGTTGACGAGTATCACAGGTGATTTAGATACGCTCAAATCTTCTTTGGAGTTGGAGGGGTCAGGGCTGGCTGATAGAGTAAATATAAATGAGCAAGATATAGAATCGATTAATTTATATCGCCTCAGTTTGAATCAAACTCTTAATTCAATTCAGCAAAGCCTTAATGAACTTGAAGAGCGAGTAGCGAGAACCACTACAACGCCGACTGCACTTTAACAGCACGCTCAATAAAAATTAGAGCCTGAAGATAAATGACATACGTTCATCAGGTCTGTAAGCATTTGCCATGCAACTGAGTAATTAAACTAAGAAATGTTGCCAAGTGAAACTTCAAACCGATGAATAAACCTTTCAGCCAAGCCTGTGAAAATAATAAACAGGCTATTCTTCAAGTTATATCAAATTATTTCAAGGCCGGTGACCGCATATTGGAAGTTGGTAGTGGCACCGCTCAGCACGCCATTTATTTTTGCCAGCTCTTGCCAGAAATTAGTTGGATACCCTGTGAAATTTCAGCAAATATGTCTACGCTAGCAGCAGCAATGTCCGACGATAAACCCGCAAATCTTATGTCGGCCGAAGTTTTAGATGTAACACAGCAAGAGTGGCCGGTGATGGATCTAGATGGCTTGTTCAGTGCAAACTGCCTACATATTATGCCGGAAATCTTAAGCGCTGACTTTTTTAGAGGGGCAGGTGAGGTATTAAAACCTGGTGCCATTTTGTGTGTGTACGGTCCTTTTAAATACGATGGTGATTTTACCAGTGACAGCAATGCACATTTTGATCTCTGGCTAAAGGATAGGGACGCTTTAAGTGGCATTCGTGATTTTGAAAAAATTAATCAACTTGCAAAAGATTATGATTTTGCATTAATAGAAGATAGAGATATGCCTGCAAATAACCAGTGTCTGATATGGCGCAAAGAATTGGCAGGCAAAAAAAGCTAAGTTAGATTAGATATTTCTAATACAATATACATTATTAAAAATTGGGAATTAATGACAAGTATGAAGTGCTCGAAGAAACAATTTTTATACCTTCTAGTTTTGTTTGGTCTGTTCCCGGAATTTGTTAATGCACAAAATTCTGCAGCAGATACTGATTCCGCTTTCGTCAGAAAGTCGGTAGATATTCGCCGTACAACATTGGAGCCGAATATTGATGGTGTGCTAGATGATGAAATCTGGCAGCAGGCAACAGTTATTACTGATTTACACCAGGTTAATCCTGTCGACCATGGTACACCTACTCAGGAAAGTATCTTTTACGTGACTTATGATGATAATTATTTCTATGTGGCAGCCCGCTTATTTGATACTGAACCTGACGAGATAATTGCACGCACAATGATTCAAGGTCAGTCAGTTCGGTTCGATGACAATGTGCATGTCATTTTGGACACTTTTAATAACAGCAGAACTGCCTTTCGTTTTGTCACCACGCCTAACGCGATTCGGGACGATGCAGTTTTCGAGAGTCCAACTAGTGCTAACTTTAATTGGGAAGGGATCTGGCTGGTCGATTCTCAGATTGATGAGCTGGGCTGGACTACGGAAATCGCTATTCCTTTCACTACTCTGAATTTTGATCCCAATACAACCACATGGGGGTTTAATCTGGAGCGTGAAATTGCCCGCTCCAATGAAAGGCTGGCCTGGTCTTCATTTAATCGAGCCATAGATCCTTCCACGGGAGGGCAGATCGTTGGCATGAATGGCCTTCAACAAGGCTTGGGTCTCGATATTGTCCCCTCGGTGACCGTTGCCAATGCGGAAGATCATGTTAATAACACCACGGATTCCCGCTTTGATCCCTCGCTGGATGTTTTTTATAAATTCACCCCGAATCTTACAGGGGTGTTGACCTTGAATACCGATTTTTCGGCGACAGAAGTTGATGATCGGCAGGTTAATCTGACTCGCTTCTCATTATTTTTTCCAGAAAAGCGCGATTTCTTTTTACAGGATTCAGAAATTTTTAGTTTTGGCGGAGACGGCAACATTAATGGAACGCCATTCTATTCGAGGCGTATTGGTCTGGATGCAAGAAGTGGACAACCAGTGGATATTGATGTTGGAGGTAAACTGGCCGGTAGAGTTGGCGACCTTAGTGTCGGAGCCTTAATGGTGCAGCAAGAAGACAGGATTGGGGTGGATGATGCGCCGCTGTTTGTTGGGCGTATGACACAAAATATTCTGCAAGAATCTCGAATAGGTGCAATTTTTACTCAGGGCGACCCTAATAGTCTCAACGATAATTCTCTAGCTGGAGTGGACTTCAGATATCGAAATACTCGTTTTGCAAGCAGTCATACTTTAACCGGCGATATTTGGTACCAGCAAAGTGATACTGATGGACTAAATGGCGATGATAAGGCTTATAGTGCAAATCTTGATCTTGCCACAGAGAATACTGGCTTAAGTGGCGTAATTGGTTATAACTATATCGGCGCTGAGTACAATCCTGCACTTGGCTTTGCCAACCGTCGAGGTATAGAGCAATTAAGTACGGAAGTCCAAGGCCGTTATTTTGTAAGCGACAATCCTCTACTACGTTACTATTTTGGCAGAATCAGATATAACCATACTCGTCGTATCGATAATGGTGAGATGCAAAGTGAAGAGCTTTCCTCGCGGTTGTTCAGCCTGAACAGTCATCAGGCTGATCGTATTTATTTGGATGTGCAGCGAGAGCGTGAAGGCTTAACTGCTGATTTCCGAATACGCCCTGGAATCGTCATTCCAGCGGGTAAATATTCGTTTGATAGCGCTGAAATTGGTTTGGAAAGCTCCTCATTCAGAGCTTTTGTGCCAGATATTAGTTACAAGCAGGGTGATTTTTATAATGGCAAGCAAAAAGAAGTCGGCGTGGGTTTAGGCTGGCAGCCGGATCCACGCTTTTCTGCAAACTTCTCTTATCGTTATACCGATGTTGAATTACCTCAAGGAGATTTCAGTACACGCCTTGTCAGGCTCAATACTACTTTGGCTTTCAACTCTACTTGGGCATGGATCAATCTATTGCAGTATGACAATCTTTCATCATTGGTAGGTCTTAACAGCAGGTTGAACTGGAATCCTCAGGCAGGTGAGAATTTTTACTTTGTTGTTAATTATAACTTTGATACAGATGGTGTATTTAGCGGCATGAATGCCAGAGACTCTGAAATTGTTTTAAAATATTCCAAAAACTTCAGGTTTTAATAGCTTTTCTAAAGCCACATTACTCTATATCCACACTATTAAGATTAAACTAATCTACTGATTTAAAGTGTTAAATTATGTATGCCTTTCATTGAGGTTTATTTTGCCAAGCGTTTTAAAGCTAACTCCAGATGTATTATCCGCTTTCGGTTTATTTAAGTGATAGTATAAATAATAGGTTAAAGTGATTAGTTTTATGCATAGGTCATTAAAATGATTATAAAATGTACAAAAATAATGTATATTAATCCGCTTGTCTGATTAATTTTAATTAAATCAGCAATTATCAACTACTACTACTAGTTATCTTATAAAAAGAGAAAGGGGGAGAGATATATGCAAGAAACTAAACGTCATCCAGGCAAGATTTCGAAATTAGCATGGCCGATTGCGGCTATCGTCTCGCTAACTCCGGGCCTGTTAAGTACACCGGTGCTAGCCCAGGGCATTGAAGAAATAGTGGTGACTGCTCAAAGAAGAGAGCAGGCACTTCAAGATGTTCCAATTACTATTTCGGCTTTCAGTGCAGAAGATCTGCAAAATAGAAACATTGAAAATGTCGAAAATTTAGATCTTTTAATACCGAATCTTATGGTTCGTGGCGGTGGTTCAACTGGTCCAACATCAGGTAACTTCACTATGCGAGGTATTCCTGGTGTAGCACGTTATTTGGACGGCGTTGCGCAAACTGGTCTGCAAGGGTCACTGGCCAATGTTGTGGAGCTCGAGCGTATTGAGGTATTAAAAGGCCCACAAGGTACTTTGTTTGGTAAAAATGCCATGGGTGGAGCCATCAGCTATGTTTCAAGAGCTCCTTCTGATGAAATGGGTGCGAGAATTCGTCTAAATGTTGGTAACTTCAATCAAAGACAGATAACAGCAAATGTCGATGTGCCAATAACGCCAAACTTTTTAACCAAATTGACTTACTTTAATAGCTCAAAAAGACGGTTATGTTCAAAGTGGCAATGCACAAATACAACACGGTGATGAAAATAATACCGTAACACGCCTCGATATGCTTTGGCATGCCAGCTCTGATGTTGATGTCAGATTTGATATTACATCTACCCAAAGTAATCCAAACCATCCTAATGCGGACGTTCTGTATGATGTCAATGACAATCAAGCTTTTGCTCGACAAATGCAGGCTATTCCAGGCGTCAATTTTACTGATGCAACACAGGCCTTTGGTGGACGTGAAGAGTATCGAAATACCTCAACCTTTGCTGGGCCGGGTTGGCACTTAGATGCAACATCTATGAATCTGACTATTGACTGGGATATTAGTGATACCTTGTCATTAAGATCGATTAGCGGTAGCAGAGAGTATGATAGTGATGCCTTGGCAGATCTGGATGCAACTGAATATCAATTTTTCGAAATTTTCACAGGCGCTAGAGTCGATGAGTGGAGTCAGGAAATTCAGTTGATAAGTGATGGTGACAGGCTTGACTGGGTAGTTGGTTTCTATGCCAACAGCGTTGAGGATACACAGCGTCGTTTTGATTGGCAGTTTATGCCGGTTGCCGATAATACTGGCACATTAGTGCCGCTGGTATATCCTGGTGGCCCTCTTGCAGGATTAGCCATTTAGACAGCGAAATCAAATCACTGAGAATAATCGAGAAGATACGTCGCTCTTTTTCGAAGTTAACTATGACCTTACGGATGATTGAGTACTTACTGTCGGTGGGCGATATTCAGAAGAAGAATTCCAGGGTGGCGCATGGACAGCTGCAGATGCACTTGCCTGCCTGGCCTAATACTGGCTACTCGTACACTAAGGGAGCTGTACGCTCTAGTAGTGAGGCCAATTTCTATGCATTCACACCACGCGTGTCGCTAGCATATGACTTCACTGACGATATCATGTTTTATGGTACCTACTCTGAAGGCTTTAACGGTGGTGGTGTAAATACTAACGCTGTTGGTGGTGTGTTTACTTCGTATACCGGTGAGAAACTTATCCAGATTGAATTTGGTGTGCGCTCAATGTTGTTTGATAACAATCTGAGATTAAATGCATCATATTTCGATGGTACATGGGAAGACATCCAAGTTGGTGAAGCACTAGTACCGGGCCAAATCACTCAGCAAAATGCTGGTGAAGCAGAAATGTCAGGTTTTGAATTTGATGCTCTTTGGACGGCTACGGATAACATTACTATCAATGCTTCCGCTGGTTGGTTGGATACTGCTTATACTAACGTAGGGGCAGCAACAACTATTGGGCTTAATTCAAATTTCGCCTTTGCTCCTGACTTTCAAGCGTCTGTAGGTGGTCAGTATGTTTGGAACCAAGAAAATGGTTCTAGCCTTACATACCGGCTCGATTACGGTTGGACTAATGATTATGTGACGATTCAGGATATTAGGCTGCAGAAAGTTCAGCCTCAATATGGTCTCTTGAGTGGCCGTATGACTTACCAACCTGTTAATTCAGATTGGAGCTATGCGATTTGGGCTCGAAACATGACTAGCGAGTGGTATCAGCAAGGTGGTTTCGGCGCTTTCTTAGGTGGTGTTGACCAAGGTGTTGTTGCTCGGCCTCGTGAGTTCGGTATCCAAGTAAATTTGGAGTTTTAATATCGACTCCTCTAGGCTGAAAATCATATAAACTGATTTCTGCCTTAAAAAATAAAAACTGACCCAGCATACGCTGGGTCAGTTTTTTTTTGGGATATAAAAAATGAATTTATTAATAG
This sequence comes from uncultured Pseudomonadales bacterium, assembly GCA_943789335.1. Taxonomy (GTDB): domain Bacteria; phylum Pseudomonadota; class Gammaproteobacteria; order Pseudomonadales; family Pseudohongiellaceae; genus UBA5109. The sequence continues at coordinate 38,704 of CALSTS010000001.1, read as the reverse complement.
ATAGAATAATCAAAGGATGGAAGACTGGCTTATAAATTAGAGATAAAAATATCAGAACTGATATCTTATTCCCCTTATTAATTAATAAGAGAAATAAAAATACACCAGAATAAAAACTGAAGTGAGCAGTCTTTGTAAAATGGTGCGGGACGGAGATACTCAATCATAGAAACTAACTAATTGAATTATAAAGTAATAAAATAGTTCAGTTATCTTCAGTGTTACAATCAGTGTTACCAAAACTTATTATCACCCCCTTTTAATTACCTTACTTTGCATCCTCTAGGGGTGGGTCTAATCAATAGGGCGGGGGTGTCATTTCAGGCTGTGTAGTTTAAGTAGTACCTGCGTAGATACTTTAGAGGAGATTTTAGGAATAAGCGGCCATACAACTGATTGTGGCTGTAATAGTGAGCCCCCTGATTTGTATGCGTCAGCAGGACCTTGCCTTGCGTCTCCAGTCCCGTCGCAATTGCACCAACAAGCTGTTCAGCAAAATAATGTTGAAGATGTTTAAATGCAAAAAACACTTCTGTAAATACTTGAGCCTAACGCGCTTTTCAACTATCTCTGCAGCAAGCCTGATCTCGAGACCTTACGGCATGATTTGACCTTAAATCGGTGATTTCTTATATGGCTCTATCCTGTCTGCAGATCTCCGGGATTAATCTGAATTGTGAATACCCCCGTATGAAAGAAAAAAGGAGATACTCATGCCTAATATACATTCAGTTAATACCCCGCTGTATTCAAAAAACAACGGCAGCTGGAAACGAGATGATGCGGTTATCAACATCACCGATCTGCGTCTGCGCACGTATATCGGATTTAACCCAGAAGAGCTGAGCAAGCAGCAGGATGTTCTCATTAACTGTGAGCTATCCTATCGCGCCGATGAAGCTTGCAATAGCGATGACGAAGCCACTGCACTGAATTACAAAATTATCACGAAGCAAATTATTCGGCATGTCGAAGAAGGTCGTTTTCGCCTGCTGGAAAAATTGGCTGAGGACCTGCTGCAATTTCTGATGGAGAACGAAATGGTGATCCGTGCGAAAGTAAGGATCGACAAACCCCATGCCCTGCGTTTTGCGGATTCTGTCTCGGTTACCCTTTCAGCCAGTCGTCCTTGATGTCCGGTAATATTCTTATTACCGGTGGCGCTCAGCGTTTTGGCCGGGAACTTGCTTTTGCGCTGCATGATGCTGGCTACAGTGTTACTATCACCTATCGGCACCAACGCGACAGTCTGACCGAAATGGCAGATGCCGGAATTTCCTGTATCCAAGCCGATTTTTCCGATGCTGACAGGACATCTGCTTTTATTAACAAAGTATGCACCGAATTTTCTGCATTGCGGGCTGTCATTCACAATGCCTCCGACTGGCTGCCAGAGTCGCAGAAAAATGCACCTGCAGAGGTGCTGAAAGCAAACTGGGTAGTTCATGTGCAGGCGCCCTATATGATCAATCTTGCTTTTGAAGAACTGCTTGCAGCTGGCGCTCAGCATTACGGTATGGCAGATATCATCCACCTCACAGATTACGTTGCAGAAAGAGGCAGCAGCAAGCACATTGCCTATGCGGCAAGCAAAGCGGCTTTGCACAACATGACGCTTTCTTTTGCCACCAAACTGGCTCCTGCAGTAAAGGTCAACAGCATTGCCCCTGCCTTGCTGATGTTCAGGGAATCAGATGACGAGGTATACAGAAAACGTGTCGAAAACAAATCATTGTTACCTCCTGGCCCGGGTGCTCGGGAGGGAATCGAAGCCGTCCAATTGCTGCTCAACAGCAAATACATCACTGGCAGAAATTTGCCACTTGACGGCGGCAGACAACTGAAAACAGGGTAATCCAATCGGGTATTCCCCCCGTAATATGACAAGTCGCTAATAGATAGAACAGGAAAAGACCATGAACCAGGCAATATTTAATGCCCATAAATCTTCAAATTCCAGCTTTACACTAGAGGCCCTGCTGGTTCGTGAAGCCCTCTTGGCGCACGGATTGGAAACGCCAATGGTTCCGAACAGTATTGATAACGAGCAGAAGTACGAAAAGATCAAAAAGTCTGTGGCGATAATAATGAAAACTTTGGGTCTGGATTTATCGGATGACAGTCTTCAGGAAACGCCGCATCGGATTGCCAAGATGTATGTTCATGAAATCTTTTCCGGACTCGACTACACCCAGTTCCCTAAAATCACTGTCATTGAGAACAAGATGAAAGTTGATGAGATGGTCAAGGTCAAAGAGATCAGCCTGATCAGCACCTGTGAACATCACTTTGTGACCATTGATGGCACGGCCAAGGTAGCCTATGTTCCGGCCAACAAAATAATCGGACTTTCTAAAATTAACCGCATCGTTCGTTTCTTTGCCCAGCGACCGCAGGTGCAGGAAAGACTGACCCAACAAATCCTGCTAGCCCTGCAAACATTGCTGGAAACCGAAGATGTCGCCGTCAGTATTGAAGCTAAGCATTACTGTGTGAAATCACGCGGCGTGATGGATGCAACCTCCGAGACCCAGACCACAGCACTTGGTGGCGTCTTTAAGGCCAGCCACAGAACCCGTGAGGAGTTTTTGATCTAGATTGCCAGTCTTAAATGAAGGGATTTCAGTAGGATCTGAAAAAGAAACTGTAGTCATCGTTTTCGCAGCTATAGTTCCAGTCATTGCTTTTGTAGGAGTTATTGCAGCTGTGGCACTTCCTGCATATCAAGATTATACAACAAGGGTTAGATTAGCTGATGTAATGGTTTCAACTGATACAGTAATAGCTGCCGTTAAAGAGTATGCCTTATCTGAACAACAATGGCCTCTTGATAATAGTGTCCTAGGAATAAAAACTAACTCTACAAATGAATATGTTAATTCAGTAATAGTTGACCAAGGCGTCATATACGTAGAATTATCACCAGAAAGTGGTACTAATGGTGTTTTTATCCTTGTACCTACATACGACGACTCAGGTTTTTCATGGTCATGCAATGAATCAACTGTTCTAGCTTCTCAGTTGCCCGTGCAATGCAATTAGTTTATTGGCTGCAACCGTGACCGCAGAGACGATCTCAGCAAATACTGCCCAATTTTACAGCCTCATAGGCTTCTCTAGTCATACTTCTTATTACACTTAAGGGATTATGGAACTGCTTTTCTGGCTTAGCCAATATTACCAATCTATACTACCTTTATAGACATGTATATCTGCCAATACTACGCAGCCTCCCCAGCCACCAAAGACAAGATAATAGCCCTGGCCGAATTGCTAGGCTGCGAATATAGAGCTGTAGAGAATATTATCGCTGTGCAGGTCAATGATTCTGTAACGCTGGCTAAGTTACAGAGAAGTGAATGTCTGCCCTGGGTTGTTCAGCGTGGTGACTGTTGAGCTGCGCACTCTTCTAATTTATTTTCTATAAAATTAGATTCTCTTTCGTCCATTTCCAAATTAAACTGAGATTTAACATCAATCCACATAGTTATATATTCACAATGAAATGCATTATTAGGAGGCATCCAGTTCGCAGGGTCACTACTTCCTTTTGACCTATTTGCCCCGTTATGTACAGCTATAAGTGTATTTGGATTACTGAGGTCATTTGAATATTGTCTTTTATGATCTTGTGCCCATTCCATTGCTCCGCTGAAATGAGCTTCGTAAAGAGGGACGACGTGGTCTATGTCTAATTCGCTTGGGTTTTCAAATATCTCGCCCGTGTATGGGTCTAACCAGCTACCTGAAATAACTTTACAACCTGATTCATTCAATCCTACTTCGATTTTACTTTCGCTAATTAAAACTTCTTGTCGGGTATCTTGGCAGTCTTGGTCAATGTCGGCCCAATAAGGCAAATATTCATTCCTTACATAGACTATCGTTGATTCGTTACTAACCAAAGGTTCATCTTGCGTATCGTCCGTTATAGAGATGATCGAAGTTATGCCAATCATGACTATAAAAATTAGCATTAAAGAAAGAGTTAATTTCACTGATTAGAAACAATTAGGATGATTTAGAAAAGGAAGTGGAGGCTGTGTTGGTTGGTTTGGATAGAAAAAATACATAAGAAAAACTCTAAATATGTATTATTTATTCTGTCTTTTATAGAGGTCAAATGCCTCTAATTTTAGTGGGCAATACAAAAGTAGTATTATTGTTTTCGTTGCTATCAATTCCCGTATTGACCTAATTCTGAAATATATAATGTCGCATCATAGATTGAGGTTGAGCTATAGGTTCCTATCCACACATCATAAACTCCGCTTGCCGGATCTTTGAAATTGATTGATGGGTCAAGATCGCCACCACTATCGTCGTCACAAATCCAGGAGCCATTAGGAGCATTTATAACTAACGTAGTATCTGCCGATGATATTACTGAAACCCATAATGATAATAAGCCTGGCGAGAAAGTAAATTGAAAATCTGGGGCATTAGCTATATACCCTGCACATGAACCACCCAAAGACGAGGCATCAATACTTCCACCAGACTTAACGGAAAAAGTCATAGGATCAGGCGTGAAGCCTGCATTTAAAGTAATGGTTCCATAGGTTGCTTCAAGAGAAAAGTTTTGAGAAAAGCTTGAACTACCTAAAAATATCGTAAAGAGGACTAAAGTTATAATTTTATTATTCATAAAATTCTCAGCTATAGTATTTGATATAAAAGTTTAAATAAAGCTTAACGCCCGCCCTAAAATTTTAAGGCGGGAGGGTGTCCTGAGCCTGTTTTCACTGACCAAACAAAGCTTAAGCCTTTATATCAAAATGCCGCCTGTATTCCAAGAGCAAAAATGTTATTTCTAGAAGTTTGGCTAGACCAAGAAGTCCCAACAAGACTACCAGGGTTGCCACCGCTCAGAAAATTCAGAGGTACCCATCCTTCTACACGAATTAGCTCTGCAAAAAGATTGACGCCTGGAGATAAATAATAAGACGCACCAAGTACTAGTTGATCTTGTTTCTCCCAAGGAGAGCCCGAAGAGCCAGCATTGAAACGACTAAATTCGACAGAGAAATCTATAGGCTCAGGGAAACCAACATCAGAGGAATATCTTCCACCGAGGGTAAAAGTTTCATTTTTTTCTGCAGCAAATTGAGGAATGTAGGGATTAGCGGTGCCTGGCCAAACATCCAAAGTGGTTGCATATTCTGCTGTAAGCATTAGTTTGCTGTTTGTATAAATGCCATAGGCTGCTACAGCATCGACATTATCATTGCATGAATTGAAATGCCTAACGCCCTGTGGTGCAGTGTTTCTGGTAACGCCAGGAATTAAAGTCGCCCCCGTCGAATGCGCTTCAGCTGGAGTGTCTTGATATTCCTGACAATAGCTTGAACCATATTGATAACTAGCTCCCAAATTTAAAGTAGCATCGCTTTCAAAGGCAAAAGTATAGTTAGCGTCAGCGGCAAAGTTATTCAGTTTAGAGGGTACATTTGTGCCTTCAACTGGAGTGTTCGCATTCCTAAATTGAGCGCCTCCTTGTATAGCCATCGCTCTTAGATGTAGATTCTCATTAGCATATCCAAATAAACCTCCATATGCTAATCCAGCAAATGAATGCCAACTAGTAGAATTAGTGAAAGGGCTAACCGTATCATTCCAGCCAAAGGGTATGTCCATTTTTCCGAGTGAAGCATACATTGGGGACTTATCCAAATTCCCCCAAAGGACATATGCCCTTCTAACATTAACATTATTACGCGGCAAACCTGTTATTGTTGATCCTGATGCAAAATTTTGTTCTGGATTGTAAAGTAGCTCGACGTAACCTGTTATGTTTTCATGTAATTTAGCTGTTAGGTTGATATTAGAAGAGTGAATAACTGCTTCAGATGAAGACGTGCCAATCTGATTAGCTGAAGTTGGGTGGCGCATGAGCCAGCCGAATTTTGAATTTTCATTTGCATCTTGATAATTGAGAAGAGCTGTCACTTGCCCGCCCAAGGTAAGCTTGCTACCTAGCATCCCGTTACTAAGCGCTTGTAATTGATATAGCTGCTTGGTATTTGTCATTTCTGCATGGTCTAGCACTTTGAAACTATATTCAGCATTAGTACCGACAAGACTGCTAAAGACGTTTCTGGCTCCCTCTGCATTTCGAAGATTGGCATTTTCACTTTCTAAAGTTCTAACCCTATCCGAAAGAGAATCAAATTCTTCACGACTAAGTTCTTGTGCTAGTGATTGTGTGGCGCTAAATATACTGACTGCAATCGATACCGCGATTATTTTTCTATAGAATACAACTTTATACATCATTAACTTATCGCTACCTTACAAAAAATATTTAGGAAATTACTCTAGCCGATCTGCCTTATCATAGATTTCAGGCTTTATTTGGTTTTATAGAGTAGATTTAGAAGATTACCTAGGTATTATTGTAATATAAAATTTCATCTATCTGCAAATGTAAGAGCAGCCCTTCAAGAGCCTAAATGCCAGTAAAGCGCCCTATACAAATTGTTGACTTGTTCGCAGGCCCTGGAGGGCTTGGAGAAGGGTTTGCATCATTCCCAGATAAATTTGAAATACTCTTCTCAGCAGAAATGGAACAAGCTGCACATCAAACCTTGACGCTCAGGGCCTTTTATCGAGAGCTGGTGAGGAATTTCCCTGAAGGACTTAGAGACTATTATCAATACTGTAGAGGATCAATTTCCACACCTTGGACAGATAATACTGTTAAATACTGGAAAAAAGCCGAAGAAGAAGCTAGAAGAATTGAATTGGGAACTAAAAAGGGAAATGCCGAGCTAGATCATATCATTATTTATATCGATGTTACAATCAGTGTTACATTAATTTAAAGATGATGCAAGACTGCATTGGGCGGTAATAGTCTTTAAATATAGGAGCATTGTAGAGTTTTCGCGGGGTAAAAGACTTTTATGAACTGTACTGTTTATTAAAATGGTGCGGACGGAGAGACTCGAACTCTCACACCTTGCGGCACTGGAACCTAAATCCAGCGCGTCTACCAATTCCGCCACGTCCGCACAGGCCGCGTATTATACCCGTTAATCAACGCTAAGCAATTTATACTTGTTAATCAGCTCTAAGCAATTGTAATGGTTTTTGTTTTAACACAGACATGGTTGCAGCCAATGCTGTCAGTACACTTAATGCCGTAATGGCCACAATGCTGAAAGCAGTTATACTCCAAGAAATTTTCCATATGCTGTCAAAGATGAACCAGGATATTGCATAGGAAATTAGTAAACTCAAGCTAACGCCTACAAAAGCAGCAAAAAAACCCAGAATACCAAATTCAATCTGCACAATGTTTCTTACGTCTTTAAAGTTGGCGCCAAGTATTTTTAGTAAGTTGATCTCCCAGAATCGTGATTTCACTTCATAGCGGGCAATTGAATAAAGCACAACCAAGCCAGCAAAAATAGCTAAATAAGCCATCACCTTAATACCCCAGCTTATCTGGTTGGTAATATCCAGAATACTAGCAACAAGTTGTCCGACATTGATAATAGAAATATTCGGTAATTCTTCGACTATTTCATTTTGGATGCTTAAATGTTGCTCTTCAGGAACATTGCTGACCGCGGCGATAAAGGTTTTTGGTGCAGGATCCAGTACCCCGGGTTGAAAGGAGATGAAGAAATTAGGTTGGAAACTATTCCAGTCCACTGTGCGTAAATTCATTACGCGGCCACTAATAGGAACACTTTGTACATCAAAACTAATTACGTCGCCGACTTTGGCATTAATACGTTCAGAGAAATCCAGCTCTAGAGAAATACCGGGAAGGTCATCGGAACCAAAAACCCATGGGCCATCCCATTCTTCACCTTCAACCAATTCTTCCGAGCTTTTCAGTTTGTCCTGGTAGGTTAAATTAACAGAACGCCGACGCTGCATCTGTTCATCAGGTGTTTCCTCAAAGTCATCTACAATACCGTCATTGATAGATTCCATTCGAGCGCGCACCTGCGGAGAAACAAAAGCAAGGTTATGACCATAGCTGGCGAGTATGGCTTCCAATCCCTCAAGCTGGTCGGGTTGAATATCAAACATGAAAAAATCTGGAACAGAAAAATCATCGGGTTGGGAGATCTCTTCCTGTAAACCTTTTTCTATTTGGGGTATTAGATTTATCAGCAGGGAGCCCAGACCTATTGCCAGAAAACAGGAGATAGCACCCATGCGATTACGATTTAAATTTCGCAAGGCAAGTTTTTGAGTCACGTTTGAATGATTAGAAAAGGAGCCACAATATTTTAATATGTACCAGGCAACAAGGCCGAGAATAAAAATAGCGGCAAGGAAAGAGGCGATAAAAAGACTGCCAATCAAAACTGAACTAGATTGCCAAATTGCCAGAAACCAGAACACGATTAATATGGGGGCATAGCTCATGGTATGACGTTTCCAGTGAGGTAATGATTTGCTGGGTTGAATTTTTTCATGAAACAGCGCAATCGGGTGCAGGTCATAAATTTTTGACAGTATAGGCAGGCAGCAAATGACAGAACCGATAGTGCCTAAAAATAAAGCCAGAATAAACGAGCTCAGTTCCATTTCATTGACAAAGCCGCGTGGCAGAAAACTTTCGAATAACATGGGTAATACCGGCATAGTTACAAAACTGATTGAACTGGCAATAATTGCACTGATTGAACCAAGTAGCACAATTTGTATTAGGGTCATCAGGTAGGCTTGTTTTGGTGTGCCACCCAGGCACATCAGAATCGCCATATCTTTGAAGCGACTGGTGAAAAAAGAGCGGAATAGATAAGCCGCACCAACGCCAGCAAGAAACAGGGCAATGAGAGCAATGAGTCCTAGATAATCATTCATATAGGCCAGGATTCGCCCAAGATCTTCGCTGCGTTCTTGGTGAGTTGTCATACTTATACGGCGAGTATCACCGAGTATTTCAAGCTCAGCTTGACGGAAATCATCCTCCCAAGTATCCATATTCACATCTTCATTAAACTTGTAGAAGCGTGAGTAATTGATGCGGCTGCCTAATTGAATTAATCCAGTTGCCTGGATTTGTTCCAGTCCCATATAGATTGCAGGGAAATTAGACATCACTGAAATTGTGCTACTAGGGTCGATTTCAATCATGTCAGTAATGGTGTAATCCATGGCTCCGATTTTGATTGAGTCACCTATAGATAAGCCCAGTGTAAGCATCAGGCTCTCGGCCACCCAGATAGAATTGCCGCTAAACAATTGCTGGCGTAATTCATCAGTCAGAATGCCACCTTCCTGCAAAACGAATTCACCATATTGAGGGTAGGTAGCATCAATACCAATAAGTTGACTCATGCGAGAAGCATCATTAGCGGCGACCATGGACAGAAAAGAAATTTGATCAGAAAATTCATACTCAGCATTAAAAATATCATCAGCCAATGTGAATTCAATTTCAGTCAGTGGTGCATTGCCAGAAATTTGGGCATCTGCAGTCAAGATTGCTCTGGAGTTATTAGTCAGATGTGCATCAATTGAATTTTTAAAAGAGTCCAGCGCTATAAACCCAATCAGCCCAATAGATAGGTTAATAATAAAGAAGAGGCTGAAGCGGAAATTATTACTGATTTCCTTGAAGGCAAGTTTTAGCCAAAGCATCAGATAAATTTGCCCCCTTGTAAACGAAGTTGGCGGCCACAGCGCAGAGCTAATTGTTCATTATGAGTGACAAACAAAAGTGTCATGTTGTGTTTAGAGACCAGATCAAAAATCATATCGGTGATAAGTTCTCCAGTGGAATTATCGAGATTTCCTGTTGGTTCATCTGCTAACAATATGCTGGGCCTAACTACCATGGCGCGAGCAATAGCGACACGCTGACACTCACCACCACTAAGCTGATGTGGAAAGTGCTCAATACGGTGCCCTAAGCCAACCTGTTCCAGTGCTTCTTTTGCTTTGGCCGTAGATGAATCATCTTTAAATAAATCCAGTGGCAAGGAGACATTTTCCAGTGCTGTGAGATGTGACATCAAATGGAATTGCTGAAAAATAATACCAATATTGAGCGCTCTAAATTTCGATAACTCTTCTTCATTAAGCGATTGCATATTTTGTTCATTAAGCAAGACTTCACCAGAACTTGGATTATCCAAGCCCGCCAGCAAAGTCAGCAGTGTCGACTTACCACTACCAGATTGACCTAGAATGGCAACAGTTTCACCGGCTTCCATACTCATATTTAAATCTTTGAGTACTTCTACAGTTTCAGTTCCAGCAGCTGTTTCAAAGTTTTTATAGAGATTATTAACTTCAAGAATCATGGACTTCCTTAAGGAATTAGAGGTAATAAAAAGTTATATACATGATCGGCTACAATTCTGCTGCCTTCTATATTCGGGTGAATGCCATCAGCTTGATTGAGCTCTGGAATGCCCGCCACATCTTGTAATAAAAAGGGCATAAAATCTAAATTATATTCTGTCGCTAAATCCGGAAACACTTGGGCGAAGGACGTAGTATATTCCTCTCCCATATTGGGCGGTGTAAGCATGCCTGTTAAGGCGACTTTTATACCATTACTCTGAGCAAACTCAATTGTTTCGGCTAGATTTATTTTCATATTATCTACATCTAGTCCTCTAAGGCCGTCATTAGCTCCCAATGAGAGTATTACTAAATCGGGGCGAGAGCGAACATACCACTGCATTCGTTCTAAGGCGCTAGCTGAAGTAGAGCCACTAATACCGGCATTGATAATAGATATGTTGTTGTAGCCCTCGGTTTTAAGGCGTTCATCAATCAGATTCGGGAAAGCTTGATCAGTCTCAAGGCCAAGGCCCTCAGTCAGTGAATCTCCCAGAAATAAAACAGTGAAACCCTCTTGAGCCATAATCAAGGGGCTAAAAGATATAACTAAACTAAAGATGAACAGTCGAAGCATCGGCGCATTTTATATTAATCAGATTGTTTTTATACGGTTAAATCGTGAAAAGAATGTTGAAGGGATCTATATAGATAGTTGAGGTAAGTAAAAGTAAATATGCCGTGGTTGTTGCGTGCATAATTTAGAATTTCCTTATAGTTTGCACTATTATATCTTTGATTAGCATTTTTTATAGTAGTATAATTTATTCTATAAATCTAATTGTGATGTTATTGCGTAAATATGAATACAAAAACTTTATGTTTAGCTGTTCTGAGTCTTGGTAAGGCTTCTGGCTATGATATTGGCAAGAGGCTCGAAGATCCTTTTGGCCATTTCGTCGATGTTGCTCGAAGCGGTGTTTATCCAATCCTTAAAGTTCTTGAAGAAGAGGGTTTAGTTCAATTTGAAAATATTGAGCAAGCTGCACTACCTAACAAAAAAATCTATGAGTTGACTGACAAGGGCCGAGATTTTTTAAAAGCTGAACTGGAAGCATTACCGCCGAGTCATAAAATTAGATCACAGTTTATGCTATTACTTTTTTTAGCGGAGATGCTGTCTTCTGAACGTCTTGAGACAATAATTTCCAAACGTATTCAAGATGTGGAATATTTTTTGCAAGAAGTTCCAGAACTAAGTAAGCGAGTGGCAGGAAATAAGGGGCAAGAATTTGTGTTGAAGTATGTGATTGATAAAGCAGTAAACGAAAAGAATTTTTTAGAGAATAATTCCGAGGAATTTATGGAAAGCTTGAAAAGTGAAGTTATGGAAGAGGAGACTAGCAATGAATAAGTCTGTTGGGATTGCCCTTGGAGTCTGTGTTGCACTGGTGCTGTGGATGGCGTCTGGCATGTATATGGAAGATCGTGCAGAGTTAAGCGATGATCTTGCGAATGATGATAGCAGCTCATCTGTAATCGATAACCGCGTGCTTGTTGAAGTTACTGACATGCAGGCTCAAGAGATTACCAGTTACATTATATCTAATGGTAGTGCGACACCAGATCGTGAAGTTGTTTTGCGAGCAGAGACGACCGGTCAAATTGACCGCATTTTGGTCGAAGAAGGTGCATTTGTTGATGCAGGTAGCGTCATTATGCAGCTCAAGATGGATGATCGCGCAATACGTGCAGAGCAAGCACAAATAAATTTACAAGAGAAACAACGTCTATACGAAGCGACAGTGAACTTGAACGCGCAAAATTTTGCTTCTTCTTCCGAAGTTGATAATGCTTTAACCCAGTTTAAGCTAGCTGAAGTGGAGCTTGAGCGTATTAAGCTGGAAATTGAGAAGACTTTTATTCGGGCTCCTTTTAGTGGCTATATTGAGGAAAATATTCTTGATTTAGGTGAGTATGTAGGCATAGGGAATGAGTTAATAAAGCTTGTTGATAATGACCCATTAGTGGTGAATGCCTATATTTCACAAAATGACATTGAATATTTAGCATTAGGTGTTGAGGCAAATGTTGAGCTGGTCAACGGCCGGCAGAGAACGGGCCAGGTGCGGTTTATTTCGCCTCGCGCTAATGAAGCGACTCGCACCTTTCGTGTTGAGATTGCTGTGCCTAATTCAGAAGGTTTAAGAGCAGGTAGTAGTGTAACTGCCCGCATTCCCCGTCAGCAGGTAACGGCTCACTATTTATCAGCTGGTTTGCTAACCCTTAATGAAGAAGGCGATATCGGAATCAAAACAGTCAATTTAGAAGGTGTGGTTGAATTCTATCTAGCAACTATTGAGTTATCAGATGCCAATGGTATGTGGATAAGTGGTCTGCCTGAATTCGCTCGCATCATCACTGCCGGGCAGGGTTTTGCACAAATTGGTGAGGCCGTCAGGATCGCTGTTGCTGACAGTGCTAGTATTGACCCTTCGTTGGAAGTGCCTCCAATTCGATATGTTGACTTGAAATAGTTTAATAAGATTAGCAATAAAAGAGACAGAATTTTACGATGAATACTTTAATAGATGCTGCTTTTTCGCGACCCAAGGTTGTAATTTTATTATTACTTTCGATTCTGGTTGCTGGATTTTATGCCTATATAACAATTTCTAAAGAGTCTATGCCGGACATTCCAATCCCTATCGTATATGTGTCTATGGTGCATGAAGGTATTTCTCCCGAAGATGCAGAGCGTTTGCTGGTGTTACCGATGGAAAGGGAATTACAGTCGATAGAAGGCTTAAACGAAATGACGGCTACTGCATCTGAGGGGCATGCTTCAGTGACGATGGAATTTGATGCCGGCTATGATATTGATAAAGCTATTATCGATGTAAGGGAGCAGGTTGATAGAGCTCGTGTAGAGCTACCTCCCGAAACGTTGGAACCAACGGTAAATGAAATCAATGTATCAGATTTTCCAGTACTTTCAGTTTCCCTATCTGGCAGAATATCTGAGCGTACATTAATTACTATTGCTCGGGATTTGCAAGACAGAATTGAAGCGCTACCTAACGTGCTTGAAGTGACAATTGGTGGTGATCGTGAAGAAATGCTTGAAGTTCTGATTGATCCTTCAGTACTAGATGCCTATCAATTGTCCTTTGTGGACATCACCAATCTGGTCAGTACCAATAACCAATTAATCGCCGCTGGCGCATTAGATACAGGTTCTGGACGCATGGTCATCAAGGTGCCGGGTGTTGTTTCTGAACTGGATGACATCATGACGATGCCGGTTAAAGTGCTAGAGGACCGTGTGGTTACCTTTCAAGATCTTGCCACCATAAGAAGAACCTATAAAGACCCGGAAAGTTTTGCCAGAATCGACGGTGAAAATGCCGTGGTCTTGGAAATATCCAAGCGCACCGGTTCAAATATTATTGAAACGATTGAAACTGTTCGCGTCTTAATAAATGAAGCCCAAAATACATGGCCGAGTTCTATCAATGTCACCTATTTACTTGATGGCTCTGATCAAATTCGGTCAATGCTGGGTGATCTGGAAAATAATGTCATTACCGCTATTATCCTGGTTATGGTTGTTGTTGTTGCTGCTCTTGGCATCAAGCCGGCTCTACTTGTTGGCTTATCTATTCCGGGTTCTTTCCTAGCCGGTATCTTGATTATTTATGCGATGGGACTGACCATGAATATGATTGTGTTGTTTGCTTTAATTTTGGTTGTAGGTATGTTGGTGGATGGTGCGATTATAACCATAGAGTTGGCTGAGCGACTGATATCTGAAGGCTTGGCGAAAAAAGAAGCTTTCGCGATTGCTGCGAAACGCATGTCATGGCCTATCATTGCTTCTACCGCCACCACATTATCGGTGTTTTTACCATTACTGTTCTGGCCAGGCATGGTCGGTGAATTTATGAAATATTTGCCAATTACTGTAATGTTTACCCTAACTGCTTCACTTTTTATGGCCTTGTGTTTTATTCCGGTAGTCGGTGGGACTATTGGTCGTCGAGTCAGTGCCTCGACTGTTGTCCAAGCTAATAAAATGACGCACCAAAGTGCTAAAAGCGCCAATGGTCTGACTTTGAAGTATTTAAAAGTGCTTTGGAAGTTGCTCAATCACCCTGGCAAGGTTCTCGCAGTTACCGTTCTATTTCTCGTCGGCACTTATGTTGCTTATGGCAGACTAGGAGCGGGTGTTGAATTTTTCCCCTATCAAGAGCCTGAATTTATTCAAGTAGAGGTGCATGCTAGAGGTGATTTATCGATTTACGAAAAAGATCAAATTATGCAGGATGTCGAAAATCGTTTGTTGAGTATGGACTATCTGGATGCAGTCTACACCAGGACATCAAATAGTGGCGGCGGCCAAGGAGGGGGTGGAGGTACCGAAGACACTATTGGTAGCGTCCAGTTGGATTTTGTCGACTGGGATTTACGCCCTACTGCTATTGAACTGCAACAAGTCGTTCGCAGTCGACTTAGTGATGTGCCGGGTATTCAAATTGAAATTGCTGAGCAAGAACAGGGGCCTTCTCAAGGTAAAGCCATACAGCTTGAAGTGAGTTCAACTAATCCAAATAAACTTAACGGTGCCGTAAGAAGCATACTTGATGCGATGGGAGAAATTGGTGGTTTTACCAACATTGAAGATAATCGAACTTTACCAGGCATCGAGTGGGAGTTATTGGTAAACCGTGAAGAAGCCGCTAGATATGGCGCAAATATTTCAAGTCTTGGCAGCGCAGTTCAGTTGGTCACAACCGGGCTAAAATTATCTGAATATCAACCTGATGATGCCGATGAAGAACTCGATATTCGTTTACGTTTTACTGATGTAAACCGTAATATGGAACAACTCAATCAGCTTACTATTCCTACAGCAAATGGTTTAATTCCTATAAGTAATTTTTTGAATTTTGAGACGTCTCAAAAAACCGGCATTATTAATCGTCTAGATGGTGCACGAACCATGACGATACAGGCTGACGTGGAAGATGGGCTGTTAGCGGCTACGCAAACTAATTTATTGAGAAACCTCTTATTGGAAGCACCTTTTGATCCTGATATAAGCGTGAATTTTGGTGGGGAGGATGAAGATCAGGCAGAAGCTAGCGCTTTTCTTGGGAAGGCATTCTTGGTTTCCATCGTTATCATGCTCGCCATATTGTTGACCCAGTTTAATAATTTTTATCAATCGTTCCTGATTATTTCTGCTGTTATTTTTTCAACAGCAGGCGTGATGATTTTCTTGCTTATTACAGGCCAGCCCTTTGGTATTGTTATGTGTGGAGTCGGGGTGATTGCCTTGGCGGGTATTGTGGTCAACAACAATATCGTGTTGATAGATACCTATAACGAGATAAGAAGAGATACTAATTATTCTGTAAAAAGAGCTGTCATAGAAACTGCTGCTCAACGTATTCGTCCTGTACTATTGACATCGACAACAACGATTTTGGGTCTGGTCCCAATGGTTTTTGCAGTCAGTATCAACATTATTGATCAGGATATTATTGTTGGAGGACCCTCAACACAGATGTGGGTTCAGCTTTCAAGTGCAATAGCAGGGGGGCTGCTTTTTGCCACCTTACTGACACTAATTTTTACGCCTTGTATGTTAGTGTTGGGAGCAAAACTTTTTGAACCAAAAGCAAAAGCTACTAAAATGCACTTACAAACAGCTTAATTCTAAGGTCTTTTTCTTATAATGCTTAGCCAAAAAGTGAGCATATTGCTTGCCGAAGATAACAAAGCAAATCAACTTGTTAGCAAAGCCATGCTGAATGCTATAGGGGCTGATGTTGAGCTCGCTAATGATGGCTTAGAAGTTTTATCTTTGTTATCCAGCAAGCCTTTTGAGCTAATCCTGATGGATTGTCAGATGCCAAATTTAGATGGCCTAGAAGCAACGGCTCGAATTCGGCAAATGGAAGGAGAGGCCTACCAGTCAATACCTATCATTGCGTTAACTGCTGATGTTCAGGAATCTAAACGTGAAGAATGCCAACCAGGCGTTCCAAGTCCTCTGAATCAAACAAATTTGCATTACTGGAGCTAAACAATAAGGCGAGAACTTGTGGGACCATGATTCCTATAACGTATGCTATATATGCTTGAATAATTGGACTGAGGGTTGCTATAGCGCCACCTGAAAACCCAAGCATAAGCGCAAAGATAAAGAGCTGTTCTTGAACAGTGCTATAGAATTCAGCCATAACGGCTGTAAAACCGAACCCAAAGCCCCCAAGACTGACGCTTAAAATAAACAGAAGAGAGGTTTTTTCCCATTCAGAATTGGCTTCAGTGCATTTCAATAGTCTTAAGCCTATAAAAAAACGAAACAAGCAAAGAATAATCATGATTAAGGCCCATATGCTCAAAATAGAAAAGGGCACTGAAGTGAAAAGTATTTGAAAAATAAAAATGATGCCGCAAAGTGTAGCGAATACCGCTATATTATTATTTTGGGCAACATTAAAGGTGAGTTCTGGGTGGATCTCAGCCATATTTTTTATATTAAACACAATAAAATTTCTTATTTTTAATCATTTTGAAATATGAGGAAATACAATACTGAGGAAAATAATATATACACTAATTCCCTATATATAAGTCTCTACTTGGCGCGCTTATTACGGCAAAACAGATTTTAAGCGTGATAGAATATGCCTTATTTATACTACATTCAGACAACAAAATAATAAGTTAAAAGTAATATTGAGGAGTAGTTCACCATGACGCTGATTCGCCAGCAAGATGTCATCCAGAGTGTAGCTGACGCTCTACAATACATTTCCTATTATCACCCCCTGGATTATATTCAAGCTGTACATCGGGCTTATGAGCGCGAAGAATCACCGGCAGCCAAAGATGCCATGGCCCAGATTTTAACTAACTCTCGTATGTGCGCAGAAGGTAAAAGACCTATATGTCAGGATACAGGCATAGTGGCAATTTTTGTTTATGTCGGGATGGATGTGCAATGGGAAGCTGATATGGGCGTAGAGGAGATGATTAATGAAGGTGTTCGTCAAGCCTATACACACCCGGATAATGTCTTGCGTGCCTCAATCGTTAGCGACCCTGCGGGAGCTCGTATCAATACTAAAGATAATACCCCAGCGAATATTCACTACAAGATAGTACCTGGGGATAAAGTTGAATTTAAACTTGCAGCCAAAGGTGGTGGTTCAGAGAATAAATCCAAACTGGTTATGCTGAATCCAAGCGATAGTATTGTGGACTGGGTATTGAAAACTGTGCCGACTATGGGAGGCGGCTGGTGCCCTCCTGGCATGCTCGGTATTGGTATCGGAGGTACCGCAGAAAAGGCTACAGTAATGGCTAAAGAAGTCTTGATGGACCATGTCGATATTGATGAGCTACGTGAGCGTGGTCCGCAAAACACCATTGAAGAATTACGTCTAGAGTTGATGGAAAAAGTGAATAACTTGGGGATTGGTGCGCAAGGAATTGGAGGCTTAACGACCGTCGTTGACGTAAAGATTAAGGAATTCCCAACCCATGCAGCCTCTAAACCAGTTGCGATGATTCCTAACTGTGCGGCAACCAGACATATAAACTTCACCCTAGATGGCTCAGGTCCGGCGGAGCTGAATCCTCCAAAATTAGAAGATTGGCCTCAAGTGACTTGGAAAGCAGCACCTAATGCTAAGCGGGTTAATCTACAAACAGTAACTCGTGAAGATGTTGCCGATTGGAATCCTGGAGATACCTTGCTGTTGTCAGGAAAAATGTTGACTGGACGTGATGCAGCACATAAACGCTTGATTGATCTCTATCAGAAAGGTGAGCCTCTACCAGAAGGCGTAGATCTAAAAGATAAGTTTATTTATTACGTCGGTCCGGTTGATCCAGTGAGAGATGAAGTGGTAGGCCCGGCAGGACCAACGACGGCAACAAGAATGGACAAATTCACCGATGCCTTGCTGGAACATTCAGGCTTGATGGGAATGATCGGCAAAGCTGAAAGAGGGCCTGCTGGAATTGACGCTATTAAAAAACACAAATCTGTATATTTAATGGCAGTTGGCGGTGCGGCCTATCTAGTGTCTAAAGCAATTCGTAAATCACGGGTAGTAGCATTTGAAGATTTGGGGATGGAAGCTATTCATGAATTTGAAGTCGAAGATATGCCAGTGACTGTAGCAGTCGATATGCATGGTACTTCCGTTCATCAAACTGGCCCAGCTGAGTGGTTCAAAAAAATAAATAAGGCCGAGCCGATAGAAGTGCAATAAACATTTCACTGCAGATGAATAAACCCATAAGTATCAATCAGCAGAAATGCTGTATCCGAGTGTAATGGAAATAGCAGGCTTAACTTAGGTGCTTCATTCGGCTTGCAAAGTTAAACGCCAGTTTCCCCAACTGCGGTAAAGAAATTATCGTCCCAAGAGGGTTTCTTTTACGTGGCGCTCAATTCTCTGCCTCTAAAGGCCTCAGGAATATTGTCCTCAGCTAGCTGGATAGCCAAGAGCAATTACCGCTGCATTGCAGTTTATAGCGCTCCGGAATTGTCAAATTTTTCACTTAAGCAGATTCTAGCCGAAAAGCCCGCCCATCTGGTGGCGTCATTAAGTCCCAGATCGGTGAGCCTGCAAGCACATAAAGAAACCGACGCCGCACCGGTATCATAAGCGGCGCAAGGGTTTGGGTTGTCCAGTCGAAAGGAGTTGGGTTATCAGCGACTGGAGTGTCATGACAAGCGGCGATTAAAACCGGCACATTTGCACACCAAGCCCTGGTTGCCTTCAGCCAAGCAGTCGAAGAGCTTTTGCCAGGCGTCAGGGTTGTCAGACTTGATTGCAAATGACGATGAAACGCCAGGGTTGATCACCAAAGCAAGAAGGAGCCCAGCGTGCCGCTTCCATAATAGCTAGAAGCTTGCTCTTGGCTGACGCGGCGCTTTCTGGGTCAAAAGCGAAACGCCACTCCAACGTGAAGTTTCGATAAGTGCTATGGATATCGGCGCTACAATGTCGATGATCTTTCTTAAACATACTTTTTACCTTTTGCTTAAATGAGTTGGATTTGAATAAACCTTAGTCACACATATCCGCATAAGGGTTGGAAAGTCTTAAGGTCTAATATCCAAAGCTTGCGCCGTGCAATTTTTATGCTGTTTCCTGAGTCAAAGCTCACATGTCACTCGCCCGAGCTTAAACCTTGTGATCAAACTTATAAATAGGCGTTGACTGCTGGGCCTGTTGCTTAGTAAGCGCTTCATAGGCTGCGCTGGCTTCTGCGACCGACTCGTTCTTTGAATGGTAAGCAGCGATAGAGGCCTTTGCGCCATGTTTATGGGACAGCATACTATCGTGTGAACAAAAGGCGACAGAACTGAGGCCGTGGCATTATTGCCGCCGAAGCCTTTGGCGTTCAAGATGGCGGCATCATAGTCGCGTGGATTGACTTGCTTGTGCTCTAGCAAAATATCCAAATTCTTTTGATGCACATCACTAGCTATAGCGCCGCTAGTTAAAATGCCAGGAATAATGCCATATTTCCATATGCCTAAAGTTGTGTTGAGTTGATCTGCCCCGGCACTGGCAATGGAGTGGCCAAGATAAGATTTTATTGCGGTCACAGGCCAGTTTTCAATCCCAAAATGAGCAGCAACTTCATTTAGAATCGCTGATTCAGTAACCCGATTTTGAGGCGTTCCGGTACCGTGTGCTTGAACAAAGGTTTTATGACGCAGAGCCTCTTCGCCTAAGACAGCTTTAGTTGCAGCGGCGGCTTTAGCAACAGTTAAATAGTTACCTATGCCAGGGCTGGCGATAGATTTTTTGTGGCCATCCGCATTAACAAAAACATCATTGATAGATCCATGAATATTGGCACCTAATTCTAGCGCTAAGGCATCATCAAAAAGCACTATAAATTGGGCCGATTCAGCTAGGGTAAAACCCACATTTTCTGCAAAAGGGCGACAAGCACGGCGATGATTCGGCTCTGTCAGTTTATCTAAAGCTTTAAGTTTTGCATCATCGGCAAGAGCCCCCATGGCGCTATAGCCCTCAAATATTTCTGGGACCAAAGGGGCTTCACTATTACCGACAATTACAACTCTATGCGTACCATTTCGAATATCTTGAATAGCTTGATTGAGATTGTAATGAAAGGTTGCGCAAGCACCCAGATTGCAGGCAGTCTTCCCAATATTGCCGAGCATATAGGCATTAATAAAATCAGCAGGCATTTCTGCAAAGCCTAGAGGCAGCTGTTTGGACGTGACACGTTTACCTAATAAGCGTGCCTGTAACATCCCAGCATTACCATTGTAATCTAGCTGACTCATGCCAGAGCCGGCATAAACAGCAATTTGGTCCGGGTTTACATGAGTCTTGATGGTATCCCAATCAATGCCCATAGAGAGTATGGCATCAGATGCACCATAGACTGTCATTTGTAAGCTGCGAGGATGATTACGTGAAGGGTAGAGTTCTGCAGGGTTAAATCCCGTAGGTAATTGACCAGCACAATTTACTGAACCCTTGTAGCTATCGGGCAACATAGTTTCCAGATTGCCAGTAATTTCAACTTTACTTAAATTTTCATTTATCGCTGTTACATGCCAGTTGGCAGGAATGTGTTCGGGTAATTTACGAGTAGTAGCGTAAAGCTTAATGTTTCACCGTCTAAAGGTGAAAGAACAGCATTGTTGGTTTGGAAAAGCTTCGAATTATCAAACAGGTTATTTTCAAGTTTACGAATAAGCGAGCTGTTAAGGATTAATTCACGATGAAAGGTTAAAAACGCATCGAGTTCAATGGCACTACCTTGAGCATCTAGCCACTTATTGTCGGCCCCATCGGCCTTCTTGAGAAGGCCCATCAAGACGGCAAGATTAATCAGCGTCCCATCGGCGTCAGCTTTGCTTCAGGCTGTCTATCACCATGCGACGGTAGGCGTAGTGATTAGAGGCTCTGCCGGCAGAATTAATACCGCCGAATCCGACGATTACTGGTAAATGTGACATTTCAACCCTTTTTAATCAAGAAGCCCAAAAAACCAATGGCTTAGAGGGCGATCATAAGGGTTTTAGGATATTATGGTTTATATAAAATAGCCACTTAACATGATTATTTGGCCAAGCAGATGAGAGAAGGCTAAAGTTACTGTCAAAGACGCAATTTAAATTAAGCTCTTTTAATGGAAATAACTGCCATCTATGAAAGCGTGACTTTATCTGATGCAATCATCATCTTGATTAATTGCTAATATATTCATACCGAGATGTATATATTTGTAATCGAAGCTATCAAGTAAGCTTATTAGATTCTGCTTATTTGACTTGATAATTTCAATAAAGATGATTGGCTTATGAGTGCTTATTAATTTTAATGCACCATTTAAAACTTCTTCTTCCATGCCTTCTACATCAATTTTAAGCAGATCCACACGGACTAAATTAAGAGAATCTAGAGTAATTAAATCTATTTCCTTATTAGCATGCGTGTAATCAATTGCTTGCCCAATAAATTCATTATTTGCTCTCTTTTTGAGCTCGAAACTACCAAATGAGGCGGGCTTTAAATAGTCTGGCTCGGGAATGGTGATTTTTCCATTACTGGATCCTAAAGCAAGGTGCTTTGCACTGGCATTGAGACAATTATTTAGAATAATATTTCCAGCAAGTGCATAGAAAATCTTCTCTTGAGCTTCAAAGGCAATAACCTCTCCCCAACCTGTCATCAAATTGGCCCATTCAATTGTGTGCACACCGATATTCGCGCCACAATCCAAAGCAACCACACCGTCTCCATAGGCCTCATGCTTTAGTTTTAGTAATTCTAAAATTAGTTATACATCATTAGGGTCATAGCAGGAGCGACTCATGAGCTGATAGCCAACACCATAAGCGCTATTTTCAGAGGTCTTATGATAATCATTTCTATTAATGATCATGCTGCCATGTTGAGTTGACATTAAAACAAAAGGTGAGGGCTTAGAAGTTGTCATTTATCATTCCGATTCTGTTATAAATTTGTGATAGTGTAGTTTATAAATATGTAGTTGGCGTTTATTAAAAACCGCATGTTAATCTCATAGTACATTTAGTTAAACCATTTAGTTAGTGCATAAAGACAAAATTATAAAACAATAAGTAGGGAAAATTTGTGTCTAAAGTATACAAAAATTTAATAGCTGAAATTCATCAAGAATTAGGCATTCCGGCAAGTTACGCAAAAGATCGGAAACTTCTTTTACAATATGAATGTTTAGACCTTCTTCCAGTCGGGATAGATATCTTTAATAGAGAAGTTTCTATGTGTGCAAAGGTTCTTCCTGCTTGGAAAAAGATGAAATCGGCAGCTTTAGGCGATGGCATAGAACTGCAACTGGTTTCTGCATATAGAAGTGTTGAGTATCAAAAGAGTTTGTTTTTAACAAAGATGAATGCTGGTGTGAGTATTGCCGATATTCTTAAGGTCAATGCTGCACCAGGCTATAGCGAGCACCACACAGGTAAGGCATTAGACTTAACCAGTCCTGGTTCGGAATGCTTGGAAGAAAGCTTTGAGACAACGACTGCTTTTGCCTGGTTGAGGCATTATGCTGCAGACCATGCTTTTACTATGTCCTACCCTAGGAATAATAAGCATAGTTTACTTTATGAGCCTTGGCATTGGCGCCATGAGATAAAATAAACCAAGTAAATCAATAGCATGGGAATCTATTTTAATTTCAATCAAAAAAGACGGTAAATTTCTTTGACAGATTTATTCATAAGAGTAATATCTGGAGTAGTTAATTTATATTTCATAAAGAAGTTTCTACAAGCTAAAGCCTTTCTCTTTTAATTTTAAACCCTGAGTTAGTAACAAAGGAGCCTTATACTTATGGTAAGTGATACTAAAGTTGTATTCCGAGGTATAGATCATTCCCAAGCTGTTGCAGAAGCAGTTCAGAAAAGATTAGATAAGTTAGAACGCTTCACCGATGAAATTCAAAGTTTACGAGTCGTTCTTGAATCCCCTCATAATCATCACCACAAAGGTAAAGTTTTTCACGTAGGCGTAGAAGCCGTCATCCCTAACCACGACATTCTAGTCAATCATGATCAGCACGATAAGCATGAACATGAAGATATCTATATAGCAATTCGTGATGCTTTTAATGCCCTAGAACGTCAAATTAAAAGTATTTATGAAAAGAAAAGGCATCAAGACCGTGTCATGCAAAAACCACTGGAAACTATGGTTGTTGCAGAAGAGTCTGAGCTATAAATCTAATTTAAATATTTTCTTTCTCACCAGGCGACGATATTCGCCTGGTGAGAGTGAGACGATACGTTTGAATAGTACTGAAAAATAAGCACTGTCGGGATAACCAACAGTGTAAGCGACTTCAGCAATGGCTAAATTACTTGTCTTAAGTAATTCCTTGGCCTTTTCCAGACGAATTTCTTGTAAATATTGCACAGGCGACAAGCCAGTAGCTAGTTTGAAGCGCCGATTCAAAGAACGCTGACTTAATTCAAATATTTTACTTACCTCCAACATATTAATGTCGGCGTTAAAGTGCTGATGCATCCATTCTTGTATATCTATAATGACCTCATCATCATGAAAATTTTGACCCGCTATATTTAAAAAACTTGATTCGTATGACAATTTAAGTTCATGCGTGAAATGACTTGAAACCTGATTAGCGACTTGTTCACTATAGTGTTGCTCAATAATATGTAGCATTACATCACGCACAGAATTAACACTGCCAGTACAGTAAATATTTCCGGATTTAGTGATAAATCGCTCTCTTTTAAGCTGCACCTTTGGGTAAAGTTTTTCAAACTGATTAAAATAATACCAGTGAGTGGTAGCAATCTTATGATCTAGTAAGCCGGCTTCTGCCAAGAAAAAAGAACCGGTACCAACTGCGCAAATTATAGGGTCATTTAATGATATTTTGCATAGCCATTCTAAAAACTCAGGATATTTTTTTATCACACCACGTGGGCTTCCCCACATAGCGGGCAAAATAATAATATCTGATCTTGCAATGTCTTTGAGTTTGTTTTTGCAAAGAATCTCAAGCCCGGCATTAAGCTGGATATTAGTTTCATCCAGGCTGGCGATCTGCAGCTTCAATTTACTAGTTTTAGGATGATTGATTCTGGCTATTAAATCAGCAGCATTCAGCATTTCCATCGGAATAGTAATGCTGGTTCCGAGGACTTTTTTATAGCCGATCAGAGTTACATAGATTGGTTCATTTTTTATGTCAGGATTTGTGGTATTCAATGTGTTCTATACAATAATGTTTGATTCCTGATGGACTTTTGAAATTGATTTCATCATCAAGTTGCTTCCCCATTATGGCTTTGCCAAGAGGAGAATCGATACTGATGTAATTACGCTTAGGATCAATTTCGTCTGGACCTACCAGACGAACCTTTAAAACTTGCCCTTGCTCATCAAATAGCTCAACCCAAGCCCCGAAGTAAATTTTTGCTTGATTGCTTGGCAGTTGGTCAACAATTATAAGATGTTCTAGACGCTTTCTTAAAAAGCGTACTCTGCGATCGATTTCTCGTAAACGTTTTTTGCCGTATATATACTCTGCATTTTCAGATCGATCGCCTAGGGCTGCAGCATCTGATACTTGTTGAGTAACTATAGGTCGCTCTTTTCTCCATAGATATTCAAGCTCTTCACTTAAGGCGCGTTCACCTTCAGGGGTAATGTAGTTAGAAACAGGAGCTGATGGGGGGCGATATCGCGACATGTTAGTTTGGATTATCTTGTTTAGTTGTAGCATTATCTTCAAAATTTAAGGGGAGCTGGTAAAAGTTTAGCGCTTCCCTGAGTCGAATACCTAAGCCTAATAGGCGAACAGGTTTATTCCCGCGCTCATAACCCGTTTGGCAAAGTTGCTGAAATTGTTGTAAATCCAGTTCCTGACTAATCTGTTCTACTGTGGTTGTAATAAAGTCGGTGAATTTAAGTTTAACAAATAATTTGCCAATACTGACTTGGCGATTCGATCGATGAATCCGTTGTTCCAGTTTATCTAATAAATCAGGTAATTCAGCAATACAGTGTTTCAGGGTGGGAAGATCCTTATTATAGGTAAGTTCAACACTAATCGACTTTCTGGGGTGTTCTGTTACTACAGGACGTTCATCAATACCACGAGATAAACTGTACAGGCGTTCACCAAAACTACCAAATAATGTCAGTAGCTCTGTTTGAGAGTAGGTTTGTAAGTCCTGACAGGTATCAATACCAAGATTTTGCATTTTCTCTGCGGTCACCTTACCGACACCGAATATCTTTCTGACATTTAAAGCAACGACAAAGTCACTCACTTTGTCCGGCGTAATAACATATTGCCCATCGGGCTTGTTCCAATCACTAGCAACCTTGGCTAGAAACTTATTTGGCGCAATGCCAGCTGACAAAGTGATTTTCATTTCTTCCCGCACTCTTTGTCTGATCTCAGCAGCTATAAGAGTTGCGCTACCTTTACACTTATCGCAGTCACTTACATCGAGAAAGGCTTCATCCAGAGATAAAGGCTCTATTAACGATGTGTAGTCCTTAAAAATATTATGCATCTGTTTAGATGCTTCGCTATATTTGTTCTTGCTTGGAGGAATAATGATTAAATCTGGGCACAGGCGGCGGGCTCTAGCTGAAGCCATAGCTGAATGAACACCAAATTTTCTAGCCTCATAATTGCAGGTTGCAACAACACCACGCTTACCAGGGTCACCCCCAACTGCTACAGGCAAGCCCTCTAATGCAGGATCATCACGGATTTCGATAGCCGCAAAAAAACAGTCACAATCACAATGGATTATTTTTCTATTCATAGAATGAATCTAGCTTGTCGTACTTTACTGCTTGAGGCATTATGGCTTTGTGCGGAAGCTAAAGACAAGTTTGCTAACTCAGGTTAGGTTCTATTAAGTTCAATAAAGACCGATTATGGACGAAATTACCAGGCAAGAATATCTCAGTAATATGGGAATACAATCGTATTTTCCACGTTATATCTTGCCTGCGGCTGAAGAATCAATTCAATGTGAATGGCCTAAGATAGTAAGCCATGATGAAAAAGATATTGTTAAGCTTAAAATACCTTTAAGACAAGAGCTACTTCCAACTTCTACCCCTATACCTAAAAATACACAACAAACAGCAATCACAGCTGAGCGAATAAAAGGAACAAAGCCGGATAAAGCAGCAGAAATTGAAGAGGTAAGGTTTCAGCTGGTTATTATTCATGTGAATGAAGACTCTCTGGTATTGATTTCACGGCCCTATATGCATGCTAGTAATTCTTTAAGCGCTGTACAAAAACAATTATTTATCAATATTTTCAATGCCTTATATAATGATCCGGTTAACTTGAATCTGGAAATTAAACCCTTCAGATGGCCTTTCAGTGAAGCGTCTCATATAGAGAAAGATGGCCAGGCAGCAAAAGCTTCGTTAGGGGCCTACCTAGACCAGTTAAAAGCAAAATTTACCTTTAACAGGTTAATTTTAATGGGAGAAAAAATTGCGCAATTTGTTGATGCAAGCGACAAACATGAGCTCACAGTTTGTAGAAGCCTTGATGAGATGTTAAAAATGCCGCAATTTAAGCGAGAAGTTTGGCTTCAATTAAAAAAGAACTTGTAGATCAGCAGACTTATTTTTCATAGCTATGTCCGATTATATTTGCCGATTGATGCAGGAAGCTGACCAAAATGAGCTTATAGACTTAGTAAAGAGCGCTAGTGAATTTGCGTGGAGCCCTCAAAATATTGAGGAATCATTCTTATCAAATAACGATAACTGCTTTGTGCTCTGTTCTATTAGCAGTAACGACATACTTGCTTATGCTGTAATTCATAATGTACTTGATGAAAGTCAGCTCCTAAATATAGTGATAAAAAAAAAGGAGCAGGGTAGGGGCTTAGGGTCATATTTTTTACAGCAATTGATTGATTATTTGAAAGATCAAAACCAGCATTCTTTCTTATTAGAAGTTCGAGCTTCTAACACTATTGCAATTAAGCTATATGAAAGCCTTGGGTTTCAACGCGATGGTGCTCGAAGAGCTTATTATCCTAGGAATTCAGGCAGGGAAGATGCTTGGCTTTATTCTCTATCCTTAGTTTGATTTGAATTCTCAGATTTAGACTTGATAAGTTGCTTGATCTTCATCAAAAATTTCAAAGCACTGATGCTTAAAATAGCTAACACCAAAATCACCAAAAAAAACAACAAAGTCGATACCAAAAAGCTGCGCAGTTCTTCCTGAGGTATTTCCATATAAGTACTAACAGCAAAAATAGATGCAAGTCCTACCATCAAGCCTGAGATAGTGTTCCGGGTTTTTTTGCTGAGTTTTGATTTATTTTTAGTCAAGAGAATAATTAACTGTTCATTAATAATTGCTTTAGTGTTGACAGTAAGCGTTGATTTTCATCAGCACCACCAACAGTTATTCTTAAGAAATTATCTTGTCCTTCATGATTGAAATGCCTAACTAAAATGCCGTGCTGTTTAAGACCATTATAAAGTTTTTCAGCATTAATCAATTCAGGAACATTTACTAATAAAAAATTACTTTGACTGTCAACACTGTTTAGTCCCAAGTCAGTTAAAGCATCTTTAAGTATTGCTTTTTGTGACCTCACAAAGTTCCAAGATTTTTTTGCATAAACTTGATCCTCCAGAGCAGCTTGTGCAAGTTTTTGAGCAATATAGTCAGTATTGTAGCTGTCTTTAGTTTTGGCTTGCATTGGGGTGATTATCGACAAATCTCCAATGCCATATGCAATGCGCAATCCAGCCAGAGAATAACCTTTGCTAAAGGTGCGTAAGAGCAAAACATTATTGAATTGCTTAAGCAGTTCTATGCAATCATGATCAAGATTAGGGTCAATGAAATCGACATAAGCTTCATCGATTAACAAGAGTCCATTAAATTCATTCGCGATAGCAGCTAATTCATCAACAGATAATAAAGTACCTGAAGGCGCATGCGGGTTTGGCAACAAGCATAATTTTATATTTGAACTATTTAAAGATTTTGCAAAATTATCTGGCAAAGACCAATCTTTGTTTAGACTGAATCGTATGTATTTACAGCCATGCGCTTGAGCTAGCACTTCATATAAGGTGTAGGTAGGTTCGGCGACAGCAATTGCTTCATCTGCCTCAACAAAAGTGTTTATTGCTAGCCGTAAAAGTTCATCACCACCATTAGTGACAATGATATTGTCTTTATCAATGCCGTGATGTGTTGCTATAGCGTTGCGCAAGTTGATTGCAGTGGGTTGGGGGTAGCACCTTAAGCTATCAGTATTAATTTCTAAGAGCGCTTTTTGAACTGCAGGGCTGGGTCCAAAAGGGTTCTCATTGGTGTTTAATTTAATGACATCACTAGATTCTGGCTGTTCCCCAGGAATGTATCCCACCATTTCACGGATATTTTTTCGTTCAAAAGTCATATAAGTTCCTACAAATTGATCACTAAGCGGTCGGGTAGGTAAGTATCAATCCGATTAAACCAACCTTGCAACCATTGCTCTTCATTTCTTTGTTGAGGGGCATTATCTACTCTGTTTTGCAGAATAGTTTTAGCCGAGCTTACGAAAGCCTCTAAGATGTTTTCGCTGTTATCAGTGATGCTTTGTAAAACCTGCAATAGTCCCCAGCCTTGACCTGCATACTGTTCATTAGCAGATACACCTTCACCTTTAAAATTAACATAGTCAATTAGCGCATACATACCATATGGTGGATAGGCATTAGCAATTGAATAAAATTTCTCCTCGATATTACTGAATTCATTTTCGGGCAAAATTACATGCATTTTATTTAACGCAGCTTCAAATCTACTGATAATAAAAGATGTTTGCTGAGGAAAAGTTTCTGTAAGCAGCAATCTTAAGTCGGATAATTCTGTGCTTGAAAAATTCGCGAGAAATTCATCTCTACTTTGCCATGGGGATTCATAATTTGAATTCTCTATCCATTCCGGGATGTTTACGTTTTGAACTTTAAAATATTCTATCAAAGCAGGAAAGCTTTCTTCAAAAATCTCATTTTGATTTTCCTTGTACCAAATAAAGTGCCCAATACCCAGAGAAGGAAAATCTTCACTAGAATTCCATGAGGTTAAACAATTAATTTGCATGGCGCATTCATTATTAAAAATTTGCTCTCCAATCCATTGCTCTTGTTCGGCGCTTAAAACAGGGTAATTTGCGCCGAGAGCAGTTTTGCTTACCATAAAGCTCAGTGCAATCAACATATAGATTAAGGAGATATAAGTTTGCAATGATTTTGAAGATTTTATTAAAGGCATGGCCTAGCGAGAAACTTATGCTTACAATAGACATTAATTCTATCATAAAGCCTCAATAAACCGCTTTATGTATAAGTTTAAATGATGAAAGTTAAGTCTTATGGACAATAATATAGTAGAAACGGCAGCTGCAGAAAATACTGCTCAAAAATCCACTTCCGCTATGGAAGATGGTTTTGTTCGCAGTCTTGCTTCTATCCATAAAAATCTTAAATATTCCAAGAACCTTAAAAAGTCCATGAAACAGATTGAGGGGACCATCCTCGATCTATTTAAAGCTAAATTGTTTACAATTTTTCAAAGCGTTGATATGGAAAAGAAATAGTCGCTAGTTTTATGGGTGGGATTGGCTCTGAAAAGAGTCAAGATATAGAAATTAGAGTGCCGTTTAGTCCGACTTCCCTGGCTGGGTATGTCGCCTTAAGTCAACGTCCGATTTTAGTAAAAGATGTTTATGATGCAGCAGCACTGGAAGATATTCATCCTAGGCTGCAATGGGATAAAAGTTTTAGTGAGTCTCAAGGCTTAATTTTCAAATCAATGCTAGTGGTACCTATTAAAGATGATATTTTATTAGGCGTCATACAGCTGATTAATCTCAAGGAAGATGAAGCCTTTACCAAAGAAGATCTAAAACACGCCACAATGTTTGCTAATTTATTAGCAAAACAATTTAGATCCGAATTTCAAAGCACCCAAGGTCCTTACGATTATTTGGTGCAGCAAGGCAAGATTAGTAGCAAAGAGTTTGATGATGTAGAAAAAGCTGCGTCCCTTTATGGAGGCACTATTTCTAAGCTTTTGATGGAAGATTACAAGATAGAAGCTGATGAAATAGGTAAATCTCTGGAGCTTTACTATCGCGTTCCTTATATGAAGTTTGAAGCAGATCTGACATTACCAACTGATCTAATGGAAAATATCGGGACCTCTTATCTTAGAAATAATCTCTGGTTGCCAATTTCAGGTAGTAAGGAAGAAGTAGTTATCTTACTCAGCAACCCCAGTGACTATCAAAAAATTATGGAAATACAGGGTATTTTGAATGCCCGGAATTATGTCTTCCGGGTAGGTTTACCCGAACATATTCTTCAATACCTTGGAGGGTCTGTTGAAGAAGACGATGATACTGAGGGCTTTGATGATGTATTTAAAAACCTTGAAGGCGAAAATGTCGAAATTGAAGAAGATGATGATGGTAAGGAAGATGATAGTGCTGCTGAAACGTCCGGCATTATTCAGCTAGTAAACCGTATTATTGTCGAGACTGACAAGCTTGGCGGATCAGATATTCATATTGAACCGTCTAAAGATAAAAACCCAGGTATAGTTAGGGTTAGGGTAGATGGAATTTGTCGTGAATTATTAAAAGTTCCCGGGGAGCACACTGCCTCACTTATTGCTCGAATTAAAGTTATTTCGCGCTTGGATATTTCAGAAAGGCGATTGCCGCAAGACGGTAAGTGCAAACTTAAAATTCGTGGCAAAACGCTTGAGTTGCGTGTTGCAACTGTACCTACGGTAAATGGTGAGAGTGCTGTTTTACGTCTTCTCGCGGCTGGTAGTGCCTTGCCACTAGAAAAACTTAATCTTAGTAAACGCAACTACGATAACACCATCGAAATTTCAAAGCATCCGCATGGGCTTATTTTGGTAGTGGGGCCTACCGGTTCTGGTAAAACCACAACTTTGCATGCCGTATTAGGCCATATAAATGAGCCTGAAACCAAAATTTGGACAGCCGAAGATCCGGTAGAGATTACACAACCAGGCCTACAACAAGTTCAAATGCAGCCCAAGATCGGCTTTACCTTTGCTGCTGCTATGCGTGCATTTTTGCGTGCAGATCCGGACGTTATCCTAATTGGTGAAATGCGTGACCATGAAACTGCCGCTATTGGTATTGAAGCTTCACTTACCGGTCACCTTGTTTTATCCACGCTGCATACAAACTCAGCTCCAGAAACTATTACTCGTCTATTGGACTTGGGGCTTGACCCAGTAAATTTTTCTGATGCTCTACTTGGCGTACTAGCCCAGCGTTTGATGAGAACGCTGTGTAGTGATTGTAAGGAGCCCTATAAACCAGAAGAGAAAGAATTAAATCATTTAATTCAACAATATGGCGAAGAACACTTTAAAGAGCTAGAGATCAATACTGCTGAAGTAGAGCTGATGCGCCCAGTAGGCTGTGAAAAATGTGGGGATACAGGTTATAGAGGTCGAACCGGGGTACATGAATTGCTGCTGGGTACCAATGAGATTCAAAGTATGATTTATCAAAAAGCCAGCTTGGAAGATCTAAGAGAACGAGCGATTTTAGATGGAATGCGTACTTTGAAGCAAGACGGTATAGAGAAGATTTTTAATGGTCTGACGGACTATGAACAATTATTAAGAATTATCGCAGAATAGACGCTCTAATTAACGCGAAAAAACTCTTTATTTGCAGCATAAAAAACTTCGTAAAAAAAAATATTAGTTTAAACTCGGTTTTTTATGCACAAATCTCACCAAGCGTTAAATAACCCTATAAAACCAGTGTAAAAATTACCGTTTACAATTATTAATTATAAGCTATTGAAATTAAAGGGTATTTAATTGGTTAAATTTTAACCAATGTGTGAAGGCTTGAGGGTTTTACTCAATACTTAGCACTTCAAGCAAACTTATTCACAAAGTTATCCACAAAAACTGTGGAGAAAAAGATTCGCTAAAGATTACGTAAAATTTTATCTGAGCTTGCGACTATTTTATTAAGTGAATTACTGCAATTACTCGTGGAAATCATGGAGCTTGTTAATTTTCCAATGCTATACTTAAAGCTGTATTTAGCTTGTTTTTAATCCATTGATTAAGTTGGTAGATGATAGATATTAATCAAAATATACCTTTCCTCTGGCGTCTAAGTTCAGACAATGGGGATGGATTCTGTATGGTCACTATGGTTGTTCCATTCAATCAAGGTGAAGATCGCCTGGAGCATGTCATTGAAACAGATATTTTTAGTTTTGCTAGTGATTTGGAAAGTGCTCAGAGTGAAGAAATCCTTGAGTGGAATGAAGAAGATATTAGTCTCTTCTTAAAATTGATCAGTAAACAGCAGAGCGAGGGGCAGTTACCACCGGGTGAAACGGTAAGAGTTGATTTAAATGATCCTGAAACCATTGAAATCGTCCAGATAGTTGCTGCAGCTGGCTTTGGGGTGGTGCAATCCTGCGAGCAAATACTGGCCCAAACCAGTGGCACTGAACAGGTTTTTCCCAATCTAGAGTTAGGTACAGAAGTCAGTTTGAAAACCTTGAAAGGCTATAAGCGAGGGATCATCGTTGATGCTGAAGAAGATGATGTTGTCTGTGTCATGCTTGACGAAGTGGCAATTCGAGTTGATGGTGAGTTTATAGAAATTTGCCCTCATGACCTCATCATGGTTAAGCGTTATCAAATACTTCACCCTATGTATTCAAGTGAAGTACCCAATGAGCAAGATGTTCTGCACTAGCAGTCATTTAACAAGCTCAATGTTTTTCTTTCATTAATTGCCCCTTAACAGTTCTCGGGATTACTTATGACTGATTTTACAGCCGCAGTAGGCAAGCGGCGGACCTTTGCAATTATTTCTCACCCTGATGCGGGTAAAACCACTATTACTGAGAAATTGTTGTTGTATGGCAGAATTATCCAGAAAGCGGGCACTGTTAAAAGCAGAAAGTCTGACCGGCATGCTACCTCTGATTGGATGGGCATGGAAAAAGAAAGGGGTATTTCTGTTACATCCTCGGTAATGCAATTTCCATACAGGGACAGGGTTGTTAATTTACTCGATACACCAGGCCATGAAGATTTTTCTGAAGATACTTATCGTACCTTAACAGCTGTCGATTCCGTGTTGATGGTTATTGATGGTGCGAAGGGTGTTGAAGACAGAACGATTAAATTAATGGAAGTATGCCGGCTCCGTGATACGCCGATTTTCACTTTTATTAATAAGCTTGACCGAGATATCAGAGATCCAATAGACCTGCTGGATGAAGTTGAAAATATTCTAAAGATAGAATGTGCTCCAATTTATTGGCCAATTGGAATGGGGAAGGAGTTTAAGGGCGCCTATAATCTTTATACCGATACCATTCATGTTTATGAGCATGGTCAGGATAGTGAAATTAGAGAACTTAAAATTATTCAAGGCCTCGAGAGCCCTGAAGCCACTAGTTATCTTGGCGTCTATGTCGAAGATATCAAAGCTGAAATAGAATTAGTGCGTGGTGCCAGCCATAAATTTGATCTAGAAGATTGTCTCTCAGGCAAACAAAGTCCTGTTTTTTTTGGCTCAGCGCTAGCCAATTTTGGCGTTGAAGAAATGCTAAATGACTTCGTAGAGTGGGCGCCAGCTCCGCAAGACAGAGAGACTCAATCTCGTTTAGTCAAATCCTTAGAGCCTAGTTTCAGTGGTTTTGTGTTTAAAATTCAGGCCAATATGGACCCTAAGCATCGTGATCGTATTGCCTTCTTACGAGTATGTTCTGGGGAATATAACAAGGGTATGAAAATGAAACATGTAAGGATTGGTAAAGAGATCAGAGTGAGTGATGCGGTGACCTTTTTGGCTGGAGAGCGTGAACAAGCTGAACATGCGTTTTCCGGTGATATATTAGGCCTGCATAATCATGGAACTATTCAGATCGGCGATACTTTTACGACTGGCGAAGAGCTACAATTTACCGGTATTCCTCATTTTGCCCCAGAACTTTATAAGCGTATTCGTTTAAAAGATCCGTTGAAATTAAAACAGTTGAAAAAGGGACTTACTCAGCTATCTGAAGAAGGTTCAACACAAGTTTTCATGCCCATGAAGAATAATGACCTAATAGTGGGGGCCGTGGGTGTTTTGCAATTTGACGTCGTAGCATACCGCTTGCAGGACGAATATAAGGTTGATTGTATTTACGAACCCATCAGTATTTATACAGCTCGTTGGGTAAGTTCAAGTGATAACGCCAAGCTAGAAGATTTCAAACGTAAGGCGGCAGACAATATTGCCGTGGACGGGGGTGGCCATCTGACCTACCTGGCGCCTACCAGGGTAAACTTGAGTTTAATAGAAGAGAGGTGGCCAGAGTTGGAGTTTCATGCCACCCGAGAGCATTAAATTATCTACTACGCTTGCTAATTCTTCGTTAAAAAAATAGTTCCTTATGCTCATTTACTGGGTATGTGAATTCCGCTTTTCACTATTTATTTGCCTCGACTTAGCTTCGCTAATGATGATAACTAGCCGTACATCGACTGAGCTGCGCAAAAACCGTTATTTTAGCTGCAATGACAAAGACTGACTATTTACTCTTCGAGTTTGGGGGATAAGGACAAGCCACCAGTAGCTTCTTCGTCACTTACGCCTTCACCGCGTTCACTTTCAGCGAGAGAAATCTTCAAGCGTAAATTATTTTCGGAGTCCGCATTTTTAAGGGTTTCTTCCATTGAGATTCTTCCATCACGGTATAGTTGGAACAAGGCATTATCAAATGTTTTCATCCCTACGCCTTCTGATTTCTCCATGACTTCTTTGATTTCTTCCACTTTGCCATTTTTAATCAAATCAGCTACACGGGGTGTTCCTAATAAAATTTCAATTGCAGCAGCGCGCTTACCATCCGGGGTTTTAACTAGGCGTTGAGAAATAAAGCCCCTAAGGTTAAGTGCCAAGTCTAAATAAAGCTGTTTATGGCGTTCTTCCGGGAAGAAGTTAATAATTCTATCAAGCGCTTGGTTAGCATTGTTAGCGTGTAGAGTGGATATGCATAAGTGCCCGGTTTCGGCGAAGGCTAAGGCATGTTCCATTGTTTCGGCCGTACGTATTTCACCAATAAGAATAACATCGGGGGCTTGCCGTAAAGTGTTTTTAAGTGCTTCCTCATAAGAAAGCGTGTCTACGCCAACTTCGCGTTGGTTCACAATTGATTTTTTATGCGGATGAACAAACTCTACCGGATCTTCGATAGTAATGATGTGGCCATCAGAATTCTGGTTTCGATAATCAATCAAGGATGCCAGAGATGTCGATTTACCCGAGCCTGTTCCCCCAACGAACAAAATGAGCCCATTTTTGTGCATCATTAATTCAGGCAGAATTTCGGGTAGACCCAGTTTTTTGTAGTCTGGAATATCTGACACGATGTGTCTGCAGACCAGGCCAACCTCATTACGTTGTACGAATATGTTGACACGAAAACGGCCTATGCCTTCTTCCATTAGAGCTAAGTTCATTTCCAGTTTTTCTTCAAATTCTTTACGCTGATCTTCAGTCATAATCTGATTAGCGATTTTTCTGGTATACCCTTCAGGTAATGATTTATCCGTCATAGGAGTTAATTTACCGTGAGCTTTCATACTGGGCGGAGCTCCAGTCGTCAAGAACAGGTCAGAGCCTTCTTATTCGATCATAACTTTAAGTAAATCTTTTAATTCCATCTGCGACTCCTGTTTAAAATCTTCTATCTGTATACCAGTCTACTTTACTGCTCGTAAGGTGTATGTCTTTTCCCACTCCCAAAGTAAGCGCAAATAATGCCATGCGAATTAGCACGCCATTATCAGTTTGCCTAAATATTGCCAGACTTGGATGTTGATTTAAATCGCTATCTAACTCATTTGCTTCAGCTCTGGAATCTCTGGGAAGGGGATGCATGATGACGGTATTAGGCTCGCAATGGGCTGTATAAATAGATTGGTTAAGTCTAAATCTACCGCGATAGGTATTAGCTTCATTTTGGCTGCTAAAGCGTTCTTCTTGAATACGAGTAAGGTAGACCAAGTGCTTCTCATGCAGACCTGTTTCCATGTCTTCGGTCTCTCTCACGCTATGGCCGGCGGCTAACAAATCTTCAACAATTTCTTTTGGCATTTTGAGTTCATCTGGTGATACTAGGGTAAAGGAAATATTCTTATAGAGTTTTAATAGCTTACATAATGAATGTACTGTGCGCCCATATTTTAGATCGCCCACCAGACGCGATATTTAAGCCATCAAAGCTTGCCGCTGATATTTAATTCTTTTTTTATGGTGTAGAGGTCAAGCAGAGCTTGCGAGGGGTGTTCTGCTGAGCCGTCACCAGCATTGATAACAGGCACCCTGCTGGCTTTTGAGAACTCATCAACTGAGCCGTCCATCGGGTGGCGCATAGCGATGATATCACTGTAACCGCTTATCACCCGCGCGGTATCGTAAAGTGATTCTCCTTTTGCTAAGTGCAGAAGACTTGATGCCTGTGGTTTCCCGAACTTGCCCGCCAAGCAGATTGAAAGCGCAGCCAAAGCTGATGCGAGTCCGAGTGCTTGGCTCAAAAAACAGAGATCCCAAGAATTGCGCCTTCAAGAACGCGAGTTTTGAGCTCACGATGAGCATAGGGCTGCATCTGATCAGCAACAGAGAACAAGGTCTCTACGTCCTGAGTAGCAAACTGATTTATTGAGAGGATATGAGAGCCCAAAAAGTTCATACAGACAGGCCAATGTTAGGATCAATAGTCGACGACATACTGAAAGCAGATGTTACTACTATTGGAGAGTAAAGGAAACTTACGGATTTGACTAGACCGTATCATTAAAAACACTCATAAGTAACGTTAAATAGAGGTCATAACTTGGCTGTTAAGAGTTATGCAGACCCTTTAAATAAGTTTCAGCCAGGTGTTTCGCCATGGCTGCTCGGTTCTGCAGAGTTTATTGGATCCGGCCTGGAATTATCATTAAGCCAGAAAGTATACACATGCCATGGATGCTGGCCAGAGGATGATTTCATGGGCGGCCTTAAGAGCCTCTTTGTTTATTACCAATATGGGATGCGGGCCAAAAGCTTCAGCAAAGAGTCAAGAAAGGCTCGTCGGGTCTTTTCCAAAAACCAGAGGCGGAGCATTCATCCCTAAACGTCCCTTGAACAATTAGAACATAAAACATAACCATTGAGCTTAGAGTGTATATTCCTGTAGATATCTTCGATAAAGTGAGTGACATATGGTAAATGAAGCTTATTTTTCTTTTCGAGGTAAGTCCTTTTAAAGCCTGAGACTGTGTGAACTAGGTCCAAAATATGAGCGCAAACATGGAAGACGTAAATTTTCCATATTGCCAAATACGTAATAAATGGTGCCTACGGTGTAGCCCATGCGTTTAGCTATATCTCTTGCTTTGAATCCAGCTTCACCATTTTCTTCAATGAGCTTGTAAGCATGCTTGATAGCTAAAGCTTTGATTTCTTCCTTGCTGTGATCAGATCTGCGCGCCAAGTTCTATTCTTCCTATAGAAAGGATATTTTTTAAGAGAATGCTAAGTATTACATTTTTATCTGTATATTCCATTTAGTCACATCAGTCTACTTTATTATGCTCATTACAGGCTACAGACTAATACAGATGCTTGATAGAGCTAAAATGTTAACAGGGCCGCATACAAGACACCCTGAAAAGCTAGAGGCACTAAAACTTGGAAAGTAGTAAGTCTATTTATTGGCATGATTATGAAACCTTCGGTAGCGATCCTCGCCAAGATCGCGCCTGCCAGTTTGCTGGTGTGCGCACTGATGAGGCATTAAACATCATTGATGACCCATTGATTATCTATTGTCGAGCTGCATCTTGATGTACTGCCAAATCCGGAAGCATGCTTAATTACAGGGATCAGCTCCGCAGGAGGCGCTTGAAAAAGGCCTATCGGAGGCAGAGTTCTGCGCCCAAATTCATTGCTGAATTTTCAGAACCTCAACACCTGTGTGGCAGGCTTTAATAATTTACGCTTTGATGATGAAGTAACTCGCCATCTCTTATACCGCAGTTTCTATGACCCATATGAAAGGGAGTGGAAAAATGGCAATTCGCGCTGGGATATTATTGATTTGCTCAGGATGAGCTTATGCCTTGAGGCCGGAAGGGTTCAACTGGCCAACAAAAGTAGACGGCACGCCGAGTTTCAGGCTGGAAGAATTCACCAAAGCCAATAATATTGCACATGAGGGGGCCCATGATGCCTTGGCAGATGTTTATGCAACGATAGCCGTCGCGAAGTTAATTAAGGATAAAC